>CAZMZH010000020.1:0-63707 GCA_964570665.1 uncultured Nitrospinota bacterium | reverse complement strand
GAACCGTCTTGCCCTGTAATTCCAGTAATCAGAGCTCTTTTGGCCGACATATCATTTCCTCATTCATGTCTATCGTATTCATATTGGAGACGTATATTCAAAATTTAATACGCTACCAATTTACCTTGAGTTTTTTAAAAAAATTTGAAAAGAATTTATTTGGCGGGTAATTTTAACGCTTTTGAGTCCATTTTGCCACTAGTGGAATTTTCGGTAAAGCGTAACTTTTTTTTGCAATAATTAATGGTATGTTGAAAGTTGTAGTAATCCACAGTTTTTTGAGCGTCTTCAAAGGAAATAAAATATGGAATGATCAAAAAGGAGCCAGCCATGTACCAAAGAGCTTTTTTTGTTTCTCCGGTATATAATTGACCTCCTCCAGGGATGAGAGAATAAAGATATGCAGCGTCATTATCGTAGAGCTTTCTTTCCTTATCACACCCTTTCTGTAAAAGGACTTCCATTTCATGTTCCATTGTCGGACTTACTTCTTTATATTTTGGGTCGGGTTTTATTTCATTCCATTTTCTTTCCGCTTTCTTCCAATTAAATTGCTTTCCTCTTCCCGCACAACCTGAAAATAGAGAAAATGAAATCAAAAAACAAAGGAAACACAAAAAAAATCTCACTTCAAAACCTCATAAATTATTTAAAGTCAATAGATTATAAGAAATTGACAGACAATCGTCAACATTTAATAGAAGTAAAATTAGGATTGATTAGTAAGGATATTCAATAACTTTGGATCTGAAAAGATTTTTTGCAATGACTGGGAAATAGCCAAATTAATTAATCTTTCATTCAAAAATCTTCCAAAAGGTACTTTTTGAGAAACTTTTTGAGCATCTCGATAAATTTGAGCGTGATTTTTCCCTCCTATTTCAACGATCGCCTTAAATCCTGCTCTCATTTGTTGATGAAAACCTGAAGAGTTTGCAAACATAGAAAATTTGGTTTCTAGAATAGCGATTTTTAAATTCGCAGCGCCTGACTGAGGACGAGTCTTTACGCGAAAGCCCAAGTCTTGAAATCCTCTTTGCAAAGATTCTGTTATTGCATCTTCAAGGCTAGAATCGGCTACGATTCTAACCTTATTGGTTTTAAAATTTCCCTCACGCTTGTAAATATCATTATTTGGTCGTGAATCGACAACTTTTAAATAAATCGTTTTGCCATTTCCAATTGCGGTAGGTTTGACAAAAACTTTTGGATTAATAGCTACTTCATGGCGATGCACACATCCATTACTGAAAGAAAAAATAAGGAAAAAAATTAAAAGAACTAATAATCTTCGCATCGCTAAATCAAACCTCTATTTTTCTTTTTTAAGAGCTTCTTTAATTTGGAGTTTTTTTTCATCTCTCAACTCTGGCCCGTTTTTAGGATCTTCTTGCGACAAACCGAGGTTTTCGGAAAGCTTTTTTATGGTCACCAACTGCTTTTGATAAAATGAGCAAACATTGCATAAAGCTAAATGAATTTTTACTTTCACACGAGGGATTAAAGGAATATCATGATCTAACATTTCAGAAACGTAAGGGAAAACATCTCTGCAAGTCATTTTAAATATTGACTCAATAAATGACATTCCTCGTCCAAATAACGATTTCATTTTCCCAACCCGTCTTGCAAAAATTCAAAATTTGTTTCTAAGCAAGTTTTTAGGCGACTTCTTATTCGATGCATCATGACCCAAAGATTCGCAGGTTTTATTTCTAGTTGATCGCAAATTTCATCGGCAGTTAATCCATCCATTTCTTTTAGTAAAAAAAGACTTTTAAATCGATCGGAAAGATTTTCGACACATTTGCTTAAAGCTTCCATTAATTGCAAGTTTTCTGCGGCTTCCTCTGGGTCGATTCCCCAGCTTGTAGGAGGCGCCTTCCATTTCCCATTAGCTTGAAAAAGATTTTCAGCAGTTTCCCATTCTCCAGGGTCTCCAAACTCGATTTCCCCTCTCTTTTTCAATTGGCGAAAATGATCTAATATTTTGTGTTTCAAAATCCCAAACAGCCAACTTTTTTCCGATGATTTGCCAGAAAAAGAATCTTTAGATTTCCAGGCAGCTAAAAAGGTCTCTTGAACAACTTCTTCCGCAATGTCTTGATCTTTTACTCGCGTTAATGCAAACCTAAACATTTGGGTAGAGTATTTATCCACCCAATCCTCTGCATCCTCCGAAGATACGCCTTGATTCATCAAACCCTCCGACATGTCCCTAAATCTAAATAAAATTCACGAATGACCGACAACAATTTCCGAAGTCGTAACTTAAAAATAAAACTTTAAGAAAAAATTCGCCAAAGATTTTTTAATAAAAATACTTTCAAAATGGATTTTAAGTAGCTAAATTCTTCTCATAAAGCGCTCGATAAACCCCTCGGTTTCTTAACACTCGCTTTATAAAATTTCTGGTTTCTGGATACGGAACTCGCTCTACAAACTCATCGGGATCCTTTGTTTCCGGAAACCGCGCCTCCCACTCGGCAACAGCATCGGGTCCGGCATTATAACAACTTAGGATTTTAACCCAATTTCCATTATATCTAGAATTAAGTTCCCTCAAATATTCGGTCCCTATACGAATATTAACCATTGGATCAAAAAGGATATTGGGTTGAAACTTCGGCTTGTCATTTTCAAAATGAAAATACTTTTTCCCTGTATCGGGCATGATTTGCATTAATCCTCGGGCGCCAACAATAGACATAGAATTATGATCAAACATGCTTTCCTGCCTAATAACGCTTGTTGCCATCAAAGGGTCTATACCAAAAACTTTAGCCTGAGAGTCAATATCTTCTTTAAAAACCAAGGGGAAATAGCGTTTCCAAAAAATTTGAGGTAACTCTTTCTCCCGTAATTTTGTTTTAAAATTAGCGAAAAGTTCTAATAATCTTTGAGATTCTTTATAAGCTCCAGCGTTTGCGTATAAATCCGCTATCCACAAAGTGCCAGAAAACGTCTTACGTGTTTTTCTTTCAATATGCTTAATTTCAAAAATCGCGCTATCGTTTAGTCGAAAATTTACTAATATCTCAACCCTTTTCAACCTTTCTTGAGAACTTTTTCCAAGTTTTGGCGCTTTAACCTCTTCTCGATTAGGATCTGGATAGAGATTAACTGATTGAATCAATCTATGTTCCATCAACCTTTTGGCGTTTGAAAGACTTGTCTTAGATAATTTTTTAGCGGCAATGGTTCCATAATAAGTAAAGGGAAACCTTGAAGACACTTCTTTAAAAACTTGATTGGCTTTAATGGCATCACCCATTTTTTCTAAACTCTTTGCTTTCCAAAATATATTTGCTTCCAAAAGATATCCTTTTTGAAACCTATCAATATTGGATTGAAAGTTTTTTTCAGCAACTTTAAAATTCCCAGAAATATAACTCAACCATCCAATTCTCCAAGCCCCATCCTCCGCAAACGGTCCATATCTCTTCTGTAGCTGCCTATATTCATGAATAGCTTCTTCTTTTCTCCCATCAGCCTCAAAAACCCTTCCTAAAAAATAACGAGCGCGCATTCCTACGCGGTTACTGGGGTTTCTACGAATCGCTTCACGGAAATTCTCTACGGCTTCTTTATTTTTATCCAAATTCCAAAAATTTCTACCAGATTCAAATAACACTTTCTGGGTTTTAGATTGTTTAGGAAATTTTTCCAAAATTTCTCTAAAGATTTTTGCTGCTTCCTCCCTTTTACCTTGCTGGAGATAAGCGTTAGCCAAGTTAATATAAACATCAATGGAATTTAAAACTCCGGGATGGGCTTTAATTTCATTAATGACCGTTTGGAATTGAGCTCGACTGGATAACGCCTTTATACGCATCTTTCGATCCCAATTGTGAATGTCTTGCACAGATACTTTAGGAAATGTTTTTATTTTCTCCATACGATCAAAGGCTAGAGCAGCTTCTTCGCTTAAAGGATATTTGATATAAATCTTTTTATAAACATTAAAAGCATCAAAATATTTGTTGAACGTTTCTAACAAATTCCCTTGTTTATATAAAAGTTGAGGCAACTTATAATCTGACATTAATAAACTTTTATTGGTCGATACTTTTGCTATGACTTTATTTAAAAATAATATTCCCTCGGCACGATTGCCTAATTTCTCTAAAGCATCAACCTTTAGTAATGCTGCCTTTGGAAAAACTCTTAAAATAAGTTTTTCGCTTAAACATCTTTCCACTTGATCCAAAGCCAATGAATATTTTTTTAATTGAAATAAAACTTTCGCTAACTCGTAACGTATATAACCCTCAACAGGAGAAGCGTAATTTAAAGATTCTTTTAAACGGTCTGCCGCATTAACATAATTTCCTAACTGGTTTAAAACCAATCCTGACAAAAATAACGCTGGAACTTTTTCCTTCGTTGAGAGGTTAGTTTTCAAATAATCAGACAAAACTTTATTTGATCCAGAAAAATCGCCCTTATCAAATAAAATTACCGCTTGGTCCATTTTAGAAACTTCTGACCTAACTGGATCTGGACTCCAAAAAGAAAAACACAGGGCAATTAAAAAAGAGATCAGTCCAGGAGCTTTTGAAAAAATATTATTTTTTATCATGGCGGGATTATCCTTAGGAGATACGGGAATAGGTATATGGTTGGGCATTTTTTTGAACCAGGTGATTTGCCTTTTAACATAACGGCGGGTCTCTTGCTTTATTTCTTTAACGGCTTGGTCCCAGGGAATTTCATTAATTAAAAAACGGCTGATTTGAGCGTATCCAATACTTTGAAACGGTCTCGATTCTTGGCTAATTTTTCGTCTTTGTAATTCTTTTACTTCCTCAACCCATCCTTGAGAAATCATTGAGTCGACTCGCATTTCAACATTTTTATAAAGAGATTCCCGATTCCATTCCAGTAAAAAAAAATTAACGTCAAACTCTGTTTCAAGAGAAGTTCCTTCTCGGTGTAATTGAGATAAAGGGATTCCTGTCTGACGAAATACCGCCAATGCTCGCTGAATTCTTAAGGGATCGTTACAGGAAATATTTTCTGCGGATTCTGGATCAACTATTTCCAATTCTTCATGAACTCGGCACGTGCCCCATTTATCAATTTCGGACTTAACTTGAGAATTGATTTCGGGAGTAACCATTACGGCGCAATCGTATCCCAATATCAAAGTTTTAAGATATAATCCCGTACCGCCCACTATCATGGGTACTTTACCCCGGCTAGCAATTTCCCGAGCTTTTTCCAAAGCTTGAACTTTAAATTCGAATGCGTTGAATTTTTCCTCAGGTTCAAGGATATCGATTAAATGGTGGGGAATTAATCCTCTAATCTCTTTACTAGGTTTGGCCGTTCCTATATCAAAATACTTATAAACTTGCATGGAATCGGCGCTAATTATTTCCGATCCAATCTTATCGGCCAACTCCAGAGCTGTCGCGCTTTTTCCCGACCCTGTGGGACCGGCAAGGATAATCAAAGGAAGCATAGACTCGTTCCATATTTTCCGAATAAGAACCGTCTGGTTTATAAATGTATATTGAGTCTTCTTCTAACGAAGAAACAATAACTGATTTTTTCGCCTCAACTAGAAAAAATTTCGCAATCGCTCCAGGACGACCATATACGTTTCGTAATCTTAATGGCATCAACTTTGAACGGCTTAATTGCTCCAAGACTTCGCCTTTTCGAGATGTGGGATAGGATAAAACAACTCTTCCATTCGATTTTAACAAGCGATAAGAGGCTTCAACAAGATTTGGAAGACTTAATTTAACTTCGTGACGGGCAATCGCTTTAACAGGGTTTGGATTAATTCGACCGCTATTTAATTTTCTATATGGAGGGTTACTCAAAATCACATCAAATGAGTCTGGCTGAAATTTCTTAGAAATTTCCAAAAAATCTCCCGAAATTACCTTTATAGCGGCTGAATACCCAGCAGATTGAACATTTTCTAAAGCAAGATCGCTTAACAATTTTTGTATCTCAACCGCGACAATACTTAAACCTGACTTTCTTTTAGATATAAGTATAGGAATAACTCCTGAACCCGTTCCTATATCTAAAATCTTATTTTCTTGAGAAACGCTCGCAAAATCAGCCAATAAAAACGGCTCAATAGAAAAACGATAACCCTTTTCACGTTGTTCAATCATAATTGCCATCCCTACTCCCAACAAAACAAGATTAGCTTAATCAATAAGTTAGAGCAAGTTTTTTTAACTAAAATCCTAATAAACTGTAAACCCCATTTCTTTTTATTTGAAGTTTTAAAACCTTTGGAACACAGTTAAACTATTCTAAGAGAAACGACCAATAGAATCCTATCTAAGGAGCGGTCTTCAAATGACCTTTAATATTTTCAACAAGAAAAATCTACTCGCTCTGCTTTTTGCCATCTTTATTGCTCTATTGCCCACGCTTGGTTTTCCCGTCGATATTGTTTCTGGAAAAATTTCCAAAGTTCGTCTTTACACCGACCGCGCCGAAGTAACTCGTTTTATTCAAAGAAAAATCCCCGCTGGAAAATATCAATTTTCCGTTGGCCCCTTACCTGATTCGGTTCGTTCAGATTCTGTTCGAGTATCTTTAGTAGGCAGTTCTCTAGCTCGTTTGGTTAATGTAAAAACAAAACGCGATTACGGCGAAGATTTTCTAAGCGATGAAATTATTAAACAAGAAAAAATTGTTCAATCTATTAAAAAAGAATTTAGGGCGGCGCAAGACCTTTTAAAAACTTTAGACCTCCAATTAGAGTTTATCGATTTGCTAGTGGATTCAGAATCAGAAAAAGGCAAACCTTATTCAATAATAGGGGATGATAATCAAACAGGACCAAAAGATTGGGACCGGGCTTTAAATTTTATTTCAACACGCGGGAGTCAGTTCCGCGAAGAGCGAAGAAAAGCGGAAGATAACCGCTCCAAAATTGAAAAACAACTGCAAGCGGCAGAAAAAGAATTACGAGATTTGCAGTCTGGGATCAAAAAAACTTCTCACCGAGTAATTTTGGATTGGAAAAGCCCTTCAGAATCAATTTCAGATGTAGAAATTACCTACCAGGTTACAAACACTCGCTGGAAACCAGTTTATCAACTTTCGGCGGATACTGAAAAAAAGAATCTAACCATTTTGTACCAAGGAGAAATAGTTCAAAGAACTGGAGAAAACTGGGAAAATGTAGACATGGAGTTGTCAACAGGTCGCCCTTCACTGGGTGGAGCTCCTCCTAATCTTTCTCCCTGGGTTGTCGATTTTTTACCTCCTCCAAAACCTAGGAATCTACAAAGAAAAGGTCTAAGAGCTCCAATGGCTATGGATTCCATGGCTGAAATGAAATCTGCTCCACTAATGGCTATGGCAGGCGGAGCAGTCGTAACAGAAACAGGAACGTCTTTGATTTATAAGCTTTCAGACAAACAAACTATTTCTTCAGGAGTTAAAGACCATAGATCTACTATCATGGAAAAAAAGTTTCCAATCGATTTAAATTATATTAGCATTCCAAAGCGATCGGCTTTCGTCTATTTAAACTCCAAAACTATCAATAAAAGCCCGTTTCATTTTCTACAAGGTAGAGGGTGGATTTATCTCAATAAAAGTTTTGTCGGGAAGGTATGGATGAACCAAACAGCTCCAGGCCAAGAAATTAAGCTTGGATTAGGGGCGGATGAAAATATAAAAGTTGAAAGAAAATTAATTCGAAAAGAGGGTGGAGAAGAAGGTCTTTTTGATAAAAAAGATCGTCTTCGCTATATTTACGAAATACAACTCGAAAATTTTAAAAAAAGCGAAATACTACTGACCCTGAAAGACCAATTACCCCTTTCATACCATGAAAATATTGAAGTAAAAACTAACAATATTTCTCCAACTCCTCAAAAAGTTGACGAAAAAAATATAATTACTTGGGAAATCGACTTAAAACCTAACGAGAAGAAAACTGTAAGAATCGATTATCAAGTAGAATATCCCACCGGAAAACCAATTAAAGGATTGTAGTCGTATTTTATAAAATTCATTTTATGACTTTATCAAACCCAAATAACTTCGAACTAAAATTTATAGATTTATTCTGCGGTATAGGAGGATTTCGCATCGCGGCAAAAAACATTTTTAAAAAACATCAAATAAATAACCAATGTGTTTTCTCTTGCGATATTGACCAACCAGCGCGTAATAGCTACTTTGCAAACTTCGGCGAAACTCCAGAAGACGATATTAAACAAATTCCTTCAGAAGATATTCCCGAACACGATCTTCTTTTTGCGGGATTTCCGTGCCAACCATTCAGTATTATCGGTAAAGGAAATGGTTTTGAGGACGCTAGAGGAACCTTATTTTTTGAGATCTTAAGAATTCTAGAAGCCAAACGCCCATATGCTTTTATCTTAGAAAATGTTAAACGCCTCGTCGGTCATAATATGGGAAAAACTTTAGATAAGATTTTAGATTCCTTATCTAAACTTGGTTACTGGGTGGATTATAAAGTTTTAAACGCATTAGATTTTGGGTTGCCACAAAGGCGAGAACGGGTGTTTATTATTGGCCTCTTGGAACCTCCAAAAGGCAAAATTTTTCCTGAAGGCGATAAAAAACCTGTACCTCTAGACCAAATTTTGGAGCAAACCGTTGCCAAGAAATATTACGTTTCCGAAACGGTTCGAACGAAACGATTAGAAAAACATAAACCAAAAGTTTATCCTTCAATATGGCATGAAAACAAATCAGGTAATATCAGTTCATATCCCTATTCATGCGCCTTAAGATCTGGAGCGTCCCATAACTACTTATTGGTAGATGGTCAACGTCGATTAACTCCTCGCGAATTTCTACGGTTACAGGGATTTCCAGATTGGTTTCAAATAGTAGTTTCCGACAGCCAGCTAAAAAAGCAAGCTGGCAATACAGTTCCCATCCCAGTAGTAGAATCGCTAATTGAAAGAGTTTTACCTAATATATTTCAGGCTATTTCATCGCGCCAAACTGCCAATTCAGCCCAATAAATAAAATATCCAACTAGATTTTTGCTTTAAATTTTAAAATGGCCGACAATTTCACAAAAGAAGTTCGCTCCAACATAATGCGAGCCGTTAAGTCCAAGGGAAACAAATCAACCGAAAAAAAACTGATCGATTTATTCAAAGAAAAAAAATTAAAGGGTTGGAGAAGAAACTTTCCCATATTCGGTAAACCCGACTTTGTTTTTCCTAAAAGAAAAGTAGCCGTATTTGCCGATGGCTGTTTCTGGCATGGCCACAATTGTAGAAACCTTTCTCCAAAATCCAACGCAGAATACTGGAAAACCAAAATCGCTAGAAACCAAAAACGCGATAAAGAAGTAAACAAATGCTTAAAAGAAAAAGGTTGGTCTGTTTTTCGAATTTTTGAATGCAAACTTAAACGATCTATCTTACCCAAAGACCTTCTTAGAAAATTATCAATAAATTCCGCATAACGAAAATATCAAAAATTCGGGGAGTTAAAATCTCGCCTTAAAGTTTTTTTCTTTTTATTCCGTTCAAATAAGTATAATGTTTATAATTCTTTAACAATACATGGGCAGCAGGAATGGATTTTATTAATTCAAATCAATGGACGGGGATAGCGTTAGCCTTTTTTGGATTATTCTTGCTAAGTTTATGCAGTAAACTTGAGAATAAACGAAAAGAAAAAATGGCAGACCCACGTTATATGATTAAACAAAAGTCCGCAGGTAAGGAAGAAAATACATATTCTGGCACGAATTGGGGAACAGCTTTAGCCCTTTTGGGGTCGGGTTTAGCCCTGGGCGGAGTTTTTTTATTCTTCTCAAATATATAAGAGTTTGACCCAGCCTACCTATTTAATAAAACCGCGAATATAATGGACGATTTGCCAAATTTGTCGATCTGTTAAATGATTTTCGTGAACCGGCATAGCAGTCCCTTTAGACCCCTTCTTGATAATCCAAAATAATTGTCCGTCTGGTAGCGACCTCATAGTTTCGGCGCATGAAAAGTTTCTTGGCGGAGGATCCAGGTTCATAGCCAATCTACCGTTTCCACTACCACGAAAACCATGACACAATCGGCAAGCAGTTGGTTTTGCTTTTTCCTCGTAAAGGGCTTTGCCGGCTTGTAGATTTTTTTCGTTTTTTAAAACGGGATTGACTTTTTCTAAGTAAGAACTTGGGGCTTTTTTCGTACGGCGATTTTGTGGGCAAATTCCCAAACCCACTAAAATTAATTTAGTTTTTGCGTCAAAACTTGGAAGATTGGAGTTTCCTTTCTCTGCATTAATAGGTTTTGAAATAGCCGACAGACTGGCCACAAAAACTCCAAAACTTATTAAAATAATTATTACTAGCGCTCGTGCCATGCGCTTTGTTATTTAGCAAAGGTACGAATGTAAGAAATAATTTTCCAAATGACTTCATCTTCTAAGCTGCCATAACCTGGCATCAGTTGGTTTGGGGAGCCATGTTTCACCACCCAGTAAATTTGTCCATCTGGAATAGTTTTCATCGTTTCGGCACATGTAAAGTTTCTAGGGGGCGGTTCAATATCTACTCCTAGCTCACCCTTACCATCGCCTTTTGGCCCGTGGCAATGCACGCAAGCTAATGAATCTGGCATTTCCATGTACAAATCGCGCCCCTGAGACACATTCCTAGACGATGCTTTTAAAGGATTGACCATTTTTAAAAATTCTTCGGGAGCAGACTTAGTACTTCTTGGTTGTGGGCAATCTTGAGCAAAAGTATTTATGGGAAACATAAAACTACACGCAATGAATAAGGCAAACCGTTTCCAATAAAAAAGAAATGTTTTTTTCTTTTCCAATAAAAGCTTCATCGACGTCTCCTAAGCAACTTTGATTTATCCTTTGATAAACTTCTTATATAAGTGATTAATTGCCATACTTGCTCGTCCGAAAGCGATAAAAAAGCCGGCATTGGCGTTCCTTGAGATCCATGAGTAATAATGTAAAACATTTGGCCGTCCGTTATTTCACTCATAGTTTTTTTACACGTAAAATTCCTTGGCTTTGGATTTAGGTTAGGCATTATTCCTAAGCCATTTCCTAAAGACCCATGACAGACTTTACATGCCGTTGGTTGGGCTTCATACTGAAATAAAGCTTTACCCTTCTCAACAATATCTCTATTTGGCTCTAGTGGGTTTTTCATTTTTAAAAATTCATCTGGAGCAGGAGGAGTCGATCTTGCTTGGGGACAAAATCCGGAACCCCTCCTTCCTTTACCATGCAATAATCTTTGAGAACGATCTCGCCTAAAGGCTAATAACATTCGAGATTCATTACAAATATGGGTTGAAGAACAAGAGGGCGCTAAAGCCTCCTGAATCTCTTGCGCCATTTGAGTTCCTGCCATTGAGTTTTTTAAGGGAAAAAAAACACAAAAACACAAAAAAAACCAACAATATAAAATATAATTTTTGGCAATGGATCGAAAAACTATGCTCATCTATTAAAAAACCTCATTAAATATATATCTTCAATTGTAGGAGGAAAATATAAAAGTTACGCTAAATTATCACAACGAAAATATTATCCATTTATTTACCGCTAAATTGCCTAATAAATAAAATCACTTGCCAACCTTCCTCCTCTGAAATTACCTTACCTACGCGGACGGGCATACCCGTTCCTGGACTTCCATTTTTTAAAATCCACATGAGTTCTCCATCGGATCTAATATCTTGCCACTTTTTATCGGTAAAATCTCTTGGCGAATGACCAGGAAGCTTAACTCCCTTTCCATTTTTACTATGGCAAGTAACACAAAGTCCTTTACCAAAAAAAATCTTTTCCCCTTTTTCTATAGCTCCAGGAATTTCCTCAAAGGGATTATCCATATCTTGGATTTCTTCGAAAATTTCTTTAGGAACTCTTGGCTCGTAAATATCTGGGTGGAATGCATAAGTATCGCTTATCCAAACCAACATAGACGTCAAAATCAGGAGTAATTTCATAATTCGTTTGAGCAAGGTTTAATATCGCCTTATTTTTTAGGATCTCGAACTAATCTTAAGAAAGCGTCGGGACCGTTTATTTTATCTTGGAATTCTTTTCCTCCCTGGTCTTTATAAGAAACAACGACAGCCTGTTGTCCTTTTTCTTTATTTGTCCAGGTACTCCAACCGGCTCCTTTTGGAAATATTCGATCGATAAAAAAATGGTCGCCATCTTTATCTGCATTACGTTTTCGCCGTTCATAAAGGGTTATGGCTTCGTCCGGGGTCGGTAATCTCCAATCCGCATATCCAAAGTATTTTTTATGATTTACCTTTTGTAAAAATTCCTTTGCCTTATACCAATTTAAGTGTCTCCCTTCTAATTGCCAGTAATCTTTTTTCATCCACATCAAATCAGTTTTGGAATCCAAAACAGTTCCATCTCCATAATCCAAAAATCGTAAATCTGAAGATTTGGAAACAGGCTTGCGTTCTTTCGCCGCAAAAACTTCTTGCGAGTTAAAATACCCTAAAATAAAAAATAATACTGCGCTCAAAAGTAAAACCTTACGCAAACTCATGACTCCTCCAGGAAATATGGTCTTTTTAGTCTAACGGCAGGCAGTTAATTAAATCAGCGTCCGTAAACCTAACCTTGCTTCAAAATGGAAGGTAGTTTCAAAAATACCCTTTAATCTCATCCTTAAATTTTACAACCACTGCCAAACCAAGTAAACGATAAATCCTACCTATAGTTTCGCTCCAATGTTTTTATTTTTGTTGAAGTTTGGAATTTGTTTTTCAACCCGTTTATCAAGTAAAATGAATAAAATCAATTTAAGTTAGGAGCGACCCTTATGAAGACCTCGGCTAAATGGTTACGATTTATGATGCTAAGTTTGGCTTTTACTTTTTTATTTTTCTCTTCGGCAGAATCCAAACCGCGCGACCAAACTCGCTGGGATGAAAAGTACGCAACAAACGAATATATTTTTGGGAAAAAACCTATCCTTTTTTTAGAAAACAACGTTCATCTTCTTAAAAAAGGAAAAACCCTGGACATTGCCATGGGCGAAGGCCGAAATGGAGTGTTTCTAGCTAGAAATGGTTTTGATGTGGTGGGAATCGATATTTCCGGAGAAGGGTTGAATAAGGCCCAGCAATTGGCTTCGGAATATAACGTTTCAATCGAAACTAGGGTTGTAGACTTGGAAAATACCGATTTAGGCACGAATGAATACGATCTCATCATATGTACCTATTATTTACAAAGAGATTTATTTCCTCAAATTAAAAAAGCTCTTAAAAGTGGGGGAATGGCCCTTATCGAAACATACAATATCGATTATTTAAAATACTCAAAATTTAACAAAAAGTATCTTTTAGAAACGAATGAGCTTCTAGATCTTTTTAAGGAATATCGAGTCATAAAATACCAAGATTTTGATAACGGCCAGGAAGCTTACTCAAGTATCATTGCCGTTAAACCTTAAGAATTTTGTATGACCTTTCTAAATGATCTCGTCTAAAGATAATTTTTAGGAAATTCTCCTCCACACTTATTGCGATCTAGTCAGCTAACTTACATTGCCTATAATCGAAAATATTTTTGCCTTTCTATCAAGAGCTTTTCCACTTTGGGTAGCTATTGGAGCGACTTTAGCCCTTTGGAAACCAGAAACTGCCACTTGGTTCCAGCCAAATTGGATTCCTTTTTTCTTAGGAATCATCATGCTCAGTATGGGGCTCACATTAAAACTGGAAGACTTTAAACGAATAATTGAAACCCCTAAGTTAGTAGGAATTGGAGTCGCTCTTCAATACACAATCATGCCTATGATGGGTTGGGCTCTTGCCAAACTACTCAACCTATCTCCAGATTTTGCAATAGGTTTAGTTTTAGTTGCGAGTTGTCCGGGTGGAACAGCGTCCAATGTCGTTTGTTTCATCGCCAAAGCCAATGTCGCTTTATCCGTTTCGCTAACAACGGTATCAACCCTTACCGCAGTATTGGCGACTCCCTTATTAACTGCTTTTTTAATAAAAATAATTTCCAAAGACATGCCAGGCGGAGAGATAGAGGTAAACACTTTAGGGTTATTAATTAATACGTTAAAAGTCGTTATTCTCCCAGTCGCGATAGGAATTTTATTAAACCGTCAGTTTCCTAACACGGTAAAAAAAATTACCCCATTTACGCCCTTTTTAGCTGTGCTTTCAATCGTCTTTATTGTTGATTTCATTTTAGCTGTAAAAAAAGATGCTATCTTGGAAACTGGGAGCGGTTTAATTATCGCAATTGTAATATTACATACCTTTGGGTTTGTCATTGGTTATTTAATGCCGGGGATATTGCGCCTATCCGAAAAAAATAAGCGGACTATTTCAATTGAAGTAGGGATGCAAAATTCTGGCTTAGCGACAGAACTCGCCCGAAACAATTTCCCAGCATTTGCTCTTGCCACTGTTCCCGGCGCTATTTCAGCTCTAACGCATTGCATTTTAGGAAGCATTGTGGCCGGGCTTTGCCTTTTATTTTCGAAAAAATAGAACCGTTTCAGCAACATTTCAAATATATGCTATATTTTTTGTTTTGAATCGCTTTTGTTTCTAAATTTTATAATTTCTAAAGTTTTTACCTCCTACGCTTTAAGGAAGTAAGATGCTAAACAGTTTCGGCGCCATTATTCAGGCGAGGATGGGCTCGACCCGTTGTCCAGGAAAAGTCTTAACTCCTCTTGCAGGTATACCGATGCTTAAACACATCATTTATCGGCTCGAAGCTATCAAAACCATTGATCAAATCGTTTTAGCGATTCCCGACACGCCTCAAGACGAACCTTTATATTTATGGGCAAAAGAAAACTCTATAAAAGTTGCTAAGGGTCCTGAAGAAGATGTTCTGTCTAGGTTTATTTTAGCCGCAGAACAATTTGAAACCGATCAAATATTGAGAATTTGTGCGGATAGCCCTTTAATTGCCACTGATTTCATGAGTGATTTAGCCGCCCACCATTTAGAAAAAAAATCGGACTTTTCAACTATTTCTGAGGCCGTTCCTATCGGAACCGTGTTTCCTGCCGTATCGCTAAAGGCCTTAAAATATATTGCAAATCACACGAAGGAAAATCGTTACCGAGAACATGTAACAACTTATATAGAAGATTTTCCTCAAAAATTTACAATTGAACGACTCCGCGCTCCTCATTACCTAAAAGAAAAATCTTTTCGGCTAACGGTGGACGTAAAGGAAGATGTCGAGCTTATGAAAATCATTTATAACCAATATTTCACCGTTAACAATCCCGTAATCGATTTAAAACAAGTCATTACTTTTTTAGAAAATAATCCAGATATTGTGAAAATTAACTCTCATGTAAAACAAAATAATTGGCGACAAGATTAATAAGACAAATCGTTAAATTAAATAAATGAATAAATTAACGTTTAAACCATTAAAAATAAGTAATTTTGAAGTCGGCCCCAATCGTCCTCCATTTATAATTGCTGAAATTGGTATTAACCATAATGGAGATATGGAACTAGCCAAAAAAATGATTTTAGCGGCAAAAAAATCTGGCGCTTCCGCGGTTAAGTTCCAATCTTGGCAAACCAATAAGTTAACGGCAAAAAAATCTTTAAAAGAAAAAAATAATAAAAACGATTTAGGGTGCGATAACGAAATTTTCGAACTATTCCAAAAAGTCGAGTTTAAAAGAGATCACCATTTTGAAATTAACGAATTCTGCAAAAAAAACGAAATCATTTTTATGTCGACGGTATTTGACGAAGAGGGGTTAGAATTATTAGAAGAAATTAACGTTCCCGCGCACAAATTAGCCTCCATGGATCTAAACTACATCGATCTTATTAAAAAAGTAGCCAAGACACAAAAGCCATTAATAATTTCAACAGGAATGGGAACCCTTGGCGAAATTGAGAAGGCCTATGAAGCTTGTCGATCTGAAGGAAACGAAAAAGTCATATTCCTACATTGCGTTTCAAATTATCCGCCGAAGATAGAAGATTGTAATCTTTTAGCAATGGAAACCATTCGCAATACCTTTAACGTTTTAGTTGGTTATTCCGATCACACCATTGGAATTGACGTTCCTTTGGCCGCTGTATCTTTAGGGGCTTGTTTAATAGAAAAACATTTCACTCTTGATAAAAAAATGCCTGGTCCAGACCAAGCTGTTTCAGCCGACCCGGAAGATTTATCCCAAATTTCTGAGAAATCAAAAACAATCGTTACGGCATTAGGCAGTCCGGTAAAAAAACCGGTTCCCGCTGAGTTGCCGATGATTGAATTATCTCGACGTAGCGCAATAACTAACCAAACTATCAAAAAAGGCGAGGTTTTTACCCGAGAAAAAATGGATTTAAAGCGACCTGGAAATGGTTTCTCACCTGGAGAAGTAAAAATGATTCTTGGGAGAAAATCCACCGTTGATCTTGAGGAAGATACGTTAATTTTGCCTGAACATTTGGGAGAACTCGGATAAAAACTTTTTTATTTAATTTTTTCAAAAATATCAACAATCCTGTCGATTCCTTCTCCATCCACTAGCCCATTCCATTTTTCGGACAGTTCTTTCAATCTATTTGAATTTTCTAAAAAGTAGTTTAAATCGTTTTCTATATCGTTGGGCCAAACTCCTGGTCTACTTGTTCGGTCCACAATGCCATAATCGCGAAATTTAAACGCATTATTCTTCTGATGATCTACCGCCGAAACGACAATACCAGGGGCTCCTACTAAAGCCAGCTCAGATAAGGTTCCTAAACCTGCCGTTGAAATTACTAAATCAACACTTGCCATTAATTTAGGTAAGCATGAAACACTAGACAATAAATTTACCTGGAGAGTCGATTCAGAAATCTTTTCCCGTATCAATTGAGTATTCGAGGCACCAGGTCCCATAACTAAATCTATCTCAATGTCCAAAGATTTAGAGCAAAAAAAATCTAGCGACTTCAATGAAAACTGAGCAACATCGGTTCCTCCGAAGGTCAATAGAATTTTCTTTAATTCTGAAGAAGGTTTCCACAAGTTTCTCAAAGTTCTAAATTTGGGCGACATAATTAAATAATCCACCCCATTAAAAACTCTGCAATCAGATTTTGAATACTCATTTGATTCTAACGTTTCCCGAATCCCCTGAAACGCTAAATCAAAGTGACTTATTCCCTCGGGAGGAACATCCATACCAACAAAGATGGTTTTGTCTATGCGTTGGAGCTCCGACCAAAACTCTTTCGGCCAGGACCAATGATCTATAATTAAGAATTTGGGATTTTGCTGAACAACCCATTGATTGAGTCGCTGGATTTTTTGACTTTCCGACCAATCTTTAGGAAAAATTACTGTTTCAAAATTCTGGTCGGCAATTAATTGATTTGATACATAGTCTTCAGTGGTGAGAAAAACAACTTTAAAACCTTTTTTTTTTAAGGAAATTGCGAGCCAAATTGATTTGTAAATATGACCCAAACCAATTTTAAATCCACCGTCCGCTCGAATTCCTATAACCATTTTTTAAGACCTCAAAAGCTAAACGCTCATTAAATTTGTTTTTATTCAATCTTTATTAATAATCATATTGAAAACCTACTATTAAATAGGAGTCGGCCTTTTTAATTCCAGACGGAGGATTATTATTGTAATCGTATATATGACTAAGTTTTAATCCCCATCCCGATCCTATATCATTTATTAACCCAGCCTCATTTCTTAAAATATAATCTCCCACTGAGTCTAAATTTGGAAAAATAACAAACCGGTTTGTTATTTTCGTAGTTTCTGTAAGCTGGTACCCAAAATCACTCGCGGCGCGGGCAGTTGCATATTGTTTATCTTCTCCCGTTTTCAAATCTTCGGAAAAATAGGTAATGCCAGCTTCAAAACTGAGATTCTTTTTAGGCTCGTCCCAAATTTGGTATCCAACTCCAGGGCCAACAGAATAACGTAAATTTAAATTTTTGAACTTATCTTTAAAAGCGTCAAAGTTTAAAGTTCCGTATATTTTAGGCTCAAAAAAATGTTTGAAACTTACATTACCGGAAGTGTTTCTTGTGGTTACGTCTCCATCATCTTCAGCATATAGAGTTAAAAACTTTGCGGAAAATTTGTCTCGATCTAAATCTAGAGCGCCTTCAGCTCCAAAAGCGCCTGTTATCCTTTCCACGTTTCCCGATTGATGTGTTGCGCCAAAATTCACATTTCCGGCCCATTTTTTTTCTTCCTTTTCAGGTTCATTAATGGATTCAACTTCTTTCCAATGAACCATTGCTTCTTCTTTACCTTTTCCAGACCTCACAGCTAGCATACCATCTGGAGCTGGGTGGATCTTTCCCTTTACAATCCATCCATTTTTTAAACCCAATTTCACAAGAGAATCGCTTTTTAGACGTTTGATTTCGCCAAAATCAATTTTTATTTCTTTCGAATATTTTGTTGAAATTGTTAAAACGCCTTCCACTAATTTCTGAATAGTCCCCGAAATTTTATCGCCGTTTTTTAATATAACTTCATCGGCGAAACTAGGGCTGACTACTCCCAAAATTAAATAAAGCCCAAAAAGAATTGATAACCTGATCAAACATAGATACTTCATTAAAATTGCACCTCCAAATAATATTCAACACAAGCTTAGGAGAAATAGGAAAGGGAATAGACCAACTTGATAGAACTAAAAGGAAAAGAAAATTGTTATTTAAACTTAACGGCCCAAAAAATAATTAATATGAATTTATATAAATTTTAATTAATTATCAATAATTATATTGCCTTAAAATCTGTAATTTAATTTTTTTCAAAACCCAAGGGCTTTTTAGAAAGAAATTGGTTTTATAAACTTTTAGCTGATATTTGGGTTATTTGTGAGGAAGGTAAACTACATCTCAAAAAACTTTTAAGCTTTTTGACCATTTAGGTGCAAATACTATGAGGGTGGAGGGGGAGGGCTAAAAACTCAATTACTTGAAATGATATTATTCGGTATCAATTTACAAGGAATGGACGGACTTAAATAGAATTATTATTCTTTGTTGTGGCTTTCTAATATCTTATTAACAATATTTGTCGTGGAAAGTCCTTTGACGATGGGGATTAATTGAACGCGCGCTCCATAACCTTCGACTATTTCTCGCCCTACCACTTCGGCAATTGAATAGTCGTCGCCTTTAACTAAAATATCGGGACGAACCTCACGGATCAAATTCTCAGGGGTATCCTCGTCAAAAATGGAAATATAATCGACATATTTTAAGGCGGATAATATGTTGGCTCTTTCTTCTTGACGTTTAATAGGACGCTCTTTTCCTTTTAAACTCCTAACGGAGGAATCGCTATTAAGACCGACCACCAAAATATCGCCCAGGGTTTTTGCTTTTTGTAAAAATTCAATATGGCCGCCATGAATAAGGTCAAAGCAACCATTAGTAAAAACTACCGTCTTTCCGGTAGATTTCGCCTGACTCGCCAACGTTTTTAAATCCTCACGCGCCAAGATAGTTTTGGAGGAACGCAACATCTCCTCTTCCAAAAACTCATTAAGCTCTTCTAATGAAACAGCGGCTGTTCCAACTTTACCGACAACAATACTTGCCGCCATGTTTGCCAAACGTGCAGCCTCGCCATAATCAAAATCGCTAAATATAGCGGCTCCGAAAACACTGATGACTGTATCTCCGGCTCCTGTCACATCGTAAACTTCTTTAGCCACGGTTGAAATATTTATAGGTTCTTTTTTACTTTGGAATAAACTCATACCATCTTTACCGCGAGTAATTAACAAAGCGTCGCACTTCGCAAGCCCAATCAAATACTCCGCAGATCTTTCCAAGTCCGCGTCGTTATTAATTTTAATAGGAGAAGCGGCTTCGACTTCCTTTAAGTTAGGCGTAATAATTGTTGCGCCTTGGTAGGCAGAAAAATCCGTTTGTTTGGGATCGATTATGACGGGCTTTTTTGAATTCCTAGCTCGATGCATCACCGAGTTTAAAATCTTCGGAGTTAGAACTCCTTTTAAATAGTCGGAGCAAATTGCACCATCCATTTCTGGAAGAGTTTTATTAATAAATGAAATAAATTTCTTTTCTGTTTCTTCTGTAATCGGTCTATTGTCCTCTTTATCGATTCTAAGTATTTGTTGGTTGTGAGCGATCACTCGAATTTTACTGGTAGTCGGGCGATGAACAAAACGGTATATTCCTTCCGTTCGAATTCCTCTCTCTTGAATTAAACCAAGCAATCGGTCTCCCTTTTCATCCCGACCAAGAGCTCCGACAAGGTAAACCTCACAACCAAGGGCTACTAAATTATTTGCGACATTTGCCGCGCCTCCTAAAGCCATATTTTCGGATTTAGATTCCAAAATCGGAACGGGAGCCTCCGGGGAAACCCGGTTAACGCTACCCCAAATATATTCGTCTAATATCAAGTCGCCAATTACAATAACCTTTGGCCGTTTTTGACTATCAAAAAAATGTTTAAATTTAGATTTCACAACTCAGATTACCTGTCATTTTATTAATCCACATAAACTTTCCTAAATCATAATCGAATCTTTGAATTTTTTTATTTAAACGTCGCTTTCAAGTATTTCGCAAATAATATGCCCAATAGTAATATGAGCTTCCTGAATCCTTGCTGTATCGTTAGAAGGAACCACAATCGCAATCTCCGCTTCTTCTTTAGCTCTACCGCCACTTTTACCCAAAAGAGCCACCGTTCTTGCGCCTTTTTCTTTGGCTTTTTTCAAAGCTCGAACTACATTCTCAGAATTGCCGCTAGTGCTAATCCCCAATACCGTATCGCCTTTTTGAGCCAAACCTTCTACCTGTCGTTCAAATACAAAATCGTATCCGTAGTCGTTGCCTATCGCCGTTAAGGCCGAAGTATCCACCGTTAATGCTATTGCTGGAAGGGCAGGGCGCTCTTTTTTATAACGTCCAATCAACTCGGCAGCAATATGTTGGGCGTCTCCAGCGCTACCTCCATTTCCCATTAGAAGCAGTTTTCCACCGTTATCTAGACTTGAGCGAATCGCAATAATGGCCTGTTCTATATCTCCTGAAAGAGTATCCGCTATAACCCTTTTCAAATCGGCGCTTTCGTTCAAAAACCGTTTAATTTCTTCCATTTTAACCTTATTAAACCTAATAGGCTTTCTAGATTAAACCATACCTTCATCGGCAAAACTATAAAAGGTGCCGTCGCCAATTATGATATGGTCCAACATCTTTATTCCAATAATCTCGCCGGTTTTGCGCAACCTGTGCGTTATTTCAATATCCGCTTGGCTTGGAGTCGGATCTCCGCTTGGATGGTTATGAACTAAAACAAGGGACGCCGCAGATTCTTTAATTGCAGAAACCATTACTTCTCTTGGATGAACAACGCTTGCGTTTAATATACCTTCGGAAACCGAAATATCTTTAATCAATTTTAATTTAGGATTTAACAAAGCCGCTCTTACCACTTCTTTTTTTACATTTTTTAAAAACGGAGAGTAATAATCGACAAAATCCTGACTACATCCAAATTTAGGTCTAGCTTCCGCCCGCTGCGAAACCAATCGTTTTCCTAACTCAAAAGCCGCTTTTATTTGCGCAGCCTTAGCTTCTCCTATACCCGGTATGGAACACAATTCCTTTACCGAAGCTCCGTCGATTTGATTAAAACATCCAAAGTTCTTTATCAAATCTCGGCAAAGATCCACAGCATTCCTTTTAGTGGTTGGATCTCCAGAACCAATAATTACACTCAGTAATTGAGCGTCTGAAAGCGCCGATCCTCCAAGTTTTATCAGACGTTCTCGAGGTCGCTCGTCCTCGGGCCAATCTTTAATTGAATAACCGTCATTCTTCACTGTTTGTCGGAGTTCTCCGCGTTTAACGCTTTCCTAAAATAGTCAAGGGTAGAGGCCAAACCGTGATCCAAAAGAATTTCAGGTTCCCAATCCAGTAACCCTTTAGCTCTAGAAATATCCGGTCTACGAACTTTTGGATCGTCTTGTGGCAACGGACGCTCAACAATTTTACTCTTGCTCCCAGTAGCTTGCAAAATTTTCTCCGCCATTTCCCGGACGCTCATTTCAATTGGGTTTCCGATATTTACGGGGTCGTGAACATCGGATAAATGAAGCTTAAAAATTCCTTTTACTAAATCGTCAACAAAACAAAAACTTCGCGTTTGAGAACCATCGCCATAAACAGTTAGGTCTTTACCCGTCAAAGCTTGTATCAAAAAATTGGGAATCGCTCGACCATCGTTCAAACGCATTCGAGGACCATACGTATTAAAAATCCGCACGATCTTAGCGTTTAATTGATGGCTCCTATGGTAAGCCATGGTCATAGCTTCTCCAAATCGCTTAGCTTCGTCGTATACTCCTCTAGGACCTACCGTATTGACATTACCCCAATAGGTTTCAGGTTGTGGATGTACCTCGGGATCTCCATATATTTCGGAGGTGGAGGCCAACAAAAAACTGGCATTTTTAGCTTTGGCAACACCAAGGGTATTATGAACCCCTAATGAACCAACCTTCAAAGTTTGAATAGGATACTTTAAGTAATCGGGAGGACTTGCAGGAGACGCAAAATGAAAAACACAGTCCAAATCGCCTTCAATTTTAATGAATTTGGAAACATCATGGCGCACAAACTCAAAGTTTGGACTATCAATATGAGCAATATTATCTTCGCTCCCCGTAATAAGGTTATCCATACAAATGACCGAATATCCTTTTGCGAGAAGATAATCGCATAAATGCGATCCTAAAAATCCAGCGCCTCCAGTAACTAATGCGCGTGCCATGAATAACCCCTTTTAATTGGAAGCCGACTCAACAGCGGCATCCAAAAAATGTTCTCCTTTGGAAATTGGATTGCCACTCAAAAAACTTTGAGCCGACATTTCTCCCTTTCCCTCTGGCTTTAAATTTTTTACGATCAAACGTCCATCGCCTGTTCCCACTTCTATACCATAATCGGAAACTCGGGCAACAACTCCCGGTTTATCGCTTTTTTCTCCAGAAACCACTTCGGATTTTATTATCGAAATCCTTTTGGAGCCATAAAAAGTATAGGCCCCAGGCCACGGGAAAAAGCCTCTTACTTGATTATGAAGGGTTTCGGCGCTTTTCTCCCAAGCTATCAATCCTTCTTCTTTTTTTAATTTTGGAGCCAAGGTCGCCTCAGAATCGTTTTGCGCTATTATATCTAATTTACCACTCATCAATGCTTCCAACGTTTCACGAGTTAATTCCGCCCCCACATTAGACAAACTATCTGCAAGCGTAACGGCATCGTCCTCCGGTTTTATTGGCACAATCCTTTTTAAAAGCATATCGCCCGTATCCATACCCGCATCCATTTTCATGGTTGTGATTCCAGTTTCAGTATCGCCATTTAAAATCGCTCTATTTATTGGGGCGGCTCCTCTGTATTTTGGCAGTAAAGAAGCGTGAACATTCATACAAAACCATTTAGGTATTTCCAGGACGGTTTCCCGCAATATTTGTCCATAAGCGACAACAACAAACATGTCGGTGCGTAACTGGTAAAGATCTGTGATGAATTCTGGATTAGAAGCTTTCTCTGGTTGAAAAATCTCCAATCCCTTTTCTAAAGCAAACTGTTTTACTGGAGAAGGTTGTAATGTACGCCCTCTGCCTTTCGGACGGTCCGGTTGAGTGACAACTCCAACCATCTCATGGTTGGCTTCATATAACAATTTAAGAGTTGGAACGGCAAAATCAGGCGTCCCCCAAAAAAGAATTTTCATTATTCCATAACTTTTAACAGGACAAATGCGATCATTTTGGATCGCCTTTCAATTCCCGTAACCTCTTTTTAAATTTCCGCTTTAAAATATCTCTTTTAACCCGACTCAATTTGTCCCAGAATAAAATTCCTTCAAGGTGATCCATTTCATGTTGCAATGCTCGCGCGAGAAACCCTTCTGTTTCTAAACGAACATCGTTTCCATTCAAATCGATTCCCTTCATCTCAACCCGATTAGCTCGCTTGATTTCCGCAAAAATTTCCGGGATACTCAAACATCCTTCTTCGCCAATTTGTTCTTCTTCCATGGCCGTAATTTTGGGATTAATTATGGTTATGGGATCTTTCTTTTCTGTTCCAACACCTCTATCTACAACAATCAATTGAGAAGAAATTCCTACCTGGTTAGCCGCAAGTCCGGCCCCAGGCGCATGGTACATGGTTTCGATCATATCCTGGGATAAAACCGACAACTCTTCATCGATATTTTGGATTTCTTTGCAAGCCTGACGTAAAACAGGGTCGAGGCAATTGACAATTTTTAATATTGACACGATTTTAATGAAGCAAGGTTAGGAAAGATACCAGCTCTGACTGGATGAAAATTTTAATATAAGGACAGCTAAAAGTCATTACAATTTGGCTTTGTTACCAACACAGATTTAATTTGGAAATTTAAGTAGTATATTCAGCGTTAATTTTAACGTATTCGTAGGAAAAATCGCAGGTCCAAACCTTGGCGGTCTCTGTCCCCACGCCCAAATCAACCTCAATTTGAATTTCCTTTTTTTTCATTAGTTTGTCTACTTTTTTCTTGTTAAACGGAACGGGAACCCCAGCTTGGGCCAAAGCCTGGCCTTCAATAGCCACGCTTACCTTTTCCGAATTTAGAGAAACTCCAGAATCTCCAACAGCGCAAACAATTCGACCCCAATTAGGATCTTCTCCAAATAAAGCAGTCTTAACAAGATTTGAATTAGCGATCCTCATTCCAGCTTTGCGGGCTTCCTTTAGAGACCGGGCGCTTTTAACTACAATAGAAACAAATTTAGTGGCGCCTTCTCCATCTCGAACAATTTTCTGAGCGAGGATTTGGCAAAGATCGGTTAACGCCGCAACAAAGCTTTTAAAAGAAGCTCCTTTACCATTGATTTTAGAATTACGAGCTAACCCATTTGCCAAGGCCAAAACACAATCGTTTGTACTGCATTCCCCATCGACGGTAATTGAATTAAAAGAAGCGTCGGTAGCTAAGGTCAGCGCTTTTTTCAGGGATGCTTTGTCAATATTTGCATTAGTAAAAACAAACCCAAGCATTGTCGCCATGTTGGGGTGTATCATACCGGACCCTTTCGCAATTCCCGCCAAAACGATTTCTTTTTTACCCTCTTTGTAGCGAACTTCGGCCATTTTTGACACAAGGTCCGTCGTCATAATGCCTTGGGCCGCCTGACTCCACCCTTTATCGGATAAACTATTAGTTAATCCGGGTATAGCGGCAGTAATTTTTGGGGTTGGTAAAGGCACTCCAATAATTCCTGTTGAAGCGATGAACGTTTCACTAGCCTTAATACCTAATTCCTTGGCAAGCGTTCCGCAAATTACTCGGCAATCTTCCATTCCCTGCGGCCCAGTACAAGCGTTAGCGTTACCGCTATTAATAATGACGGCTTTAAACGTTTCGCTCCTTGCCAATCGACGTTTATTATAAATTACCGACGGAGCTTGCACTCGGTTCTTTGTAAAAACACCAGCCGCTATAGCCGAGGTATCGGAAACAATCAAAGTTAAATCCTTCGCTCCGCTAGGTTTGATTCCGGAAACAATTCCTGTCGCTTTGAACCCAGGAACCAACCCAATTTTTTTTTGTTTCGTTATTTTAGACATTACAAAATTTACAAAAATCTTAGTTAATGAATGGGTTAAGGATAGGTCCCCGGAAAATCAAGTCCTGTCATTTCATCTAAACCCATCATTAAGTTCATGTTTTGAATCGCTTGGCCGGAGGCTCCTTTGACTAAATTATCAATAGCGGTCGTAATTACCGCCCGATTCGTTCTAGCGTCAAACTCAATGGCAATGTCGCAAAGGTTTGAATGCGACACAAAATGAGTGTTTGCATATTTTCCTTGGTCAAGTATGCGTACGAAGGGTTCGTCTTTATAATAATCAAGAAAAACAGACCTTAAATTACCTTCAGAAACTGACTGATTTAAATTGACATAAAGGGTACTTAACATTCCGCGAGTCATCGGCACAAGATGAGGGGAAAAAGTGATTCGAATTCTTTCTCCCGCCAATTTTGATAATTCTTGTTCTATTTCAGGAGTGTGACGGTGACGAGTCAAATTATAGGCAGAAAACCCACTATCAACTTCGCAAAATTGCGTTGCCAAACTCTCTTTGCGACCCGCACCCGAAACTCCGGATTTTGAATCCGCAATAATAGAATCAAGGTCTGCCCAATCAACCCCCATCAAAGGAGCCAAACCAAGTATAACGCTAGTCGGATAGCAACCAGGGTTTGCCACTAATTTAGCGGACTTAATACGCTCTCTGTGTAGTTCGGGTAATCCATACACCGACTCATCTAATAATTTTGGATTTTGATGGGGCGTGTTGTACCACTTTTCATAAACTTGGGAATCGGACAAGCGGAAATCGGCGCTAAGATCGACAACCTTTTTTGCAATGCCGCGAAGTCGCTCAACATGAGCCATTGATGTTGTATGTGGTAACGCTAGGAACAGTACATCGCAATCAGGGAGTTGCGAATCAAGTGGTATCAGTTCGTGTTGAACCCAACCTTTTAAAGAAGGGAATACTTGCGAGAGACATTTCCCTTTATGTTGCTCCGAGGTCAGGGAAACGAACTGAATATCGGACCTTCGGATTAAAAACTGGACTAATTCTAATCCAGTATAACCGGTAGCTCCGGCGATGCTGACTTTGATCATAACTTTAGCTATATTGGAAACGGCTTCCAGAAAAAAAGAGCCGAATCCTTATAACTGAAAGCCTATCAAATTATCGTTTGGAAAATTGAAACCGTTTGCGCGCGCCTTTTTGACCATATTTCTTACGCTCAACAACTCGCGAATCTCTGGTCAAAAATCCCACTCGTTTAAGAGGAATGCGCAAATTTTGGTTTGACTCAGATAAAGCCTTAGCGATTCCTAACCGCAATGCGCCAGCCTGTCCCGAAAGACCTCCGCCACGCACTGCTGCATGGATGCTGTAATTCTCTAGGTTTTCTGTCATTGCCAAAGGCTGCTTAACGATCATCTCAGAGCTTTCGCGCTGAAAATATTCTGCCAAACTTTTTTTATTTACCGTAATCTCTCCACTACCCGGCTCAACCCACACTTTGGCTATAGCTCTTTTTCTGCGACCAGTGGCATAAAATACTTCGCTCATAAATCAATGAACTCCATTAGCAAGCTTTAAACGAAATTTAAAAAAAACCTTTAAAGTTCGCCAAACTTTTTTTCAAAAACTTTAATAATTTAAACGGAAACAGACTTGGGAGATTGTCCCACATGTGGATGATTATCCGTTTCGTAAATTCTGACATTGGCTCGCAAAGAGCGACCCAATCTATTTTTAGGCAACATCCCGACAATGGCTTTTTTCAATAATTCTGTCGGCTTTCTTTCCATTAATTGCCTTGCGGATAAAGACTTGATCCCGCCCGGATAACCAGAATGCCTGTAATATTGTTTATCTTCCCATTTATTCCCAGTGAGCTTAACTTGACCCGCATTAATAATGATCAAATTGTCACCCGTATCAACATGCGGAGTAAAAATAGGTTTAGTTTTGCCCCGCAAAATAGAGGCTGCTTTAGTTGCGACGCGTCCTAAGACCTGATCTTTCGCGTCAATCAATACCCATTCTTTATGGATATCGCTTTTCTTTGCGCAATAGCTCTTCATTCTTACCTAATCGATGTAATTGAATAATAAAAACAAGCATTCTATAAAATTATTGACCCTGTTTCAATTAAATTCTTTGTTTAGAGTCAATTAATGTTACAAATCTAAGATTTTAAAAGTTTGGAGAAGTTTCAAATTAACTCGCAAAACGAACTGATTTTATGAACCTTCTCATCAGAGAACCTCGATTTCCTATCGATCAATATGGGTTGGATGCCCAATTTTTGAGCTCCGACGACGTCGGTTTTAACTTCGTCCCCAATATGACAAGTCTGTTGCGCCTGTATACCGCTTAACTTCAATCCTTCCTGGAAAATTTTTGAGTCGGGTTTGGCCGAACCTACCGAAGCGGAAGCTAAAATAAAGTCAAAATAATGGGCTAATCCCACATTTTCTAATATTGGAGTCAAACGTGAGTCCCAATTGGATAAAACTCCTAAAATAATTCCACGATCTTTTAACTTTTGCAAAACTCTAGAATCTAATACATCGTCAAAAACCTTCCAATTTTCTGCTGATTTGAAGGCTTCATAAATGGTTTCGAAATAGGCTTCAAAGTCCTCAATTCCGCCATAGGGTTTGAAAACATCAAAAACAATATCGTGCCAAAACTTCTTTTCCACCGCCTCGCCGCTTTGATTACCCAACGACTCCAATCCACCTGTATTTTTCCACTCAATGCCAAATTGTCGATCAATATCTTTGGCATTGCCGTCGAATCCAAAATTCCGAGCGTGTTTGACATAAATATCGCCAACGGAAGGGTAGGGATTAATCAAAGTACCCCCAACATCAAAAAACACCGCTTTAAAAGAAAATAAGTTCATATTCAAGAATCACTTGTATCTTGAGAAAATTTTATAGAAGACCCTTTTTACCGCAACACTCACAGAGTGTCGACACAAAAAACGCAAAGAATAAAAAGATAGAATTAAATTCCCAACCAAAGTTGCCTTAATTCCAAAACCGTTCCTATTGCGTGTCTTCCTGAAGCGAACCTAAGGTTCAGTGGAGGATCTCGCCTCGATTCAATAAACTCTCACCAATCACTAACTCTGCGGCGACGAAAAATCCAGGTTTTTCCCAGGTAAACCTGCTTTTTAAAGAAAATTACTAATAATGATAACTATTCTCAAAAAAATGATTGACAAAAAACCGCAGATGAATAATAATTATGATATTCGTTATCAACTAAGAACATTACGGATCTAAAAAATGAAAAACCAAACTACTACCATCAAAGTTTGCAACGGGGCCGGGTGCAATGCCTGGGATGCATCGGATATTTTGCGAGATTTGCCTGAAAATGTTTCTAGCTTTTTGGGAAACGTAAAGGTCTGCGAAGTTTCTTGTCTAAACAGTTGTGGTGGCGGAGTATCCGTTCAATTAAACGAAGGTAACGAAAAAATAGTCAAAATCCGAAAACCTCACCAAGCCATGGACCAAATCCTTCCTTTAATTGCTTCGCCTGTTCAGATCTAATTTATTATTTTTTAACTTTTTATTTGATAGCCTTTTAAGTCATTCTTAGGCATTTTCCTTCCAAGTTTACTAATTAACAGATATGGCTCCAGACGACGGAGGCGAGAGCTTGAATGAGCTTGGGCGTGGCATTGAGAGATTGAGTTCGATAAAGCTTTAAGCCTTTACTCTCGGCATAATTCTTATAATCAATATCGACATCGTACAAAATTTCTACATGATCGCAAAGGAAACCAACGGGCACTACCAGCACGGTTTTTTTGCCAAACCGGGCGATTTTGTCCAACATCATTTCTACCGACGGCTCTAACCAGGGAACGGGGATGTACCCTGCGCTTTGGTAGCATTGGTTCCACTGAATCGGTTTAACGTTTTTTATTATAGCCTTTACCGTGCGAGTAAATTCTTCAGGATAGGGATCGCCTTCATCCAAAGAACTCGACGGAATGCTATGCACCGTAAACAACGTGTAAAACCCCGTTGCGCCCGATTCGATAATTTCTTTAGCTGATTCCTTATAGCGATCCGCAAAAGCCTCGGCCAAATATTCATTATCCGCCCAGGAATAAATAAAATCCGCTTTTTTCACATCGCCGTTATTTTCCCTGATAGCTTCGCGAAACGCTTTTAAATAAAGCTCAGTGCTAAAACGACTGTATTGCGGCGCCAGACATAATCCAATGAGCCTTTCGACTCCATCGTCATAAGCTTGTTTCACAACGTCGCGGATATATGGGCTCCAGTTACGCATTCCTACATAAACCCGGAAACGGTCGCCACCGTCGCTGTTGAGTAATATTTCTAAAGCTTCGGCCTGGCTTCTAGTTATAGGCTCCAAAGGAGATTTACCGCCAATTTGTCGGTAATGATCCGATATTGCCTCGACTATTCCCGGGCTGGGATCTTTTCCGCCGCGAATGTTTCTAATGTATTCTGGTATGTGGTCAACGCTATCGGGAGCCCCATGCGCCATTAAAAAAATACCAATCTTTGAATCATCCGCCATGCTTATACTCGCGTACCATATCGACAACGGCTTTCACATGATCCACCGGGGTATGTTGTAAAATTCCGTGACCTAAATTAAAAATATGCCCTGGTTTATCTCCAACGCGTTGCATAATGTCATGGACTCGTTTCTTTATAACCGGGATAGGCGCAAACAACACCACAGGGTCCATATTACCTTGAACGGGCGTTTCCCACCCGATAATATCCCGCGCTTGATCAATATTTATTCGCCAATCAAAACTCATCACGTCGCCGCCCGCCTGGGCTATCACGTCTAACATAGAGGAGGTGCCGGTACTGAAATTAATTACCGGAACGTCTAAATCCTTCAACGCATTCATTACTTTTTGGCAGTAAGGTAATATATATTCCCGATAATCTTCCGGAGTGACACAACCTATCCAGCTATCAAAAATTTGCAGGGCTTGAGCTCCAGCGGCTACTTGCATTTTTAAATAATCGATCAGTACTGTCGAAACTTTTTCCATCAATAGTTTCCAAGTTTCGGGCTCTTCATACATGAGGAGTTTGGTAATTTTGAATTCCGCGGATTTTCCGCCTTCTACCATATAACTGCACAGAGTAAAAGGGGCGGCGGCAAATCCGACCAATGGAATTTTTCCTTCAATCTCCTGGCGGACTAGTTTAATCGCTTGCCCAACATAGCCCAGCTGTTCTTCGGAATTGACGGGTCGCAAATTTTCGACGTCTTTTCGAGTTCTAACAGGTCGAGGAATAGAAGGACCGTCGCCTTTAATAAATTCCAGACCTGTACCCATAGGCTCTAAAGGCAAAAGGATATCTGCAAAAATAATAGCCGCGTCCACCCCTAGAGGCTTAAGCGGTTGTAGAGTAACTTCGGTAGCTAATTCTGGGGTTTGACACATTTCCAGGAAAGAGTATTTTTCCTTAAGAGCTCGGTACTCTTTCATATAGCGTCCAGCTTGACGCATAAACCATACGGGCGTAGTGTCTACAGGTTCGCCCCGACATGCTTTTAAAAACCTATAATCAGTTGCTGATGACATAATTTTTTCAATATCTAAGATGTTTGCAAAAACTTTGATTATAGGCTGGCAAAGCTCTTGTTTTCAACGCAATTATCCGTTTTATTCCGATTTTCCACTTTGTCGCTTATAAAACTGAAAAATCTTTTGATTTTCCTCGGCCGTCATCCCCTCAATCAGAGGATTTAATTTCTTATTCCCGAATTCGTATTTTATTTTTTGGAAAATATGGATCCTGTCTTTATATTCGGCGGTCTCTTTCCCTGCCTGAACAAAACGGGACAGGTAAATATAAGCTAATAATTTCGACTGTTTTGGAGTGAATAGGTATAAATCGGCCAACATACGTAGAATGTCTGGGTCGTCAGGCTTAATCGCTAATGCCCTTAAAAATGCTTTTTCAGCTTTTTCATAATTCTTCAAGAAACCATTAATAGAGGCTTCTTTTACAAATAATAGCGATTCCGACCGGTTTACTTCATTAATTCTTTCAAAAAAAGCCCGGGCTTTCTTCCACTGTTGGTTATCGTAAAGTAAATCCGCTTGCTTGAGCAATGAATTCAATTCAGGCAGTTTTGGAATCTTGGATTCTAAATAAATTAATTTTTTTCTGGCTTTTTCGCGAGCTTGGTCGGAGGCGGAATTCTCAAGTAAATGAACCCAAATAGGCCAAGATGAGGAAAATTGCTTTTTTTCAATATAAAGATTTGCCAATCTTTCTAACAAAATTTGATCGCCCGGGTTTGCCGCCAAACCCATTTGAGCGGCATGGATAGCTTCCTTATTTAGTCCCATATTTTGATAGATTTGAGCAAGAAGGAGATATGGAAAAGATTGAAAAGGAAGAATCTCTCGAGAAGCCTTCAAATATTTTATCGCATCGTCATTTTTGCCTTTGTCCAGAAAATAGCCAGCAGAAAGGTTATAAGTCGTGGATAATAATTTTCCAGCTTGAAAATGATCTAAATCTCTTATCGCTTCTTTCTTCCAGCAAATTTGGGATTGCCTCTCGACTTTAGAGAGATCGAAAACACGTCCATTTTCAAAATAGGCGATAGCGATATTGCAATAATCTACAAAACGACCTTCAGCTTTTAGCCATTTGGGAGAAATAAAAGACCATATTAAAAAAACTAGGCAAACGCCAGATGCAAACGATTTCAATTTTTGCTTTAAAAACGTTTCTGAAAAAAAAGAAACAACCCCATAGGATCCAAGCAAAATAAACCATGGAATTAAAACGTAACGAAACCTACTTACCGGATAAAATAGCCAAATTCCCAATATCAGTCCCATTAAATAAAGATATACAAGGCTAAATTGTCGCCAACGACGCAGAGAAAAAATGACGCCCCAAAATCCCAATGCCGCTATAAATCCAAATCCTGAAACTGGAATCTTCAATGCTTTTGAGAATTGAGCAAACGCGTAATAACTGACATTAGAAGCCGCTTCATAAGAGCTAAAAATAAAAAATAGTTTCCGAAGATACATTTGGGCAAAAGCCCAAGGATTGGAAATCAAGTTATCCCAAACAATAGAAAACGCCTGCTTAAAAGAAAGAAAAAGACCGAACTTTTGTATCCAACTTTCAAAAAGAGGATAGTGTTCGAATCCCGTGCCCGGATATAAACTCAAATTTCCTAATAGAAATACATAAGAACCACTGGTATCCAAAAAATACCATTTATCAAACACCAGATAACCGCGAACAATTAAAGGAATCATTAGCCCAAAAAATAAGGCGGTATAACCAACCAATTTAATTATCCTATCGCGTATAGGCTTGCCGTTTAATGGTCCCCAAAAAAAATAGAGCAAAAGGAGAGGGAGCAAAATTCCAAAATTTGGACGAATTTGAACCGCTATAGATAAAGCAACAAACCCAAAGACCAAATAGAAATTTTGAGAGCGAGTTTTTTTAAGTTTGGGAGTAGGAACGTCTAAAAAAGATTCGCTAACAAAAGACGCCTTTAGTAAAAATAAAAAAGAAAGTATTAAGAAAAATAGCGATAAACTTTCACGCAACAAAAGCCCTTCATAAAAAAGAACAATTCCATTGAGCGCAAATAATAAACCCGCGAGAAATCCTATGCCTGTACCCGCTAATAAACGTCCAGCATGAAAAATCATAACAGAAGCGACAATCCCCAAGCCAAACTGGAAAATCCAGACAACTGAAAAATCACGGCCCATAAGAGCGTAAATGACGCCCAAAACATACATATAAAGTGGGCTGTGTCCTCGAGGAATATCTATTAGCCAATCCCCACTGGCAAAGAGACGGGCCCCCCAATCATAATTCCCATTATCCATGTTTGGAGACACATGATCGAAAAATGGGTTGTCTTTAAAATCAAAAAAATAGATCGTTCGAATCGTCAAAGCACAAACAGCGATAAACGCCGGAAAAACCCATTTTGGAAGTTCGGATAATTTATTTCGAAAAATCAAAATATAGCAATTCAGAAGGTTGGAAAAAACTGAGAGAATATTTAATTGTTGAAGTTATTAACGATTGGCTATGTACACAACTTATTTTTTACGAATAAGCTTTTGGCAACTTCTAAGTTTTAGAAGTTTCATTTATTTTTAAACGTTGAATTTCTTCCAAAACCCATGAGTCGGATTCCTTGGATAGATATTTTTCTATGAGGGGCAGGGCTTCACTGCCCAAAATTTCTCCCAGAGCCCAAACTGAATGGGAACGAATAAGAGGTTCTTTATCCATTAAAGCGAGTTCTAAAACCGGCGCCGCTTCGGGATTTTCTGAATTTCCAAGGGCCACCGCTACATTTCTCAAAAATCGCCTACGTTTGAGTCGTTTTATAGGGCTTTTCCCAAATCGATGGCGAAATCCCTCATCATCTAACTGCATTAGATCAATTAAACGATTGGTATTGGTTTTTTCTAAATAAGCCTTTTCATAGGTTATTGAAGCGAAAGAATTCCATGGACAAACGATTTGACAATCGTCGCACCCATAGATTCGATTGCCAATTGCTTTGCGAAATTCAATGGGAATAACTCCCTTAAGTTCAATATTCAAATACGAAATGCACTTTCTGGAATCCAAGACATAGGGAGCTACTATCGCTTGAGTCGGACAAATATCTATACAATCTTGACACGTTCCGCAACGATCTACCGCTCCTTCAGAAACAGGCAACTCAACATCCAATAAAATTTCGGAGAGAAAATACCATGATCCTATGCCCTCCGTGACCAGGTTAGTGTGTTTACCAACCCAACCCAGCCCCGCCTTTTGAGCTAATGGTTTTTCCAGCACAGGTCCGGTATCGACATAAATTTTACTTTGAGTTCCAGGGAACTCTTGGCTGATAAAATCTTTCAGTTCTTTTAATCTTGGCAAAATAACATCATGGTAATCTTCGTTAAGCGCGTAAAGAGAAATATCTCCTTCTTCTTTTTCTTTCAAATAGTCTAAATTTTTTCGCCTAGGAAGATAATTTGAACGAAGACTGATTACGCTGCGAACTCCAGGCAATACTTTTTCCATGTTGAGTCGTTTTTCAGAATTTCTTTGCATATAACTCATTTCCCCCTGATATCCTAACTCCAGCCATTCCTCAAATCGACTAAAAGAAGAAGGATCTATTGGAGATGATACACCTATCGCATCAAAACCCAATTGAAGGGTTTTTTCTCGAATTTTTAACCATTGATCCTTTTTTGCGATAAAGTTCATTGAGAACTCTTTACACCGGGAAAGTATATTGAAATTCTATTTGGGTGAATAAAAATTAATATAAGTAAATAAAATTTTAAATTAATCCATTTCAAACCAAGAACTCTGAAATAATTAACATTATCTGGCAAATGAAAAATTCATAAAACTCAATCAATTAACCCAAAAATTGTTTGATCTAAAAATTCAGCTTTGCTATCCTTAACACGTTCGAAAATTTAATCTGAATTTTATCTTTTCTTTCTTACCTGCTCTTCGGTCAACACCCACTTTTTTCTTTCCGGAAGATTATTATGATTTCAAAGATATTTAAAAAAATTTTTAAACTTTTTTTGTGCTTATTGCTTCTAATTTCAACGACAACTCCCTCATTTGGTCAAGCCCCTAAAGGAAGTAAATTAGAAAAAGCCACAGCCCTTTTTGAAAAAGGCAATTTACTTTCGCAGAAAAAAGAGTTCAAAAAAGCAATTTCAGCCTTTCAAGAGTCAATAAAAATAGACCCAAACCTGGCCTCGGTTCATTATAACCTGGCTAATGTATATGTCGCTGTTGGCGACTTCCAAGCCGCCATTTCAGAATACAAAAAGGCCATAAAGATTAACCCAAAAATGTCGGATTTTCACAGAAATCTAGGTTTTGCATACGCCCTAAATAAAGATGGTGAAAATGCACAGAAAAAATATGAAGAGTTAAAGGAATTAGATCCCGTTCAAGCGGAGGTTCTTTTCCAATGGATTCAGCAGGGAAACGAAGCTAAGTAATAAGGCAAACTTCTAAATATTATGAAACGTACCGGTTTTATTTACCACCCTCTATATCAAAAGCATGAAACTGAACCCCATCCAGAAAACCCTGGAAGGCTTCAGGCTATTTTAGATCGATTAGAAAATTCTGAAAATCGACCTAAAATCATTGAATTGGAACCGAGAAAAGCTCTACCAGAAGAAATTGCCCTTGTGCATGATTCTGGTTACATCTCGTATGTAGATGAAAAATGCAAAGAAGGTCAAAGCTCTTTAGATATGGACACCAATATTAGTCTAAGTTCTTACGAAGCGGCCTTACTTGCATCTGGAGCGGGAATAACTGCCGTGGACAAAGTAATAGATGAGGAATTAGATAACGTATTTTGCGCTGTGCGTCCACCTGGTCACCACGCAGAACATGAACGCTCAATGGGTTTTTGCCTTTTTAATAATGTTGCTATAGCAGCACGCTACGCTCAAGAGCAAAAAGAACTCAATCGCATAGCTATTTTTGATTGGGATGTTCATCACGGAAACGGAACGCAAAATTCTTTTTATTCAGATTCATCGATTTTCTACTCCAGCGCTCATCAGTTCCCCTTTTATCCAGGAACTGGAGATAAGGGAGAAACCGGAACAGGCGACGGGCTTGGTTCAACTTTAAATTTCCCTTTAAGGGCATATTCAGAAGATTCTGATTACATAGACTTAGTAGAAAACAAACTCATACCAGAACTGTTTAAGTTTAATCCTGATTTAATTATTATTTCAGCGGGGTTTGACGCCCATGCGGAGGACCCACTCGCTACAATGCAACTCTCTAGCGGTTGTTTTGGAAAAATGACTGAATTGTTGAGAAAAGCGGCGGAAGAGATTTGTAAAGGACGGTTGATATCTATGTTAGAGGGAGGATATAATCACCAAGCTTTAGCGGATTCGGTACATTGCCATTTAGAAGCGTTATCTACATAAACTATTTTAAACACAAAAAACCAACTAACATTCCATGGACAAAAAAGTAAAAACCGAAAGTAAAGTTTCCATTCTTGCTGAATTTTGGGACTTTTTAAAGCATCGTAAAAAATGGTGGCTTGGTCCCATAGTTTTCATTTTATTGTTAATGAGCCTATTAATTGTTTTGACTGAAGGCAGCGCGGTAGCTCCTTTCGTTTATACCTTATTCTAATCTGGATTCTGTGAAGCTTTCGGTCGTAATTCCCGTATATAACGAAAAAGATACTCTTCGAGAAATTGTCGCAAGAGTACTGGAAGTTAAATGGGATAAAGAAATTATTTTGATTGATGATTTTTCAGTCGATGGCTCCAGAGACATCCTGAAAGAATACGAAAATCAACCTAATATAAAAGTCCTTTACCATGAACATAACCAAGGTAAAGGGGCAGCCTTGCGCACGGGCTTTAAGCATGTAGAAGGGGATGTAGTCGTGATTCAAGATGCCGACCTTGAATACAATCCCTCAGACTATGGAAAACTATTAGAACCCATCGAGGACAACCGTGCCGACGTGGTTTTTGGTTCTAGGTTTCTTGGCGGCCCACATCGAGTGATGTTTTTCTGGCATTATATTGCAAATAAAGCCTTGACCACTATGTCTAATATGTTAACGGATCTTAATCTAACCGATATGGAAACGGGCTATAAAGTATTTACTAAAGAAGCTTTAAGCAAAATGACTTTCAAATGCGATCGGTTTGGATTTGAGCCAGAGTTTACTAGTAAAATTGCTAAATTAAATTTTCGAATTTATGAGGTTCCAATATCCTATAGCGGCCGCGATTATGCCCACGGGAAAAAAATCACTTGGAAAGATGGAATTGCCGCTGTTTGGTTTATTCTTAGATTTCGTTTTTTTAATTAACTTCCATCCAATTTTTTAGATAAAAAAAACCGTCCAGGTGTAATCCTGGACGGTTTTTTAATTTAGCAAAATATTAATAAATCATAAACGAGAACAAAGATCCGAAGCGTGATTTTTCGTATCAACGCTTTCAATCGCTTCGGCAATTTTTCCATCCACACCAATCACATACGAAATTCGCGCCGCGTATTGATCTTCTTTACTATTCACAGCTCCATAAGCCAAAGCGATCTCCCTATCCACATCGCATAAAAGGGGATATGGAAAAGAAAATTTTTCCGCAAAAGCTCTATTCTCCTCAACTGTATCAAGGCTTACCCCTAAAATTACGATATTTTTTTCTTCAAAATTTTTAAACTCGTCGCGAAAGCCTTGGCCTTCTACCGTACAACCAGGTGTATCTGCTTTCGGATAAAACCACAAAACCACTTTATTTCCTCGATAATTGGAAAGGGTCATTGGGATGTTATTGTGATCTTTTACCGTAAAATTTGGAGCGTCAGATCCAACCGCTAACATAAATATTCTCCTTTTATAATCGGATAAAAAAACTTTAAGGTTAGTTCAATTATTTTAAAAAAAATTTTACAGAATCAAACAAATTTAAACCGCTACAAAACAAAATATTTTAAAGGTCTTTTTTAGGCGGTTTATCTTCGTCCAATGTTGTCCGTAAAAACCCAGTTAAATCAAAACCAAAATATCTTAGAACCGCAAGAATTAAAGCGCAAGCTGCCGCTTCATCTAAGTTGCCAATTAAAGGTATATTATCGGGAATTAGCTCAAAAAATCCGGCTGTTGGATTTAACAAATAAGCTAAGCTAATAACCCCAATAAAGATAACTGCCAATGGTTTCATTAAAATTACTTTAAATTAGACCTATTTAAAGAGAAGATCCATTCCCCTAGCGCTAAATCTTCTGGTCGCGTAATTTTGATATTGAATTCGGAACCCAAAATAAATTTCACAGGTTTCCCAATAAATTGTAATAAAGAACCTTCATCAGTACCATAAAAGCGCTCGCTTTGGGCTTTTTCCATAGCCTCCAACAATAACTCTGTTCGAAAAATCTGCGGTGTTTGCATACGCCACAAATTTTCTCTCTCTACATTTTCTTGCAACAACCCCTCCTTGTCGGCTCGCTTTAAAGTATCGTTCATTGGAATAGCGGCAACAGCCGCCCCAAATTTCTTGGCCCCTTCAAAAACTGTTTTAATCAGATCTTCAGTAATAAAAGGACGAACTCCATCGTGAACCGCCACAAAACCAGAGTTTTTTCCTACTGCTTTAAGACCATTATAAACTGAATCCTGACGCTTTTCACCGCCGATGGCAACCTTCACTTTGGTTTGATTGGCCATTTCTTTTTGGACATGGGAAACTTCTTCCTTTGGAACGCAGAGAATTATTGTATCGACCCAGTCTAACGCCTCAAAAATAGCGATCGTATGATGAATTATTGGTTTTCCATTTAATTCAATAAACTGCTTAGGCACTTTGGCGCCCATCCTAAGGCCTTGACCTGCAGCGGGAATAACAACGGATAAATTATCGGTTGTTCGGGAATTTTTCGTCAATTTTATTACTCAAATAAATTATAAATTACTTTATTAAATAACAATTCTAAAATTAAAAAACCGCTTCTAATGCGTCGCTCAAGTTTTTTACCGGTTTTATTTTTAACCTTCCTTCTCCAGGTTGCGACCAATTTTTGGGTAAAATTGGAACCACACATTGCGAAAACCCCAAACGCTCCGCCTCTAATAACCGAGATTCCAAACTCATAATAGACCGTACCTCTCCCGCCAATCCGATTTCCCCCATCATAACAATTCCCGGATCGATTGAAATATTGCGGAAACTTCCCGCTATTGCGGCAGCGACTCCAAGATCGGCTGCAGGTTCCGATATCTTAATCCCTCCAGCTATATTTACAAAAATATCTTCTCCCTGCAAATGTAGTCCCAATCGCTTTTCCAATATTGCAATCAATAAAGACACTCTATTAGGATCCATGCCTGTCGCAGTTCTTCTAGGCATTCCAATGTTTGAAGAAGAACTCGCTAGCGCCTGAACCTCGACAAATAATGGTCTAGAACCTTCGGCAATGGAAACTATGACAGATCCTGGAGCGTCTTCAGGTCTTTCTGATAGAAATATTTCGGAAGGATTGTCTGCTGGTATCAGACCATCTCGACGCATTTCAAAAACCCCCATCTCAGGAGTGGGACCAAATCGATTTTTTACGGCTCTTAATATTCTGTAAGCGTGATTTTTTTCTCCCTCAAAGTAAAGCACTGTATCTACAATATGCTCAAGCGCTTTGGGACCCGCTAACGCTCCTTCTTTGGTAACATGACCTATTAAGAAAGTGGGAATCCCTCGCGGCTTGACCTCCTGCATAATTTTAAAAGCCACATCCCTTACTTGTCCAATGGCTCCGGGAGGCGAAGATAATTCACGCGTAAAAAATGTCTGAATTGAGTCAAGCACCAATATTTCAGGTTTGATTTTATCGACTAAATCTAAAATATCTTCTATGCAAATCTCAGAGCTGACCAATAAAGTATCAGAAAGGCTTCCCAGACGTTCAGCCCTTAGCTTTATTTGTTCAGGAGATTCTTCACCAGAAACATATAAAACTTTTTTTCCTTGTTTAGCCGCTAGCCCCATACTTTGTAACATGAGAGTGGATTTTCCAATACCTGGGTCTCCTCCAACTAAAACTAACGATCCAAGAGTCAATCCACCTCCTAGGATTCTATCTAATTCTTCTAAATGAGTTGAAAACCTTTGTGCTTCGCCACCGGCTATTTCTGTAATTGATTGGACAATTTTTCGAGGTTGTGAATTTTTTTGGCGGGAATTAGAACTATTCGTCTTTATGGATTCTTCCGAAAAAGAATTCCATTCTTCACATTCTGGACATTTTCCTAACCACTTTGGAGCGCGGTGCCCGCAACTGTTGCATACAAAAATAGTGGTGGATTTTGCCATTACGCGGTTTTTTGTAAAAGCGGAATTTTAAATAACTTTATGGAAAAATTAATTTAAGGAAAGAATTATTTTATCGCTCCACCAGGTAAGACTTTTAAAGCTTGCTCGATTTTTTCTTGTTTCTTTTTTATATCGTCATTTCGCGCAATGTTCACATTGGCTTTCCTACGCAAATCAGCTAGCGCTTCCTTAATTTCTACCTGAGTACGAATGATTTTTTCTCGCGAACCGGTAGCTTGCTCTTGAGCTTTAGCTAATATCTTTTGGGTTTCTACGATCTGACTTTGATTTTCATAAATCTGATTCTGGGCCGTGGACATTTGTTGTTGAGCGGCTATAATCTGATCTTGAGATTGAACCATTTGCTTCTGGGCAGCAACAACTTCGTCAACTCTTCCTTGCGAAGCCGCAATAGCTTTCAATATTTCAATTAATTTTGCCAACTTTTCATTAGCCAAAGATACACTTGCCTGATTTTCATCCACTTTTTGTGCAGAAAGATTTAAATCGTTTTCTAATTTTTGAACAAATTGAGCGTTCGCTTGGAACAATTCAATCATTTGAGTCAACTTTTCATCAGACGCTTTTGTCTGGGATTCGCTGAGATTTACTTTAGAAATAGCTGCATCAAGTTTTTGATCAAAAACATTGGATTGACTAGCGGAACTTTTTAAAATTTCAGTAATCTTAACTAATTTATCATTTGCTTGTTTGGCATTTTCCGCTCCCAAACTAACCGCTTTTGCGGAAAGATCCATTTTACTGGAAATATAATTGCTTTGATCCGTGACGGTTTTTAATGAGAGTTCATTAACTTTTATAAGTTTATCGCTATTTTGATTTGAAATCTCTTGAAGACGCGCAATCGATGTGTTTGCTAAATCAAGGCGTTTGGAATTTTGTCCAATAGTTGATGCAACAAGATTTTGACTTTTCTTTATCTCACCCAAATTTGCATTCAAAGTAGTTTGTAAATTTTCAAAACCTTTTCCATACAAAGCAACATTGCTATTAACCTGTTTAATATTCTCAATTAATTGGCCTTGATTGGTTTGTTGAACGTTTAAAGTACTTTCTAAAACTTTAACAAACTTTTCATTTTGTTGTTTTATCGAATTTAAATATTCGGTGAGCGCAACTTGATTTGATTGAGATTGCTGAGATGCTACATCTCTATCTTCAGCGATCTTAGCAAGAATTTGACTCAGTGTACTTTTATTTTCCTGAATTATTGCAGGAATTAATTCTTCTTTTAATCTCTTATTAGTTGTAGAAATTTTTTCATTCTGAGCGTTTAAGCTTTCGGCAATACGATTAAAAGATTCAACTTCAGCATCGGAAAAATTTTTAAAATTTTGAGTATTGCTATCTGAAAGCGTTTTAATATCAGCGGCAATACCTTCTTTAATCAAACGCAATTCGTCCGCAATACCTTGCTTTTGTTTGGTCAATTCATCGACAATTCCGATCTTTTGGCTTTCCAAAGCGCTACTAATCGTTTGAATAGCTTTCTCTAACTCCGTTTTCATTTCGGTTAAATCGCTTTGCATACGTTGTTCTTGATTAACCGACAATGTTTGAATTTCTTCAGTTTTTGTTAATAAACTTGAAAATCTATTTTCTATATCAGATTTGTTAACCTCGATTATCCCTTGCAAACTAGGCAATATTCTTTGGATCTCTTCTAATTGTGAATACATTTGACCTTGAGCTTGCTTCAAAGCCTGCATTTCTTTAGTTTCTAAATCAGAAAGCCTAAGATTAATTTTTTTTAAAGTTTTAAATAAATAATCCCATCGTTTTTCATCATCGTCAAAAATACCTGCAATTCCCAACGACGGATTGAAGAACAAGGTCAACAAAAAACCCAAAACAAAAACTTTGGTGATCTTTTTCAGTTTCATTTTTTAGAAGAGTTCGGCAACTAGGAAATACCGAATAAGGAAAGATTTTGAAGGGAAAGCGCCGAAACGGAAGATTTCCGTTTCGGCACGCTCAAAAAATCAGATTTAATGAGACTGGGCTAGTTGGAAACTAGGAAATGCCCACGTCGATTACTTTTCCAACAAGTCTCTGTGCTGTCTTGACAAAAAGGCCGTTCTTCACCATAACTAATGGTGAATAAGCGGTCTCGGGAAATTCCTCGAGCAATTAAGTATTTCTTTATGGCAATTGCTCGTCGTTCTCCCAACCCTAAATTATAGTTATTTGTACCTCTTTCATCGCAATGACCTTGAACCTCAACCCTGGATGATGGGTTTTGTTTCAGCCATTCAGCGTTTTTATTTAAAATGCTTTTTGAAGGAGCATCTAAATCATATTTATCATAATCAAAATGGATATCTTGTAAATCTTCGGTAGGTTCAAAAGGTTTTAATCGGGCAACTTCAGCAAGTGGTTCATAAGGTTTCCCACCTGCGCCACCGGTATAATCATGGCTGCCACCTGAGCTTGACGTTCCACCAGATCCCGCTGGTCCAGAACCAAACCCAATATCAACGCCATCTTTACCAGAACCCATTCCACCAGACCCGTTCCCAAAACTTCCAATTCCACCGGCCCGAGAACCTTCTCCAAAATTTGATCCATGAAAAGAACCGCTAGAAGAAGAACCGCCTGAAGAAGAACCGCCTGAACCTGTTAGACCGCTTAATAGATCATTTGGTCCAGATGAACTCATCCCAGGAGAGATAAAACCCGTATAAGGATCAATCCCACCCGATTTAGAAGAGCCTTCCCCAAAAATACCTCCCGATCCGGATCCATTCGATGAACCGCTAGAAGACCCACTAGCCATAGCGCTCGTTACAGAGCTTCCAGGTCCTTCGGTAGACATTCCAGGTCCAAAAAGCTCGGTCTCTTGAATTGGGATATCGGTAAACCTACTTGCAGCGCTCGCCCCTTTGTTAGAACCACCACTAGCGTTACTAGCGCCGCTGCCGGTCGCACTACTTTTCACTGCTCCAGAGTTTTTTCCTCCCATCCCAGATTCTGATATGGAAGAATTAGATCCAGAGCTTGTCATTGATGAGCCAGCTCCAGAGCCAGCCAAATTGCTAGCCATTACGTCCGGAGGAGCCGGAGTTGGTTTTGCAGCACATCCCCCTATTAATCCGGAAATGAACAAACCTATTAATAATTGACTAGTCGTAATTTTTTTCATTATTTTCCTCTTAAAAAATTAAACCTAAGTAAATTTAAGCCTTTGTATTCAATTCAATATATGTAAACGGAGAAAATCCTCCAAAAAATAACGTTTCCGCTCTAATTCTAATAGTATGATAACATAATATACGTTTAAATCAATATTTTCAACTATTTATAAAGTATCACTATTAAGCCAGCAAATCAAGTAACTAAAGGTAAATCTACTTACTATAAATTCTTAACCAGTGTTGCCTTATACAATAGACTAATTTCCCATTGACTTTAAAGACTTATATAAAAGGTAAAGACTAGCACAAAGACATAATAAAACCCATAAAGCTTATTTAGAAATAACTATATTACATATAAATTATATTGTATTTAGGTGGAAATTAAAACTAGATTTGAATTTTAGTTCTAGAAAATTTGCTTCTGTGAGATTTAAGGTGAATTCAAATACGGCGACCAAGCGGGATGAAACTCCCCTAAAATATTCATTAAATACTCTCCACTTTTTTTAGGTAAAAAACGTCGGATTCTATTTCCTCCAATTTTTTTGATAGCCAAATTAGAACGATTATTTCTAGTCTCTTGGAAAACCAAAAAGGATCCGTCAGGCGACCAAGATGGTCCTTCCCTGTCTGCATCTCCACTTGTAAAAATAACGGTTTTTCTCTCCTTTAAAAAGTAAATTTTAATTTGGAACTTTTCTCCTACTTTAGAAGTATAAGCAATCTTTTCCCCATCAGGCGACCATGCTGGATTGTCGTTATGAGAAGAGTTAAATGAAATTCTTGTAACAGTATTTTCGTCCCCCTCCCGACTATCCATTATATAAATTTGTGGAAATCCAGAACCTGATCTATCGGAAGCAAATACTATCTTCCCTCCATCAGGCGACCAAGAAGGGGAAGTATCAATACTATAATGTTTTGTTAATCTTCTTAATTTTCTATTTTTTGTGAAAGAGTAAATTTCAGAATTTAAATCCTTACTTAAAACCAAAGCAATTTCATTGCCATTGGGAGACCAAGAAGGCGCTGCATTTAAACCCGGCAAATTAAGCATTAGCCACCTCCTTTTCGATTTTGTATCGATCATATATAAATCGGGATTTTTTTTGGAATAAGAACTAAAAGCTACTTTTGCGCCTTCAGGCGACCATGCGGGCTTTAAAAGCACAGAACCGTCTTTCGTTAATTTTTTTACGTTATGTCCATCTATATCCGCCGTAAAAATTTCTTTTACGATTTTTCCCCTTTCTCGAATTCGACCGACAAAAGCGATTCGAGTGCCAGCTATACCTTTTTTACCGGTCAATTTCTTTACAGCTTCATCGGCGAACCTATGGACGATTTTCCTTAGAAAACTTCTTTTCGCGCGGTAACGTTTACCTACAACAAATTTACCGTTTGCCGCATCGAACAAACGAAAAATCAAAGTAATCGAGTCCCTTTTGGAATCTAATTGGTACTGACCTTTTATTACCCACTGCGCTCCAACATCTCTCCAAACTTGATAATCAATCTGTGCAGAATTCTGATTCGTTTGTTTAATTTTGGAAAATCGCACTTGAGAAATTTCTCTAAATAATTCTGAGAAAGCTAAATCCTCCAATAATATTGAACGAGCTTTTTTAGCGATGGAATCATCGTCATTGGAATCTGCAATTTTCACAAACTCAGGAATTGCGATATCTACTTTTTTTTGAGTTTTTTTTAGTAATTCCAATTCATATTCAGGACTCTGCGATTGTGCGACTGATGGATTGAAAAAAAAGCAAACACATAGAACAAGAAGCAAACGTAAGATAATTTGATCGAAACGTTTCATGGTTGGACTTCCAATTTAAAATTTATGTTAATTACTATATTGGGATCTTTAATTTCTTTAGGAAAAGGCGGAAAAGGTTCTGAATCAAAAATAGCTTTAATAGCTAAAGCGTCCAATTTTTCTTCTCCAGAGCTTTGTACTAGTCGAGGTTTTTCTATTGTTCCCATCCTGAAAATCATAATAGATACAACGATTTTCTTTCGAATAGGCACTCCCAGAGGAACTTCCCAATGAGAGTATATTTTGTCTTTGATAATGCTCGCGTAACTATTAAGAGCCTGAGCAAATTCATCATCGGTTTGCTCATTGGAAGTTTTTTCTGAATCCAATTTATTTTTAGTCAAATTAGGCGACAATTCTGCTGTCGCCACTTTAAAAGGACTTGTAGAAGTTTGAACTTTACTTTTAAATTCCTCTGCCTGAAAGGGGACTCTGGAAACTTCAATAACAACATTTTTAATTGGTTCTGCCTCTATTGAACGTTTAACAGATTTTAATGCGCTACCTGTTTCCACAGAACGATTTATTAGATTATTAATGGGTTCCTTCGTAGAAGGGGTTTTAATAGAGTTTAATTTGAGAACTGGATTCAAAGCTGCCAAATTCTCCAAGTCGTTCAAAATATCTTTGTAGGTTTTTTGTTTGTTTCCGGTTACGCGCGGCTTTTTCTCGAACGATTCAAACTCTAACTTTTCCAAAGGCTTGGATTTTTCTTGGTTTTCAACTTCTTTAACATCAACCGATTTCCTCTCAACATCTTTTTCAATTTTTATTTTTTCAACGCTTTCCAATTCTTTTAAGTTTTGCGACTCAATCGGGGTTTCTTGCAAATCTATTTCATCGTTGCTCAATTTTTTTATTTCAGAAAAGGCCTCATTAGTTTCGGGTGGCAAACTTTTATTTTCTAATTCTTGACTAATTATTTTTTCATCTAACGCCGCTAATTCTTTTAGCGAATTTTCCAACTCTTCCGCAATAGGAGGGGCAAAAATCTCTCGCTGGTCGTTAGCCGGTTTTGTCTTTTGAATTTTTTCCAAATCCTTAAAGGTTTGCTCCCAAACTTTATTTTTAGACGTTGATTTAGGTTCTAACTTAGGTTTTAGCCTTGCCAATTGATTCAGTTCTTTTACCAAAGGATTTGAATCGTCGACTATTTTTTCCTTAGATTCTCCAGTTAACCGGTTAAGTTGGGCTAAAATTTTTCGTCCTGTATCGTCTTGGTTAGGCTGTTTTGAAAGTTGAATGTTTTTTTTAAGGGCGGATTTTTTTATTGGAGGTAAAGAAGCTACTTCAATTGGCTTAATTAAGATTTCCTTTGTTTCGACAGCGTTAAAATCAGGTTCCTCGATTAATTCTTTAGATTTTATCGCTGGTTCTGAAGGTAATGGGACAACTTCTTCTTTAATTGTTGGGGTGGAAGGTTTTTCTTGAACTACAACCGTAGAAATAGGAATCAAACTAACGGTAAGAGGAATCGTCTCTATGTTTTCAAGTGGATTTGGCTTAGGGATATACATCAAAAGAGCCAAAAAAAGAAAATGAGAAAAAACCGAAAAAACTAAAGTTTGATTATAGTCCGAAAACCAATACGCAGAGGCGTTCATAGGCCCTCCGGTTCCGTCACCATTCCAATTTTCTCAATTCCTTTCCCTTTAATCTTAGAAAGGGCTTCCATAACAAAACCGTAATCCAATGTCTTATCGGCTCGAAAGTAAACCTGTTTGTCTCCAGGTAAAACCGAAAATTTCTCCAACCGAATTCCAAAGGCTTCCATATCAATAATTCGATCTTTATTCCAATAAATTGATTTGTCGCTTTTTAAAAAAATAGTAGGAACTTCTCGAATCTCTTCCGCTGGAGCCGAGGCCTTCGGTAATTGTATATCCAACCCATGTTGCATTAACGGGGCTGTAATCATAAAAATTACTAGCAAAACCAACATCACATCCACTAAAGGAGTGACGTTAATTTCTGCCATTAGAGGTCTTTCGCGGTTTCTTCGGGAAGAAGGAAGGCTCGAATTGTGTAATTGCATATTAATTTGAGTGGATTGAACGAAAAAATTTTATGGGAAGCTATAAAATAATTTATCTTTTTAAAAATACTATCGCCATTTCCAAAAACAATAACGTTATGTAAGAAACCCAATTATTTTGGAACGTCAACGCCTAAAATTATTTTCAGCCATGAAAATAAAATCTCGGGAAAAATCATCCATCCGTGTGGTAAACAAACGAATTTTGTTGCTTAGATAATTAAAAAAAATTACCGCGGGAATTGCCGCTACTAATCCAGCGGCGGTGGCAATTAACGCTTCGGCAATACCTGGAGCGACTCCGCCTATACTGGCAGATCCTTTTGCCCCAATAGCGCGAAATGAATGCATAATTCCCCAAACCGTTCCAAATAGCCCTATAAAAGGCGAAGCGCTTCCGGTGGTAGCTAAAAATTCTAATCGACGACTCAATCGCTCAATTTCTCCATTGACCGCCTTATCTAAATGTAGATTAATTTCTCTAAGATCTTTTTCTTTTATTGAAAACTTTTCCGGGTTATTGGGATCAAAATCGCTCGTAGCTTTAGATCTTTCTTGAACTTGGTAAAGCCCCTTATAACCTTTTAAAAAAACACGCGCCACAGGACTATGACGTAATTCTCGGGAAAAATTATAAATATTGTTCAAACTATCCGACTGAGAAAACAAGTCTAGAAACCGAGCGTCTTCGTCCTTTGCAGAACGAAAAACAAAAAATTTATTCAACATAATGGACCACGAAATTGCTGAGAAAAGAAATAGAATGACCAAAACTGCTTTGGCCACCATTCCAGAATTCAAAATCATATCTGCTAATGAAAGCGCTGATTCAGGTAAAGCATTTGGGGACATAGAAATACCCTTACTGGAGAGGCTAAAATTGGGAAGGAAAAATTTAAAAAACCTTATGGTTTTTCAAAGACTTGCATTACGAATTAAAAACAATTGGTTAAAATTACATTCTAAAAACATAGTTTAAACCTTAATTCTTATTAAACGCAAGAACCTAAGAGACAATTTTCATTTTTAACAATAACAAAATTTTATTTTTTCACTCGTTCAAGATATTCTCCTGAAGTTGTAGAAACTTTAACCGCTTCGCCAATTGCGATAAACTGAGGAACAGTAACCACTAATCCTGTCGATAAAGTAGCTGGTTTTCCTGATCCTGAAGCGGTGGCGCCTTTCAATTGAGGCTCCGTATCCACTACCTCTAAGTCCACTGTTTCTGGCAAAGTAATTCCGATAGGCTTTCCATCATGAAACTCAACTTGAACTTTTAAATTAGGCAAAAGAAATGATTTTACGTCCTCAACCAAACCAAGCTCAATAAAAATTTGCTCATATGTCTCGCTGTTCATGAAACAATAACCTGAAGAATCGTTATACAAATACTCCATATCATTTTGTTCCATTTCAGCTCGCTCAATTTGTTCGTCGGCTCTAAATTTAATTTCAGTTTGCGTACCATCCTTCAAGTTTCGAAGTTTAACTTGCATGAACGCTCTTTTGTTTCCTGGCGTTCTATGTTCTGCGGCCATAACTTTATATAACAATTTATTGTAAACGACCACAAAACCTGGCCGTATGCCGTTTCCATTAATATACGTTGCCATTCTAGGCGCTCCTTTTTTCTAAAATCTAAAACTCTTTTGGACTTTAATAAGTTGTGTCTGATATTTATAGGCGAAAACTTCTCTAAAAGAGGCCATAAATTCCAATATATCAATTGAAAAACGAATAAAAATTCTAAGTCTACCCATTTGTCTATTGAAAGCTAACACTTTTTATTCAATTATATCGTTTTTTCCTTCAAACTCTATATTAATGTCTGAGCCCACATTAACAAAACTCCTTTTTAATTCATTAAAAATACAATCCTTGTTGGTTTTTGAAAAAATTTTTCTTACAATTGGTAAAATTTTGAAAGTTTAATCGCTTCGCATAATTTTTTGCTTCTTAAAAACCCAACACAGAATTATCGTTAATCACCTTAAAAAAATATTAATCATATAACGGTTGAAGATTAAATAACTTCAACTAAACAACCCTTCTAATATTAGTTCTTCAAGGAAATCCGATGGCAGGCGAATATATTTTTACAATGCAAGGTATGACTAAGGCCCATAGTGGAAAAACAGTTTTAGAAAATATTAACTTATGTTTTTATCATGGAGCCAAAATTGGGTTTGTGGGCCAAAATGGAGCGGGAAAATCAACTTTGCTTCGTATAATGGCCCAGGAAGACAAAGATTTTAATGGCACTGCCCAACCCTTAAAGGGAACGCGAATTGGCTTTCTGCAGCAAGAACCTACACTTGGTTCTGAATTAACCGTTCGAGAAGCGGTTGAAAGCGCTTTCCAGGAAACAAAAAAATTGATTGAAGAATTTAACGAAGTAAGCGCGAGCATGGCGAATCCAATGTCCGATGAAGAAATGGAAAAAGCCATGGAAAAAATGGGACGACTTCAGGACGCTATTGACGCGGTGGATGGTTGGGAGCTAGACAGGCAAGTTAACGTCGCTATGGACGCTTTGGTTTTACCTCCAGACGAACAAGATGTGTCTACACTTTCAGGTGGGGAAGCTCGCCGAGTCGCTTTGTGCAAAATTCTGTTAGAAAAACCCGATATGCTCTTATTAGACGAGCCGACTAACCATTTGGACGCGGAAACCGTTCAATGGCTTGAAGATCAATTAAGCGCTTATCCTGGAAACGTTATCGTTTCTACTCATGATCGTTATTTCTTGGATAATATTACAAAATGGATATTAGAGTTAGAAGGAGGAAAAGGAATTCCTTTTGAAGGCAATTACTCCTCTTGGCTTGAGCAAAAGGCTGAACGATTAGCTCAACAAGAAAAATCCTCTTCTAGAATGCAAAAAGCCCTAGCTGGAGAATTGGAATGGATTCGTTCTACTCCCAGCGCCCGAAACAAAAAGAACAAAGCGCGGGTCCGTGAGTATGAAAAACTAGCGTCGAATAAAACCGAAATGCAGGAAAATCTCAGAGAAATCCAAATCGCTCCGGGACCCCATTTGGGAGACGTGGCAATCAGATTTGAAGATGTTTCAAAGGGAATGGGAGGCCAACCATTGATAGAAAACCTAACATTCGACATTCCTCCCGGCGCTATTGTTGGTATTGTTGGACCCAATGGAGCGGGTAAAACAACTCTGTTTCGCATGATAGTTGGGGAAGAAAAACCGGATATAGGAACTGTAACAATTGGAAAATCTGCGGTCTTATCCTATGTGGATCAAAAAAGAGAAGACTTAGACAATGAAAAAACCATTTTTGAAGAAATTTCTGGTGGAAGCGATTTTATGGAAATCGCCGGAAAACGAGTTAACTCTCGTTCCTACGTTGCCAGTTTTAATTTCAAAGGAACGGACCAGCAAAAAAAGCTAAATAAATTATCGGGTGGCGAAAGGAATCGCGTACACATGGCAAAATTATTGCGAGAAGGAGGCAATGTCCTTTTATTAGACGAACCAACTAACGACCTAGATGTCGCAACGTTACGTTCTCTTGAAAACGCTTTACTTGAGTTTGCCGGGTGCGTTTTGGTAATAAGTCATGATCGATTTTTTCTGAATCGGATTTGCACCCACCTTCTGGTGTTTGAAGGAAATAAAAAAGCCAGGTGGTTTGAAGGCAACTTTGACGAATACAAAGAAGTTCGTAAGAAGGAACTAGGAGGACGCGAAGAAAACCGTCGGTCAAAATATAAAAAATTAACCATTCGGTAATTTAAGATCTAAATTTGTAGCTTTTTATACCTATCCAATTATCCTAGAAAATTAAGGATAGTGGGCTGAATAATCCGCGAGGTCGCGTTTAATGTAGACTGAAACGCTAGTTCCAAAGCGGCTAAATCAGAAGCGGCTTTGGCAAAATCAACGTCTTCAATATCGGAAAGACGTTCGGTTTTATCGACTAATTCTTTTTCAAGAGAAAATTCATTATCTTCCAATCTTCTGGTAATTGTACCCAAAGATGCTCGCGAACCGCTTAAAGAATTAATTGCAGTGTCTAATGTATCCGTTAAAGCAATCAGAGCAAAAGTATCGTCTCTTTCCAAAGCCTGTTGCGTTTGAAGTAATGTCGTAAGAATATTTCGACCGCCGCCCAAACCTAAAAGTTCTGCCGAATTTCCTCCTGATACCTCTTTTACAATAGCCACCGTGCTTGAAGAATTAGAAACTATTTTCAAGCCTTTTCCATCGCTTCCAATACCTGCGGTAACATTTAACCCTGCGCTATTTATTAAATCTAAAGCGTCGCCAATCGTACTTGATGAGTTTAAAGAGGAGAAGCTAACAGTACCCGACGCCGACCCATTCACAATATCTATAGACGTCAAATCTAATCCTTGTCCGCCATTTAATTGAGATAAAGTTGTACTTCTATTTAATTGAGGATTTAAATCGAAACCTTGCATAACCCCATTTCGCTCTCCAATCAATCCCAAACTCTGAGCGGTTGTTCCATTACTTACTTCGGTAACGCTCAACGATTGATTTATTATAGAACTCGTATCGGTTAGCTTAATTCCAGTATTAGAATCATTGATGCTGGCGGTAATATTCAATCCGGCAGAATTAATTGCGGTTATAACATCCCCAACAGATCCACTTGTAGAAACCGCGATAGTACCGCTATTGCCTTGACGGTCGTTCAAAACAAAAGAACCGGCTGTAATTCCTTGACCTGAATTTAAATCTGAAAGCGAGGTATTTTCCGTAACGGTAGGATCTAAATCCACAGAAAAAACGTCCGATCCTGGCAAATTCAATTGCAAGCTTGCGCTATCGCCTATAGTGAGATTAATTCCTCCTGTATTTCCCTGGTAAACGGCTCCTGAAGCGGAAACAGAAAATGGCGAAACGTCAACTCTATCGCCGCCAAATAGAAATCGGTTTCCTATTTGCGAATTAGCGGATAAAACCGCTTGACTAACAATACCGCTAACCTCTTCAGCGGTAAACAATCGAGTGGTGGCTGTAGAGGTTCCCCCCAACTGACTAACCACCAATTCTTTAGTTCGAATAAGCGATAAGCTTACTTTTTCAAGAGCGGTGTCGGCGTTGCTTACGAAACCTTTATTATTATTGATATTTCTTAAAAATTGATTATTTTGACTTATAGAAGTTCTAAATGAAAGAGTTTGGCGAGTCCCTGAAGGATCGTCCGAAGACTTTTGAATTCTTTTACCTGAAGATACAGAGTTTTGAGTATTAAATAAATCTTCGCTAATTCGAAAAATATTATTCAACGCGGATTGTTGACTCGCCTGATTGGTAACTCGCATCATAGGCTGATCTCCCAAAGGATCAAATTAATCTTATCGAGGAAAAACTCTTTGCAATTCAAATTTGGAAAAACAGAAATTAAATTCATAAAAGTCATTAAAAGTTTTAACTAAATATTATTTTGTAATGTATTAAGCATTTCTTCGACCGTTGTAATTATTCGAGCCGCTGCGTTAAATGCTTGTTGAAACTTAATTAGGTTAACCATCTCTTCGTCAATCGAAACGCCGGAGTTACTTTCCCGTCTTAGATTAAGTTGCAACTGAATACCTTCTTGTTGGTCTGCGCTTAACTTTGAAGAACTTGAATTAACGGCAACCGAAGTGACAATGGAATTATAAAAATCTGAAAAAGTAAAAGCTCCCGACCCAGATTGTAAACTCGTTCCATTAAACGTTAATCGATTTTGTAAATTAGACAATTCCAACGCATTTTGCCCATCTCCCGATAATGTTTTCCCAGCGGCAATTTTTTGTAAATTGTTTTTAACCGTAGAAGAAACTGTTGCTGTCCTCGATGCGCCTTCGGAAATTGATAATTCGATTCTATCTCCAGAAACTGCGGTTCCTGAAAATGTTACCGACAACCCTCCAGCTAAGGTCACAGGGGTACCGTTGGTAAAAGTAAAAGTTCCCGAAGCTAATCCCGTTGTCGAGTTATTTAAGGTAAATGAATTTGACCCAGTAAACTCAATTTCAAACTTATCCACCGACACAGTGGTTGGGCTAGCGTTTGTAATCGAAACCGCCGCAGTACCTGTATTGTTGGTATTCGCGATTGAAGACGGAGTTAACGATGTAAAAAAGTCTAACCCCGAACTGCCATCATTACCCACTCCATCTTTGTGAACTCGGTTGACTTCTTGGACAAACCCAGCCGCCAAACGATCCAGAATATCCAAGGTCGAGTCCAATTCGGTATCCCTCATATCTACCATTCCTTTCAGCATCCCGCCCAAAAGGCTAGTAGTGATATTGGTGGATAAACCCGTAGTACCGACAACATTAATATCTCTAAAACCGTTGTTATTCCCATTCAAAGTTGTGGTTAATGACAAAACTCGCTGCTTTAATATTAACGGCTGTCCATTACCAGTAGTAATATCAACCTGACCGTCAGCCTCCGTGGTCACGTTAATATCTATTTTTTCCGCCAATTCGTTTATTAATTTATCGCGTCTATCCCTTAAATCATTGGCATTAAAACCTTCAACGGTTTCATTTTTATGAATGTTTTCGTTTAATTCGCCAATTTTTGTAAGCAAACCATTTATTTCGCTAACTTCAGAAATGATTGTTTGGTCAAGATTTACTTTTTCATCAAATAATCCATCGCCAATTCTTTTAAATTCTTCTAATATTGTTTCAGCTTTTCCTAAAACATCCGCTCTCTCAGCTAATCCGGCTGGGTTATTTGCAAGGTCTTGAAGACTTCCAAAAAATTCGTTGAAGTTATCATTTAGACTACCGCCAAAAGTGCTGTCGAACAAAATCTCCATTTGTTCGAAAACGTCTTTTTTAAGGTCAAATAATCCTTGATTTACCTTTTCATCGGTTATTTGACGAGCAAGAAATTCATCATGAGCTCTTTCGATTCCAGAAACTTTAACCCCAGTTCCAATTTGAGCGACTCCAAAACTACGCGGATTATTCGCTTCCAATACAATCTTTTGGCGCGAATAACCTTCAGTTTGGACATTGGCAATATTCTGACCGGTCACTTCGATCGCAAATTGCTGAGAAAGCAGTCCAACCTTTCCAGAATTTAATACGCCAAATATATTAGTGCCCATTATGATTTACCTTTAAAATTAAAGTCTTCCAAATTCGATTCAAAAAATTTCCTCAAACTTCCGCGCTTAACATCCTACTTTGCATTTTTCCTTCATTAATCTGACCTTTAGCTTGATAACCCGCTTCGGATTTTTCCTGAGTTCGATGTAAAAACGACAACGATTTTTTAATAGACATAGAGGAATGGTCTACAATTCTTTTTGTCTTCTCAGTCAGCTCGGCAATCAAACTAATTTGTTTCAATAATTTCTTTCGGTACAAGTCTAATTTGTTATTAAGTGGATGCGAATTTAACGCTAACATCTTTTTTAAGGTTAACCCTTCATAGGGAACGTCAAGTTTTATAGCAATGGCTCGAACAACTTCCAATCGGTTTTCTTCCAAAACTTGCATCTTTAAAACCAAAGTTTCTTTTTTGTTCAAAACTTCTTGAACACCCATCAAAGAATATCCGGATACAGAATCCCATTCATTTTTTAACAATTCGATTAGTTCGTTATAAATTGCAATTTTTTGCCCCATTTGATTGAGCAAGGTCTTATATAACTTTGTCATTAGGTTCTATCTCCGAGCTTTATATCTACCATTTTGGGAGGATTAGAGCTATTTCTATTAGGAATTTGAGATTGGGTTACATCAAGCTGCTTATACATTAAATCCGCTAACCCAACTTCGCCTTTTTTTGCCATTTCATTAGCCAACTCTTCGTCAAACATAGATTGATACATATCCGATGAAAAACTCTCTAATAGCCCTGACTTTGGAACCGTTTTCCGCATCGAATCAAGCATTTTATGAAGTAAAATTGCTTCAAAGTCCTGAGCGGCAGACTTCAAATCGGCATCCTTTTGAACGCCTCCGCCAATTTTATTAGCAATATTTTCCTCTTTACTTTGAATAGGGTTTGAAATACTTGGGAGAATTTTATTTCGACTAACGATTTCCATTTTTTTAGCTTTAAAAATCAAAAGGTTTTAAAAAAGTTTTATTAGTGCAACAATTTAAATGCAAAGTAGATACCAAAACCTCAAACAAACAGGAAATAAAATATTTACACGTAAGTAATTGTTTTTAAGTGATTTTTCTTATTTATATTGAACCTAAAATAAAAATAAAATAAAAAATATCTCAACTTATCTGTTGGTGGGAAATTTTTTCCTAGGCATATTAACCACAATAATATCTCTTATGAGTTAATCGTTGATATTTTGACGCTGTAATTTCATGGTAATTTATGAGGCGCTTCAAAGTTTTCCAAAAAAAAAGCCAAACGCTAAATAGCGTTTGGCCTTCATTTAAAAATATCCTAAACCGTCTAATTGACCACGGTCAAACTTACATTATTTCAAGTTCTGCGTGTAAAGCCCCAGAAGCTTTGATGGCTTGCAAAATGGAAATTAAATCCCTCGGCGTTACTCCAATAGAATTTAGAGCGTTTACAACGTCGCCAATACCAATTCCTTTTGGTACAACCAATAATCGATCTTGCCCTTCTTCTACAGCAATTCTGGTTCTTGCTAAAACAGCCGTTTCGCCTTCAGCCAGAGGGTTGGGTTGAACGGCAATCGGCTCTTCCTTTATCTGGACAAATAACCCACCATGGGCCACAGCAACCGTTGAGATCATTACATTCTCTCCCATAACAATGGTTCCTGTACGTTCGTCTATAATAACTCGCGCCGCTGTATCGGGGTCAACTTGTAGCCCCTCAATTTTAGTAACAAAACCAGTCGCGTTATTCTTATAAAATTTAGGTACCCTAATTCGAACGGTTCTTCCATCTATAGCCGCCGCTAAATCGTCCTTCATGGAACGATTTATTTCTTTTGCAACTCTAGCGGCAGTCGTAAAATCAGTCGCTTTCATGGACAATTCGATTTTGTTCTTTTTATTAAAAGAAGAATAGATTTCTTTTTCTATCAAGCCGCCATTGGAAATTCGACCGACTTGAAGATGATTCTTTTGAACACCTCTATTTTGCCCCTGGACCGAAAAACCACCAATAGATAAAGGTCCTTGGGACACAACATATGTTTGCCCATCAGCCCCTTTTAAAGGAGTCATCAATAACGTGCCGCCCTGAAGGCTTTTGGCATCGCCGACAGATGATACTAAAACATCCATTCGATCGCCTTGTCGGGCAAAAGGGGGCAAATCGGCAGTTACCATAACGGTGGCGACATTCTTAAATTGCAACTGATTAACCTGACCTGCCGGAACGGTAATTCCCATTGCCTTCAACATATTAACCACAGTTTGAATGGAGAAGAAAACGTTGACCGCGCTATCGCCGGTTCCCGCCAATCCGATGACCAGACCAAAACCAATCAATTGATTGTTTCTGACCCCGCGGATATTGACTAAATCTTTTACCCGTGCAGCCTGGACCGTTTCTGCCATTAGAATCAGCAGAAACAGAGCGGTCATTAAGATTGCTTGAACTTTTAAGCGTTTCATTGTTATCAACTCCAGGTTATCAAGTAGCTCCGGCGACTAAAGTAATCTGAGATGTAGCCGTATCGCCATTACTATCTGTAGCGGTTAAAGTTAAGGTCTGATTACCATCTGCCGCTGCCGGAACAGTAGAAGTAAAAGCGGCAGTCGTCGTGGTTGTTGTCAGTAATGGGAGAGTAAAAGCGCCCGTATTGCCCGACAACACAAAAGTGTAAGTTAGAGTTGTGCCAGAGGCTGTAAACGTTTGAGCTGTAGGGGCAGAGAAAGTCACCGAAGCAGGAGTCAACGTAACCTGATTAGATACAACGGTTACCGTAGCCGTAGCAGTATCTCCATCAGAATCTACCGCTGTAACAGTAGCCGATCCCAAGGTAACCCCAGCCGTAAAAGTCGATTGGTTGTTTGCTGCAGCTCCATCATTAGAAGGCATACTTCCAATAGTGGCATCGTTGATCGAAAAGAAAACGGGAGCCGTTCCGTTTGTAACTTGAAATAATTGAGTTCCCCCTCTTCCTACCTGAGCGGTCGATGGAAGTATAGTCAACGTTTTATTGTTAATTGTGACCGTTGCCGTTCCCGTAGATCCATTTTCATCCGTAGCGGTAACAGTAAGAGAACCTGAAGTAGTCCCAGCTGTAAAAACTCCAGTATCCAAAACAATGGAACCTAATGTTTGATTGCTAACGCTCCAAGTGAAGGTTCCTGAACCGCCTGCCGCAGTAAAAGTTACGGTATCATTTTTTACCACGGTGACCGCCGCTGGAGTAACTGTAATTAATGAAGACGAAGACGTTATGTTTGAAGGGCCCAACGGTCCGCCATCAGTCTCCGCCTCGCAAGCGGCTAGCCCTAATATTGCTAATAGGATAGCCCCAAAGGCAATGGTGGTTTTATTTAAATATTTGACCGAAAGATTTGATAAATAATTCATAATTTAACTCGCTGCGCTAGTTATATTTACAAATGGCACCGCAACTGTGGCGCTAATATTTTCAACCGAAGCGACAACAAAAGCCGTTCCTGAAACCGCTTCCGAAGTCAATGTTGCTATAGCCACTCCATTAGCGGTAGTAACTACAAGGGCGCCACCATTAGTGGTGGAGGTTGCCCCTGTATCGGCAAGGGTTCCTAAAGTAGTTGTCAAAGCTACCGTTTGCCCATCTACTAATAGACCCGCATTAGTGAATAATTCCACGCGAATTGTCGCTTGACTTGAGCCATCGGCAGGAAGTCCAAAGTTTCCATAAATCGCTTTCAATCCTATGATAAAGCTTGAAGAACTGACTCCTACACGATTGGCCACATCCGCTTCGCATCCCATTATGCTCCACAGGGAGAATAACAAAGCTAAAATTAATTTTTTTCTCTTATTCATTATAATCCTCGGTTTTTAAAAAGGCCATATGAAGCTTAGTATTCTTCCAGCCCATCCTAATCTTTGTTGATCGGAAACGACGCCTCGACCCTCATAGGAAATTGATGAGTTGGCAATCAAGGTAGACGAAATAGTGTTGTCAAAATTGATATCTTCTTTTCTTACAATTCCGCTTAAAACCAGAATCTGTTCCTCAAAATTTACCGTGACCGATCTCTTACCTTCGATACGATAATTTCCCGAAGGTAGTATTTCCTTAATGATGGCCGTCATCGTGGTTGTAAGAACGCCGTTACGGGTAACGGTTCCAGAACCACTATGCGAGTTTGCTGTAGTCGCGTCTAAATCCGGGCTGAAACCATTTCCTAATCCCAGAAAATTCTGAATCCCCAGATTACTTGGCAATCCTAATAATTGCCCCGTTTGCACGTTGTAACTGGTCGATCGAGATGTTTGAGTGGTCGCATCCTGGCTGGAAGTTGTATTTTCGGCAATAGTTATGGTCACGATATCCCCGACTTTTCTAGCCTTGGTATCTTTAAAAAATATATTTGAAGCTGAGTCTCCAGGCCAAATCGAACCTTCTTTAGGTTCTTCTTTTTTATATATTTTCTTCGGTATAACAGTCGCAGCAGGGTCTATGGCCAGGTTTTTAGGACCACAAGCTGAAAGCAAACCAACTAAGGTCAACAAAACGATCTTCCCAAATATTTTTTTCTGTAAATTTAGAAAACTCATAATTTTTCGGACAATGCCGCCTTTAAAAAATCAAAAATTGATTAGTGTCAAAAATTTACTTCAACGGTATTTGAATCGATAACCCTTGCGTAAACTTCCTTTTTCGAATTAATATTTTGAACCCGAATCATACTGCCTTTAAAACCTTTCTCTCTCACAATCCCTGGTGTCGTTATCTTCATACGGCCCATTTTGGCCATGATGAGGACTCGATCACCCCGTTTAACCACAGCTGGTTTTTTTACCATATTAAGTTTTAATATATCGCCCTGACTAATATCTCTAACAGCCATTAATCCTATAACTTCATCAGGATCTATAAAGGCTCTTCTGCCAACTTGCAAGGCATCAACCTGTTCTAATGATAAATCTTCTGAAGTAATCACTTTTCCTTTTTGCAGTAGGCGCTTGGTTTTAACAACCTCCTTAAAGAACTTTACTTTCGAATTAATCCATATTTTCTTTTTTAATATGCCATCGATTTTAATATTTAAAACTAAAGGAATCCTTCCTACTTTGAAGCGCTGACTCCGGCCAAAAATTTCAAATTCAAAGTCGATTTTTCCTTCCGGTAAAATAACGTCGCGACCTGGATACATGGCTTGTACTTCAAAGTTATCTTCTTCTTTAGAAATTTGTTCCCACAGAAACTCAGTTCCCCTGCGCTCAATTTCTTCAGCTTTAATAGTCTGAACCAGTTTGGTTTCATTTGCCCTCGTGGTATTTACATAAAAAAGTAAAAAAGAAAATGTCAAAATCGAAATGATAAAAGACCAAAATAATTTTTTTGCTAATTGTATTTCCATAAAATTCACCTTGAATCTAACGTTTCAAATTATTCGAAATCTGAAGCATTTCATCGGCGGTTTGAACCGTTTTAGAATTTACTTCATAAGCTCTTTGCGCCGCGATCAAATTAACCATTTCTTCCACTACGCTAACATTCGAAAGTTCCAGAAAACCCTGCTGAATAGTTCCACGATTAAGGATTCCCGCATTACCTGTAATTGGAGTCCCAGACGCATCAGTTTGGGTAAATAGGTTTGCTCCTTCAGACTGTAAACCTGCTGGGTTTTGAAATGTAGCAATTTGAATTACTCCTAATTGCGTGGGCGCTGTTACGCCTGGCTGGGTAGCGTTTACGGTTCCTTGCGAATCAATAGAAAGGTTAATAGCATTTGCCGGAATCGAAATAGCAGGGTTTAATAATAAACCGTCAGAAGTTACAATCTGACCAGCATTATCAATTTTAAAAGCTCCTGCGCGGGTAAAACCGATCGTTCCATCCGGCCGGCTTACTTGGAAAAAACCGTCGCCCTGAATTGCCAAATCCAATTCATTTTGCGTAGAAACAAAATCGCCCTGAATAAAATTCTTCTGAATGGCGGCGGGTTTTACGCCTAAACCTAATTGCGCTCCGGTAGGAACCTGATTACCATTTGCCGATTGTGTACCCACCAACCTAAGCGTTTGGTATAAAAGATCCTGGAAATCCGCTTTGCTTCTTTTAAAACCAACGGTGTTAACATTTGACAAGTTGTTGGAAATAACGCTGATATTTAAATCTTGGGCGTTCATTCCAGTTGCGGCTGTATATAAAGATCGAATCATAAAAAAGCCTTCCTTTAATAAATATTTTTCTAACGAGAAGGTTAAATGGATTTTGAAACAATAAAATTCCTAAAAATTATTTTTTAGAATCATTAATTTATTTATTGGAATTTCAAAAAATAAACCTTTCTCCTAATTTCCTTTGTTTAAATTTAACCGATTCGTCCTAAACTGTTAACAGCTCTTTCGTCTACGCCATCGATGGCTTGAATTACTTTTTGATATGTTTCAAAAGCTCGAACGGTTTCTATCATTTTTGTCATTTCATCCACACTGCTTACGTTTGACTGTTCTATAAAACCCTGTCGGATTGCTGACTCTCTAGGTTGAACTCCGGTCGCTCCTTTATCAGCCGGTTTGTACAACCCTTCTCCAGCTTTAACAAGGTTTTCTCCATTTACAAAATCCACAATCCCTATTTGACCGACTGGAATATTTCCTAAACCATTTCCAATTGAAATAAATCCTTTTGGATCAATGGTTGTTTTGCCTCCTATATTAGGAATCGTCACATCCTGGCCGCCTAGGCCCGATTGAAGGGGATTTCCATTCTGATCTACCAACCTGTTATTTGTGTCTAAATGAAAATTTCCTTTTCGCGTATACGCCAGGCCTTCTGGTGTGTTAATTACAAAAAACCCTTTTCCATCTATCGCCAAATCGTAAGTATTACTTGTTTGTTCTAAAGCGCCTTGAGAAAAGTTGGTTGAAAACCCAGAAACCCCCACATAAGCCACATTAGCGTTTGATTGTTCTGGAGGAAGCAATTCGTTTCGGCTTTTTTCAAAAGTTAAATCTCCCTTATCTTTAAATGGCGGCAATAAAGACTCAAATACGATTTGGTCTTTTTTAAAACCCGAACTGTTTACGTTTGCTAAATTATTAGCTATTACGCTCATTTTTTTCTCTTGCTTTAATGCGCCCGACACAGCAATGTAAATTCCTTCGTTCATTTTTCTCTCCAAAAGGTTTTCACCTAAGAAAGCAAATACTGTACCAATTTTTGGAAACCTCTTTACACCTTTCAAAAAACAATGATTAAATCATTATAAATAAAGGGTTTATATTAATTTATATTTGAAAAATTAAAATTCTTAACGTCAAAAAATTGGCAAGATATTCCTCTCAATCCGCCAAATTTCAATACCTTTGAAATTTATTTTAATAAGAGTTACACTATGGAGTACTTAACAAAATGTTTAATTTTTATTCCCAATATAACCAATTAAGTCTTTATAAATAAAGGAGTTACCATGGAAAATATTTCCATTGACGATTTGCATGATAAAGTTGGCAGTTTAGGTCCAAATGATTTGATTTTAGACGTGAGATCACCTGCAGAATTTGATAGCGGCCACATTAGTGGCGCTCGGAACCATTCTCATGAGGAAGTTGAAGAAATCGCTGAAGAACTAAAAAAATACGATACTGTTTATGTTCATTGTAAAATGGGCGGAAGAGCTCAGATGGCTTCTCAAACACTCAATGGGATGGGTTTAGATAATATCGTGTGCGTAGGAAATGGTGGAATGCAAAGGTGGACAGACCAGGGTTGGGAAACTGAATAATTATTTGGGGTTTTTAACGGTTTAAACCTTAATTAAAGTAGATTGAATTAAAGGTATTAAGTAAAAAAGAATTTTATCGGTTTTATATTCCTATAAAGTTTCAGTATATTTAGGCAAAAAAAAACCCAAGAAGGCAAAGCCTTCTTGGGTTTAATTTTTTAAAGCTATTAGTACTTCAACTCATTCCACTGGGTAACAGCTTTTTGGCCATTTCGTTCTTTATTTTGACCATTCCAAATAGCGATTGCCATTGGAGATTTGCTACCAGAGAACTGGGTATCATTACTATCGCCAGTGCTTAAAGCTCTTTTATAAACTACAGCCCAGCGATTGTTGTTCCAGTTACCTTTGCCGTCAACGTCTTGATGAGCTTGAGTGGTCAAGGTGCTAAAACCTTCCGCATTCAAGTCTTCAACAGCCGATCGACGAATAGAAGCGTCAGACAACATATTTCCGGTATAACGGCCTGGGTTCCAAGCGCCTTCGTTTTTACCCAAACCTTCGTCAAGATGACTGGTTCTTTTGGAAATATCTTGTACGCCTTGATTCGCTCTCCAACCTTCTTTGGTACCAACTGAATTATTTGGAGCCATACCAGACATTTTAGATCCAGGCTCATACATATAGTATCCGCCAGAACCTAAAGCCATATTGTCATAATGATCTTCAACGTCTTGCATTCCGTTGTTACCAGCATGTCCAGCGCCTTCTTTGTCCCAAGTCGCTTTCCATTGCCAAATGTTAACTCGTTCGCCGTCGCCGCCCATTGTAAAAGGAGGCTCTTCGCCGGATTGGTTAACAGGAAACATGATGGCCGCTTGATCTTTATACTGCTGAGATCGAACCATAATGTCGTTCCGTGTTGGATCGGTCCATTCCAAGCGAACCGCGATTTCTTTTCCGTTAGTAGCCGCTTTAACGTTAACCCACTTTGTTGATGGGTTAGGCCACATTGGATTTGTAATCATTTGCGGTTCCATATCAACCGTTACATGCTTTCCTTTGGTCGGACCATAATTAGACCAGAAAGGATCGGTTGGATCCGAAGGGATATTCCCACTTACTTTCAAAGCTTGGATGGTCGCGGCGTTAGCCGAGAAACCTAAGCCCAATACGAAAGCAAATACGAAACCCATAATCAATGCTTTTTTATTCACAGCTTTTCTCCTCGTTAGGATCGTCCTCACGGACAATCTAATTCTCGAAAGTACATTAATAAGCTCTCATTATTAACCAGCCAGGGCGGATAAACCGCCCCAACCAGTCAAAAGAAAAAACTTCTTAGATAGCTCCGACGTTTTCTTCAGGTCTTACATAAAAAGGCTCTTCAACCGTA
>CAZMZH010000019.1:0-63887 GCA_964570665.1 uncultured Nitrospinota bacterium | reverse complement strand
GACTCTTTCACTTACAAAGGTCTAAATCTGTAAACGCTTTTCTTTACTTACCCACGTTATGGTAATCGACTATTTTTTTGCAAATGGCCAAGCCCATACCAATGCCTTCGAAGGATTTTCTTACCTCTACGCGTTCAAATGAATTAAAAACATTATCAACATACTTCCTGTCGAAACCGACTCCGTTATCCATGATCGCAATTTCCCAGGAACCTTCGCTCGTTTTTCTGCTATGGATATCTACAATAGGAGGTTCGTTGTTGCGGCGATATGTTAGCGCATTTGCAATAAGGCTTTGGAATAACCTTCTTATTAAAAAAGGTTCCGCCGTTATAGTGGGTAAACTTTCAACATTCACAATGCCGTTAGTTTCATTGATTAAAACTTCTAAACTATCTAGCGCTTGGGCGGTTACGTTGGCGAGGTCTGTAGGTTTAAACGTTTTAGCGTCTTTAATGATTCTTGTATAATCGAGAAAACTATCGGTTAAATAAGAAAGTTGATTCGCTATCAATTCAATATCTTCCAGATAACTTTGGCCTTCGTCGTCCAGTCCAGTTTTGTATTCCTTTTTTAAGTATTCTCCAAGATATTTTACTTTCTTAAGTTCTTCTTTAAGATCTTGCGATGCAATTGCCGAAAGCGCTTGGACATCCTGGTTGAGTCTTTCTAATTCCCTAAGAACTCTCTTATTGTTTTCTCTTAGAGTATTGACTTTTAGTTGATTTTTTACCCTTGCCAGCACTTCTTCGTGCTCGAATGGTTTGGTGATGTAATCGGCCGCTCCTAAATCGAATCCCTTGATGACGTCCTTTTTCCCCGTTTTAGCGGTTAAAAATATAATAGGGATATCTTTAGTGGCTTCGTTTTCTTTGAGTTTTTGACAAGTTTCAAAACCATCCATACCCGGCATCATGATATCCAGCAAAATTAGGTTGGGACGAAATTTTGGAATAAATTGTAACGCCTTATCTCCGTCTTTTGCGATAGAAAGCTCGTATTTTTCGTCCTTTAAGGTTTGGTACAACACGTCTAAGTTAGCGGGGGTGTCGTCAACGATCAGTACTTTGCTTGTCGGAGGTTTTGCTGTACTAGGATTCATTATTTAAACGCTCCAAAGCTTTATTAATGTTATCCATATCGAAAGCTCTTAAATTTTCTTTCATTTCCTCAATAAAGGCATCCTCGTGTTGGTTGTTAGGGTGTAGGGCTCTAATGCCTTTTTCTAATTGAGTGATATTATAAATCTCTAGCGTTTTTTTAATATTTTCGATGCTATCTTTTGAAAAATTGATTTGTGAATAATCTATATCTATTGTATCTGATTTGAGTTGGGAATCAATATCTTCATATTCAAATTCGACATCGAGCGCGTCTTGAACCTGCGCAAAAACTTGCTCGGATAAGAACGGTTTGAGCACGACTCCCGAACAACCTAATTTATCATATCTTTCTTTTTCGTGCTTTAAAACAGAAGCGGAAATAACGACGATATTTAATTTTTCGTCGGAATAGTTTTCTTTTAAGATGCGGATCGCTTCCAGTCCATCCATCACTGGCATGCGAATATCCATGAATATGAGGTCGGGGCGGTGGGTTTCATATTTTTCTAATCCATCTTGGCCGTTGACCGCTTCTATAACATCAATCCCAACATCGAGTAATAAATTTTTTAAAACGGCTCTGTTTTCTTCTACGTCGTCGACAACCAATATGGAAACGTGGTTCCCTTCCGCAAGGCGGACAACTTCTTTAGCGCTGTTAGATTTGTATACCACATCGCTTTTGGAGGGCGGTAGCGGTAACGTTAAAATAAAATTTGATCCTTTTTTAAGTTCCGATTCAACCTTAAGTTCACCGCCCATTAGGTCGACTTTTTTGCGACTAATTGCAAGGCCAAGTCCGGTTCCTCCTTTATCAGAGCCCAATCTACCCTGTCGAAATGGAGCGAATATTTCGTCATGAGCGTCGGTATGGATTCCGGGACCTGTGTCGATCACTTCGAAGCGATAATTATTATTTTTTTCTTGTGTTACTTTGAGGATAATCCCTCCCATTTCGGTTTGGTTATTAAAGTCAGTTACCCATATTTGTTTCTGCCGATTATTGACGAATAAGCCAACCCCCAGCGCAAGAACTAGGGTAATTACCATAATAATTTTCGGTTGGCTCTTCATATATATTTTATTTAGGTTATTTAAGTCATTTTTTAGCGCTACTGTTATCAAAGCTTTAGTCATTATTCTTTATTTATTATCTCAGAGTTTCAAATAGTTAGAGTCCCAATCTTGTTACAAAATTATATAGAAAATCTAAGTAATTTTTTGTGATCTAGGTATTTTTTTAAAATATGTAATTGGAACTCATAAACGACTCATCGAATGATAAATCGGTATATATTTCTGGATTCCGAAATAATGGAATGTTGTGATTTGATGGTTCGATTTTTAATGTGAAGGAGTCGACTTTTGATGTCATAGAAAGCTTTGGGCGATTCTTTTTAATATACTGTGATTTGAGCTTTAGAGAACGATGGGTATCTAATTTGTGTTTATTAGTTAAAAAACGGTTTTATTATTTATCCTAAAAATAAAGATCTTCCTTCTCCATGCATCGCCATTTCGTTATTTAGATCTAAAGTTTAAGCTTCATCCCGCCACTCAATTGATGACTTCGAAATTTCCTGTCGATCAAATTTGGACCTTTAATCAGGAAGGGTACGAAGGAGATCAAAATGTCGTTTTAGATTCTGAAGGTGTCGCGCTCAGTGTGAAGCGGCTAGATTTTTTTTCGTACCTGCAGGCTTTGTAGGAAAAAGAATTCTACCTCTTAGGATTATTAGATGAAGGACAGTCAATTGCAAAAGCGCGGGAAAACTCTCAAAAATTTTGCGGCATATGCGATTTAACCGAAATAATCCAAGACTTTGTCGACCAATCTATCCTGGTCGATTTCTATTTCTAATATATTTTTCTATTTATAACCTACCAAACCGAAAAGTAAAACGGTTTACGGGAGCGGCCCAATAAGTAAGAGGAGGGATTCGTAAGGAACATTTGTATGTCAATATTTATATGCATTGAAAGCTCCAATTGCGTTTACAAAATCGAGAGATTAGCATTACGTTTTCCTTATAGAAAGTAAATGAGGTGGGTTTTAAATAGGTTCGTCGCTCAAAATGAGGGTGAGTAAGAGTAATTTTTTACCTTCTTGCTCTATTGATTCATGAGAATAAACTTTAAAACAGGTTCCGGGAACAAATAAGTATTCTGTTTTTTCGGGATCGTCGGAAAGCGGCGTAATGTGGGCTGTATTCGGCCAATATTCCGAGTTTTCTGGCGGAAGAACTTTAACGACAATCCCATTGGAATAATGTATGGCGTCTTTCATGGAATCTGTAAATGCCCAAAACCCTTTTTTAGTGATAATGCTTTTGGGGCGCAATATTGAAATCAGCGCTTCCTCAAAGTTAAGTTCTAAGGGCGCGCTCAATGGCCCTTGATTTCCAGGAAGCTGCTCAAACTGAACGCAGAATTGATCTTTGGATAAGTTTGATATATCCGGTCCTCCGTGGTAGAGAACGGGGACTTCGGCAACCAATACGCGAGGTAAGTTCATCACCGCTTGCGTCAGAATTTCCTCCTCGGCTTGATTGTATTTCATTAACGCGGGGGCATGTTCTACTAATTGTTTTTTGACGTCCTCTAAAGAGTCGGCGGGTTTCATCTTCAGCGACATCATAAAATATTGGTTGTGAGCCGTATAAGGCAACCAATTGGCCGACCAAATTAATTGCGCTATGCTGTACCTGTCTATAGGACGACCGTCTACCTTTGTATAGACGAAAAAGGAAAACAAATTCATCCTGAAAAAGCATGCCGTGGTCCAGTCATATATAGCCATGGCGAGTTCGAAACTATATTCGACCGTGGGGAAAAAATGTTTTCCCAATTTGCGAAGCTCCTCGGGAGTTTTACCGGGTTCGTTTGGAATTTTTTGATAGGGAATTAATTTTTGATCCATCATTTCTTGAAATAGAACAAGGTTACTGTTGGAAATAGTTGGGTTAGGAACCATATTGCCGTTAATCCTATTGCCATTTCCAATGACCTCGAATGACCGGTCTGACCGGAAGGTGAAGTTCAAGGCTCCTTCTCCGTCATACCAAAATCTTTGTCCTTGTATATCCAGCGCCGAATGATGAGGTCCTCCAGGTTGATGGCCAACGTCCACTATTTTTATATAACCATAGTTAGAGCACCAAAGCTTATAGGAGTTCCCAGCAGGACCTCTGCGCACATTAATGGGGCGTCCATCCGAAACCCAAGCCTGACCTTTTGATAGAGTAAGGTTTTCGATTGATTCAATGCGCCACATAAATGATGATCCTTTCTACTAGAAGCTATTTGTTCTGAAACCTGGCTTTAATTTTGTATTCGGAATTTATGATTGTGTTTTTATTTATTTCCGTTTTTAGAAATAATTTACAAAAGCTATTTTTTATAAAGGTTTAGCTATGATCATTAGAAGAATTTGGTTGCAAAGTAATTCGTTCGATAAAATTCTATAGCATTCTGTATACCAAAATCAATAGATAAAAAGCTCCATTTTATATTTTTACTTTTGACTTTTCCGATACGTTTAGGAAGTTTCTTTAGCAAAAAATGTTATGAGTAATAAATTTTATCTAGAGAGAACAAGCGAAAAGAAAGGTTGACCTTTGGAATGAGTGGACCTTTATTATTGGAATATATAAACTGATTATGGGTCTAATCGTTAGGCGCGTATTTTCCGGCTATAATTAATATAGTATCGGAAAAGGTTCATTTTTTTGATTTACGAGATGGAAGTAATTCAAAAATCGAATCAGGGGAGAGACTTTTATGAGCGAGAACGCTCAACGCGATAAGCAAATTCGGCGGGTTATATTTATAGAAGGATCGGCGAACTTTTTTATTTTATTGGTGAAAACGTTCGTTGGGTTTACCACAGGCTCCATGGCTATTTTGGGGGACGCTATTCATTCGCTCACCGATGTCGCCAATAATGTGGTGGCATGGTTCATTGCCAAAATTTCTAGTCAACCCGCAGACCGGGAACATCCTTACGGTCATCAAAAATTCGAAACTTTAGCGGTGTTTGGTTTGGCCGCGTTGTTGACTGCGTTGGCTTTTGAACTGGCTTTACATGCGATTCGTCGGGAACAGACAGAAATTGCGTCAGATCCTATTGCCTTAACGCTCATGTTTGTGGTTTTAACGGTGAATATTGGAATCGCAGTCTGGGAGAGAATGTGGGCAAAGAAACTTCAGTCTGATTTGCTCCTGGCAGACGCGGCGCATACTTTCGCCGATTCCCTCACGACGGTAGTCGTTATCGTCGGTTGGCAATTGTCCGCGGTTGGATATCCCTGGTTGGATACGGTTTGCGCATTAGGAGTGGCGGGATTGGTGCTTTATTTAGCGTTTGGATTGTTTAAGAAAGTGGTTCCAGTTTTGGTCGATGGGATAGCGGTTGAACCTGAGTCGGTTATCCAATTAGTTAATGAGGTACCGGGTGTTCGAAAAGTCGATCGGGTGCGATCGCGGTGGGTTGGCTCGGTCCGCGCTGTGGATATGGCGGTTTTTGTCGATCCTCATCTTTCTACAGCGGAGTCCCACAACATTGCAGACGCTATCGAAAAGTTGATGGAGGAAAAACTACACGCCCAAGACGTTTCTATTCACATCGAGCCGCATGAAAATGGCGATTAGAAAATTTTCGCCAGGGATTTCACCCCGAACCCATCTCTTTCCGAATTTTACAAACCTCAGTCAACTGCCCTTGAAAATTTTGCATGGTTTCATTAGAAAAATTGAAATGGAAACTAAAAAAGTTTTCCGACTGATTTTTCATGCACCTTAAAACTTCGACATATCTCCCAAATTTAGACGATAGTTTTTCTAGCACTTCGGATAATCCAGATTGCCCTCCGTTAGCCGATTTTAAACTGCTTGCGGCGTAATAATAATAGGACTCTCCTTTATCGAAGTAAGCGTCTCCCAAAATATTACTTTCTTTACTAAATAAGCCTAAGTGAAAAAGTAGAAAATCGGCGTTGACTCGGTATAGTTGGTATTTTTGAGATTTTTGGTCCAGGTTGACCGCAATTTGTCCAACGTCGGATTGGATGCTAACCAAGTATTGGTTGATTAGAGAAAGGTTTTTGGGCGTTGCCATTTCGGCAAGAGAGAGGGTGATGTATTGATTGACGTCTTCGTCGTAATTCAGGTTATTTTTTTTGATGTCGCGCCAGTGGGTATCATTCCATTCTTCGGATCGGTTTTCGTCGAAGATGGGATCGTAATCTTGGTTGGAGTGATTTTCGCTATTAATTCTCGCTTTGATCAGTTGATTGGAAAAAAAAGATTCCGTTGTTTCCGCTTCTTTTGAGTCTATATGAGTAAATTCATTAGGCATGGAAACCTCCATTGAATTGTGTTGGCAGACAGGCCGGCTCTTCGCTTTAAATAATTATAAAATCTCCTTTGTTATCGGATATGTGATTGGCTAATTGCCTATAGTAATAGTTAAAACGAAAATCCTTTTAATATCAAGGAAAATGATTTGGCGGGAAAAGCGAATTTAGACAAAAATCTTTTAGCGAATTTGCGAAAATGCCGAGCGTTAATAAGGTTGGGAATTAAGAAAACTAATTTTAGGGTTTTGCGGCCTTATTTTTTTCTGAAGCTTCCTTACGGAGCTTCCGTATTTCGGCGGATTTTTCATAACCACGACGCATGGAGTTTCGTAGACGTTGAGGATCAAAGTTAAAACCTTCGGGCGCAGTAGAAGTTACGCTAAAATAGTTTTTGTTGGGGTTTAAAATTTCTTCGCGGGCTTCTTGAATAATTTGCTCGTTATTTTTTGGAGGAATGACTTTATCCAACTCTCCAGAAGGCTTATAGACTCGGCATTCGTATATCATTTATAATCCTTCATTTTTGAATTTAATAAACGAACGTAGTTGTTTTGTGGCGATCGTATTTCTGGGTTTTTGTTAGGGCAATTTGCTTTTAGGATATTCTTCGAAGACGTACTCAGGGTCGCACCAGGCTTCGAAACGATTGAGCGATTTGACCGCAAGTTTTTCCGCCAAAAGTAAGTTCGCTAAATTACGTTTGTCGATCAGCACGTCCACCAATGGATGTCCAAACTCGTCGCGGTCGTAAGATAAAATGTGACCGTTGATATCTCTACTTTGGACTACCAATTCAATTTGAGAGGCATTGCGTAATTCGCGTTCCACAAATTGTTGGGCGACGATTGCCATTTGATTTTCGAATTCGCAATCCGCCTGCGGAAGTATTTCAGGAGCGTCGACGCCATTCAGCCGTACGTTCGTGCGGCCAGATATGGTTTGATCGCCAACTTGCAGCCCATGGACGTCGAAGGTGATAGTGTCGCCATCAAAATTGGTAATATATTTTGGAGGAGAGACTAGGTCGCACGCTTCTGTCGTTTGAATAAACGTTAAGCCTATTAGGAGGTTGAGCAAAATTTGTATAATCACCGCGACGTCCTTTGAAGTATCCTGATCTCGATTCTAAATTGGAGTTTTGGACCTCGAATAAAACCAAGATGCAGAGTGAAGGGGGCAAACCCCGTTATGAAAGACCCGATGGAACTCTCACGATTTTTTACCCGATGCTCATCATGATTGCTTTTGGGAAGTAATAAACTGCGGCTAAAACAAAAGCTGCCGCGCTTGTTGCCGCTAGAATAAAACTAAAACCATTAAGAAATTTTGTAGTCATATCGATTGCCTTTAGCTTCTTTCGCTGCGTTTCGACGCAAAAAGAGCGAGGAAAAAGGTTTAGACCAAAAATCTTGGCGCCAAAGAATTTTGTAATAGATTTTAGGGCGACTAAACGATGCCGCCCCCGGTTACTGGCTTCGGGTTTCCTTTTTAGACGAAACCCGATTTCCGGCCGCTCTATCTAGAATTGAGGCCAGCCGGCGGGCCAGTCCGCCGCAATTTCCGCTTCATAGTTTTCAAAATTAATGCAGCGGATAAATCAAATTCGAAAAGCCGATGTTTTCAAACTGGGCGTTGCAGTCGACTATTTGGCCGTCTGCCGTTGAGCTAACGTTTCCAAAAGTTTGAGTTATGCTGTGTCCGATCAAACTTTTAACCGGGATCGGGGCGGAACATGCGGGTTTTAATTCTGGGGAGCTATCAAATTCACGCGTTTCTATCCAAACTTGACAAGAATCTATCGAAGAATAATCGCCGGTTTTAAGATTTTGCGATTCTCTCAAATAGACAAGGGCGCTTAAAGTTGCGATAATGAGCGCGCCGCCGACGGTGGCGACTACTGCGATTAATGGCCATTTGCGGAAAAGGCCGAGCCCTTCCGCTTGAAATTGCAGGAATGAGCGGTTGAATAAATTTCGTTTTGTTGTCGATTTGCATTGCGACGAGTGAATCGGAGCGCCTAGATCTTTAAATAAGTCGCTGATGGGGGTTTTGAAAACTTGGGAAAGAGCTATGATATCGTCGAATTTTAAAGCGATATCCTCATTTTCCCATTTCGAGATTTTAGAAACGCTGAACCCTTGACCCAATCGCGAGGCAAGATCCTTTTGCTTCCAGCGGCGATCTTTTCGGAGTCTTTGGATAAGGGCTCCGATGTTATAATGGGCGGTGTTGTTGTTTTTTGTTTTCATAAAATAAAAGCTGTGCAATAATTATCTTATTTCGATAATTATTATCTATTTTAGAGAATATGTCAAGAGAAATCTCCAAAAACGAAGAAGCTTTTAGCGAGCTTCGAATGAAAATAAAGATGGCGCGGCTCGCAATGGGCCTTACTCAGGCAGAGTTTGCTGAAAGAGCAGGAGTTGCGAGCGGAGCGAAACTTTCTAAAATTGAAACTGGCTTGCAAAAGCCAGATCTCAAAGACCTGAAGAAAATATCTAATTTCGCGAATATTTCTCTTAAAGAGTTATTGGAAGATCCCGTCGATCTTTTAATGAGTGCCTTAAGAGAGTCTTCGGCGGCGCAAGCGGGTTTCAATAGAGTTGATACGTCAACGAAACCTTCGGACCTGGACAGCTACAACAGATTGTTGTTAGCTAAGATGACCGAAGTTTTGAAATATGACGGATCGGATAAAGATTTTTTATTGAAACGCTATCAAACCATCGAAAGCCTCGAACGACTTCATCATAGTTTGCGCGAAACCAAATCGGATTCGTCCAAAAAAAATAAATAAGAGAAATAAACCGATGAAACCCGTGTTACAAGAAGAAACTACCGGTTGTGGAATTGCCAGCGTTGCGACTTTAGCCGAAGTGACTTACGCCAATGTAAAAAAGACCGCAAACCAAATGGGAATATTTTCCGATGACCGCACTTTGTGGTCAGACACCGAGTACGTCCGTAAGTTGAGCCACCGATTTGGCGTTCAGCTTGGCAAAGGCGAGAAGCCGTTTAAAGGGTGGGATAAATTACCTGACTGTGCGCTTGTCGCTATCAAATGGCATTTAGAAAATGGTAAACCCTTTTGGCATTGGACTGTATTCGTGCGGGAAAAAGAAGAAACCTATATGCTCGATCCTAAGAAAAGTTTAAAGAATAACAAGCGGACTGATTTCGGTAGGATCAAACCCAAGTGGTACATTGAAGTTAAGTTTTAAGTGGAACCTGTCACGCTTTACGAATAACGTCTGTAAAAACGTAGTCAAAGTTTTCTAAAAGATCGAGTCTTTGATGGAAGCCGCTAGCTTTAGACCTCGTCATCCTTGAGGAGCTCCAGAGGAGACGTTACGCGATTGGCATAAGCAAGACCCGCCCAACGAATGGGAAATGGATCGCAACTCGTTAGTGCAAATGCTTCAGGGCAACCGCAATCCCTTTGTGGACCAACCAAACCTGGTTAACCGCGTCCCCGCCTTCCGCTGGTAAGGCTTTACCGCAAAGGACGCAGAGAGCGCAAAGAAAGACGAAAAGAAACTAAGTTAGTACTCGAGCGCATTTACTTAAAAATTTGCCTCACTGAACCTTAGGTTTATTTAAAGTCTTTCCTAGGGCACACTAAGGATCTGCCGAAGGAAAGTGCGATTTATAGGTTGAGTATTAAAGGTTAAATGAAAGAGTACTTACTTTATAGCCGCACCCATCGTATGTCCTCCTAAAGCTATACGAAAGTATAGGTGAAGGATCTTGCCAAGATTCAAAAGTCATCCCGAGCAAGGTCGAAGGTTCTCGAAGTGCGACCGCCACTTTTTTTTCTTTTGTTTTTCTTTGCGTCCTCTGCGTCTTTGCGGTAAAAAAGGATTTTGTTTTATGAAATCGAGGCAAGATCCTTCGACTTCGCTCAGGAAGACGATTCATGGGGAGCGGTTCAAACAGAGCAGATTTTTATTTATGGGCTTAACTCTTCAAAGCCTAAGAGCAAGGTAATGGTCGCGCTTTCCTTCAAGCGCCTCAAGACAGCCTAAGTTCAACACGACACTTTTCTATCTTAGATTCTTTACTCCATTTCCCAGCCGCTACGGTTCATACAGATTCGAAACTGGGTGACTATCGCTCCGGAAAATTGGTTGACCGTTCTTGTTTCGGAAAAGGGCCGTATACTTTGCCCCGTTACCAGCTTTCGCGCTTCGGTATCGCATAGAGAGCGATCCATCTCGAACTTTGTTTGGTTAAACTCGCCGCCGTCGGTCCGTTTCCATGGCGTGGCGCAAGCCACTAACATACACAAACAAATGGACGTTACCCAAACCAATTTTTCTTTAGGTATTATCATGAGTTACTTTACGCTCCAGAATATCACAGGCGGACATAATGACGTTGATAGGAAAAGAACACCTTCCGACACGCGACGGTTTATTGGTTGTTTCAACCATCTTCCAATTCGATATTATGATTCTAAACGTTTTATGTCAAAGTTTTGTTTACCGTTCATTGGATGGCGTCGCTCTATTTTTCTTTTTTAGTAACAATTTGAAAATGACAATTGCATTTTAAAATTTAGAAAATACGCGATTATTAATTTTTTAAAATTTTAAAGAGTTTTTTTTAAGACTGTCATACGTATCGACTGAACCTTAATCTTATGCATGGATAGGCCGCTTTACCGTAATAAAATAAACGAGAGCGATGCAAATAAAATAAGGCGTTCTAATTTATCGGTATAATTAAATTGTTGTTCTGCAACGTAAAAAGAAATCCGAAAAAATTATTGAAAAAAAATTCGTTAGAAATGTATGTTGGTTGTTGCCTTTCGGTAAATTTCAAGTTAGTATTTATTTTAAGAAGCATGATTACGAGGAAACTATGCGAAATGAAAATCCAATTTTTACTATTTGGGTTCGGGTAGGTTACGCAGTTAAAATTTTTTCGGCTCTTGCTTTAATTTTTTACATCCAGTTTTATTTGTAGGTTGTAAATGTTTAAATTCATGGTATGGTTTACCGCAATAACAACGATAGGTTTTATCGTATTGATGGTTTTTGATTACGGTTAGATCTACTTTAAATTTTAAAATTATTTTTGGTTTAGCGCTCGACTAACAAAACCGATTAAAAAATATTTCTTTTTACTTGGTGGCAACCAAGATAAAAGCCCCAATTAGCCATGGATTTATGTGGGCCCCCGTTTTGGCTTTTTGGGGCTTTTTATTTTCTCCGTTCTCATTAGGAGCCCCACCTCCTGGGTGATTTTTTGAAATAGTCTTTTAGATTCCTCTCCATAAAATTGTTTCTTAAATTAGTTTTTAGTTTTCAATTACTTTCGGTATTTGATTTGGCTTTAGTATATAATTAGGGCGGATGCTCAAAAGTAAGGTAAGAAGCTTTGTTTCGAGCGATTAGAGGGTTTTAATTTTTTTAAAAAGTTATATAGATTTAATCAATGTTTAAAAAAAAACTTATCGGGTACTTAAGCGTAATTATTTTATGCTTCTTTTGGGTACCTACCGTTTCCGCGCAAGAAAAAAAAATCGATTCCGATTTGGAAGAACTTCTATCTTCAGATATTGAAGATATTGCCGTTTGGGTCGCTTCAAAAAGAAAAGAGAAGTTGGCTCAGGCTCCTGGCATCGTTTCTGTTATCACCGCAAAAGATATTCAAAGTTATGGCGCGAATAATATTCAGGATTTGTTATCGCGTTTGCCTAATGTTTACGTTTGGGGATCTGGTTTAGCGCGAGATAATGTGGTTTCGATTCGCGGACAAACTCAAACCCATTTAGATAATCATATTTTGATTTTACTGAATGGACGCCCTCTTAGAGGCGGTACTTCCAGCGGCATTCAACTTGATATCTACCGAAATTTTCCTTTAGAGTCGATTCAAAGAATAGAAATGATCCGAGGTCCAGGATCTGTCTTATATGGAACCAATGCATTCGCTGGGGTGATAAACATCGTTTCGAAAGATCCGAGAAAACCTCAAAAAAATTCTATTACTACAAGTTATGGATCTTTTGGAACCGCTCAAACTTCGGGTCAATTCAATGTGAAAAAAGGGGAATTTAGTTTGACCGGATCCGCTAGGTTTTTCGATAGCGATGGTTGGAAATTTCGTGCCGTAGATTCCACTGGAGTGGCGGATAGCGCTGATTATTCTCAAGAAAATGTAGGCTTTTTTGCGCAAGCTAATTATAAAAATTTCACTGTAACGGGTTTTCGTTCCGATCAAGAAGATACCACAATTGGCGTTAGGCCCCGGTTCCCAGCTAGGACGCGTCAGAAAATCACTAGGAATTATTTAGACACACAGTTTTCACGCAAAATTATTGCAGATTGGGAAGGGAATTTTAATTTCACTTTTAATAGCGTAGATTTTACCGGCGATACGGGTAACGAGACGGTTAGTCGCGATTTTCTTTTTGAGCCTTATGTAAGAGGCGTTGTATTCGATAAGGTAAATATTCTTTCAGGGTTTATTTATCAACATCTCATGGGCGAATTTAGAAACTCGATGAAAGAATATAACGAAGATCGCTTGAGTTATTATTTTCAGACAGATTTTTCTCCCTCGGAACGGCTGAATTTAATTGCGGGTTTTCAATTAAATAAGACTGAAAAAAATGACACCGATGTCTCTCCAAGAATTGGAGCGAACTATAAATTGACGCAACGATTAGGAATCAAAACGCTTTATGCCAAAGCTTTTCGTTCTGCGTCTCCTACCGAACGAGAAGTTGAATTTGTCACAATTCGAGGAAATCCTAACCTAGAGCCGGAAACAATCAATACATTTGACGCCCAGATTTTTTATAATGCGCCGCAATATTTTATTGGATTCACCTATTACAACAGCGTACAAGAAGACACTATTGGCCGCGCCTTGCAAAGCGATAACCGGTTACTTTTTGTCAATGGCGGCGATGTTGATTACTGGGGTTTAGAACTGGAAGGGAAATTACAAATCACTCCCGAATGGGAGCTGAATGGTTCCGCTAGTTACCAGGAAAACGAAGACAACCAAGGTGTGGAAGATATTAGCCTTATTCCCAATTTTATGGCTAAAACGGGACTATCGTATCATTCTCCTGGTGGATTTTCCCTGGGATTATTTAACAGCTACTTCTCGGAAGCGACAAGCGTTTCGGGGGCTACAATACGAAATCCAGAACCAAGCGCATATAACTTTTTGACATTCAAAGGATCTTTGGAAGTGAACAGGGCGTTTCCTGAATGGAACGCTCCAGATTTGACCTTAAGTTTGTTTGGTGAAAATCTTTTAGACGAAAACATTTTTTTTCCCGATTTTAACGGTGGGGTAAACACTTTCCCGTTGCGGTCTGGAATCGCTTTTTGGGGATCGGCGACGTTAAAGTTTTAAGGTGTGGAGGTTGAGAAAAAAATGTTGTTATATTGGTTTTCCAATAAAATGTTCGAATTTCCCTTTAACGTTGGTATGCGTTAAGTTTTAATTATTTTTTAAGTGAATAAGTTAAGGGCCTAGATTGTAAATCTTTATGAATCTTTTTTATCGCAAAGTTAAATTTTTCTCTTTATCGGCATTAGTGGCTTTAGCTTTCCAAGCCACTACAATGTTACCGGTATTTGCGGATGAATTTAAAAACAAGGCCAAAGCCGTCATGCTGTATAAGTTTTTTCAATACGTGACTTGGCCGGGGACAAAAAGCTTTTCAGATTCCGAAGAGGCGAGGTTTTGTTATCACGGTAAAAACTCATTTCTACACATTTTAAACTATATCAAAAACAAAAAAAAATCTGGTCCTCAATTTTCAATCAAAGAAATTTCTTTATTTGATCGGGCCGAGAGTTGTCATTTAATGTTTATATCCAAACTAGACGACTCCGCGTTACAGTTCCTCCATAGAGAATCTTTGCCTATTTTAACCGTTAGCGACCAAATGAACTTTTTTGAAAATGGAGGAATGATTGCGCTTTATTTTGAAGGAGATCGACTTCAATTAGAAGTGAATAAGACGAAACTTTCGCAAGCTGGTTTAAAAATCAGTACAAAATTGTTGCGAATCGCAAAAAACATTCGTTAGTAAAAGCTCGTTTCCTGCCATTAGTTTTTAGCTGCCGCTCGGCGGCATTAAAGAATCTCAGCTAGTTTCTTTTACTTTTTTGGGATAATACCTAGATTTTTCAAAACCCCTTTTGCCTCTATACTTCCCTCTGTTTCGGCGCTCTTAAAATATTTTATTGCGGTTTTGCGATCTAAAGCTACGCCTAAACCGTACAAATATAATCTACCAAGGGCGAGCAAATTTGGAGCGTCTTTCTTAGCGTCTTTAAACCATTTTATTGCTTCTTTATAATCTTTTTTTACGCCTTGTCCATTGAGATACATATTGCCAAGCATATATTTGGAGCGTTGTACTCCACGAGAAGCGCCTTTAATAAACCAGCTTTTAGCCTTTTTAAAATCCTTTTTAACTCCCAGACCTTTTAAGTACATGGCGCCAATATAATGATGCGCCACACCTACATTACCTTCGCTCGCTTTTTGGAAATACTGCAAAGATTTTTCATGATTTTTTGGAAGACCAAGCCCAGCTAAATACATGGCGCCTAATTCAAAAAAACCATCGTATTTAGATTTGATAAGGGTTTCTTTTTGGAATCGAACGATTCTTTTTTGGTAGGAAAGAGGAGTTGCTTTTTTATTTTTAAAATTTTGATCTTGAACCGCAGCATGAAGTAATTTTAAGGCATCGGCATAATTGTTACTGTCTCGAAGAAAAACTCCTAGTAAAACTTGCGCGGGAGGAAAATTTTGGTTAGACGCTTTAAGCAACCACTTCTTTGCATTCGCTTTATCATTTAACCTTAAGTACTCTGCGCCTAGAAAAAATTGCGACCATGTATCTCCAAGCTTTGCTGTATCGATAAAAATATTAATTTTTTTATTTATTCTTTGATCGACAACGAAATTATTATCTCCGGGGGTTATTTGAACCATGGGCGAATTTTCAATTTTGTTGACAACAATTCTTTCAATATTTTTTGCTTCTTTATATGGTTGGTCGTGCGACCAGCAATGATGATTCCCTTGCATGTAAAGAATTGGCTTTTTGAATTCTTGAGCTATAGAAACAAATTGATCGCTAAAATATTTTTTATTTTTAAATGTTTTTTTCGCCCAAGAATTTAAAAACGCGTTACCGCAGGCAATATAGTCAGAAGTCTTGTTTGTTAGTCCGCTAAAGTCATGAGCAAAAATGACAAGTGTTTTGATTCGCCTTTGATACTGTTTAAGGTTTTCTTTGATCCAGAAAATATTATTTCTTAATATTTGATTGAACTTGATATTATCCCGATCATTCTTTTCGAATAAATTGATTCCAATAAAAAGCGTATTTTCTAAAAAAAAAGAAAAGTTTTCTAATTGTTCCTTTTGCCTTTTAACTGGGAATTTTAATTTCCAGTTTTTTTCAAAATCTAAAATATATTGATCCCAAAATTGTTTTGCTTGAGCGCGATCATTGCAAATACTATAACCATTATCGCCAGGGATTATAAAAACAGGTATGGGAGACCGTTTTAAGAGATCTCTAAAATCTTTATAATTATCCTCCCCGCAGTCTCGTTCTTTAGGCTTTATATCTCCAAGGTGAATAATAAATTTTGCGTTTTCCGGGAGATTCTCTAACTCTTTTTCAATTAAAAAATATTCTTTATCTTCATAAGGAGAATCGCCCATCGCAAGGAAACTAATTTCGGCGCCGCTATACCCCACGCTTAGTAGCAAAAAGATGAAAGAGGATAAAATGAGACTAAAAAGTCTAGATATTAGCATTTAGACTTCATTTGTGGATATTTTTCAGGGAGGGATGCAGAACAAATTATTTGTAACGGGAATTCAGGGTGGAGAAGGTTATTCATTAGAGTTTGACGTTAGTTGGAATTGACCTTCTATTCGAATATTTTCTGGAGTAGGTCCGATAAAAGTGACTTTGCTATGCTTATCGCCTTTAATATCCTTTTTGACAGAATTCATGAAGAGGGTATTTTGAATAATACCTTCGCCTCCTTTTTCCCATCGCCATTTCTTACGATAAGTATTATAGGCTATTTTATTTTCTGAAAATAAATTATTTGTGAGTTTAACTCTGGAGCGATCCTTGACCGCAATGCCGATATTACATTGATGAAACTTTGAATTGGTAACGGTGGTTTTTGTGCCTTCGCCGGCGCTGATACATTTGTCGCCGCTTTTTTCAAAACGGCTGTTTATCACGAGGGCAGAACCCATACTAACGTCTAAACCGTCGTTGCCGGAATTTCTAATAATGCTGTCAGAAATTTCTCCATCGACGAGATCCCAATCCATAGCGTCGCTAAGCGCATTTTCAAATATTGAATTTTTGATTTTAACTTTAGAGCGCATAAAATGAACCGCGTCGTCTCCTACAAAGTTTTGCCCGAACCGGCTGTTTGTGATCTTGATATTGGGACTATCGTGAACGGAAAACATGCCGGTAAGATCGAGATTATTATATTTGGCCACCGAACCTCCTTCTATATCGAGATAATGAATTTGGCTGGCATCCGTTTTGTTGCCTAACAGAGCTACAACTCCAAAGGGTTTTTCGCTTGTTAAGGGTCTGATTGTTATGGGGAGCTCGGCAGAACCAAGAATTTTTAGCGGTCCTTGGATAACCAGCGAAACATTTGGACCTAAAAGAATATTGGTTCCTGGCTTGATGTGAACCATTTGGTTTTTATTGAATATTTTATTTTTTTTAAATTGGATTGTCCCGGGACCTAATTCGACGGGTTTGATGTCTGGTTCCGAAAAGTCCAAAGCATTGAGACCTCTTATAGTGCGAAGAGCTTGAAAATCTCTTTCCAATGATGTGAAATTCAACGGGTTGCCTGTTAGCCGATGTGTAAAGGCATAATCGTCTGGATTTCCTGGAATAGTATAATAAGCGTAGGCTTCTGGAGTTTCGATTTTTAACATCTTTTTTGGGATAGCTGGTATTGCTGGCAATAAAGAAAAAATGCGGCGCGATTTTTTCGAACCATTTAATAAAAACTCATTATCATCTTTTCTTCGGACTTCCATTCCAGAAAACCCTTCAATATAAACTTCAAAAAATTCATTTTTTTGTTGTTTTATTAAAACCAGTTTGTCGGATGATAATTGTTCTTTGATCCATTCGGTGCGTTGCTCGATAAACTTTATTAAATCTGCCACTACCTCATCTAAACGATTGACTCCCAAAAAACACCGGCCGGCACAGCCCGATTTACTGGCAAAAACATCGGAAACGGCATGGGGTTTTACTTCCTTCCATGCATTTAGGATGAGAGAGGAAGCGTTTTCTGGCGATCCAATTGTTTGTAAAAGTTTGTATAGATAGTTTATATAAATAGAAAAGTTAATGGGGTTTTGCGACCATTGAAGAATGAAGGCTCCTCGTTGTTTTGTAATGGGTCGATTGAGATGCCTCCCGTTTAATTCGAAATTCATTCCGCCCGTATCAATTAATACGGGGAGTAGTTTGCCTGTAGTAGGATCCATCCAAAAAGCGTTGTTGTGGATATCGTCAACATGGGTTTCGCCAGCATAGCTAAGAATTGCGAGAAACTTGGCAAATGACTCTTGATCAATAAACCTGTTTAGCCACTCGGAATAAGTTTTTAGACCGGTTCTGGTTTCATTAAGGGTTGGGTCTGAATAGGATATAAATCCAAGTAAGCTCACCGCTCGATATATTAATTGCATTCCTTCCGTTGGTTCTATTCCCTTTATTCCCCAAGTACTTGCATCTTTCCAATGGCCGTATCGCCTTGCATACTTTCTGTCTGCTAGATATTCCATTCTAAAAAAGGGACCGGGAAGTCTGCCTGTATTAATTAGTAAAGATTCATCCAACCGCCAAACACGAGTGTACAATCCAAAATACTTTTTATTTATAAACATACGAACAAAATGTTCGTTGGGAGTAAGCATGCCCCACTTTTGGGCCAATTGATCTGTAATCCAGTTTTGGAATCCGATGCCGTCCCTGGGCGCGATAATAACGTGATTTTTATATCCTTCTGGGAACGCTTTTTTTTTATATGAAATTCGTAACGATGGTTTCCAAATTTGATGGTGATCGTTGTGAACTCCTCTCATTCGCGCTTTAACGGGTAAAAAAATCGTTTCATTTTGTGTTTTAGCCATAGCTTTAGAAAATGGTTTTTTTCTATAATATCCAAACCCATATCTAAGAATCTCATGATTGAATCGGTCTAATGTGTTAGCCGGTAATAATACTTTAATGGTTGGAATAGAACTGATTTCTGGAGGGTCTTGAGCAAAAAGAACGTTTAATAATCCTCCATGTATTTGTTCAATAGCGGGATTGATTCCACGGTTCCAAAGTTCAATTGGCGAAGGAAACCATATTTTGGACGCGTTCGGGTGTTTAATATTTAGATAAATTGCATAAAAAGGGGAAAATCCTAAAATAATCAGAAGCAAAATCAGTGTGGCAGAAACAGAACCAAAAATTAATTTCAGAGATATTTTTTTCTTCCTGTTTTTTTTTGAGGCAACATTTAAGCTAAACATAAATCAGGTAGGTTATGCGAACGAATCAAAAAAAGAATCTGATGGTCGTCAAAACTTGCGGTTTTTCCAAGAATGGCGCTGCTTAAATTAAAGTAGGACTCATCATATTTGGCGAGTTTAAACTATTTTGCGGCTTCTTTAAAAACTTTGTTTTACTCCCCAACTATTATAGTACATTTAAGCGATATTATAGTAGGAATTACAAACTCATATATTGGCTTTTTAAAAAATTTTTAATACTTACGAAGATCCATATTTATTAAAATGTATCCTGCCCAAGGTAAAATTGGCCTTATATAATAACTATAAGTTAAATTTTAATTTGAATCTTTTTCCAAAATATCAAAAAGAGTATTTGCAAAAATTTCATTCCCCAGTTCGTTTAAGTGTGGATCGTATTTCCAGGTTAGAGAATACCCCTGGTCTTTTAATTTGTTAAAAATCTTATGGAGTGGGATGTATTTCATGTTTTCAAAATTAGCTAATTGTTTCAATAAATTTGATGCATAAATTAAGGATGGGTTTGATTCATTATGAAAACTGAATGTATCGATAATAGCTAGTTTTCCAGAAGAAGCCTTGACCAGGCGACTAAGAAATTGGATTATTCTTAAATTTACTAAGTTTGTAGTGAGCCACGATGGAAAGTTGTCACGGTCTCCTTGGTATTTATTTTTTTTATCTTCAGTAGATTTTAATTTTCCTGATGAGTATTTTTTTTTAAGCTGTTGAATTGTATTTGCAAAAATACCTTGAAGGAATATTTCTTTTTTCCGTTTAACCATCCGTTTGCCATTCATTTCTTTTTCGATATACTTTTTTTGTTCTTCTATAAACTTTTTATAATCACGGGGCAGATAAATATTCATCGGCAGATTTTTTAGCAAATGGAAAACTTGAGAGTAGTTTTTAGATTTTAATAAAGATTCTACTGTCTCCATATGTTTTGATTGTATATATAGGAAGTCCAATGCAATTTTTTGCGATTTAGTCAGAGTTTTTTGAGAGGTCTTTTTTACTGTTGCTACAGGTCTTATGAAAAGGCATTTGCGGTCTCCTAAATCGTCAATTCCAAAAAACTGTCTTGAACACCAAGTGGATGAAATTGTTCTGAAATAGTTTTTTTCAAAAATATAAAGAAAAACAAAATCTGGTTTAAACTTTGAAACAAAGGTTCTCCAGTTTAAAAATATTTGGTCTATGCCATATCCGGGAACTCCAAAGTTTAAGACTTCGTATTTTTTTTTGGTTTTGGGAAATAATTCTTGATTTAATCTTTTTTCTAGAACTTGACCTGCAGTTTTTTCAAAATCCACTTCTCTTGCCGCTACCATTGAATCTCCAAGTAGGGCAATCCGTATAGTATTGTTATCCTTTCGAGCTTGCCTTTCGTGATCTCGGAACCCCAAAGAATTAGTTTGAACTTTGGAGCTAAACTCACGTGCATACCAATGCCGACCCGATACGATATGCTCTGATTTTGGAATAATTCTCCAACCTAACATCGGATCTGGCATAAAAGGTATAATTTTATAGGATGGATGTAAGTGTGCGTATAGTTGTCCACCAATTTCAACAGTAATAGCTAGTCCAAACAAAATGGCTAAATTAGCCGCTAATATGTAGAGTGATTTCAGGTGGTATAGGTATATTAAAATGCCAATATAAAATAGAGAACAAAAAACAAGAACCAATAAAATAAAATATGGGAAAGAATAGAGTTCCCATATCCAAGGGGCTGGCGATCGGTGGGTGAAAAGCGAGTAAAGAATTAAAAAAGAGCTTAAAGTAAATCCAAATAAAAGAGTTTTATCGCTATTGGTCTTCAATTTAAGTAATTATAATAAAAAATTACAACTAGAATTAGTTGCCCAAATCCATAAAAATATATTAAGAATCATATCACAATTCTTAAAGGCGTTTTTCTAACTTTTCGCTTGAAAAGCGCATTGCGATTATTTAAAGGGAAGAGGAGCGTCTAAGCGAGTTAATATATGGGATGTGTATTTATCTTTCCCTTAATGTTTAAGTCGGCGATGTTCTGTCCGAAAATACTTACAGCGCTCAATTTATCTCCTGCGATATCTGCCGATTTTGAATTAATAAAATTAGTATTAATGATTTTTCCTTTTCCGCCCAATTCCCAACGCCATTTTTTTCGATAAGAGTTCCAACCAACATTACAGCTATCTATTATAGAGCTATTGAGAGTAACAAAGGATTTATCTTTTACGGCAATGCCAATATTACAATTTTGAATATAAGAATTTTTAATATGCGCTTTTACTCCTTCTCCAGCGCTAATACATTTGTCTTTGCAACCTATAAATCGGTTTTTATTAATAGTTACGTTGCCCATGCTTAAATCGAGACCATCATTGCCTGGATTTATAAATTGATTATTAAACAAATTGCCATTCACTAAATCCAAATCAAGCGCGTCCATTTTAGAGTTTTGAAATATGGAGTTTCTTATAGTGGCTGTTGAATTAATAATATGAACGGCGTCGTCGCCAATAGCGTTTTTACCGAATTTACTATTTTTTATTTCAATGTTAGGGCAATCGTGAACGGAAAACATACCAGAGAATTTCAAGTTGTAATAAATTCCGACAGAGCCGCCTTCCATACTAAGAAAACTGATTTTGGAGCCTTTAGTTTTTTTGCCCAATAAAGCCAAAACGCCAAAAGGTTGTTTCGGATCGATAGGTTTGATGATAACGGAATTTTTGCGTGTTCCTTCTATTTTTAAAGGCCCTTGAACCACAATTTGAACATTCTTGCTTAAATAAATTTCAGTTCCGGCTTTTATAATAACCGGTTGGCCGAGATTAAATATTTTAGATTCTAGTATTTCAACTTTTCCAGGTCCGAAAATAATGGGCGTCATATCTTCCTCTTCAAAGTTAAGATAATTAACCCCCGATAAAGCCTTCATTTTATTTACGTCAAGATCAGTTATGGAATTTTTAATTTTAATTTCTTTTCCCGATAACCGATGATAAAAAATATAATCGCTAGGGTCGCCCGTCAAAGTATAAAAAGAATAAGAATGATTAAAATGAACTTCTTCTATGCTTGGATCTAATATAGATTTACTAGGTAGTAAATTAGCGTTTTTGACGCCATTTAAATTAATTAAATTACTATTATATTTAGTAGGAAGTTTAAGATTACTAAGTCTAAATCTTTCCTTATCTTTTCTTTGGGCTCTAACTCCAGAAAAACCCAGCGTCAGAATTTCAAAGTCGTCTTTATTTTTCTCAATTAATAAGACTTTGTCTCTATTTAATTCTTTCCTAATCCAATGAAGCCTTAAATTAATATCGTTTATTAGGTTATCAACTTCTTGGTCTAATTGATTAACTGGAAAAAAACATATTGCTGGCGAACACGAATAACTTAGGGCAGTTTCAGATTGAAGAACAGGTCTGATTTCTTTCCATTGGCGATGTATAATTTGTTCCATATTGTTTTCATTTCCAATGGTATTAATAATTTCGTATAATTTTTCCGTATATATAGCTTGATTTAGTGGGTTTTTAAACCAGGCTTTAACAAATGCGCCTTTGTTTTTTATGATGGGTATGGTGGTCCACTTTTTAGAATTAGAAATGCCATAACCATTTTGGTCGTTTATTATGGGCTCCATCAATCCCGAGCTTGGGTTGAGCCAAAATAAGGCATTGTGGTTATCTAGATAATGTCTTTCGCCGGCATGGTTTAGAATCGCAAGGTACTTTGCAAATTGATCTTGGGAAATATATTGGTTCAGTGCCCTTAAATATTCTGTGATAGAAGCTTTTTGAAACTGTTCCCAAAAAGTAACGATACTAGCAATTTTGAGAGGCCTAGAAATAATTGGGTTAGCGCCCATCAAAACCTTATATTTTTTCTCTGTCGTTTTCCAAGCGATTGGATCAAACCATTGTTTTTTCCAAATGTTAAATATTTGTTTATTGAATATATTGAAATTAAAAATTGGGCCGGGAAGACGGTTAGATTGAATCAATAAGGATTCATTAAAAGGCGCAACTTTATTGTAAAGCCCAAAATCTTTATTATTTATAGTTAGTCTGACGAAATCTTCTCGATTGTTTAGTACATTCCATCTCTTGCCTAATTCTGCGGATATCCAATTCTTAAGTCCCAAAACATCTTCGGGAGCGATCAATGTTTGAACTCGAAAACCTTTATGTATTTTTTTTCTTTTTAAACGAATTTTTAACGAAGGTTTCCATACCATTTGATGGGTCGGTCTAGTGCCTCTAATATTAATTTTAGCTTGATAGTATTTTTTTTGAGGCCCCATAAAGAACCCTTTGACTTTGGGTTTTTTTCGTTTTGTTACTTTAAAAGCTTCATCCGTAGAAGGAAGATTCCAAAGTAAAAGTTGATGGTTCATTTTTTCTAATCCGCCGTCTTCTATCCAAATTTTTTCCGTCGGAATGGAAATGTTTTCTTCGGGTTCTTTAGAAAATAATACATTCGAAAACGAAGTTATATTTTCGTCTAGAATAATTTTTTTATGGCTAGAAACGAAGTGGAAAGGATTAGGAAACCATTCTTTGGTCGCTTTTACGCTTTTATTAAATATCCAGGGGGTATAAAGCGGAAGCGCGCAAAGCGTAATAATTATGAAGAACAACGGAACGCTTAAATTTAGAAGAATCGACTTTATAGATTTGGTTTTATTTCGTCTGGTTACAATTTTACAAGCCATAAATCGATTTGTTATTTTTAGTAAACGTTTATCGTTCTATTGGTTTTTCTTAAAGAAACTTTTAGGTTTTAGTTTGTTTTTGTTACTTCGTCAAAAATTTTCCTATCTTTGATGTTAGGCTTGGTCTCCCGGAATAAAGGACTCTTTCTTAAAACTAGATATTTATTTTATCTAATATTGAGCTCCATTTGTATCTTGAATTTTTTTTGAATCTTAACACAATTCCTTAAGTTGTTTTACAAACTCTTAACCTACAAAACACATTTTGATTATCCATTTAAAACTTTTTATGTATGAAATAAAACGGTTAATTTCTTGAAGACTAATTCTGAGATAATAAAAGTTTATTGAGGAATGAATAAACCAAATGATTATAGTTATTAGGCGTGTACAAAAAATAATAACCTCAATCCAATTTTCTTAACTTGAATTTATGTAATAAGAATGGTTGATTTGATATATTACATACGCCTATCTATTTGCTCATCCTCGGATTTCTAATATTAAAATCGAAAGTTTGATGAAAGAAAATTTTCTAAGACCATTTAGTTTGTTTGTTTTGTCGGTTCTGATAGTAGTTTTATCCATTGAGATTATCTTTCAAAGCTTTTTCCCAGAAAACATTGTTCCCGACCTTCACCAATCAAAATATAGTCTTCCTAACGTTTTAAGGTCTAATTTAGATATTAAATTGGATTGGTCGCACGGTTATCTTTACCCGCCTTTTCGTATCCAAACTAATTCCAAAAGTTTCTTAAGCGATCGAGAGTTCCAATATAAAAAACCTGAAAATACTTACCGAATTCTGATGCTTGGAAATTCCATTTTTATGGGATTGGGAGTGGAGAATAAAGAATTATTTTCCAAATACCTCGAAGATATCCTAAATGAAAGATCGAGAGAGAAAAATATAGAAGTGATAAACCTTTCTGGAGTTGCCTGGTCGGTAGTTCAATTTCTAATTTTTTTACAAGTTGAAGGTTACAAATATGACCCAGACCTGGTATTAATTAGCCAAGGGGAAAATGATTTTAGAGTTGAATATAATAAATTAATCCAAGTAAATAAAATAAAGAAAATAGATCCTCCCACGGGTAAATTAAAAATAAATTTGGGAGACCTTGAGATAAAATTAAGACACGAAAAATTTATCTCAAATATTTGGGAATGGGTTCGAAAGTTCCCATTCTATCTAGATATTTCTAAGCATTCTCAGCTTCTTCACCGTATTCGATCTAAAGTTAATTCTCTTTGGTTGAATAAATATCCAAGAGTATCTAAAAAGAAACAGTTAGGCCATTTTTTTGAGACTAACAATATTGAAATTACTAAAGATACTATTATTTCGTTTAACTCGGATAATATTTCAGTTAATCCAGAAGGTCATAGCGTTACTTATTATTCAAAGGCATATAACCGAAATATGTATGAGGCTAATGCTAATATCGTCCTTCACTCTGCGATAAAAATAAAAATTTCACAATTTCTAACCGATATAAACGCCAAGTTCGTCGATGTAGACATTCCGGCAGAACAAGAAACTATAGGCGCTATTAATACGATTGGAACAAGAAATTTGAGTTCAAGCGCTAGAAATTATTTTTATTTAAATCCGACCAAAATTTTCAATAGCTTTCAATCCAATAATATTGAAATACCTTTATATTTTTATAGTAATAATCATCTATCGCCAGCAGGAAATAGATTGTTAGCGATACTTGCTTATAACTTTTTAACGCAAAATAATTTAATCCCAACACAAAACTCATGGAAGCAAATTGATCCTTTTGCAGAAGAAACAATTAGATTGATAAAAAAATCGAATAATAGAATAGAGGAGTTTGTCCAGACAGATAATCGTTTACATAAATTTCGAGGTTTGTTGTATCGATTAAAAGGTGATTATTACTCGTCGAGGAAAAGTTTTAGCAATTATTTGAAAAAAGAAAAGAACGATTTTGAAGCTCACTTTTTACTGGGTAAAGTTTTACTAAAATTAAGGGAATTTTCTTTAGCTCTCGCATCTTTTAAAAAGTCTTTAGATGGACATCCATTGGAAGTGAAAAGATATAAATATGCCTATAATTTCACGAAAATTTATAAGGATGGAATTGAAAACCTCCAAAATGGAAATTTGGATAAAGCGATTACTTCTGCAAAAGAATTAGAAAAACTTAGAGGAGAGTGGTGGGCTCAGGGGATTTTCTTTAATTATATTGTTTACCAAAAAATGGGACAGTTAAATAATGCCGAATTATATATAAAACAAGCTGTGGAGCTTTGGCCGAATAACTTGAAATTTAAATTAATTATGGCTTCGCTAAAATTTGATCAAAAGAAATACGAAGAAGCGATAAACTTTTCTTCGCAAATTCTTAAGCAAAAGCAAAACGATCTTAAGGCGTTATTAATTTTAGGGGTATCTTATGCGGCCTTGGGGAACAAAAAAGAAGCGCTGGATAATTTGTCAAAGTATTTAAGTATGGATGGGAATAACAAGACTGCTAGTAGCATTTTTCGTGCTTTACAGAAAAGTTGAGCCCATTTTCTTTAGGTCAAGGTTTGTCCTGGTTTGGTTTGCAATCTCCACGATAATGAAAAATGTTTTTTGTATAACAACGCCGTACATCCTTAGCCAATGATTGATCCTTCACATCTAGGGATCCCGGTAATTTATTTTTTTTTAAATTTAATACCAAGATTTTCCAAAGTTTTATGGATGCTGAGGTTAAGCGGATCAATTTTTAAAGCTTTCTCAAAGGTTTTTATAGCTAAGAGCGTTTCGCCATTAATAAAATAGGCAGTTCCCAATCCCAATAAGGTTTTAATATTATTAGGTTAAAAATGATTCGCTTTATTAAACTCAACGATAGCCTCTTTATATCGGTTTTGGAGCGATAAAAATTTTGCAAATTCGAAGTGGTTCATAGCGTTGGTTGGAGATTGATCAATTGCTTTGGAAAAGAAATATTCTGCTTTATCGTAATTTTTTAAGCTTAAATTATTTTTCGCGTTTAGCCAATAAAACTCATCGGTTAAGGGAAAGCCATTCTGTTTGGCTTTTTCGATAAAGCTTAAAGATTTGATGAAGTTTCCTTTTCTATAATATATATCCGCTAATCGCCAGAATATCTTTTCGTTTTTTGGAGATATTTGTAATGACCGTGCCAGATTGTTTTCAGCTAAGTCTAATTGATTTTGGTTTAAATAAACGATCCCCTTGATAAAGGCATCGTGTCCCGTGTTAATCAATAGTTCAGAAATTCTATTGTTTGATTTTTGGATAGAGTCGATAAGACTTTGAGATTTCATATCCAATATTTGACTATTTTTATTTTTTCCATCCGACAAAAAATCTTTTCCAAGCATTGTGTTATAAACAAGTTTTGCCGCTAAATGATGTCCCGCCGGTGTCCAGTGAATAACTTTAGGGAAATTGATTGGAAATAAATTGTGATTTTGAAAATCTGTTAATGGATCCAACAAATTAATTAAAGAAAACTCGCTATTCGAGTTAATTTTTTGCGGGATTAAATTATCAGGGTAAAATTGGAGCTTCAAAATTTCTTGAGGCGATGGAATGATTAGAAAACTCAATCTTGAATCAAGGCTTTTAAGCAGCTCGTAATATTTTTCTAAAGCGATGCTGTATAAGATTGATTCTATTTGTCCAGTTTGCGTGTTTTTTATTTCTCCATAGTCGGTTTTCCAATTAATACGGTCTGAGGCAGTTATTTCCCAATTTTTCATGGAAGCTTCCAAGTTTGTTTTAACGGACGGGTCAGAGAAATTATTTTTAAGCGTTAAGTTTTCTCTAATTTTTTCCTCAATCGCCCTCAATAGGTGAGATCGATTAAAGAATGCGTCATAAAACGGAGAAAATTGGATTGATTTTAAGCTGAAGGCCGCCAATTCATTTAAATGAAGGTTGAAACCGATATTTTTAATTTCTATTTCTACGATATTTTTTGCAATCCTTTTAGCGCTAATGGTATCTGCTTCCAATTTTGAAAAATCCATTGTTGAAAGCTCGCCAGTATGAAAATAACTGATCACCAAATCTGGATCGAATTTAAAACCTTCGTTTTTTATATAAGTGTAAAACTCGCTAACTTCCCAAGAGTTCTTAGCGGCATTTATGACTTCGATATTTTTTTCTGGAAATTGTCGTTCCAGAATTTTTTGTAAATAATAAGCAAACGTTTCGGTGTTGTTGACGCCCGAAGCGGCAAAAATGGAACCCCCGAGGCATAATATACGAAAAGAATTTTTAGGTTTTTGATAAGAAGTTTGGCGATAATTTCTTAATCGATGAGAATCGGTTTTTATTTGGAATGGAAATTCGTCAAAAAAAAATTGAGCATTTAAGTTTGGCCGAAAAGCCGTTTGAATCCCGAATGCTGAAGTTGTGTGATTGTCAAATACTGAGGTTGGAGAAAAGATTCGAAAAAAACCTTCTAACATTACAACGATGGCGAAAAGGAATAAAATTAAAAAAAAGGTCCATTTTCTCATTGAGGTATTTCTACTTTTTTCATTTAAAGGTTTTATCTTGTGTTTATTTTTTATTTAAGCGGGAATTAGGTAAAGACTATCGGTTTGATGCCGTAGTTTATCTTAAAAATAAAATTATGAAAACCAAGATTAAAAAATCTATAAACGACAAAGTTTGGAGAGAAATTATAGCTTGCCTTGTAATCCCCAAGAGTGAATAAATTGATCTTTTCCCACTTCGGTTTGATAACGGCACCGTAAATCTTGGCCAGAAGTTTGGCTGCCGACGTTAACGGTTCCGCGCAATATTCGGATGTCTCCGCTCAATGGCGACCCTTGTTGAACCATTGAAACAGGTATCCATTCGGTTCCTCCATTACGAGTCACTGAAAACGTTCCAGGACCATCGCTATCGGAGTAGTCGGCGCGCATATATTTCTTGAGGGAAATTTCTTTATATTCGACCTCGTCGGTTAGCGAGACTATATCCACCCAGGTTGAATTATCGTCAGAACCTTGAACTTTCAAAGTTCCCGTATAGGTTCCCATAACAACCGCTACAGCTGGTCTTCGAGGGAAAAACGGTTCGTTATCCATAGTTACAACGCTTCCCGTTGCGGTTGCGGTGAAATCTCCCAAGTCAATTACTTTGGTGTTAGTAGCCATTTAAAAATCTCCTGATAAAGTTGAGATACGTTTCTCATGTTAAAAAAAGGAATCTCGAAGTCTTCGATCATGCCAAATACTTTCAAGAACCTTCGTTTGTACTTCGCGAGTTAATTGAAAAAGAGACTAAAGTTGTACAAGTCCCTCCTGCCTCTCATTACGAGCTCTTGACTCGTTTCACGCGTTGATTGAAAAAGGAACTAGAGTTGCAAAGTCCCCACCACATGTCATCTTGAGCGAAGCCGAAAGATCTCGCCTCGATTTAATAAATATTTCCTCTAAATCCTTAGGAGTTCTTCGAAATTCTAATAATGTCGCCCTGAGTACTTCGACAAGCTCTGCACAAGCTCCGTACAATTAAAATCTATATTTCGATTTTCGTTTTCTTTCGTCTCCCATATCGTCAAAAGTTCCGGGAATAGGGCGGTTCTTTTTGGAAGACGACAGTGATTTTTTAAACGTTCGATGCCGAGAGACAATGCTGTAACGGCACTCGTCTCCAATATGATCTTCCATAGCGGAGTCGATGTCTTCCGGATTCGTTTCGTCGTGTAAAAGTTCCGGAATCGTCCGGATGAAGTGACGACACGTTCTAAAAACGAAAAACTTCTTTTCGACAAATTGTTGGTCGAGCAAGGTCCAGCCATTAATTCGCGAGTTAGGGCCTCCAAAGGAAGGAGTCCATAAAACCCCAGCGCGTTCAAACTCTTCCGCGATGGTTTTTTCCTGACCGTTACCGTTCCATATGGAACGGTCGGCAGGATTGTTGCGGAAAACAACGCCCGCTTTAATTTCAGAATCTTCCATCGCCTTGATTTTTTTTGCCACCGCCGTTGGCGTTTCGCGCGACCCGACGTTTTCTTCGCCGCCCCATCCATACATTTCACGATACCGGTAAATAACTCCGTCGGGAGATTGGCAATACCAGCCGACAGAATAGGGACGCGCCGAACCCCAGTCTAAAGCGCGCCAACGCGACCATTCCAAGGGAAGGGAAAAAGGCTCAAGGATGTGAATCTCTGGATTCCAACTCGTAAAAAATTGACCCTCGGGAATATCCCACCGACCGTCGCGCAATTTGCGGCGTATTTTTTCAGATTGTTTCAGGAGTTGGATCTCGTATTCTTCCCCTAAATGCGGATTGTCCGTAAGTTTGGCGGGAATAAACGACCTGGAAACGCTAATGCGTTTGCCGTCTACGGTGCGCGAGTCGATAAAACTTGTGGGACGACCGTCGTTGGCAATATCCCAACGCGCTTTTACCCAGGCATGGCCCGGTCCGCCAGGATTCGTCGTGGCGCGGGTGTAGCATTTAATATCTGGATTAGAAGATCGTTTTCGAGTTTCCATCCTATCAAACCAAAAAGAAGTGGGCCAATGAGTCAGTTCATCCCAACCAATCCAGTGATATTCCTGGCCGTTATAGCGTTGGAAGTCTTTTTTTTTGACATGTAGCCAAAAAGAATGCGCGCTCCCGATGGGAACCGCCAAACGTGTTTCGTTTCGCTATAGGTTCCGCCAAAGTGTCGATACAATTCATTAGAACGTTCGATCAAGTCGGCAAGATCCGAAAAGTGTTCTCGAAAAATAATGCCGGTGTATCGGTTCCATGCCAGCGCGTTTTGGTCTAAACCCAAAGCGTCAATCAGCAGACACTCGGATTTTCCGCCGCCCGCCGCGCCCCCGTAAAGGACTTCGTCTTGATCGGCGGCAAGAAACAGAGATTGTTTCTCGGTGGGTTCCCACAAAAGTTCTTCGGCAAGTGTTGTCATTTTTTCTTAGCGGGTATCTTTAAAATTTTAATGGTAAGGGCTTCGTCGTCAGGACCAGAAACCTCAACCGCTTTCCGTTTTGGATACATGTAAGAGGCCAGTTCACATAGAAGGCGAGCCCGCACGGATTCTGCAACGTTTTCATCCATCGCCATATCCGCCATTGCCTCTAAAGGGTTCATTCCCTTTTTTTCGAGGATTTCCATAGCTTCAATAGTGTGTTTATTTTTAGAACCCTTAGGTCGCCCATTTGGATTCCCGCTTTGTCCCGGTTTAAACGCCATTTTTTAACTCGATAGTTTTAATTATGTTTTTCAAACTGTCTGACTTTTTCTGCGCTTTGATTGATAAAGAAACTAGTTGAATAGTTGTTCGAAAAGTAAATTCTGCGCTTAGCCAAAACTTAATTCGCCGTCATTCTGGAGGAGCGTTTCGACGTGGCTCAACACAAGCTCCGCGACGAAGAATCTAGGTATCTTTCAATATTGGAACTGCTAGTTCCTTAGGAGTTTACCTAGAGATCTCATTTTTAATTTCCCAAAATAACTTCCCATTCCCACTTGCTTTCATTGAATCGCTAACCTATATTCATTATTGAGTCGCTTTGGACCCTGAAATCACGAATGCGCTAGGTTTGACCGGGTTTTATCGAACCTGGATATGGAAAAGGGGAATATTGACCCGGGATATTTGAGTCTGTACGGGGGACTGCACCAAAGCGACTCACCTTTAACTACTCCAAAGCGGAATGTATCTTCCGCATTTCGGCCAAAGTTTTTCATTTTTCTATTTCCCAAATTCCTACCGAGTGTCAGCCCAATAGGGCTGACGAAGAATCTCGCCTGGATTCAATAAATATTTCATTTCTTATTAATCAAAATTAATTCTCTCTCCCCACTTGCTTTCATTCATTTACTTCCCTATATTATTTTTGAGGCTGATTTAGACTCCGTTAACTCCCATCCGGTTAGGCTAACCGGGGATTACTCAGCTTAACTAATTAAGGAGAAATATCTACCCGGGATATTTGAGTCTGGGGGGGGGACTGTACTAATGATGCCTCGTTTTAACTCCCATCCCTTTGTTACCTTTCCCAAACTAACTTTAATTTTTCGTTTCACTTGATTTCATAAGTTCGCTAACCTATATTCATTATTGAGTCGCTTTGGACCCTAAATTCTCCAACGCGCTAGATTTAACCGGGGATTACTGAATCTAGTATTTTTAAGGGGAATATCCACCCGGGATATTTGAGTCAGAGCGGGGGGCTGTACCAAAGCGACTCAACCCTACTTGCTCCACAGGGGAATGTACCTTCCACTTTTTACTCGACGGACTATGCGTCCTGGCAGTTCAGGAAAACCAGAAATTACGTTGTAAACATGGGGTTCCACTGGAGATAATTCTAAAATTAGACTGTTTTCTTTTCCGTTTCTTTTCACTACAATTATCCGTCCGGTTTTCTTTTCTTGGTAAATTTCACTATAGCTTTTTCCCACGAAATTGACATATTCTTCAACGGTGTTGAATTCAGCTTCTTTGTATTGCCTCAAATGTTTTTTTTCTAATTTAATCTTTCCAATTTTGTCATGTCCAACGGGTAAGCGGATTCTTCCAGGGCTGATTTTTATTTTTTTTCGCCTTTGAATTTCATCCGTAACTTCTTTTTTTATTTCACCAAACTCTTTGGTTCCTGTATTTGGATTTGTTACAGGTGTATATTTAGGATGGTGTCCATCTTGCCAGTTTTCTAGTAAATCTTTAGTAAGTTCCCTATAATTCTCAGAGTTTTTAGAAATTCCACTCCATATAGCTATTGCGCTTGCAGCTTGGTTAATGCTTTTTTTAATTCCATTTTTTGAAACATTTTTAATAGAATCTTTGGAGATTTGTTCAACATTTTGGAGCGAACCTTTTTGAGGTGGAGACTCTAATTCTTTATTTTTTTGCTTGGGTTTAACAGGACGTTTAAACAATTCTTTAGCTTTAGAGAGCCCTCTTTTACCTATTTCTTTTAAAATATCGAATCCACGACCAGCAACTTGCTCCGAAATTTCAGCGTCGTCAGGTAAAGCCGTTTCTTGACGAGCGCTAAGAGGCTCAAACAAACCCATCAGGGATTCATCGTTCCGCTCATGAGGCGTAAACGAGACGTTGGTTCTCAATCGAGTTTCATCAGGATTACCAAAAAACTCATTTGTACCTACCAGTGGTTTTTTAATGGAATCGAACGATAAATTTCCAATCGGTTGAACTACATCGAGGTCTTTTATAAAGCTATCAAGAGGAGCGTTGGCTGAGCCAGCCGGTGGATTAATGGAAAATGCATCTTCAAGAGTTCTAATAGGAGAAGCCGGTCTTTGGCTTTGCGATGAATCTTCGAAAAAGGCGGACAGTGGGTTACGGCTAGGATCCAAAGGACTAAGCTCGGGAAAAGTAACTGACCTTGATTCTGATCGCGGATTCAAGGATAAGATGTCAGGGAAGGGTACCGGTCTAGGTTCCGATTCATCAAATCCCTTAAGAGTCGATATGTCGATACCAAAAGAATCGTTTTCACGAATTGGTAGATTGGTAAACGGATTATCTTGTGTCTGTTGTTTTGGCAAGAACCCCTGTACAGAAGGATTGTCCTGCTTAAAAATATTTTGCAGGGCATTTCCCAGTCCAATATTAGATTTAGGTTTTTGCTTTGCAATCGTTTCTGTTTGATCTAATAATGCGAAAGTCATAACACTTTTCTTATTTTTCTTATTTCAATATTGTCACCCTGAGGCTCTCGAAGGGCGACTACAATTCACTAACTAGGCAGTACCGCAGAAGTTTCCCTAAGCGTGCTCTTCAAAATTTGTCGAAGATTTACCTTCTAGTTTCTTATCCGCGTCGCCATTTTTATTTTTAGCGACGTTGCCCGCAAGGATATTGCAGATTCTCAAAACCGTATCGAGGATTCGATTGTCATGGCGAGTAGGGGTGATAGCTGTGATCACAGTGAAAGCTGCGACCAGTTCCGCAAGAGTGACGGCATATTGTTGAACCATGTGAACGATTTGTTCAGGAGGTATTTGCATGTTCTATTCCCAGTATCGGGTTAGTAAAACTTACAAATCAAATGTATCGTAAAACTTAATCCAATGTAACAGGAGGATCCATCACGATATCCGTCATGTTAATTTGAGTTTAAAATGTGTAACGAAGTCGCGAAAGGAAAAGAGAGGGGCTAATTTAATGGGTGTAGTGGGGTAACTGTTGTAACTATAATCTGTTTAAGATAGAACAGAGAATTAGTTTAATTTATCTTCCTTATATCCAAATTTTCTAAGATCTTTTTGTCGGAGCCGTGGAGGGCAACATGGAGCATGGCTTTGGCGAGTTGGTTGGAGCTGATACAAAATTCGGGAAAACGGTCTTTGAAGTAATGATAAAAAAGCTCATATAGTTTATAACTCCATCCTTTTTTTAATTTACTTTCATCTAATGGATGAATATAGCTTGCTCTAAATGCGTAAAAGTCTTTGAACTTGAATTGCATCACATCTTCTTCAGCTTTGCCTTTCCACCTGGCAAAGAATATGATGCTGCTGGAATTCGCGCCTTGTGCGCTGAATAAACAAAATACTGTTTTATCGCTTTCAATTGTTTTAGCGAATGCCATTAACGATGTGTGAGTGATTTCGATAAACTTTGTTTTTGAAACTTCCCCCTGGTAAACCCCAATGCAATAGAAGCAAATGTCGTGATCGATTATTTCTTCTTTGATTTTTGAAAAGTCCAAAAAATTTGTGTGAACGATTTCCTTTACGCCTTCAATTGAAATAAACGGTTTTCTGGTCACGACTGTGATTTCTTTAATCTCGGGATTAACTAGGCATTCTTGCAAAACTTCCGCGCCTACCATTCCTGTCGCTCCCAGTATCAGCGCTTTCATCAACTCAATTCTTTTTAATTTTGGACATTAGATTTTCAAAGGTGGTTGAATCGAGCGGGGGAAGGGCGCCGAGCGAAAGATTTTCTTTTACATGTTCCGGTTGTTTCATTCCTATTAAGGCGGAGGCGATTCCGGGTGCGCTGCGCGTGATTTGTAACGCTCTTTGTTTGTCGCTAGTGTATCCTTCGCCAATCTGATCGTTCCAGGATTGAGGCAAGGCGTTAATGTTGCCTTGCGCGATGGACCCGCTGACGATTGGATAGATATCTAATTTTCGCGCGGCGGGTATTGCGGGTAACATTTCCCCGAGCGTGTATTGGGTTTCTGCGTTAAAAGCTTCCGGCATGTTCAGGTTGAGCGGCAATTGGATGAACCGAAGATGGTCTGGCCCGTCTCCCGCCGCCACTTTTGCGAGTTCTTTTGTCAGTTTTAGCGAAGTGTGTTTGTCGTTGGTTTCTGGCAGGCGAAAGGTGTTCCAGGTGGCCATACCATAGTAACGAATTTTCCCGTCGGCTACGGCGCCTTCCAACATTTCAAAGGCCGCCGAAAGCTGACCATAATAGGATTCATTGTCTACTGCGCTCAATTGTGTTTCTGGGTTATGAATGTAATAAAGATCTATGGTTTCCAGTCCCAGGTTTTTTCTACTTTGTTCTAATTGGTCGGCGAGGTATTCCGGGTGCATGCAGTGGCAGTCCGCTGCCAGGTCGCCCATGCCAATACCATTGTTAGTATCGTCGGCGTATTTTTCTTTAAACCATTTGCCGCGTCCTGGGTGGGGCAAAAACCCGCCCTTTGTGCAAACTACGATTTCTTCGCGCTGGTATTTTCCGCTTTCGACTAGTGCTTTAAGTGCAACGCCGACGCTTTGTTCGGCGTGTTGTCGTCGGTAATTGATCGCCGTATCAACGACGTTGATGCCGCCTTCAACCGAACGAATTGTAGCTTCCGCAACCAACCGGTCGGTGGCTTTGTCTGGATGTCCTAAATAGGTTCCAATTCCAATACTGGACCACCAGAGGCTATCGATTTCTTTGAAATGACTTTCAGCGCAACGACTTCCCATTTTTTCGCGGTATTTAAGGGTGCCTTCGGGAGTGGCAAAACCTGGAATACTCATGTTCTTCCTCGTCTGATATTATTTTTTAAGCGGCAGTTTACTATGTTTTTTATGCCATGAGTGGGTTTTATTCCCATATTTGACCAATTATAGAGCAGACAGACTTTTAAAGAATAATATTATTTTTACTTTTGATATGTGTAAGGTTCATTCGTTATTGACGACATACGTTTGAATTTAATTAATGAATTTTTGAAAAAATGGAGGGAGAAATGAGTTCTAATAGTAACAATTTAGTTGGAGGCGACGCGGAACATCCCGCATCGGGCACGGTTAAAATTGAGGGGGATTCGGTAAAATTGATCGACGTTCAAATCAGCGCTGCCCCAGATGGTCGCGTTATTCTCACAAAAGATATGAAGGAAGAAAATGGGGTGCGTTTAGGGGCTCTGCAAGGTTTTGTGGGAAGTCATGAGTACGTTATCCCGCCAGGAATCAATCCTGCCGATTACGATTCGGTTCTCATTTGGTGCGACCAATTCAACGTTCCAATAGGAAAAGCTCAATTATAAGCGGAGTAAAGAAAGGCGCTTATGATTACGGCGAAAGATTCTACGATCTTGAGTTCCACAGACTGCGGTAGAGTCTTTTGCCAAGGTCCAAATGGTTGTGGTCGCCTTTATAAACGATATAGGTTTTGATAAACGTTTGAGCGGCTTCTAACCATTCTTTGAAGTTTTCGTCGGTCTGCGAAGCTTCGACCATGTCGATAAAGTTCATTCCTCCATAGCGAAGTATTTGAGCTATATCGTCTATGGCATATTTTTTGAAAATCACAAAACCAACTTCTACCTTAATCGATTCCAGGTCAATGTCTTCGCTATCCTTTTGGAGGTTAACCGTTATGAAGGCTTCGCAAGTAGATAAAAAACAAGCGCTGATAGCGGCTTCCTTTACGGAAAGTAGCCCTGAGCCTTTCCAATGATCGGTGTCTAAAATTATTTTTCTAGCGGCATCGATCAAAATCAATTGGATAGATTTTGTAAGGTCGACAGGACTTTCGGGATTTAGCGTTTGACCATATTCTAATATGTATTGTGAAAACTTTTTTTTGGACATAATGGGGAGAGTGAATCAATAGCAGAGGAATAATAAACGAATTGTAACCTTTTCAAGGCTAAAAGCTAAGCAAATTTTTAGTAAATTGTTAATTTAAATTTAATGTGTCTTGGGATAGTTTTTTCTCGGGCTTTAGCTTGCGGTAGCGCATGCTTTAATCCCCTTTTTTCGAGCGCAGCAAAATTGGTTTGAGCGCCATTCCCTTCCATATTCCCTCGATCAAATTCTAATGCGGCTTCGACCGGGCAGGCATTTGAGCAATCATAGCGTTCGAATCTCATAACTTTTCTTCAATAGAATATTTTTTAGTCTGTAGGTAACAAAAATGTGAGCGCTTGTTCAATGAGTACATTTTATCTATAGTAGGCTTAACATAAAAAATGAGGCTCTTAAAGGAGAAACGTGACGTTTATCGTCATAACTTAGGGGAATAAATTATGAAAGCTGTCGGATTATATGAGTACTTGCCTATCGAGAACGAACAGTCATTGATCGATGTCGAAATTGATCGCCCTCATCCAACGGGGAATGATTTGCTGGTAAAAGTCCGAGCGATTTCCGTTAACCCAGTCGATACCAAAGTCAGAGCTCCTAACGATAAAAAGGAAACAACTCCGCGCGTATTGGGTTGGGATGCCGCAGGCTTAGTTGTCGAGGTTGGACCCCAGGTGGAAGGCTTTGCTGTTGGCGATCAGGTCTATTATGCGGGCGATATTACCCGTCCCGGCAGTAACAGCGAGTACCAATTAGTGGATGAGCGCATTGTGGGGAAGATGCCGAAAACGCTTTCATTTACCGAAGCGGCGGCATTACCGCTCACGGGTATTACAGCTTGGGAAGCTTTGTTCGAGCGACTCGGTATTTCGTCGCGCGGAGAAGATGCGGGGCGATCGATTCTTATAGTAGGCGGCGCTGGCGGCGTGGGGTCAATCGCAATTCAACTTGCGAAAAAGCTCGCCAAGCTTAAGGTGATAGCGACAGCTTCCCGCGCGGAGTCGATTGCCTGGTCCAAAAAGCTTGGAGCCGATCAAGTTATTAATCACCGCAACGCTCTTGACGCGGAGTTGACTTCTATCGATTTGCCACAGGTCGATTATATCCTGTGCCTCAACAATACCTCTCAACACTGGATAGCAATGGCTAACGCGATTGCGCCACAAGGACGTATCTGCTCAATTGTCGAAACGCCGGAGCCTGTGGATCTCGGTTTGCTAAAGAGTAAAAGCGCTGCCTTTATTTGGGAGTTTATGTTCACTCGGTCGATGTACCAGACACCGGACATGATTGAGCAACAGCGATTGCTCAACGAAATTGCGGATCTTGTGAATAAGGGGGAACTCGTCACCACAACTAATAATGTTATTAAGCCTATTAATGCGAGCAATCTACGAAAGGCACACGTTTTGGTCGAACAGGGGAACACTATTGGCAAGATTGTACTTGCAGACTGGCCCGAGGATGAATTTACGATAACTCCCTGATAGGAATGAGGTTGCGCTCGGCGCGGTCGCTACAATAAGGCGTTCAACCTCAGGCGCTTCGGCGCAATTAACCAAAAAACAAATACGCTATCAAAACGGCGGTGATTATACCTGCCGCATCTGCTAATAGGCCGCATGGTATCGCGTAGCGGGAATGACGGATTTTTACCGAGCCTAAATAAAGCGCGACAACATATAATGTCGTCTCGGTACTGCCTTGCATTACGCATGCGAGTCTGCCGACAAACGAATCGGCCCCAAAGTTTTGCATCGCTTCCACCATCATACCCCGCGCGCCGCTTCCGCTAAGCGGTTTCATGAGAGCTGTCGGTAACGCGTCGACAAAACGTAAATCGCCGCCCACGGCCGAAACGATTCCTCGAAATAAATCTAAAAATAATTCTAACGCTCCGCTGGCGCGGAATACGCCAATAGCCGCCAACATGGCGATTAAAAATGGAATGATAGTAATCGCTACTTGAAATCCTTCTTTGGCTCCGTCAATAAACGCTTCGTAAACGTTTTCTCTTTTTAGCGTCGCCGCTAAAATAAACGCGACAATGACCGAGAACAGTAGGAAATTGGCTATGCGCGCCGATTGGTCTTGCATGGATTGTCGATCCAAACCGGAGAAGTAAAATACCATCGATATAATGACTAACGCTAGACCCCCCAGGTATGCAACTACAACGCGATCGAATAAATTGATCTTTTGATAGGCGGCGACTGCCATCAGCCCAACTAAAGTAGAGACAAAAGTAGCAATTAATATTGGGATAAAAACGTCGGCAGGATTTAAAGCTCCCTGCTGAGCGCGATAAGCGAAAATGGTAACGGGAAATAAAGTGACCGAAGAGGTGTTGAGCACTAGAAAAAGTATTTGTGCGTCGGAGGCCGTTTCCTTTTCGGGGTTTAAGCTTTGCAGCTCATGCATTGCTTTCAGTCCTAGAGGAGTGGCGGCGTTATCTAAGCCTAGCGCGTTAGCCGACATATTCATAACGATTGAACCCAAAGCGGGGTGATCGGCTGGAATGTTTGGGAATAATTTTTTAAATAAGGGAGCGAGAAAACGGGTTATATAAACTAAAAAACCTCCCTTTTCGCCAATTCGCATAACGCCCATCCACAACGCCATCACTCCTGCCAATCCTAAGCTGATTTCAAACCCCACTTTGGACATATCAAAGAGGGCTCTCATCATCTCCACAAAAATATCGGGCTGATTGGCGAATATCGTTTTCCAGATTCCAATAACAAACGAACCCAGAAAAAAGGCAATCCAAATTGCGTTTAGCATTTTTTATTATTTAATGATGCGAAGAAACGTTGAAGTTGGGTCGAAGGCGTTTGCTAACTCATGTTAACTGAAAGAAGTTAAATTATCAAAAATTGAAATGTGAGTGAGAGCATGGGATAGGTTTTTGAAAAAGGATTAAGGGGAGGAGGAATCCATTTAATTAATTTTATTTCCCTCTTTTAAAAAACCCGGCGGAATAAAATCCGCCGGGTTAAAACCTTGTAAGAATAAGGTTTTATTTTGGCGCCCAGGCTGCGGGAACGCCCACATTTGCGGCCGAATTGTCTCCAGGAGGAAATTTCTTGGTAGTTGGAACGCCTCCTTTATAACTTGAGGCTTTCGTCGTAGGCGCCCAAGCCGCTGGAACGCCGACATTGGCGGCGGAATTGTCTCCCGGAGGAAACTTTTTTTCGCCTCCTTTTCCTTCTGACTGTCCTTTAACTTTAGGAGCCCACCCGGGCGGTACTCCGACATTTGCGACAGAGTTGTCGCCGGGAGGATATCCATTGGCCATCGCCAAGTATGGCATCAAAAGAAAACCTAAGGCCAAAGCAGTCACCAAAAAGAGTTTCATTCGTTTCGACATAACTTTTACTCCTTAAAACTATTTTGTTTTGGCAACACGGTGGTTCGTTAGGAGCCAACCCGGCTCCTTACTATAAATATGATATTGGCTCGAATCTTCCGCAATAGATAAAATCATTCATTAAATATTTTTAATCAAAGTTTTAATTTGGAAAGTAGTGAGGGCATGAAATTGACGTCGCTTGAAGCGCTTATTCTTTACCGCACAAGTTTACTTTTTGCCTCTGGTTGTCCAACTTTTTCCAAGCCGGGAGGACTTGGGTCCTTCTCAAAGTTTTCTTCCGGCTTTGTAGCGGCGTTGACAATGATGACCGCCAGCTTTTTGATTTTACGTTTGTTGATCATTTTGGAAACGCTATAGGGATGGTTGTTGGAAAGCGGCGCCGTTAAGGGATCGCTGTTTCCGATATTATTCGGAAATACGAATACTGTATACCGGAAAAATGTTCAAGGTTGTTTATGTCGTTTAAACTTTTTAAAACGAATAAATTGTAATGTTGCGCTTGATTACGTTCTTAATATTGGAACTGAAACTTCCCCTTTTGCAAAGCTTTTGGAATCTTAGCTTGTTTTTTTTTGAAAAACTGTCATTATCGGAACTCCTTTTGACTCCTGAATTTTGACAACACTCTTCTAATAATGAAGCGACTCCCTAAATCCTCATTTTTTGTTCTCTCCATAATTTTGATTTTTTTTGGGTCTTCTCAAACCCTTTGGGCATTGACCGAAGCGGCGCAAAAAATATTTGAAGACAACAACGCCGCGGTTTATCAAATTCGAATTGTAGATTTGAATTCGGGAGAAAAATCTTCCATTGGATCCGGTTTTCGGTTTTCTGAAGAAGGTTTTTTTGCGACCAACTATCACGTTATTGCGGACGTAATATCCACTCCGGAACGTTACCGCATCGAATATCGAAAAGATAATGGAGAACATGGCGATTTAATTATTAGAGATATCGACGTTCCCCACGATCTCGCCATTTTACAAGGCCAAGCGAGCGGGGATAAACCTTATCTTTCTCTTAAATCGTCTGCTTTATCAAAAGGCGATAAAGTCTTTCCTATGGGGAATCCTTTGGATCTTGGTATGACGATTATTGAAGGAACCTATAATGGATTGATAGGAGAGAAGTTTTACCAGCAGATATTACTTTCAGCTTCTCTCAACGGTGGAATGAGTGGCGGCCCCGCTTTTGATTCAACAGGTAATATTGTAGGGGTTAACGTTGCCATTGAAGGAAACGATTTGAGTTATCTGGTCCCTGTTGATTATCTTATCGACTTGGTTAAAAAAATTAAAAAAGAAACTGCGAGCTGGGAAGAGACAATTCAAGAGCAATTTCTTGAAAGGTATCGACGAATAATCGATTCCTTTTTAAAAGGGGACTGGTCTTCTGAAATTTTTGGTTCGCTCAAAGTTCCTAAAAATATATCTCCCTCTTTCTTTAAGTGTTGGGGCGAAAGCAAACCCGAAGATAAAAAAGAAAATCAGTTTTTTGAGTACAGTTATAAATGGTGCAAAAATGAAAACAGCGTTTACCTTTCTTCAGAATTTAATACCGGAATCATTGGGTATTTATTTTATTGGTTAAAAAGCGACACTTTAAATTCTTTGGAGTTTTCTCAATTGTATTCCAAGGAATTCGCCAAAACTTATTTTTATCCAACGGTGAAGAAAAAAGAAGTTTCAAAATTCAAATGTAAAAATAAGTTTGTTGAATTTGCCGATCATAATTGGAAAGGAACTTATTGCCAACGCCAATATAAAAAGTTTCCAAAGCTGCACGACGTATTTCTGAGTTTTGCCCTTTTGAATGGCCCCAATCGAGGACATCTTATAAAAGTGGGTTTAGCGGGTATTAACGAACCCTTAGCCAGACGATTTCTTAAAAAGTTTTTAGGAGGAATCGAATGGGCAGAATAATTGTTGAACTTCTTTCTCCTCAAGGAACCAACACAGAGCGTCGTTTTATTTTTGAAGATGGAAAAGCCACCATAGGGCGTTCCTATTCGAACGATATTATTCTGGACGATCCATTTGTTTCTTCGGAACATTTTTCCATTGAAAACACTGGAGAAGATTTTTTTGTCGTCGATTTATCTAGCGAAAATGGAACAGAGCTAAGCCATAACGTCTTTTTAAAAGGCCAAGGAGCAAAAATCCGATCGGGGGAAGAAATTTGTATTGGAAAAACCCGCTTAAGGATTTTGTTGGCGGATCACCCAGTGGAGCCGGCCAAACCAAAAGAGACTTTTGCGGCAGTTCGCCAATTTCTGGATAAGAGTTCTGTCGCAATATCGTCTTCTCTATTTGCCATGGGAATGTTGGTTTGGTTCATTAAAATGGATACTCCAGAGGCGGCTTTTGAAACGAAAGAGTTTTTTATATATTCATTAGTTTATATCGTATTTGCGTTACTTTATTCGTCGTTCTTCCGTATATTCGTGTCTTCCAAGCAATTTAAAACTTATTTTAAGCGTTTTTTAACGATAATCAATTTGGACGTTTTTTTTGAAGTCGTCTTCACGGTTGTAGATCCATTTTTGTATTTTTGGATTATGGACAATCGATTGATGATATTTTTTGACGGGTTTGTAAGCTTACTGTTTAGCGTAGCCATGTTTTGGGTGGGGCTGAAGCTAACAAAGGATGTTTTAAGAATGGGCGACTACATAAAGATTGCCGTCATATCGATAGCGCTAGCTTCTATGGCCGTAGTTGCATCCGATGGTTTTTCGTGGGGTAGCGGTAGAAAACCAATATACCCAGCCAAAATGGTTCCTTATCTGCAACCGCTTACAAAACCGCAAAAACTTGATACATTTCTAGAAGAATCTGGCCGCGAACTATTTTCCGCCAAGAAGTAAAAAAGACGCGATTTGGAGAGCTTTAAATAGTTTTTTACTCCGCCGCCGTCGAATCGTGATTGGCGCTGGTAGCCTTGGCTAAGGGGTAAAGCCTATTTCTTCCCGCTCTTTTGGCTTCGTATAAATAGCCGTCGGCGACTTTAACGCAATCTTCCATGATTTGTTCTTCTTCATATTCACTTACGCCGAAGCTCATGGTTACGGAGAGTTTATTTTTGTCCAATTCAAACATTGCCGTTTCAATTTTTTCACGGATTTTTTCGCCGGCAATGATGGCTCCTTCCAGTTCGGTATCAGGCAATAAGATGAGGAACTCTTCGCCGCCCCATCGAAAATTGATGTCTGTTTTTCTGGAAGCTTCCTGAAGGATTGTCGCCACTTGAACAAGAACCAAATCGCCTATATTGTGGCCGTAATTGTCGTTGATGTTTTTGAAATGGTCTATATCGCATAAGATAATAGAGAAGGGAACCTTGGTGCGTTGAAATCGGTCGATCTCGTATTTGAATTTATCTTCGCATGTCCTTCGATTCAATAAGTTGGTTAGAGGATCGGTTTGAGACGCTATTTTAAGCTTTGCATAAGAGCGTTCCAGTTCTTCCGTCCGTTTTGTTACTTTATCTTCAAGCTTACGATTTGCTTCGTTTAATTTTTCGTTGGCTGTTTTAAGGTCGTCTTTTTCACGCGCCAATTCTTTTTGTAAAAGTTTGACATGGAACAATTCGTTTTTTAAGCTTTCGGACAAACTACCCGCCCAACCGGCAAGAATCAAAAAACCACCCCACATCGTAAGATCTATGTTTAATTGGTATTGATTTTCTAAAGCGAGATAGGCGCTTTTATTAGCCAATATAAATACCCAAACCATGAGAACGGTAAAAAAAGCGTAAAGAATGGCAAGGCGTCTGCCAAGCATATAGCCTGCGATCATGATGGGAATATAATAAAAATTGAGGATGGATATCTTAAACTGAACGAATAAATGAACCAGAGTCACAGAAACTAAAATGAGAAGAATAAAAAGGTCCTCTACATTTTTGTGTAAGTATTTAATCAGTCTGGACATCAAAATAAATTTGCTTCCATTAAGTTTAAATATTTTTGGCTTAGCGAAATAATTGGGGAACGTTTTGAATATTATAGCTTAACGGCTTTTTGTTGTCCATAAAAGGTTGGGCCCATTTCGATTTTTCTTTGAAAAACGGGAACTAAGGAGGGAAGCTTTTTTTCTTTGATTTTCGCTACTTGGTAAGTTTTTTCTTGTTTTTGTATGTTTTTTCGGGATGCGGAATGAACGCTTTAGAAAAATTTTATCCTAATTACTCGGTTTTTCCGGTGGAGCAAAATCTATTTTTTATGTGGGCGTTTTTAGAAGTCTTTTAGTTTTTTGATCGTATTAATTTAAATCCCCATCGATTACCGACACTGGGCGGTACGGCAAAAACGATGGCTGGGTGTTTGTGGGTGGATAATTTATAACCGTGTTTAGAGAAAAGCTTTTTACCGGGGAGCCAACCTGTTTGGGAAATGGAAACGATATCTTGAAGCGGGATTAGGATAGGGTCGCCGACGATAGGGATAAGGCGCAATTCGTAGTTGTTTAAAACGGCCACGCCAGGAGATTGAATTCTTCCGTTATGCATCAAAACTTCGACCGCTTCGCCATCCTGTGGAGAGACGGACTCTAAAATGGTTCGTACTTTTTTGCCCACCATGCTATAGACGGCGGCAAAACAAATACCCCATGCGGAAACGAAGCTAAACCATAGGGCCTCCATGCCGATCTTTGGGAAAAATCCAACCGTTAAAACGATACCTAGAAAGCCAGGTCCCCAAAGCCAAAGTCTGATCAACTCCCAGTTCCACGACCACTTTTCTTGTTTTATCCAGTCCTTAGGGGAAAAAAATATGGCTAAAGCAACGACTAAAACTCCCAACCCCCAAACCATGGTTTGATCAAGTCCTATTTCCACATTTATTTTTCCTAAAAATGTTCAAAGTTTTTAACTTTACTCAATCCCCCATTTGTCGTCGAAATTTTTTTGGGCTGTCGCTAGTTTTTTAACAATCTCTTTTTCTTTTTCCATAATATCTTCGCAGAAAGAGGCGTCTCCAGAATTTTCTCCGATACATTGAATTAACTCTTGGCGCGCAAAGGCCAATTGCCCATTTATTTCATTCACTTCTTGCCCAGCTTTTACTCGGAATGAATTCTGAATCATAGAAACAGCCCAAAGAACGGCAATTGCTAATAAAAAAATCTTTTCTTTTTTACCCATAAAAACTCAACTTCCAATGGAATTAAGTAAAAATCGCTTTGGGTTGACCCTTAACGAGCGGAAAAAAAATTTTTCTTAAACTTCAGTTATAACAAATTATCAACGAGTTACAAGAAGGGATCTGATTTAATTTAGCCTTCAGGCGTCTTCCTCGTTTTCTTAATTATATAGACACTGCATCGTCGGTGAATTTGTTTTATAATATTACTAGCATTTTTACATTCTAAGAAGTTATTTCCCGTTGCCCTGGGAAGCGCTCTTCATACTCCAGCGGAGCCCCTTATACCTCTATTAGGGCCTGGCTCCAGAATCGAGAAACGCTTAATAGATCTCGATTGCTTTAGATTACATTTTTCGTTTTATTCGAATATGGTTTTACTGTCGGTTTGTGTTCTTAACTTAAGAAAGCGCTAAAGCGTTTTATTATCCATTTTTGGAGAAGGAGAATAAGAGCCATGAAACATAAACCCCACCGCTATGCCAAGGATACAGAACGCGTTGAGGAAGAGATTGGAGAGTATATGACAACCCCAATTCTTTCAATTGATTCCCAGGCAAACATCCATGATTTAACAGAATTCATGGAAGATAAAAACGTAGGTTCGTTGTTGGTTACCGAAGGATCGGAATTCATCGGCATTGTTACCGAAAGGGATTTAACGCGCAAAGTTTTGCGGCAAAAACTGGACCCTGAAACAACGAAAGTAAGCGAGATAATGAGCAGTCCTATAATGACGCTGGACGGCGGTCGACCGGTTACGGAAGCGAACCAGTATATGGCCGATAAAAAGATTAGACATTTAGCCGTAACCGACGAAGGAAAAATCGTTGGGATGTTGTCCGTGAAAGATTTGGTTTCGTTTTTTGCAAATCCGCGAATGCGTCATTAAAGAAGCGTCGTTAGAATCCTTAAATAATTGGGTTTGTAAGTTGTGGCGAAAAACGAGATTCTTCGACAAGCTCCTAAGGAATTAGAGTGGAAATATTTATTAAATCGAGGCGAGATCTTTCGGCTTCGCTCAAGATGACATGCGGTGGGGACTTTGTAACTCTAGTTCCTTTTTCAATCAACGCGTGAAAAGAGTCAAGAGCTCGGAATGACCCTTCGAGAACCTCAGGGCAGGCTAAGCGGTGGGTACTTTGTTCGCAATGTTTTTTTTTTCATCAATTAACTTGAGATTTTAGCTTTAATCCACTTCGCTCGGAATGACTCGCTGAGAGGGGGTGTAACTCATATTCCTTCCTTCACTTAAGGTTCTTCGGTAATATCAACAAAAATATTGTCGAAGGACCTCGTTTTTCAACTACATTTTATTTGACATTAAATGGAAGTCTGGCAAGTTATGACTCTTACTGATGTGAGATTCAATAAAGGGTTGGAAAATGATTTTTTTTAAATGGCGATTGAAGTTTGTTTTTTACGTTTCGATAATTTTTTTATGGAGTTTTAGTTTAAACGCTCATGCGTTGCCGAAAGTGGCGGTCATTGCCACTGGCGGAACAATCGCTATGAAAAAAGATGTCATTAGCGGCGGTGTGGTTCCTAAGGTTTCTGGAGAGGGATTAGTAAACTCTGTTCCAGAGTTGAAGGAGTTCGCGGAATTCGAAGTAAAAGAATATCGCGGCGGTAAAATCGCCAGCGAAAATATGACGCCCACTGATTGGATAAATATTGCCAAACTGGTTCAAAGTTTTATTGATAATCCTAAGATAACGGGAGTCGTGGTTACTCATGGAACGGACACCATTGAAGAAACGGCTTACTTTTTAGACTTAACCTTAAATCTTGACAAGGCGGTGGTATTGGTTGGCTCGCAAAGAAACGCCTCCGAGCCTACTTATGACGGCTCGATGAACCTGGTCAATGCCGTCCGGCAAGTTTTGATGAAAGACGCCAAAGAACTGGGAGTAACCGTCACCATGAACCAAACCATTCATGGAGCTCGTGACGTAAGAAAAACCCATACTAATAATATGCAAACCTTTGACTCTGGACCCAGAGGCGCATTGGGTTATATCGATCATGACCGAATAACCATTTTTAGGAAACCGCTTCATAGGCAAAAGTTCAAACTACCCGATCCCAGGAAATTACCCTTCGTTCCGCTTTTGACCATGTACACCGGAGCGGACGGAAGGTTGATCGATACGGTCGTTAAAGATGGAGCCAATGGAATTGTAATCGAAGGATTGGGGATTGGTAACGTTAACGAGCCGATGTCCGACGCGATTAAAGAGACAGTCAAAAAAGGGATTCCGGTTGTCATCGGTTCTCGCGTTTATTTTGGAAGGTCGTATCCGGTATACGCCACCAAAGGCGGCGGGGTTGATTTGAAAAAAGGCGGAACCATTTTTAGCGGCGATTTAACGCCTTGGAAGGCAAGAATTGTATTGATTTTAGCGTTGGCCGAAAAAGTTAAACCAGAGAATCTACAGTCTATTTTTGATAATTGAGAAATGGTTTAGGAGAAAATATATTTGGAAGGGTTAGCGAATTTTAAAAAATAACGAGTGTGAGGTTTAAAATATCATCGCTTTATTCATTTTATCTTGGGCGAGCGATCGAAAAAAGCTATCTATGGGTAGAGATAAGCCGGACGTTTCTTTGAAATCTAAAATTTGAAATGCTCCTTGGTATAGGCCCAAATTCTTTCCAGGAGGACTCAAGTAAACGCAGTTCGGCATAACTTTTAAATGATGAGTCGCTTGCAGGACTTCCATATCAGTACATTTTCTTAATAGCTCGGGCAAAAGAGACACATGGTCGGGATTTTGATGCGTGATTATGACAAATGCCATTCCGTTGTTGGGCGGCATATGCGCAAAAAATTCTTCTAAAGCTTCCAATCCACCGGCTGATGCGCCAATAGCCACTATAGGAAACGATTTTCCACTGAACCTTTTTGCGGAATTATCTTTGGCTGGAGTTTTAGATTTTAGTCGTTTGCCAGTTATGAGTTTTGCGGTTTTTCGTTTTACAGTTTTTGATTTTTTTACTTTAACTTTATTGGAAGGGGATGAGGTTTTTCTTAAAGAGGCGCTTTTTTTAGGTGGCGTTGTTTTTTTGCTTTTCGCAGGAGCTTTCTTTGCGGCCTTTTTAGGCATGATTGTTTTCCGCTAAAAAGTATTTAAAAAATGATTGCCTTGCGCATCAATAAATTACAGGAAATCGCGCAAATAGTCTTGCTTTTTAATGGGAAACGAACCATTTGTTATTATTCTAAAAACGTATATTTGATTCTTTTAATTTTATCTTCTGTCTCGGCTATTTTGATGTTCGTTTCGTCAACGTGGTTCAATGACTTTTTGAGGCATATTTTTGAATGGATCAAAAAACTTTCGATAAAAGCCATACGATCTCGAACCTTTCCTAAAATCCTAATTTTCTTTTCGTTTTTCTTTTCTTCCTCTAATTTATTGGTGAAATTAGCCAGGTTTGAAGTTGTGGTTGGAATTTTATTTAAGATCGTTTGAGTTAATTTGAATAGTTGGTTTAATTCTAAACTCCGATCGTCAAAATTTATCCAATCTCTAGTTAGGCCAACCTTCCAATTAGTTTTTTTCTTTATGTTTAAAAATGGAATTAAGGTTTTATCCAAATTGGAAATAGTTTCGAGTTTTAACCTATCCAAAAAATGTTCAAAAAGTTTTATTTTATGAAATTCTATCCCAATTTTAATGGCGCTTAACATAGGGATACTCTCGTAGTCTGGATTCGCGTAATAGGAATGAATTGCAGAAGAGCGAATCATTGAATCCATTTTACTTTTCGATAAACGGGTTCCGCAAAGAACTCTTGATGAAAGCGGAGATATTTTGCGGCACTTTTTGAGGAACATTTGTCCATCAATATCTGAATTGGCAAACTTAAGGTTTGACCATATTATGGATGGAGGTTTTTTATTTCTAAGGAGTCGTATCCCCATTTGTGGAGACGTAGCCTCCTCCAGTTCTATATGATACTCATGATCTCCCGTAACTTTTAACAGTTTAGGAAACGAAAGATTCTCGTCGACAACAAGAATTTTATGAGTGGCCTTTGGCATTAAAAATTTCTTTACGGCTTGATGTGATAGGGGACTGAATTATGTCGTAAGGATTGACTTATGTGAAGAAGTAATCTTATTTTCTTTTCTATTCATCCATAAATTCATCTTTGAGTTTTTTAATTTCTTCTTCTCTTTCAGCGATTCTAACATCGGTTTTAGCAATAAGGTCCAGTCTTCGTTCGATAGAATTTTCTGAATGAGTTAGATAGTTTTCGAGATAGGCTACGCGCTTTTGGATTCTTTCTATGGTATTAATTTTTTCTTGGCTTTTCTTTTCTTTTTTTAATGTTTTTTGCGAGTTTTTCAGTTTCGCGGTTGCGATTGGAATTTGATTTATAACCGATCGGGTAAAGTTAAATAATTGGGTTAACTCTAATTTATGGCGATCAAAATCTATCCAATCTTTTGTATAATCATCCTCTTTGCCGGTTTCCTCATCGATGTTTGAAAATTGCTTAATTGCTTCTTCGAAATGGGGAATGGATTTATGATTTAAATCACTAAAATAATATTCCAAAATATTAACTTTGTGAAATTCTATTCCAATCGTAAGCGAGGTCAACATAGGGGCCAATTCATAGCTTGAACTGTTGTAAAAGGAGTGTATTGTAGCGGTGTTTATCAAAGGAGCCATTTCGTCTTTCGATAAACTTGAGCCACAAAGTATTCTCGATGAAAGGGGAGATATTTTACGACAGTTGTTGAGGAATTTTTTGCCGTCGATATTAGAATTTGTAAAATTTTGAATTGACCACACGATTGCGGGTGGATTTATACTCTTAAGACGTTTGATTCCTATTTCCGGAGAATTTGCTTCTTCAAGTCTTATATCGTAATTACAATCTCCCGTTACTTTTACCAGTCCGGGGAAGGCGGGATTATCGTCAACAACAAGAATTGAATGAATGGTTTTAGCCATAATAAAGCCGGTTTTATTTTCAGAAGTAGGTTTGAAAATAAAATCTTGCGCTGGTTTTTCGTCCCCAAGATTATAATATATTGGAGTTTTTTTCCCTATTTAAATCTTTTTTAATTTCTTAATGGGCTAAGGGGTTCAAGAGAAATGAACCAATAAGGAGAGACAATGGAAATAGCCATTATATTTTTAGAAAAAGATTGCGACGGAATAGTTTAATTCTTTATTTATTCCCAAATCTAACTTTGAGTTTTTTAATTTTTTCATTGGTTTCAGCGATTTGTAAGGCTGTATTAGAGGCATGATCCAATGATTTTTTAAGGCAAATATGTATGTTAATCAGGAACGATTAGTGGCGGTATTAAATTTTATGATTAGAAAACTATATGGAATTTAACCAAACGTTTTCCATACTAACCTACTCATTTCTAGCCATGACTGTATTGAGTTTATGGGTTAAAAAGAACTCAAAGTTGTGGGGTAGTTTGTTTGTGGCGACATGTGGGTTTGGTTTACTTTCGCATCGACTAGAATTTGTTGGGATTTTTTTTATAGCGGTTTTTGGAGGATGCCTATACGGTTACTTTAATTTAAATGTAAAAGGTTTCGTAAAAGCGGCTCTTGCATTTTTTATCCTGATGTTTGCAGTCGTTTTATCGCATCACCTGACGCCAGGGTTTAACAACTGGAAAATTGTATCGCAAGTTCAACTGAGTCCGGATTCGGTTCCTTACTCTACATATTTAAATTTCGATAAAACGCTGATTGGATTTTTCATCCTGTTGTGGGGGCTACGGCTTTCGCAAACTAAAGAAGACTGGCGTGATATTGCAAAACATTTGATTCCTCTGTTTTGCCTAGGCGCGGTAGTTATGTTGAGCGCTTCCTACCTATTAGGATACATTCGTTTGGACCCAAAGGTTCCGACTTTTATAGGACTATGGGCGGCAAAAAATTTGTTGTTCACTTGCGTAGCGGAAGAAGCTCTTTTTCGAGGTTTTATTCAGAAAGAAATCCTAAAATTATTCCAAGGAAAACAGTGGGGCGTTCCCGTAGGGATCGTCATCGCCTCCGTCTTATTTGGGCTCGATCATTTTTGGGGCGGACCTAAATACGTTTTTTTAGCCACACTAGCGGGATTATTTTACGGAACGGTGTTTTATAGATCGGGCCGTATCGAAAGTTCCATTCTATTTCACTTTTTGTTAAACCTGACACATATAACCCTGTTCAGTTATCCAGCCTTGACGCAACCGGTTGTTTGAAGGCTACGTTCATTCGCGTTTTGACGTTGAGAGTTGTTCCCTCCGCACGTTTTCCTGAAGCTATACACTTCGACAAGCTCAGTGCAGGCTCATCAAAGGAGGTTCGCTCCTGGATGACACGCAGAGGGAATGAGTTTAGATTAGGTTTTATCAGGTTTATTGTTTTTGGGATATACCTCATTGCTAAAACAAAAGCTAAGCTTAGTTTATAGAATACTTACAGCGCTGTCATCCTGATGAGGCCTATTAAGGTCGAAGAAGGATCTCGCCTCGATTTAATAAAACTAACACCTTTAAGAGAACCTGCTTATATAATATATTGTCAGAAATAAGCTTTTCTTTTAAATCATATCAATGAGGAGGAACCGAGTTGATTCATCATATAGTCATTGGAGTGAAGGATTACGATGCGAGCAGAGAGTTTTATAAAAAAGTCTTGGCTTCGATAGATTATGAACTGTTCGCCGAATATGGAAATTCCGCCGGATTTGGTTCGCCTCCTACGGTTGGAGCGTTTTGGATAAATGGCGACCAGGAACCTTCTCCACAAGTCCATTTTGGTTTTCGCGCAAAGAATCAAAACGCCGTGGATTTGTTTTACAAAGTCGCTTTAGAAGCGGGAGCCAAAAGCGAAACGCCCCCCGGGCTTTGTCCGGAATACCACAAAGATTATTACGGCGCGTTTGTCTTTGATCTCGACGGATATAAAATCGAAGCCGTTCACCTACCTGAATAGTAGGAATGACGATTCTTTAATTTCATGGCAAACCCCGATCATTTAGCCGAACTGAAAAATGGCGTTGAATCCTGGAACCGATGGCGAGAGAAGAACCCAGATATCGTTCCGGATCTGTTTGAAGCGAAGTTTGCCGAAGCAAATCTTGCAGGCGTAAATTTTGAAAACGCAAACTTAGGAAGGGCGTATTTTTATTTAGCCAGCCTGGAAGGAGCGAATTTACAAAAAGCGAACCTTTTTCAAGCGCTTCTCACTGAGGCGAACTTGAAAGACGCCAACTTAACTGAAGCTAATCTGCAAAGAGCGACGCTCATGGAAACCAAACTCATAGGCGCCGATCTAACAAGAGCCGAACTCATGGAAACCAATCTGGAACAAGCCGACCTTGAAGACGCTAATCTCTCGCAAGCAAATTTCGCGGGAGCCAACCTCATCAACGCCAACCTGCAAAACGCGATTACCGACGAAACTAATTTTTAGCCTCTTCGAGTAATACAGGGCAGCGCGGTCCTCGCAAAACGAATGTGCCAATGATAAGTTCGATTTTTGGAGTTTAATATTTACACTGCCCCCATAAATCGATACAAAAAATATACAAAACCTACATATTCCTGTGATGAAAAAAGTCCATAATCTAATGAAAGGATTGCCGCCAATTAAGTTACATTCCTCTCATTAATAACCTGTATAAATTATCGATAAATGAAATCTATATTTGATACTAAGTTTAGTTATGGAAAATTCATCGTGTCCTTTAACATTTTTTTATTAGCCTTATATGTTTATTTTTTGCCCACTTACAGCGCCTGTATTGAAGGCAATTGTAAAAACGGACACGGAGTAAAAATCTGGGATACGGGAGTAAAGTATGTTGGTAATTTTAAAAACGGCAAGCGAAACGGCAGGGGTACTTATTTTTCTCCTAATGGAAATAAATATGAAGGCGATTGGAGATTCGACATAAAAACTGGAATTGAAGAATTGTTTTACGACAATAGAAAGACTATAAATATTAAATTAGATCAAACTGCCACAGAGAAACTGTGGAGAACTATCAAAAGTTCAAGTAACAAAATTTAAGTTCTTACAATAAAAGATAAAACTCCCCACAATTTGCAAAGCCATTTTTTACCACAGAAGAACACAGAAGAAATTAAAAGAATGTTATGCTGAGTGTCCGACCCAGATTCTGTGTTGATTGAATTAGAAATTAAAGTAGCAAAATCCCTCTTGCATGTCATTCTGCAGCGATCACCATTGCTGAGCCTGCCGAAGGGGTAAAGAATCTAGCCTCGATTATAAGAAATTTTCCTTTAAGATAAGTATTTTTTACTAACGTTTACGTTATTTAATCGAAAATAACTAACGAAATTGTCTATATTCGTTAGTTATTTTCTTGTGTATTACAAAAACGTTAGTTATTCTAGTTTAAGTAACATAATTCATGAATTTTGTTAGTTAAAGGTTAAGGATGAATAAAAAGCAGCGAATAGGACAATATATTAAATATTCTGTATATGGCGAAACATATAGCGCTTATATACCGCAAAATTTACCTCCAAAACCAGCTCTAAATTTGGAAGAGTTTTATCCGTTATTGGATCAAGCGAACACCGCTTTGGGTCGTTTGGATGGAATGAGTCTTGTTTTGCCTGACCCATACCTTTTTTTATATATGTATGTTCGTAAGGAAGCGGTTTTCTCTTCACAAATTGAAGGTACTCAGTCTTCTCTAGCTGACCTTCTTATATTTGAAACAGATCAAGCTTCTGGAGTACCGATGGATGATGTAAAGGAAGTATCCAAATATGTTGACGCTATGAATTACGGCCTTGAGCGGTTAAAAAGTTTTCCTCTCTCGTTACGAATGATACGGGAAATTCATGAAAAACTGACGTCAGGCGCGCGTGGTGGACATAAGCTTCCTGGGGAGTTTCGTTCTTCCCAAAATTGGGTTGGCGGTTCGCGACCCGGTAACGCAATTTTTGTTCCTCCTCCACCAGAAAAATTGATGGAGACATTAGGAGAGTTTGAAAAGTTTTTGCATGACGAAACTGTGAAACTTCCGGTTTTAATTAGAGCCGCTCTAGCGCATGTTCAGTTTGAGACTATTCATCCATTTTTAGATGGCAACGGTCGTCTTGGACGATTATTGATTACATTTATCTTGTGCGTTGAAGGCGTTCTCAAAGAACCGCTTCTTTTTTTAAGTTTATATTTCAAGGAAAACCGGCAAGCTTACTATGATCATTTGCAATCCGTTCGAGAAACAGGAGACTGGGAAGCGTGGATAAATTTTTTCCTGAAAGGCGTAATTGATACAGCTAATCAGGCCACCAAAACTGCGCAAGCGATAATAGAACTTTTCAACAAAGATCGAACTAAAATTGAAGAGGCGAGTAAATCTACAGCGTCCGTTTTGAAAATTTATCATTGTTTTCAAGGTCGACCTATTTTAAATACTACAAACATCAAAAAGGTTTGTGGCGTTTCGTTACCCACAACGTTACGAGCTTTGAAAAAACTTGAAAACTATGGAACAATTAAAGAAATCACGGGAAAAGAACGTAACAAAATTTTTGCTTACCGCGAATACCTAGATATTTTAGGCGTAGAAATTTGAAATGGTATTTTTCAAAAGCTTCAAAAATTAATTAATTGATAGTGGAGCTTAGGAATTGAGATTGGGGTGTTAATCGATCAATATGGAGGCGGGGAAATCAGAACCCTGGCAAAAAGTCGCTGTCGCTATTGGAGGATGGAATATCGCGGCCAATACAAACGGTGCCTAAAAAGTTTTTTGTGATATTTTTTTTAAACGCCATTTCCGCTGGAACGTCCCAAACGCCAAAGGCATCTAAATACATTTTTGTCACTCCCATTTCTCCAAAAATGGTGGAGTCTTCGTTTGTTTTGAATAAAACTTCGAGATTAGTGGTAGCCAGTGGTCCTACTCCTTGGGTAGCTACTTGAGGTATGATGTCTTCTAAATCGTCGGCGACTATAAAATCCTTAATGTATTTACCGTTGAGTTCTTCTTTTTCGTAGCCCAGCATTTTGAAAGCGGAATTGGAAAAAATAATTTTGCCTTCAGAGTCCAACTCAAAAATAAAATCGGAAACGGTTTCAACGATGGTTCTATATCTTTTTTCGCTTTCCGAAAGATTTATTTCCGCTTGTTTGGCCCGCATAATCAATTGATAGGACTCAATGGAATTTAAAAGACTTCTCGATATGGACTTGGGAGAAATTCTATCTTTAGGTATATAGTCTGAAGCTCCAGCCCGCATAGCTTCTACGGCGGTGGATTCGTTGCCAAGTCCTGTGATCAAAATTACGGGAATGTCGTTATTGGCTTTTCTTAGTTTTTGTAAAAACTCAATGCCACTGCCATCGGAAAGATTTTGATCGACTATTACGACGTGGAAAGAATTCGTATCCAATTCCGCTTCTCCCGATTTTAAATCGGGCTTAACGGAAATTTGATTCGTTATATCTGTCGATACCAAACATTTTTTAATGACGGTTTGGTCGGTTTCGTCGTCTTCAATCAATAGAATGTCAAGTTTTTGATCTTCGTCCATATTCAAGTCGTTAAAAATTTAGAAACTCCGAAAAGATTGTTTTTAGCGAATTAACCATTAAATTATATCAAATTATATGGTAATTATTCAGAAAAAAAACTGTAATTTAAAATCGTATCAAATTTATTCGATATTTCTAATTTAAAGCTTACGGTATATTTTCAACCGGTTGACTTTATATTCCCAATCAGTTTGCGATGAAATTATGAGTTTGCGAAAAATTTCATTAAAAATCTTATTGGCCGTTTTGGCAATTGCCTTAATGATTCCCCTGGCTCCGCTGGTTTCTACGGCCAAAGCCAAATTGTGTCGCCAAACAATATGCGCCAGAATGGACGCAACGGTCAAAAATGGTGGCGCTCCAAGTAAACACTGCCACCATCTAAAAGAACCTATCGATTGTTGTAAAGAGAACGGTTCGCAATTTGTAACTTACGAAGAGCCTGAAACTTTTTTAACTATTATAAAGGGGTCTGGCGAAAGTTTAGAAAAGTCTCCAGTGATGGATTGGGTTACGACAATCGACACGTCGTTAGATAACTCAAACCTCACTTTTAGGTATCCGAATAAAATCAAGCGCTCAAAGTCCAACAGCCCGCCAGTTTACGTTTCTCATTCCAGTTTTCTGATTTAAATCCTTCCTGGCGCTAAGTAAAACCATTTAGATTAGGAATTTTCCTCCATCTTTATTGCAAAAGGATAAAAGGACGTTCACCGACGCTTTGGTTTTTAATTGTTAAGCTACCAGTTAGTTTTTTCTTTCCGAATACGATCCACTAAATGCTTTGTATCCTTGCCCCACGTTCCCAGTTCGCATAATCAGAAAATAATTTTTTGTTCGGAAGCTGTGACATAGGTCACAGTTTTTTGACATTAGAATGGGGGTATTCTTTACCGTTTTTAGTTATTATTAATCAATAGGCTGGAGGCTTCCAGGAGAGTTCCGTTAGCCGAAATAGCCCAGTGTTGTCTGGGGTTAACGGTTCTTTTTCTTACTGATGTTTAATGAGCAATTAGGTTTGTAATCAGTAATCATTTTCTGGGAATAAATTTAATGCCGCAAGACCACCCCATTTTTGACGCTGTATTTTTACTAGGCGCTGCCGCGTTAGTTTTATTGATGCAGGCCGGGTTTGGTTGTTTAGAAAGTGGATTAGTTCGTAGCAAAAATACCCTCAACGTCGCCATAAAAAACATGGCGGACTTTTGTCTTTCCGGCGTTCTTTTCTGGATGTTTGGCTTTGGAATCATGTTTGGGGCCACTCAATCTGGTTTATTTGGTTCTTCCAGTTTTTTCCTCACTGATATTGATACTCCTTGGCATGAATCGTTTTTTTTATTTCAACTAACATTTTGTGGCGCTGCGGTTACCATTGCATCGGGAGCGGTAGCGGAGCGAATACGCTTTTCGAGTTATTTGATCATAACCGTAATAATTTCCGCTTTTTTATATCCCCTTTTTGGTCATTGGGCTTGGGGCGGAGCGGAAAGCGGGAAATCGGTTGGTTGGTTATCCCAGTTGGGTTTCATTGACTTTGCGGGTTCGACGGTAGTCCATTCTGTTGGAGGGTGGTTTGCTTTGGCATGCGTGATTATCCTGGGTCCAAGGGTGGGCCGTTTTGGAAAATCTAAAATTGAAATTCAGAAACACAGCATACCTCTAGCAATGTTGGGAGTTTTCATTTTATGGGTAGGGTGGTTTGGGTTTAATGGCGGCAGTACTTTAACGATCAACGATCAAATTCCGAAAATCCTTATTAATACAATTTTATCGGGATTAATGGGAGGTCTTTCGGTTTTATTTTTGTCTTGGAAAATTCTAGGCCGACCGAAAGCGGAGTTGATATTAAATGGCGTTCTAACCGGTCTTGTGGGTATCACGGCTTCCTGCCATATGGTTACGTATTTATCAGCCTCAATAATCGGAGCGATTGCCGGGGCAGTTTCGGTTGGCGTAACTAGCATACTAGAACGTTATGAAATTGACGATGTAGTGGGCGCTTTTCCGGTTCATACAGGCGGAGGTGTTTGGGGAACTTTAGCGGTTGCCTTATTTGGAAATCCAGAACAATTTAAATCGGGATTTGGGTTTTGGGACCAATTATTAGTCCAGGCTCTAGGCGTGGGAGTTTGTTTTTTGTGGGCTTTTGGTCTGGGATTTGTACTTTTATGGTTAACCAATCTAGTTATGCCGCTTAGGGTTAGCGCCAAAGAGGAACGAATCGGATTGGATGTGAGCGAGCACAGTCTAGAGCAATTAAATGCAAGAATTGAAAATGACGAAGCTTTAGTAAATGCCGTGGTTCAAAACCTTACAGATGGGATTGTTACCATAGATAATAATGGGCAAATTCAATCTCTTAATCCGGCGGCAGAAAATCAATTTGGATACTGGGACGGAGAGATCATTGATCAAAGCGTGACCAGGATTGTTCGCTTTCCTCAAGAAACCGTTAATCTGGATTATTTTAAAAAATATTTTTTAGCGAAGGGTAAAGAGTTTCAAGAAATCTCGCACGACGAAGCGGAAGGAGTACGTAAAGACGGCTCTGTATTTCCCATTGAAATAACCGCTAGCAGGATGAACTTGGATGGCCATCCTCTTTTGATTTATATACTACGAGATATTACCGAACGCAACCGCGCGAAAGAGGAGTTAGAAAAACATCAAAACCATCTTGAAAAACTGGTCAAAGAACTTAATGAAAAGACCGAAGAGCTTCAAGAAAGAGAAACGCATATCAAAGCGATTTTGGATAACGCAATGGACGGCATTATTACCATCGACGAGCATGGAATTGTGCAGTCGTTCAACTTAGCGGCAGAAAACGTTTTTGGATATTCGATCAAAGAGGTTATTGGTAAAAATATAAATCAATTGATGCCAGAACCCGACAAAAGCAAGCACGATGAATATATGAACCGATATTTATCCGGCGGAGAACCTCAGATATTGGGAATAGCGAGAGAAGTTATAGCTAAACGTAAAGACGGTTCTACTTTCCCAATGGAACTGTCTGTCAGTCAAATGTACCAAGGGGATTCTTCCTTGTTTATTGGTATCGTGCGCGATATTGAAGAACGTACCCGGATGAGAAAAGAGCTAGAACAGTTTTCCGCCGATTTAGAGCGTACCAATAAGAGTTTGCAAAAAGAAATTCTTGAACACAAAAAGGCGGAAGAAGATCTGGTCGTAGCCAAAATGACCGCAGAAAAAGCTAACGCCGCTAAAAGTATCTTTTTGGCAAATATGAGCCACGAAATACGAACTCCGATGAATGCGGTTTTTGGTTATTCTCAAATTTTAAAAAGAGATAAAGGGTTAAACGGCGAACAAAAAAAATCTGTCGAAAATATTATAAGCAGCGGTCAACACCTTTTAGAGCTCATCAACGATATTTTAGATATCTCGAAAATTGAAGCCGGTCGAATCAGGCTTAATAGCACGGATTTTAGTCTTAATAATTTGATGAGCGACTTATCGGTAATATTCAAATTGCGCTGTGATGAAAAGAAAATTTCATGGAATATTAACCGGTCCGATAACGGTTCCAATTGGGTTAAGGGAGATGCTGGAAAAATCAAACAAATTCTAATTAATTTGTTGGGTAATGCGGTTAAATTCACGGAATCCGGGGAAATCACTCTTAATGTGAAAAAAGGGAAACGGGATATATTTATTTTCGAAGTCATAGATACGGGACCGGGTATTCCTCCTGAAGCGCTAGAGAATATATTCGAGCCTTTTCGTCAAAGTGAGCAAGGAATTAAAAAAGGAGGAACAGGTTTAGGATTGGCCATTTCTGAAAAACAGGCGGAATTAATGGATGGCAAATTAACGGTTATTTCGGAAGTGAATAAAGGATCCCAATTCACCTTAAATTTGCCGCTCCTACCCGCCGAAGAATCGACGCATAATGAGTTAGAAAGAGGCAGGAAAATTTCTCGACTGGCAAAAGGGCAAAGCTTAAAAGCTTTAATCGTTGAAGATTTAGAACTCAACCGAGACGTTCTAAAAAAACTATTGCTTGGTATTGGCGTTGATGTTGAGGAAGCCGAAAATGGAATGATAGGTTGTGAAAAAGTTAAGACTTACAAACCGGATATTATTTTTATGGATATCAGAATGCCGGTAATGGACGGGTTTGAGGCAATTAACAATATTAGAAGTCAGTTTACTTCCGAAGAATTGAAAATTGTAATTGTTACCGCATCCGCTTTAGCGCATGAGCAAGAGGATTATGAAAAACGAGCGGACTCTTTTATTTTTAAACCGTTTCAAGCAGAAGAAATTTTTGAATGTATTTATAAACTCATGAACGTTGAATTTGAATATGAGGAAGTCGAGAAAGAACCTGATGCCAAAGTCATGATTCCAGTTTCGGATATTGATTTTTCAAACACCAAGTTGCTAAAGGAAACCTTCCAGAAATTACGTCGCGCCGCAAAGTCGGGTAATGTCGGCAAGTTTGAAAAAATTATTGGCGAAATAGAACCGACCACAGAAAACGATCAAATTTTAATTAAACAGTTTCTTGCAAAAGCGAAGAGCTACAACCTGAAAGAAGTTGCCAAAATTCTTGAGGAGCATTTAGATGAGTGACATTGAACTGGAAGGAATGCAAATTCTATTGGTGGATGATAACCCGACCAATTTAGACGTTTTGCGCAAAACTTTGGAAACGAAAGATTACGAAGTGATGATTGCCAATAATGGGGAAGACGCCATAGAAATTGCCGGGGAATTTGAACCCGATTTGATTTTATTAGACGTTATGATGCCGGGTTTAAATGGATTCGAAACCTGCCGACAGTTAAAGAAAAACTGTGAAACAAAGGAAATACCGGTTATTTTCTTGACGGCAAAAACGGAGCCGGAAGATATCGTCGAAGGTTTTGATTCTGGAGGTGTAGATTATATATCAAAGCCATTTCATCAGGAAGAAGTGCTGGCGAGAGCCCAGACTCATCTGAAATTAAAGAAAACGTTGGAAGATAAAATTATGCTCTATACAGAATCCGAAATAATGAAAGGCGAGCTTATTAAAAGTGAAAGTGAATACAGGGCCATTGTAGAAACGGCGTCGGATTTAATTTTCAAATTAGATCCGGATCAAAACATTACTTTCATAAACTCGGCTTTTAAATATTTAGGATACGATTCTTCCGAATTACTAGGACAGCCAATTGTAAATTTTATCGATGTAGAGGATGTAGAAGAAACATTGCCTTTAATTGCGACCAAAGGAATTGGGCCGTTAGCCACCAGCAGTCTAGAGGTTAAATTTAAATCCAATTCAGATTCCGTAATAACGGAACAAATTAATTCATCGCCTTTTTTACTGGACGCTTTTGGCATTTGGAACGTTCCGGATGAATTGGTTTTCAAAAAGGTTCCGGAAAGAAGGTTTTTAGGCACCTTATGTATTGCTCGTGAAATTACGGAATTAAAACAAATAGAGAACGAACTTCGCAAACATAAATCGCAATTAATTACTATAAATGAAGAATTGAAGATGATTTCTAAGATGGATGGTTTGACCAAAATATTTAATCGACGTTGGTTTGACGAAACTATTGACCAAGAATGGAAACGAGCGACACGTGAAAAAATCCCTCTTGCTCTCATAATATTCGATATTGATTTTTTTAAAAAATTTAACGATAACTATGGTCATCAAGCGGGCGACGAATGTTTAAGGAAAATTGCTCAAACCGCTTGCGATACCTTTAAACGTCCGGGCGACCTCCTGGCGCGTTATGGTGGCGAAGAGTTTGCCGTAATACTGCCAAACACGGATGAAGATGGCGCGTTTATTATCGGCGAGCTATTGCGGGAAAAAATCGAAACACTCGAAATTGAATTTGCCAAAAATCAAAACGCTTTAGATTTAACAGTCAGTTTAGGCGTCGCTTCAATGATTCCGCCATCTAATGAGGAGTTTCCCACTCTTATTTCCCAAGCAGACAAAGCTCTTTATCAAGCAAAAGATAGAGGAAGAAATCAAGTTGTCAGATCAAGTTCCATCTAATAGTAAGTATTGCCACAGAGTTTTATAAAAAAGAGGCTTTCGGTTTAAAGAATAGGATTTTTGTCACAGTTTTTTAACATTTGATTTAGAGTATTCGCTACTATTTTTAGTTATTATAAATCCACTAGTTAAGTGGATTTAGGAAAATTCATGTAGGCGAAATGGCCTAAGACTATTTCGATTTAAAATATATTGTTTGATTAAGTATGGGATTAACAATTAGCTATTGTTCTGAAAGATGCGACCAGAATTCTGAAGGAGTTAATAGATGGATGAAGAGGAAAATGGAATGGAAGCGCTGCAAATTCTATTAGTCGACGATAACGCGACCAATTTAAACGTATTGCGCACAACGTTGGAGTCGCGAGATTACGAAGTGATGGTTGCAAAAAATGGAGAAGCAGCGTTAAAAATTGCGACGAAAACGTCGCCTGACTTGATTTTATTAGACGTTATGATGCCGGGAATTGATGGATTCGAAACGTGCCGTCGGCTAAAAAAGACTGACGAGACTCAAAAGATCCCCGTAATTTTTTTGACGGCCAGAACGGAACCGGAGAATATCGTCGAAGGTTTCCAGTCGGGAGGTGTGGACTATATCTCAAAGCCGTTTCAGATAGATGAAGTGCTTGCTAAGTCCGAGACACATATTCAATTAAAAAAAACTTTGGAAGAGCAAATTCAGCTTAACGATAAGCTCGAGGTTGTACAAGAACAACTGATTAAAAGCGAAGCGCAATACAGGACCATTGTCGAAACGACTTCAGATTTGATCTTTAAATTAGATCCGGATCAAAATATTACTTATATAAATTCGGCGTTTAAATATTTAGGGTATGAATCTTCAGACGTTTTGGGGCAGCCCATAAAGAACTTTATTGAGATAGACGACGAAGAAGAAATGTTGCCTCTAATTGCGACCGATGGGGTTGGGCCTTTAGCGACAACGAGCCTGAAAATAAAATTTAAATCAAATATAGGTAAAATAATAGAAGAAAAAGTTGATTCGGTGTCGTTCCTGCTGGACGCTTTTGGCGTTTGGAATGTCTCCGACGAAATGGTTTTTCAAAATGTTCCAGAAAAAAAGTTTTTGGGGACCATGTGTATTGCTCGTGAAATCACGAAATTAAAACAAGTAGAAGACGAGCTTCTTAAAAGTAAGGCACAATTAATTAGTGTAAATGCAGAATTACAGAAAATTAATAGACTGGATGGATTGACCAAGATGTTCAATCGGCGTTGGTTTGACGAAACCATTAATCAAGAATGGAAAAGAGCGGTTCGCGAAAAAAGCCCTCTAGGGTTGATAATGTTTGATATCGATTTTTTTAAAAAACTTAACGATATCCACGGTTATAAAGCGGGAGACGAATGTTTAAGAAAAACAGCGGCTACTGCTTTTGATACCTTTAAACGCCCGGGAGACCTCCTTGCGCGTTATGGAGAGGAAGAATTTGCGGCGATACTACCAAGTACGGATGAGGACGGCGCGTTTATAATAGGCGAACGATTGCGGAAAAAAATTGAATCTCTCGAAGTCGAGTTTGATGAAAATAAAGACGATTATGAATTAACAATTAGCTTAGGTATCGCTTCAATGATTCCCCAATCTATTGAAGGTCATTCCGAACTCATTTCGCTAGCCGACAATGCGCTTACTCGAGCGAAAGATAAGGGAAGAAATCAAATTGTCAGATCGAGTTCCATTTAAAGCAAGGTTCGCCTTGATTTAAATAATGGTCACACTGAGCGTCAGACCCGGTAGACGTGTTGAATGATTAAGAAACTAGAGCTACAAAGCCCCCTCCGCCTGTCTTCCCGACCAACGCGGAGGGATCTCGTTTGTAAAGGAACATGTTTCTTCGAAACATAGATTTCTCGACAGGGCTCGAAATGACTGTTTGGAAAAAGTTGGAATGACTGTTTGAGGTGGCGTTTAACAAATCCCATGATCCGTCATCCCGACCAACGCGGAGGGATCTCGTTTGT
>CAZMZH010000018.1:0-71476 GCA_964570665.1 uncultured Nitrospinota bacterium | reverse complement strand
AGCCTTTTTATTACTAACACGTTTAGAGGTTGATCGTCTGTTTCATATTATCTGACGACTAACGGGAGGAAGAATCTCGACTCGATTCAATAAAATAATTTCTTTTTGCCTTTCAGCTTTCTTCTGTGTTTTTCTGTGTCCTTCTGTGGCTAAGCATTCTTCTTGATTTACTCCAAATGTTCTCGTATCGTAAGATTATCCAATATAACGATATAGAAATTTCAAATGCAGAAACCAATTAAAGTCTTCATCAGCCACAGCCACGACTCCGATGATCATTCAGCCAAAGTGTTGGAACTATCCGAAAAGCTCCGAAAAGAAGGAATCGATTGCGATATAGATCAAGACCTAGTTGGCCCTCCAGAAGAAGGATGGCCTACTTGGATGGAAGACAAAATTGAAGAAGCTGATTTCGTTTTACTGTCTTTTACTGAAACCTACTTAAGAAGATATCGTAAAAAAGATTTGGAGTGGGTGAGGAGTAAGTTGGAGGTGAGAGGGTAGTGGTGGTCGTAGTTCGACAGGCTCACTGTGACAATTTTTTATTTCAGGGTGACAATTGTTTAAGGCGAGGCGAGATCCTTCACCGATACTGCGTATCGCTTCTGGATGACGGGCAGAGGGGACTTTGTAATCCTAGCCCCTTATTTCATCGTTTCTACAGGAGTTTTTTGTAGCAGGCTAACTAATGCATAGGGTTCGACAGGGCCGTCGCATTGCATCCAAATGGTTCCGTTGCCGCCGTGGGCAACTTCGATAGCTTTACCATTATTATCTTCCATTGCCGTAATGGAAAAACGATATTGATCTGTTGGCGAAATGTATTCTAACTCGTCGCCCAACTCGATCCGATTTTTCACGTCCACTTCTATCCAGTTTCCGTCGCGAGTTTCTTTGATCATACCGGCATAAATTTGCGGTAGATTGGTTTCTTGTGGCGAGTCAAAATTTTCAGTTTTTGATCCAGAGTTTGGCGAAAGAAATGCGGAGGTGAATCCGCGATTAGATGTTTTATCCAATTCGCCAAGTAACGTGGGATCAAATTCTCGTCCTTCAACCAAATCGTCGATAGCTCGGCGATAGGTTTTGGTAGCTAGGCTCAGATAATATTCTGATTTGGTGCGGCCTTCCAGCTTGAAAGACATCACTCCCGCGTCTCGCATTTCCTTTAGGTACTCAAGAGCGCGCAGGTCCTTGGAATTCATGATATAGGTGCCGTGCTCGTCTTCTTCCATCGGCATCAGTTCGCCAGGGCGGTTGCTTTCTTCAATATAGAAATTTCCCTCTTGGGCTCTAGCGCTGCTATTACTATTGCTGGAACAGCCACCGCCATCGGTTGGTTTTGCTTCCAATACGTCGTATTCCCACCGGCAACTGTTGGTGCAGGTGCCTTGGTTGGCGTCGCGATGATTGAAATAATTCGAAAGCAAACATCGACCAGAGTAGGCGATACAGATGGCTCCATGGACGAATGATTCGAGTTCCATACCGGGTACTTTTTCATGGATCTCCGCGATTTCAGGCAACGAAAGTTCCCGCGACAAGATGATGCGCTTAACGCCTAAATCGTACCAAAACTTTGCCGACGGCCAATTGATGGTGTTGGTTTGCACCGAAAGATGAACGTCTACCCAAGGAAAATTTTGCAAAACATATTGAATCAAACCGGGGTCGGACATGATAAAAGCGTCGGGTTTTGCTTCGGCCAGTTGCGCTAGAGATTTTTTGAACGATTCGATTTTTCGGTTAGGCGGAAGTATGTTTGCGGTTAAATATATTTTTTTCCCAAGACCATGCGCATAATCCACGGCTTCTATTAACGAAGCGGTGGTGAATGGATTTTCCTTGGCGCGGAGCGAAAACTTGGGGACTCCTGCGTACACGGCATCTGCTCCGAATGCGTAGGCGTAACGCATTTTTTGCGGGCTACCGGCTGGCGACAATAGTTCTGGCGTGATCATTTATTTTCCTAAAAGTGGTAATTATTTGAATTGTTTGGATTATATCATGTCGTAAAACGACAATTGTAATTATTACGGGTCTGTTTATATTCCTGGCATACAGACGCTAAGATTCCGCCATTAAATGGACTTTGGCGGAATTGCGTATCTGGCTTTTGCTGGGGGATTATTAATGATCGATATCTTTTCCGCAATGCGGACAAACGGTGGTAGTTTTTTTCCGCGATTCCATGGCTTCGGAAAATCCAGAAGCGAGAATACCTGCCGGTAGAGCGAACATACCGATGCCAATAATTGCAATAATTGACCCCAACGCTTTACCAAACGGAGTGACTGGATAAATATCTCCATATCCAACGGTAGTCAACGTGGCCACTCCCCACCACATGGCTGCTGGAATGCTTGAAAACGCCTCGGGTTGGGCTTCGCGTTCGAGCAAAAACATCAGGCTGGAAGCGATTATGAGAAAGAAAAAACCAAAGATTAACGTAAGCAGAAGGTCTTCTTTTTTCTGGCCGCATACTTTGGCGAGGATTTGCAATGTTTTCGAGTATCGGTAAAGTTTGAAAACTCGAAAGATTCTCACGAAACGCAAAATTCTCACTATCCGCAAATCGACTGGAAACAAAAAATGCAGGATGAATGGCAATATTGCCAATAGATCGATTAAGGCCAATGGAGATAGCGCAAATTTGATACGGCCTTTGGTTGAGTGAGAGTATTCTTCCGATTCGACACAGGTCCATAACCTCAAAAAATATTCGATTGAAAAAACAACTAAGGAAAATGTTTCGAATGCGTCGCAATAATCGCCATAAGTTTTTCGCCATCCAGGAATGGTTTCTAGTATTACGGCAATGACATTGAGCAAAATCAGAACAAGTAACGCGATATCTAATACTTTGCTGGAAATATCTGTATCTGGAGCGGGTTCTAATATTTCGAACAAGCGTTTCCTGAAGCTGTTTGAATGAGGCTCTGAGTCGGACATTTAGGTAACCGCTCCATAAAGAAAGAGGAAGGTATATTAATCGGCAAGAAAGGAGTTATAAAAGCCGCGTAGAAATTAAAGAATAGACTGAAAAAAATTGCAACCGCTATTTGAAGAGCGCTTGCATTCTTAGGGAGGAGAATTTCTTCTAAGATTAATCTTGGGAGATTGGTTTTGGTTCTCTTTTGTTCATGTTTTCGACTACATTTAAAGCTGAGCGAAGTCGTTTGGCAAGGATTTTTAAGATTGGAATAAGAGATTGAGGGTTGCGCCGGGCCAGGGAGTTGAAGGCCTCCTGGGTTAATATGGACACCGTGCAATCTTCTAAGGCTGTTACCGTTGCCGTCCTGGGTAGTCCGTCAATCAGTCCCAATTCGCCAAAGATATCCTTTTCGTATAAGGTGCCCAACGAAATTCTTTCGCCGCTGTTTTTGGTTTTTGACACTTCAACGCTACCGGATTCTATAATATAAGCGCACTCACCGGGGGTGCCTTCTAAAAAAATACTCTTTCCTTTTTTTATGTATATTTTCTTCATAATCCAGGCAAACAAATTTACATTGAAACCATTATAGTCCAATGGGAGAATTTAATAAACAAATCGATTACTTATAATAGGAAAAAGAGTTGGATTTTTTAGGAAATTAGTCCCTTTTTAAAGACAAAGCCCGGTATTTTTGAAAAATTAGGTTTGTAAAACGTTAACGTTTGGGAAGAGTGTTAGAAAACCCAGTGAAGGATTTTCCTGAGTTTACCTTCGATCGCACCACTTTTTGATTGTTTTCAGAAAAAAGTAAGAAAAATAAGAGGCCTACAAAAGCTAATGTAATAACATAAAATCCTTTTGAAGATTTTTGTGGAGCTTTTTTCTTCAGGCCTATTTTAGTATTAAAAGGTTTGTCTTTTGGCGGTCGATTATTGGGATCGTAACCGTCAAATTTCCCATTTTCGGAAGAATTAATAAGGCTTCTTTTTCCTGATTTGGTTTTAATAGTACTCATTGTTAAGCTCCCTAAAAATTAATTCGCAAACTAATATACAAGGGTTAAAGCATTTTTTATGCCAAAGAGAATGGACAGGGAGGTTTAATGTGAGGAAGGCTTGAGAATATAAAGGTTTTCGCGATTACTGATTTAAAACCTGTCAAAAACGAATAAGTCCAATTGTATCAATTGTTTCAAAATGAAGTTTCAAATTGAGATTATTGAGCCCGGTATTTTTTTAGACGTCTGTAAAGAGTGGCTCTACTAATTCCCAACGTTTTTGCAGCGGTTGGAACATTTCCGAAACTTTTATCCAAAGCGTCAAAAATGGCCTTTTTTTCGATTAGTTCGAAGGAAAGAGGAACATCGTTTGGAGGTTTTGCAGATTCTTCGGGATGGTTCTCCAGGGTTTGTAGAGATTGAGACGGACTAAGCGAAATTTGGGGCGATACAGGCCGTAAAATTTCTTTAGGCAAACTCTCAAGGTCAATGGCGTTCCCATTGGCGAGAACCATAGATCTAAAAACTATATTTTCCAACTGGCGAACATTTCCTGGCCAATGATATTTCTTTAGGGCTTGAATGACTTCTGGCGTGGGAGCCGTGGCAGAATTGGGCATTTCATTTCTATATTTTTTAATGAAATGGTTTACCAAAGGTTGAATATCTTCTTTTCTATCCCTTAATGGCGGTATGAAAATGGGATACACAACCAGTCGAAAATATAAATCTTCGCGAAATTCTCCATTGGCGACAGCTTTTTCCAGATTTTTATTGGTGGCAGAGATGATTCGAAGGTCTACTTTAATTTTTTTGTTACCGCCCACACGTTCGAAACTTTTATCTTGTAAAAATCGTAGGAGCTTAACTTGAGCTTTAGGACTCAATTCTGCCAACTCGTCCAAAAACAAAGTGCCATTATCGGCAATTTCAAGCTTCCCTACGCGAGCCGCTTCGGCGCCGGTGAAGGCTCCCTTTTCATGTCCGAAAAACTCGCTTTCTTGAAGCTCTTCGGGAATGGCCCCACAGTTGATATCCACAAACTTACCGTTACGATAACTACTGTTGAAATGAATGGCTCTTGCGGCTAATTCTTTCCCTGTGCCGCTTTCTCCATTAATAAAAACGTTTATGTTGATATCTTTCACCTTTTCAATTTGAGAAAAGGTATGTTTCATACCTTCGCTTTTTCCGACTAAATTTTTATAGACGGGTTTCTTATGGGTGTCCCCTTTGAGGTATTGAATTTGATCGATCAAAGAGTGCATTTCTTTGGCTTTTTCAATATTTGCGCAAAAGCGTTCTTTGTCGATAGGTTTTCTCATGTAATCGAAAGCGCCAATTTTCATGGCTTGAATGGCAGTATCCATATTTTCGTTTTGGCTCGCTACGATTACAGGTATGTCTCGATTTGCTAAGCAAATTCGTTGGAGTGTTTGAATTCCTTCCTCTCCAGAGCCCATTAAATCCATACAAATGACCGCTGGAGACAAATCTAGCATTCGTAAGCACTCTTCTCCATTATCAAAGCTCATGGTTTGGTAATCCATTCCAGTCATCCATTCGGTAATTTGATTCCGGAAAAGCGGATCTTTATCGACAATAAAAATTAGGTTCCTGGTCATCTTTTTCTGGGAATGGGGGCTCGTTAACGAGGAATAATTAAAGGCTAAAGATTAGCTTTTGAACTTATCTTATCTTTGGTCGCTAGCCTCAATTCTCCTATATTGTTGAGAGTTTAGATTACGAAATGGTTAAAGCCTTCAATTTTTTACCCTTATTAAGGAAAAATTTTAGTCTTTTAACCCTTATTTTTAAAGAAACTCTAAATCTATCATTGCTCAAATGAAAAAATTAAGGTAAAAATTCTAATAAAAAAGAATATATCGCGTTAATAATTTGCAATTATTCGAGCAGAGGAATTTAATCGACTTATAATACAATTTATTTTTCAGTTTTGCTCGTGATTTTTTTTGTTGGTTCGGAATGTCTATTATTGATATATTGGAAATTGATTGGTTTTTCATTATTTAATTAGGAGATGGGGATGAAAAAATTGTTTCTTTTTTTGGTTGTTGCGTTTGCTCTTACGCCCAACTATTCGTTTGCTAATCCTTCCGGAAAGGCTTGTTTGGATTACCGTGGGGTTATGGTTACCTGGGTCGCCTCTTCTTCGGCGGCAAGAATAGCGGATGCAACATATACGTTCAATGGAAATCCGGTTATTGTTTATAACCCCAGCGCCTTAGAAGAAAAATCGGCTAATACTCGGCTCTTTTTTCAATATAGAGAATGTGGTCGTCATGTTTTAGGTATGACTCTTTCGGAGTCGTCAGATACGGGCGATTGGAATAAAGTAGATTGTTGGGCCGCTAATGCCATGCGTTACGAAAATGGATTGAAAGACGGAGACTTTAACGCCTTGGACGAAGATGTTGCAGGACTATCGGCTGAAGAATGGATTCAAGCTGCAGGCCCCATTCGAAATGTCCAAACAAAAGGATGTTTTAAATAAAATACTTCAAGGATAGTTGGGATGATCCTATCCCGACTATCCATAAAGTTTTATAGTTTTTCTCTCCTTATTTAGGGCAACTTTTGCCTGATCGATACCCTAAACTCTCGGCTCCCAGCTTACTGGAAAATATTAGCAAATTCTTTCTGGACGGTAATTTATAGTTCGTGCAGGCCGGCCAGTTATAAATTCGGTTTCGAGTATTTCCAACTAACCCGTATTCATAAATTCGATCGTAGTCTACTTTAGTTGGCGAAGAGGGCGGGTTTGGTATTTCAGTACTGCTGCGGAATTTCCAAGGAGGAATTGGGTTTTTATCTAACCAAAGTCCAAGTTTTTTCTCCCAAGCTTGATATTCTAACGCGCCTAATACTTTATCGATTTTTGGATTAACTTTATAGTGCCAGGCAAATCCCCATTTCACGATTTCTCTGTTTAAGCTTCTACCGTCTTTTAAAAAAACTTCTCCAACAACCCGTTTGAAGATATCAACCGTTTTTACGACAACGGTGACTCGTTTTTTTAAAACTAAGTCTTCTACGTAATTACGGGATTGTCGCGAAAATGGTTGGCGAATCTCGGGGGCGTCAATTTCCGAGAGTCTAATGCTTATAGGTTCTCCGTCCAATTCTACCGAAATTAAATCGCCTTGCAGGACTTTTACGACAGGGGCTCCAAATGAATTATTGGCTTTAAAGCGTTCGTCCTCTTTTTCTTTGGCCTTTTTTTGAATTGGAGCTTGAGCGGTTAAAAATATAAACAGCGCCCCAAAAAGAATGGTTTTGTAAAACTGCATGGTAGGCGTTTTATTTAGTTATTTTAAGAGGTTTTGTGGGTGAAGATTGCGCTGTCTTTGATAACGACTTGATTTCTTCCTGTGTTTTAAATCCTTCTTTTTCAAAAAAGGGAATAAGAGGGAAGTTGGAACAGTTTTCTCCGGTAAAAATTTGAATTCGAAATAGGGAAAAAGTCATTGGGGCAATTGTTAAATAAATTTTGAGACAATGCGATGTTTATAATCAAAAATCCTTAACGAAAGAATTTTTTTTATCTTTTTGAGGGTATAATAAAATAAAATTTAGATGATTTTGGATGTGTTTTTAATTACTTTGTATCGCTTCAACCAATTGTCTTCTTCGCAATCGATGCCAGTTTCGAGAATCATTATGAAAATTAGTAAAAAGACCTTCTCAGAGTAATGGATTATGAATCTAAATAAAATACCTAAAGATCAAAGACTCAAAAATAATTTTATAAAAATTGGATTACAAGTTTTAGGGGAGATTCCTATTTGTGATTAAGTTAGACCCCGATCAAACTTATAGAACTTTAGCTGGAATCGAATTTTTTAAAAGTTTTTCCGAGGAAGAGAAAAAAAGCCTTTCTGAATATGCAGGGCAGATTTTAACTTATAAGCCAAAGTCTACTATTATCAAACAGGGAATGAATGAGAATTCTGTGTTTTTTATTTTAAAAGGATCGGTAGACATCAATTATGAAGAGCAATCAACCGTCGTTTTAGCGGATTTAGGTCCGGGAGCTATATTAGGGGAGATGAGTTTTATTTGTGGGCTCCCTAGGTCGACAAATGCTGTGGCAAAGGAAGAGACTATGGTTTTGAGGTTAGAAGGGGTTGTTTATAGAAGAATGGAGCCTACGATTCAAAATAAGTTTAAAGATAAGATTATTGATATTTTACTGCAAAGAATTGATGCAATTAGCGACCGGCTTATTAGATATCTCTAATTATAAATATTTCCATAATTAATTAGTTGGAGATAGAGGAAAGGAAAATATTTGGTTTCCGTCGAAGGAGGGCACCAAAACTTGTTTTTTAGTTTTATGAACCGAAATACCTGCAGGAGTTTGTATACCGCGTTTTATTAGTTCTAATTTTTCATAATTCTTTAATTTAAAAATAGTTCCTCCTGAAAAACTCGAAAAAATTATATTTCCTTCCGCATCTAAATCTATACCATCCAAATCTTTTAATCCTTTTTTTCTAAAAACTTGAAGGATTTTTCCATTTTGATCAACGGACATGATTTTTCCTGTTTTCCAAGCCGCAATTAACAGTCGTTTGTAGGCTTCTTCATAGACTAAGCCATTGGGACGTCCTAAAGCGAGCCCTTGGGCTAAAATACCAACGCTGAAATTTCTTTTTGGCTCAATCCAAAATAAAAAGTTTCCAAGAGTATCGGAAATATAAATTCTGTTTTTGTTATCGGTAGTGATGCCGTTTAGAAATTTAGCGTTTAACAGTGAAAGGTCTACAGAACCAAGGAACTTTCCTGTTGTTTTGTCAAATCGGCGAACGTTATCAATATCAGCGACGTAGAGATGATTTTCAAAAAGAGTCAATCCTTTTGGCGCGTTTAGTACCGCCCCATTTTTCCCGCCGCTAATAAAATGGAGATCGATAAGTTTACCGTCTGGTCCCACTTTGGAGATGAAACCATTATTATTTTTCTTTAGAGGATGACCGTTTATATTGGAAATATAATAGTATCCAGTTTTGGGATCGACGATAATACTTTCTGGGGTTTTCATGCCGTTTATTTGAAAAGCTAAGGCCGTTCCAAATCCGACAGACCAAATAATAAATGCAACGCAACCCTGAAAAAAACGAGTCATAATAATTAAATAAGGATAGTTAAGAAGAAAATATTATTTGAACCTTAAAGTTATTATGGTAATAATTACTTCCCGCCTTGGCAACTCCTTAATTCTCAATGAGTAAATGGCCGAAGATTGAAGTGTGTTCTGACGGGCGTCTTAAAATTTAAATTATGGTAAACCGCATCAATAGAACAGATATTGTCCTTGGGATAATTTTAATGGGAACTACTGGAGTGTTAATTGGTTTCTTTTGGAATAGTTATATTTTGATGGGAGTAGCCGGCGCTTTAGGATCCATTGTCGGTGGTTTTGTGGGTTGGCTGGGAGGTCGTAGATTTATGACGATTATTGTTGCGGGAGGGTTAGCGGGTTTTTTTATGGGGCGACAAACTGGAAACGAGGATGTGGTCATTATGGCGGCTGGTTCGGGAGCCGCTATTGCCGGTTTTATAGGCGCTCAAGTCGAACGGTTTTTTAGAGATAAAAAAGGTTAGTAAAGTTAAAAGTGAGATGATTTATTTCATTGTTAGAAGAATTTTAAAAACTATCCAAGCACGTCTGCTTTTTTTAGGCGCATAGCTTTTGCTCATTAAGGAAATTGATGAATTTAATTGAAGAGTCTTTACATTTTATTGAAAAAAAACTAACCGTTTCACATGCGCAAATCCGCACAATTTTACAACTTGCCTTGGATGAAGACTGTACGGTTCCATTTATCGCTCGATATCGAAAAGAAAAAACAGGGAACTTAGACGAAACCGTAATTCGAGACATATTGGATTCGCATGAAGAATACTGTGAAATTAGTAAACGTAAATTATTTATATTAGAAACCATCGAGAAAGCTGGAAAACTAGATTCTGAAACGAAACGAGCAATAGAGGAAGCGGAAACGATTCGTCGGTTGGACGATATTTACGCTCCATATAAAGCAAAAAGGAAGACAAAGGCGCAAAAAGCAATTGAAAGAGGACTAGAGCCGCTAGCGGACTTAATCTTATCGACTTCTCTAAGTTTTGAGGAATTAGAAAAACTGAAGGGAACTGAGTTTGTTGGAGTAGGAGAAGATCCTGTCGCTAATTTTAATGAAGCTATTGAAGGCGCGCGCGATATATTGATTTATAGGTTTTCGCACGATTTAGAGGTGAAAGAAGAACTTCGAAATATTTTTGGAAATAAGGGAATTCTTGTATCTAAAAAATATACCGAAGCGGAAAAGATAAAAGACTACTCAAAATTTCAGGATTTTTTTGATTACCGCGAGACTATTAAATCGCTCCATGAATCGAAAGCGAGTCATCGGTACTTGGCTATGCGAAGGGGAGCCGTTCAAAAAATTTTAAAAGTGGAAACTTGGGTAGAACCGGATTTGGCTCTTAGTTTAATTCGAAGAAAGTTTTTCAGTCGCAAAGAGGGTTTACCGCTTGCTGATTTGTTGGAGGATTGTGCCGAAAAAGCTTATTCTGCTTATCTTCACCCTTCTTTGGACTTAGAAATAAAAACTGAATTAAAACGATCGGCTGATGAGACTTCAATCGAAGTATTTGGAAAAAATCTGAAAAACCTTTTACTTGCTCCTTATTTAGGGGCAAAAACCGTAATGGGTGTGGACCCTGGAATTAGAACCGGTTGCAAAATAGTGGTTATCGATAAAACAGGGAAGCTATTGGACGATACCGTGATTTATCCACATCCTCCTAAAAATGATAAAACGGGTTCCTATGAAATTGTTCAAGGTTTAATTAAAAAGTATCAAGTTGAATTTGTCGCCATTGGAAATGGAACTTATGGTCGCGAGACATTAGCTTTTTTTCAAGAAAATGTTGAAGCGGTTGCAGCCGGGACCGTTTCCGCCGTATTGATTTCCGAATCAGGAGCCTCGATATATTCGGCTTCTCTTCTAGCGAAAGAAGAATTTCCAGAAAAAGATCTTACGGTACGGGGCGCTGTTTCTATTGCTAGACGATTTCAGGATCCATTGGCCGAATTGGTTAAAATCGACCCTAAATCCATTGGCGTTGGACAGTACCAGCACGATGTTAGCCAAGTTAAATTGAAAAGGTCCTTAGGAGCCGTAGTGGAAGATTGTGTTAATTTTGTTGGAGTTGATTTAAATACGGCATCCTCTCAATCGTTGGCTCATGTGTCGGGAATTGGTAAGAGTTTAGCCGAAAAGCTGGTAAAGTTTCGAGAAACTGAAGGCGGTTTTGTCGATCGCCGTCAATTGTTAAAAGCGCCTCGTTTTACTGAAAAAATCTTTGAACAAGCGGCCGGTTTTTTGAGGATCTATAAAGGAATAAATCCATTGGATTCTACTTTCATTCATCCAGAGCGTTATGAGTTGCTGGAAAGCTGGGGAAATAATAGAAACATAGCAATGGAGGATTTAGTGCGCAATCCATTGAATGTTGAATTGTTAGAAAACGACGACTCCATTCGCACCCAAGTTGGAGAGGCTACTTTAAAAGATATTATTCAATCTTTGAAAGCCCCAACTCAAGATCCTCGAAAAGAATTTGAGTCTATTCCTTTTCAAAAAGATTTAAAAAAGTTAGAAGATGTTCAAATTGGAACCTGGTATACGGGGTCTGTTGTAAATATCACGCAATTTGGAGCTTTTGTTGATATTGGAATAAAAGAATCTGGCTTGATTCATATTTCTGAAATGTCGACAGAGTTTATAAAAAATCCAATGGAGTGTATGCAGGTAGGTCAAACTGTTAGGGCTAGAGCCATTAAGATAGATTTAGAAAGAAAACGGATAGCGTTGTCCTGTAAACCAGAACCGGGTAAAAAAGGGGGTAAGCCTCCAAAACCAAGGAAAAACAGTCCGAAAAAAAATAAAAATCAGAGTTCGGTAGACGAGTCGAACCCTTTTGCGGCGTTAAAAAAGTTGAACCTTTAATAATGTTTTAATGCGTTATGAGAAGGTTTAATTTTGCGGACAGGAATAAAAAAACGGCCAAGGATTTCCCTGGCCGTTAGGGCAAAAAGACATTTTTTTCAGTATGACACCTTAGCGAGAATACGCGCTTTTTCTTTTCTTCTTCGCTTCTTTTTGTTTTCTCTTCTTTTTAAGGGAGGGTTTTTCGTAAAAGCGTCTTCTTTTTAATTCTTTGAGCAATCCCTCTTTAGTCATTTGTCTTTTTAAAACTTTAAGCGCTTTGTCTACCTGATTTTGGTATACGTTTACTTCCAAAAATTACAACCCCCCTTCAATGCGAATATAGTGTAGCTTTGTTAAAAAACGCTACTATATAATAATAAATAATTGCATGTCAAGATGGTGGAATTCCCACCCTTAATTTTTAAGTTAAGTTAGGTAATTTTTATGAAACTCTTGTTTAAAAAGGTTTTGTCTAATCTAATTTTTGTTTTTACTATTTTGACAGTTTCATTTGTTGGAGCTGAGGAGAACCTGGGATCTCCTTATGTGAATCTAAAGGATGTTGAAGTAGGTTCGATTATTCATCTCCCTACGGGGGCAACGATTAATTTTAATCAATTGATGGATACCTTGTCAGATTCAAGGGTCGTTTATATTGGAGAAACGCACGATAATTTAGAAGCGCATCGTGTCCAATTAGAAATTATACAAGCTTTAAATAAAAAATTTCCTGGTCGTGTGGCTGTGGGAATGGAAATGTTTCGTCGCTCTGCCCAACCCCAATTAGATTTGTGGCAAGCGGGATTATTGTCGGATCAAAAATTTAAATCTTTATTTTATAAACATTGGGGGACAGATTATAGAATTTATAAAACGATTTTTAATTATATTTCAAAAAATCGATTGCCTATACTGGGGCTGAAATCTAATAAAGAAACGCAGAAAAAATTTCGAAAAATGGGATACCCCGAGAACTCCAGCGACGGTTCTTTTCCCGATATTGATCTGAACGATCCTTTTCACAAGGCTTATTCTGCCAGTGTATTTGGCGGTCATGAAAAGCATTCGATAAAAAATAGTAAACCATACAAAATGCTTCTTTTGTGGGAAGAAACTATGGCCGAAACTGTAGCCAACTTTTTAAAAGAAGAAAGGTTTCGCAATTCGAAATTAGTCGTTTTAGCGGGCGGTTTCCATGTTCAGTATGGTTTTGGAATTCCAAAGAGAGCCTTTCGCAGAGTCCCGCATTCCTATTCGATAGTATTGCCAACGGTTACGAAAATTCCTCCGGAACTTAAAGACCGGGAAATGAGTTACGAATCTGTTCCGGTTCCTTTGTATTTAGCCGATTTTGCTTGGAAAGTTGATTATAAAGTTCTTCCTGAAGGGAAAATAAAATTAGGCGTTTTTTTAGAAGAAACTGAAGAAGGGCTCAAAATTAAATCCGTCGGAAAAAATTCTAATGCCGATAGAGGAGGGATTTTAGCAAACGATATCTTAATCGAAATGTCCGGAAAACCTATTGCTGGAGTTGAAGACCTTAAAGAAATTTTACAAACTAAAAAATCTGGCGAAATAGTTCCAGTTAAGTTAATTAGGAATAGCGTTAAAATGATTTTTGAAATGGAATTGCTGGAGTAAGAAAAGCCTCTAATTATCGGGTATTTGAAAGTCGTTTTGGGCTTCTGTTAATTCTAGAAAAATTTCTTCTAAGTCCGCGCGAGATTTACCGGCCTGCAAGCCTAGGTCGTCCACTTTGCCAAGAGCGATTAATCGTCCTTTATTTATAACGGCTATTCTATCGCACATTGCTTCGGCAATTCCCAGTGAATGGGTCGACATAAAAATAGTTGTTCCGCGTTTGCATAGGTCCATGAAAAGCGACTTTACCTGACGAGCCCCTTTGGGATCTAATCCCACTAACGGTTCGTCTACAATTAACGCTTTAGGTTCGTGAATTAAGGCGCTTGAGATAACGAGCTTCTGCTTCATTCCATGAGAGTAACTCTCGATCAGTTTATTGGTAGATTCGTCTAAGTTAAAAAAATTTAAATATTCTTGAGCTTTTGATTCTGCCGTTCGTCTTTCCAATCCGTATAAGTCGGAAATAAAAATAAGGTATTCCCACCCGGTTAGCTTTTCGTAAATGGTGGGACGGTCGGGGATGTATCCTGTTATTGCTTTTGCTTCTAATGGGTTTTTAGCTAAATCAAAATTTCCAATTGAGGCAATTCCAGATGTGGGTTTGATTAAACCCGTTAAAATTTTTATTGTTGTCGTCTTGCCTGCCCCATTCGGGCCGATAAAGCCAAACAACTCGCCGGGTTTAATATCTAATTCTAGATTGTCTACCGCTTTTACCGATCCATATAGTTTTGTTAGGCCAGAGAGTTTTATCACGGACAAAATGAGAGTGGATTAGAAATAAAGAGATTTTTTATTTCAAGGTTATCTAATTTCAAAATCTTGATAACCTTTTAGAGAGACCCAATCAGATTCAACTGAGGAAACTGAAGCTGCTGGCGGACCTTGACGGCACCAGTCAATAAATTGTTCTAGTTTTTCTTTTAGACCTTCTGCATGACTTTCGACTGTTCCGTCATGGGAATTTTTTACCCATCCCGCCAAACCCAAACCTTTGGCTTTAGATTGAGCGCTCGCGCGAAAATAAACTCCTTGTACTCGACCGTGAATTTTAAGAAATACGGCTGAAGTTTCCATAAGTGATGAAAAATCTTGGAAATTGATAGAGATGTAAAAAGTTAGTTCATTTTTTTCTATTACCGTCGTCAAACAGATGTTGAACTTGTCGATAGATCTCGAATTTGGAACCATCGCCGATTTTTTCCCCAAACTTTCCAAGGTCGCGCATAATTCTTTGGAATTGAGACGTGGAGCCAGAAAATTCCTTGATTAAAGGACTAAAGTAACTTTGTTCTTCTTCGTCCAAACGGTCGCAGATTTCGTAAAGACGTTTTTTTAAAGGTTCAAACCTATCTTCCATAGCGCCCACAATAGTTTTAAGAATGATGAAGTTTCATAGTATCGCTGGAAAAAACGCAATGCAATGAGTTTTTGAGTTCATAAATAATCAAAACCTGCGTAATATTTTTCATGGTTTATAAAGAGATAAAGTGTCGCATATTAGATCGCGCGGTTCATAGAACTTTGCTGTTCCGAAAAAGTTGAATCTATTAAAAAATCAAAGGAGTGAGTTTTACGATTTGCGCTTAAGAAGCGGGAGGGAATAAATTTTATTTGCCAATTTTCTTTAATCGACCTTCCATTATTTTTTTTATTGCTTTGACCCCAGGATTGGAATCGGGAAGGTTTTTAAACATTTCTTTGGTAATGACGGAACATTCGCAATCTTCGAGAGCGACAACGGTGGCCGAACGCGGTCTGCCGTCTATTAGGCCCATTTCGCCAAATATATCCTGCTCTTTGAGGACGGCCAGCAGCTTTTTTTTACCGTTTTCGTCTTCCAGGATAACTTGAGCTTTGCCCTTAGCAATAATAAAAGCGCTGGTTCCCCTTCGACCCTGCTTAATTATTACTTTTCCCTTTGGAAATAATGTGTTTTCCGACATGATATTTTCAAACGTGGCTTATTTCACTTAAGGTATTTTACTATTTAATGTTTTAAAATCAAGCGGTTAAATTAAACTGAATTGGCGATCTTAAAAAATTGGTAATCCGAGTTATTGTTTAATCGATCAAAAAAAATATATAGAATTTGTGACGCTGTAAGGACTTTTTTACGAATATATTTAGATAGTTGTTTTTTAGGGAAGAATGGAATTCTTAGCTGGTTTCAGTTCCTTAATTTGTGTATTATGAGCCCGTAACGAATACGTGACATGTAGATATAATAACTTATAGAGATTATATGGCGGATCACTACGAAATAGCGATTGTTGGAGCTGGTCCTGGTGGGATGAGCGCCGCCGCTAATGCGGCCGTGAAAAAGGTTTCTCATATCCTTTTAGAAAAAGGAGAAATGGGGAACACCATTTTTGATTACCAACTTCGAAAGCACGTGATGGCGGCTCCGGATAAGCTGCCCATAAGATCTAATATTAAGTTTGAAAAAGGCTCTAGAGAATCTGTTTTGGATTCTTGGAATCAGAGTCTGAAGGATTTAGGGGTTAATGCCAGCGGACGGACAAATGTAGGCAAAATTGAGAGCGCCGATTCAGGCTTTAAAATTCAATATGGAGAAGATTTTATAACCGCCGATTCGGTGGTGTTGGCCATTGGCGCGATGGGTATGCCTCGCCCTCTAGGAGCTCCTGGAGAAAATTTGCCTCATGTGAATTATAGACTGGGCGATCCAGACGCCTTTGAGGATATGGATATTATCGTTGTTGGCGCAGGCGATGCCGCTATTGAAAATGCCTTGGCGCTAGCCAGTAAGAATCGTGTTTCGTTAATTAATAGAAAAGGTGAATTTGCGCGAGCAAAAGACGAAAATGTCGCTTTGATCAGAGAGGCGATAGATAATTCCCAGATCCGATGTTTTTACCATTCCAGTATTTCCCGCGTAGAAGAAAAAGAAACATTTGTAAATACTCCCGAAGGTGAAGTTGCGGTCAAATGTAATCATTTGATTGCCCGGTTGGGAGGTATTATGCCCCGAAAGTTTCTTGAAAGTTGTGGAATAGAATTCCCTTCCTCTAATCCTACGGCAGTACCCATCGTTAATGCTAGATATGAGAGTAATGTTCAGGGCTTGTATTTGATTGGTTCCCTGATTGGTTACCCATTGATCAAGCAGGCTATTAACCAGGGGCACGAAGTTGTCGAACATATATTGGGTAATGAGGTTGAGCCTGCGGACCAAGTATTGATTGAAGAGAAATTGGGACATTTGAAAGGAGAGACTAACGACAATCTAAAAATGATTCGGGAAAGTCTGTCGTTATTTAAAGAGCTCAGCGAACCTCAATTTCGGGAAATGATTTCAGAGTCGACGGTTCATGAAAACCTGGTGGATAAGATAGTTTTTAAAAGGAACGATTTTGGCGATACCTTTTTTAGTATCGTTTCGGGTTCTGTGAAGGTCGAATTGCCCAATGGATCGTATGTAGAGATTCCTGCCGACAACTTTTTTGGAGAAATGGGGCTTTTATCGGGTCGCAGGCGCTCGGCTTCTATTCAAATGGGGGGCTCTGGTATTCTATTAGAAGTTCCTCGCAAGCAAATGCTTAAGCTGATTAGTTCGGTTGAATCGGTTAAGCGTACCTTAGACCAAAGTTTCATATTGAGAGCCCTGCAATCTGATATTTTCCCAACCGCTTCATTTGATTCCTTGAGAGAGCTTGCTTCTAAAGCGACCTTAAAGCCATATAAAAAAGGCGATGTTTTATTTAAAGAAGGCGATGAGGGGGATTCGCTATTTGTGATTCGGAAGGGGTCCGTAAAAATTTCTCGTTTAGTTAATGGGGCTGATATCACTCAAACTTATTTGTCCGTTGGAAATTATGTGGGGGAGATGTCGGTTTTAACCGAAGAAACTCGACCTCGATGCGCGACTGTTACTGCCGCTGTTGGTTGCGAAATGATTATTATTGGTAAAAATGAATTTCTGGAATTTCTTAAGAAAAATTCAGATGAATCTGAGAAGGTTAGCAAAGTAGCTGAACAAAGAAGAATCCAAAATGTGACTTTTGGAATGAGTAGAGATTCTGGCGAACTATTAGACTTTATGCTGGGTAAGGGGTTGTCCGATGCTGATAACGTTCTTTTGATCGATTCAGATTTGTGCGTAGGGTGTGATAATTGCGAAAAAGCTTGCGCAGGAACTCATGACGGGTTTAGTCGTTTAGACCGTAAGGGAGGGGAGAGTTTTTCTTCAATTCAAGTTCCAACTTCTTGTCGGCACTGTGAAAATCCGCTCTGTATGACCGACTGTCCTCCCGATGCTTTGACTAGAAGGCCCAATGGAGAAATTGTTATTAAGGAAACTTGTATTGGTTGCGGCAACTGTGAGAAGTTTTGCCCATATGGAGTTATTCAGATGGTTTATGACGCCCCTCAAAAAGGCATAATGTCATTTTTTACTTCTCTTTTTAAGGCAAAGGTAGCGGAGCCAGAGAAAAAAGCGGCTAAATGTGATTTATGCACAGACCTTAAAGGAGGGCCGGCTTGTGTTAGATCTTGTCCTACTGGGGCGGCAATGAGAGTAAGTCCTGAAAAAATGTTAGAGCTAACCGGTCAAAAGAGTTAAAGCTGGGTTTAAAAAATGAAAGAGAATTTTATAAGTTATAAGGGGTTTCGCTGGTTTTGGTTTAACTTATTTTTTATTATTATTTTAATAGTTTTCTATTTTTTTGACGATCCTCTTGCGGGTAGGCGAGGAGATACTCCGCTTGGTTATGCTTTTGGCGTAATTGCCACTTTAGGTATAGTAATTTTGATGTGGTTGGCGAGAAGGAAGCGCGCGTATGCAAGAAGTCGGACTCCTTTGGTTGGATGGGTTTCTGCTCATGTTTGGCTTGGATTGTCGCTTTTAGTCATTGTTCCCCTCCATTGTGGGTTCCAGTTTGGGTTTAACGTTCATTCCATAGCCTATTATTTGATGGTTGCCACTATTCTCACCGGTGTTTGGGGAGCTTATAATTATATTCAATACCCATCTCAAATTATTTCGCATAGAGGCGGTCAGTCGGTAGAGAATATATTAGAAAGTCTAAGAGAAGCGACTAGGAGTTTGCAAGATCTAGAGCAAGGAAAATCTGATGGTTTTATTAATATGATCAATTTAATAGATATTCCATTTAAGCCAAGTTTCTTGAAGATCCTGTGTACAAGTCCCCAAGCGGATTTAGAAGGCGAAAAAATTACCCAGTTTATAACTGGATTGCCAACTGAAGAGCATGACCCCGCTATTAAAGCTGTTGGCTTGGTAAGAAATAAAGAAAAATTAATGCTTTCGTTAAAGCAGGAAGTTGGAGTTAGTTTTCTGATGAAAATATGGCTTTATTTTCATATTCCTTTGGCGATAGGATTGGTTTTTGCCTTAGTTGTGCATGTTTATTCTGTTTTTTATTTTTGGTGATTTTTCAATCTAGTAGATAAGAATGAAAATAAAATATATTTTAGAAACCATTGGACCCAAAGGTCTAAGGGATCGGACTGAAAAGAATTTCGAGGGAATAGAGATTACCCTTGGTAGGGGAAGCTCCTGCGATATTCTTTTAGCGAGTCGATTGGTTTCCTTTAATCATGCCAAAATTTCAATAGCAGACGATAAGCTTTTTTTAGAGGAGTTGGAAGGGCAAAGAGGAACAACGCTTGTAAATAATCAGGCGATTTCTAAAGGGTCTCTTGTGCCTGGAGATACTCTTAAAATAGGGGATGTATCTTTAAAGGTCGAATTCGACTCTGATGTTTGGTCTTTAATTGAGGTTCGTTCTTCTGAGGGGCAACTTGACGCAAAAGAGCATGTCAAAAAGCAATTAGACCTTTTGACCGTAGCCAAAAGAGTGCCGTCAATTTATATTTGGTCTTTAGTAAGCGTGATTCCTGTCCTGATTTTTTTGCTCGCCGCTCCCATAATGGGTTTAAATGAGCCTATTTGGGAAAGTGGACCTATGACTCGATCTCATAAATTTTTACAAACGGATTGTAGGTCTTGCCATGAAAAGAACTTTGAAATGGTCGCGGATCAGGCTTGTAAAAAGTGTCATGATATGGGGGATCATGTCGAATTTTTAACCAAGCATTCTCAGTTTAACGAAAAATGTGGGGACTGTCACAGAGAGCATATAAGCGAAGACGCTTTGATATTGAGTAAATCGGATCTTTGTTTGCATTGCCATGCGAATATTCAAGAGGTGAACGTCGATTCAGAATATCCCGCGATTAATGGGTTTAATCAGTCTCATCCGGATTTCGAATTAGTCCGAACAAAAAAAGTAGATAGAGCGAAGCTTAAGCTAAATCACAAATACCACCTTAGTTCTATTGAAATGGACGATCCAAAAACCGGTAAAAAGCGATTAATGGGATGTTCTGATTGCCATATCCCCGATGTGAATGGGGAGTATATGGATGCCATAACTTTTGATAAGTATTGTGTGAGTTGCCATAAGCTTAAGATGGGAGGCGCCGCTCATATGTTAAAAGTTCCTCATGTTAAAACTAATTTAGTCAGAACATTTTTAAAAGATCCTAAAGACTTTTTGTACGAGTATATCGACTCAAAGCCTGGCGATTTAATGGAAGCTCCAAAGGCGTCAGGGGGACGTGGAAGAGGGCGTGGAAGACGAAGTAAAGGGCCGCCTCCAGCTCCGGTTCAAAAGCCTAGGTTTGATTGGGTTAATAACAACATTGATAAAATTGCGCAGCGTGGTGGGCTGCTGGGTAGTGAAAACGAAATTTTCTTTTCTGCTCAGGGCGGCTGCGTGGAGTGTCATGAATTAAACGTTCGTCCTGTTGGTAGTCTCAATGCGGACGGTTCTTTGGCGGCTATTAGTCTTTGGGAGCACGATGTCAGATTGTGGGATGGGAAAAATGGCCAAGATAAAGCCATTCTTCAAGGGCATCAAGATATTGTAAATTCGGCTTCCTTTAGTTCGGACGGAAATCAATTGGTAACGGCGTCAAAAGATTTTACTGCGAGGGTTTGGGGAGGTTTTGAAGTAAAGGAACCGGAGACGACTGATGTCGAAACTGATGAAAGCGCTCCGGCAGAAGATGTGACAGAAGCCTCGGTAGATCCTCTTGAAGAAACTTCAGGTTCTGAGGAAGAAAGTCCTCCGGAACCAGCCGGACCAGAAATAATTGAGTCGACTTTAGTTTTCAAAGGTCATAATGGCTCTGTTAACGATGCTGTTTTTAATCCTGATCAGAATAAAATCTTGACGGGATCTGAAGATGGATTAACTATTGTTTGGGATGTAAATACTCAAAAACCAATCCACAAGCTTCAAGAATTTAATGAATCGGTCAGAAAGGTTAGATTTAACTCTAATGGTTCCCTGGCAGTGGCGTTAAATTCCAACTTTAATGTGAGTATTTGGAGTGTTGGTTCTGGCGATTTGAAAACGATTTTAAGAACCCGAAAACAACAAATCGTTGATGTTGAATTTAGTCCCGTTAATCCTTCAAAAATTGCCGCCGCTTTTTCAGAAGGATCTATTCGAATATACGACCTTGAAGATAAGAACGGTTTGGTGAAGCTTTCCGCAGGGTCTGAAACGTCGGGAGAATCTTCGGGGCATAGTTTAGAAGTAACCTCTATAGTTTTTAGTCCAGACGGTTCTAAATTAGCTTCTATTTCAAGGGATTTGTCCGCTAAAATTTGGGATGCGAATACTGGTAAGATTTTATCTACTTTGATTGTTTATGGCAAAGAAGGGAAAAATGGAGAAAAAAAAGATCAGCGTTTTGTTTCTATTTCCTTTAGCGGAGATAGTCGGAAGGTTGTGACGGGTTCGTCCGATAAGGTGGTTCGGCTTTGGGATGTATCCAGCGGGAAGTTAGTAAAAGAATTTACCGGTCATGAAAATGTTGTTAGTTTAGCCTTATTTGCAACAAAAGCCGATTATTTACTCACAGCATCGGATGAAAATTTAGCTATGTTGTGGGATTTGAACGCGGATTCAAAAAAGTCTTTTCGCCATGGCGAGGCAGAGGAGATAAAAACGAAAATTATGGCGGCTAAGAAATCCGAAAATTCTGATGGAACTGAGGACGTAGAGGTAATCGATGAACCGCAAACTGAATTAAGATTACCCAGAGTCAACCCTACTAATGTTCCTACAAGATTTTTTCAAAAGGGTTTTTTCAGTCATCGCAAGCATGAATATATGGAATGTAATAATTGTCATAGTGATGCAAAAGAAAGCATTCTGACCTCTGACTTACTGCTTCCTTCTATTAAACCCTGTCGAACTTGCCATGAAAAGCAAGGTATTCATCTTGATAGATGTGTTGTATGTCATATTTATCATCCACAAGGCGAAAGAAATTTTATGAGAGGGTTGCTGGCCCCTGATCATACAGCCAAGTTAGGGTATAGTTATTTAAGAACGCGAAAAGAAAATTCTAACTTCTCATTTTTTGGTAAAAAGTGATCCTGATTTGCATAAAACATTGATTTATGTGATAATTCGACCATCAAAATATACAAACTTATTTACATTCATGATTAGTTAATCTTGTTTTTAATGGTTCTCTTTGGGGGGAGCGTAATGAGAAAAAGTCTTAGCTTTTTTATTCGATTAGTTTTGATCAGTTTAGTTTGTTCATTGTTACAAGTTAGTTCTGTTTGGGCTGGAGATATTTCAATGGCGGGTCGCAAAATGCCGCCAACTTTAGAAGTGGGTGGGAATAAATTTGCTGGCGCAGGATCGTGTAATAAGGAAAAATGCCACGGTCATGCCACCAAACCGAGGGCCAATGAATACACCACATGGATTAAAGCAGAAATCCATTCGGCGGGCTTTAGCGTTTTATACGAGAAAGAAGCTAAGGAAATAGCAAAGAAATTCGGAATAAAAGGAAAAGCTGGGGAAGACCAACGATGCGCAGTTTGTCATTCAATTTTCTTGGATAAGAAACCAGATTTAAAAGGCGCAAAATTTGACGTTAACGAAGGCGTGACTTGCGAAGCTTGTCATGGACCTTCTTCAGGATATTTAGAGCCGCACGCTAAACCTTACGAGCCTAAAGGCGTAGAAGGTAAGGCTTTAGATGAAGCGCGAGCTAAAAGACATAAAGAGTCGGTTGGTCTAGGAATGTGGGATGCGAAAAACCCGAAATTGAGACTCGAAACTTGTGTTTTTTGTCATTATCAGATTTCGAGCAAAATGTTAGATGCCGGCCATCCTGATTTAAACTTTGAAATGACCTATTTCCAAAAAACCATGCCGGTTCATTGGGTGGAAACTCCAGATAAAGGCGAAGGGTTTTCCGCAAAAATTGGCGCTGCAGGTCAAGCCGTTTCTCTAAGAGAAGCTCTTAAGAAATTAGCCGCTTCTGACGGTAAAGAGAATATTACGGAAAGTTATAACCAGGCCATGTCTCATTATAAAATCTTAAAAGCGATTGCTGCGGCCGGTTTTGGAAGCACGGGTGGTCTTGACGCTGGCATGAAGGGGTTGGCCGGTGGCAAGAAAGGAGCCGCTGGTCTTACTGGAGCTGCCGATAAACTATTTAATACGCTTATCGGGGCTAGTTATTCAAAAGATTCTACTCCTAAAATCATGAAGGCTGTTGCAGGTTCCGCTGATTTAACAGGGAGTCCGACCAAAAAAGATGCAGAACAAGCTTTTATGCTTCTTGATGGTATCTACTCCACTTATGGATCTGATGAGGGAGTTTTAGGGGCTTTGGATGAGTTGTATTATGGATTATATGCCGAAGATCCTGCACAAGATCCTCCTCCATACGATGGAAAAGCTTTTGGTCAAAACTTGGCTAAAGTTAAGTCGGTTGTTAAATAATTATTCGCCGATATTTGGAAAGGCTGCTTAGATGCGAAAAATAAACTTTAGAAGTGGTTTCTTGTTTTTAGCGATATTTCTGACGCTTGGGTTCTTCAGTAAGGCCCATGCTCAATTAACTTCTACCGAAGTTGATACTATCGTTACGCAAGCCGCAGCATCGCTAGATGTCGATACAATGGTCATTGCTGTGGCTGATCGAGCTGGAAATATTCTAGCCGTATATAGAAAACAGAATGGTTCCGCAAATGACGATCAAGCGGCCATATCATTAGCTAGAACAGCGGCTTTTTTTGCGCATAATCAAGCGAATTTAACTTCTAGAACCATCAGGTTTATTAGCGGAGAGCATTTCCCTCCAGGTATTGCGTTTACGGATGCTGGAGCTTTATTTGGAATTGAAAATACAAATAGAGGTTGTAGTTTTAACGTAACATTTAATTCCGGAAAAACCATACCTAGAGCCACTTCTAGCGCTGGAGCTACATGTAATAGCTCTGACACTTCTGGTTGTGGTTTAGGCGTATTGACCATTTCAGGGGGCGTTCCTCTTTATAAAAACGGAGAGATGGTTGGCGGTGTAGGCGTTTTTGGCGTAGGTCCCGCTTTGGCTGACGATCCTCAAGGAGGGCTTCGTAAATTAGGAGATGGTTACGATGCCGCAGAATTTGCCGCGTTTTCAGGCTCAATCGGGTTTCTTCCCACGTTTAGCGCGGGAGGCGGTATTTTTGTCGACGGCGTTAAGTTGCCAACAATAGAGACTCAACAAAGACCAGATGGTTTTTCCGCCGGTACGGCAAATGGCGCTTATGCCCAGGGACCCAGCGATAGTTCAGTAAGCATTGTCCCTTTTGATTGGCTGGTGGGTCCTACCGCAGGTTCTCTTTTAACCGCAGCGGAGGTTCAGTCTATTGTTGAAAACGGCGTAGCGACTGCAAATCAAACCCGAGCGGCTATTAGACTGCCATTTACCGAACGCGCTAAAATGGTGTTTTCCGTTTCGGATGTTGATGGAACCATTCTAGGATTGTTTCGTATGCGCGACGCTACGGTTTTTAGTGTGGATGTTGCATTGAGTAAATCTAGGAACGTTGTTTATTTCAGCGGTTCAAATGTCGATGCGGCCGATCAAGTTGGTTTTCCAGATGGAACTGCGATTTCAAACCGAACGATTAGTTTTGGAGCTCAAAGATTTTTTCCTTCTGGATTGGATTTTACGGGTCCCGGACCTTATAGAGACGTGTTTTTAAACGATTCAAATAATCCATGTTCTCAAGGTCGTCAAGCTACAAACGCTAACCAAAGTGGTATCGTGTTTTTTCCAGGATCTTCGCCTTTGTATAAGGATGGAGTGTTAGTAGGTGGATTGGGTGTAAGTGGCGACGGTGTTGAACAAGACGATTTTGTAACGGATGGCGCTGCTGTGGGTTTTGCGGCTCCTACTGAAATTCGATCCGATCAATTTGAGATTCAAGGGGTAAGAATGCCTTTCTTTAAATTCCCAAGGAATCCTACGCGGTAGTTTTTTAACTTTAAGGTGTTTGGGCTTCAATAATGAAAATTAAAATTGGTTTGACGAGCCTGTTTCTGGCGATAGTTTTCATCTGGGCATTAATTTTTGGAAATGCGCAATCGATCGCTAGCGAAACGGGTTACTCCAAGTCCACCTCAAAAAATAAAAAGTCTAAGAGATATGATAAAGCCAGCTCTGGAGAATTGTTGGCGGGTAGAAAAGCTCGGAAAAGGAGCTCGCGTAGGAAAAAAGGAAAATCTAAAAAAGTTGAAGTAGAAAAGAAAAAACCGGAAAAACCGATTGTACCTATAAAAGGCGCCGAGGTTATAGACGACCGTTGGAGAATTCTTTATAAAAAGAACATTATCGATCCTTATAACCAAAATGTTTTAAAAGGCGATTATCCGGTTATTGGACAAGATAAATTTTTTGTTTTTAGAGCCGATTCTATTAGTACCCTGCAATGGTTTGGAACCCTTCCAACTGCCAGCGGGGTCGCCACCGACCTACCTTCTAAAGAAAAGTTTTTTGGAGATTCCAGGAACTTTATTTATAACCAAGATTTTCGTTTTACTTTTGAGTTTTTCAAAGGCGAAAGCGCCTTTCGGCCCAGAGATTGGGAACTTCGCTTGGTTCCTCAGGTCAACTCTAACTATGTTAATTTCGAAGAGCGAGGAGTCGTAAATGTTGACCCGCGAGATGGGACCGATCGCGCCGACAATCATTTAGCGCTCCAAGAAGCGTCGTTTGAATATCACTTAGCCGATACAAGTAGATATTATGATTTTATCTCTTTAAAAACTGGCATTCAGATCTTTAACGCAGATTTTAGAGGTATTGTTTTTGAAGACGCTAACTTAGGGGTTCGGCTACTGGGCAATGCCGACAATAACTTCTGGCAATATAATATTATCTATTTTGACATGTTCGAAAAGGATACCAATAGCCAGTTAAATACATTCAGCGATAGAGACCAACAAATTGTCGTCGCTAACTTATATAAACAAGACTTTTTGATTAAAGGGTACACGGCTGAAATAAATTACCTTTGGAACAATGATGGACCCTCGTTAAAATTTGATACCAACAGATTTTTGGTTCGTCCCGATCCTGTTGGAGCGGTGACTCCACATCAAGTAGAAGCAAATTATTTTGGTTTTATTGGAGACGGTCACTGGGGCCCACTTAATATAAATCATTTCTTTTACTATGTTTTTGGTCAGGATAGTTTTAATCCAATATCAGCTCAACCGCTTGATATAGAAGCCATGGCAGCGGGAGCGGAAATTTCTATCGACCAGGATTGGATACGTTACCGATTTTCTTATCTTTATGGTTCAGGCGATGATGACGCCGCCGATGATGAAGCTGAAGGGTTTGACGCAATTTTTCCAAATCCAAATTTTGTAGGCGGTAGAAATGGATATTGGATAAGCCAGGCTATTCCATTAGCGGGAACTGGAGTTCAACTTGTTAACCAAAATAGCGTTTTCCCAAGCGTTAGAAGCAATAAAATTCAAGGTCAGTCAAACTTTGTTAATCCAGGAATTCATTTTTATAATGTAGGTCTGGATATGAATTTGACGCCTAAAGTTAGAACGACCATTAACGCAAGTTATTTGGAATTTGACGAAACATCCGCTTTAGAGTTGATTCAAAATCAAAGTCCAATTTCCGATCAAATCGGTTATGACTTGAGTTTAGGGGTTGAATGGCGACCTTGGCTTAATAATAACGTAATTATTGACGTAGGCGCTTCAAGTTTTATTCCGGAGTTAGGCTTTAAAGAGCTTTTGATAGACCAAGAGTTGTATGCCGTAACTTCAAGAATTATTCTAACCTATTAGTTTCTTCCATCTGCTTTTCAGGGATAGAAAAGTTATGAATTTGTTAAAGTTAAATTCTTTTCGATTAATCTCCATTTTTTCGATTCTTTTTGTTTTTTTTGGATCGGTAAATATTCAAGCCGCCGATCCTAAACCTGATTCAGACGCTTCAAAAAAAGTAGTCGAAGAGGTAAAGCCTAAAATAGCTGAAAAGAAACCGGTAGATATTCAAGCCGCCGATCCCAAACCCGTTTCAGACGCTTCAAAAAAAGTAGTCGAAAAAGTAGAGCCTGAAATAGCTGAAAAGAAACCGGTAAATATTCAAGCCCCCGATCCTAAACTCGATTCAGCCGATTCAAAAAAAGTAGTCGAAAAGGTAGAACCTAAAAAAGCTGAAAAGAAAGCGGAAGTAAAAACTGCTAAAACAAAAAAAACCAAAAAAGTTGTTGAGGTTGCTCGAGCTGTTGGTCCCTGGGAACCTGTGGGTAATATCGACATCCGAAGTCAATCGGACGAAGATGTCAAAAAGAAAAGCGTAGGATGTGAGTCATGCCATCAAGGCATTGAAAAAATGCATGCCGATCCCAAGATTAAGTTGGGTTGTACCGATTGTCATGGCGGTAACGCTCAGAATATTGCCTCAAAAGATATAGACCCTAAGTCCGCTAAATATCAAAATATTCAAGATAAATCCCATGTTCAGCCTACAAATCCTAAAAATTGGCCAACCTCGGCAAATCCTGAAAGATCTTACACAGATCTTTTACGGGAAAACCCGGAGTTTGTTCGATTCATCAACCCAGGCGATTTGCGAGTAGCTGAAAAATCTTGTGGAGGTCAATTTTGTCATCCAAGTCAGGTGCATAACGCTAAAAGAAGTATTATGGCTACGGGAGCTTTATTGTGGGGAGCGGCTGCATATAACAATGGTATTTTAGATAAAAAGAACTACTTTTTGGGCGAAAGTTATAGCCGAGATGGTAGACCTCAAAAAATTAATGGCGTAGCAATTACTAAAGACGATGGTTCGGTTGTTTATCGGGCAACCTCAAAAGAAGAGATGGCTAAAGGGGCTCTTCCGACTCTTTATCCTTTACCGCGTTGGAATATATCAAAACCAGGTAACGTTTTCAGATCCTTTGAGCGGGGTGGCCTTATTCCGCGCGCGAACGCTTCCGAAGTGGGAGATCCAGGGAAACTCAATACTCTATTTTTAATCCCTACTCCCGGCAAACCTGATATGAAAACCGGAGAGCGTGGATTAGGTACCGAGCTTAGGATTGATACTCCAACTTTGAATTTACACAAAACCCGGTTAAACGATCCTATCATGTGGTTGATGGGAACTAACGATCATGCTGGAGACTTTCGGTCTAGCGGATGTAGCGCTTGTCACGTTGTTTATGCCAACAATCGAGATGAAACCGCTTCTGGACCCTGGGCAAAATATGGCAATAGAGGTTTAACGGTAACAAAAGATAAAACGATTCCAAAAGACGAAAAAGGTCATCCCGTCATGCATCGGTTTACTAACGCAATACCTAGTAGCCAATGTTTAGTTTGCCATATGCATCAGCCAAATGCTTTCGTAAATACCTATTTAGGTTATCAAATGTGGGATTACGAAACGGACGCCGAGTTTATGTATCCAAAGGAAACTCCAAAACTTACTTCTACCGAACTTGCTGAGGGGTATCAGAGAAACCCAGAAGGAGCGGTCAGTCGAGGGTTATGGCGTAATGAGGATTTTCTGGAAAAAGTGAGCGAACTCAATCCTAAACTCAAACATACCCAATTTGCGGATTACCATGGACATGGTTGGGTATTCCGAGGAGTTTTCAAAAAGGATAGAGAAGGAAACATGCTCGACAAAAAAGGCGAAGTCATTGATTTGGACGACAAGAAGCTTTGGGAAAAAGCTGTTCATATGAAAGATATTCACGCCGAAAAAGGGATGCATTGCGTCGATTGTCATTTCACTTTAGACGCTCACGGCGATGGCAAATTGTATGGCGAATATAAAGACGCTTTAGAAATCCAATGCGTAGATTGTCATGGAGACGTTGATTATAAAACGAAGTTTATAACTTCTGGTCCAGCCGCTAATGGTGGCGATTTAAGGACTGGAAAAACGTCTTTCGGTAAAAAAAGGTTCTATAAAAGAGGCAGCTCTATTTTGCAAAGGTCCATGCTTTATGAAGATAAAGAATGGCAGGTGCCTCAAGTCATGGATATCATTGATCCTGAAAATGAAGACTTTTTTAACCCCAAAGCCCGATACGCCAAAACTATCCAACGGGATTTAAAAACCTGGGGAGCCGTTCCCGCCGATAAAAAGAAACTGGCGCATTCAAACGATAAGCTCAATTGCTATACCTGCCATACAGGGTTTGTAACGAACTGTTTTGGATGTCATTTGCCCATTAAGCTAAATTTTAAGCAAAAGATGCGGCACTACGAAGGGACTTACAGTAAATCTTTTACGACTTATAACCCACAAGTGCTTCGAGATGAAAGTTTTATGCTCGCTAAATGGGGTAAGAATAAAAAAGGAAAAGTTGCCCCCGCAAGATCTTCTAGCGCCTTAATACTCAGCGCAAAAAATGGAGATCGCGAAACTACTTATTTGCAGCAACCGCCAGTTTCGGCTGCCGGTTACAGCAGTCAAGCTTTCAATCCGCATTATCCGCATAATGTTAGGAAAGAAGAGACAAAAAAATGTCAAGATTGCCATATCTCTAAACAGAACGATAATAACAGCTGGATGGCGCAATTGTTCCTTCATGGAACCAATTTTGTAAACTTTTTTGGCAAGTTTGTTTATTTAGGGTTAGAAGACAAAGGATTAGAAGCTGTATCCGTTACCGAATATGAGGAGCCCCAAGCGGTTATTGGGTCGCATGCGCACAAATATGCTTACCCCAAAGAATATGCGGAACATCAAGGAAATAAGGGGCAATTAAAAGAATCCTACGGTCATAGTTCTGACGGTACCAGGAGCCTACAATTAAGAGGTGAATATTTATTTGCCGCTGAAGGGGAAGACGGTTTTTGGGTTTATGATGTCGCAAATATCGATAACAAAGGTTTTTCTCAACGCATTGTTACCTCCCCTGTATCGCCATTAGGGCAAGTTCCATATGTGAAATCTAAATTTGCTACCGATGTTGCTTTGCCCACTAATATGACGGTGGACCCAAATAAAAAACAACTTCCTGAAAATGAAGAACGGCCGATGCATGCGATTTATCGGTACGCATTTTTTACGGATAGGTTTGAAGGCTTGATAGGAGCCGATGTAACCACGTTTATCGACGGTAACCCAAGAAATAACTTTATTCAAAGAGATGTTACTTTCAACCCTGACGGTCAATTGACCGGAGCCGAAGCAATCACTTTAGCGGGGCATATAGCATATATTTCCGTAAAAGACTCAATCAAAGTAGTGGACCTAAATAATCCTCTGAAACCCAAAATTATTCACGAAATCAAGGGACTAACTAATCCAAAGAGAGTAGCCATTCAATTTCGTTATGGGTTTGTTGTCGACGATCAAGGTTTAAAGGTCATAGACGTTACGATTCCCGCAAGAGCAAGCTTAGTAAAAGGAGCTTCAATAAATTTGTCCGAAGCTTATGACCTATATGTAGCTCGCACATACGCTTATGTGGCTGGAGGGAAATCGGGATTAATAATCATTGACGTAAAGAATCCGGAAAAACCAAAAATTGCTCAAAGGTTTGATGCCGACGGTCAAATGAACGATGTCCGAGGGGTCAAAGTAGGTTCTGTTTCCTCTAGTTTATTTGCGATGGTAGCCGATGGAAACAATGGATTGCGCGTTGTTCAATTAAGATCCCCTGGAGACGATGCAAAAGGAGTTGGGCATTTTGGTTTCAGTCCGATTCCAAAACCAAAGCTAATAGCTTCCAAAAAACTTAGCGGTAGAGCGATTACTCTTTCTAAGGGGTTAGATCGAGATAGAGCGATTGACGAAACCGGAAACCAAGTAAGCGTTTTTGGGCGTAAAGGATCCTATCCGCTTAGTTTAGACGAACAACGTCATATGTATCTAAGAGGCGGAAAAGTTTGGAAAGTTTCTAACGAACCGGAAACAGAACCGGTGGCAATGGAAGCCGCTCCCAAGCCTAAGAAGAAAAAAAGAGGAAGAAAAAGAAGCAGAAGAGGACGTAGATAAATTTATTTTTGTTAAAAGCCGTCCAGGTTTCCTGGGCGGCTTTTTTTATTTTTAGTTATTGTTTTAAAATAAAACTTCCCCTCCCATATAATAAATACTTTTGTCAAAAGGAAATATGAATTCTAATTCAACAGAATTAAATAAAAAAGGGTTTGATAGTTTAAATCTTATTAAACCTATCTGTCGCGCCGTTCGAGAGGAGAATTATTCTTCTCCAACTCCCATTCAAGTTCAAGCGATCCCGCATCTTTTAAAAGGAAGGGATTTAATTGGATACGCCCAAACGGGCACGGGTAAAACAGGCGCATTTGCTTGGCCTATATTGCAAGGACTTTCGGAAAAAAGAAATAATCTCAGTCCAAATAAAATACATGCTTTGGTTTTAACTCCCACTCGCGAATTGGCGATCCAAATCTACGAAAGTTTTCAAGCTTATGGGCGTCATTTAAATATTAAGCCAGCCGTTGTCTTTGGAGGAGTTAGTTATAAATCCCAAATAAATTCTTTGGAGGATGGAGTTGATATTTTAGTAGCGACAACGGGTAGATTGATAGATCTATTAGAACAAGGTTTTATTCAATTAAAACAAGTTAAATTTTTAGTCTTAGATGAAGCGGATAGAATGTTGGATATGGGATTTCTTCCCGATATTAAAAAAATTCTTACCTTGATGCCGCGTAAACGTCAATCAATGTTATTTTCTGCGACTTTTCCAAAAGAAATCTTGGATTTAACCAAAAGCGTTCTTACGGACCCTGTTAGCGTAAAGGTCTCTCCAGGTTCGGTTGCGGCAAAAAATATTGACCAAAATGTGATGTTTGTTGACCGTGAAAATAAAAGCGATTTATTGGTTCATGTTTTACAAAACGAGAATATTACGAGGGGGCTGATTTTTGTTCGCACCCGACATGGGGCCAATCGGATTACCAAGAAATTAATCAAAAATGATATTAAGGTAGAGGCCTTACATGGCAACCAATCGCAAGCGGCTCGACTAAAAGCGTTAAATAAATTCCAATCTGGAGAATCGCCTTTTCTTGTGGCAACCGATATTGTCTCTCGAGGGATTGATGTGGAAGGAGTCACTCATGTCATAATTTATGAACTACCCAATGAAACGGAAAGTTATATTCACCGAATTGGTAGAACCGCTCGCGCAGGAGCTTCAGGTATTGCTATTTCGTTTTGCGATGCAGGGGAATGCGGTTATTTGAGGAAAATCGAAAGGACTATAAATAGCGGTGTGGTGGTGATAGACAGTCACCCTTTTCATTCCTCGACAATAGCTTCTAAGTTTAAACGCCAGAAAAAAACAACGGTCAAAAGTTCGAATTCGAAAAAGGTTCAAAGTAAAAAAAGGTTGGGTAGCGGTTCAAGTCCAAAACGAACACAAAGCAAAGAATGGCCAGCGAAAAGTTCAAGTCCAAAGCGAACACAAAGCAAAGAATGGCCAGCGAAAAGTTCAAGTCCAAAGCGAACACAAAGCAAAGAATGGCCAGCGAAAAATTCAGGTCCTAAGCGGACCCAAAGTAAAGAATGGCCGACGAAAAGTTCAGATCCTAAGCGAACTCAAAGTAAAGAATGGCCGACGAAAAGTACAGGTCCGCAGCGAACTCAGAGTAAAGAATGGCCGGTGAAAAGTTCAGGTCCGAAGCGGACTCAAAGTAAAGAATGGCCGACGAAAAGTTCAGGTCCGAAACGGACGCAAAGCAAAGAATGGCCAGCGAAAAGTTCAGGTCCGAAGCGGACTCAAAGTAAAGAGTGGCCGGCGAAAAGTTCAGGTCCGAAACGGACTCAAAGTAAAGAATGGCTGGCTAAAAGTTCAGGTCCGAAACGGACTCAAAGTAAAGAATCGCCGGTGAAAAGTACAGGTCCGAAACGGACTCAAAGCAAGGAATGGCCAGCTAAAAGCTCAGGCCCGAAGCGGACTCAAAGCAAAAAATCGCCAACCCGATCTACTAATAAGAGTAAAAATCAAATAAGCGGTGGAAGTCGTTTTCCCAGTAAGATAAAGAAAAAAAACGATAAAACTAAGCCCTGATTTTCTAACCGTGTAGGTGGGATAGTTACGATTTGTGTGTACAAAATTTGTGAATTGTATTAGTCGACATTCTTTAAGGCAAATAGTTTTAATCGTTCTTAAGTCCCCAAAGACCGCTATCGGCCAAAACTAGAATTTTTTATTTACTTTATCAAAACTTTCTTCAAATAAAAGATCCCCAATGAGTATTTTCCATTAAAATAAAGATTAGAAGCAATACTCAAGAAATACAAAATCCCGACAATCACCTTTCAGAAACAATAAAAAACATGGAGTTGGAGAAACAAATAATTGAATTTGATGGTTCATGCCGAGACATCAATTTTCCTGATGTAGACAAATTTAAAGCTATTGCTTTGCTGGAGCACATTAAATCTTTTTCTATATTGGAATGCGCCGACGATGAGGATGGGAACGAAGTTTCTGCTGATGAAATTAAAAATCTTCTATCTTCCTCCTCCCGCAAGACAATATTCAGTTTTTGGAAAAGTGAAGGACTGATATCTGGGATACAACTATTTTTTCTTTGGGCAAATCAGTCAGAAATATTTATTGAACTCACATTCAAACCTGATCATATCAATCAAAAATTATTTAATATTAATGAATTTCTTAACTGGCTAAAGCCAATTCTGGCTGCATTGAATACAAAGGAATACTATGTGAGATATGAAAACGCTTCTTGGGAGTATGGAGACATTGGTGAAGACTCATTAGTCATATTCTCTAATGCCCAATATCCGATTAATGATTAATAATCTCGTAAACCTGAAAACCAATTCTTTTTTCTACAACTGCCCATGTCTGCTTTGGGACGAATTCGTTCGTTTGATATCTGTTACGGTCTATAAAATATGGAAGTTCCGTTTAACTACGTAAAGCGGCAATCGCGGCGGAGAAATCACTACAGAGGGAACACTCGAAGAAATCACCAAGGTTAAAAAATAAAAAATTGTCACATTGAGGCTTAAGCTTGTCCGCAACCTGTACTGAGCCTGCCGAAGTAGCTCACGAAGGGTCATTCCGACCAAAGTGGAGGAATCTCGACGGTCCGTAGGGCCGACGTTTCCATCAGTTCCTTAGGAAGTTCTCGAAGCCTCAGGCTTCAAAGAAGCCTATACCTAAAAACCCAGCCAAACAGTCAACGTCAAATCTCTATAGACCGCTATCGGCCAATAACGGACATTAAACGGCTACTACTCTGCTAGTCATTAATTAACCTGCAAGCTCTGCTGCAGTATCGTCAAATAAACCCTGAAAGTCATCAGCTTCCCGCTCGGTCTGGCCACCATGTTTCAAAAACGCGGCGATGATTGCCTGAGTTTTTTCCTCTTTGGCCCGTTCAAGGAAGTGACGCAATTCAATCTCTGTACCGGCTTCTTCATCTTTAATAGAAGCTGCGATGATTTCTTTATACATTACGATATCGCGAACTTCTAACTTTCTGGTAACCAAGAGTAATTGCTCAAGGAAAGCGTCCGCCTCAGCCTTGGCCACAAACTGAGTGATAATATTAAGAGTCTCGGCTTGTTGTGCAGTAAAGTCTGTTCCCACCAGCAATGCTTGGAGTGCCTTGTTTTTACCCATGCGACGGGCAAATTGAACCCCGCCTTGACCTCCTGTTGGGATATTTACATTCAGTTCCGGCTGAGCAAATGTAGCATTCTCAGTGCCGTACGCCAAATCGCAAGCCATAACAAATTCGTTACCCCCACCGCGGGCAATGCCATCTACGAAAGCAATGGAAAGTTGTTTCATTCCCTTTATGCTTTTGATCATGCGACTAAATTCAACACACGCAGCTTGCCCTTCTTGTGTGCCATTAATGACATTTAAGTCCAGATGGGCCGAGAAAAACTGATCATTGGATGATTTAAAAACAACTACTTTGGTATCGTGATCGTCCTTTAGTGAAAAGACGAATGCATTGACCTCGTTAATCAGGTCAATCGTCAAAATATTTGCTGGCGGGTTATTAATAATAACACTCGCTACCCCATCGTTTTTGGTAATAGTTAGCTTGTTCATATTTTTCTCCTTGTTTATTTTTATATTGGCGTGAAAAGATGGAGTGGATCGTGCGAAATTTGGGTTAGGCCTTATAACATACTATTGCTGGTCATAAATGCATTGAAACCACAGATATTTGTAAATCTAAATACGTCCGCTTGGGGTCGAATCTGGTCTTTGATATCTGACAAGGTCTATCAGATAATATCCGAGTTATTACATGAAGCCAACAGGTAGATCGAGGTCAATTTCTCTCTCGTTTAGTTTAGAAAAGTTTTTACAAAAATTGTAAGCGCAAATCTGGCGCGGTGCGTATTAGGTTGAGATTAAGGCAATGCTTTATTTATTGCGAATTTTATTAAGAGCTTCCAGTGTTTTTTTTCTGAATTCTGGAGGTAAGTTTTCGTCTTGAGCCGACTCTTCTAATAATCTTTCCCAACGATCTCCTCTTTGCGTTTGGATGGTTTCTAAGGCTGAGTTTTGCATGATCGGATCGGCTGAGTTTAGCCGATCCTGAATAGTTTGATACCACCTATTGTTATCAACTTCCCGTAATCTGTTTTGAGCTTCTTCCCGTACCGTTTCATTTTTGTCGCCTAACGCCAAATACAGAGCTTGCAGCGCGGTGTCAGAACCTAATTTCCCAAGTTCTTTAACCGCTTCAAGCCGAATTAAGAAATCGGGGTTTTTTATTTGCGAGAGCCAATGGTAGGCAACAACGCTTTCCTCAACTTTTTTTGTTAGAGTTTCAATTCCAGACTGGTATTCGCTGTGTCGATAGTTCAGTTCAGATTTTTTAGGATCTGATAGAGGGGTATCAATTTGGGAACGCTTTTGTGGGGGCAAAGAACCATTTTTTTTCAATGACGAAAGAATAATAACCGATTTAATAGTTTTATGATTTCCCGCTAGTTTTTTGGCTAACATACCGGAATGAATAAATACGGTATTGAGGGGTAAAATATCTTTTATTCCTTTTTCCAAAGGTTGTTGTTGGATTTTCGCGTAAACGTTCACTTCGGGAAGAGTATTATACGTAAATCGGATCCCCGTTTCTTTTGTAAGTTTTTTTACAACCTCGATGACCGGAATACCTTTAATTTCTGCGCTGATGTGGAAATCTTCAACAGTAATTTTTAGAGTGGAGTCATTTTGCGCGAAGCAATCCAACGTCGCAAAAAAATAAAATATTAAAACGAATGAAAGTTTTAAAAGACTAATTCTTGAATAAACTTTTTCCAAGAGGTTTTTCTTTCCACTTATAAATGATCCCCTTTTTATTTGCATAAAATCCGACAAGTTTGGTTGGTGGGGTGTAATTATCTAAATAGTTGACTTGAGCTTCCCCTGGAACTTTGTTGTAAATATATAAGGTTCCGCCTTTTTCTAAGAATACTTTTTTCTTAGGTTTGCCCCATTCCTCAATTAGTTCAGAGACGTGGGCGCCTTTCCAAGAGTTGTACATTGCGGGGGTGGCGCACCCTAATCCGAGAACTATTAGAGAAAAAATGAAAAAACCGCAAAGAAATGATTTTTTTGGAAAGCTTATGATTTTTTCTAAATACATTTTCTTATTTTATAGCGCTTTTTTTCAAAACAAAACCTAAGTTTATTTATCAGAAATTTATCGATATGAATTTATGGTTGGTAATGAGAGCGGAAAATTCTTTTGAGTCTGAAAAATTTAATGACGTTGCAAGAGAAGGTTGGATGTGGGGTAATTTATTTTTTTATGAATCCGATTCATATTTTTCTCGGTATTTTTCATAAACATTTTCGTTGATAAACAGATCGACCATATCGCTATCTAATTCATCTTTTTGGGCCATATCTCTTAAAATTATATAGACCTGACGAAGCGGCATGGATTTCTTATAAGGCCTGTCAGATGCTGTCAAAGCCTCGACGATGTCGGTGACGGCCATCAGTTTTCCTTGAATTGGAATCTCGTCGTCTTTCAAGCCCAGGGGATATCCTTTTCCGTTGATAAACTCATGGTGGGCTCCTGCAAAATTTGGAATACCTTGTAGTTTTTTAGTGAAAGGGATTTGCTTCAACATTTTTATGGTCATAGCTGCGTGGGCTTGCATTTTTTTTCTCTCGGCTTCGGTGATACTTCCTTTGCGAATACAAAGATTCATCAATTCGTCTTCGCGCAAAAGTGTTTGCTCTTGGCCGGAGTCGTCGATAAAGGTCATTTTTGCAATATCCTTCAGCCTTTCAATTTTTTCGTCAGCTAAAAATTCTCCAGGTTCGTTACATTTAACTAAAAAGAGGCGGATTTCTTCGAGTTCATCCAGCTGATTTTTAGTCTCTTCGTCTAGCTTTTTTATCTCTTCTGTTGACGAACCTTTTTCCATTAATGTTATTTTTTGGAGATAATTTTCGGATTTTTTCTTTTGAATAATGTATTGCAAGCGTAAGTCAATAAATTCGACTCGATCAAAAATGGTTTGTAATTTTTTCCCCTTTTCAACGATTTCTACGGGAGTGGTAACTTTTCCGATGTCGTGCATTAATCCGGCCATTTTCAATTCATACATTTCATCCGAGTTAAAATTAATTTTTTGAAACTTCCCTTCCTTTTGTTCGTTGATGACATGGGCCATAGTCATAGTTAAATTAGCAACGCGTCGAATATGACCTCCGGTAACCGGAGACTTCTCGTCGATAGCGGTTGCCATGACATCCACAAAGGCTTCGAAAAGCCTTTCCATGTCGTGAATCAGATTTAGTTTGGTAATGGCTACAGCGGCCTGTGAGGAAATCGATTCGGCAAATCTTTCGGAGCGTTTTCGAAAAGGAAATATCTCGCCCGTCGTTGCATTCATAGCGTTAAAAAGATGCAAAACTCCAATGACATCGTCTTCGTGGTTTAGAAGGGGAACGGCTAGCAGGGATTTGGTTTTATATCCAAACTTTTGATCGAAATTTTTAATTAGATCTATATTGAAAAGATTATTTTCATACACGTTAGGGATATTGACGGTAATTTTTTGCAAAGCGATAAGCCCCGCGATATTACTATCGTTTAAATCCAGTGAAGCGAACGGGAAATCAATGGGATGTTCCGGTTGTTCGATCAGGTGAATGTTCAAACTTTGACAATGCGCAATTTTGAAATTAAGACGACCATCCTCCAAAAGACAAAGCCAGGCTGAATCTGCCGTTGTGATTTTAAGAGAATTAGAAATAATCATTTCTAATAACGTTTCAAGGTTGTTCTTCGCAGAAAGTTCTTTACCAATTTCAGTTAAATCATGAACGACTTTTTCTAAGTCTTTGTTAGCTCGCGATAAATTTTTAAGGAGTTTGTTATTTTCTATTTGTAATCGTTTCTTTTCAAGGGCTTGTTGAACTGAAATCGTAATGGTTTCGTCAATATTTTCATCTTTTAAAAGAAAACTGCTGGCTCCATATTTTATAGCTTCGATAGCGTTGGAAATATCTTTGTCGCCGGTCAATATAATGATCGGGATTGTTATTTTGGATTCTTTCAGACGATTGATCAGTTCAAGTCCGCCCATTTTTGGCATGTGAATATCTGTAATGATTAGCTCGAAATCATGAGTTGAATACAGGATTTCGAGGGCCTCTTCGCCGTCTTTTGCCGCTACAACGTTGAAATGAGAAATTTCAAGAATTTCAGTTAAGATTTCTCTCATGAAAGCGTCGTCGTCAACGATAAGAATTTTTTCATTCTTCATTTTTACTCGACTTAAAAATATAAACGTTAACTTACATAAAGGTTTTTAAATCCTTACTCATGAAATATTATTTTCTGAAATTAAAGTTTTGTTTAATTTAGATAAATTTTAACATTTATTCTTTTTCTTACTAAAGGATGTCTCCTTTTAAAAAGAGAAAACCGGATACACGTAAGGATAATTTTGCCTCTCTTTATCGCTTCGTTAATATTAACGGTCAAGAATAGCTTTAACGATTATTTGCAATGGAATAAATCTGCATAGTTATTCATCGTCCTCACATGACATTATAACTTTTTCCTATTCCGAAAAGTTATTTTTTTAGAATCTGATGGCTAAATTTCTCTGGTATTTATATTGAAAAATCTCATAACGCCTTATTTAAAGCAGTCTTGAGGCTATTATCGTTAGGGTAATTTAGATAGGAGGGTTTATAATAAATTGTGATTATGAATCGCCTTTAGCCAAAGCGATTGAATATTATCGTTATTTTTTAAGAAAATGAAAAAAACGGAAAGCGTTGAAGATTTGAAATTAAGCGGTTGGAGAGAGCTTTTTAAAACTGAGGATTACTGGTCTATTTGGCTTGGATGTTTTCTTATCGTAATGGGATTGTTCATTTATTTATTGAATCCACCCAAAGAGCTTGATGAAAAGTTTCGGAAATATAATCTTGTTTTGGAAGAAGAACAAAAAAGAGCTCCTTTTAGAACTTTAAAATGGTATGAAACTTTAGACGCTAAAACAAAACTAAGAGCGACAAGCGAAGATTATTCAAAAATTATTAAACGGTGGACGGATAAACCTCATAAATGGTCGAAAAACCCGCTTTCTTCTTTTAGATTAACTTCTGAAGAAGCGCGGAAAAATAGTGAAAAAGCAACCAAACGTTATTTGAATCTTAAAACCAAAAGCGACGACCTTAAATTGCAAGCTTCAAAAATGGAGCAAGTGGCTTCAGAAAAAGATTTTAAAAGCGATGTTTCAAATCAAACCGCCATTAAATTGATCGACCGATATAGGGAAGCGTTGCGTGAAACAAAATCGGCTAGAAAGAAAACTAACGTTAAACCTTATAATCAAGTTGGATATTTAGTTTTACTCGGACTGGCAATAGGAGCTTTTTTTGGCGTTGGGTGGAAGTTTATTGGCGGAGAATTTGGGTCATTTTTAAAGGGATTCGGATTGGTTTTTTTCCTGTCTGTGTTAGCGTTCTTTTGTGCGTCGCAAGTCGAAATTAAAACTTTAGGGATAGGTTATGCCGCCTGGGCTATTGCGCTTGGCTTAACCGTTGCGAATACAATTGGAACGCCAATATGGGTTAAACCTGCCCTGCAAGTTGAATACTTTATTAAAACGGGCTTGGTGTTGCTTGGAGCTGAAATCTTATTTGGTAAAGTATTGAGTATTGGGATTCCCGGAATTTTTGTGGCGTGGGTTGTTACGCCAGTGGTGTTGTTAACGACCTTTTGGTTTGGGCAAAAAGTTTTAAGAATGACTTCTAAATCGTTAAATATCACTATTTGCGCCGACATGTCCGTCTGTGGCGTTTCGGCGGCCATTGCTACCGCCGCCGCTTGTAAGGCAAAAAAAGAAGAGCTGACTTTGGCAATTGGATTATCGTTAATATTTACTTCGGTAATGATGATAATAATGCCGAATTTTATTAAAGCCATTGGAATGGACCCTATACTTGGCGGCGCGTGGATGGGGGGAACTATTGACGCCACAGGCGCAGTTGCGGCGGCAGGCGCTTTTTTAGGAGATAAAGCGTTATATGTAGCGGCCACAATCAAGATGATTCAAAATATTTTAATTGGCGTTGTTGCATTTTGCGTAGCCCTTTATTGGACTTTAAAGGTAGAGCGAGGTTCTACTGTTGAGCGACCCTCCGCAATGGAGATTTGGTATCGGTTTCCAAAATTTGTTATCGGATTTCTTGCAGCTTCGGTATTGTTATCTTTAATCTATGAGGCATTGGGGCACGATATTGGAGAAGCGGTGATTACGCATGGGGCCATAAAAGGATGGACAAAAATCTGGCGTGGGTGGTTTTTCTGTCTGGCTTTTGTAAGTATAGGTTTGTCGACGAACTTCCGAGAATTAAAAAGCTATTTCAAAGGAGGCAAACCGCTAATATTATATGTTTGCGGTCAAACGTTAAACTTAATTCTTACCCTGGGAATGGCCTATTTGATGTTTTATTTGGTCTTTCCAGAAATAACTGCGGCTATTTAAAAGGTGTTAAAAGGCCTAAATTATTCTTCTGGAGGCGGGGTGTTATTTACTTCGGACGGATCAATATCGAATTTTTTAACAATCATAGATTTTACGCGGCGCGATTTGGCTGCCCATTGATTATCTTCCAACTCTGTATACTGTTTTTCGGCTATTTCAGTATGCTGAAGCGCGCTTAAAGCGTCTCCTTTTTGATAAAAGCACATAGCTAAATTAAAATGAGCCCCTGGTAGGTCGGGGTTAAGTTTTAATGCGGCCTTAGCGTATTTTATGGAATTATCGTAATCCTTGAGTTTTAAGTAGGCGCCGCTCAAAGTAATTTTTGTGCCGTCATCATTAGGGTCCAAAAACGCCGCTTGTTTTAAAACTTTGATCGCTTCTTTTCTTTTACCTTTTCGCATGTAAATATTTCCGATGACCTGAAAAGGCATCGGTAATTTGGGACTGATCCGCAACGCTTTTCTCGCATGACTTAAAGCGATATCCATGCGGCCTCTTAAATAGCTGAGTTTACTAAAAAGCGCTTGGCCTTTGGCAGACTCGGGGTCTAGTTCTACGACTTTTTCCGCTAGAGGAAAAGCAAATTTTTCTTGACCCATAATTAAACCCAATTCAGCGGCTGCCACCATATAGTCAACGTTTTCTGGGCTTTCAGTCAATAATGCGGTCAAAATGGGTTTGGCTTCTTCATATTTTTTTTCTGTCATTAGGTTTTGAGCGAGGGCAAACTGTTCGTTGACAATCGGGCCCTTTTCTTCAGAGTCTGCTCCGCTTTGAGTGAAATAAAAACCGGCGCCACCGCCAACTAACAACAATACAACGGCGGCTATGATAATCAATTTCTTTTTTGATTTTCCGCCGTCTTCTTCTTCAAATTCCAGCCCTTCTTCCGATTCTCCGGATTCTTCCGCTGGTTCTTCTATATCTTCTTCGTCGCTCATGTCAAATTTGAAATACTAAATTTTGAATTAGGTAAATTTTAATATTAATTAGTCGAGGAGATAATAGGTCGATTACGAAAATTTTTGCGACCTAAGCTTAAATTTAATTTACGCAACTTTATTAATATAATTTATTTTCATTTCTTAACGGTAAATAGTAACAAAACATTGGGAATATGTCGAAGAAGCTTAATAAATTTACCCATAATATAATAAATTTTGGATAAATTTAAGATTTTGATTTTTTTAATGCCTCAAGTTGATTGCGGTTAATTTCTGGAATTTGGAATCCTAATGTTTCCGCTTTGTCGTAATGGATTTTTGCATTTTTATAGTTTTTTTTCATAATGTATAATCCTCCCAAATTGAAATGGGCATCTACAAAATCTGGTTGTAATCGAATGGCAATAACATTTTCTTTGATTGCTTCGTCTATTTGGCCGTTAACTCTATAAATTTCGGCTAAGTTAAAATGAGAATTGTGGTCGGCGGGATTGATGCTCAAGCCTGTTTTATAGGAAGCGATTGCGTCTTCTCTTTGACCATTTCTTTCATGAACTTCTCCCAGAGCAAAGTGAGCCTCCGCCAATTTTGGATTTAACTCTAGCGATTTTAAAAATAGATCTTTGGCTATTTGATTTTCCTTCCTTTTTAAATAGATAACTCCCATGCGGTGAGATGTTTTAGCGTTGCCAGGTTTAATTTCTTCCGCTTTTTGATATGCGTGTAAGGCTTCTTGGAAGAGCTTTTTATGCTCATAAGCTAGGCCTATTCTTGTATAAGAAAATGAGAAATCTACAAGCGAATTTGGCTTAAAGGCGACTGAATATATTAATATTGCAAATACTCCCAAAAGCAATAAGTGTTTTCTACTTGTATTTCGTATTTGTTTGCCTCCTTCCAAAATAAACATTGCAGATAAGGGCAATAAAACGGGAGCTACGGGAATTCGATATCTTGAAGTAACAAAAAATAAAATGACAGATGCGGCATAAGTAATGATAAAGCCATAAATTAAATAAAACTTAGGTCCCGTCCAGCGGAAAAGCGTTATTCCCAAACTTGCCAAAAGAAAAACCATGCCAAATGAAACCGCGCCGATATTCAAAGCTGGCGTTAAAGTATTAACGAATTGATAGTCGTAATTGTCCGGTATTTCATAGTTATTAAAAAACAAGAAAGATTTTCTCTTGAGTAAATGAAAAAACGGCAAAGGATGATCGTTAATAAACTTCAAAGTTTTTTTAAACCAGAATCGAGAAACTTCTGAAGGTTTTAAAGGTCGACCTTCTAAAACTTCGGCCCTTTTTCGGAAATCTTTTTCTTCAAATTTTGGAGAAGCTCTTACAAACCCTAATATTGTGTAATTGCCTTTAGCGTCTGGGTTGTTGCCTATATAAAAATTAGCGCCAGCTTGGTAACTAGTAAGGACGAAATCTCCGGATAGAATGTAATTCCTTAAAGTCATGGGAAAAACACATAGCGTTATTCCTAAAGTAAAAACAAAAAGGTTTATTAATTTTTCTCTCGTTTTAATTTTTGGAAAGGCGTATAAAATCCATAAAGCCGTTACGGGGTATAACAAAAGATAGTTTCCTCTTAAAGCAATATTGATCCCTAATAATACCCCTCCAGAAAAGATAACAATGCTTTTTGAAGAATCGCATGCCCATAGTAAAGTCAAAATGAAAAGGCATGAGAAAAATAAGGACAAAGTAACCTTCAAAATTAAAACAGAATAAAAAATGAACGGGCCATAAACGGCGCATAACCCAGCGCCTAATATGGCGACCTTACGATTAAAAAGAGTTTCGCCAATTTTATAGATTAGCCAGACCGTTCCAATGGATAATACAATTTGAATGCCTTGAATAATTAATGTTTGAGGGCCAAATATTTTATAAATTATAGCCAAGAAATATGGGTAAAGAGGAGCTTGGTAAAATGCCGAATCGCCTAACCATCCATTAGTTAGTAGCTTTAGAGCTTTTAAGTGGTAACCTTCAGCGTCTATTAAAAGTATGGAACCCAAATCAGTCGATTGAAATTGAATCCAATAAAAAATACGGATTCCAGCCGCTAGGATTATGATTAAGACGATAGGAAGGCTGGGTTTTAGTTTTTTAAGAAAAGGGTTTTCAGTATTTTCCAATAAGTATTTCATTGTCCAATGAGATGCAAGACCACTTTGCGATTAAATGGGATATTGCGATGTTCAAAGAGGTAAATACCTTGCCAGGTTCCCAGGGCTAATTTCCCCTCGACTAAAGGAATTGACAATTGAGTTTGAGTAAGAGCGGATCGAATATGGGAAGGCATATCGTCTAGCCCTTCAGCGGAATGAAGATAGTTTTCGCTTTCTGGAACCATTCGGCAAAAAAAACGCTCTAGATCAACCAATACATCGGGGTCCGCGTTTTCCTGGATCACCAATGAGGCTGAAGTGTGTTTAATAAAAACCGTCAAAAGACCTGTATAAATTTTTTGCTTGAGCGCCCAAGAAGAAACTTCGCTGGTTATATTGTGTAGTTTTTTGCCTTGTGTAGAAAAGGTGAGTGTGCAGTTTTTTTGTTCCATCTTTTAAATATTTATTTGCTCTAAATTCAAAATATAAGCTTGTTGGCAGCGCCGATAAAGAATACACTACTGTTATAACAGATGTTTATCTTACTCTGAATAGATTTTCTATAGTCGATACATGGATAATTCATTACGAATGCGCAAGCTAATAACTGGTAAGGAGCCGACATGACAACTCATATTGCAAACGAAGTTAGTTTCAGGAAAAGCGTTAACTTGACGGTTGAAATGGCAATGGCTACTTTAGATCTTCCCGAAGGGCTGGCTTATTATATCGAATCGGTTGACAATGTTTACCAAATTCGGTTTCCAGTTAAAATTAATGGAAGGATCGAAAGTTTTATTGGTTGGAGAGCGGTTCATGGGGAACATAAATTACCGGTTAAAGGCGGTATTCGTTTTGCTCCAAGCGTTACCCAAGATGAAGTAGAGGCGTTGGCGGCGTTGATGAGTTACAAATGCGCGTTGGTAGACGTTCCTTTTGGCGGTTCGAAAGGAGGATTGGCAATTGATCCCAGAAAATACGATGAAGAAGCTTTAGAAAAAATTACCCGAAGGTTTGCTTTTGAATTAATGAGGAAAGATTATATTGGACCGGCAACAAATGTACCGGCCCCAGATATGGGGACTGGCCCCAGGGAAATGGCATGGATTGCAAGTACCTACAAGGCTCATCGTATGGATGATATTGATCACATGGCGTGTATAACGGGGAAACCTGTTTCACAAGGAGGAATTCGAGGTCGTGTAGAAGCCACAGGGCGAGGCGTTGTTTTTGGGTTACGCGAGTTTTTCAGACATCCTGAAGACGTTAAGAAAGCTAAAATGGAAGGAGATTTAGAAGGAAAAAGGGTGATTGTGCAGGGATTAGGAAATGTTGGATATCATGCCGCCAAGATTTTGGAAGAAGAAGACGGAGCAAAAATTATTGCCGTTCTGGAATACGATGGAGGTATTTTAAATCCTGATGGAATAGAAATTGAAGATTTAGCCGAGTATCGTAAAAATAATGGAGGAGTAAAAGGATATTCTAAGGGAAAATATGTGGAAGACAGTTCGTCTTTACTTGAAGAAGAATGCGACATAATAATTCCCGCCGCATTAGAAGGAGTTATTAACCAAGAAAACGCTTCCAGGATTAAAACAAAGCTAATTGCGGAAGCCGCAAATGGACCTGTAACTTTTGGAGCCGATGCAATTCTCAATCAAATGGGAGTCGTAATTATTCCCGACGCTTATCTAAATGCGGGAGGCGTTACCGTTTCTTATTTTGAATGGATCAAAAACCTTTCTCATATTCGCTTAGGCAGAATGCAGCGACGTTACGAAGAAAAACAAAATTCCGAATTGATTCAGGCGATAGAGAGTTCTGGAACAGTAGTTTCCGATCAGTTAAAGAAGTCTCTCCTGCAGGGAGCGGAAGAAATTGATTTGGTTCGGTCAGGGCTAGACGATACCATGCGTATGGCGTTTCAATCAATAAGAGAGAGATATTGGAGCCGCGATAATGTTTCCAGCTATCGAATAGCCGCGATGGCCATTGCCGTGGAGAAAATTGCTCATAACGTGATGGAGCAAGGTGTTTATCCGTAATTAAAGGAGCGTTTTGTTTGGATGACTGCGCGCAACATAATGATAAACAAAAAAGCGAGCTAGCGCCCTTTCAAGACCCAGCAAAAAAAAGATGGGTTTGGGTGGGTTTGCTTATATTGATATTGGGAATGACCCCCTTTTGGCCAATAACGGGTACAATTTGGGGTTTGCCTGGATGGGTAGTTTTTGCCGTTTTTATGAGTTTCTTAACCAGTTTATTTATTGCGGGAGTCATCCTTTTTGTTTGGAAAGATCCGGAACATAAAAAGGGCGGATCTTAATAGAAGAAGGGAAAATTAATTTTTTCCCGGTTTAATTCTTGCCTTTAGCTCCTGAACGTTATTGCGTAGTTGAGCGACCACTCTTTTTGTATCTGTCTTTAAAGACTCTACCGTTACTTTCTCTTTTGAATAGCCGGATATTTTTTTTCGGATGTCGTCAATCGCCTTTTCCAATTTCGCGCTTCGCTTTTCGCTAAAGCTTTTTGCTAAAGCGCCTTTTAAACCCTCGCCTTCAAAATGGAAAGTTGCCGCTTTTAAAACCTTTTTACGCGGTAAATATTTTTTGCCTTTTTTCCAATCGCCGATCGCTTCGTAAATTAGTTTTTCAATACTGTCCACAATAGCGTCATAATCGGTGGCATCTACTAAGTCGTGGATTTCGCCTAATTTAGAATCCGATTTTATATCAAAATCGATAATTTCATCTTTTCCATTTAAAGCGACCAGTTTGGTATATTTATCAATTTCTCGTGGGTAAAGCCGGGGATGCCAAACCTGCATAATATATTCTTTACTTTTAACTTTATTTACAAGAAATTCGCTTTTTTCGTTGGTGGTCGTGAAGTAGCCATTAGGGGCGACAAAAACCGTTCCAATCATATCTTTATGCATGTTACAGCGAAGGACGATAGGGCCAGCGTCTTTGACCATAATGGAACGAGACGTTCCAGAGGCCATTGCCCCAAGGTTAAATTGGTTTTTCAAAGATTTTGAGTAAATATTATGGACTTCGCGGTCATTATTTACAAAAGTAAGCGTGGAGTTTACTTGAACTACAGAAATGGCGGGAGAAAACTGTAAGTTATCTTGGGCAATTGTTATGGATTGCGTTTGTTGACCGGGAACTTGTAACTTATCTTTGGTTTCAAGATAAACCACAGCATTTGGGCCTATAGGCTTGCCGTTGACCAAGATTTTCCCGGAAATATCAGTATATTCTTTAAATATCTTTGCGTTTGAACCTTCCATTTTATGGTCGGAACCTTCGGACTTTGTATCAATTTCTTTACCCAGTGAAGCTTGTTGCTTTTCTGCAGGGTTTACTAATTTAGGACCTTTTTGGATAGATTTGACAGCGCTATATTGTTGTAGAAATCTTTGGACAAAAGGTTTATCAAACTCCTTATCAAGTTTGATGGCTTTTTGAAAAAAAGGAACTGCCTGGTCGAATTTTGTTTGTAAACTCAGTACAATTCCTAAATTAAAATTAGTGAGCGCCAATTGAGGGTTTAGATCCAATGCTTTGCGATAACTTGCTTCTTCTTTAGCAAATTCCTTTTTACGGCCAAATGCTTTTCCCAAAGAATTATAAGCCATAATATTTTTGGGATTAATTTCTAGAGTTTTTTTGAATAATTTAATAGCGCCATCGGGATCTTTTCCTAATAATTTAGACATTCCCCAGTTATAAGCAATTTCTTCGTCGTATGGATCTATCTCGGCTGCGCGCGCAAAAAATTGATTTGCCTTTTGAAAGTTTTTTGCCATACGTGCCGCTGTTGCTCGGATAGCGAAAACTTCTGCGGAGTTGGGACTAATTTTTGCGGCTTTTTCAAAAATTTCATCGGCGGCGTTAAATTTACCTTTTTCGGCCAGTGACATTCCTTGGGCAATTAACTCTAAAGTTTCTCTCGGTAAATGACTGTTTGGAAACGGGTTATTTTGGGTGTCGGCGCGATTTGCCTCAGCTACACTTTTAGTAAAATGCGGCGTTGCACATGTAAAGACAAAAACGCTGATGATTAGAAAAAAGATGTTTGATTTTGAGATTGTTCGAAGAAGTTTTTTAGAATTCATTACCGTAGAAATATATTTGGAGTTAATCTTAATTTTAAAATCTATTATTCAAGATATAAATAAAGGTAGATTATTCATATACCCATTAAAGTTTAAGAGTTCTCAAAAGTTGAAAAGTTATTAAGAACGCTGTCTTTAAAAGGGATAGTGATAACAAACCTGGAAAATATTAATTATTATAGGCTCCTTAAAGCTCAGAGCGCAATCGAGGCAAAGGAAGGTTTAAAACACTTTTATCCGGTAGTTCATCTGCCGTTACTGGGGCCGCTTTTGATGTTGGTGAATGAATTTTTGCGGCAAATGACGAAAATTTATAGTTTACCGATTTCGTTTCGCAGTCAGGACATTCTGTTTCCTCCTTATTTACATTAGCAGATTGAAGGAGGGTAAAGTCTTTTTTACAATCGTTACAATAGTATTCAAAAAGTGGCATAATTTTTTTCCCAAATTTTTTCTGGGTTCCTCAAATTATGAGGTTGAAATGTTTAGCTTATTAGGATTAAATCATAGCTCAAAACAGCCTGTCAATGGGTTTTTGAACCATTTATAACTTATAATAGCTTAACTGCCATAGTCTTCCTTCAAATGAAACCTCTTGCCGCTAAATCTTTATTATCTCAAGACCTATCGACCAGTATCAAGAATCGATCGGGGTATTTACCTATCCAGATGCTTGAATTGGCTTATCACCAGGGCATTATCCACGCTAAAACTTCATTGGTCGAATCGCAGTTTCAACCAGCGAGTTTGGATTTGCGCTTGGGAGAAAAAGCTTTTCGTGTCCAAAGCAGTTTTTTGCCTGAAACGGGAACGGTCGAGTCTAAATTAAAAGATCTCCTCATGTACCCAGTTGATTTAAGGGACGGAGGCATTTTAGAAAGAGGGGCTATTTATCTTATCCCCTTAATGGAAGAACTGGAATTACCTCGCGATTTATATGGTCGTACAAATCCCAAAAGCTCCATTGGCCGTTTAGATATGTTCACCAGAGTTATTACGGATTACGGCCATAGGTTCGACGAGATTATTCCAGGCTATAAAGGAAAACTATATTTAGAAGTAATTGCTAGGTCGTTTCCCGTTCGCGTGACAGAAGGATTGACTTTAAACCAACTGCGATTAATAAGAAAAGAGCCAGACATTTCTAATAAGGCCCTCAAGGACTATTATCGTAAGCAGCCGATTTTATTCGATCCATCGGGTAAGCCGTTACCGCTTGAAGAGGTAATCGTAGACGATGGAATTTACATTGGAATAGATTTGTCTTCTAAGGGGAAAGAACCGATTGCGTTTAAAGCAAAATCTAATAGCGCTGTTATCGATTTATCAAAGACCCGTCATTATGATGTTTTAGATTTTTGGGAACCAATTTTTAAAAATAAAAAGAAACGATTGATACTAGAGCCCGAAAGTTTTTATATAATGATGTCAAAAGAGAAGATTTGTATTTGGCCTAATTTATTAGCCGAAATGGTGGCGTACGAGCCAAATAGTGGTGAATTAAGAACTCATTATGCAGGTTTTTTTGATCCCGGTTTTGGCTGGCACGGTGGCAAATCATTGAAAAATCAAGGTACGCGTGCCGTAATGGAGGTTCGTCCGCACGACGTTCCATTTTTAGTGGAAGATGGCCAAACTTTTTGTCGGCTTAAGTTTGAAAAAGTAATAGAAGAGCCAAGAATAATTTACGGCAAAGATATCCAATCCAACTACCATTCCCAAAAGTTAACTCTGAGTAAATTTTTTAAAAGTAAATAGAATTCTAGAAAATCAATAAAACGATTTTTATTGGATATTACAATTAGTTGGACCATTCTAAAATAAGTCTTCTTTGTTTTTCTTGTATAAATGAATTAAAGTTTTATTAGGTAGATGAGTAACAATTAAAGGTGGATCATCGTGGAACGTAACGAAATTAAGGCAATTGTTGAAAATATTTTATTGGCGGCGGATGAACCCGTTACCTCGGAGCGTTTAGCGGCTACTGTTATTAATGGAATGCCAAGTTCTGAATTTGAGTCGATTTTAGAAGAACTAAAAGAAGATTATAGCGAGCGCAACTTACAAATAGTAGAAGTTGCGGAAGGTTTTCTTCTTGCGACAAGAAGAGAATTCTCTGATTGGATTAGAAAATTCTATCGAGCCGATAAAATGGCAAGATTGTCTCAACCTGCTTTAGACACCATTTCCATCATCGCTTATAAACAGCCAATTACTAGGACTGAAGTAGAAGAAATCCGGGGCGTTGATTCGGCAGGGGTTGTAAAAACTTTGCTGGAAAAGAAAATTATAGCCCCCGCCGGGAGGAAACAGGTATTAGGACGTCCCATGATGTATAAAACAACTCAGAAATTTCTCGATTATTTTGGAATTAAAGAATTGGGCGATTTACCCACGCTAGACGATTTGAAAGAGGCTGAGTTATCGGGAGAGCAAAATGAAGGCTCCGAAAAGCAAACTCGCATGATTTTTGAAGATCCTGTTTTAGAGGATCCGGGCGAATTATCGGATGATGAACCCGAAGATTCGACAAATACTGAAATCGAGGAAAACGAAGAAAAAGTAGATACGGATGAGATAGCGCTAAATGAGCAAAGCCATTCCAATGCAGAAGAAATTCCCGTTACGGAAGATAATTTGCAAGATAATCCAGAAGAGTAACGAAAATCTAAAAAGAGGACATCAGATACAAAAAGTATCGATTGAGCGTTTATAGAAAAATGAAAACCCGATTGCAAAAATTAATAGCTGGAGCGGGTTTAGCTTCTAGAAGAGAAGCTGAACGATGGATTTCAGAAGGCAAAGTTATGGTGAATGGAAGAACTATAACTCAATTGGGGGCATCGGCCGACCCGGCTGTAGATTGCGTTAAAATTCGCGGAAGAGTCCTTCCGCCACAATCCGATAAGATGTATTTGGCGTTTTTTAAACCGACAAATTGTCTTACGACTTTAAAAGACGATGGAGAAAGACCCACCGTTATGGACTATTTTAAGAAGGTCCAGGGAAAAGTGTATCCGGTAGGGCGATTGGATTTTAATACGCAAGGTATATTGCTTTTGACTAACGATGGACAATTATCAAAGGATTTATTGGATCCAAAAAACCGAATCCCCAGGACATATCGAGCAAAGGTTCGCGGCGTACCGGAAAAAAAGACTCTAGAGAAAATGAAAAGTGGCCTTCGATTAGACGGCGATTCAACATTGCCTTTAGATGCAGAAATTTGGCGGGAGAGCGGAAAAAACTGTTTTTTAAACTTAACTCTTTATGAGGGTAAAAATCGGCATATTAAGAGAATCTGCGAAGTTGTTAGGCATCCTGTCATCAAACTGAAAAGAACGCACTTTGCGTTTATTAATCTAAACGGTTTATCCCCTGGAGATTATCGCCACTTGACGCGAAAAGAAATTGAAAGTTTACGACGTCTTGTCGCAAAAGCGCAAAAAAACGACGGTTCCGATTCAGCTAAATAAAGCGATAGATCGAATGAGGCGCAAAATAATTTTTTCTTTTTTCAAAAACGTTTCAAGATATTACTTTTTCCAATTAAATAAATATGGCGTGGGAATTATTCTCGCTGTAATTTTTTTAATTCCTTCCTTTACGATTGCGCAATCCTCTTCTCTGTTATTGGAAAATAGAGCGGTTTCCCGGTTGCCTCTTTTTTATGAAGTCACCGCTGAAGCGGAAGCGTTTCAAAATAATTTTGTTTCTGCCAGAAAAAAGGCCGTTAAATCAGCCATGAAAATTGCGATTCAAGAAGCGATTGAAAGTATTCTTGGAGATGAAGCGGATTTATCTGATAAAACCTTAAGAAGAATTTTATCTCGACCCGATCGTTATGTGAAAAGCTATCGATTCTTAAACGCTTATGATAATACCTCGTTAATGTTAGCCGAGGTTCGTTTAGAGGTGGAAGTTTACGCCCAAGAATTAAAACAAAGCCTAAGATCAATTGGTATATTACAAACTCCGGCAGAAGAAAGAGCGGTTACTATACTTATAATGGAAACAGGGATTTCTTCTGCGGCGAAGTCATTCTGGGAAACCATTCCAATGTCTGAAATGGCCTTGGTGCAAAGCTTTCAAGAGGCTGGTATTCAAGCTTTCAATCGCAATTCTATAAGAGATTTAATTTCTGAAGAAACGGCAAGAAAGGCGACTGAAGGGGATATAGCTTCCGCAGTTGATGTTGGATATCGGACGGGGGCGGATGTGGTTATTGTTGGAAAAGCTATTTCGTCAAAGCCGCAAGGAGATGACGGCGAAATTCAGGCCAGCGTTAACCTAAAAGCAATATCCGCATCTAGAGGAACTTTGATTGCCGCTAGAAGTGAATTTGCTACCGCTTTAGAGGAAGACCCAATACGAGGAGAATTGTCCGCTTTCGATCAGGCAACGTTAAAGATTAGCGGCTTTTTAATAGATTCTGTACGCCAATTTTGGGAACCCAAAGGAAAAGTTTCTTCTAGAAATAAACAAGGAGAATCGTCAAATAAAAGATCTGTTGCAAACGCTACCCCAAAATCAACCTCGCCAGCTCCCGCTTCGAATGTACCTTCAATGTTTGGAGATCTTTAGGTATGGAAAACAAACAAAAACAGATTGGAATTTGGATTTTGGCTGGAACGGTACTTTTGATTGGAATATTACTCTATCTAACTAGACGAGTTGTCACGCCTTTTTTTATTGCGTTTGGATTAGCTTATTTACTTGATCCTTTGGTAGATAAATTGCAAGAACGAAAACTGGGACGAGTTACGGCAACCGTTCTATTGCTGACAAGTTTTTTTGGCGCATTGATTTTAAGTTGCATTTTACTTATGCCAATAATGCAAATTCAAGTAGAAAAATTAACGCAAAATCTTCCGGATTATATTGGCTCCGTTCAAAATTGGGTTCATCCATTTGTCGAAAAAGTTTCTTCTATTGATTCAGAAAGAGCCAGAGAGATAATTCAAGACATCCTGAAAAAACTGGGTAACATTCCGATGAAAGTTTTTTCTTCTGCAACTTCCATTTTATGGGAGTCGTTTTCAGGCGTTTTAAATATTCTAATAATGGCTGTTAATTTGATTATTATTCCGGTTGCCATGTTTTATTTATTGCGAGATTTTGATTTGATTGTAGCTAAAGTTTTTGAATTAGTTCCTCCGCGAAATCGAGCTCTGATAAAAGAAATTACGATTGAAATAAATGGAGTATTGTCTAAATTCGTTAGAGGCCAATTGATGGTGGCAAGCCTAATGGCGGTGTTGTATAGCTTGGGTTTATTTATAATTGGCACCCCGCTAAGTTTATTTATAGGGGTTTTGGCTGGATACGCGAATTTAATTCCCTATGCTGGCGCTATATTCGGTTTTGTTCCGGCATTTATTCTGACCTTGTTGCATTATCAGGAACTGGCGCCCCTTTTAGGCGTCGCCTTTGTTTTTGTGGCAGTTCAGGCATTAGAGGGTATGATCATTACTCCGCGCGTTGTCGGAGAACAAATTGGATTACATCCTGTTGCTATAATGATCGCCGTGTTGATTGGAGTTGAGTTTTTTGGATTGCTCGGCGCTATTCTGGGTGTCCCTGTCGCCGCTGTTGCGCAAGTCCTTATAAAACGCGGAATTGTTCAATACCGCGAATCTTCTTTTTATTCTTAAAGTAACCGTTTTATCCTCTAATATCGTCTAAAAAGCCGGTAAACATTTCACGATTAGCTTTAATATTTTGCGAAGCGATTAAGATTTTATCTATTTCTTCTCTAACTTTATTGAAAGAGTCTTTTTGATCGTGAAATTCTCTTTTCATCCGACTAAGAGACGCATTCATCTCGTTCAACCTGCGAATTAGCAGTTTAAGAAGATGATCTTTAAATTTGTTAAGGATGGCTGGGTCTAATTCATGAAACAGTCGACCGTCAAGTTTAAGGGCGAGAACATAAGTTTTTGCAGCGGCATTTGTAGACCTGGGAGCTCCTGTGATTAAGGGGACCTCTCCAAATACGGCTCCAGGTTCTAGACAGTTCAATTCAGAGTTAGGCGCTTCGTTTTTAAAAATGGTAATTTTACCTTTTATTAAAACAAAAATAGTTTGATCCAAATCGCCTTGATTAATGATAACGTCGCCTGGATTGTATTCCACCATTCCTTCTTCTAATTCCGCTAATTTTTCTTTATCTTGTTGGCGAAAATCATCAAAAAAAGTGATTTGATCCATTAATTCTACTATTTCAGTTTTATCCATTTTTTACCTATATGAAATGTCATTTGCGCGATAAGAGAAAGTTTCACTGATTGATCTAATCATACAAAAAAGAAGCTCGTTTTTCTACATTTCTTATTCGCCGGTTTTGTTGGTTTTTAAGACGTAAATCCGACCTGATACGTCTTCTTTATATTCTTTACGCAAGGTTGTAGATTGGTTTAAAAGAATTTCAAATTTATGCTTTTGAGCTAAACTTTTAATGTATTCATCTGAATGAGAAAATCTTCCATTAAGGCGCAGTACAAATTCTTCGTCGGTAGAAGTTTCTATTGATAAGATAAAACAAGCTTCTCCTTTAGCGCGAAATTGAACCCCTGCAAAGATCTGGTCTAAATTCCCAAAATAGATCAAAGTGTCGGCGGCAATGAAGCCGTCGTATTTTTCTTTATCCGTGGATAAGAATTCTAAAATCTCAGATTTTATCAACCTGGAATAGATTGATTTTTCTTTAGCTTTTTCTAACATAGCCGAAGAAATATCTACTCCAGTCATTTCCTTGCAAATGTTTTGGAATTCTATCCCAGATAAACCGGTTCCGCAGCCTAAATCAAGTAGGCGGTTGAATACGGGTTTTTGTAAAGAGTCCCATTGGTTGCGGAGTTTTTGAGGCGTTTGGTATTCTAACTTATTTAGAAGATGGTTCTCGAACCTGACGGCATATTTATCAAAAAGTTCTTCAACAAATTCTGGAGGGGCGGAATCAGGTTTACGTTTTTCTAATGCGGACAGCATGTGGAGAGCTGTTGGATTATTTGGAGATAATTCAATGACTTTTTTGCAAGCTGCAATAGCCTGGTCTCCTTTTCCCATTCGACTATAAATGGTTCCTAGGTTGGAAAAAGCGTCGACATGTTTAGGATTAATGGTTGTCGCTTTCATAAATGCGTCAATGGCGCTTTCTTGTTGGTCGTCGTCGATTAAGGCTATTCCAAGATTATAAAAACCGTCTGCATAGTTCGGTTGAATTTTTAAAGCTTGGCCATAAGCTTCTAACGCTTCTTTTAAGTTTCCTTTATCTCTCAAAGCGTTGCCCAGGTTGTTTAAAGCCAAAAAAAATCCTGGGTCTATTTCTAAAGCTTTTTTGTAATTCTCAATTGCCATATCGATTTGCCCTAATTTTTTATATAGGATAGCCAATGCGTTAAAGGCGGGAGCAAAATCGGGTTTCCCTTTGATCGATAATTGATAAGCTTCTAGAGCTTCCTCTTCCTGGCCAATACTTTCAAGAGTTTTGGCGAGATTATAATAAGCTTCCGAAAAATCTGGTTCCAACGCTAGCGCTTCGCGATAATGTTGAATCGCTTCTTTTTCGCGCCCAATTTTTTCAAGAGAATTTCCTAGATTAAAATGACCCTCGGCAAATGAGGGATTGATTTGGATGGCTTTAGAAAAAGCTGAATGTGCCGATTGGTTATCGCCCATTTCGGACCAAACAATTCCTAGGTTATTATGGGCTTCGTAATAATTTTGGTTAGTCTTAACGGCATTCTGAAAAGATTCTATTGAGTTATTAGTCTCCCCAAGTTCTTTATAAGCTTTTCCCAAGTTAAAATGCGCTTCGGAAAAATCGGGGTTATTATCGAGCGCTTTTTTTAACCAGGAGATACCTTCTTCAAAATTTCCCTTTTGACAATACAAAACGCCTAATAAATGAAGAACTTCAGAGTCTATAGGATTAATTTTTAAAAAAGCTAGGTATTGAGTTTCGGCTTCGTTTAAATCGCCTTTCATATGAAATGATATTGCTTGGCTGCGGAGGGAATCTTCGTCGGGTTGATTAGTCTTCATGCTTTAGGGGGTTTCTAAAAAGTTGTTTTTGGCCACGAACGGCCCTTGTGTCATAAGGGCTTGCGAGTTGCCGCAAGTAAAAATATCGAATTATTAGAGATTCCCTTTAAATATCGCCAATCCAAGTTGTCCAGTCGTCTTCAATCATGTTTTTATTTTTATATCGGAGCATTGCGTTTTTACAATTACAATTTCTTGGCATAGCGGTTAAGCTATCTAGAGCGTGTTTTAGGATTTCAGGAAAACGTTGGACAGCAATATCTACGCTCTTTTTTTCTGAACCGGCAAGCATTCCTTCGAAAAGTTGACCCTCTTGATATTCTCTTTTTATCGTTCCTTCCGCAAAGTTTGTTAGATAACAAATCGGGGCGTAACAAATTTCTAATTCTCTCGCTAAAAACGTTTCTGGAATGAGTGTCATTCCCACCAAATCGGCGCCCACGATTCGAAATTTTCTGATTTCCGCTGGGGTTTCAAGACGAGGGCCTTCTGTGCAAACATAAACGGCTTGATCATGATGGGGAATACCCATGGTATGGAAATTTTGATGCAATGTTTCCCGTACTTCAGGGCAGAAAGGATCGCTTTGACGGATAAAACCGTAACCTCGATTTTTGAAAAATGTCGATTCGCGACTTTTTGTTTCGTCAATTAAATCGTGGGGAAGGATAAATTCTCCCGGTCGAAACGCTCGATTGATAATTCCCGGTCCAGACCATGAAACAACCGTTTCAATACCTAATTTTTTTAAAGCGAAAATATTCGCTCTATAGTTAACAAATGTAGCGGTAAGCGAGTAATCTTTTTCGCCATGACGTGAGAGAAAAAGAAAGCTTTTGTCCTCTATAGAAAATCGATGAATGGGTGCGCTCGGACCAAATGGGGTCGTAATTGTGCGGCAATCTATTTCCTTTCCAAAAGCTTTATCTTCCAATAGATGATAAGCGCCGCTACCTCCAATAACTGCAAGCTTTTCTTGCGCCACTACTTTCGCCTCGTTATAGAATAGTTTTTTACGTCTTCGATATAATGATCTGCAGATTCCTGAATACTTTGAACTTCGTCGTCAGTTAACTCGCGTTTTACTTTGGCGGGCGATCCTAGAACGAGACTACGAGGAGGGATTATCGTCCTAGCGGTTACTAATGCTCCAGCCCCAATTATAGAATCCTCTCCTACTTTTGTTCCATCCATGACAGTCGCTCCCATGCCAATGAGGCAACGGGACCCAACATCACAGGCGTGAAGCGTGACATTATGACCGACCGTTATATCGTCTCCGACAATGAGAGGGTACGCTTTCCGCGAAACATGTAAGATACAACCGTCTTGGATGTTAGTTCTAGAACCAATGCGAATATAATTTACGTCGCCACGTATAACGGCATTAAACCAGACACTGCTTTGCTCGCCGATTTCGACATCGCCTATAATTTGAGCGCCTTCGGCCAAAAAAACTGAAGGATGTATGATAGGTGTTTTGTCAAGATAAGGATGAATCACAACCGCTCCGCTAAAAAATTATTTAATTTAATCCCACAAGTGGGTTTAATTCCCCCTGGCTTGCCACATCTTTTAAAAAATGCTTTTTATAGGATACACCGTCCACTTGCGGTGGGGGCGTTCATTAAAAAATTATAAACCAACCTTTTTCAAATAAGTTAATTATTAGAATTTTTGTCGATTATTTCATTATAGGATTTTTGAATAAGATTATGGCTCTTAGTGGCTAAGTCTTTTCTGTTGTAAGACGATGGAATGAGCGGGAAGACGGTAACGGTTGCTTTTAGTTTTGGATTTTTTAATAATTCGATTATATGAAAAATAAAAGTTTGGTTTCCCCACTGCGCGACTTTTGGGTTTTCTGAATTCTCGTAATGTATCATTATGGGTAATATGGGTTTTTTAGATAGTATAGCGGCTTCAAAGTGTGCCGATTTAAACGGGTATACTTTTTTCCCGTCTGTAACTCGCGCCTCGGGAAATAATAAAACGGAGAGTCCAGACTCTAAACGATCTTTGATCGATAAAATTGTTCCGTGAACGATTTGCCTTTTTGCGCGGTTAACAAATATGGTTTGCCCTAAATCCGCTAAAAACCCTAAGAGAGGCCAATCTCGCACTTCCTCTTTGGAAACAAAAACAGCGTGAAAACAGGACCCTAAAACGAAAATGTCAGGGCTGCCAACATGATTGGCTACGATTAATGCGTTTTCAAATTTTGGTATTTCTCCTTGAATAGCAATTTCAATATTCAAAAATTTGCAAACGCAACAAGCCCATTTTTTTGAGAATTTAGCGACATAACGTTTAAGTTTTTGAGAATCTTTTTGGAAAAAAAGATTCAACGTAATTCCGATCAGGACAAATACAAAGTTGATCGTTATTAAGCAAATTAATCTATAAATTATTCTTAAAATCTTCAAGCTTGAGCAATCCAAACTGGGTTTAGTTAATAGGTTTGTTGGTTTTTAGAAATAAAAGGATTGGTTTCGCAAAAAATAAGATTTTTCCAATAATCGATAAAAGACCTAAACATCAAGGTCTGTTTAATATCTTTATTAGATTTCATGGAAAGTTCTTTAGCGATTTGGTTGATGATTTGTGTCCATGCGATATGCATTTTGGAAATATCATAATGCGCCCGGTCCCAACCAATGCAATCGTCCACCTCTTTTAATAGTTTAAACTTGGAATTGGTGATTTCAGATAAAAATTGATTAACTGTTTGGATAGAAGTCATAATTTTTTCAGGACTTAATTCGCATTTTGGGAATAAAATTCTTTTTATGATATTTATTTGCCAATGGTTCAGGCTCTTAATTTTTTGATAAGGGATGGGGACTGCAAAAATATGAGAACAAAAATCAGATAAGTCATGAATTGATTTTTCTAAATCCTGAATTAGTTTTTGAACCGGAACTCCATACATGATGTCGTTGCCAATGTCGGAAATTAATCCAATAGTTAGACGATAGTTTGAACTTTTTTCCCGACCTAGTTTGAAAATGGGACTGGTTTTGAGTGGAGAATAGCTAACGCCAAAGATTCCTCCGGAAACGCTATAAGCCCTGCCTGGGCCCGATGCGATTGAAGTTGAAACCAAATTAGGAAATGACCTTTCAAAATACCGATTGAGGCCAAACTGCGCCCTGGCAAGATTGCTAGCTCCCAATAGAATAAAATGAATAGTTGAATTGGCGGATTGATTAGAGGCCATAATATTTGGCGTTAGTCTAACGGAACGTTTAGCTCTTGCGCTGAAGATCTAGTGCGATTAAAAAGTTGATTGTAATGTTCTGCGGTTTTCTCAACGTTGTAAGCTTTTTCATGATTTTCCTCTGCAAATTTATTTGCAAGGCGTCCAAAATAAATTTTATTGGATCGAAAATGATTCATCTTTTTTATCCACCAATTAACGGAGCACCCTCCATAAAGAGTTTCATCTTCTGAAATATTTGATTGTAAGATTAGTTGAGAGTTTTTTCGATCCAAAGTCATTTTAAATTGTTCAAAAAACGCCATTCCAAGTAGACCGTCAAGTTTTTCCAATTTAGTATCAATGACTGCTTCTACCGAAAAAGATTTTGCCCCTGCCGCTTCGGCGGTATCTAAAAAAATTAAAGGCGTCCAAATTTTGCCGCCAGCCGTTTGTGCTTCTATTTGCGGCATGTTGTCTAATCGGCTAAAGCCTAGGCTTTTCCCAATTTCTTCAGAAATTACCAGAATAGACGCTCCAGTATCTAAAAGGAGATTTGCCTCTAAGTGACCGTTTAAAATAGTTTTGACAAAAAACTGGTTTCCCTTTTGACTTATTGGAATAACGATATCCAGGTTTGGAGAGGAAGGCGCTTCGGGTAAAGATAACGGCGGAGGAGAAAACTTTGGAGCGGGACCTGGGCTAAACTCTTTACTTTGGTTTTTAAAATCTTTGGGGATTGTATCTGGATCGCTTGTAAAGTGGATATTCCCTTGTTTATCTTTCCATTTATAAAGAGTCGCTTGGCTTATTTCGCAATAAATAAGAGGAAATAAAAGTAAAATAAAAAAATAAACGGCAACTTTTGCTGGAACTTTACTAAGCGGGAATTTCTTTAATATAAACTTCACGTGGTTTTATTCCGTCCGAACGACCGACGACTCCTTCTTTTTCCATAACCTCAATCATTCTAGCGGCTCGATTATAACCTACTCTTAATTTTCTTTGTACCATGGAAATAGAGGCTTGTTGTTCGCGGGAAACCAAAGCGACAGCTTCGTCGTATTTTTCGTCGAATTCTTCCTCTTCCTCAGGAGCAGACTCTTGGGTTTTCGGGGCAACAAAAATATCATCTCGATATTCGGCGCGTTTTTGCTCCTTAATGAATTTTATGATTCTATTGATTTCGATATCTTTTACCATTACGCCGTGAATTCTTACGATCCTGGAAGAACTTGGCGGGAGAAATAGCATATCTCCTTTGCCGAGGAGTTTTTCGGCTCCAATGCTATCTAGAATGGTTCTGGAGTCGACTCTAGATGTGACTTGAAAAGATATTCTGGCCGGAAAGTTAGCTTTTATGACGCCAGTAAGTACGTCCACCGATGGGCGTTGGGTCGCTAATATTAAATGGATTCCCGCCGCTCGAGCCATCTGAGCCAACCGCATAAGGGCTTCTTCAACTCCTTTCGACGCTACCATCATCAAGTCGGCTAATTCGTCTATCACTATAACTACGTAAGAGAACTTTTTTTGTGGTTGAGGTTCGTCTTCGCCCGATTCGTTGTCCGTTTTTTTCTTCGAGTCCTTTTTCTTTTGCAGCTCTGCATTTTCACGTTCTATTAGGTCGTTAAAGCCCGTAATGTTACGCACTCCTTTTTCCGACATGAGCTTATAACGGCGTTCCATTTCAGTAACGGCCCATTGTAGGGCTGCCGTCGCTTTTTTAGGATTAGTCACTACTGGAGCTATTAGATGAGGAATTCCGTCATACATAGAGAATTCAAGCATCTTAGGATCAATCATGATCATTTGGACTTCTTCGGGACTTGCATTGAGCAAAATACTACAAACCAGCGCGTTAATTCCGACGCTTTTTCCAGACCCTGTCGCTCCTGCGATTAGCAGATGCGGCACTTGGGCCAAATCAACCGCTACCGGGTTTCCTACATTATCTTTTCCAAGAGCCATGGTTAATTTTGAAGGGCTGGATTTAAAAACGTCTGAAGAGATGATTTCTTTAAAATAGACGATTTCGCGGTTAGGGTTTGGTATTTCAATACCAACGACCGGTTTTCCCGGCACCGGCGCAAGAATACGTACGCTTGGAGCGCGCATGGCAAGCGCGAGATCGTCGGTGAGCGATACGATTCGGCTAACTTTAATTCCGGGAGCCGGTTCAAACTCATAAAGCGTAATAACAGGACCCGGTAAGACTTGTACCACTCGACCTTCAATCCCAAAATCGGCTAGTTTTTTTTCAAGGACCTTAGAGCGCGCCAAGATATCCTCGCGAGATCTTTCGGGATCTGTAGGAGGCGGTATGTCGTCCAAGATATCTAATCCAGGAACCATGTAGTTTTCGTTTCCTTCATCCGAAGCTGGAGCTTTAGCGACAAAAGGCGCTTCAGCCTTTTTTGTTTTTTTGGCTGCAGGCTCGGGAGTAATTTCGGGAGCTAAAGAAACGATAATCGGTTCCTTTTCCTTGGATTTTGGAGTAGATTTTTTTGCGGCAGCTGGAGCGGGTTCTTTTTTGCTATTGTCTTCGCTAGATTCTGCTTTGTCTCCTCCGCCAAAACATGCTCTATAAGTTAATTTACAGATAGCGATAAAGAACGATGCAGCGTCTTTAACAATTTTAAGAATCCATTCCACAACGCTATTTGCGGAAATACCTGTAAGCGCTAATAAAGAAATAATACTAAACGTAATGACGGTTAAATAAGCTCCCGAGGTGTTTAACCATGTTTTAAATATTTCGCCTAAAAATGATCCAACAACGCCCCCAGAGTTAACTCCTTTTCCAAAATATGGGTCGTAGGCAAAATGAATATAAAAAAATGAGCAGAGATTAATCAGAAAAAACGCTCCAGCGCAAACTATTATTGGTAATCGAATAAATGAGTTGCCTCGAATCAAAGTCCATGCCGCGTAAAATATAACCAAAGGAAAGAAAAACGCCCCGCCTCCAAATAATTGGACTAAAAAATCGGAAAGATAAGCGCCGACAATGCCGCCATTATTAAGAGTTAAAGTTGTTTCGGAAGATCCAAAACTGTTGTAAGAAGGATCTTGCGAATGATGGGAAGCAAGCGCGGCTGCTAAAAAGAAAGCGATGCCTAAAACAACAATGCCACAAAAATCGCGCGTCAAATTAAAAATGGATTTTTCATTCATGGGTTTGAGGTTCCATATTCAATCGGTTAATTAAACCTGGGGAAGTTTCTTGGAGCACGGTTTCCCGTTTCCAATTATTATCGTCTGTATTTGGATGATCGATGGTGTAATGAAGTCCTCGGCTTTCTTTTCTTTCCAAGGCTCCTTGCACAATTAACTGTGCAGTAATGGCGATATTTCTAAGTTCGAGTAAATCTTTGGTGACGTGAAAATTCCAGTAGTATTCGTGAATTTCTTCCAAAAGAAGATCGATTCTTCTTTTAGCTCGTAAAAGGCGTTTATTGGAACGAACAATTCCTACGTAATTCCACATCAAACGTCGCAGTTCGTCCCAGTTGTGCGAGACCACAACAGACTCGTCGCTATCTACCGCGTCTCCGCTATCCCAAGGCGGAATATTGGAGGACGGCAAAGACGTTCCTTGTTTTTTTAATAGATCAATGGCTTTTTCGGATGCCCTATGAGAAAGGACCAAACCTTCTAATAGAGAGTTGCTGGCAAGGCGATTAGCCCCATGCAGGCCTGAGTAGCAAGCTTCGCCAGAGGCGAATAAACGTTTTATATTTGTTTGTCCATTAGCGTCGACCATGATTCCGCCGCACATGTAGTGCGCTGCCGGAACCACTGGGATAGGTTCTCTTGTCATGTCGAAACCAAAGTTTAAGCACTGCTTATATATATTTGGGAAGCGCTCTCGGATTCTATAGCCTTCTAAGTGCGAAATATCTAGATAGACAAAATCGTCGCCCGATTTTTTCATTTCAAAGTCGATAGCTCTTGCGACCACATCTCTAGGAGCCAAACAACCTAGCTTATGGTAATTTTGCATGAACGGTTCTTTGTTCTTTTTTCTAAGAATTCCTCCCTCGCCGCGAACGGTTTCGGAAATCAGAAACGTTTTTGCTTCAGGATGATAGAGACAGGTTGGATGAAATTGAAAAAACTCCATATTGGCTATCTTTGCGCCCGCTCGGTAAGCCATAGCGACTCCGTCTCCAGTTGCCGTATCTGGGTTGGAAGTATAGAGATAAACTTTTCCCGCGCCTCCCGAAGCCAAAAGTATTACTTTACCGACGAAAGTTTTGATCTGATTTTGGCGCGAATCAAGAACATATATTCCTAAAGCTTCGTCTGAAGGGCCGCCGGGTTTAATAGAGGGATTTAATCGAGCGTGAGTGATTAAATCGATTACCATGTGGTATTGATAAATTTCAATATTCGGATGTTGTTCGGCCGCTTGCGCCAGGGTGCTTTCTATTTCTCGACCTGTAAAGTCGTCGGCATGGAGAATCCGGTGTTTAGAATGGCCTCCTTCGCGACTCAAATCGTAATTGTCGGCATTTTTTTGCGTAAACTTTGCTCCTAATGCGATGAGTTCCCGAACTTGCGAAGGTCCTTGCCGAACGATGGCTCGAACGATGTCGTCTCTGCAAAGGCCGCGTCCGGCTTCTATGGTATCTTGGACGTGCAAATCGTAGGAGTCGTCTTCAGCCATTACGGAAGCAATGCCGCCTTGAGCGTATCGCGTAGCCGATTCCTCCAAAGCGTCTTTGGTAACAATGCCAACGGAACCAAATTCTGCCATTTTTAGGGCAAAAGTGAGTCCGGCAATACCGCTACCAACGATTATGATGTCTTTTTCAATTTTCATGCAAATATTGTAGCCCCTTAATCCTTTAAAATCAATAAGTTAATGTTTTATGGGGATGCGGGTTTGAGGTAAAGGGTTAAGAATTAGAGTTTATGAGTGAAATGAGATTTATGGGAAAAATGAAAGAGTAATAAGTTTTATGAATTTCTAGAATTGGAAACTGAGGCAAACTTCAGATGGGACTTTGCAACTATCTTCTATGTTATAAGATGGCTAAATCGAATTGCTTATATTCGATTTGCATCATAACCGTCAATAGGTCTAAGACGATTAGCGTTTTAGAATGTTTTTTTTAGTAGGTTTTTTAAAGAGATCTCGAAAAATTGTTTTTGGCCACGAACAGCCCTTATGAAATTAGGGATTGCAAGTTGCTGCAAGTAAAAATATCAAATCATTAGAGATTCTCTTAATTTATTGGTCGATTGAAAATGTTAGAACACGTTGGACATTTATTGTTGAATCATAGTAAGGGATTGATCGTTTATGCCGTTGTTCTAATTTTATTAGAAAAAGCATTTCCCGCTCAAAAAAACCAAGATAAATGGCGGGTTGATTCTAAATTAGACTTGGCATATTCGTTCCTTCTTCCAATAATAATTAATCCATTATACGGAATGGCCATTTTGGGTTTGTCCGGTTTTTATTGGGGCGCCGATGAGGGGAGCAATAAAGTTAATATGCATTTGGAACAAAAGGCGCTCCATGGAAAAGTGACAGTTAGCCCCAATGGGAATATCGATTATATTCCCGATGAAAATTTCCAAGGAGAAGATTACTTCACCATTAAAAATAACGATGGAAAATATTCCACAAATAGCTTAATTCGAGTTTCGGTAGGCGGCTCTAATTCTGGAGAGGAATCGCCGAGAACCGTTAATTTTTCTGTCGAAAAGAAATACCGAAGCGGCAGCTCAATTGTCTCCGACTCTGGAGTTCTTCTTAAGTTACGCAATCTTATTAATAACCAGAATTTAATTGTACAGGTAATGATCGCGCTTTTTATTTTAGATTTTATTGGGTATTGGAGGCATCGTTTGATGCATTCTAAATATTTGTGGCCTTTTCACTCTATTCATCATTGTTCCAGGCAGATAGATTGGATTTCTACCGAGCGGAACCATCCCGTGAATTTTTTGATTATTGTTTTGGTCAATTTGATTTCGTTGATAGCGGTGTTTGATTTTCTTTATGTTGCGACTCTAAGCATTCTTATAAGACGAAGCTATGGTTTTTTTGTGCATAGCAATATTAGGGTTTGTTATGGACCCTTAGATTACATTTTTGTCAGTCCATTGTTTCATCGGTGGCACCATTCCGACGCTAAAGAAGGCGAAGGTAAAAACTTTTCTATCGTATTTTCATTTATCGATGTTTTGTTCGGCTCTTTTTATCTTCCTAAAACAAAAGAAGATTCTAGCTCGTTTGGAATATTTCAGGAAAAAATATCAAATGGACTTTGGGTGCAATTTATTCATCCTTTTAAAAGGCTGGCTAAAATGAAGTCCAATTGAGGGAATCTCTAAAAATCGATCTTGCCGCGAGCCGCCTTTGTAAACAAAGGGGGAGCGAGTTGCCTCAAACTAAAAATTTGAATTATTAGAGACTTTCTTAAATTGTAGGAATGGTGGGAATGGAAATTGGGAAGATTTTGTTAGGTGGCGGTATCGAAGCGAACCGTAAGCCGGGTCCTGTTCTCCAAATAAATTTGGAGCGGCGACCATTAATCTAGGCCTGCTGTTGCCAGTAGGCTCAAGCGATCAACCCGAAAGTATTGGGCGAGCAACCCTAAAACACTTTCCTATTCGATCTTGCTCCGGATAGGGCTTGCCTAGCTATCGTCGTCGCCGACGATACTGGTGAGCTCTTACCTCGCCTTTTCACCTTTGCCGCCGAAACGATAAGTCTCGGGTTGGCTGTGTATTTTCTGCGACGCTTTCCTTGGGGTTACCCCCACTCCGCGTTACGGAGTATCCTGCTCTGTGGAGCCCGGACTTTCCTCCCTTCCGGCTATAAAGCCGAAACGGCGGCCGCCTGGTTTACTCCGATACCGCCGGTTCTATTTCCTCTTCGGGAATAAAGTATAAAATTCGACTACAGTGTTGGCAAAGATGAATTTTATCGCCTAATTTAACTTCGATCGAGGTTTGTAACAAGATTTGCTGGTGACATCCCAGGCAAACGGCTCCATCTAAAGAAACGACCGCCAAACCTTCTCTTGCGGTAAGAATTTTTTCGTAATGGGTTGACCATTGAGTATCGATATCTTTAAAGATGTTATCTCGTTTGACTTTCAATTCAGCGACATCTTTCTTTGTAGCTTCCGCGTTTTCTTCTTTTTGTTTTTTAAATTCCTTGAATTTTTTTTCTTCTTCGTCAAATTTACTTTTAAATTTAGGCAATTCGCTTTCTTTAGCTTCTAATTTTTCCATCGTTTCCAATTCTAAATCTTCAATTTCGGAAACTTTTCCTTTAGCGACTTCGATTTCCGCTAACAGAGCGCTGTATTCTTTATTTGTTTTTACCGCAGGTAATTTAACTTTAGTTTTGGCCATTCGATCGTTTTCGCTGGCGGCGTCTTGCTCCAACTTCGATCTAGTTTTTTGAAGATCTTTGATTTCTTGCTGGGCGGCTTCTAATTCTTTTTTTTCTTCATTCAAATGCGATAAAGAAGTTTCGATTTGTTTGGGGATTTCTGTTAGTTGTTTTTGTAAAGCTTGGATCTCCAGATCGACTTCTTGAAGAGAGATCAATTGTTGAAGTTGAGGATTCATGAATATCTAAAAACTAAAGGTTTAGGAACTTGAGTTGCTCTAAAAGTTATCATGCAACTAGAGGAGTTTGCAAATATTAAAAGAGCGTCCCAATAGAGAGAAACTTTTAAGAGTTGGCTGTTATTGGGAGTCGACTGCCTTGAGGAATTTAACTGAAAAAATATGAGTAGGGGAAAGATAGGCTTATTGGGTTTTCGAAGCGGCGCGTTTTTCTTCCCATATCACTAAGAATACGCTGGCAATAAAAATCGAGGAATAAGTACCGACGACTATTCCGATGAGAAGCGCAAATGAGAAATCGTGAATGATTTCTCCGCCAAGAAAAAATAAACCCATTACCACAATCAAGGTGGTGCCTGACGTGAGTAAAGTTCGACTCAGGGTTTGATTGACGCTCATATTAATGAGGCTTTCCAAAGTTTCTTTGCTTTTTCGGCGAGTGTTTTCGCGAATTCGGTCAAAGACTACGATGGTGTCGTTCAACGAATAACCAATGATGGTCAAAATAGAGGCTATCACAACAAGAGTGAATTCTTTATCCAAGATTGAAAAAGCGCCAACCGTTAGTGTGACGTCATGAAGAAGGGCTAAAATTGCCGCTAATGCGAATTTAATTTCAAATCTCCATGAAATATAAAGAACAATTCCTATTGTCGCGTAAATTATGGAAAGGATCGCCTTTTCGCGTAAATCTTGTCCTACTTTTGGCCCGACAATTTCTACGCGTTCAAGAGTAACGTCTTCGGGATTGATGGATCCGCCCATACTTTTGCGGATTTTTTCGCCTACCGCTTCGAGTTTTTCTTCGGACTTTTCGAAATTTATCAATATATCGTTTTTAGACCCAAACTCCTGAATCACGCTATCGGCAAGGCCGATTTCTCTTAAACTAGATCGGATATCTTCTATATTAGGAGCGGTTTTAAATTTAAGTTGTACTAAAGTGCCTCCGGCAAAATCGATTCCGTATCGGAGCCCGCCATGTAAGACTACGGACCCTAAGCTAACTAAAATCAATATTGCGGAAAGCGTCATAGCTACCCGTCTTTTTCCTAAAAAATCTATTGCCAGATTACTTTTAATTATTTCCATATTTCAAATAGACCTTCGACTAAAACGCCGAGCTAGATTGGTTAAATGCTGAGTCGCTCCAATTTTTTACGATTCATAGAGCTGTCGAAAATGGTCCGGCTTACGAAAACTGCCGTAAACATACTGGCTGCAATGCCAATACATAAGGTAATAGCAAACCCTTTGATAGGGCCAGTGCCGAACTGGAATAAAACAATCGCGGCAATAAATGTGGTTACGTTTGCGTCGACAATTGTACGAAACGCTTTTTCATAACCCGAATCAATCGCCGCCCGAACCGTTTTCCCAAGCCTAAGTTCCTCGCGGACTCTTTCAAAAATTAAAACGTTCGCGTCTATCGCCATACCAACCGTCAGAATAATTCCCGCAATACCTGGTAACGTTAATGCGGCATCGAAATAAGCGAGAGCCCCTAGCATTAAAACCAAGTTTAACACTAAGGCTATGTTGGCCACCAAACCCGATAACTTGTAGTAAATTAAAATGAAAAAAATGACGAACACGCCGCCGATAATAATCGAGCGCACTCCTTTTTCAATAGAATCTTTACCTAAAGAAGGGCCTACAGTTCTATTTTCTAAGATGGTAACTGGAGCGGGTAAGGCGCCGGCTCTTAAAACCAGAGCTAAGTCCTTAGCTTCTTCAGTTGTAAAACTCCCCGTTATTTGAGCTTGACCTCCAGGGATTGCGTCTTGGATAACTGGAGCTGAATGGACAATGTCGTCCAAAACAATCGCCAACCGTTTCCTAATATTTTCCCGAGTGACTTGAAAGAAAACAGACGCCCCATAACTATTGAAGTTTAGAGATACATAAGGTTCGTTATATTGACTGCTATCGTATCGTACTTCTGCGCTAGTTAAAGTTTCGCCGGTTAAAACCGCCCGTTTTTTCAAAAGGTAAGGGGTTAAAGTAATTTTTCCATCTTTATCTTCTTCGCGTTCGTTGAGAATCTCGTCGCCTTCGGGCATATTTTTTTGAGCGAGCTCTACGCTCACGCTTTCGTCAACGAGTTTAAATTCGAGACGAGCTGTTTTACCGATTAATCTAATAGCTCTTTCTGTATCTTTAATTCCGGGCAATTGGATCAAAATTCGTCGTTCGCCCTGTCTTTGAATAGTTGGTTCGGAAACGCCAAATTGGTCGACGCGGTTCCGAATTGTTTCTAATCCTTGATTAACCGCATTTTCGCGAATGCGATCCACCTCGTTTAAGGTAAAGGAATAAATTAGCTGAGCTTTGGTCGGGTCGGTTTCTTGTTTTTCTAAATGGCCGTAGTTTGCTAATATTTTTTCTATATCTGGAATATCTAAGGCGTCAACCAGATTAATGCCAATTTTATATCCATCGTAATTGGTTTTTATTCGATCAATCTCCAAGTCTTCTTTTTCGATATTTCGCTTAATATCGTCGGCAACACGATCCAAACTAGCTTCTACCGCTTTCTCGGACTGGACTTCCAGAACCAAATGCATGCCTCCTTGAAGATCAAGCCCAAGGGTTATTTTCTCTTTAAGAGGATAAGCGAGCCAAATAGCGCCGGCCAATATGGCCAAAATCAAAGGAATTTTCCATCGAAGATTTTTATACATAGATCGATTATTTTCCGTCTCGGGTTTTTCCGATATAAGAACGTTCTATTTTTATCCGGACATTGTCGGCAATTTGAAGCGTAACTATATCGTCTTTAACTTTTTTTATCGTTCCGTGGATACCGCTCATTGTGATTACGTTATCCCCTTCTTTTAATTCATTAACCATTTTGCGTTGTTCTTGCTGTTTTTTTTGCTGAGGGCGGATTACGATGAAATAGAAAATCAAAAACATCATAATCATTGGCGGTAAAAGCGCCAACATACTTCCTCCTCCTTCGGCTCCGTCAGGGGGCGGTGGCGCCATAGCAAACGCTAAATCCAGCATAATTTCCTCGAATCGATAATAAACAAACGTTTCAGATTAATTTGGCGGGGCTTTCGTTAACCTGGAATCGGTAAAATGGACGGCTCAAAAACGGCGGTTCGTTCGGTTTCGCCATTCATTAAATTATTGATAAAGAGTAGCTTCTATCAAATCCAGCCCGGTTTGTCAAACTTTAAAATAGAGCCTCGCCTTCAGGGTCAAGCCTATCGTATTAGTAAAATGCGCGCTCTACTTTCGCCTCTCCCGTAAGTTCTCTATAAAGTTTGTGGAACTCCTCGGATTTTAAGCTGGGATTTCGTAGCTTTTCCAAACTTTCTTGTGAAATTTTGGTTTCTGATTTATCGTCCCAGGCCGATGTGGCGATGGCGACATAATTAGGCGGATTCAATCGTTGATGGATTAAACCGTCAATTTTGTCGTTTAGCTTAATAGCCAATTCTATGGCATAGCGAGCGTCTTCGGCGCTAATGCCTCCTCCGATCGCAATATTTGTTGGAGGATGTCCTCCTTTAGGTTTCCAATATTGAATAGTTTTTCTCAATGTTTTGATGGACTTGCCTTTTAATTCTTTGCGAATGGTCTTGTTATTTTTCTTCTGTTTATGCGCTAACCAGATTTCGATGGTGCATATGCTGGTTTTGTCGCGTTTGCAACTCCCCGTTTTTATTACAGAATATGGGTAAGGAGAGTCTGGCAATTGAATTGCCAAAGAAGTTCCTACCAGCAAGAAATATCCTACAAACGCTATTAAGGCAATTTTTAATTTTTTTTCCATGGTCATAACTAATTGATTTTTATGGTTTTTATGTTCTGGGGATTTTGGGCCAGACAGTTAGTTTGGGAAATTATGAAGCATTTTAACTTAAATCCTCCATAGGTTGTCAAGTCTGAGGTTTAATTGAATTCCTATCCGTATATTATTTGTTAAATTGTTAACAATAGTGTGACAAAAATTAATGATTTCCTCGCTAAAGTTTCAGGTATTCGAAACGATAAGGGGCATAAGGACCCTAAATCTATAGGAGGAATCTTCATGCAAGTGTCTAGTTCAAGCGCAAGCGCTGGAATTGCCCAACAAGCTTCCATTGCCGCCGCAAAAACCGCTAACAATGTCCAGAAACAGCAGGGTGAAAATATTGAAAAGTTGTTGGACAGTGTTCCTCAGCCTTCATCCGGTTCCACCGGACAAAATGTTGACATACAAGCTTGAAGTTGTTGTGTCCTTGGCCATTCGTTAGATTTTTTAAAGTTTAACGGTTGGCAGGTTTTTCTATTTATTTGATCTTTAAGACTTTTCTCGAGAAAAACTTTAAAGGTGTTTCAAAAACGAATCTTCAAGGAGGAATTAAATGCCAATAGGAAATGTTAGCGCCGCAGCAGGAGCTGCACAGGCAGCTTCTCTAACTTCGGCAAGACCGACAACCAATACTGCTCAAAGCCAAGGAGGGCAGGGAGCTGCACAAACATCTACGTCTGAATCGGCAGA
>CAZMZH010000017.1:67980-74734 GCA_964570665.1 uncultured Nitrospinota bacterium | reverse complement strand
GGAGCGACGGTTATCGACGCCGATGTCGATAACAACGGAGCGGGTGATTTTACCGTTAGTTCTTCGGCGGCTCTTTCTTCCACCGGTAACACCATATCCATCACGGCAAACGATATTGATTTAAGCACCTCGGCAAGCGCCGCTATCAATAGCGGAGCCGCCGCGACAACCCTATTGATATCTGATAACGGTACAATTGGTCTTGGCGGTACTGCGGCCAATTGGACTTTGGACGGATCAGAATTAGAAAAAATCACCGCCACCGGATTAAATATTGGCGACAACAACGACGGCGCCATCACAGTGAACGGCATCACCGCCGCCAACAGCAATAACATCGCAGGTACCCTTTCCTTAAACACAGGAGGTACGGCTCAGTTTACTCTTGGGGATTCAACCTTCAATGCGCTTAGCGTTAGCGCCGTGTCTGGAGTTTTACTCACTCGCAATGTCACAACCGATGCTGGAAGCGCAACATTTAATGCTGATAGCGACGCCGACGGAACCGGAGATTTCCAAATAACCAGCGGAGACGCTCTTAATTCTTCGGGAAACGCCATCCAAATTACTTCAAACGATATAACAGTCAGCGGAACTATAAATTCAGGAGCTGCCGCGACGACGCTATTGGTATCTGATAGCGGAACCATTGGACTGGGCGCAACGGCGGGAAACTGGACTCTAGACGACGCCGAACTCGGAAGAATCACGGCCACCGGACTTAACATCGGCGACACCAACGACGGCAACGCCACGATCAACGGCATCACCGCCGCAAACAGCGCCAACATCTCGGGTACCTTGAAAGTGAACACCGGCGGTTCCGCCACCTTCGCCACGGGTATATCAATCTTTAACGCTTTAGCCGTCGATGCCAATAATGGAATTACGACAAGTGTCGATGTCGCTACCGATACCGGAGGCATGATATTCAATGCCGATAAAGACAACGATGGCACTGGCAGTTTCACCCTGGGTACCGACAACGATTTAGAAACGATCGATAGCGATATTGAAATCACCGCAGCGGATTTCATTTTAGATACGGCGGATAATGATGCGGCAATCGTAGCCGGTAGCGGCACCGTAACGATTAAATCCAGCAATAACCGAACTATTGGATTGGGAGTAACCGCTGGAAATATGACTATCAGCGGCGACGAGATGGCAAAAATCAACGCCTCGGCATTAGTGATCGGCGAATCTTCCAGCACAGGAACCATAACGGTTGACGGAATCACACAAGCACAATCAGACAACATTGCCGGGACCACTACTTTATTGGCAAATGCGGCGATTACTTTTCAAAACACCAACGAATTTTTCAATAACGTCACGGCACAAGGCAGCTCGGTGACGACGACCGGGACTTTGACCACCACTCAAAAATCCGGGAACCTCATATTGGGCGTTGGAGATACTATTAAGGGCGATAACACGGGAACCTTTTCGGTCACGGTTAACGTTAACGGCTCCGATGTTTTAACTAATTTCACATTTTCTTCTACGGCGGCATGGGTTGATACGGGTGTCGCGATCAGCGCTGGGGATACTATTGTGATTACGGCGACAGGAACCGTCGACCTAGATGGCGCCGCCGCTGGAATCGATCCTAACGGCCCAGGCGGCGGTAATCAGTTAAACAATAACGGCATACTCAACGATGGCGTCAACACTCAGGCCAACCACACGCCTTTGGGCGCCTTGATTGGTAAAATCGGCGGAACCGGCACTGCCGACGACGGTACCGGTTTTTATGTGGGTTCGAGCTACAGCTCAACAGGAAACGTTACGCTGACCAGCACAAGCGGAAATGTCAGTATGGGAGCCATTAACTCTGCGGGCAATATCTCGGCAAGCGCAACTAGCGGAACGATTACCGATACCGGCGTTTTAACCGCGCTTGGAACGGGCAGTTTCACAACCAACACTGCGGACCAATTAATTACCTTAGACAGCTCCAACGCCATCACGGGAGCGGTCGCTTTCACCACCACGGGAACCGGCGGCGACGTAACGTTTAATAACGGCGGTACCGCAATCAACATGGGAACGATCAGTACAGGGGGATTCTTTTCGGGAACGACAACGTCTACTATTAGCACCAGCGGAACAACCACAACCGGCGAAGGTTTGACTTTAAGTTCACTCACCAATATTACTTTAAATAACAACGTGACAGCGGGCGGAGCGGTCGTCATCGATCCGGACTCTAATGACACGGGTTTGGGATCCTTTACCATAGCCTCGGGGCAAACGTTATCAACGGCCGCAGCTAACGCTACGATTTCGATTACTGGCGTTAGCATTGACATTAACGGCAATATCGCTTCCGGTTCAGGAAACATTACTATTACGCCTTCTCAAGCAGGCACTTCCATCGGTTTAGGCGGCGGAGCTGGAACAATCAGTATAACGGACGCCGAGTTGGATAGAATATCCACTACCGGAACGCTCACGATTGGCGACGCAACCAACACAACCACCGTCACCGTTGACGGAGTTACCAATTCTACGGCCAGCGCTTTTTCAATCATCGCCAACGATACGGGCGGTTCGGGAATTACTTTTTCTGGAACGGCGTCTACTTTTGGCGGCGCATTGACCTTGAGCAACCCGGGCAGTATCAATATCAATGCTAACGTCACGACCGCCGGAACCACAACGATTACGGCAGATAATGAAGGCAATAGCAGCGGAGATTTACAAATAGGCGCGGGAGCCACTTTAGCCACCGGCGGCAACTCGCTTGCTATCACGGCCGACGACTTTGGCATTAATGCAACTGGAGCGATCAACACCGGAGCCGGAGCTATCACTATCAAACATTCCGCTAACGGATTGATTAATCTCGGCGCTACTGCCTCTGCAGACATGACAATCAGCGGAGCAGATTTAGAGAATATCACTACCACTTCAAGCCTCACCATTGGCGACAGCAGTCACGGCGACATGATCGTGAACGGAATCTCCGCCGCCAACAGCAATAACGTTACCGGAACGCTGACTTTAACCACCGGCGGTAGCGTTACTTTTAGTACCGGAGCTTCAACATTTAACGCTTTAACAGTATCGGCGGCTAATGAAATCATCAATAACGTTGCGGTGACCACCGATACGGGCGATCTCTCTTTATCATCAACCGGAGATAATTTTGACGTATTTATTCAAGGCGCCTTGACCTCAGCCGGAGCCACAACAATCAACGCGGCGGAAGCGGTATTCTTTTCGGCCGCAGGAAGCATAACAGGAACGGGTTCGGGCGCAGTTACCCTTAATGCAAACACCGACAACCTGGACGGAGACAACAATCCGGCTGCCGGCGATACGGTTTTCATGACAACGGGTTCTTCCATCAATGCGGGCAGCGGAACCATTACAATTACCGCAACGGGAGCCAACGCCAACGCGATGACGCTTGAAACAGTCACTACCACCAATACCAGCGGTTCGGCAATCACGATCAATAGTCGCGACGGATTAACTTTAAATGGAAACGTCACCGCTTCGGGAACTGTGGCGATTGACGCCGATGTCAACGACGACGGAACGGGCGACTTTACAATCGCTGCCAGTCAAACATTGAACACGAATGGGAATGCGCTATCCATCACCGCTAACGACGTAACCATTACCGGAAATATTAATTCTGGATCTGCCGCTACCACGTTCCTCGTTTCCGATAGCGGAACCATTGGATTGGGAGCGACACCCGGTAACTGGACATTGGACGGAGCGGAATTGGAAAGAATCACGGCGACTGGACTCAACATCGGCGACAACACCGACGGCAATTTAACGATCGATGGAATTTCAGCGGCAAACAGCAATAATATTTCCGGAACCGTCGCCTTGAACACGGGCGGATCGGCTTCGTTTGACACTGCTGATTCAACCTTTAACGCGCTGGCAGTAAACGCCGTTAACGGCATCACGCTCAACCGAAGCGTCACAACCGACACAGGTTCGGCGGCGTTCAATTCCGATAGCGACGCAAATGGAACGGGCGATTTCACGATTGCGGCCAGTCAAACGCTCACGACCAACAGCAACGGCTTATCCATCACTGCAAACGACATCACGTTAACAGGTTCCATAGATGCAGGCGCTTCGGGCAACATCAATCTTTTGATTTCCGATAGCGGTACTATCGGCATTGGCGCAACGGCGGGTAACTGGACTTTGGACGGAGCGGAATTGCAAAACATCACCGCCAACACCATGACGATTGGCGATACCAACGACGGCGCGGTGACTATCGATGGCATTACTAACGCCAACAGCCAAAATATTACAACCACTTTGTTGATCAACTCCGGCGGGTTGGCAACCGTTAGCAGCGCTTCCACATTCAATGTCATTTCAATTGACGCCATTGGCGGCATCACGGTGAGCGGGGATTTGACTTCGGATACTGGCGATATGACCTTAGACGCCAATACCGGAACGTTGACCGTTGCCGGACAAGCGCTCAACGCTACCGGCGGATCGAGTAGCGTTACATTGACCGCCGACGCGATTGATCTACAAGCAGGTTCCAGTTTTACAGGTTCGGATACCTTTACGTTGCAAGCTTCTACTGCCGGCACTACTATCGGTATCGGTAGCGGTTCGACCGGGACCGTCAACTTAACGGATACCGAAGTCGGATTTATCACGGCGGCTGGTTTTTCATCCGTAGTGATTGGAGCGAGCGGAGCGACTGGCGCCATTGATTTTAACACCACCACGATTGCCAAAAACCTGACGGTACGCGGCGGAGCATTTGACAACAGCAGCGGATTGAGTAGTGTTACGGGGTCTTTTTCCGCAGAATTGACCGCTACTTCGACGATCAGCGCGTTGACTTCTACATCAACGATTTCTATAGACATGGCAGGCAACGCTCAGGTATTGAATCTTGGCGGCGCGTTGATGGCTTCCGCAGCGGTCACTTTAACTTCCGACGACGACATCACCTTCACCGTGGAAACTGCGGATATCACTTCCACAACCGGAGGAGTGACGTTAACGGCGGACAGCGACGCCAATTCCGACGCGGGTAGCGGCGGCGCGATAAATATGATCGACAACGGCACTGACGGTATCATTATCGACGCCGGCGACGGCGACATCGCTTTATCCGCCGACGAAAATATTTTGTTAGGTCGGTTGGTAACAACCAGTAGTTCCGACACGGCGGTTGTTTTGACAACCGCTAGCGGTTCCATCGACGATGTCGGCGACTCTGGTAGTCCGGATATTACAGCCACCACCGGTCGGTTGGTGATAGACGCAGTCACCGGTATCGGCAACGACGGTTCAAAAGGTACGAACGCCGCAGACGACGCTATTGACACGGAAGTGGCTTCTTACGATATAGATAACAGCACTTCAGGAAACATAAATTTAATCGAGACAGACGGAGTTGATTTAATCAAAGTTGCCCACGCCGGAACAGGAAACATTGTCATAAGCGCTGGCGGAGACGTCACCAATCCAAGCAACGCCACAATAACTACCGGTACGGCTACCGTTGACGGAAACATTGTTGACGATTCAACTGTGGTGGAAGAAACCCCGACGGCTGACGCGGCAATTGGGACGCCGACGCCGACGCCGACCGCGCCGTCAATTATCGCCTCTAACATTGAAACAGCAACTTCAGCGGAAGTATTGACAGCTTTAGATACAGTTGTTGTACCCGAAGGAGGATCCGTTCCCCTTACAGATGATCCAGCGGGACCTGCCGTTATTGTTGACGAAAATGGTAATACTGATATTGTTGCAAACCCTGATGATCCAGGCGCTATATCAGGTAAACAATTCTTAGAAGAAAATCCAGGCGCCACTATTGCGGATTTAGTAAAAGCGGAAGAAGATAAAGCGCAAGGCGAACAAGCTTCTTTTGCGAGCGATTTTTCCGATAACGGCGGTAGTGGGGATGGCGGAGGTTGTTAGGAGTTAGGAACGCTCTTCAAACATTAAACAAAAGTAACCTTAGTTTCTAACCGCCCCCACGACTTGTCATCTTAAAAAACTGGCTCATGATAAGAAATAAAATCTTCTAAAAAATCCAAGATTCTCAATGAGATTCTTCCTCACCCCTTCGGGGTTCGTCTGAATGACAACGCGGTGGGGTTGGGTTTTAACAACACAAACTTTGGTTTAGCATCGGTGGTCGCTTTTGAAAAACATTTTAAACATTAAACAAAAGTAGTTTCTATTTCCAACCGCCCCCACGATCTGTCATCCAGAAGCGATACGAAAGTATCGGTGAAGGATCTCATTTTACCGGATGCGCTTAGGTATGGTCGGTTAATCTCAAATCACTTCCTTTTAAAAACTGGCTCATGATAAGAAATAAAATCTTCTAAAAAATCCAAGGTTCTCAATGAGATTCTTCCTCACCCCTTCGGGGCTCGTCTGAATGACACGCGGGGGGATTTGGTTTTTAACAACACAAACTTTGGTTTAGCATCGGTGGTCGCTTTTGAAAAACATTTTAAACATTAAACAAAAGTAGTTTCTATTTCCAACCGCCCCCACGATCTGTCATCCAGAAGCGATACGAAAGTATCGGTGAAGGATCTCATTTTACCGGATGCGCTTAGGTATGGTCGGTTAATTTCAAATCGCTTCCTTTTAAAAAACTGGCTCATGATAAGAAATAAAATCTTCTAAGGAATTCAAGGTTCTCAATGAGATTCTTCCTCACCTCTTCGGGGTTCGTCTGAATGACAACGCGGTGGGGTTGGGTTTTAACAACACAAAC
>CAZMZH010000017.1:0-67880 GCA_964570665.1 uncultured Nitrospinota bacterium | reverse complement strand
ATGATAAGAAATAAAATCTTCTAAGGAATTCAAGGTTCTCAATGAGATTCTTCCTTACCCCTTCGGGGCTCGTCTGAATGACACGCGGGAGGATTTGGTTTTTAACAAACCTAATAATTTTTCCACGTTGTTGGAACGCTTTTCAAACATTAAGCCAAGGCAACCTCTATTTTTAGCCGCCCCCACGATCTGTCATCCAGAGGAAGTCCATAGGACTGACGAAGGATCTCATTTTTCCGGTTGCCATATACAAAAACTTGAGTTTATAAACCCTCGTTAAAAAAACATTCACGCCAATCCTTTAAAAGAACTGTTCTCGCAATTTATAAAATCTTCTAAAAAATCCAAGGTTCTCAATGAGATTCTTCCTCACCACTAAAGGGGTTCGTCTGAATGACACGCGGGAGGATTTGGTTTTTAACAACACAAACTTTGGTTTAGCATCAATCGTCATTTTTGAAAAACATTTTAAACATTAACAAAAGTAGTTTCTATTTCCAACCGTCCCCACGACCTGTCATCCAGAAGCGATACGAAAGTATCGGTGAAGGATCTCATTTTTCCGGTTGCGCATCGATTCAGGTTTTTAAGACGATTCGTGCGGAGAGGAGGATGAATTATTTCTCTTAAACCAGGCTTCGCTTAAATCCAACCAACCGTGATTCTTAATTTCAATAAGTTCTATTTTTTTTGCACGACTCCATCCTTTGATTTGTTTCTCCCTTTGTATCGCCATAGAAACATCAGAAAACGTTTCAAAATAAACTAACTTTTTAACGCCATATTTTTTAGAGAAACCCTCGTTCATTTCATTTTTATGCTCATAGGAACGGCGAAATAAATCGTTGGTCACGCCGGTGTATAAAACCCCTGTCTTGCTGGCCATTATGTAGACAAAAAATGTTTTCGAGGTTTTCATCGTTACAAACGTTCTTTAATTCAAAACAAATTTATTTGATTGATTTTGTTATAAATCATTTCTTTTAAAGGAACTGTTTCTGCAAAATTATAAACTATTATCAAAAATTCAAGGTTCTCAATGAGATTCTTCCTCACCACTAAAGGGGTTCGTCTGAATGACATGCGATGGGGGCTGTACTGACTAAAGTTCAGCTTTAGCTTAACGGTGACCATATAAATTAGTTCTTTTTTCGATCAACGCGCATGGAGGGACTTTACAACTCTAGTTTCCCAGTTAATTAACAAGAAAAACTGGTCTACCAATCACCACGACATTTTATTTAAATAATTTTTTCTTACAAAAAACGGATTGATACCATTCTATAAATCAACTCCTTACCCAATCCGCACATTGCATAGATTAACACCTACCAAGAATTTGTTGTATAAATCTTCTAGTAATGTTATTAAGTAAGCGCTACATCTCTTTTCTTTTGAACCCCCTCAAAAGGATACCCCGTTATGAAACCTTTCTTCTTTTTTTTAACGCACAAACCATCTTCCGACCCCCCTTTTAATAAAAAAACCTAGCGAAATTTTCTCACACTCCTAAACTATTTCGCTTTATCTGAACTCTCAAAATTAATTCGTTTCTTCCAAAACAGTCGCTCATTTACCGCTTGCAAAAGTGGTATACTGTGTAGATTTGCTAAATTGGCCAATCTATGTCCAAAAAATGAGCGATTGATGATAATTTTTGTTCTCACATTTTTAGTTTTCCTCGGATGGACCGCCCCCAGCGGGGCTCAGGTGACTATTCCGCCCGCGGGAGAAGCCGGTATTGCCGAAAAATCTTTACGGCAATCCCAACAAAAATCATTCAATCCTCAGATTCAAGAAAATACCGAAATCATCACCATCGAAGACAGCCGAGAACTGGTCGATCCTGGCGCCGGTCCTTCGTTTTTTGTGAAAAAAGTTAAGATCGAAGGCAACACTCTTTTCGATAACGAAACCTTAGATCCCATCGTCGATCTAGGCGACGAGGGTATAGAATTAACTTTAGGTCTCTTATCTCTTATGGCCCAAGAAATATCCGCCCACTACTCGCAAGCGGGTTATTTCCTGGCTAAAGCCTATATCCCCGAGCAAGAGTTGATCGACGATACCGTTGTCATGAAAATTGACGAAGGGAAAATTGGCAAAATCTCCGTCGAAAAAAATAAACGTACCCAATCGAAAGACCTTTTAAAACGAATGCAACCGGTTGCCGACGAAGATATCCTTAGAGAGGCAACTCTGGAACGCACTCTTTTGGAAATCAACAGTCTAGCCGGTATCCAAGCGCGGTCTATTTTGCGCCCTGGAGAATTGCCGGGTACTTCGGACTTGGTCCTGGAAATCACCGAAACCAGTCCGTATTCGTTTAGTTTTGACGTCGATAACTATGGCTCGCCATTTACCGGAGAAAACCGTGCCGGTATTACCGCCACAGCCGGTAGTTCTTTGGTGCTGGGAGACTTTTTCCTTTTTCGCGGAGTGGCGTCGGAACTAGACCAACAATCCTTAACATTTTCTTATCAATACCCATTGAGCGATTTAGGAAGGAAAAACCTTAAATTTTCTTATACTTATTCGGAACAGACATTAGGAGCCAGTTTAGTCGCTTTAAGAGGCGGCGGTCGCACGCGACTTTTCAATATAGAATATTCTCAATCCATATTGCGCGACAAGACGACAGGACTTAATTTTCGCGCAGGTTTCGATCATAAAAAATTTGTTAACTTTGCATTGGGCAGCACCACCAGTAACGACGTGGTCCGCGACGTTTATATGGGAATCAGCGGGAATTTTAGCGATTCCTACTTAGGAAATAATATTTACGATTGGAAAGTTCAGTATGGATTTTTTCCTAACGATAGCGCCGCTCTTCCTTCGCGCGTTAAAGGAAGCGCAGATATCTTTTTAACTTCTTTAAATTTAACTAGATATCAGGGAACGCCGTTTTTAAACAGTTATTTTATTTGGAAGGCAAACGGACAGCTGGTCAGTAATCGAACTCTTTCTCCGGATCAATATGCGGTTGGCGGTTTCGGCACCGTGCGCGGATTCCCCTTAGCCGAGCAATCTGGCGACTGGGGTTACAACTTGGCTACCGAATACGTATTGCCCTTCCCTTCCAATCTTCCCTTCGGCATCGACAAATTCACTATCGGTCAGTTAATATCGTTTACCGGATTTCTCGAATACGGTAAAGTCTTCACCCGCGGATTATTAGCTGGCGAAACAAAAATGGAATCCATTGCCGGCGGCGGATTCGGCATTCAAATAAACGTGCCAAAAGGCGGCGGTTTCGGAACTAAGGAATACCGCCCTCCTATATCCTTTTCGCTCAGCTACGGTCTTCCCCTCACCGGTATCAAACCTTCGGATGGAAGCAGTGGCATTGTTTACGCCAGCGGTTCTATTGGCTTATTTTAGGAGCTAGGCTCCTGACAAATTTAAATTTTTTAGATATTTTCTATTTTCTAAAGCGTTCCAAATCTATTTAATTACTCCCGCCTTACCTCCCCTTTTTCTCTTTTTTCTTTTTATAATTCAAAGAGTTAAAAACCGCCACCCCTAAATCTCCAACTATATATAGGGAGCCAAAATCAAATCTTTATTTTTAAGAGATTGATAAGGCTTCCAAAAAACCAAAACAATATTTTCTGTTCTTCCAGGAAGATACTTCACCTTGCCAAATAAGAGTTCAACAACAAACAAACGCGCAAACTGAATATTCATTTTTAGCTCTATACCTACAACCGAAATTACATTTTATCTTTCTAAAACAATGTTTTAGAAAGTCAGCTCCCTTAGCCATCCACAATAGGTAGGGGACTATCGTTGAGTGTTTCCCTATTAGTTAATAGAAATATAATTTTTTTATTGGAGAAGCCAAATGGCCACTTTGCAAACCATCCGAGATGCGGCGGTCAGCGTTTTAAACGACATCGTTGGATTATCGCAATCAACGCTTTCGTTTCATAAAGAAAATATCCCAGCCACGGTAGTCGATAACACGTTTTTCGTAACTATGGGATCAATAGAAAAAAACGAAACAACACGAGCAGACGCATCGGCAGGACTTTGCTCGAACAAGGAACGAACGCTCATTGTCCGAGTTGTAATCGACGATGCGTCTCATACCGAACAAGATTATGAAGACTTAATTTATTTAGAAGAAACAATCGAAGACAACCTTCTCACAGATTCGAGAACGGCGCCTTACTTGGACACTTTAGTAGACGTCAAAACAGAACCGGATTCCGGTAACGCCTACTGGTTATTAGAGATGATTTTTTCTCTGGAATATCAACGCACATTTTAAATAGAGCCATTTGTAATCAGCATTTTCGCTGATTTGCTTTCGCCTAGCCCCTGATTTCAAGGGCTAGGTTCTTGGCAATATTGAATTTTTAGAGGTTCTCTAAACTTAGTTATTAAACCCCCTTTGGGGAAAGAGTTTCGCTTTCTGATTTAGCCCTCCCTGTAGTATGAATACCAAGCCGAAACTTTTTCCCCTTTTTTTGTAAACTAGAAGAAAGGAAAGTCATGTCAATTAACGTCAAAGAATTATCCGATCTGTTTGTCGTTTCTAAGAAAAAACAGGTCGTAAACGGTTCTGTTTCTGCCGCTGAAAATCCGGCAACTGCCGATTACCTGATTGCCTTCGACGAAGGCAGCAAAATCGATATCAGCGAAACTCGAGAAAATAACCAAGCGGAAAAAACGGGTTATTGGGAACCAACCCGCATTGAAACAGGCGAGAAAGAAGCCGCTGGAACGTTGACTCAAAATAAATCGCAACCAGCCACTCTCGCTTGGGCATTCGCTATGATGTGTAACGATCATGCCGACGCCACCGCAGGAACGACCGGTCACGTTCATACTTCTCAAATGACCTATGGTATCGAACCCGCATATTTCACGGCGGTTCATCAAAAAGGCGATATCGCGGATATGCGTCGTCATGTCGGCGTCATGATCGACACTTTAGGCTTGACCATGACCAAGGGCGCAAACTTGGCTGCGACAGTAGGCGTTAAAGGCCTCGGCAAAACGGACAACCGACGTATCACCGAAGTCGTTTCCGCTTTAGATAACGTTACAACGATAAGCTACACAAACGACATTCATGACGAAAGCGTCGACAACGTTACCGTTTGGGCCGACACCACAGGCGATGGAACTCCCGATAAAAAAGTAACCGTTACGGTCGTGGATAATACCAATAACGATCTAACAATCACTTCTCTAGGAGGCGCTGGATCGTCCGTAGATTATCATTTGGTCTATACCGCAGACAAATTAGTTACCGGCTATACCTGGTCAGACTTGAGTTCTATTAGCAAAATTGACGAATTCCGTCCGCGAACTCGCGACATCCAATTGATCCTCGGCGGTTCTTATGACGGAACCGATATCGTAGGCGGCGAAATCGCTAAATGCGAAATTTCAAGCGTTAACTACAACTACGCGGCTAACAGCGTTTCTCAAAAGTGTTTTCGAGGATCCTCCACAGCTATCGATCACTCTTCCCATGTAGACGTAGGGTTGATCAATCAAACCTTAACGGTTGATCGCGAAATAAAAGATTTCATCATGGATTACTGGCACGAATCTAATATGTATCCAGCCTTCAAAATCCACGCAGTGAGCCCCGTAGAATTTGAATCGGGTCACAACTACGAAATCGAGATCATCATTCCTAAAGTTGGTTTCACCGACAACCAACAAAACGTGGTCGAGGGCAAATGGTCCACTCAAAGCAGTTTGACCATTTTAAAAGACGATTCGGTAAACGATTATCCTTCGATTATTTTCAAAGTGAAAAATCAAGAAACCGGACTTTTTGTCTAATTCCTGACGTTGGATTGAGCGCATCAATAAATCGCATGTCGTATGAATGGAGGTTCTTACGATTGATTTGAACGGTTCAATCCAACGCTCATTGAAGGATGCGGACAGGCCCATTTTGACGCGTTATTAAATGGGGAAAAGTTCATTGCTTTTTGACGTACCGGAGGCCAACCTCCTCCTTCGGATAACGTCTGATTTCCTTTCAACCTTCCCGAACGGAAAAGCGGTAAAGGACTTTTCCCCAACCCGCGGAATATTAACGTAAGAAATCGAAGAATAAAATTTCTCTTACGATATGAGGCTTTCAATAATTTTTACACACATTCATACGGCTTGCTTGGGGGCGGTTTATCAATTGAAAAATGACAATCAAATTATTTTATCGGCAATTGTTTAGTAACTGAAAAAACTATTTTTCCCCGAACTCTAAAACAATTGCGCATCGTTCATTTGCAGGAAAGGAAGTTTGATGGAAAACCATTTGGCCATCGCCCACGACAATCGTTTAGATCTTGCCGAACTCGTAGCGGATAGTTCTTTAGAACCTTTGGGTTCTCGAAACATTCAATTTAAACAAAGAACCAAAGTTTGGCGTACTCAAGATACTGGAGGATCGACCGGAAGATCCATTATTGCGCTTTTCGATAGCCCGGAATTTGTCGAAGGTTATTTTATGACTGAATATAATTTCACGGTCGATTCTGAATACAGAATACAAGGCGTAACGGAAGGTCTTACCGGAGGCACAATAAATGTTGTATCGGGAAACGATACAGTCACAAAATCAGGCGGACCTGATTGGACCGCTTCCATGGTAGGAACCGATTTTGTATATGGGGCATCGGGTTCAAAATATTCAACCAAAATTTTGACGGTCGATTCGGTAAATACAATTCGGCTTACGGCTAACGCCCCCGCTTCTTACAATGGGAGCGAATACAATGCTCTAGATTTTGAAAACGCTTACGACGAAGTTTCTTTTCCAAATGGCTATAAATATGACAGCGGCATAAAAGAAGTTTGGAAATCAGTTTTCGGGGCGGGTGAAGATCGGTTTGGTTTTCATGGCGCGGGAGGGTTTCCCGACACGGAAGATTTTAAATTTATTAGGCCCATGGAACTCTTCTTATTCGATTCACCAGAAGAATACCAGTATTGGAAAATAACATTCATCGACGAAAATAATCCCGACGGATATTTAGAACTTGGACGCGCCTTCCTCGGTCCTGTCTTTAGACCGATTCGTAATTTCAAGGTCGATTTTCAAATTCAACCATTTAAAGATCCGTCGCGAAATGAAACCTCTCTGGGTCAAATAGCGCACTCAGACGGAAAGCAAAAATTCAGCGAAATAAAATTAAATTTTCAAAATGTCGAACCCGACGAAGTTCGATGGGGATTTGCCCATTTGCAAAACGTCGTTGGTTTAACGGAAGACTTTTTTATCTCTCTTGAACCCGATCAATCGGTTTCCGATTGGTTTTATAGCGTTTATTACGGTCGCCTATCAAAAGAAATTGATATTCGTCCGTCTAGAAACAATTCGCATTTGCGTAATGTTTCTTTAGCTTTTAGAGAAAGTTTATAAAACAAAAAAAATTACAAAAAATTTCATTTCTTCGCCGTGTTGGCAAAGTATTTCACTGGGCTGTGCTTAAAAAGCATGGCCTTTTTTCTTCTCTTTTTACTATGGAGGTAGTCATGAGTATCGTAATTTCGGAGTTAAAAAAAATTAGAATAACCGACGACAGCGGCGAAACCTATTTGCTCGTTTTCAAAAATCCCACTCAATCGGCGAAGCGAGCTCTTCAAAAAGCCAGCACAAATCGAAAGGGAAATTTAGACGAATTCGCTTATTTAGAAAAATTGAAAAAAGCTTCTCTAGATTTGTTGAAAGACGTTAAAGGACTCAAAATCCGATTCGAAGATATCGCCGATCGAGATTTCGAAATTTCTGCAAATATGTCCTTGGAAGATATGGATATCGTAAAAAGCCAATGTACGGAAAAAGGAATGGAGTTTTATCAAGGCGTTCAAGAACATTGGAAGGCAATTTTTGCCACTCTGCTTCCGCACGCTTTGGATCAAGCCATGACCGTTCTCTGGGTTCAAGACGTCGAGGCGGCTGAAGCCTCGGGGGAGTAAAACGCGACGCCCGAGTTTTGTATTCTACGGACTTGTGCGACATCAAGCGAGAAACGTGCCACATTCTTTTTTCTGTAAAAAAAGAATGGTGGGACACCGCTTGCGACGAATGCGAAAAAACTAGAGTGGAAACAGCGCCGGATATAAGTCCTTGGACACGTCGCGCTTTAGAACTCAAGTTTGAAATTGAAGACTGCGGTATTCCCTATGTAGTGGACGACCTCAGCTCAACCGAATGGCATGTTCTCGGAACGTTAAACCGAGAGTTCAAAGCCATTGAAGCCGAGCAAAGAAAAAAAGAGGCCGCTAAATGGGAAAAAATTCGCAAATAAGCCAAGAGGCGGTTTGTTCTTTTGCCCTTACAGGCTTAAGAACAGAGCCGCCTTTTTCGGCGCCTCTTAAAGAAACGACCAAAATCAACATAAATAATTTTTATACAAATTATTAAAGAGAATCAAAGGAACAAAATGAAAAAACACTTAAATAAAACACAACGATAGTTCTCAAATTAGACCAATTTTTGAGAGTTTGCTTTCATTCTCTTTACTAATTTGTGCCCCATTTTTAAGATTTTTATTATTTGATTGGGAAACGGATATTTGATCCGTTTCCTTTTTTTTTGGAGAAAACCAATGGCAGAAGTTGCCGTTCCAGTAAAAGTAAAAGTTGAGGCTTCCTCTAACGATATCAAGGACCCCAATTTAAAGAAAATACTAATAGATAATATCTTGGCCGTCGCTAAATCGTTAACAAAAGATCTGGTGGAGAAAAGCAAAATATTATCGACATCAGAAGGAAACGCTAAATTAGCAAAAGAAATCGACGAAGAAACTTCCCAGTTTATAGATAAGTTCAGCGCAAAAGCGCTCGAAGCGGCTGTGGAAGTCCTTCCCTCGGATATTAAAAAAACCATAACCGGCCAAGAAAATAAATTAATAAAAGAAATTAACAACAGAGCTAAAGGGTTCGTTGAAAACGCGGTCGGATTTTTATTTGGCCTTTTGCCCGACCCCATTTCTAAAAAGCTTGATTCAGTAAAGAAAAAGCTTCAAGAAAAAGCGGGCGAGGCGGCCATCGAACTTGTCGGAAAGGGAGTCAAAAAACTCACGGATTCGATTCCGCAAGAATTCGTTAAATATTTAAAGGGACAAGACAATAAAGCCCAAGAAGAAATCGCCAAATTTGTAAAAAATGGCCTCAATAAAGGACTCGAAAAATTAGGAAGTCAGTTACCCAAGGAGTTTTCCGAAACTTTAACAGGCGATGGCACATTTGGACAAAAACTCACCGCCCTTATCAAATTATCCACTGAAGAAGGACTCGATAAACTAGGGGATTCCCTACCAAAAGAGTTCTCGGATATCCTCAAAGGCAAGGGAACGATCAGTCAAAAAATTGCCGGAGTCATGGAAATATTGACTGGAAAAGTAGTTGAAGAATTGCAGGAAATTTTACCCGATAACCTATCCCAAGATACAAAAACCAAAGATATTATCGACCAAAATGCAAAAAAACTTGCAAAAGCCAAAGAAGCCGCAAAGGTTGTACAGGAAAAAAGTCCTCATTTTCAAAAAATCGTACCCATCTTCGACCCCACTCCTCACGATAATTTGGCCGATGGAGAATTTGACGGCGACCCTGAACCGCCAGTTGATAATACCGCTAAGAAAATAAACCAAAAAAGCATCGAGGAAAAACTTACAAAAATCTTCACCAAAGTAGCGGATGAAATAGACGAAAAAACTTCTGAATTGATAAAAGAAACTCTCGATAAAGCTTCTAAAAAACTCCCCGAACTTGTCAAAAAATTGGGCGAGAAAATAGACAAAAAGATTCCAGAGGTCCTGGTTAAAGTAGCCGAAAAGCTCGATAAAGAAACCACGGAACTGACAGAAATCGTCGCCAAAAAAGCGCTCGATAAAGCTGTGGGATTTATCCCTCCAGAGGTTCAAAAGTTTTTAAAAGGCGAAAAAAATACTTTAGCCGAAGACGTTTCCGAATACGCTAGCGAGAAAGTCTCTGGACTCGCCAACGCTTTATTAGACATACTTCCCGACAGCCTCGTAAAAAAGTTAAAAATCGATAGAGAGAAACTTGGAAAACAGATTTCGGAAGCCATTACCAAAGCGGTTCCCGAAGCATTGGAAAAACTAAAAGGTTTGGTTCCGGAAGATTTTATTAAATTTCTAAAAGGCGAAGAAAACAACGTCCTAGAAAAAGTTTCAGGATTCATTCGAAAAAACCTTCGAAAAGGGCTCGAAAGTTTAGCGGACTTTTTGCCGACGGATTTTTCCAAAGCGCTAAAAGCCGAAGGCTCTATCGGCCAAAAACTTGCGAACGTTCTAAAACTTTCGGTAGAAAAAGGACTCACTTTTATCGGGGACTTTTTGCCTAAGGATTTTTCGGGAATCTTGACAGGCGACGGCTCGATCGGCCAAAAAATTTCCGGAGTTTTTGGAGTGTTGGCGGAAAAAGGATTGAACTTTTTTAAATCTTTTTTCCCTGAAGGAAAAAATCCTCTGAAAGAAGAAATCGACGTCGATAATTTAGCGGCAGAGGAGTTTAATGCAGACCTTGACTCCAGCGTAGTCAGAGCTTTAGTTGAGGAAAACGCTCGACGAAACATAGCGCGACAAGCTCCTGGAATTCCTCATGAAAATTTATCCGATGGAGAATTTGGGTCAGACGAGGTTATCGAAAATACAAAGGAAAAACTATTAGAAACTCAAGAAGCTCATCAAGAACATCATGTAATTATTGAAGAAGCCCAACAAGAAAGTATTACCAAGCAAAGCGAAGCCGATCAAGAATTATTGAATAACCGTATCGAAGGATTGAACCAGTTAAAAGAAGCCAATGTAACCGCCTTCGATGAAATTAAATCGGGGGCTGGGAAATTTTTAGCGGAAGCCAGTAAGGTTAGCGTACTTAGCGCCGAACTCTTTGGTAATTTGGCAAATGCAATGCAAGTTTCTTTGTCTAAAAATCTCACCGCTATGCTTCAGGGCACTAAAAGTTTTTCCGAAGCCTTTAAAAGTTTTATATCAGATATGGCCAGCGCGTTCATATCCCAGGTCGGAGCAATGATTGCCAAATGGCTTGCCCTCCAAGCGGTAACCGGCATATTTAACTCTTTAGGTTTTAGCAGGGGAGGAATTATTCCCCCAGGTGAAGACGGTTTTTTCCTTGGCAGATCTGGAGAAGGAATCTTAACTCCCGAAGCGGTACTTCGGGTGGGCGGAGAAGCTGGACTGACCGCCTTAAATAATGGAGCTCCAAGTATATTGGGAGTTACCTCTGATGCTTTTTTACGCTTCACTCAAGGAGTGCCGACAGATTTTATCGGGCCCATTGTTCCACAAACAGGTTTTGAGCAATTTGGAACAAACGTAATTGACGGACTGGGTTCTTTTGGCGGCGCGGTAGGCTCATTTATCGGCGGCACGGCTGGCAATTTATTAGCTAGCGAACTATTTGCTCCTTCAACCGAATCGTCTTTGGGCGGCCTAACAGGCGGCATAGCTGGCTCTGCTTTAGCCGCTGGAACTAGCTTTTTAGCAAACTCTGCATTATTAGGCGCCGCTGGCGGGCCAATTGGTATAGCGATAGGAGCATTTTTAGGAACGTTAGCCGGCTCTGGAATTGGCGCCATCTTCGGAGGAACCAAACTCGGGCAATCTGAAATTGAGATTGGCCAGCTAATCACCTCCATTCATGAAACTCGGGGCGTTACCCAAGCAGAGGCCTTAGCCTTGGCAAGGCTCGAAAAACCAAATACAGGCTCGGATAATATCTCCGATGTCATAAACGAAAAGTACGAGGGATTTTTTCCAGGAACCGGTCATTTACGCGATGATGGGTTCGAACGCGAATCGGTAAACTGGTGGACAGTCCAAGGATTTTCGTCTCTCATCGAAAATGGGTTACGAACCCGTTCTGAAATCGAGGCGGGTTTAATACAAGATCTAGTCGTTTTCAAAGGAAAATTCCAAAGCGGTTTAGATTTTGTTCCCTTCGATAATTTTCCCGCTTTACTGCATCGAGGCGAACGGGTACTGACTAGCGAAGAAAACCGCAACTTTAATCCAGATACCACGGAGCTCAGCGGTTTTATAATATCCTTAGCGGAACGTTTCATACAAGGACAAGAACGTATCGAGCAACAGCTTAAAACGCTAGAGTCAATTGACGAAGGAATGGACAAAGCTCAAGTTAACTTGAAAGTCGTTACCGAGGACGGCGACGAAATAGCGGAACATGCGGTTAATCTTTTCGAAAAACGGTTAGACACGGGAGAAATTCGAATCAAAGCAAGATCGATTGACAATTTCTAAACGAGCGTTAATTCGTTTCAATAATTTAAACGATAAAAACTTAAAAGTCGCTTTTTTATAAGAGCGATTTGGTTTTCGCCGTTTTTTTTGGATTCCATGCAGGACAAAAATTTTATCGCTCAATTATCTTTTACGTTTATTAGATCTTTTTCCAGAATTTTTCAATTAGGACAAAAGGAACCGAGTAAATATGAGAACTATCACCACATACGACCAATTGCTTGACGAAACCGATTCAGAAAAAGTCTATCTAGCGGAAATTGAGCCTTGTTTACTTATTTCGAATTGGACTCTCGCGCCGGGAATGAGCAATACATATCAGGCTGCATTATCGAGAGAAAGCGTTCCCATTCGACTAAAAGAAAACGACACTGACCAAGAGAAAAAAAACACTATTACGGAAGTAGAAGCGCAGGCCGGAGCTTGGAGTTTCAACTCCACTGCGGGACTGTTATATTTACACGCTTCCGATTCTACAGATCCAAATTCTAAGACAACCATCGTCTACTTATTGGAAACTTTTGCGACACACGGACGGGTTTTTAACAATCTTTATTATCGTCCCTCAATTGCCCGGATCCCGGAGGTGCGCCAAGTCGTTAGCGAAAGCAATACGGGAAATTCAATTCAATCCAGCGGCGGTCTTTCGCTATTAGAAGATAGCGGAGACCCTTATTGGATTAATAATTATTTCCGTTTAAATTGGCTTAATAAACGCGCAGTTTTAAAATTGGGAGGCGCCGATCCGGAATACCCTTATTCCGAGTTTAAAACGGTGGCCCGTTGGGTTACCAAAGGCGGTAATCTTTCGGATCGAGGCGTGGATTTAAAAATGGCCGATTTAAAAAGTTTGTTTAAAACACGAATCGAATTATCCACATTTGAATTGGCCCAATATCCAAACATAGATTCCTTTGTTGAAGGAAGAGAAATTCCAAAAGCATTTGGACAAATTCATAACGCCCCCGCTTTTGAAATCGATCCCAATGTGGGTACTGGCGGTAAATGGAAATTAGCGGAAGGTCCTATCAACGCTATCACCGCCGTCTATGACGAAGAAAAACCAATTTCTTATACAGCTAATACAGCCGCAGGCGAATTCACGTTAAACGCAACGCCTCAAGGGAGCGTAACGGCGGACTTTAATGGATATGTAGATGGGGGTCAATGGTTGAGCAAACCCGGAGAAATCGCAAAATACGTTTTGCGTAACTTAGTCTCTCTATCGGATGACGATCTATGGCTAGACGATTTCGACGATCTGGATACAAGTCGAAATTATATCTTAGGAATTTATATTGGTCGCGCAGTCGAGGCTTCGGACATATTGTCCAAAATAGAAAATTCGGCTCACGCTTTTTTTTACACGGACCGCGCTACGGGGAAAGTAAGAGTTCAAACTTTTTCGTTATCGGATATTAGCGATCCAAATCGCGCTCAATTAGAAGACGATAACTTATTTAAATGGCAAGTCAATATGGAGCAAGACGTATTTCCACGAATAGAAATCTCTTATAAAAAAAATATGGCTTCCAACGACGAAAAATTTATCCAACTCAGCGACTTGGAATCGGTTCGCCTAAACGATGCCGATGAAACCAAAACCATCGACACATTTTTAGCGAATAAAACCGATGCAGAAGCGTTAGCGTCCATCATATTGCCATTTTACGCGCGACCAAAATTCTTAGCCAAAGCGGAAACCCATCTCCGCCCTCTAGATCGGAATCTTTACGAAAACGCCGAAGTCATTCGCGACAACAGCCGCCTGGAGTTTCCGGGCGACGATCCCGTTTTTCGTATTGTGGGTTTTAGCGAAAGAGCTGGAAAAGATAAAAAACGAGTGAATCTAACTCTCGTAAAAAACTATCAACCCGGAAGTTAATGAGGAAAAAAATTTTATTTGATATTAGATAGGATTGTTTCAGGAAAAGCCGAACCGTTAACGCGGTTCGGCTTTTCTTTTTGAGAACGTTTTTAGGATTCCCCTTAAAACGTTGACTTGGCCACTTTTATTGTTGGAGGTTTTATCAATGAGTCTATTTGATTACCAGGCTTACCAATGGACGAAAGGACAACGCAATTGGCATTTTCCTTATAACAATGCTTTGGAAGCGCTTAAAAATTTTCTTGGAGACAAGGGTAACCATAATTCGATTGGAGACGGTTTAGCCGCAAACGAAACAGAAATATTAGCGGCGCGCAACGGCGAACCTTCGCTATTAGCAAAGAACCAAGCGCAGGACACGTTATTTAACATAGAACATAACCCGGATGGTACACATCCAGTTTCGGCGAGTGTTGGCGCCGATTGGAAAATTTCTGGACATTCCGTCTCGTATGATTCTTCCAATTCGTTTACCATTCCCACAGACGTAGCGACAGTCTATGTCAAAGGACGAAGATTAAAAATCTCGTTGTCTAGCGGAGATGTATTTGCTTCCGTTGTTTCCGCTGTTTATAGCGCTCCCAACACTACCGTAACGATTCAAGAATCGAATTTAGACAATACTCTTAGCGCTGTTTCTTACGGATTGATCAGCCCTGGCGAAACAGGGTCGATGCCGAATATTCCCGAGATCGAAGTTCTTACAAGCAATCTCATGCGGGCTTTTGAAGAACTTCAGGAATACCATGGCGGCTCTTTATTGATGGAATCCAGTTGGTCGGACTCGTTTGCCAACCCAAACGAACAAGGAGCGGACGAGGCGAATTCAACAGGATATCTGCACGATCCTACCAATACTCTTTACAAGGGAACAGATCCTGGTATTGGAATTGATTCAGATAAAAATTACGGCACGGAAAATAATTTCTTACAACAAGAATGGACTAACGCAAATCAATCTACCTCTCAAGCAACAGTCACTAATGGCGACACAGCAGTAACGCTTGTTAGCAATAGTTGGCCCACCAATTGCGCTAATGGTCGGATTAGTTTTGACTCAGGTTCCACATGGTATCACATCGCTACTAGAACCGACTCAACCAATTTGGAGCTTGCCACAACGGCAGTAGAATCATCTAACGATTACGACTACATCATACGCATGAGTGGATTTGATTCCGGAGAATTAAAATTAAATGGAGAAACAAATATAAGCTATGGGCCATCTAATCTTGATCAAACGGCTTCAAGTAAGGTAACAAATCGCCACGTTGGCTCCATTGGCTCCCCTTCTATATCTAGCGGCGGTAACACCTTTCAACCTAGCGTCAATGGGAAAATTGATAAAATCAATCTCGACATGCAGGGGCTTGGAACCGGTCCCACCGATAGTATGTATTTAGAAATTTACGCTACTAGCGGATCGCCAGGGTCTATGTTCCCAACGGGTCCTGTGTTAGCAACTAGCGGTACAATAGCCGGTAGTGTTTTAGGAGGAAACGCTGTACCCGGAACTAGTGTTGACTTCACGTTTACCGGCTCCAACCAAATTTTATTAACTGCCGATACTGAATACGCTTGGGTTTTTAGAAGAACAGGCGGCGATTCGTCAAGTCACTATTATGGTATGACCAACGAAACTAGTAGTACGAACAGTAATTACACTCGCGGTAACTTTTTTGAAAATACTGGCGCGGGAGGCAATAATTGGCAGGTAAGTCCGAATGGATATCCGGATAGATATTTTCAATTTTACAATTTACCCGAAACCATTTTAGGAAATATTCCTATTTCGGAATACGTTTCTATATGCGATACGGAATCGCAAAATACAAATACTTCATCTTGGCTTGATATTAATTCGGCCTCTGTGACAGAAAATCTTAATTCGCAATCCGTTTATTATTGGCTAGCGTTTGATCCTGCATCTGGATTCGACGACGGAACCGAAATTAAAATTTTCAATTCGGCTGGAGCCGTTTGGCGAAAGATTGTTCGCAAAAATGGAATCAATTGGGAATACAACAACGATGCTACTAACACAGCGGCTGAAGCTTGGTTAGTGGCTTCAACGAACGATTTATTACATGCAGCATCGCAGGCGATTTCCGCTCAAGCCGCAAACCGGATGACAGGAACAGAGTTAGCCGCTATTACAGATACAGAATGGGAAGGAACAGACGGTTGGTCAATTTCCATCAATTCAATAATTCGCGGGGTAACTCTTTATTCAAATAGTTCATCCCAAAATCCATCTCTTTCCCAATATCGAATAAACTACGATTCAGAACGCGGCGCTATGGATTTGCGCAGTAAAGCTTATGATCCTGGTTTTGCTCCCTCTGAAGCTTATCTGTGGACTAGAGCTGAATATGTCGATATCGACGGACCAGGATTATTTCAAGTCAGTCGCAATGGTGGATCTGAATGGACTGCTTTTTCGATGGTTCAACAAGGACTCCCATTGTCGGGCAATAATCGCATATTGCGCGGAACTGTCGATTTAGGAGGGCAAACGACAGGACAGGATTTACGCTGTCGCTACCAGACATCACAAGGAAAAGATCAGTTTCTCCACTCTTGGGGACTGCAAGCAAAACCATAAAGCTTCATCTAAGAATGTTTGAAGAAAAGCCGAACCGCATTAACGGTTCGGCTTTTCTTTTTGAGAACGTTTTTAGGATTCCCCTTAAAACGTTGACTTGGCCACTTTTATTGTTGGAGGTTTTATCAATGAGTTTATTCGATTTTCAAACTTATCAATGGGCGAAAGGACAACGCAATTGGCACCTTCCCTATAACAATGCTTTAGAAGCGCTTAAAAATTTTCTTGGCGACAAAGGGAGTCACAATTCGCTTGGCGATGGTATCGCCGCAAACGAAACAGAAATTTCGGACGCGCGCGATGGCGAAGCAACGATGCTAGCCAAAAATCAATCCCAGGACGCCTTGTTTAACATTGAACACAATCCCGATGGAACGCATCCTGCTTCGGCTAGCGCAGGTTCGGATTGGAAAGTTTCCGGACACTCCGTCTTCTACGTATCCGCTAACTCGTTTTCTATCCCGTTAGACGTAGCGGCTATTTATGTTAAAGGACGTCGACTTAAATTAACGCTGGGGAGCGGCGACGTATTTGGTTCTATCGTTTCGGCAGTTTATAGCGCTCCTGACACAACCATTACTATTCAGGAATTGAATTTAGACAATACTCTCAGCGCAGTTTCTTACGGTTTAATCAGTCCTGGCGAAACGGGATCGATGCCAAAAATTCCAGAAATCGACGTTCTTACAAGCAACCAAATGCGCGCTTTCGAGGAAATTCAAGAAAACCACGGCGGTTCTTTATTGATGGAAGCGGGCTGGTCCGACTCATTTGGAAACGCTAACGATCAAGGAGCAGACGACGCGATTTCAACTGGTATCGTTCACGATCCCATAAATACGCTTTATAAAGGAGCAGACCCGGGAATTGGAATCGACATAAATAAGGATTACGATACAGAATCAAATTTTATTCAACAAGAATGGACAAATTCGACAGGTACTGGAACTTCGCAGGCTAATGTGGCTAGCGGGACTACCGTAACTCTCTCCTTAGGAATTTGGCCAACACATTGTCATGGAGGCCGAATTAGTTTTGATTCTGGTAGTTCTTGGTTTGTTATCGTATCAAGAGAATCCGACACGGAAATAAAACTTATGACTCCGGCTCCAGACGGCGATTTCAACTATATTATACGAATTACCGAGTTTGACGCCGGAAAAATAAGGCTTACCGAAATCCCTAGCCAAGCTATAGATTCCAATACAGTACTGTTACTCAAAATGGACGGAAATTTTTCAGATTCCAGTCAATATTCTCATTCCGTTACCGCTCACAATAATGTTTATTTGGATTCTTCCCAAACCAAATTAGGATCCACAAGCGCTAGGTTCAACGGAGATAACGCACATCTCTCAATTCCCGACAGTAGTCTTTTCACAATGGGAGCTGGAGATTGTACTTTTGAATGTTATATCCGAATGAATAGTATTGGCGGGGATGTTATGGGATGTCATATGACGGATGGTAATTATTATCATTCTTTTTCGTATAGTGCCTCAAGTTTAAGCTTAAGTTTTGGTACTCCCGGTATGGCCACTATCCAAGCCCCTTGGAGTCCTTCTACAAATACCTGGTACCACGTTGCTATCGTTAGAAGCGGCAGTAATGGCTATGTATTTGTCGACGGCCAACAAATTGGCACAACAACAACGGTCACTGGTACTATGCAAAACCACTCTTCAACCTACACAATCGGAATCATTGGACAGCATTATCTATCTAACGAAATTGATGCCTGGATGGAATCCTATAGAATTTCCAACGTCGCTCGCTGGACCTCAAATTTCACTCCCCCAGCAGTTCATTATGGACTTAAGCAAAATACGACTTTGGAGTATGTTTCCGCTTGCGACAAGGAAGCGCAAAAAACCGATACTTCTCCCTGGTCCGATATTAACTCAGGGTCTGTTACTGAAACCTTAGACTCTCAAAATATTTACTACTGGTTAGCGTTTGATCCCGTCGATAGTTTTGGCGATGGGACTGAAATTAAAATTTTCAATTCCGCGGGTTCGATTTGGCGAAAGATTGTTCGCAAAAATGGAAATAACTGGGAATTTAACAACGATGCAACAGATACTGCGGCTGAATCATGGACCGTTGCTTCAACAAATGATTTATTGTATGCCGTGTCGCAAGCTGTTTCCACACAAACCGGTAACCGTATGACCGGCGCGAATTTAGTCGCCATTACAGACACACAATGGGAAGAATCTGGCGGTTGGTCTATTTCAATTAATTCAATTGTTCGCGGAATAACTCTTTTTTCTAATAATAACGGTCAAAATCCTTCCGTCTCCCAATATCGACTAAATTACGATTCTGAAAGAGGCGGAATGGATTTACGCAGTAAAGCTTATGACCCTGGTTTTGTTCCATCCGAGGCTTATGTTTGGACAAGGGCCGAGCATGCCGACATTGATGGACCTGGAACTTTTCAAGTTAGCCGCAATGGAGGCGCTGAATGGACTGCCGTTTCAATGGTTCAACAAGGCCTTCCATTGGAGGGCGACAATCGCATACTGCGCGGAACTGTCGATTTAGGAGAACAAACAATAGGGCAAGACTTGCGTTGCCGATATCAAACGACTCAAGGAAAAGATCAGTTCCTTCACTCGTGGGGATTGCAAGTAAAACCATAAAAACTCTTTTGAAATTGTTTCAAAAAAAGCCGAACTAAATATAAAGGTTCGGCTTTTCTTTTTTGAGAACGTTTTTTGAATTTTCCATTAAGCGTTGACTTGGCCACTCTAAATTTGAGGTATCAATAATGAATTTTTTCGATCATTCATTTTTTCAATGGACAATTAAAGGTAACAATAATGAATTTCCTCGATTATTTATCTTTCCAAACGGCCAAAGGCCAAAAAGAATGGCATAACCCCTATAACGAAGTCCTAGAAGCTTTGAAAAACTTTCTTGGAGACAAAGGAATTCACAATTCCCTTGGGGACGGTCTAACCGCCTTGGAATCCGAGATCCAAACCAGTCGCGATGGAAAAACTTCGCTATTGGTTAAAAATCAAGCTCAAGACGCTTTATTTAATGTCGACCATAATTCTAATGGAACCCATCAAACTTCGGCAGGAACAGCTACCGATTGGAAAAACTCCGGTCACACAGTGACTTATTTGTCTGCTAACTCATTTTCTATTCCTATCGACGTCGTATCAACTTACGTCAAAAATTTACGGCTAAAAATCCAACTATCGAACGGCAAAGTTTATTCTTCTGTCGCTTCCGCTTCCTATAGCACACCTAATACGACCATTATCATAAAAGATTCTATTTTGGACAACACGCTTCAAACCATTTCATATGGTTTGGTAAGCCCAGGTCCCACCGGCTCAATCCCCACAGATCCTCAAGTTGAAGTTAACAGCAGCAACGTCATGCGATTGTTTGACGAAATCCAAGAAGATCACGGCGGCTCTTTACTTATGGAAGCGGGTTGGTCCGACTCCTTCGGTAACGCCAACGAACAAGGAGCCGACGAAGCAAATTCTTCAGGTTTTCAACACGATTCAGGTAATACGCTTTATAAAGGATCCGATCCGGGAACCAATTTAAACTTCGATAGAAACTACGATGCAGAGTTAAATTTCTTCCAACAGGAATGGACCAACGCTAATCAATCGACTTCACAAGCAACTGTGGCAAGCGGAACAACTATTACCCTCTCATCCGGAATATGGCCAGCAAACTGTACTAATGGCCGCATCAGCTTTGACAACGGCTTAACATGGTTTGATATAACTTCTCGCGATTCTAGTACACAAATTACTTTAGTAACCATGGCAACAGATGGCACATTTGATTACATTATCCGGCTGAGTGAGTTTAATGAAGGTACAGTAAAATTTAATATCGCTTACGCAGCAACAACAGACTTAACAAATCCTGGAGATCCATTTGTTCATTCCAACGCTCATTCTAATAGCCTAACAGCTGGAGGAGATTCTAGAGCGATTGACGACGATAGTACTTCTACTCAATCGATGCTTTGGTACAACATATCGAGTGGAGGCGAATTAAGATGGGTCGCGGTTGATATTGGAGTAGCTGCAAAGGTCAATGAAATAGTTTTAAACAGCTCGGCGGATAGCGGAGGAGGTTCATTAAAAGATTTTAAAGTCTATGGATCCAACACAACCCCAACAGCAGGCCAATCTCCAACTACCAACGGAGCAACTTTATTACACACCGAAACAGCGTTCCCCGAAGTGGTTTATGTGAGCGGCACTACTGTTGGCCCTATGAGGTCTATAACGTTTACCAACAATACTGCCTATAATTGGTATTATGTGGTAATCACTGCCGTTTGGAGCCAAGACTACTGTAGAGTCCATGAAATCGAATTAAAGGCCCCCGCAATTAATGCCGCTTCGGAGTACGTTTCAATTAGCGATACGGAATCGCAAAAAATTGACACGTCGGCTTGGGCCGATATAAATTCAGCTTCAGCTACCGAAATTTTAAACTCTCAAAACGTTTATTACTGGCTGGCATTCGACTCTGTAATCGGATTTGACGATGGAACAGAGATTAAGATTTTCAACTCAACAGGTAACGTTTGGCGAAAGATCGCCCGCAACAATTCTGGAGCCTGGGAATATAACAATGACGCCACGGACACGGCATCCGAATCCTGGACCAACGCCTCAACCAACGACCTACTCCACGCCGTTTCAGAAGCGATTGCAACCCAAGCGTCAAATCGAATGACGGGAACAAATCTCGCGTCTATTTCCGATACGCAATGGGAAGAAACTGGAGGATGGTCAACAATCACTAATTCAATCGTTCGCGGTTTGACACTTTATTCAACGAGCGAAAACCAAACTCCATCGGTTTCACAATTTCGATTGAATTACGATTCCGAGCGAGGAGCAATGGATCTGCGTTCTAAGACTTACGATCCAGGTTTCGAACCCAATGAAGCCTACTTATGGACAAGATTGGAACATTCTGATATCGACGGCCCTGGAACATTTTACGTTAGCCGGAATGGTGGCATCGAATGGACGGCCATTTCTATGGTTCAACCCGAACCGCCAATATCGGGTGATATTCGAATCTTACGGGGAATAGTCGATTTAAGTGGTCAATCATCCGGACAAGATCTGCGCTGTCGTTTTCAATCCGAACAGGGAAAAGATCAATTTCTCCACTCGTGGGGACTACAGGTCAAATAACCGAATCTTTAACAATCAATTTTGAAACGTTGTCCAAGATTATTGGAAACGTAGATATAGAAATTTCTTTGAGGATAATCCATGAGCTTATTCGACTATTTAACTTATCAATGGACAAAAGGTCAGCGTAACTGGCACATTCCATTCAACGACGCCCTAAAAGCGTTTGAAAGCTTTCTGGGGGACAAAGGAAGTAATTCGTCGCTAAGCGCCGGTATTTCGACTTATGAATCGGAGATAACGGCGGCGGCGGATGGAGAAACTTCTCTCTTAGCTAAACATCAGGCGCAGGACGCTTTGTTCGACACGGAACATAATCCAGACGGCACTCATCAAGCCTCATCAAGCGTAGACGCGGACTGGATAGCCTCCGCCCACTCGGTTACCTTTATATCGGCAAACTCTTTTTCTTTTCCCGCCGACGTTGCGCCCCTTTATGTCGAAAACCGTAGAATCAAAGCTATATTATCGGGCGGCGACGTATATGCAACGGTGGCATCAGCTTCTTATAGCGCCCCTAACACAATTGTGACTACTAATGAATCTGTATTAGACAATACTTTGAGCTCAATTTCATACGGAATATTAAGTCCCGGCGAAATGGGCTCCATGCCCATAAACCCGCAAGCAGAAGTGAATACTAGTAATCTAATGCGAGCTTTCGAGGAACTTCAAGAAAATCACGGCGGTTCCTTATATATGGAAAAAGGTTGGTCGGACTCGTTTGGAAACGCCAATGAACAAGGGGCGGACGAAGCCAATTCGACAGGATTTCAACACGATCCAAGTAATACACTTTATAAAGGAACCGATCCGGGAACAAACGACTCAGATAAAGATTACACAACAGAAGCGAATTATCTACAACAAGAGTGGACCAACGCGAATCAAGGAACGGCAAAAGCGACGGTCGTTAATGGCGACGCTACGGTTAATTTAGCGTCTGGTTTTTGGCCGACAAACTGCTCCAATGCCAAGATTAGTTTTGACTCGGGATCTACCTGGTACGACATAAATAGCAGAACAGATGGAAGTAATATCGAGCTTACTACCCTCGCAACCGAAGCTTCAAACGATTACGACTATATCATTCGAATGAGCGCGTTTAACTCTGGCGTTGTGAAATTAAGTTCTAATGGAGACTTTCCTGTCGGTGACGGCCGGGATGGTACGGTAACGATTACCGCTTCTAAAAATATTAATACCAACATTCTTGGTTCCTTACGATCCACAAACGCCGATGGTATATCAACCACAGTGACGGCAAATCCAACTGGAACTTCTATCCCCGTCGGTAGTATTACGGGTTTTGCAGATGGCGACAAAATCCTGCTGATAAATATGCAAGGGACAACTGGAGATTTGGCGGACGTTGGAAATTACGAAATATTAACTGTCAGCGGAACGCCATCGGGATCTACGGTCGCTACAAAAGAAACGATAACTAAATCCTATGACGGAGTGTCGTTTGCCAGTCAAAAAGTGGTTTGTCAACGCATCCCACAATGGACCGACGTCAATATTAACAGCGGCGGCGATTTAACTTGTAATGCTTGGAACGGTTCTAGCGGCGGCGTTCTCATATTTTATGCTTCGGGAACGGTAACCGTTACTAGCGGTAGAACGATTCACGCCGATAGCAAGGGGTATAGAGGGGGAGCAAAAAGCGTAACAAACGGAGCGAGTTCTTATCAAGGAGAATCTATATTGGGAACAGGTTCAACGGGTTCAAGCGCTAATGAAGGGGGCGGTGGCGGATCGTATGCAAGTACCTCTCAAAATGGAGATGGCGGCGGCGGCGGTCATGGCACAGTTGGAGCTAATGGACAGGATGGAAATCAGAAAGGAACTGGCGGCTCGGATTACGGCGACGTTAAATTAGCGGATTTATTTCTTGGATCTGGCGGTGGAGGCGGCGCTTACCATTGGCACGGAGGGCCTGGAGCTTCAGATGGAGCCATTGGCGGCGGTATTATTTATATAATCGCTACAACTGTTGTCGTTGATGGAAAAATAAATTCAAAAGGCGGTATTTCCGGAACGGCTACTGGTAATCAAGGCGGTGGCGGCGCGGGCGGCGCAATTTTTATTAGAACGGAATCCCTCACGCTAGGAACCGATTCCATCAGCGCCATCGGCGGTCATGCGAATGACGATGTAAATGATGGTAAAGGAGGTGAGGGTCGAATTAGGTTTGAGTATCAAACTATTAACGCTAAATCTTTTCCAAGCGATTCAGACGCAAATACCGGTTCCGATCCAGATCCGGGATCAACCGCAGAAGCTCGTTTTAATGTGTTTTCAGAATGCGTATCGGTTTGCGATTCCGAAACCAAAAAAACCGACACTTCGGGTTGGACTGATATCAATAGCGGTTCGGTTATGGAAACTCGCAATGATCAAGACGCAAATTATTGGGTTTGTTTTGATCCCGCAGTCAATTTTGGAGCCAATACGGAAATTAAAATTTTTAATCAAGACGGATCGGTTTGGAGAACGATAGCTAAAAACAATTCCAATACTTGGGAATATAACAATGCGGTCTACGACTCGACGAAAGTGTTGCTACATGGAGACGGGTCGGATGGAAGTACCACCTTTACAGACAGCGGACCTTTAGCGCACGCTTTTACTGTGTTTGGTAACGCTCAAATAGATACGGCGCAAAGCAAGTTTGGCGGGGCTTCCATGTTGTTTGATGGGACTGGCGACTATATCCAAATGACTTCAGAACATTCTGATCTTGATCTAGGAGATTCTGATTGGACTATTGATTATTGGGTAAGATTTAACAGTGCATCTCAATCAGGTAAATCCATATGGACTATCGGCGACGCAAGCGACAATCTATACTTACAGCTTGAGTCTAATCCTGTTCAATATTTCTATGTTTATTATACTCATCCAACTTATACAAACTTTGCTACAACCAACTTCAATCGAGGTAGCGGAGTTTCTACAGGGCAATGGTATCATCATGCTTTTGTTAAAAAAGGTACCGATCTTTATATGTTTGAAGATGGTAAACAAATAGCTACAGCATTTTCACCTGTTCCCCCGAACATGGGATCGTTTACTAATAGTAAATTGTCACTTGGAAGAAGAGAGGTTTATTCAGACGGCTACTTCGATGGTTGGATAGAAGAATTTAGATTTTCTAAAACAGCCTTGTGGACTGAAAACTTTACTCCTCCAACGAGCCCACACATCTATATTAGCGGCGGGCCCAGCGATTATGCTGGAGTAACTGCCGATACAAACGATATGCTTCATGCCGCTTCGCAAGCGGTTTCGGCCCAAGAAGCTAATCGCATGGATGGAACTGATCTGGCGAATATTACAGACTCCGAATGGGAAGATAGTTACGGTTGGTCAACTTCCACCGATTCCATGGTGCGCGGAGTAACGCTGTATTCATCTAACGAGATTGAAAATCCTAACGTTTCTCAATATCAAATAAATCACGATTCAGTCAGAGGAGAGCTGGACTTGATAAGTCAAATATACGATCCAGGTTTCGCGCCTTCCGAAGTTTATTTATGGGCTCGCGCCGAATATTCCGACATCGACGGACCGGGAACATTTCAAGTTAGTCGCAATGGAGGAAGCGAATGGGCGACAATTACAATGGAACAAAAGGGGCTACCGATAACTGGAGATATTCGTATTTTACGAGGAACGGTCGATTTAAGCGGTCAAACATCCGGTCAAGATTTGCGATGTCGATACCAAACCGGGGCTTCAAAAGACCAATTTCTACACTCGTGGGGACTACAAGCCAAGTCCTAAACCCACTTTTGCCACCTAATTGCGACGTTCTCCAGTCTCTACCAAAAACGCCAAATTTGAATTTTTTTGAGGTTGATCAATGAGTTTATTCGATTATCTAACTTATCAATGGACTAAAGGCCAACGAGATTGGCATGTTCCCTATAACAATGCCCTTGAAGCGTTAAAGGACTTCCTTGGCGACAAAGGAAGCCACGCTTCCCTAGGAACCGGTCTGGCAATTGCCGAATCGGAAATCACAGCCGCTCGGGATGGCGAAGCTTCTTTGTTGGCAAAAAAACAGGCGCAAGACGCTTTGTTTAATATTGAGCATAACAGCAACGGTTCGCATCAAACGCCAGTTAACGTTGCGGCCGACTGGAAAAATTCTGGAAGCGCCGTCGTTTATTTGTCGCCTAATTCCTTTACAATACCCGCAGACGTGGCTTCAATATACGTAAATGGACGAAGATTGAAAATGACGCTGACGGGCGGCAATGTTTACGCAACCGTTGCAACCGCTTCCTATTCGACGCCCAATACAACCGTTACGCTCAATAAATCGGTCTTGGACAATACTCTCAGCTCTATTGCCTATTCGGTGATTAGTCCGGGAACGACTGGAGCCATGCCGGTCGATCCTCAGGAGGAAATCAATACTAGCAATATTATAAGGGCGCTTGAAGAAATTCAAGAAAACCATGGCGGTTCTATGTCGATGGAAGCGGGTTGGTCGGACTCCTTTGGAAACGCCAACGAACAGGGGGCAGAGGAGGTTAACTCCACCGGCTTTCAACACGATCCAAATAATACTCTTTATAAGGGAACCGATCCGCAGACTGGAGCTAGTTCAGATCACAATTACGGCACTGAATCGAATTTTCTTCAACAGGAATGGACCAATTCGAATCAAGTAACTTCGCAGGCAACTGTTGCAAGCGGAACAACGGTAACTCTGTCTTCAGGGGTTTGGCCCACTAACTGCGCTAAAGGACGAATTAGTTTTGATGGCGGAACAAATTGGTTTGATATCAATTCGCGCGATTCAAACACTCAATTGACTTTAGACATCTCCGCATCGGATGGCGCTTATGATTATATTATTCGTATGAGCGAGTTTGATAGCGGGGCGGCTCAGTTAAATCTTATTCCGGGAAGTTCGCTTCATTTGGATATCACTACAGGTGGCGGTGGCTCACTTACAGGTAGACTAGTAGGAGATCAAGAGGGCGGCCAAATAAAAAACGGTCAATCGTTTACAACCACTACTAGCGATATTTTGGATAGCGTCGTTTTCAAGATCAAGAGGGTCGGTTCGCCTACTGATAATTACTTTTGCGAAATTTATACAACGGATGGCAGTGGAGTACCTAACGGTAGTGTTTTAGCGACATCGGATAATTTTGACGTTTCCAGTTTAAGTACATCCCATACGGAGGTAGTTTTTAGATTTTCTGGAAGCAATAGAATTACGTTAAGCAATTCCACTCGATACGCCGCTTTGTTGGCTCGCACCGGATCTTTGAATTCTGCAAATTGTATAGATATGGAAACCTATAGCTATTACCCTTCTAACGCTCCTTATTGGTCCAACGGATCGTCGATTTTTTATCGCCAGGGAGCATTTTACGCTAATACAACTTACCAAAGTATGATCAGAGTTTATTATGAATTAAAAACTGGCGTAACTTCTGAATACGTTTCTATATGCAAACCAGAAGCGCAAAATACCGTAACCGCCGCTTGGACCGATATCAATAGCGCCTCAATAACAGAAACTCTTAATTCGCAGAACGCTTATTACTGGCTGGGTTTTAATCCTGCGACGGGCTTTGGAAACGGGACGGAAATTTCTATCTTCAACGCTAACGATTCTGTCTGGAGAAAAATCGTGCGCAATAGCGGCGGAAGCTGGGAATACAACAACGACGTTACAAATTCCTCGGCCGAAGCCTGGGTGTCCGCATCGACCAACGATCTGCTTCATGCCGTTTCGCAAGCTCTCTCCGCGCAATCCGGGAACCGCATGACGGGATCTAATTTGGCGGCCATCTCCGATTCTCAATGGGAAGAAACGGGCGGTTGGTCAACATCCGTAAATTCGTTATTTCGGGGCATTACCCTAAATTCAAACAATACGAATCAAAGCCCAAGCGTTTCCCAGTATCGATTAAATTACGATTCAGAGCGCGGAGCCTTGGATCTTAGAAGTAAATCCTTCGATCCGGGATTTGTGCCATCTGAAGCTTATTTGTGGACACGTGCCGAGCATTCGGATGCGGATGGACCTGGAATATTCTACATTAGCCGGAATGGCGGTAGCGAATGGACGGCTGTTACAATGGATCAAAAAGGACTGCCATTAACTGGCGATATTCGCATTTTGCGCGGCACTGTCGATTTAAGCGGCCAAACATCTGGACAAGACTTCCGTTGCCGTTATCAAACTGAGCAAAACAAAGATCAGTTTATTCATTCCTGGGGATTACAAGCTAAATCTTAGAGGAACTTAGATTATTTGAAAAACAAATAAAAAGCGTTGGGTTCAATTGAACCTAACGCTTTATTTGAAAAAAGAAAACCTTCGAATGACTCATGGATTGAGTTTTTACTCAACGTCATTTTTATCGACCTTAGCGACGTGTGAATTGTTATGAAAAAATGTGCTATGGTATCATCCTCCCCTCTTATGGAATTTTAACCATTAGTCAAAAACATTGGTTAAAACACGCTTTAAGCAAATTAAATTTCCCAAAATAATTTACTTGGACAAAAAGTTAAGCTCTTCATTCGAATTTTATTCGTGGGATTTTTTGAAAATTGATAAACCCTTAATTCAGGCTTAAAAATAATTTCTAAATTTTCAAAAATGACGATAGGTATGCCATCAAAAACTCTTGCACATTTTAAGCAAGAGTTTAAAAGGTCGAATTCTAATTGACCTTGGGTGTTTCGTTGATGTCGTCTATATTGACGTCTACATCAACTTTTGTGGCTGCAGAAACATCTTGTTCAAGCTGATCGATATTGACGGAATTTTTTAAATTGTCCGCTTCTTCCATCAAATCGCCCTTCAACTCGTTAAAAGTGGATTGAAACTCACCCCAACCTTTACCAACCGCGCGGGCCAATTTGGGTAGGTTTTTCGGGCCAATAATGACCACTCCGATTGCCATAATGATCATTAATTCGAAAAACCCGATATCAAACATAGCGTTTCCTTTTCTAGGGAATTGTAATGAAATAGGCTAATAGTGTAACAAACTGTTTTTTTGATCGCAATAGCCACTTAAAAAATTGGCAATATCTGTTTTCTTCTAATAAAATACTGTTGTTGATAAGATTTCTACGATAATAAGCCCCATGTATCTTTATTGACACCCTTTTCGATGTTGGATACTATTCCCGTACTACTGAAAATTAAAAGATTGATCTATCTAAATTGTGATAAATGAAAGTTGTTGAGGGTGTTGAAAATTTAGTCGAACCGCTGGAATACGCCGTTGTTGCTATAGGTAACTTCGATGGAGTCCATATTGGTCATCAAAGCGTATTTAGCCAAGCGGCACGCCTCGCTCGGGAAAAGAATGGAACCGCCGTCGCCCTTACCTTCGACCCGCATCCTATTAAATTGCTTGACCCCGAAAGAAGTCCGCGCTTTTTAACAAAACTCTCAACCAAAACCGAAAAAATTAGCGAATGCGGTATTGACTTATTAGCGATTGAACCGTTTACATGGAAGTTAGCCGACTTAACTGCAGAAGCTTTTGTAGAAACTATTTTGGTCGATAAATTAAAAACTCGTATTGTTATCGTAGGGTCGGGTTTCTCATTTGGTCAAGGACGAAAAGGCAACGTTCAAACGCTCGAAACACTAGGGAAAAAATTTGGTTTTTCCGTCGAGATGATCAACCCTATTCAATCTGGAGGAAAACAAGTAAGCAGTACGCGTATTCGCGGATTGATTGAAGAAGGCGATTTAGAAAACGCTAACAGGCTTCTTGGTAGAACCTATTCTCTTTCGGGTGTCGTGATTAAAGGAAAGCAAAGAGGGAACAAAATTGGATTTCCTACAGCTAATATTGAAACAGGAGATCTTTTAACTCCGGCATGTGGTGTCTATGCTTGCACCGTTTTGGTTGATGGGAAAATTTTAAATGGTGTCGTAAATGTTGGAAACAATCCAACATTTAATCGAAATCAGTTAGTAATTGAAGCTCATATTTTCGATTTCAACAAACAATTGTACGGTCAGGAAATTGAAATAGGTTTTGTCAGAAGAATCCGAAGTGAAAAGGCGTTTCCCAATGTAGACGCCTTAACCTCGCAAATCCAAAAAGACATCCAAACCGCAAAAACAATTCTAGCCGAAATCTAAAGGCTTTCGAGCATTTTGTCGTTATAACAATTATAATCACCACCATCTATTTAGATTCTCTAAATCGGCTAAAAAATACCGGTTTCAAAATTAAATCTTCTTAAGGCTCCCCTAATTTGAAAAACATAAAGCAACTTGTTATCGGCGTAGTTGTCGCTGTCCTTGCAACCTATTTTACCTTCCGCAATATTTCTTTAGATGAGCTTCTAGATTCTTTTGCAGACGTTAATTTTATCTATTTAATTCCTTCCGCTATTTTGGTCTTAGTCAGTTTTGGGGTTCGAGGTATGCGTTGGAGAATTTTATTGTCGCCTATAAAAGAGGTTAAGACATCGCAAATTCTTTCTCCATTAATGATCGGGTTTATGGGCAATATGTTACCAGCGCGAGCGGGAGAATTTATTCGAGGATATTTACTAGCTAAACGAGAAGATATTCCATTTCCTGCAGCTTTCGCTTCTATCGTTGTTGAGCGTATTTTTGACACATTCATGTTAATGGGGTTATTTTGTTGGCTATTGCTTTTCAATTCTCACATTTTTAGTTCGGAAACTAAGTTTTCCGGAATGACATTAGACGAACTCGCTTTTAAGTTTGGCGTTTTAGGGTGTGTAGGAGCGGTAGTTTTAACTACCTTTATCTACATGATGTGTTTTCAAAAAGATATAGTCTCAAAAATTGTGATCTGGATTTCGAAAATTTTGCCGCAGGGATGGGGCGATAAAATTCAAGCTCTGATCGATAAATTCAATACAGGGTTGGATATTATCCGAGACAAAAAGGCCTTAGTAAAAATTACTTTATACTCAATAGCAGTATGGTTTCTGGTGGCGTTAAGCTATTACCCTCTTTATTGGGCGTACGACCTTCAAAACAAATCCGCAGAGTCTGTGGGAATATTGCTGGTGATGGTTTGTATTTTTATCGCTGCCTTTCCAACTCCCGGGTTCGTAGGTTCGTTTCATTTAGGCGTGTCTGTAGCGCTTCACCATATTATGGGGGAAAACGAAGTGGTCGCCTTAAGTTACGGCATGGTTTTATGGGGTTTAAATATGTGCATCGTCGTTTTGACAGGGGTTTATTACGTCCTCACTGACCACCTTTCCCCAAGCCAGCTTACAGAAATGAGCGAACAATCCGAAAAGGAAATGGCTTAATAATCTATCACCCTTATTTAACGCCTGAAACAGCAGAAAACAGTTTCCTAATTTCTTCCATCCGGTTTCGATTAACGCCAAGATCAGAGTGACCTAAACGGGAAGCCGATCTAAAATTAATAACCCCATCTTCTTCAAAATAAAACTCGACGTCATCCACAAAACGGAATACAGAAGAAGTAAATTCTGAATGGACAAAATTTTCTTGGTTTATTTTGATCTTCGTTCCGGGCATCTTCTTAATAATTTGAACTAATCCTTGCTTAGCTACTTCCTTAGAAACTGAATAATTAAGAGGATTGATGCGATGCTCCTGGCTGGAACTTTTTGTGGAAACGCAATTTGGGCTATCAGGACAAGGCGCAAAATCTCCAATTGAGGCTGGCAAAGAACCACTGCATCCAATAAATGCCAATAAAAAACCAAAAAAAATTAAGCAATTAAAAGTGTAGCCGCAGTTCTTATTTTTTCCAAAAAATAGCGTCATTGGTCAGAATTCCCCAAATCCCAAGAAATAGAAGCTATATTTTCTTGAAAACTAGGATAAGGACTAAAATAAACGGCATAAGCCCCTGTCAATCCTGGATTAGCTGGAATTTCAACCCAAGTATCTGGTTTTAAATCATCTAAATAAAAAATGGTGGCTCTTTCGCTATCGCGCTTTATTATTTTCAAATAGCCCATAGAGATTTGGAAGTTCTCTTGGCCGAAAAAGGAAATTTCGGTTCCTTCGGGACCAAATAAATCAATTTTGTATTGGCCAGATTGAAAATAAAGTGGGTATTCGCGAAAATTCTTTCGATTTTCCCCAGAACGGAGATAATAAATATCTTCGCAAGGATTGCACGCAGGTTGGAATGGATCTACTTTAGTGAGATATAATTCTCCTCTCGCGGTATCTTCCCCCTCAGGATCTGAAAGATTCCACGTAAGAAAACCGGAACAAAAAATAAACGCTGACGAAATGACTAATCCAACAAAAATAGTTTTTAGTGTTATTTTTTTTGCCATAATTCCTCTGGGTCGAAACCATCGGATGGCAAAACAACAAGCGCTAAAAACCTAGTTAGACTGCCAATCCTAAAATTTCGGCTAAATCGTAATAATTTTCTTCTTTTGCACAATTCGCGATTGAATCCCAAGATTCTTGCTTATCGATCGCTTGAGCAGTCTTGGAATTATCTTCAATCAACAATCGAAATTCTTCCAACAATACATCAATTGCCGATCCAAATGAATCTCGTTGTAGTAAACAATCGTAATTGTCCCAAAAATTAGTAATTGGATTTTTCGTCATTGCTGCCTCCTAATTAAAAAACGACAAAAAGTTTGAAGAATCTACATTTATCGTTTTATGAAGCAAACTAGGCGCCAAGCGCGAACTAAATAATCCAATTCTTTCAAGCCCTTATTTTATAACAAATTATAAAACTGGCCAAATATTCAATAAACTTTTGAGACAATTTTTTTGGGTAAATCTTTCCTCTATTTCTAATTTTCACAAACGGAAGAAGGAAAATATTACCTTAAAATCAAACACCTTCCATACGCTTTTTTACCGCCACCAAAATTTCGCTTCCACTTTCTCCCAACTGTCCTAATTTCTGGGTGGGCCGCAATAAATCCAAAACTTTATGGTCTAATCGAAAAGAATAAAATAAAGCCGCTTTTAAAAGGTTTTTGTCTGCTGGTTGAATGTTTTTTATCGATGCAATCTGCTGAAGTTCTTTTTTCAATTCATCCACTTCGTTAGGAGTTAAAATTCGAAACCATTTCAACTTACTAGGGCTTTCTTCCATCGATTCCAAATTCATACCTGATACCTTCCAGTAATATCGCTGACCTGGAACTATTTTTGAACCGGTTTCTGGCCAGATAATGGTTTCGGAATCCAGGTTGGGGCTGAAAGAATCATTGAAATTGGAATCTACAGATTTGACCTCAATTTTAGCTTCAACCTTATTTTCGCGTCCTATCCAATCAAATTTTAATTGGCCCGGTAATATCGATGAATTTGAAGGATATAGAATTTTAAATCCATTTCCAGCTCGAACCATCCCGCGAACAAATGGACCCTTCCTTTCTTTTTTCGCTTCGCTTAAAGCAGACGCTAAACGCGCTCCCAACCCAATTATTTTCCCTCCCGATACCTCGGATAACCTATACTCTTGAGAATCTTTAATCGTCTGAGTTTTCCCAGATGCTAAGACCAATATCGCTGTTCCGCCAAGGCTTTTAATCAAATCGCCAGAGGCAAGCGTCCTACCTGATTTTGCCAATGCCGTTTTTCCGCCAGAGATAACCTCAACTTTTCCCATAACAGAAATTAAAACGCCGGAACCCGCGCTGCACAATCCAGTTAATGAAAAAAGAAAAATTGTAGGAAATACCAATACATTCAAAATAAAAGGGACCTCTAAAAATTGATTTTGGCCGGAAGCCGCCTCTCTAAATAAAGAACAGGCTAGTTGCCGCAAGTTAAAGTTTCGAATTTTTAGAGATACCTTAGATTTTAATTTTATTTGCATGATCATGCTCCAACAGTTATTGGTATCGCAACCTCTGACCTTTCTTTATTTTGATAACAAATTAAAAACTCCATCCCAATTTTTGGGCGGAGGGTCGTCGCGCAATGTTCTGCATCTTTCTAAATAAGCTTTACTAGGACCGTCATTTTTTTCAATTTGGAGAGCTGATATGAAATGATGAATGGCAGTTTCCCAATGTCGACGGTTATAAGCGTCCAATCCTTCTTCATAAGTCTTAATAACTTGTTCTTTTTTTTCGTCCAACCGTTTTCCTTTTTTCCCAATCAATTCATAAATCGCAACAGGTTGTGCTTTGCCTTTTACCCGAACAACATCCAACTTCCGAGCGCGGACTTTATCGCGAACCAATTCATAAGTTGATTCGCTAATCGTTAATAAAGTCCCGTATTGTTTATTAACGCTTTCCAATCGAGCGGCCACATTAACTACGTCGCCCATAACGGTATAATTAAATCGCTTATCAGATCCCACATTACCAACAATCGCTTTGCCCGTATTGATGCCGATACGCGTTCGGATTTCGGGCTTGCCTCGATCCTGAAATGATCGACTCACCTGTTCCGTAAACTCAATCATATCCAACGCCGCCAACGCCGCTCTCGCGGCATGATCTGGCTGATTTGCCGGAGCGTTCCAAAATGCCATTATCGCGTCCCCTACATATTTATCGAGGGTACCTCCATACTTGAATAAAATCTCCGTCATTCCGTTGAAATAACCGCTCAATAGGTCAACCAACTCCTTGGGCTTCACAGATTCTGAAATAGCGGTAAAACCCTGGAGGTCGGTGAACATTATAGTGAGTTCTCTTTCTTCGCCTCCTAAATTGAGTTGTTCGGGATTTTTTGCCAATGAGGTTACAAATTCGGGAGATAAATACATTTGAAAAGCGTTTTTTATCCAGCGTTTTTGACGGCCTTCCCACGTTAATCGGTAAATTATCGTGCCTACAAAAGCAAAGCTCATTGCCAAACTAACGGGTATCATTGGCAAAAGTATATTTATCTTTTCAAAAATGGCAAACGTTGTAAAAACAAATCCTGTAAAAAATACGACCTCAAAAAAAGCAGCCATAACTGGTGGAAAACAAAAAGAAATGATCACCGAGGCCAAAGCCATTAGAAATATGGCGCTCAATCTTTCATATTCCGAAGGAAGTTTTAAGCTTTCTCCTTTCAATAATGTAGCTAAAACGTTGGCATGAATTTCGACTCCAGGCGTTAATGGGTATTCGTATTTGCCGCTATAGTAGGGAGTGCGAAAAGTGTCGGTATTATCTGAAAAACCCGCGCCAATGAGAACGTATTTCCCTTCAAACCATTCTTTTGGTAAAAATCCCGTAGCGACACCCGACGCAGGATATGTTTTAACCGCATATTCCTCTTGTTCAACGGATGAAGGCGGCCCCAAGAAATCGACGATAAATGATTTCCCTTGCCGAGCAAAAGTTGGTAGATCTACTTGTGAAACTTTTGGAGTTTCGGGTTTCCCCACTTCCGGCATCTTTTCAGTTAAAAACATCGTTCCAGCCAAAGTTGGAACAGTAACATCGGAAATATTTTTTATCGCCGTAGCTTCGCGCACAATTTGATCAATTGGGTCAATTGGTAGATCCGCAATACCTGTAGAATCCACAAAATCCAAAAACTTTGGATGCGGTAAATCCCAAATTAGTTTGCCATCGCTTTTACGAAAAGTGGAAACAAGCGTCACTTGGCCGCTGGCTTTGAGCGATTCCGCAAGCGCTTCGTCTTCGTCTTCCCAAGTTAAATCTTTCAGAAAAACATCTAATCCAATCCGTTTGGCTCCCGCTTCGGAGAGAACATCTATTAATCTTGCAAGTAAGTCGCGGGGCACCGGACTTCGATAGGGATAATCCTTCAAAACCGCATCGTCGATCAAAACGACAGCGATTTCTTTACCCATCTCGAAATTAGGAACGCGGAAACGAAGTCTCCAGTCGATCGTTTTTTTTTCAAACGTGGCCACTGGCGACCATTCAGAAAATAGTACCGACAGTCCACACGCCAAAATTGCGACAACCGCAGAAACCAGCCATCTTGCGCTTTTATTATTCGATTCCAAGCGCTATGAATCCAATCTACCGGTTAAATAAAAAGCCGCCCAATGGTAGGGAGAAGGAAATTTTTTCATTAACTTTATTTGAGCGAAACGCAAAGCCTCAGCCGGTCCACGTTTCGGCAATTCTTCGTAAAAATAAGTCATAAGTCGGAATGTGGATTCGTCGGAAACCTTCCACAAACTGGCTATAACTCCGCCAGCTCCCGCATAAATAAAAGCGCGGTTCAAGCTCTGCACCTCGTCGCCGCGCGCGAGTTTGCCAATCCCAGATTCGCATGCGCTTAAAACTACTAAATTTGAATTTAAATTCAATCCATAAATCTCGTAAGTTTCCAAATCGCCGTCTTCATTGGGATCTTTAGCCAACAACAATGCCGACTTTAACGGATCGCGTTTATCAAAACGGCCATGCACTGCAAAGTGTAATACTTCCGCGTCTATTTTGGATAGGTTTTTTAAAACCGATTCCTTAGCATTCTCGCCGGTTAAAGTAATTTTTTTAGGAAACGATTTACTTGCAACTTGTACTTCTTTATTTGCAAACTTCAATCGCGCCTCTTGTCCGCCTCTATCAGGATCGCCAAAAGCCAAAATCTTTCCTTTATCCGCAGAGATCTTTCCTTCAACATAAAACAAACTTGATGCATTGGGAAGCACCGATACTGTTTGATTTTCGATTAAATATTTGCCATCGCTTGACAGCAAACCGGCAAACGGTAGGTAATTCAAAGCGCCGGAAGGAACCACAATTAGTTTCTTCGCCGATTTCAAACGGCTGCTTACCGGTTCAATCAAACTGGCGTATAGTTTACTTCCCAGCGATTTAGCCAACTCCATTTGCCCCGAAGCCAATGCTTCGCGATAATCGCCCGCCCATTGAGCGATTCTTTTCCCTTCATTTTTAGCAAGAGTCGCTTGAATTCCATTACGGCTAACCGTCCAAATCATGGCACGCGAATCCTCTAGAAAATAAGAGATCAACAGCGCATCTGCCGGCAACGAACTTTGAATTTTTCTGGCAGAAGCGGTAGCCACCGACATCGAAGTGGCATAACTCAAGCTTTGATCTTTAATTCTTTCGAGGGCGCGACTTTTCTCTTTCAACAAACTCTTAAACTGTATATATGCCCCACCCCTCTGGGCGCCTTTTGACGCTTTTAAACTACGCGCCGCTTTTTCGATTTTGATATCCAAGCCCGCAATTTGCCGAATAATCTGAGGGTTCGCCGCCACTTTTGGTTTCAACGATCGACCCGCCAACATATCTAAAAAAGCTCTAGCTTTACCTCTCTCTAAATAATCAAAACCTCCCGAAAAATCGCCCATATCGAATAGCAAACCAACGATGACTCCATAAACGTCTTGAACCGATCCAGAGAACAATTGTTTGATCGTATCCTCGCGAAGGTTTGCTCGCGTTTTTTCAATCGCGTCAATGGCTTTAACCAAAAATGTTTTTGCCTTTGAGTAATTTTTCTTTTTGGCTAACATCGAGCCAGCTCTATAACCAACGCGCCACACCAAATCCAAAGCGCCAAACATTTCAGCTTCGACCAAAAAACCTTCGTATCTTGTAATGTCGGATTGAGAGAACTTTTTATTGGGTTGCAACGTTTCCGTTTGTATCCGCAACGCCCGCGCAATAAACGCCCCATAGGGTCGCCCAGCTTGAACAAACATATTCAAGGCTAAATCGAACTCTTTGGAAGATTCGTTAAATCGATTGAGTCCTCCAAAAACCGCTCCGCGTATGGCCCGATAAAATCCAATGCCTTCGTACAAATCAGAATCCGCCCTATAAAACACGCCGCGAATGGGATGATTGGCGGTTTCCATGACGGCATCCACCATTTGTTTGGCTTCGTCCAAAGCTTGCAAGGCTTTATCAAATTTTCCGTTGAAATAATAAACGGTACCACGATTCACTTGCGCATGAATAATAGCTTTGGAAATTCGCATCCAATTGTACATTTGACCTTCTTTAGGTACTTCCACGGCTTTGCTAGTAGGCATGGAAAACCCATCGTGGGGAGACAAAGCTTTTTCAAAATATTCCAAAGCCCGCTGCCGGTCGCCGGCAAAGAGATAAACGTCGCCAATATTGGCGTCAATTTCCGCCGCGTCGCCGTTCTTTTGTCGACCTAACTCGGTCCCTTGTGCCAATAATTCTAGAGCGTCGCTATATTGACCCATCTCCCGCAACAACCAACTTGCTCTTTCAATGGACATCAATTGCCGACGGAAATCGCCCTTCTCTTTATAACGCCCAATCAATTTTTGATATTCTGCGACAGCGGCAGGATAGTCGCCAGCGGCCACTTTTTGTTCAGCAGTTTGGGAGTCCGATAACCAATCAAACTGAAAAGAAAGAGCTCGGTTAACGGATTTTCCAAAAGCCGAGTTACCCTTTTCAAACGCGGTCATACCGTCGCGTAAATATTCCTGAGCTTTTTGTGTCTGGCCTTTTTCTTTATACACGGCGCCTAAAAATGTTTTGGCAAATCCCGTTCCTTCAAAGACGTCGGTATCCGCTTTATAAATCATTCCGTAAATCGGATGATCGGCAACGTATAAAATATCCCTGGTTAATTTTTCCGCTTTTTTGAGTTCCGCTTCGGCGACTCCCAATTTACCTTCAAAAAGACCTAACGCTCCCAGGTTAACTCGCGAACGCACAATGGCGTTAGCTTTCCGAATCAATTCGGATAGCTCTTCTTTACCTGGCGGACCTGCATAAGAGGTAGGAAAAACAAAATTACTGTGAGTTTGTAATGCTTGGTTGTATTGAGAACGCGCTTTGTTGAAATCGCCCAAAAACATATAAACATCGCCGATATGCGCCTCGATCTCTGCCGCGTCGCCATTCACTTTTTTCCCAATGGTCTTCGCTTCGGCAAAAGTATTAAGAGCCGTTTGGTAATCTCCAGCACGCTTTTGCATGATCCCCATTTGTCCAAGAGAATATAAAATCCCAGCGTCGTTTTTTTCTTTCTTATAATTTTCGAGAGCGGTTTCGTAGGCATCAGCGTCTTTTCGATAATTGCCAGAGGCCGCCAGCGTTTCTGCCTGGTTCGCTTCTTTATTCAAAGCCACGGCGTAAGGTTTTGAATGCGGAGCGCCGCATCCTAATGTCCCTGCAAGGGTCAAACTTACAAACATTAATGCAATTCTAGGAAAAAGTTTCATAACTTAATCTACGAGGCCATTGTTAAATGAACTAGTTTATAAGATCGTCGCTAAACTAATAATATGCATAGTTTAAGCCCGTTCCCGCCGGGCGTCATTCAGAGGCGATATTTTAATATCGGCGAGGGATCTCGTTTTTTATACCGGTTATTTCTTATAGTTCCTTAGGAGCTTGTCGAGAAATCTTATGCTTCAAAGAAGCATTTACCTCAATATTGCGAAGAATCTCGCTTTTTTAGTTGTGAAATAATTGTAACCCAGAGGTGTGAGATGGGAAAAACACTTTTTATATGGAAGGAAAATAACTAAAGAAAATTTAGATAATTGCAAAAAAAAGAGAAAGCCGGGCGAAAAATGCCCGGCTTTTTGAATTCGATTAAACTTTCTTGTTCAATACGATCTTAATATCTTTATCGCCGACCACGGCTTGTGCCTGACCTTCTAAATCGCCAGGCGACGATTTGGCGTTGCCGTCCCGATCAACTCGAACGATCACTTCAACCGGACCTTCTACAGTAGTGCCAGGCATCATGGCATCTTTTTGACCAATCTCAAAAGACAACGGGAATTTTACTTCGCCAAATAACTGAACGGCCATTGGAGGACCACTCGTCTGTCCCTTGGGACGTAAAATAATAAATAACCGTAAATCTTTAACTGGAATTTCTTTGGCAATTTTTGAATCTAATTCAATCATTCCCGTAATCGATTTAGGCTCTACAGGTTCCATAGAACCGCCTTTATCTTGAACTGGCGCTCCGATCACTTTATCCAAAACCAATTCGATTCCACTGGATCCGCCTTGAACAACCAAAGAACCTTCTATATCTCCGGGAGCGGAACGCGCGTCGCCATCTTGATCCAACCGAGCGGCTAAGGTTAAGTTTCCTTCAAATCGAGCGGTGGATCGCATGGCGTCTTTTTCGCTGATAGAAAAACTCTGTGGGAATCCTGAAAATGCCATTCGTTTTACCGCTAACGGTGGACCGCCAACAACTCCTTCGGGTCGGACAAAAACAAAAAGCGCCCCATCTTCTGGAATAGGATCTTTTACTTTAGAGCTTAAAATAATTTGTCCAGAAATGGCTTTGTTTCCACCCGAGGCCGCTTGGGTCATCTGGGCGGGTTTCTCTTCGCCGCTAACCAATTGGTTCAAAATAATTTCGACACCGGTATCGCCTACCGTGGCGTCTACTTTACCTTCAACGTCTCCAGGACCAGCTCCTGCCACGCCATCGCCATCTAATCTTGCGGAAATAGTAACGTTGCCTGAAAAATCCGCTCCTTGGAGCATGGTATCCATTTGGCCAATATTAAATTCAAATGGGAAATTGACCACTCCTAATCGTTTAACCGCTAAAGGAGGTCCGCCTTGAACCCCAACAGGGCGAGCAAAAATAAACAAGGGGGCATTTGGCGGTACTTTTCCAGAAATATCGGCAGGTAGTTGGATGGTTCCCGTTACTTTTTTCTTTTGAACCTCAGGATCGTTGGCCATTTCCAAACGACGTTTGACAGATTCGGGAAGCGGATGTTCTTTTAACTCCTTTTCGCAACCGAATAAAAAAGAAACTCCCAAAGCCAAAACTATGGCTAAAAACGATTTAAACAAATTCATCAGAGGCTCCATTTAGTCCCTAAATCGGGATAAGTCCTTAAGTTTACACATGTTACAAATATAAAATATTGTCACAAAATGTTGACAATACTGGCGAAATTATTTTTACGTCTCATAATATAGGTATTCTAACGAATATTTAATTGCTAACCAAACTTTGTCCAATATTTTTAAGAAAGGATGGAAATAGCATTTTAATCAAAAAAATAATTATGTATAAATTATAATAAATTTTTTTAAATTTACTATAATTAGTATATAATTTAGATGCCGGATTTTAACACTGTCGGCTACAAATTGATGGCGAAAGATAGCGTCATTGTTTTTTTGGTTCTCTTTATCTATCGGTACGTTTTCTGCTAATGGAACGGAGGGTCTCATGTTTTATCAAGTAAAAGTTTTAGACAGAGAAGGAAAGTTAAAAAAAGTTATTACTAGTAACGAATTAAGTAAACGTTATTGGAACGCTTTCTTCGAAGACGCAAATGGAGATAGCAAAACAAAAACAACCACAACAGTTAAGCAAACTCGCAAGAAAAAGAAAGAATTGGAATTTTATTTTGATAACTTTTGTTCGACTAACTAAGTTTTGGTGGCGATAGAGGGTCAACTAATTAAAGTTGATCCTCTATTTTTACCTATGCAAGGCGTTAATTTCTCAAAACCACAAAAATATTAATTTAAAACGTTTTTTCAGGCAGCTCAATTTCGCCTCAAACCCCTCGCGAAAACCCCAAGGAATCCGCTTGACAACCGGTTGCGTTTGAAATACCATCTTGACTTCAAAAAAACAGACCTTACCATTCAAGTCGTTTTTTTACTTTTTAAAAAACAAATGTTTATAGCCCAATTAAGGGCTTTAATTAATACCATTCCGGAGTGGCGCAATGGTAGCGCAATCGGCTGTTAACCGATGTGTTACAGGTTCGAGTCCTGTCTCCGGAGCCAAAATAAAAAACGGATTCCTCTTCCAAAAAGGAAGTAGAGAATCCGTTTTTGTTTTGAAAACTTTCCCTCCGATACCCCGCCGAAAAATTCCGCCTCTACCGTTTATTTATATCTAGTTGTCGATCCTGTAAAAATTTCAAAAACGGAAAATCGCTTTTTTTTCGTTTTTAGCGCTTTCTAATATAAAATAAATAAGGATTCGAATAACCGATTTTTATGGCGATTAACAAAATGGATTTAAGAGATTTTATTTTAAATCATATTTGGAGATCTTTATCATAGACGTCCCACTTCAAGATAAAATAGGAAAAACCGAATTACCGCCCAAGGAATTCTGGCTGAATGGTTTAAATTTAGCTATAGGTAATCCTTTAAAAGCGTTTTGCCGAACCGTCGGTTTAAAAACTCTCTACCAACTCCCGAAAAATTTCGAAAAATCAAACAAACCTTTTCTTGATATAGCCGAGGCTTGCAAACTAGAAAAACCGGGAGAAGCTTATGCCTTATTGATATTGGATGCCTATCGTCAAGGGTTTCAAACAGCCTTGACGCGAATTTCTAATGAACCTTTGGATAGGTCGAGATTGAATAAATGCAATTGGAAAAAATTTGAAAAAGAACTACAAAAACTTTCCGTAGCCGCAGAAACTTTTCCTTTATCCGATGTCATCGATTCCAATCCAAGAACCTATCCACCTATTCCCGAGTTGTGTAAACTCTTAGCGACGCAAATGGAGGAGTTTGGTCTCGATAAAAGCAAAACCAAAGTATTTATATTCGCTTGCGAAAATTTATTTCTGGCAAATTTATTCGATATCGCTTCGAAAAAATCCCATCGATATAGGCCCTTTCTCGGTTTTTGCCGGCCGGATATCAACTCTATTCGCGAAGTAGAAAAAGATTTCTCTTTTTATTTGAAATCGGTCGTTTCTTATAAAATTCCACTTACTAACTTAACAAGTGAAGTTTACATCCCCCCGCAAGCCGAATACTGGCCTAATCCGGGAAAGGGTATGACAAAAGAAACATGGTTAGAACCTTGTTTCATTGAAGACGCTCAAAATTGTTTAAATGAATGGCTCCATAATGAAGACTCGCCCCCTTTTTTTCTAGTGGCAGGTGATCCGGGCTCCGGTAAATCCGTAATGTTTAAAAAATGGGCCGCTACACTTGCCTCCCCAAATAATCCCTTTGCAAGTCATCTCCCAATAATCGTCCCCGCGTCAAAAATACTTTCTACCAGTAACCCGGTATCCGGCATACTAGAAAGTTTACAATCCCAAGGGTTTTTTGAAACAGAACATCCGCAATTATTTCCGCCCGACAGAAAAACTGTTTTGATTTTAGAGTTTCTTGACGACCTTTGGTTAAACTCTGAGTCGGTCGCTGCATTCGATAGTTTTATCAAAAGGACAAACCAACTCATCGAAGAAGACAAAAATGGAAATTTAAAAATTGCGATTTCTTCTCACAATATCCCCGCCCAATCGGTTGCCGAAGCCCTGGGGAACAAAGTTTTATGTCTTTCCTTATTGCCCCTCAAATTCGAAATCCATAAAACTAGGGCCAACTCAACTAAATTTTTAGCATTCGATAATCGGATTAAATGGCAAAACGCTCTGAAGAAACAAATAAAAATCGGTTCGGATGAAATTTTCTCCAAACTTAATTCGGATTGGTTCGAAAATATTTCTGGCAATCCTTGGATTAACCAAACACTCACCGATATCGCGCTAAATGAAAACCTACACGGGAAAGCCCCCAACGATATTTACGAAATTGTTGTTTTGCACTCATTTAATTTGATGAAAAAACTTGCTAAACAACCATGGCCCATACTGGAAAAAGATTATTTTCGCCTTTTGGAAGAAATTGCGGTTGCTTGCGTTAATCATGGAGGCGCCGCAACCTTAGACCAAATTCGAAATCGAATTCACGACGCAGGTCGAAAAGATTCTTTAGATTCCCTAAAAAATTTCTTTTCTAGTCCCGATCCGTTATTAGGTTTAATGACGACTAGTTTCATGGACGCAAAATGGACGCCAAAAAACGAACGTGTTTTTTACTTTTCTTTTTCAAGCCTACAAAATTACTTAATGGCGCGGTGTTTATCCGACACCGCATGGCAAATGAGAAACCAAAGGGCAATCCACAAAGAATCTAAAGGCGATGAAGGCTGGAAATTGAACCAAGCCTTAGTAAAATGGATCAAACTTACAGGTCCAATTATTTTGGATAATCAAATCCTAAAATTATTAAGAGGCGAAGAAAAACGATTTTTCCACGATCTAGAGGGAATAAAAAAGCTGCAAATCCAATTTGGATTATTTTTATCCGAGGCTGTTAAAAATAATCTACCTATTCAGGAAGCGTTGATTGAAATGGGCTTAGAAACAGATCAGAAAAACCTAAATCGTTTTTTCTCAAATTCAACAACAGCCTTATTAGCTTTTTGCGCTTATTGCGGAAAAACATCTAATAGACCCACCGAGGTGGATTGGGGAGATTCTCAAGGATTTATTTCATTAATTAAACGAATCACTCTCTATAAAAAACTACCAAAAAAAATTGTTTTTCAATTTTTTCACGATTTAAATTTTGATCGCCAAAACTTCACAGAAGATGACAAAGAGAATAAAGAAGAAAACGAAAAGGAAAAATTGGATTTTTCAGAAGCTAATTTTTCAAGGTCCAGTTTCAAATACGCAAATCTAGCCGAATCTAAATTTGAGAAAGCGGATTTTAGCGACGCCAACTTTTCAATGGCAAATTTACAGGCTGGAAATTACATGGGAGCCAATTTGCAGGGAGCTGATTTTGGAACAACCAAACTTCATCTGGCCAATTTTTATAAAGCGGTTATTGACAAAAAAAACTACGAAGTTGCACAAAAAAAAGGCGCGCTAGTTCGCGGGGCTTTTGCAGTCAGACTAGGTTCCAAACATCAAAACTCACATCAAACACCCGTAAGGTTGGAAGATAGAAAAAACCGATCCAATTACTATAACGCTCAAGAAACATTCTATGATTAGCCCGGTAGAGCTGGTATTGGTAAACATTAGAACCGATAAAAATTATCAAGAAATAGAATTTTTAATGTAATACAATAAAATTACCTTTTTTGAAAAATCCTTTAAAGAAATAATAATTAAATATTTTTATTTGAGGCAACTCGCAGCCTACTACTTTAAGAATTCTGCTCGTGATCAGAAACCATTTTAGAGATTTTCCTTAATACTCTTTTCTATATTTATAAATAATCCCGTCATTTTCACCAGAGGACTCATGAAAATTCGACTGCTTTTGGCCACTGTAGCGCTAATTCTGCTTGTCGTTCCAAAAATCCTTTTTGCGGGCGATTACGTAATTTCTCCACCCCCAAAATCATTAGATAAATTTTATCCGCCAGAAAGCAAAACGCCACGTTGGACCCAACAAATGCATAAAATTAGCGGCGCTTTCGGCGGCGTCTTTGTTGATATGAAAGAAAACGATTGGAAAAACGCAGAGGCCGGAGCGAAACGTTTTTTAGAAAACTATAGAGAAGCGGCCAAATGGGTTCCTGAATGGGAAGATTTATTTGATTTAAATGCGGCCAAAAAATTTACCGACTCAGTAACAAGCCACGACCCAAAACAAATAAAAAAAGCTTCGGGCCCTGTTGCGGAAACCTGCTCTAAATGTCATTCCAAAAATTATTTACCGGTGTGGGCGAGGTATCACATGCCATCCGTAAAAAAAATAAAAATCACAGATCCCATTGCCGAAGAAGAAATGGATTACAAAGCTTTTATGTATCGCTTATCCTCAAATTTTAAAGAAATGACGGTAAATTTTTCACAAGAACAATACATGAAGGTTTTTCAAGCGGCTAATCACTTCCAAAAAAGAATTAAAGAACTTCGGTCTGTTTGTTCTAAATGCCACGTTTCCGAATGGTCTCGATCGGCAGTATCCGTTCGCCAGTTTTTTGTAAACGACGATATTTTAGAAGTTATCCAAGACATTAAAAAAGATTTAGCGACGGGAGAACCAAACCCAGAAAAATTTTGGGAAATCGTTGAAACCATTGGCGTTCAATCTTGCAAAAAATGTCATCTAGTACATCAATCTTTTACATTAATTCAACAAGCTTGGGCTGAGCCAAAAAATTAAGCTCGCACTGAAATCAAAAGAAAAGATCTCATTAAAATAAGGTGAGCTGACGACCAGTCGGAGGGATAAAACCTTTGGTATCTAAAATGGGTCCTCGGCCTGTAATTCCAGCTTTTTTTCGCGATAATTCGAACAAATCTGCAATTTGTTTCGCAAAAACCCCCTCACCAACCATGCGCGATTTAAAATCAGAATTATAAAGAGAACCGCTTCGCAAAGAGCGCAGACGATTTAATACTTTATCCTTTTTGTTTGGGTAAGCGTCGTCTAACCATTCTGTAAACAAATCCTCCACCCCAAACGGCAATCTTAGAACAACATAACCCGCAAAACTAGCTCCGGCTTCTGCCGCCGCATTTAAAACTGCCGGAATTTCAAAATCGTTCAATCCAGGAATAATCGGAGCTACCAAAACGCCAACAGGCACTTTAGCTTTGCTAAACTTACGTATAGCTTCTAGCCGACGCTCAGGCGACGACGCTCGCGGTTCCATTTTTCGGGCAAGAGAAGCGTCTAAACTATTAAGCGAAATATATATTGCCGAAGTGTTATGTTCCGCCAATTGAGAAAATAAATCGACGTCTCGTGTCGCCAAAAAATTCTTTGTAATGGCTACAACAGGATTACGAAATTTCAAAAAAACTTGGAGGCATTTTCTAGAAATCTCAAAACTTCTCTCGGCCGGTTGATAAGGATCTGTAGCGCCGCTAAGCGCAACTGTTTGAGGTTTCCAATTCTTGGAAGAAAGAGTTTTTTCGAGCAATTGTGGGGCGTCCTCTTTGACCAATATCTTCGTTTCAAAATCCAGTCCGGCGGACCACTCCATATATTCATGCATAGGACGCGCATAGCAATAAACACAACCGTGTTCGCACCCTCTATACGGATTTAAACTCGATTCAAAAGGGATATCCGGACTATCGTTTTTAGAAAGAATAGTCCGAGACACATCTTTAAAAAATACGGTTTCGGGATTAGAAGTTTCCGCTTCGTGACAGTAATCGTCGACTGCTTGGGCAAACGGTTTAAAACGATTGGGTAAATTTTCAGATACTCCTCTTCCATTTAAAGTCTTAGATATATTCTGCATTGCCATTATTCAATAAATTAATTTTCGCTTTATTTTCGTCTTTTTTGAAGAAATTGCAAGCCCTAAAATAGTTAAAGAACTCAGTTGACCCAATTTAGCGACGGGAGTAAAATCGGAAAGATAAAAAAAATTTCATACTCCAAAAAATTATCAGTCGGAGGCTTGCAATGTCATCCATATTGCCTGGAATCGAACATATCGTTGTTCTAATGATGGAAAATAGGTCCTTTGACAATATATTGGGGGATATGGTTCCCAATTCATCGAACGGAGGTGGGTTGAGCGGAACGGAGTACAATCTGACAAATCCTTCCGACCCCAATTCGCAAAAAATCAAAGTTTGGAAAAATCCTTCGTCGGGGCAAGAAATTTTTACCATGCCATTTCCCGACCCAGGCGAATCGTTCGATCAAATGAACCAACAAATTTTCGCGCCTAATTCCTCTTCCGGATCAGAAACCATGGGCGGTTTTGTATATAATTATGCCAATATAGCAAACGTTCAGACCGATTCGACTGACATAATGCATTATTACCGATCATCTGATCTTCCAGTTACTTCAGCCCTTGTTCAAAATTATGCAGTTTGCGATCAATGGTTTGCCTCGGCTCCCAATCAGACCTATCCCAATCGCGTGTTTACCCATTGCGCTACTCCCGGAACATATAATGATAACGGAAACATATTCGCATATTTGAACGACAGCGACTATATTCACGGTTTTCCTGTTTCTTCGCCGTCGGTGTTTGGATTATTGGATAAAAAATTTGGGTTTGGACAAGCTAATTGGAAAGTTTATTTCAATGATTTTCCAATATCATTATTGGTCCAAGATGTTTTGGTTGCCGCTGCGGAAGAGATTATTTTTGACAGAAAAAAACCCGAATCGAGAAACGTAATCCATTACGGCTCTTCTTCCGAATCTCCAAAATTGAAAATAGATGAGTTTTCTTCTTCAGATCCCAGCCCCACTTTTGCCGAAGACGTTTTAAACGACAGCTTGCCGCCTTATTCTTTTATCGAACCTCGATACACTAACATTGGCGGCTCTGGAAACAGCAATCATCCTGGTGGAAGCGAGATTACTCTCGGGCCATTTCATATTTTTGGGCATACTTTTGGACCCTATGTATTCGAAACGCCAAAAATAAGCGTCGCTAACGGGGAGGCATTTTTGCAAAACGTTTATGATTCGTTGGCGGCCAACCCCGAGGTTTTCAAGAAAACTCTATTGATAATAACCTACGACGAGCATGGCGGAACCTACGACCACGTTTGCCCGCCACCGGCAACATCGCCATTTCAATCCGGATCGGTTACCGGATTTGATTTTAATCGCTTTGGCGTTCGAGTTCCAACTTTATTGATCAATCCTTATATAAAAGCGAACTCGATTTTTGCGCCTCCAGCGGGCGGGTCGCCTTTTGATCACACGACCATCATATCTACTTTAAATGCACAGTTCGATTTGGGATTTTCCTTAACTCCACGCGACGCAGCAGCGCCAACATTAGAAGGAATAATCAACACCGGCCAAGATCCGCACATAGCCAATATATCAGGAATAAAACCTTAAAAAAAATTAGGTATAAAAAAGGAAAACTTGGTGGGCGTTCGAAAACTATATGTTTAGTATTTTCCTGGGGGTCGGAATATAGGTAAGTCAAGAATCCATTCTACTTCCCACAATTCGCCAATTGTTCCAAGACCCAATAAAAAAACATAAAGGATAAGGACGGCAAGCCCAATCTCGCTCTTATAACGGGCGCCAAGTTCTTTAGTTCGATTTACTATATTCGTCATAACCTTTTCATTCAGTTCAAATTCTTATTTAGTTCACTAAATACCTAATAGAATACTGCAATAGGTTCTATCAAACAACTTTAGCTTCGTCTCTTAATAATTGGACCAGTTTGGCAACCTTTTCGGAGGGAGATCCTTCTAAAATGGAACCCCCAGATCTTTTAAGCGGTAAAGAAGCGTCGCCTTGTAACACCCGTGGTTTAGGAAATTCATCCCATTCTAAGGCCGAAGAATCTATTATCTTAACCTCTTTTTTCTTGGCCTTCATAATACCCTTTAAAGAAGGTAACCGAGGCTCGTTCAATCCCTTTTGACAAGTCAGCAAAGCCGGCAACGCTAATTCAAACGTCTCGGAACCGCCTTCAATTTGCCGGGTAGCGATTGCTTTTGAGCCATCATCTGAAAAATCTAATTTCGTCACCACCGTGGCCAATGGCAAACCAAGAATGGTCGCTAGAGCTCCTCCAATTTGCCCCATATCGTCGTCGACAGCTTGGCGACCGCATAAAATCAAATCAAAAGAAATAGATTTTATGGCTAAGGCTAAAGCCCGCGCCACTCCTAAATTATCAAGCTTTTCAAACTCAGAATCGAGTAAATGAATCGCGTTATCGGCGCCCATAGCTAATGCAGAACGAAGGACTTCCTTAGAAGTTTCGGGCCCCAAAGAAACAACTGTTATTTCAACCCCCTCTATTTTTTCTTTTATCCTTATCGCCTCTTCAATCGCAAACTCGTCATAAGGATTGATGATTCTTGGAATACCAGATGGATCTACTTTTCCACCTTGGATATTTATCTTGGCGGCGGTGTCTAATACTTGTTTAACGCAAACGACGATTTTCAAAACATATCCTCGAAACAATTTTTGCTAATATATCATAACAAAGTTTTCAAATTTAAGAATGCCCGTAAAATAAAATGAAATCAAATAGTAAATGCCATTTAGCCACTCTTTTTAAAATAAAAACTGAGATAATATCTTTTGCATTCTTTAATCGTCAAATCGAAAACATAAAAAAGTCCAGCCAGCTCTAAAAGATTTGATCACGCCTATGACCTTCAATGAAATTGAAACGCCTCAAAGGCTAATCCAATTATCGCAATAAAAACCACTTAACCTTAAAATACTTATTTCACCATTTCACTTACGAGTCGAACCTACGACATTTTTTTAAAAAAATTTAAATTATGCCTTCTCAATTTAAGAAAAACATTGGCGCAAAACAATTTATTTATCTTTTGTTAGGGATAGTTTTTATCGCGGGTTTATTCCTTAGGCTAGAAGCTTTATTTTCTACAACAGTAAACCAATGGGTGGTAAGAGATTTTGACAGGTCATTTAGCATAATTGACGGCGATTATTTGCCTCTTGCTGGCTCGGAGTTAGGAAATGGTGGGAGGCTCCCTGGACCGTTTATGTATTTCTTCAACGCCATTCCTTTACTCTTTAATAAGTCTTACGAATCCATTTTTATTTTTAATTTATTTTTTAACGTTGCCTCAATAATTATTTTATTTTCTGCGATTAAAAAATACCTAAACATTTTAACAGCGTCCATAACAACGGCCTTAATTTCGATTAATTTTCATCACATTGAAGCGGTGCTTTTTCCCATTAATCCCGCTTATATATTTCCATTTGTAGCTATATATGTTTGGCTATTATTCGAATATATCTTAAATAAAAGTAATTGGTCTTTTATTTTTTTAATTCTGGTACTAGTCTTAGCTATCCAATTCCATTATTCAATAATTACTCTTTGCATAGTCCCCATAGTACTGGTGCTTCTTTTTAAAATTCGGATTCCAATAAAAAATATTATTGCGGGATTGATAATAATTGGAATTAGTTTGATCCCTTATGCGATCTATAAAAAAGAAACCTTTATTCCAACCAATGTTCATGGCATTCAATCCAATGACGTTCCTAATTTTTTATCGATCTCTGAGACAATCAAAACCATTGCTGTCCAGCGAACAATAGCAAGAATTGCCAATTCAAGAGGGCGTCTTTCTCAAGAAATTAATTTTCCAAAAAACTGGAATCTTTTTTACCGGTTATTATTATCAACCGCGCTTTATTTTTTAATCTTTCATACTTTTTCTACGGGCATCCAAAATGCCCTAAAAAATCGACAAAAAGAAATTATAGTTTTATGTATGTTTTATTTTCCGGCGCTTTCATATGATATTTATGGTCCTTTTATAGGGCATTATTGGTATGAGTATATATTTGTGATACCTCAATCAATTCTCATGGGTTTATTCTTTTCTGTTATATCGGAAAAACTTACTTCTATTAAAATAAAAACTATATATCTCTCCGCAATCGGATTAACCTTGCTAACCTTTACATTCTTGGCGTTTTATTCGGCTAAAAATGCATATAGTTTTTCTCGCGAAAGGTTTAAGTTAGATCGCTATAAGACTATTAAATCCCTTTCCGCTTTTTTGATGAAAAAAACCAATTTGTCCTCTCAAAACTTTATCGAAAAAGTATATATACAAGGCTTTAATCCCGAATCTAAAAAAATCCTTCAATTGGCAAGCGCTTCCAACAAACAAAACTTAATTTTGAAGGTAAACAAAAAAAACAAAATTTGCTTTTTCATTCATAAAATAAACTCCCCAAAACATCTGGAATATAATAAAAACCTTTTTCTGTTGCATGACCCGGGGAAAAAGATCATTGGATATCAGGTTTTATCTTTTCCAGAAGATACAAAATCTATATCGTTTAGGGTTTATAAATATACCCCACTGAAAAACCAATCTTGCTATAGAAATATCGATAATCCTTTTGTTGTAAATCCTAAGCTTCGATCCATTTTGAAAGACGCTTCCAAATTAACCAGAAACCCTCTAAATGTCGTTGAATTATTAACAATTTCAAAAAACGAAGTTTATAACTCCGACAACCAATTAAATATTTTTTCTGGAAATTATATTATTGGAAACGAAAGCACACAAGTTCCCTTCAGATTTAAATTAAAACTTGAAAAACAAAAAAATGGCTATTTGTTAAATGGGGATATAGAAAAATATTATTTTTGGGGAACTCCTAATTTTAAATTGAGCAACCTTCAAGTTCTTATTAAACCAAATTCAAAATCCCAGTATCGTGAATATGAAATTTTTCCACAAAAAACCATATTGAATACTTTAGGTAGCTCAAATCTATTTTGGTCAAAAGAGATGCAGTTACCTGATCAAGCGTTAATTAAGGGTGAATTGGATATAAAATTAATGTGGAGTATTGATTGGCGGCACTCAAATTCTAGATGTTGCAGTTCCAAACAAATTAATTATTTAAACCTTACTAAAGCCAACTGAATCCACAAAAATTCCAATTCAAAATCGATTTATGCCGCCAGAGGCAAAGAAAGAATCTTAAGAAATAATTTAGAGATTTTTCTAATCTTTTAATCAAGGATAAAAATAATACTTACATCCCAATTATTATTCTCGAAAACTATATACCATGAAAATTTATTCTTAGCAGCTGGTTAGGATTTACATAATCATGAAAAATCAATCCTTTTCAAAAATATTAGCCTTCTGTTTTATTTACATCTTAGCTTTCAAAGAATTTTCCTTTTTAACAGCGGACCCAGACCTATGGGGTCATATCCTATTCGGGAAGGAAATCTGGGATTCTGCTTCAATCCCAAAAACAGATTCTTATTCTTTTACGGCTTATGGAGAGGGATGGATTAATCATGAATGGTTAACAGAAGTTCTATTTTACCTAATATACGATAACCTGGGGTCGGGAGGATTGCTTACATTTAAAATGATTCTAGGTTGGATCATAATTTATTTATTAAGCCAGTCAGGGTCTTACCGAAATACCCCCTACTCATTCGCAATAGCTTCCATAATATTTATACCTGTCATGAGTTTGGGTTTTATGGTTCGGCCGCAACTCATGACTTTTTTATTTGCGGCTATTTTAATTTTTTCTCTAAGGAGATTTTCTGAAAAAAATAATAGAAAGATCTTTTTAATTCCGGTGATTTTTCTTTTATGGGTCAATTGCCATGGAGGGGTAGTTGCGGGTTTGGGAATTTTGGGAATGGTTGCCATAATTCACTGGCTTCAAGCCAAGCGAAGCAATCTTCATATTTGGAAACCATTGATCATTGTATTTGCAGGATCTTGCCTTACTGTATTAATAAATCCCTACGGAACGGATTTGTGGGCATTTTTTATCGAATCGTTAACCCTGCCAAGAAAAATAAATGAATGGGGGCCTATTCCCTTTTTAAATTCAAGCCATTTACCATTTAAATTTTTAACATTTGTATTTTTTATAACGTTACTCGGAAATAAAAAAAAACAATTATGGGAAGTGGGAATTATAACGATTTCTATAATATTCGCATTTAAAAACCAAAGACATACCGTTTTGGCCGCAATAATAGCAGCACCGTATTTAACCGACTATATAGCGACAAAGGCTGAAACTCTTTTTATCAAAGAAACCCTTGAAACTTTTTCCGCCTCATTCAAAAAAATAACACAAACCGCCATAGCCTTATTTATTGCCTTCCAAGCCGTATTTACGATTCATTCTTACTATAAAAGTAATTTCCAAATAGTTGTTGAACCAACTGTTTACCCCACTTACTTAGCCCAATTTTTGGAAGACAACAGTATCAATGGCAACATCGTTGCTCCTTTTGATTGGGGAGAATATCTAATTTGGAAAAGACCTAAATCAAAAGTAGCTATCGATGGCAGATTCCGTACAGTTTATCCTGAGGTCATCATTAACCAGGCATGGGATTTTTGGGAGAGAAAAGAAAAATGGAATGAAATTTTGAAAAAATCCGATGTAGTAATTCTGAAGACTAAACAATCTGGCGATAGAGGTTTCAAAGATTTACCAAAATGGAAAAAAGTTTATCAAGACATCATTTGCGTAGTTTATTTAAAACAAAATGCGCGCAACAAAACTGTTATTTCCGAGTTCGCAAAAAAAAATCTAAAAAATCGCAACACTCTACCTCCCTATAATTTTCCGGGTTAAACAAGCAACTTAAGAAGACAAACTTCTTTCAATTTTTTTTAAGGCTCCATTAATATGATCGTTGAGAGATTGATGCGTAATTTTCATAACTCGTGCGGCTCTGGATTTTGGAATATTTCCATAAAAGACTAAGCTTATAGCAATCATTTGTTTATCTGTTAACATTGCTTCTTCTAAATTAACGGGTGATTTTTTTAAATACTGGTAACAACTCTGTTTATTTGCTCTTTCAGGATTAAATTGAGCCAATCGCGCCTGATTCATTATGTCCAAATGTTCGATCTGGAAAAATTGCAATCTATTATCCAAGTTCTCAACATCTTCACTCCAATTATCTAAATCCTTTTTTTTCACTGGCTTTTCTCCTGATTTTCCTTTTCCAAACCCACAAAATAACTACTACGTTTATATAAATTCAAATACTGATCAAAATCGTCTTCATCCAAATTAACGAATGCCCGAAACCAAACAGGGATTTTAGCCTCTACCAAATCATTATATAAATAGGGTGGGATGGGATCTTCGCCTACAGGTACGGGACAACCATTAATAAAATAATTGCCATTAAAATAATAAGCCTTCCAATATTCCCGAGCCCACTTAAAATGCGACCATAATCGGTCTTCGTCAACATGAGGATAATAGCGAAAAAATCCACAATAAAGACATTTCCAACCGGCCACGGAAGGAACCATTCCTCGAGCCCCACAACCCCTAATTTTTTTGCTTTTTTGTCCATTTTCTTGAGGCAATCCGCAAACCTGCATCCGACTAATTGCGGAAGTGTCTCTCCTTATTTTCAATATTTTCATCTGTCGCTACACCCGCTACAATTTTTGAAAAACAGGTAGAAAACTTTCTACCCTTCCTAAAAAAGTTAAATCAAATAGGAATACAAAGCCCCCTTAACGACTTTCCTATAATTGGCGTTAAAATTTTAACTACCTTCATAAAGCTCCTTTTAATTAAAGCAATTGATGGTATAATCTTTAAAGATACTTGCGTCATTCTGCAGAGCTTGCATTTGGCGCCCCAAAATCAAAAAAGCGATGGGATTTATTTTTAGAATTAACCAAAATATTTTTTGGTGACCCTATTTTTTGCCATTATTTAGGTACATATGTCCCTGCATAAATTAAATATGGGACAACTGTCCCCTTTTGTCAAGAATTTTTTGAGTCGTATTTATGAAACTTAAAGGTGAAGAAATTTACGATCGGTTCTCAAAACTGCTGGACGGAGACTCTTTGCGTTCTTTTTCTCAAGCTGCCAATCTAAATTACGACACGCTTAAAAAATGGAAACAACGGAGAACGGTACCTTCTCCAGAAATACTGTTAACTATCTCTAATTATTTTCATACGGATTTTGATTGGCTTCTAACCGGAAAAAAATCCGCTTCGCAATGGAATAGAAAAATCGGAAAAAAAATTCATAAGGCAAGAGAGCAAAGGGGGTTTTCTCTCCAAAAACTCGCTCAAGGAATTGGCATTCCTGAACTTTCGTTAGAATTTTACGAAAAAGGGATTTGGTCGTTTTCTATGGAGCTTTTGAATAAAATTAGCGATGTTCTCGAAATTCCCATTCAAAGATTATTGACCGATGAAAAAGCAGGATTGGGACATGCTCCGCCTCAATTAAAAATATATAATAGTTCTTCGGACAAAAATGGACCTTCCATTAACGAAGAGGATTACGTTTCGATTCCGCTAACCGATTCTGCCATTGCGGCGGGGCAACCCATTATTCAACATGAAAATATAGAGGATTATGTGTTGCTGCATATTCGAGCAACGCGACGACGGAATAATCTGGTAGCTAGCCGCGTGGAAGGGGATTCAATGGAACCCACTTTACATTCAGGGGATATTGTAATCATTGATCGGAATGATAAAACTATTGAAAAAAATCAAATGTACGCCATTTTTCACGAAAACGGCTTGACCGCAAAGTATGTGGAGCTGGGAAAAAGCTTCTTAATCTTACGCCCGCTAAATCCTTCCGCGCAAATTCAAATTGTAAACCTTAAAGAATATCCCGATCCGGTGGTAGGTAGGATTATTGGCGCTTGGAAATCATTCTAAACTTAATTTATTTATCTCCGTTTTTAATATACAATTTCTTATTTCGAAGGATCTATTTTTTCAAACAACTTCCCCTAAACCCATGTTAACATTAAGCGGATAACGATAATAAATCAGTAGGTTTCAACATAAATAAGCGTTATAAATTTTAAATTGCTAAATTATTGCTATGGATCTAGATAATCTAAAATTATTAATAGTCGACGACACTCCCTTGAATCTTACTCTTGCAACCAAACTATTCACTCGCAAAGGTCATAACGTTATCGCTGTAGAAGATGGAAAATTGGCTGTTGAGCAATTCCAAAAAGATCAGTTCGACGCGATTTTAATGGATATGCAGATGCCTGAAATGGATGGATTGGAAGCGACTCGCGAAATCCGCCGTTTAGAAAAGGAAGGTTCAAAAAAAACAACCCCCATAATAGCCATGACCGCCAACGAAGATAGAAGCGATCAACAAAAATGCTTTGATGCAGGTATGAACGGTTTTATCAGCAAACCTCTTAGTATTAAAGAAGTCATTCCCGCTATTCAAAAAATTATTCAGGAAAACAGCTAAGGAAAGACCTTTAAATTCTTTTCCTTAATTTTCAAAATTTAAGCAAAATTGAGATACGGATGGGCTGCTTTTAAAATCTCCAGAATGCAATGTGACCCCTCTAGCAATACACTCTACTTCACATGATAAATTATTAATTAATTCCCACTCTAAATGATTTAATGAAGTTAAATCATTTCCAGACATTCTATTTGCTTTTTGTGAAGATATCGCTTCTGAAACTACGTTCAAAAAATCGTTTGTAGAAGCCAAGACCCAAGTTTCTGAGGTTGCGACTACTGAGTCGTTAAATTCCCAATACCCCGCTCTATTCCGCGCTATTTTCCTCCAAAAACTTTCATCTCGATTAAAAACTTTTACTTCAACATTTTCGTAATGTTTAGTGAAAGGATAAAAAACTAGCCAATAATAAATATTTTGTGAATTTAGGGTTTCAATTACAGATGCAGAGACTATTCTAGAGAAGTTCCTTGTTTTAATACCTTCAGCATCGCAAACCGAAACATATTCATTGGTTATATTTATAGAATTCTCGTTTAGTTTTGCCTCTCCATTCTCAAATCCAAAAATGGCGTTTCTTTTTGCGCAAAGTTTAAGTTCCCCTAAGTCAAATTCGTTTAATCGAATGATGTAATCATATCTTCCACTTTTTGGGAATCCATCTAAAGTTAACGCGTTTTCGGAATCGCACGAAACGATATTAAAAAACTTTTCTCCGGAATCAAAACTAATCCGACCATATACACAATTCTTTGGCCACTTTCCTCTTGAAAGAAACGCAGTATTCGCTACTAAAGTTGCTCTAGATGTAAATTGGTTTGCGTTCGAAAATTCCTGTTGAGTAAAATTTATGCCCAAATCATAATTTTTTATTGATTTAAATTTTTTCTTTTCTGTAATTTGATTGGGTTGAATTTCAATGTTATCGTTGTTTCCAAGTATATTTTTATTAATATTGGAAGCTATTTCAGAATTCCAAAAAAAGTCGCATGCAACAGTCATAACTTTATCCCCATAAAAAAACCTTCGAGATTAAGATCGCGAAGATTAGTTAAGTAAACAAAGACCCCCTTTGACTGAAGGAGGACTACAAGAAACGCCACCTTGAACTTATCGAAAATACTCAATAATTTTTTGAAGCAATATTTCGGTAAACCCAGGGCAGCAAAAATTGCTTATTTTTTAAAATATTCCAAAAAAGCTCCTACAATACCGCCACCTCCAAGATAAGTCGCCACTCTTTTGAACATTTGTACATCGTTTACGACTCCATTAATTTTATTTTTTCCCCTTAATAGAGTTTCGTGTTCTTCCACTTTTTCCTTCGAAAACCTTCCAATATCAACCAAACCGCTCATACCGTCATTTCCATAAAGAGTGTTGTGCATTCCATCTATCCTCCGACACAACTCTTTCATTTCGGCAGTATTCTCGGTTACGGCGTTGGTTAGGTTATTTATGTTTTCGTTCGATTTATCTAACCGAATTGATAATCTTTCAATTCGGTTAGAATTTATTTCTGTATCTGTCATTCTATTTTCCTAACGCATATATTACTTTTATAATTTCCTCAAATATTTCGTTCAAATTTGATTTGAGTTGCGGTAAATCCTGAGCTCTATCTATTTTATTTTTCGCGAAATTTGCCGCATCTTGCTGCGTTGGAAATTTCGATAAATACGCCGAGATTACGGTTTGTTTTTCTTTAATAGATTTATTTTTTAAAGCTACATCGGGTCTACTTATTAAATTTACCGACATATTAAGATTCCTTTCCAAGGTTTTATAATTTTTATAAAGTATTTAATAAACTCGTTAAAATTAATATCTCAAGGGCCCAAAATCTGATTATTAATTCACCTTGTCAAAAGAAATAGCATTGATGAAAATAATATTAAAAACTGGATTGCCCTTACTTATTGTAAAAAATTAAGGAATAATTAAGATTAACTTATTGAAATAAAGGATTATTTTGGAGTACAAAAAGTAGGTATGAGGCTTAAAAGTGACCAATAAAATACTTGTCGAATTATTGAGTTTTTCAAATAAAACATCGACGTAAAATTTAGGGGCGAGGATAAAATCTAAAAAATTTTTAAGGACTGATAATGAAAAAATTTAGCAAGAAAAGTAAAACACTTTAAGAACAAAAACTTATTATTAATTCCTAACTATTTTGTTCAAAAAATCTAGAAAATTAAAATTAAAGCGTTTTTAAATTTATGGCTTAGACTTACCTAAATTTAAAAATATTTTTGATTTTTAAGTCTTTGAAAATCAAATGCTTTAAGTTTTTTATTAATCCGAAATTTAAATTAGTTATTTAAAATCAATTAGTTGCCTAAATATTGTGAATAAAATTTTTGTATTGATTTTAAATATCCGCTTCATTACTATAGCTTCCATTCCCCGCAGTTCAGCTAATATTTCATCTTGTCTTAAGACCTGAGAAAATGGAGATCTATGGAAGTTCTCTGGAATAAGTGTTTAGAAGTGATCGTAGATCAGGTTCTTCCGGAAAATTACAATACTTGGTTTACCCCTACCTCTCCGATTTCTTACGACGATCAAATTTTTACTCTCGGAGTACCGAATGAATTTTTCAAAAAATATTTGAAAGAAAATTATTTAAATATTATAGAAAATTCACTAGAAACGGTTTCAGGGACTCCTCACAGGGTAAAATTTAAAGTTTATTCAGCGCGCAATGGCACCAAGGTTTCATATGGCAAGCACACCTTTATTGAAACTGACGAACAAGACCATCTGAATTTTAAATCTTCGTTAAATCAAAAATACACCTTCAAAAATTTTGTTGTAGGAGGTTGTAATCAGTTTGCCCATGCTGCGGCAAAAGCGGTAGCTTCTAATCCTGCTATGGCCTATAACCCTTTGTTTATATATGGTTCTGTCGGTTTAGGAAAAACTCATTTGCTTCATGCTATCGGAAACTCTATTCGAGAAAAAAATAAGAAATTAAAAATTAGATACGTTTCTACCGAAGGATTTACCATCGATTTGATTCAATCCTTAAAAAAAGACGGTATGAACGCTTTTCGTGAACGGTATCGCCCCTTAGACGTTTTATTGGTAGATGATATTCAATTTATTGAAGGCAAGGATCGAACCCAAGAAGAGTTTTTTTACACGTTTAACTCGCTTTTCGAAGCCCATAAACAAGTAATTATTACAAGCGACGCCATTCCAAAAGAAATGAAAAAAATTCAAGAGAGGCTTCGGTCTCGGTTTGAGTGTGGTTTGATAGCGGATATGGAACCACCCGACTTGGAAACTAAAGTTGCGATTCTATTGAAAAAAGCGGAGATTCAAAACATTAAATTATCTCAGGATGTGGCCATTTATATTGCCAATAATATCCGATCAAATATTCGAGAACTGGAGGGGCTCTTACTTAGACTAATTGCCTATTCTTCATTTACCTCGAAACCTATAACTATGGATTTGGCAAAAAATGTTTTTAAGAAGTTTTCTCAAGACCATCTAGAAAATTTCACAGTTCCAAACATCCAAAAACAGGTTGCAACTCATTATAATTTAAAGGTTTCTGACTTAAAATCCAAGAAGCGATCGCGCGATATTTCCGTTCCAAGACAAATTGCAATGTTTCTTTGTAGAGAACGCACTAAATCTTCTTTACCGGAGATTGGAAAAGAGTTTGGCGGCAAGGATCATACAACCGTAATTTACTCCCATACAAAAATTGGTAAACTATTGAAAGAAAATAACGAAATATCAAGATCTGTACAAACTTTAATAGAGAAAATAGAACGGGGATAACCTGTTAATTAAATGTGAATACTTGTGGAAAATAAGGTATAATAATCAAATAAAAGTTATTCCTCCCATGCCCGAAAAGAATGCCGTTTTATCTAACAACTTTTTCATTAAATTTTCCGTTTTAAATTGAACCTTTACCAGGTTTTTCCACATTTTAACAAGCCCTTCTACTTCTTTTAATAAATATAAGATCTTTTTTACTAGATATAAGTAATAAGTAATAAATGGAATCCGATAGCAAAACCTACAATTCATCTAATATAAAAATACTAGAAGGTCTAGAAGCTGTTCGTAAACGTCCTGCCATGTATATTGGCGGCACTGGAGCTGATGGTTTACATCATCTCGTTTATGAATTAGTCGATAATAGCGTCGATGAAGCAGTTGCGGGATTTTGCAATGAAATAAGCGTTATTATTCATATAGATAATAGTATAACAGTTAAAGATAACGGTCGTGGTATTCCCGTAGATATGCATTCTGATCGTAATATTTCCGCCGCTGAAGTGGTATTAACCGTACTACATGCGGGTGGAAAATTTGATAAGGATACTTATAAGGTTTCTGCCGGATTACACGGGGTGGGAGTTTCAGTTGTAAACGCTCTTTCTGAACATTTAGAAGTCATTATTAAAAGGGGAGAGAAAAAGTATCGTCAAAAATACGAAAAAGGAATTCCTCAAACAAAATTAGATATTATTGGTGACACTAAAAGTACTGGAACGGAAATTATTTTTAAGTTTGATTCTGAGATTTTTAAAGATGTTTCCTTTAGTTTCGATGTTTTAGCTAATAGGCTTAGAGAATTTTCTTTCCTAAATAAGGGATTAAAAATACATTTCCAAGATGAAAGAAATGGAAAAAGTCACGATTTTTTCTATGAAGGTGGCATTGTTTCCTTTGTCGAGCATTTAAGCAAAAGTAAAAAAACAATTCATCCTAAGCCCATTTATATTTCTAAAGAAAAAGATGATTTTATCATTGAGCTGTCGATGCAATATAACGACAGCTACATAGAAGAATTATTTACATTTGTAAATAATGTCAATACACGCGATGGCGGCACCCATTTAAGCGGTTATAGGTCTGCATTAACTAGAACAATAAATAGTTATGCCGTTCAAAATGGATTATTAAAGTCTACCAACGTTAGTTTAAGCGGTGAAGATGTTCGCGAAGGATTGATAGCCGTTCTGAGCGTTAAGATCCCAGAACCTCAATTTGAAGGCCAAACAAAAGGAAAATTAGGCAATAGCGAGGTCAAAGGTATAGTTGAGCAAATAGTTAATGAGAAATTGAGCGAATTATTTGCGGAAAATCCGCCTATAGCTAAGGCAATTGTTTCTAAAGCTATCAGTGCTGCATTGGCGAGAGAGGCAGCTAAAAAAGCCAAAGATTTAGTGCGTCGTAAAAACGCTCTGGAAATAAGCTCGTTACCTGGAAAGCTATCTGATTGTGCAGAAAAAGATCCCGCATTATCTGAACTATATATTGTTGAGGGAGATTCTGCGGGTGGTTCTGCCAAACAAGGGAGAGATAGGAAGTATCAAGCTATTTTGCCTATTAAGGGTAAAATTTTGAACGTTGAAAAAGCTCGATACGAGAAAATGATAGGAAGCGATGAAATTCGAACTATCATTACTGCCTTGGGTACTGGAATTGGTCGAGTCGATATGAATATTGAAAAGGCGCGCTATCACAAAGTTATTATTATGACAGACGCCGATGTCGATGGAGCTCATATTCGTACATTGCTTTTAACTTTTTTCTTTAGACAAATGCCAGAATTAATTGAAAAAGGTTATTTGTATATAGCACAGCCTCCTCTATTTAAAATAAAAAAAGGAAAAAGCGAAAATTATCTAAAAGACGAAAGCTTTTTATCTCAATACTTGGTTAAGTTAGGCGTTGAGAAGATGGAAATTCAATCTTCTAGAAATGGAGTTACTTATTCTGGGAAATCTTTAGAAACATTGGTTAATAACTTAAGTCAATTTAGAGAGGTATTTGGTCAAGCAGTAAGAAATAATATACCCTCCGATTTATTGAATTTAGTTATTAAAATGGATCGATCCAAAGAGAGCTTAGGAACTTTCAAAGAAACCGTTAATCTTCTTTTAAATCTATTGGATAGCTTGATAGATGAAGAATGTGGGAAAAGATATAGTTTTAAAGATGGAAATTTAAATGTTCCTTTAGAAATTCGATGTGGAGATTTTGTAGAGGATGAGGAAGAAAAGTACTTAAACGAACGGTTAATAAAATTAGAGTCTGTAGACGATAAAACCAAACGTGCCATAGTAGATCATGGTAATGAAACTATTGATTTTAATAAAAACCTTAAAAATATTAAAGTGGCAATTGATCAAGATATTGAAAATAATCTTTATCAAATTGAAATTACAGGCGTTTCACAAAGTCGTGAATTTAAGGTTCAGTTGAATTCAGATTTTTTAGAATCTGTGTTAATTCAAAAGTTGTTCGAAGCTTATGAGCCAATTAAAAGCGTGGATTATCCTCCCTTTACATTGACTCAAAGCGAAGCGGTTCAAACGGCTTCTTCTCGAGAAGAATTGTTGGATGCGATACTGCAAGCTGGGAAAAAAGGCTTATATATTCAACGCTATAAAGGTTTGGGCGAGATGAATCCAGACCAACTATGGGAAACGACAATGAACCCAGAAAAAAGAGTTCTTTTACAGGTTCGCGCGGACGATTTAATTGAATCCGATAATTTGTTTTCCATGCTTATGGGGGATGAAGTCGAACCCCGTCGCGATTTTATCCAGGGGAATGCCTTGGAAGCCAAAAATTTAGACATCTAACTTAAAACATTCTTCCTAAACTCGTTAAATAACCATCCTTTAAACTAACATTAGTATTTTTTTATAAAACCGATGGTTTTTTGGAGAATTGAATGCCCGAAATAATCGAATATATCGATATCGAAGACGAAATGAGGAATTCTTACCTCGATTACGCCATGAGCGTAATTGTGGGTCGAGCCTTGCCAGATGTTCGTGACGGCCTTAAGCCCGTTCATCGAAGAGTTCTTTTTGCAATGCACGAGCAATCGAACGTTTTCAATCGTCCCTATAAAAAGTCTGCGCGTATTGTGGGGGATGTTATCGGTAAATATCATCCACACGGAGAAACTGCGGCTTACGACACTATTGTTCGATTAGCGCAAGATTTTTCTATGCGGTTTCCTTTAGTGGATGGTCAGGGAAACTTTGGTTCCATTGATGGCGATTCTGCCGCGGCTATGAGATATACCGAAGTTAGAATGGCGGAAGTTTCTCAAGAAATGCTTCGGGATTTAGAGAAAGATACCGTTCCGTTTGTTCCAAATTACGACGATTCGATGGAGGAACCTACCCTACTACCAGCTGCATTTCCAAATTTGTTAGTCAATGGTTCCTCGGGAATTGCCGTTGGAATGGCAACAAATATTCCTCCCCATAATTTAACCGAAACGGTGAACGCTGCGATTCATTTGATTGAGAATCCAGATTGTTCTATTGAAGAGTTGATTAAGATTGTACCTGGGCCAGATTTTCCAACCGCTGGTTTAATCATGGGTTCGGCTGGAATACGCAACGGTTATAGGACGGGTCGTGGCGTTGTTAAAATGCGAGCCAAGGTAAAAATTGAAACTAATGAAAAAGACGATCGGTCCACTTTAATTGTTAACGAAATTCCTTATCAGGTTAACAAGGCGAGGATTGTTGAAAAAATCGCTCAACTAGTCAGAGAAAAAAAATTAGAGGGTATCTCAGATCTCCGCGACGAGTCTGACCGCGAAGGCATTCGCATTGTCGTAGAACTAAAAAAGGGAATCATACCAGAAGTTGTTTTAAATAATTTATATAAACACACGCAATTGCAAGACACTTTCGGAATCAATATGCTCGCTTTGATAAATAAACAGCCGAAAGTTCTTAATTTAAAAGATATTTTAAATTACTTTATTCTATTCCGAAAAGAAGTTGTTACTAAGAGAACGGAATTTGATCTGCGAAAAGCTCAAGAACGAGAGCACATCTTTGAAGGATTAAAAATCGCAATCGATAATATGGATGAAGTGGTTGCCTTGATTCGCGGATCTGAAGATCCAACAACCGCTAAAGAAGGATTGACAGAACGGTTTGGTTTATCCGAAATTCAAGCTAAAGCTATTTTAGAAATGCGGTTGCAAAGATTGACCGGGCTTGAGAGGCAGAAGATAGTTGATGAGTTAGAAGAGATTAGAAAACTAATTAAAGAATTCGAAAACATTCTCGCTAACGAAGCCGTTAAGCTCCAGATTATTACTGAAGAGTTAATTGCGATTAGAGATAAATATGGCAACGACCGTAGAACGGAGATTGTGCAATTAGAAGAAGGCGATATTTCTATCGAAGATATGATTGCCGATGAAGATATGGTCGTTACGCTTTCAAGAAGCGGTTACATAAAGAGAGATAATCTAGAAAATTATAGAGCTCAAAAAAGAGGCGGCAAAGGGGTTAGAGGTTTTAACTTAAGAGAGGAAGATGTCGTTCAAGAACTGTTGATTGCTACCAGCCTTTCGGATTTATTGGTATTTACCAACTTAGGTAAAGTTCATTGGTTGAAGGTTTATCAAATTCCAGAGGTAAGTCGAACTGCCAAAGGAAAACCTATCGTAAATTTGTTGAACCTCCAACATGATGAACAAATTGCGGGAATCCTTTCTTTATCTCTTAAAGAATTAGAGGATAAATTCATCGTTTTGATCACCGAAAAGGGGATCGTTAAAAAAACCAGTCTAGCCGCTTATAGCCGACCGCGACAGGGAGGTATTATTGGTTTGACCATTGACGATGGAGATAAATTGATAGCGGCGCGGTTGTCAGATGGCTCTCAAGATTTATTAATGGCGACTCGTAAGGGAATGTCCATTCGCTTTAAAGAAGAAGAAGTTCGGGCCATTGGCAGAACGGGTCGTGGCGTTATGGGAATTAGGTTAAGGGAAGGCGATCGCGTTGTAGGGGCCGAGATCGTGGAACCCGATAAAAATGTTTTGATCGTTACCGAATCTGGATTAGGGAAACGAACCGCAGTTGAAGATTATCCCGTGCAAGGCCGGGGTGGATATGGTGTCATTACCTTGAAGTCCAACGAAAAAACAGGTTCGTTGGTCGGTATTCGACAAGTTTCGGATGGCGATGAAATTTTAATAATTTCCACCGATGGTAATATTATTCGCATTGAAGTTAGCGGTATTTCTGTGATTGGCAGGAATACACAAGGCGTACGACTAGTGGTGTTAAAAGATTCCAATAGAGTTGTGAGTTTCGAAAAACTGGTGGAATGAAAAAGATTGTTAGGCCCTTTTGGGTAAAAGTGGATTTAAAGCTTTGGGTTATTTTCTTTTTTCTTTTTCTCTTCGCTTGCGCCGAAGATCGTATCGAAAACCTGTTCAAAGAAGCTGACGAAGAATGGATTAAAGGCCATAATCATGGCGCGATAGAAATTTTAAAAACAGTTTTGGAAGAAAGACCAAAGGGTCCCCAAGCAGAGGAGGCCTTATTTCGTCTAGGCGAGATTACTTATTATAGTATTGGCAATAGTTCCCAGGCGTTAATTTATTTTAAAGAACTGCTTAAAGTTACCAGAAATGGAAAGTTTGCTTACTCCGCCCAAAAATACATTTCCGAAATAGTCGAATTTTCGTTAAAAGATTTTGACCAATCTATCATCGAGTATCAAAAGCTAATCGACAATTTTAATGTGACCGAGGAAAACGGAGACCACCAGTTTCGTATTGCATCTATTTATTATAAGAAACAAGAATACGAACAGTCGTTGGTGGAGCTAGAGATTCTTTTAGAAAAATATAGAGAAAGTAAAAGAGTAGAAGAATCTCTTTTTAAAATGACAGAAATTTTATACGCTCTTAACCGTTGTCCGGAAGCGGAGGCGAGATACGAAACATTTTTAGAAGAATTTCCTAGTAGTCCCTTTTTAAGCGAGATGGATTTTGTAATGGCGAGTTGCAAAGAGGATGAAGGAAAACTAAAGGAAGCTTATACCGCTTTTAAATCACTTGTTGGTCGGTATCCTTACGGTTCTATTTTAAATATGAAACTTCAAGGAATTGAAACTCGCCTCAAAAAACCTGGAAATGTTGCAAGTAATTTAACCCGCCGCGGAAATCGATAGTCAATAAAACCATTTTAATATTTGTTCATTTTTAAATTTCATGCTGGATATTAAACAAATACGCGAAAACTCTGACGAAATAAAAAATCGTTTAATAAGAAGGGGAGATGGTTTCTCTGAAAAAATTACGCGTTTGACCGAAATAGATATCGAACGCCGAAAATCGTTGTCCGAATCGGAATCCCTAAAAAATCGAAAAAAAACGCTTTCCGCCCAAGTGGGTAAGCTTAAGAAAGAGGGAAACGACGCCACGGAGCAAATGGAAGAGGTTAAACGCATTAACCAATCCATAAAAGAATGGGACGAAAAAGCCCAATTAAGCGAAAAAGAAATTCAAGAGACCTTATTAGAAATTCCCAATACCCCACACGATTCTGTTCCTGACGGGAAAGACGAGTCCGCAAATGAGATAATTAGAACATGGGGCGATATCCCACAGTTTGATTTTGAAATAAAAAATCACGTAGAGTTGGGAGAAGCTCTCGATATTATCGATTTAAAACGAGCCGTAAAAATAGCCGGGTCGCGATTTTCAGTATTTAAGGGACAAGGAGCCAGGTTAATGAGAGCCTTAACCTCGTTTATGCTGGATACCCACACTGAAGAAAACGGATACCAGGAATTGTATCCGCCCTTCCTGGTGAATCGCGATTCGATGACCGGCACTGGACAATTACCCAAATTTGAAGAAGATTTATTCAAATTAGGCGACGATCCTTATTATTTAATTCCTACCGCTGAAGTGCCTGTAACGAATTACCATCGCGACGAAATTCTAAGCCAGGAATCCTTGCCGATAAAATATGCCGCTTTCACTCCTTGTTTTAGAAGAGAAGCCGGTTCCTATGGAAAAGACACGCATGGATTGATCCGTCAGCATCAATTTGACAAGGTCGAATTGGTTAAATTTGTGGAGCCCGATCAGGCTTTAGACGAATTGGATGGTTTATTGGGCAACGCGGAGGGAATTTTACGCAAACTTGGATTGGCTTATCGAGTTGCGGTTTTATGCGTAGGCGACCTTGGATTTTCAGCTACAAAGACGTTCGATATAGAAGTTTGGATACCCAGTCAAAACGCTTACCGAGAAATTTCATCCTGTAGTACCTTTTCCGATTACCAAGCGCGTAGAGCCAAGATTCGTTATAAGAAAAAGGAAGATGGAAAAACATCTTTTGTTCATACACTCAATGGATCGGGACTAGCGGTGGGTAGACTATTTGTAGCGCTATTGGAAAATTTTCAGCAACCAGACGGGACAATTCCAATTCCAGAACCTCTTCAACCGTATATGAATGACAAGAAAAAAATAGAAAAGAGGTCATAAAATCACGAAATTTAAAAGGCGTTTTTTTATTGTCCTGGACCGGGTCTCCATATAAAATAAGGCCACTTAAAATAAAGAAACTACCAAAACCGAATCAGTTTTTTTTGTGGCGATTGAAATAGCGAGGAGGGATGGCCGAGTGGTTTAAGGCGGCGGTCTTGAAAACCGTTGAACGAAA
>CAZMZH010000016.1:0-76237 GCA_964570665.1 uncultured Nitrospinota bacterium | reverse complement strand
ACATGGGAATCATTGTAAGTTCCCACAACATGAAAAACAGGAAAAGATCAAGAGCTGTAAAGACCACAATCATGGAACCTTCTACCAATAAGATCAGCGAGAGATAGGCTCGTACTCGTGTTGTAATTCCAGTCCAAGAACAAAGGACACAGATTGGACCAAGAAAGGTTGTGAGAATTACTAAAAGAATACTAATGCCATCAACACCAACCGCATACTGAATATTAAATGTAGGCATCCATTCCAGGCGTTCCACGAACTGCATACCTTGCTGAGTGGAATCAAAACTCCCCAAGAGTATCAGCGATAAAAAAAACTCTATTAGAGTGATTCCTAAGCCAATTCGTCGAATCGATTCTTCATCGCTAACAAATGCCAGAATGATGATTCCTATAAATGGAACGGCTATCATCCAGCTTATCAAATGATCCATCAATATAGACATACAAGAAATCTCTTTCCTATGAAAGAAGTAAGCTCCAGGATTTTCAAGTTAACGCAAGAAAAGGGATATAATACCTTGGCAACCAGATCCATTTTTTTTATTTAAATGATACAAATCGGAAACCCATTAAATAAACAAATACAAAAAGCATATCATCGCCACCAACCAAAATATAATTACTAATAATTGATGGTGGATGGCGCGGGATTCAATCTCACGCAGTAATTGCCCCGCAGTATTAACTTGTCCTGCTACATGTCCCACTTTCCGGTCCAACCAACGGATATCAACAATTCGCCATAACAAACCGGCAAAATTCACAGAATTAGTCGCGATAAAATGGACGAAACGATTTATAATCTTTACCTCAATAAAACTCCACAACCATCTGGCGAAATTCACAGCAAAAGTCCCGATAAAATGAACGAAACGATCTATAACCTTTACATCAATAAAACTCCACAACCACCTTGCAAACCGAATGGTTGGAGTTACCAAATAAACATCATAGATTTCATCAAAATACCCTTTATTCCAAAATAAGACATACCATCGATTGCTTCTCCCGTTTGCCCTGGAGATTTCCTGTTGGGGACGAACCTGTGTTGAGTACGCATAGCCCCACCCCGCCACCGCAACGCCAAGAGCAACTATAAGCCAAATAGGAAAGCCACTCTTGATTGTCCCTTCGCCTGACATAACTTGTGGGATATTCAAAGCCGGAGCAAGAAAGTTGGCAAACCAACTCCAAAACAGAGTCATTAGGCCGCCTGCAAAAACGGTAGCCAGTAAAAGACCGGTGATAATAGAACGATTTATAAACTGAGGTCGAACAAATTGTTTGTGCTGTCCTGAAGCGGGCCAATACGTCTTTGGACCGTGAACAAAAAGCGACGTAACACTTTTAAAAAGATATTGGGAAGCCACAAATACCGTGATCAAACCAATGATTTTAAATCCTATCGCGGCGGAAGCAACTCCAGTGATTCCCCACAAATATTCATAGGGTCCGGAAAACAGCACAAACGGCGGTATTAAAGCCAACAACAGGGCTCCGCCATATAAGATTCCCATACCCTCAGAGCGCTGGCTTTCATGGTCGCCATGACTATGCCCCGGTTCCACGGATCGCAACGCATTGCCGGTTGAAAGAAAAAAGAACGCTTTATAGCACCCATGGGCAAGTAAATGGAAAATTGCAACCGCAAACGCTCCCAAACCGCAGGCCATAACCATGAACCCGATTTGACTGATCGTGGAATAGGCCAAAATCTTTTTGATGTCCGATTGAGTCAAGGAAACTATACCGGCAAATATCGCAGTAGCGGCGCCAATAACGGCAATGAACGTCATGGCATACGGAGAAAGGATAATCAGCGGACTTAATCGCACTAACAAAAAAGGACCGGCATTCACCATAGTAGCCGCATGAATAAGCGCCGAGACCGGAGTTGGGGCTTCCATCGCTAAAGGTAACCAAATATGAAAGGGTAATTGCGCTGATTTTCCCATAGCCCCCATAAAGAGGAAGAAAGGAATGAGCGTCAAAGTATTGATATGAAGATCCAAGCCCATCCATCCTAGGATATTGATGGTATGGTTCTGTATGCCTTCTGCCTGAGCAAGAATAGTCTGGATATCAAGCGTACCAAAGGTATAAAAGGTTAGAATGATGCCAAAACTGAAACCGATATCCGCGACCGAGTTAACGAGAAAAGCTTTGGTAGCCGCCCGGCATGCCGAAGGTCGTTCCGCTGCGTAAGAAATTAACAGATAAGAACAAAGACCCATGACTTCCCAACTAATCAACAACATCAACAGGTTGCCGCTCATGACCAACAAAATCATGGAAAAAGTAAATAAGGCAATGACGGAGAAAAAACGATTGTATCGGGACTCTCCAATCATGTAACGAGAGGAATACACATGTACAACTCCGCTGACTCCCGTAACCAAGAGTAAAAGTAAAACCGTCAGTTGGTCAACGAACAAAGTTAAATCAATGGTTAAAGAACCGGATTGAAAAAGACGATAAAGCGAAATAGTAAAGGGTCCATTTATCAAAACTTCTATGAAAGCTATGACGGATAACACAAAGGAAATACCGATGGCCGGAATCCCAATCCGGTGACTGTCTTCGCCCCAACGACGTCCCCCAAAAAAAAGAATGAAAGAAGCAAAGAGGGGAAGCAAAGGAATGAGAATGAAAATAGCCATAATTTCCCTTAAAAACCTTGCGGCAGGGTCTGGTTCAGCAACAGTTGAACAATGGAAGAACTGAATAACTCTTGGTTTTTGAAATATCTATATTTAATTTCCAGTTTAAAAAAAATAGGGCTGGGTATCAAGAAGAGGCTCAATACCCCAGCCCTCGTATTCGATTGCGGACATCTAGCAAAAACAAAAAAACTCAAAATTAATTAACAGAAGGTTTTTTTTACTATCTCAAATTAATTGTGACTAACCACCAGCATATGATGCTGGCAATATAACCCAATGCAATTACAGGCGACCATTTAAGGTGAGCCAGAAATGTATAATATTCTCTATTGACCCCCATTGCGGCAACCCCAGCTGCTGACCCGATGGATAACAAACTTCCGCCTACACCAGTAGTTAGAGTTACCAACAGCCAATTATCAACCCCCATATCAGGGTTCATTTTAAGAATTCCATACATAACGGGAATATTATCTACAATGGCCGAGGCAATACCCATCAACACGTTTGCAAATATAGGACTCATAGTTCCATAAAGTCGATAGTTAACGACAGTGAGAAATCCAAGATATTGCAAAGCGCCAATAGCCATGAGTATCCCAAAGAAAAATAATAGCGTATCAAATTCCACTTCTTTTATTTCTTGAAAAATATCAAACACATGAAGTCTTTTTTTTGAGGAATCTTTCACAGGTTTATTTGTAATAGTTATTTCATCAGATCTTTGGAGGTCATACCCTTTTAGTAATAAAAGACCTAAACCCATCATCATTCCGTGATAAGGGGGTAAATGCAAAAAATGATGGAAAATTACCGCTAAAGTTATGGTGCAAACTCCTAGGATAACAATAAATATTGCTCCTGCTTTAAACTCAGCATGGACTATCTCGTTCTTTGGTTTGCCTTTAGGAATAAACATATACAATATTAAAGCTGGAACTATCCAATTAATTAAAGCGGGTAATAATAGATAAGCAAACATAGGAGTTGCAATTTTACCGCTTGCCCATACCATCAAAGTTGTGATATCTCCAAAAGGAATCCAAGCCCCTCCAGCATTGGCAGCGATAACAATATTAATAAATCCCAAAATAATGAACTTGGGATATTCTTTCGCTACAACCCCCAGAACCGTAGCCATTAAAAGAGCGCTGGTCAAATTATTTGCAATAGAAGACAAGATAAAAGTAATTGCCCCTGTTATCCAAAACAACTGGCCAAGACTAAAATTCTTTCGAATCAGCCAGCAACGCAATACCTTGAACACATTTCGCTCTTCCAAAGTTTTCATGTAAACCATTACCACAAAAAGAAAGAAAAAGAGACCGCTGATTTCGATAATTAATTCGTTTAAAAATTCATTGGATCGAATAGTCCCATGATTAGCTTCGTAAGAGCCAATAAAAAACCACATAAAACATCCAACGATAACGACGGGAGTCGATTTTTTGAGATGAAGTCTTTGCTCAAAAATAATAAAGACGTAGGCGAATATAAAAATAAAAAGAGAGAAGTAGCCTACCCAGGTGTTAATTAAATTTGGCATGTAAGATATTAGAGTGTTTGTCTATGAGGTGGTTTAATGACACAAAAAACATTGGTCTACACGCGCATTTTGTTTATCTTCAATTATTTGAGAAATCATTTTAAGTACTTTAGATAATAACGGGCGGCGCTTGGTGATATTGAGAACATTATATGAATTTGGCTTGGAGATGTTTGAAACTTGGGGACGACCATGTTTTTGTCGAATGGCATTCACCGCAGTTCTTTCCAAATAAAATAAAATGGTAATGGTCCATTATAAAAATTGTGATAAGTTTCCAAAGATTATTAGAAGTTAGCTAATATCATTTTTCTAGAAGTTCTTAAAGTATTGCGTGCCTGAGGGTTGGCACGCAATTTATTATGAAATAAGGCCTCTGTTTTTCTTCAAAATGGAGAAATCCCCCTACAGAGTTTAATTAACTAGTGTTTCTTTAAATGCAATTTCAAAATCTCAGAATTTAAAATTTTAGGATTTCCTTTTGCCAATGTTTTAGCTTCCTTAAAATGTATTGTCGCTTTTCCATGCTTACCTAACTTGTCGTATGCCAAAGCTTCATTGAAGTACACCTCACCAGTACGTTGAATATCTTCCGAGGCGTCAAAATGCTTAAGAGATTCGTCAAAATGTCCCTGGTTAAAATAATGTATCCCTTCTTGATTATGTTTTTTGGCTTCCGTTTTTGCATTAAATTGTAATTCTAAGGGCGACTCAGCAAAAGCAACTAAAGGTGTGGAAACAAAGAACAAGGTTGTCAATACTAAAAGTAATTTTTTCATTTGACTAGCTCCAATAAAGGTTATCAAATGGCTATCATTAGCCTGTAGTGGAGTTTGCGCAAATTATCTTAAATGTTCCATCCGGTTTTTGACTTATATATCATTTCTTTTATTTTTAATAAGTTATATTTACGTATAGGTCAAAAGGAGGATGAATTATTCTCTTTATCATTTGATTATTTTCATTAGAAAAACGCTCCTATTTTTTGTTTAAGAGTATTTAAATCTAAAAGCCGTTTTAATTTCTTTAATTTCTCAGGTTTTTTTTGGCAAAGGTCCCAAATTTCTGAAAACTCCATCAAGGTTTTAGCGTCCCATATGGTCGCTTCTCCAAGTTTATATTTTTGATAGAAATTTGGTTTTGTTGGGAGTTTTGAGATAGGAGTTTTACAATTAAATACAACTTTTCCTTGTGGATGCTCACGTGACCAATCGCCTATATTTCTTTCGCTGAGGGGAATTATTGGGGTTATTAATCTGCCAAGGAAATTAACCTCTCCATGGTAAGTTCCAACAAAAGCGACTGGAAGGTTTTTATCCTGGAAAAACTTTATCTTAAGCGCCTTGTTGGTTAAATCATAATTATCTTTAAGAAACTTTGAAACTCCAATATTTGAGATAATTATAAATAGTACGCTAGCCAGAGAAATCGAAAAGGCGATAGGTAGACTTTGATTGGTTTTAGCCGAAACCAATAAAAAAGTTGTCAGAAAAATGAATGTTCCAATGATCAGAAAAACAAATTGAAGCTTTTGTGGCGATAAAAATGAATTAAAGAAATAAGTTGAAAATATAAAAATACCTCCCAAAAAAAACAGCAAAATAACTGGGAAACCCTTATCTATAATTTTTTCATTAAAATTTGAATTTAAAAGACCTTTGTAAACTAATAAAACCGCTCCGGGTAGCAAAGGTACGAGATAGTGTAATTGCTTTCCACTAATTAGCATCAGAATAAAAAATGGGATGAGTATCCATATTAGACATAATTTGACGCCTAAATCGTCCCTATTAATAACTTTTTTTATCCCGCGCCATATCGAAGGAAAAAGGTACCAAGGGAATAGAAATACGGGCAATAGAAAAAAATACCACCAAAAAGGTCTAGCATGGGCGAAGGAATTCACTATGCGACCAGCGGTTTGTTTCCAAAAAATTGCCTGAGCATAATCTGGACCGCCTTTGATTACCGCAGGAATTGCCCATATTAATGCTATGAAGCAACCAGCCAATAAAGATATTAAAAAGTTTCTATACCAATAATAATTGCTTTTATAAGGAATTGTATTTATTAACGGTAAAATAATTGGAAGAGGCAAGGTATATAAAAATATCACGGGCCCTTTTGCCAATAATCCTAGACCGATAGAACAGCACAGCATTATCCATCCAAATAAGCGCTTTTCCTTTATGATCAGGATAACGCTTATAAATCCCAAAACGGAAAAGAACATGATTAAATTATCGAAAAGCGTAAGCGTTCCATAAATTTGAAAAGGTAAGAAGCCAATCAAAATAAAACCGACTAATAAAGAATTTCCTTTTCTATGAGGCCAAAGGAATTGCGAAGCTTTTATAGTGAGGAATATGCTTCCCAGGCCAAATAGAGGGGAAACTAATCGAGCCCACCATTCATGCGCTCCAAAAACTTTCCAACCTAAATGAATAAGCCAAAAAAGCAACGGCGGTTTGTGGCTGTAAAAATGACCTTGAAAGTGAGGAACCCAAAATTCATTAGTTCGCCACATTTCCCACGCAACCCCTAAATAGCGAGTTTCATCGATAGGCAATAATGGACGGGAAACTAAAGAAATAGAAACTAATACACCCCAAAAAACTAAGAGGGGACTAATTGAGTTGATTTTTTGTTTTTTCATTAAAATTATTTTCTATTTGCTTTTGAGAGCAAAATGAGATTTCTAATGTAAACGACAGAACCTAAACTTTGACCTGCAATAAAAACAGGATCTTTTCTATGGACTGCATAAATTAAAAGAAGGCCGCTTCCTCCCAAACTAAAAAACCAAAATGATACCGGTATAATGCTTTTCCCCTTTATTTCGGAGATTATCCATTGGATTAGAAACCTCATAAAAAAGAGAATTTATCCCAAAAAGCCTACAATTAGCCAATAATGCGTAGTCACTCAATCAATCCTTAAAACTTCGTAGTTTAGATTTCTATTAATTTTCCAACGCACAACCAGAAGATCAATAAAAGGGGACCAAAGACGGTTTAAGATTCCATATTTGGATAATCCGTAAACTCTAGGCCGATGGTTAACTTTTATTTGCCCAACTCTAAACCCATTTATTTTTGCAAGAGTCGGAAAGAATCGGTGCATTCCTTTAAATAATTTAATATTTTGTAAACACTCTTTTCGAAAAACCTTTAAAGAACATCCAGTATCTCGAATATTTTCATTAGTTAAAAAATTCCTAATTGTATTTGCGATCCTACTGCAAATTCTTTTTATAAAGCGATCATTTCGGTTTGCGCGCCATCCGCACACCATATCGTATTGGTCCAAATTTTTTAAAAGATGTGGAATGTCCGCAGGGTCGTTCTGTAAGTCAGCATCCAAAGTAATTATTATTTCTCCCAATGAATTTTTGAAACCAGCGTCAAAAGCTGCACTTTGGCCTTGATTGGAAGCCAATTGAACAATCCTTATGCCTTCATTTTCTTTTTTGAGATTTGAAATCACTTGAAAACTATTATCATTGCTTCCATCATCGACGAAAACTATTTCATAAGAATGTCCCAAAATTTTTAATTGGTAGACAAGTTCATTTGTTAATTTAGATAAATTTTCTTCCTCATTAAAAACTGGAATGACAACTGAGAATTTTGGGCTAAGAGAAGTGGGTTGGGTTTCCATTGTTAACTTATTTGTAAGATTAATAAAAAAACAATTAACCGTTGGGTGGCAGAAAAGAGTTTTCTATTTTCTTTTTATTTAAATATTTCATTTCCAATACTTTTTTACCGCCCTTTGATTCGCTTAGTTTTAATATCCCAAGGTTTTGCGATTGTTCTGTGGCAAGTTCATATGCTTTTTGCAATAAATCATTTTTATTGCATTTTGGATTCTTGCTAAGCCAAGTTAACAGGCTTCTAAAAAGAGGGAACGCCACCGCCATTCGTGAAATTTCATTAATGGTTAAGCATAAAAAGGACTCTTTCAATGAGTAAACAATTTCCGTTTGTTTTAAAAAATCACGCACCATTAGGTCGTATCCCCAATGTAATATTTCTCCATTATCATTTAAATTACCTAGTGAAAGGTTGGTTAAAAAATTGCAATGCGGGAGATATTCAAGAAAAAGCGCGTCCCAGGTATCAAAAAAAATAGTGTCAAACTTTTCTTTTGATTGCGTAATATAATCTTCAATTTTTGAATGGATAATCGAAATTTTTTCTACATTTTCAAATGGATTTTCCTTCCAAGTATTTTTTATCAATTGAATATTTCCCAAGTTTTTTTCTACCACCAGGACCGATTTAATTTGTGGTAATGAAACTGCATATTGAGGAAAGATTCCCAAACCCAAACCGGCGCATAAAACGTTACCGTGACTTCGTTTTGCCGCTTCCCACATCATAAATCTTTCTTGCATGGAGTCGGTCATCCAAAGCGTATGACCAATGTTAGTAGTATTGTCTGGTTTGCAAAAAAACTTACGTTTCACCCAATTAAAAAAACCTCCAGGATGGATTTTGTGAAGGCTTACCATTTCAGGCTGCTTGTCAATTGAAACAAAGTCGCCATAGATATCATTTATTTGAGGTTTAGTTTTTAAGACCAGAAAGTTTGGAGGATATTCGCCCTCTTCGGGCAACACTAAAGGAAGATCCAATACTTTTAAATCGATTCGATCATCTTGCCAGGATTGATCTCTAAATGTGTTTTGCGAAGATAATCTCAATTCCATTGCATTTTGAGGTATCTGATCTGTGGCGTAAAAAGCTCCTTGCTTCCATAAATTACTTAGAGCTTCCGAAATCATTGGCGGAGAAACTATTAGTTCAAAATTTATTGAGAAACCTAATCTCATTTCTTTTGCTTGGATGAGTTTTCTTAAAAAGCGTTCCTTATTTTTTAAATGACTTGGCGTTAGATAGCTTGTTTGTTGTCGGCAAAGATCGATATTAAAACCTTTAAGGGCAATTTGAGATCTACAACTAATAGGCCTTGCTGGATAAATTGAGCATGAATTATCTTTAAGAAAGGGGCATTCCATTCCGCCTGCTTTAAAAAATTCGAGATCTGTTTCGCATAATCCAAGTTTTCTCCATTTTTTAAGCGTTGAAGCGGTGGATTCCACTCTCAACCTTAAACGCTCTTGCTCCTTTGGAGAAAAGTGAGTTTTTAAATATTCGATGATAACCATTGCCTCTGATAACGTGCAAAATTTTCTCGTATAACAACAATGGGAACATTTGTCTTTGCAAAGTATAAAATCTTCTTTGGTTTTTGGTAAGAGTAATAACTTGAGGTGTTTTTCCCACGATTTAAGGGCCGATTTCCCAATGGATAGCAACTGACTAAACCAGTCAGATTGATAATGACTTTTGGTTTTTGAGGTATCCATAATTTATTATCGCTTAAAAAGAAAAGAGGGCTGGGTTTCAGGAGGAGGAGGCTCAACCCCCCAGCCCTCGCACTCGATTGTGGACATCGAGCAAGGAAGCCATAAGATATAAAATTTTAGATCGCTAAAGCAAAAACTAAACTTTTCCATTTTTTACTACCTCAAACTTGTCGTGACCACCCACCAGCAGCCAATACTTGCCAGATATCCAATGGCGATAACGGGAGCGAATTTTAAGTGCGCCAAAAACGTATAGTTTTTTCGATCAACACCCATTACGGCAACACCCGCCGCTGAGCCTACAGATAATAAACTGCCACCGACCCCGGCGGTCAAAGTAATCAAGAGCCATTGGTCTAATCCCATATCGGGATTCATTTTTAGGACTGCGAACATCACCGGGATATTGTCGACCACGGCTGATAGAACACCCACACAAATGTTTGAAAGCGTGGGACCCAAATTTCCATAAAGCTGGTTACTCACTAGAGCTAGATATCCTAAAAATTGGAGAGCTCCTACTGCGGTTAAAACTCCAAAGAAGAACAACAAAGTGTCAAACTCGACACGTTGAACTTTTCTAAAGACATCGAATCTAAGCGGAGCATTTTGATTGAGTTCCACGTCCCCATTATTAAACCCATTTGAGTTTTCTCGTTCCTTGAGGTAAAAACCGACAAACATCAACAGGCTAAGCCCCATCATCATTCCCAAATACGGGGGAAGGTCTAAAACCTGATGAAAAGCGACTGCAGTGGAAATGGTCAATATTCCTAAGAAGATAATAAATTTAGCTCCATGTTTTAAAGTCACGGTTTCTTTTATCGGGTCGGGTTTTTCCTTAGGAATAAAAGGAGCCATGATAAGAGCTGGAACTAACCAATTAACCAAAGAAGGTAAAAAAAGATAAGAAAACTCTAGAGTTTCGACTTTATGGCTGGTCCAGACCATTAACGTAGTGATATCTCCAAAAGGACTCCAAGCGCCGCCAGCATTAGCTGCGACGACGATGTTAATAAATGCTGGAACGATAAACTTTTTATTTCCTTCTCCAACGGCAAGGGCCACGGTAGACATCAGAAGCGCTGTTGTTAAGTTATCCGCCAATGGGGATAGACAAAAGGCCAAACCGCCTGTTGCCCAAAATAGCGATCGAAATCCCATCCCCTTTCTAAGAAGCCAAGCTCGGAGTACCTGAAAGACGTTGCGTTCACTTAACACATTGATATAGGTCATAGCGACTAAAAGAAAAAAGAATAGTTCGCCAATTTCGGCGATCAATTCTTTTAAATATTCATGAGCATGTTTTTCTCCCAATGGAAACTCAGAGATCCCTATTAACATCCACATAAAGCAACCCATAAAAACAACCGGTTTGGATTTTCGGAGGTGAAGTTTTTCTTCAAAAATCACGATAACGTACGCCAAAATAAATCCTGCTAAAGACAAATATCCAATCCATGAATGAGTCGAATCGAGCAATAAACCCTCCTTATTAAGAGATAATCAAGACAAATAAATAAAGCGATGTAACAGGATGAAGCGTTATTAAGCGACTTTCTCTTTTGAAAAACCAAACTTTAATATTTTTTGTAGATCTTTTAAAGAAAACTGACCAATTCCTAAATTTTCCAGGGTCCTTCCCATTCCAAAATAATCTTTATTATGTATCGATGAGGAGATAGCTATTAATGCATTGCAAGTGGGTGTTGGGAAATTTACTTTTTTTCCAATGGACGACAAAAAACATAAACCCATTGGAACGTCTTCGGTAATATAACGAGTTTGAGAATCGCTGGGCCCCTTTGGAGAACCTGATTTAGCGTAATTCAGGAAAGCTTCCATTGGGTCCGCATCAAGATCTTCAGACGTTCTAAATTGAAAGGATTTTGCAAAGCTTTGGGAAGTCAAACCAAAATAATCTAAAATTAAATTCTTTTCAGCGTCTAGACTTTCCATCAAATTCCAAATTGAAGGGGAAAAGCCTTCTCGATACATCCAAAATTCCCCGTGGCTATATTCAATACGGGAAACAGACATGATCGCGCCAATGGTGTGAACAATGAGATTTGGATTATGAAAAGCGGATTCCACAACATTTTGCCTTGCCGTTAAATTAGGCAAAACCTTTCTCAATACGCTCAAAGTTTCTTCAGTTTTCATAGACGGGAAAACTCCAATTGGATTTCGGATATTTTCAAAAAGAATCTTTACTCGTCCTGGAGAAATTATCCGGGAGTCGATGGAAAGCGATTCCCCTTCGGCAAAAATAACATTTTTATCCCTACATTTTGTCGAAAAATAAAAACTCCCAGCATACCCGGGAGCGATCAGTACAATCTGGCCATCATGTAGATAGGGGGAAATTAGTTTGGAAATATTTTCGTGGGCAACACTTTGCGTCAAAACTAGTATGACTTCAGCCCCGGAAACAGCGCTTTGAATATCTCTGGTGGCGTTATCTATCATAACCACGCCACGACAGTAACTCATTTCATATTCAATTTTCCGGGTTTTAAACAAAATATTAAATGAATCTTCGTGTTTTAAATGCGTCGTTTTTACAATGGTGACCGAGTGCCCTTCTTTTGCTATCAAAACTCCATGCGCTAACCCCGCATTCCCAGCTCCAATGATTGTGATTTTCATTTTATTGCCCTTTTAAAATAAAACTTTGAATTTTGAGGTTTTTGATCCCTAAATCAATCTTCATCTCTAAAGCAATTGAATTGCATTCCTGGTTAATAATTCTAAAAGAGCTTGAACCCGCAAGTCGCAACAGCTATTTCTACAGAAGACTCCCTCTTCAAATCGCCATTCAAAGTTAGAATAATCGTACAAATATCTCCCTGGATTGCCATTAATATACATTTGAGACTCTACGTTAGCTTCAAAATGCGATTGGATTTCGTTTACCAATAACCTTCCATCGCTGGTTTCAAAAATGTCAATATTTATAGCCGTATATCTAGCTTTGTCAGTGATTTCACGGATGAAATCCAATAATGATCGAGGCGGATCATACCATCCCACTTTCCCAGAACCGCTATGAAATTCCTTTCCTCTTTCTTTTTGGTGACCGAAATACGAACCGCCAACTCGAATCATTCGCCACTCTTTTGTATCTGGAAGAAATTCTTGGAATAAAACATAACCCCATTCCCTGTCTCGGGCATCTCCACCGCGATAAACCACCCCATCTCCAAACCTTTGATTGATATAATTTGTTATTTCGGATCGAGTTTGAAGAATTTCAACTCCTGCGCTCTTAGACCCCATATCGCATTTGCCGACTAAGGGTAAATCGACACTTTGCGCAAAATCTAGAGCCTGTTCGCGCGAATAAAAAACCCATGTTTGGGGATGGGGAATTCCATTGGCTTTTAGCCAATAAGACATTCTTAATTTGCTCTCGTTAAATAAAATTTCATCATAAGTCGGGTAAATAATCTTATTCATGTCTTCAGTCAAGATTTTCAACCGATCCTCATACATACGCTTCCAAACGCTTGATTTAAAAGAAGGCCAAACAAGAAAACCATCGCATCCCTTTTCTTCTATAACTTGAATCCAATCCGGACCTGAAATGTCGATTGTTTTGTAGCTCACTCCCAGAGATTCGCAAGAAGCGATAAAAGGTAAATGGTAGTTTTCAAACTCCTGGATTATTCCAAACACAAAATTTGTTTTATTTTTTTTTCGCCCATTAGAATTATTAAACGGATAATTTGAAATCTTGTCTTGATTTTTTCCGTCAAGTTTTAGAAAGGAATCCATAGTTGGTTTGTCAAATGGTTGAAAATTATTTTTATTCATATCTTTATCTCATTCTTCAAGTTGAAATTTTCAACGTTCTCATCAAATCTTTGTAATCTTGAAGACCATCAATCCTATATTCTCCTCTCGCAAGTTTTGGAATATATTGGTCGGCAAACCTGGAACGATCCGATCCTGTAATAATGACGATTGTTGTTTCATTTGTAGGTATCATTCCAGATAGAATTAATTTTTTTGCTCCTGCCCACTCAAGACCGCCGGCATGCTCCGTTCCATGAAGCGCTAGTGAAGATTTATTAAACTCCCACGTTCCTTTTTCGATTTCCGTATCGTCAAGCAGGCATCCTCCCCCATTATTTTCAATAGCATATCTAAGCGGAGCCTCGGCATCTCCGGGATAGCCAATGAGTAAAGAATCGGCGATACTCTTGGGGTTTTTTATGAATTTCGAGTTTGGATCCTTTTTCATTGCCGAAGAAGCAACGGTATCGCAACCTTCGGGTTGAATAATCCAGAGTTTCATTTGTGTTTTTTTATCTATAAGGTCCAGCTCTTTTAATTCCAAGAATGCTTCTACGACGCTTGATGAAGAGGTTCCTCCGGCTAAGGCCATAATGACATTAAAAGTATTGGGCAAACGCCAGTCCATTTGTTCGGCAATTTCATACATTAAAGTCTTAGCGCCATTTTTATATCGCGGTCTTAAATTGACGTTGACCGTTAAAAGCCAGGGATAATAATCGTATAACTGACTTAACATAGCGTTGATTGCGTCAAAATTTCCGGCACGGATAATCTCCCCGTTAGGGGATCCGTCTTCCAGTAAGAGGGCTTTTCTCATGGCGGAAAATTTTTCCTCCCCTAAATGGTCGGGAACAAAAACCTGTGCTTTAAAACCGCAACGCTTGGCATGCTCTAACGTGGCAATGGCCAAATTACCTGTTGAAGCGCAACCAATTCGAATGGATTCTCTGATATTTTTTTGAAGGGAATCGTCAGACAAGGCATTCCAATGAATCAAATCTTCTACCGCCGATATAGCGGTTGACGTGACCCTGTCTTTATAGCTTCCACTTATTTGACTTTCACCTTCTAATTTAAAGCGAAGGTTTTCTGACGAAATACCAATTTTTTGCGCCAGATGAGGACTTTTAACCAAAGGAGTTCCACCTGATTTAAAAAGGGTATTTACCGGGCGGGCGATACCAATAGGCATTAATAGATAACGAAGTAAATGCCTAACATCATTTCCGAAACCCTTTATAGCCTTTTTTAAAATTTCTCCTTTTAACGGCCAATTAACGCAATCAAATTTAATGTCGAGTTTGCCCATGTCTATTGAATCATCCTGACAAAGGAAGACGTTTTTTAGGAGGGAATGTTTATGGTGAGGATTTTCTCTGCAATCCAAAGACGAAAACTCAATAAGTAATAATTCTTTGATTTTGGAAATTTGATCTAACTGTTCTAAGCAATCAATTCTTTTACCGTTTAAGATTTGCGTCCAAATAGAAGAAAGGTCCTTTGAATATCTCCTTATATTCTTGGAGGAAATTTCGACTATTCTTTTAAAGGATCGGCTCATGAGAGTATCTTGTTAGGTTTAGGGATAATGACTTAGTTGCTTAAAAATATTTATATAGAATTTGTAGAAACCCTTTTTATTTAACTAAATTTCGTTAGAGATCAGTTCGTTAAAAACAAAAGAGGAGTCCGTTTTCCAATTAATAGCGATATGCTCTGGAAAACGGGTTTTCTTGTCCAGCCGAGCTTTTTTTAATTGCTCAATGGTTAAATGCTTAGCAAACCGAAGGTCGGCCCCCCTTAAATCAGTATCGTTAAAGCGAGCCCAGCGAAATGTCGCGCCCGCAAGATTGGCGAACTTTAAATTGGTTTTCTTTAAGTCCGCCCAAGTCAGGTCGACGTCGCTTAAATTGGCCGATTCCAGATTCGCTAAATTAAGTTTTGCTCCTCTCAAATTGGCTAAACCTAAATTCACTTTGGTTAAATTCGAACCCGTCAAATCAGTTTGAAAAAGCTGGGCTTTAAAAAAATTAATTCCCTCCATATTTCTTTTGCTAAGGTTGACTCCACTCAAGTTAATTTCTTCAAAATCAATTAGATAGGTGTATTCTTGGATTATCATTGAATATATAGAAAAACTAGATATAAAATTATAATAATAATGTTATTAAAATATGCTTTAAAAAAACCAAAAAACTGCTTTAAAAGGGGTTTACAATAAATAATAATTTAATAAAAATAATATTATATCTAGTTTTTCCCCTTGACACAACATAAAACTAGTTATAAAATTATGAAATAGATTTTTTATTACTCTTTATTAAGTTTAGGGCTAGGAGATAAAATTTGAACTGTTTTACAGATAAGGAATCGCCTATCGAGTCACAAAAAAGACAGTCTCAAAAGGAAAGTGTTGAAGATCAGAGAGGTAAAAAAGAACTTAAGAAGGTAAGATTTCTAGGAAAAACATTTGAGAGACAAGGCCAACTGCAATCTTCAAAAACAAGTTCTAGATATTGGAACGTTAACCGAAAAACATTCTGGCTCAAAAAATATCATGGGAAATATTGAACGGCTTGAAATAAAATTTAAGTCGGTTTATTTATGGAGAATTTATTATGGTTGGGAATGCGGATGATATTAAATTAATCTCGTTTTTAGAAGCGTTCATCGAACTGTTGACACAAAAAAAATTAATGGATGAAAGTCAAAAGAGTTCTTTGTTGAACTCTTTGTATGAGCTATATTCGGGATCGCAAGATAAGCCTATTCTTATTAAAAAATTAAAGGAAACGATTTCGGACTTTAATATTTTTAGAATGGATTTGAGCGGAAAATCGATTGAATCAGCTAATTTTAGCAATTTAGATTTAAGCGGATGTAATTTAAGCGAAATTCATTTGGTTGGAGCTGATTTGCAGAATATTAAATTGAATGGTTCGGACTTAACAAACGCTAATTTAACTCAATCAAACTTGAAAAACGCTAAATTCCATAACGCCAAACTAAGCAAAATTAATTTACGAGGCGCCATTCTCATGAATGCGGAGTTTAAAAACGCTAATTTGCGGGATTCTCGGCTGGGAGACGTTAAATCCCATCGCGCAAATTTTTTTAAAGCGGATTTAACCAACGCTCTGGTTCGCGGGGCTGACCTCTCATTGGCGGATTTTAGCTACGCGAATTTAACAGGAGTTAATTTTGAGAACTCGGATCTAACGGGAGCAATTTTTAAACACGCTAATTTAAAAGGAACCGATTTTGAAGGGGTTGTTAATTTAACATTGGCACAATTGACAAATGCAAACACGGACAGTTCCACTATACCTCCAAGTTATTTGGAGTTTGGAAAATCATCTTTAATCTAATTTTTTGGGAATTGCCTAAAAATAATAATTGAATTATGCAGACCTGGTTGGTTAAAAAATTAGTTGATGTCTTAGGGATTAATTTGGATACCTGCCAACGTAATTTCTGGTAGGGGAATACCGCGAGAGAGGCCGAAGCGCTCCTACCTAGCCTTTGCCTCTTTTCGTTGGTATTCCAGCTTTATTAAAAATTATAATTTTTTAAGTAAACGATTTGGGTTTCATGCTGTAGATATCTTATTAATTTTGATTTTAGAAATAGGGCTAGACCTGGGGACTACTACGATATGTATTCTCTTATAACTCTTAGGTTGGTTGCCGCCAAGATAGTGGGGAAATCATTAAACCTAAAAACACTTGGAATATGAATAGGGTAAGGTTAATATGGCTTGCTACTAATATTTTACTTTTAAGATTTTAAAGTTAAATTAAGTTTAAAAAAAATCGCTTTTTAAAGCTTTTTTCTAACTTTTCTTAAACCGTATTTTAAATTACGAAAACCATTCATAACACGATTTTTGGGAACCAACTTATGCCTTTTCGACAAGCTAAAATTCTCTCTGACGCGCAAATTAAAGGAATTCTTCATTATTTAGAAACCACCCGTTATCCAAAAAGGGATAGGGTGATTTTCCTTTTAAACCTTAAGGCTGGTTTAAGGGTGAGCGAAATTGCCGATCTAAATTGGGGGATGGTTTTGGATGGGGAAGGGAATATTGGAAATGAAATTGCTTTTAAAGATCCCTCGGGCAAATGCTCAAGAAATATTCCTCTAAATAAGAGGTTAAAAGAATCTCTCGAAGAATTAAAAATTTTAATGGCAGAAAAGACATTTACAGGCAATCCTCTTCCAAAGCGGAACGATTATATTATTCGTTCTGAACGGGAAGTTAAAATGGTTCCTCATTCGCTTGTGCTTTGGTTTGGTAAACTATATCGCAAATTAGGATTTGATGGGTTTTCATCGCATTCGGGCCGGAGAACATTCATTACAAGTTGCGCCAAGAATATTCTAATGGCAGGCGGAAGTTTAAAGGATGTTCAAGAGTTAGCAGGGCACCAAAGTTTGCAAATGACCCAAAGTTATTTAGAAGAAGAAATAGGAGCAAAAAAAAGGGTGATAGAAATGATTTCCCTAATGAGTATTTGCTACATAGGAATAAAAAATAAAATAGTTATAAATCCGGATTTATTTTTAGAAATCATTTAACAATATTTTTAATGAAAAAAATATTCCACTTTCCTAACTTAAATTTTAAAAGAAAATTTTTCTTTAAATCTCGCCTTGTTTTTACCACACATTGGGTTCTACTTTTATTTTCATTAGCAATTATTCCTCTTGGTTTTTTAGAAAAAGTAAACTCCAATAAGTTAATCTCTAATCATGCCTTTTTAAAATTCCCCGTTTCGGATATATCGTTTGTTCCAAGTCATCGCGTTTCTTCCAATCTGGATTGGTCGAACAATCTTTTAATGGACGAAAACGACGATGATGATCCCATCTTCTTGTTTCATTTTCAAGAATTTATCGATCCTGCATCCCATAGTGTTTTAGATTCTAATTCAAATTTGTTTCCGCCTTCAACCCTCATCAACTCCCCGCGTTCTCCTCCTAATTTAGGTTAGTTCAATCGTTTTCAGCTTTTCCAAAATCTAACGACTTTAGATTTAATTATCATTTGAGCTTTTCGGGCGCTTCGCTTTAAGAGCTAGAGGAGGCTTATTGCCTTCAGAAGGTATTTTTTTACCTTAAATAGCGCAATTTTCTCGAAATAAAGGTTTTATTGCCACTCATTTACACCCAAGAAGTGGCAAGTCGATAATTTATTAACAGGAAACTTAATTTAGATGAAATCAGATTTATTTTTAAAAAACAATCCGGACGAAACTAAAAACATTTTCATATTTGTAAAAGATACTTTAGCGCACAGTTTAAAAGAAATTAATCCCTGGGCTAATATAAAAATAATGTCTACCAATATTTCACAAGACATACTCTCTGGGATAGTTGTGGCGATAATTGCCCTTCCGTTGGCGTTGGCCTTTGGAGTCGGATCCGGATTGGGAGCAATTACCGGTATGTGGGGAGCAATTGCCGGAGGGATTATTGGGGGGTTGTTTGGAGGATCGCGTGTTGGCGTGAGCGGACCCACTGGGCCTAAAATGGCTCAGCTAGCCATGATCATGGTGGGTTATCGGTTGGCCTCGGGAGAGCCTGACTTAAACATAGCTTTTTCAATAATTTTTTTCAGCGGAATTATCTTAATTGGAATTTCCCTAATAGGAGTTTCCCGGCTTATCTATTTCACTCCTTATTCTGTGGTAGCCGGGTTTATGTGCGGGATTGGAGTGATCGTTATGATTCTCGAATTTGACTCATTTTTGGGGTTGCCCGCCCCCCATTCCGTTATGGAAGGAATTGAAGATATCCCCTTTGCAATACAGCATATTAATCCGCAAGCGATAATGGTGTCCATACCCACATTAGCGCTTTTATTGCTATGGCCGAAGTTGGGAGAAAAGTATCCAAAAATGCAAAAAGTTCCAGGACCTCTCTTGGGCTTACTTCTTGGAACTGCAATCGCTAATTTTGGAAGATTTAACATTGAATACATCGGAAATATCCCTACAGGTTTTCCAGATCTCTATTGGCCGGATTTTACTCAATTTGGCGAGCTGTTTTGGCCAGCCGCTTCTTTGGCTGGATTAGCTGTTTTCGACTCTTTATTGACTTGTATTGTGGCCGATCAAATGACAGGAGAAAAACACAGCAGCGACCGTGAATCGTTTGGTCAGGGATTAGCTAATTGCGCCGCCGGTCTTGTTGGAGGATTAACAACAGCGACAGCTACTATGAGAACGGTGGCAAATATTCAGTCTGGAGGCAAAACTCCGTTGGCCGCGGTAGTGCATGGATTAGTTTTACTCTCCCTGGTATTGGGTTTAGGACCCTATGCAGAAAAAATTCCGCTTGCGTGTCTTGCGGCTATTCTATTTAAGGTTGGAATCGATATCCTGGATTATAGGATATTGCCTGTCCTCAATAAACTTCCTACGACCGATAAGATGGTGTTCTGGGTAGTTCTCACAATAACGATAGTAGAAGACTTATTAGTAGCCATGGCAATCGGCGTAATATTAGCCTTTTTTCGCTTTGTTTATGAAATCTCAAAAGTATACAAACCTCAAATAAGTTATTTGGAAACTTTTGTTGATGAATCCACCTCAATTCCGGATGAAATAAAAGGCAAGATTAAAGTATTAAGTCCTAAAGGTCCTTTATTTTTTGGATCTGTCAAACAAATGGAAGACGCTTATCAAAATGCGGATAATCACCAGGTTTTAATAATTAAACTTAAAGACGTAACGATGATAGATTTATCCGCCGCTTATGCTTTAGAGGATTTAGCGACAAAAGCCAAAGAAATCGGCAAAAAAGTTATTTTTTGTAATACCCCTTCTCATGTTATGGAGGTTCTTCGTCAAGTACGGGCCGTGGAAGATCTACAAGGAACAAACTATTTTCCCGCAATTGAAGACGCGATTTCTAAATGCAAGACCCTTATTGGAGATTAATAAATGAAATTGAGTAAAACCATTTATTTTTTACCGTTGATACCAACAGTAACCGAAGTTATTGAGATTGGTCATCTGCCTCAGACTCCCAGGGATTGGATAACGGATGCCATAATGACTTTAGTCGTTGGAGCGATGGTTTGGCGTATTCGTCAAAAAGAGGAAGCGTTAAAGAAGCTTAGTCAAACCGATGGATTAACCGGTCTAAAAAATAAGCGAACGTTTCACATCGATCTTAAGTCTGAAGTGGATCGAGCCAGACGAATGAATACTTCCCTTATTATAGCTTTTCTCGATGTGGACCATTTTAAAGCGGTCAACGATACGCATGGACATCAAATTGGCGATAAATTATTACAAGAACTGGCTAAGATTGTCGCGGCAGGGGTTCGTCAAGCAACGGATAGGAGTTACCGAATTGGGGGAGACGAGTTTATCGTATTAATGCCTCAAAAAAATGAAAATGCGATTGAAGGGTCGGAACAGACAATGAATAAAATCATGGAATCAGCGATAGGTATGCTTAAACCATGGGGCGCCGGTTTATCAATTGGTTTAACTCGTCTTAATCAAGAAGAATCCGCAGAGGATTTTTTAAACCGGGCCGACGAACTAATGTATAAACAAAAACAAATTAATCATTCAAAAAACGTTGATGAAAGTTAATTTTGCTTAATTTTAAGTCTTTGATAAATAAAATAGAAAGGTGGAAATTATGTTTAAAGCACAAAATTCTTTCTTCACTGCTCACATCGCCGTTTTATTCGCAATTATTTTCACGATTATCCTGGGGATAAATCCGGTCGTCCACGCTTCGAGCAAAAACAAAAATATCAAGGCGAGAATCTCTGCCGTTACTGACGTTAAAGCGCTTGCTATTCTAACCGACAAAGAGTATCAAGCTGTGGCTCTTTCCTCAGGCCGGATATTGCATCATGTTGAAGAAGCCCGGCAAGCGATTGCAGATGGAAAAAAAGCCGACGCTATCAGCCATGTAGATCAGGGCCTCAAGTTAGTTCGTATAATCGAAAATGCGGTTCCAAAACGTAAGGTTGTTACCGATATAAAATCTGGAGATACTCAGTATCACCATGAGGAAGATATTTCGCAGAGATATGTGGATATTTTTGACGAGCAACATGTGGAAGATATTATTACTCCTATATTACAGGTTCGCAAAAAAAGCGACGCTATAAAGGCTGAAGAAAAAAAAGATGAACCATCGGCCATTGTACCTCTTGAAGATTTTTCGGTTTATCAACACACTTCTATGAAGCTGGATATGGTGGTTGCGCGCCGTATGTTGGAAGCGGCCAAGAAAGATCTTAAAGAAGATATGAAAGAAGACGCGGATGACGATTTGTTCACGCTTCAAGATAATGGGATTGCCTTTAGTTCCTATTTAGTAGAACTGCCTCTGGCTGAAGCCGCAGACAACTTGAAATTGGCAAAAATCCAATTGAATGAGGGTTTGCCTGAAGAGGCTTTAGCGACATTAGAACTTGCTTCAGACGACCTGAAAGACTATGAAGCGCAGACTGGGGAAAGCCGAGCTTTGGAGGTACGCAGACTTCATCAGGAAATTGATGAGCTAACTACATCTCTTAAAGACGAGAAAAAAGTGAAAACAGGTATGGGAAAAATTAAAGAACGAATTGGAAAATGGTGGGACACAACCGTTAAATGGATGCGGAAATAGAAGGAGACAGTATTTAGCTTTGATTTCATTTCTAATATCTTTAGGTGAGTTGGAATAGGTATTTTTTTAACATTTGTCTAGAAAATCGACAATCTTAAAAACTGGTTCGCGGGAATCTACTTTATCTTATTTGATTTTGGAAATAGATAACTAAGTTTTTTCAAGTTTTATAATGTAATAAAAGGAATTTTTGATATGCAATTAAATATTGAAGACGTTGCCAAGCTCTTGGGAATATCCGAAAAAAATCTTTTTCATTTGATTGCTGAGAAAAAATTTCCCGCTCATAAAATCAACGATCAATATCGTTTTGTTCGTTCTGAAATTCTAGAATGGGCAACAGTTAATAAGAAATCTTTTAATCCGGAACTAATTCAGGAAACTAAAGAAAAAGGCGTACTCCAGCCCTCCCTGGAAAAGTCTCTTGAGGCTGGTGGAATAGTCTACCGGTTGCAAGGGCGCGATCGGGAATCCATTATAAGGTCTTTGGTTCAAAGTCTGCCCTTACCTCCCGAGGAGGATCAGAGTTTTGTTTTTGAGTTGATTCTGGCTCGTGAAATGTTGGGATTGACGGGAATTGGCGATGGTGTAGCCATTCCCCATCCTCGAAGCCCTTTAATATTTAATCTTTCTCAACCGACAATCATGCTTTCTTTTTTGGAACAACCGATCACTTTTGGGGCAACTGATGAGGAGCCTGTGTTTGCTATGTTTTGTATTCTTAGTCTGACCGCGCGAGGCCATATTCATATGACATCGCGTCTTGCTTATGCCCTACAAGATTCTAAATTCAGAGAAGCGATTCAACAGCAAGAGTGTCGTGAAACCATTTTATCCGAACTTAACCGAGTCGAAAGATCTCTATTGTCGTCCTAATCAAATATGATATTTAAAGGTTTCCTCAATGACATTTCTTGTTAACGCTCTCTTTATTTTTGCGATGGGAGGATTGTTTTCTCTTTGCACAACGCGGCGGCCTTTCCTGGCAAATTGCTTCGGCGCAGGCGGGGCAATCCTCGGTAGTATTGTGGGTTTGATTCCAGCGACCCAGAGCCTGCTAGATGGAACGAACTGGAAGTTTGAATTCTCCTGGTCCCTTCCTGGAGGAAATTTTGGAGTCGGGATAGATCCACTTTCGGCGATATTCCTTGTCTTGATTCTTTTTCTTGGAGCTGTAACTGCTTTATATGGCGCCGCCTACCTTTGGCCATATCGATCCAAGAAATCTCTGGGGGTTTCCTGGGCGTTATTTAACGGATTGTTGATATCGATGGTACTTGTGGTAGTCGCCCGAAATGCAATGTTATTTTTACTGGCTTGGGAATGTATGGCGCTGGCTTCCTACTTCCTGGTCGTTTTTGAGCATGAAAAAATTGAAGTACAAAAAGCCGGTTGGACTTATCTGGCGGCAACTCACCTGGGAACTTTATTTCTTCTGATCTTATTTGCCATTTTGGGAGCAAAATCAGGATCGTTAAATTTTAATGAGTGGACAGATCCTCCAGTTATGACTGGCGCTTTATTCCTTATGGCCGTAATTGGGTTTGGTACAAAGGCAGGACTTGTACCCTTCCATGTATGGTTGCCGGAGGCACATCCCGCGGCCCCAAGTCATGTTTCGGCATTGATGTCGGGAGCAATGATAAAAACCGGTATTTATGGATTGCTTCGTGTTTTGGAGTTTCTAGGACCGCCCAATTTGTGGTGGTGCTGGTGCTTAATAGTTATTGGAGTCATGTCAGGCATATTCGGAATTCTGGCGGCTCTCGCTCAACACGATTTCAAAAAACTCCTAGCTTATAGCAGCGTTGAAAATATCGGGGTTATATCAATGGGGCTTGGCATTGGACTACTTGGAGTCAAGTCAGGCTTACCTTTGATGGCTATTTTAGGATTTGCCGGAAGCGTCCTTCATATAGTGAATCATGGTTTGTTCAAAGGGTTATTGTTTCTAGGAGCGGGCGCTGTTTATCATGCTACCGGCACCAGGAAAATCGATCGCTTGGGCGGTTTGATGAAAAAAATACCATGGACTGGCATATTATTTTTAATAGGCTCCGCTGCAATTTCGGCTCTTCCATTCCTGAATGGATTTGTCAGTGAATTTCTGATTTTTCTCGGAGTTTTGGACGGCATAATTCCCAAGGTTCCGTCGATTAATTTAGCCGCAATTATTTCAATCGCGGGATTGGCGTTAATTGGAGGTCTGGTCCTGGCTTGCTTCACCAAATCATTTGGCGTGATCTTTCTAGGGGAGCCTCGAGAGCCCTTGGAACCTCACAATTCCGATACAGTCCATGAATCTCCTCCATTGATGCTCGCTCCAATGTTTCTTCTCGCTGCGTGTTGCGCCGTAATTGGCCTTTTTCCGAGCCTTTTTGTCACCAGCTTGGCTCCGGTACTGATACAACTCACCCATTTACCTCAATCTCAGATCCATCAGACGTTAAACGAAACCGGACAAACCTTGCAATGGATTACCCGAATGGCAATTGGATTTGCACTCGTGCTTGGGCTGGCGGCAGGGTTTCGCAGATTAGTTATGTCGCGAAAATTTATCCGCAGTACTGGCACATGGGACTGCGGTTATGCGCGCCCAACAGCCCGGATGCAATACACCGCGTCCTCATTTGCACAACCGCTAACCGATTTTTTCCGGGGAGTTTTGGGAATGCATGACAGCGAACTCCCGCCCCAAGGATGTTTTCCTTCTCAAGCTAAATTACAAACTCGCGCAATAGATATTTTCCGAGAAAAGATGTACGACATTTTATTTTCCAGAATACGAAAGTGGAGTCTCATCTTCCAGCGATTGCAAAACGTAACCATAAATTATTTTATTTTGTATATCTTAGTATCTCTGATAGGAACCCTTTTTTGGGAGTTCAAATAACATGAGCGCAGTCGCTGCGATTTTCCTCAGTCCTTTACTGTATGGAATTATCAATCGAACCAAGGCTTTTTATGCAGGTCGCCGGGGATATCCTCTGTTACAGCTTTATTACGATATTTTTAAGTTGTTCCAAAAGGGAGTGACGCTCAGTCATACCACGACCAAGTTGTTTCGTATTGGTCCTCTTATGAGTTTTTCCGCATTGGTTTTGGCGGCAAGCCTGGCGCCCTTAGGCGGTAGTTCTTCTTTGTTCAGTTTCTCTGGTGATTTAATTTTGTTTTTTTATTTACTTGGCCTGGCAAGATTTTTTATCGTCCTGGGCGCATTAGACACGGGTTCGGCATTTGAAGGAATGGGAGCAAGCCGAGAGATCCAGTTTTCTTCTTTTGTAGAACCTGTTTTTTTCATCTCATTATCTGGACTCGCCCATGCAACCAGCCAAGTTTCACTTACAGAGATTTATTTTCGCATTACGCCCGAACTTTGGGTTTTGACCGGAGGCGGTCTGATTCTTATCCTCGCATCCCTCTTTATTGCTTTTTTGGTAGAAAATTCCCGTATCCCTTTTGACGACCCCAATACTCATCTGGAATTGACCATGATCCACGAAGTCATGATCCTCGATCACAGCGGTCCCGATCTGGCATTTCTGGAGTGGACGGCAGCTATCAAATTTTGGATCTTGGGTTCACTGTTAGCGGGGCTTATGATTCCAATCCGTTCTGGAAATCCGTTGGTGGATTCTCTTGCATGTATAGCAGGCCTTTTTGCCTTATCTATTCTAGTGGGAGCGATTGAATCTTCCATGGCTCGAATGTGCCTGGTACGTATTCCTCAAATGTTAATCGGCGCCTCGATTTTGGCTTGCTCAGCATTATTCACCCTTCTTATTAGCGATGTACTTATATGATCCACTGGGTATCTTATTTTTTAGTTCTAATCTTAATGGTTAATATTTTCCTACTTGGAAGCAGTCGTATAAGAAGTTGTATCGATGCAGTGGCTCTTCAAGGGTTTTTGTTAGGAGGTCTTCCATTTATCACACATTCCCCGGATACATGGTCTCTTCATTTAATCTTTCTTTCCTTATTCAGCATGGCGACCAAAGGTGTGGCCCTTCCTTTGATGCTTAAGCGGGCTTTGAGAATCGCCAAAATAAAACGTGAGATCGAACCCTATGTTGGCTACTGTAAATCGCTGGGGATCGGTTTGATTTTTCTTGGATTTTCCTGGTGGATTTCTTCGCGGATTCAGTTATCGGAAATTAACCTAGCTCATATTTTACTCCCGGCGGGAGTTTTTTCCGTTTTTGTAGGCTTGTTCTTAATCATTGCCCGGCGTAAGGCAATAATGCAAGCGCTTGGCTACCTTGTATTTGAAAACGGAATTTTTTTGTTTGGAGTTTCAGTTGCCGCAGAGGAACCGTTCATGGTAGAGCTTGGAATTATGCTGGATGTGGTTGTAGGCGTTTTTTTAATGGGAATTGTTGTGTTCCAACTTCAACAAGAATTAGATAATACCGAAAACAATCGTTCACCAGCTGAATCAGTGGAAACTATCATTAACCCATTCCCCTTAAATCCTGATTTAGCTTTGGAGGTCGATAGTTCACAGAAATGATTCTTACCATTTTACTTCTTCCAGTTTTCGCGGGTATCATCACTTTCCTCTTGAAAAACGCCCGCATTCGCCGAGGACTTTTAGTTCTTACGGCAACGGGACACACCATCCTGACGTGTCAGATGGTCCTCCATAGGCCTGATCCGGCGATGGGTGGCTGGCTTTTACTCGACAGCATTGGAGTGATTTTTCTTTCTATAACTAGCGTTCTTTTTCTGGCAGTTTCTGTTTATGCCGTTGGTTTTCTCGCGAATGAAGGTACAGATACCCGGATCGATTTTGAAGAAGAAGGTCTTTTTTTCAATCAGCCGGAAAAGGTGTTTATCGGAGGTCTACTGTTTTTTCTATCAAGTATGACACTCGTTACGTTGAGTCAGCATGTTGGTTTATTATGGCTTGCTATAGAAACAACCACGTTGATGAGCGCTCCTCTTATTTATTTTCATCGTCACCATCGATCTCTGGAGGCTACTTGGAAATATCTCATGGTTTGCTCGGTAGGGCTTGGATTGGCTTTGCTGGGAAACCTGCTTTTCATGATGGCATCTGCCGATATCGATCACTCTGACGCCTCTATGATTCTGGGTCAAATTGTGATTCAGGCTGCAAACTGGCACCCATTATGGCTTCAGGCCGCCTTCATTTTTATTCTTATTGGATACGGCACTAAAATGGGGTTGGCTCCCATGCATACCTGGTTGCCAGATGCGCATAGCGAATCTCCTTCTCTAGTTTCAGCATTGATGTCAGGCGCGTTGCTAAACTGCGCTTTTCTTGGAATTCTTCGCTTCCAGCAAATTTTGGTTGCCGCAGGACTGGGTAATTTTGCAAATAATTTATTGCTAATCTTTGGTTTATTTTCTATGGCAGTTGCGTCGATTTTTGTGATTGGCCAACCTAATTTTAAACGTCTGTTGGCTTTTTCCAGCGTGGAACATATGGGAATTTTATCTATGGGCGTGGGTATAGGCGGTAGCGCGGTTTACGGAGCAATGTTACATTCCGTCAATCATTCGCTCATCAAGGCCACTTTATTCATGGTGGCAGGAAATTTTATTCAAATATTCAAATCCAAACAGGCCACTGATGTGAAGGGAGCTTTGTATATTTCTCCTATGAACGCTTTATTTTGGATTATAGGCATTCTTGCATTGACGGGATCGCCGCCATTCGGGCTTTTTATCAGTGAGTTCATCATTCTATTTGGCGCAATTGAACAAGATTTCTACTGGGTGGCAGCGGTCTATCTTGGAATCCTAGGAATTATTTTTACGGCCATGACCGCCATCATAATTCCCATGGTTCAGGGAAAACCGTCCTTTGAAGGACCGTACTCAAAAGAATCATGGACTAGTTTGATGCCTCCTGCTGCGCTTGGAATGGTAGTCCTGTTACTAGGAATTTACGTTCCTCCCTTTTTGGCTGAACGTCTTCAGGACGCGGCCTGGGTATTGGGGGGCGGATAATGAAATCTTTGTTTTTAATAACGCATAACGGAAATGCCGAGATGCGAGAAAATATTCCAATTTTAAACAATTCCGATTGGAAAGCCGCTATTTTAAAATCGGGCGGTCGTTTATGCTCGTTGTTTTCTTATCCGAAATCGGAAGGCGAGCTTGAGCTTCTTGCAGCGCTGGGATTTGAGGAATCCGGGGAACTGGGTTTGATCAGGACGGCGGTTACTGGGGATTCATTTTTATCATTGACCTCAGATTTTCCGGAAGCGCATTTATTCGAGCGAGAAATATGGGAACAGCAGGGTATTAGACCCTCCGGGCACCCTTGGTTGAAACCAGTACGCTATGTAAACTTAAATAGCGATCAAGATCCGGCGGTCACTTCTTTTTTTACCCTTGAAGGTGAAGAAACGCACGAGGTTGCAGTAGGGCCGGTTCATGCCGGAATTATTGAGCCGGGTCACTTCCGGTTTCAATGTCATGGTGAAAATGTGATTCACCTTGAGTGCGCTTTGGGTTATCAACATCGAGGAGTAGAGCAAGCGCTCATCGGTGGTCCTGATAAAAGATCTTTGTTTTATATTGAAACTCTTGCTGGGGATTCTACCGTAGGACATGCCACCGTTTATTCCCAGGCGATTGAGGCTCTTTCAGGTCTCCGTGTTTCTCCTCGAGCCAAATGTCTCCGAGCCATCGCCTTAGAACTTGAACGAATTGCCAATCATATTGGCGATTTAGGCGGGATGGCAGCGGATGTAGGCTTTCTTCCCACTGCTTCCCATTGCGGAAAGTTTCGGGGGGATTTTCTTAATATGACCGCTATGGTATGTGGAAATCGCCTGGGGAGAAGTTGGATTCGCCCTGGAGGAGTGGCTTACGACATCAGCCAGGCCCGTGCTCAGGAACTAGCGCTTAAGCTGGATAGTACCCTAGGTTATATGAAAAGTAGCATGGATCTTTTTTTAAATTCTCCTTCCGTTCAAGCTAGATTTGAGAAAACAGGCGTTATCAGCCAAACCGACAGTGAAACTCTGGGTCTGGTAGGGCTGATCGCTCGGGCTTGCGGGATTTATCGCGATGTTCGGTATGACTTCCCTTCAGGTTTTTATAAGTTTTCTCAAATTTTACCGGTCACCTGGTCTCATGGCGATGTGTATTCACGCGCCCTAGTGCGGTGGTTAGAAATAAAACGCTCGGCACAGTTTATTATTGATTCCCTGCAACATCTTCCTAACGGCGTTTTGTTTGTGCCTCCTAAAGAATTACGCCCGAATTCTTGCGTGGTTTCTCTAACCGAGGGGTGGCGAGGCGAGATTTGCCATGTTGCGTTAACGGACAACCGAGGAAATTTTTCCACTTATAAAATTGTCGACCCGTCATTTCACAACTGGATGGGACTGGCCATGGCGATGCGTGGTCAACAAATTTCAGATTTTCCATTATGCAATAAAAGTTTCAACCTTTCTTATTGCGGACATGATCTTTAATTTTCACCGGAGGTGTTAAATTGATCAATTCATTTTTAGAACGCTTACATCAGGGCCACCAAACGATGGAATTTCCGGAAAGCAATGATACTGTGGTGTCTGAGAGGTTTCGCGGTTTGCCTCAAATCAGCCCAGAAAAATGCGATAAGGAATGTTCCCAATGCATATCTTCTTGCCCGACAGACGCCATCGGAAAATCGAATAACATTCTGAATCTCGATCTCGGACGATGTCTTTTTTGTCTTGAATGTCTTGAAAGCTGCCCGGAAGGAGCTATCGAATTTACCAGGAACTATAAATTGTCGACGACAAACCGGAAGGACTTGGTATTTTCTACATCATTGGCTCCTAAGGTTGTCGCTCTAAATGAAAAAATAAATAAACTTTTTGGACGATCTCTGAAACTTCGTCAGGTTAGCGCGGCTGGCTGCAACGGTTGTGAAGTAGAACTAGGAGCGCTCAATACAAATGTTTGGGATCTCAGCCGATTTGGAATCAGTTTCGTTGCGTCTCCGCGCCATGCCGATGGATTGCTGATCACCGGTCCTGTTTCCAGAAATATGAAGCAGGCATTAGAAAAAACCTATTCCGCGATGGCGGAACCGAAGATTGTCATAGCTGTCGGCGCCTGTGCGATTTCAGGAGGTCCCTATATTAACCATTCCGAGGTCCACAATGGAGTGACTGATATTTTGCCTGTAGATCTTTTTATACCCGGTTGCCCTTCCCATCCCGCAACCATTTTGGACGGGTTACTTCAGTTATTAGATAAAAAATTAAATTTAGAAAAGTTTCAAGGTTAATAAAACCAAATAGAAAAATAGTTTTTACGGAATTTACGGCAAAGTTCCTAAATTTGATAAATGATCTTTCACAAGGATTTATTAACAAAATGTTTCTAATACAATCAAAAGAGGTAAAGTTTTTTGTTTTATTTATTTTTTTGCTTTTGAGGACTGAGATTTGTTTTGCTAATTTTGACGCTAACACTTTATTAATAAATGGCGCCGAACAAGGCAACCTCGAAATGGTAAAATTAGCTTTGGTAAAAGGCGCGAACATCCATGCCCAAAATGAAGAAGCTTTAGTATATGCTGCAGGAAACCCAAGTCTTGATATGGTCAAGTTCTTAATCGAAAATGGCGCGAATATCCATGCGCAAAATGATGAGGCTTTGGTCGTTTCTTCAAAAAATTGTCGTTTGAAAATAGTTAAATATTTAATAGTTAAAGGAGCAAATATTCATGCGCAAAATGATGACGCTTTAATATTTGCCTCGGCAAATAACTGCCTTAAAACGTTAAAAATCTTAAATGAAAGTGGCGCGAATATCCATGCGCAAAACGATCAGGCTTTAGTGGATGCTGTGAATTATAATCACATCAAAATAGTGGAATTTTTAATTGGAAAAGGCGCCGACATCAATACTCAAAATGGAAAGGCTTTAGTAAATGCCGCAGACTCTAACAACCTCAAGATCGTTAAGCTCTTGGTTAAAGAAGGGGCAAAAATTCATGCGCAAAATGACCAGGCTTTAGTGTTTGCTACCAACATTTATCGTGGCAACTTCAAAATGGTTAAATTTTTAGTTGAAAATGGCGCGAATATCCACGCGCAAAATGACCTTTCTTTGCAAAATGCTGTGGAAAGTCGTCGGCTTGAAGTTATAAAATTCCTAATTAATAATGGAGCAGATATTCACGTTAAAGACGATTTTCCTTTGGAGTTTGCAGCTGCCCAAGGGTTATTGGAAACCGCAAAATTTCTAATCAACAATGGAGCTAATATACATGCGAATAACGACAAGTCGCTTTTACTTGCGGCTGAATATGGACATTTGGAAGTTGTTAAACTCTTACTTGAAAAAGGAGCCAAAATTGATAGTATCGACAATATTCTTTTAAATAAAATTAAAATAAATGAACACATCGATATTCTTAATCTTCTGGAAAAAGCTAAAATTAAAAAACAAAAGGAGGGAAAAAATATATTGAAAGGCAATATAGAAAAATAAAAATCTATTCAAATATTTTTCGTGAGGATTTTGAAAAATTCTATTTGCTGCATTAATTCATATTAGACTCTGGCGGGTTCTTGCATGATACCAAACGCTTTTTCTAAATCGTCCCATTGTACATATAAAAACTAGCCCTACTCCTTCTAGTTATAGCTATTAGGATAAGACAATTAATACCTAATAAATATGAAACCATTGGAAAATTGGATTCGAAGTGAAGACAGTATTTCTAATCTGTATCGTCACAAAGGTATTCTGTCTAATCGGTATTATCGCTGGAGTAAAGACTTTTTAGAAGCGGAAAAGAAACGGCTTCAAAGAGATACGGTACGCGAAGCAAATTCGAGCGAGGTATCGGGTCTTAAGAAAGGGAAAGAGCATATAAAAAAGTTAGTGGCTGAAATTGCCTTGAAGAATCGAGTTCGCAAAATATGTAACGCTAAGAAATGATCAGCGCATTGTAATTTCCCAACCTGTCAATTTGCCGATACTTTGAAGGCAGTTTTTTTAGTTAGTTTTATTAACTTGCCATCTATTCGCTTATATTTTTAGCTTTTTCAAAAAGCTCCTGAACTTCTTTTCTAAAATCGCTTGAATCAATACCTCGAAAATTTGCCCCCTTTGAAAGTAAGAATGCGACTACTTTAACACGACCGTTTTCTCCGGCTATTTTTAAAGCTTGATCGCTTTGAGCGTGGATATTGGCTCCTTTTGAAATTAAGAATTTAACGATTTTCAAATGATTTTTTTTCACGGGGTTCCTTATGCTTGCCGCGCTTTCCACCGCCTTCACCAAGATTAAATTATTTTGGGCATGAATATTTGCTCCCTTTTTAAGCAAAAACTTAACGGTTCCCAAATATCCATTTTGTACAGCCCATACTAAAGCTTGATCGCTTTGGGCATGAATTTCAGCGCCTTTTGAAAGTAAAAACTTAATAATTTCAATGTAGCCATGAAATGCAGCGCTTATTAAAGCTTGATCGTTTTGAGCATGAATATCAGAACCTTTTTTAACCAAAAGTTTAACGATTTCTAAATAACCATGAAATGCGGAGCTTATCAATGCTTGATCCTCTTGGGCTTGGATATTGGCGTCCTTTGAAAGTAAGAATTTAACGATTTCTAAATGTCCATGATGCGCAGCGCTGATTAAAGCTTGACCATTTTGTGCGTGAATATCGGCTCCAATTGAAACTAAGAATTTAACGATTTTAAAATGGCCGTGATGAGCCGCGTTGATTAAAGTATCATCATTTTGAAAATGAATGTCGGCTCCTTTTTCAATCGCTGATTTGATTTCGTTTAGGTTCCCATTTCTGGCTGCATTCTGTAACAATTTATTGGCTTGACCATTAGCCCAACAAAATTCTGTTATTAAGAGAAAAGGAGTTAAAAATACGACTACCTTAAACATTATTGTCAACTCACGAAGCATCTTAATCTCCATGTTGGTTTTTTAGAAGGTTTTAAGTTTTTGCATGTAGGAAAAATTAAAAATTTTATTCACCTGATATTGTAATTATATAAAATTTATAATTGGATTTGTGAAATACTATAATCATGAACGGACAACCCAATAAAGAAGCTGTCAGAGAAAGACTCCCTTGGGAACCTTTCAGAGTGTCAGAGGTTTTTGTGACCAAAGGGTTTGTTCAATTGATTTTCGGTAGAAGAAATCAACCTAACTATCCTGGAATGTCTGAATCAAAATGGAATTCTTTAAAAACTGGGCACGTAAACTTCAATCTGAATCATTGATTTTATATCAAGCATCTAAGGATCCCGGGACTCCATGGTTTGCAAAAGTATTTATTGCGTTAGTCATAGCGTATGCATTAAGCCCGATTGATTTAATACCAGATTTTATTCCGGTAATCGGTCATTTAGACGATCTGATTCTTGTACCATTGGGAATATATCTCGGCTCAAAAATGATTCCTATTGAGGTTATGGAAAAATATAGTATGGAGCTTGATGGTTCTTTAGAGGAAGAGTCAAAACTGGGTTCAGTAGGTGTTATATTAGTTTTCTTTACTTGGATCTTAGTAATTATCCTTTTATATTTCTTAGGAAGAAGTTTTCTTGGGAATGAATAGAGATTTATAAAAAATGATTTTGCTGATGAGCTAATTGCCAGCAAAACTCATGTTAACTATTAGTTTAGACGAACTTTATTTTCTAATTTTAAGTGTGGTTAATTAAAACTATTTCAAGGTTTTTGAAAATGTTCACGATTCAAAAAATGATAGGTCTCACTTTTATTATTTTTTTGTTCACTCTATTATTCTTCGAACAAACAGATCTTGATATTTATATCCAAAATTTTTTTTATGACTTTGATAAACATCAATGGCTAATTGACGAGAGAAGCCCCATGCCACGTCTATTTTTTTACAATGGTATCAAAGTTGTTATTATTATTTTTGGGGTAGGTGTTTTGTGTACATGGCTGTGGAGTTTTAAAAATTTAAAATTAAAAACATATAGAAAAAAACAACTTCTTATAATTCTTTCTCTTATTTTAATTCCCATAATTGCTGCGCTAGGTAAACAGACAACAAATGTTTTTTGTCCTTCAAAGTTAAAAATTTATGGCGGAGATATACCTCATATAAAACTTTTTGAAACCATGCCAGATTATATTTCTAAAAAAGGCAAATGTTTTCCCGCAGGTCATGCCTCGGGAGGGTTTGCTTTGATGTCTTTATATTTTTTATTTAAAAAATCAAGGCATTCCTATGCTGGCTTAGCAATTGGTCTGGTTACAGGGTGGATTATGGGAATATATCAAATGGTTAAAGGGGCTCATTTTTTATCCCATACTTTGGCGACAATGGAAATAGCTTGGATTATGATTCTTGTCATATATGGATTCCTTTTTAAAGCGTGGAAGTATCCGCCAGGTCATAATTTCCAAAAAAATGACTTAATCTAGCTTGCTTCTTCGGGGTAAATTAAGTTTACTGTTTTTTTCGACAGTTGAAAGTCTAGAGGAAGATATCCACTGTGGTCGCCATCAACTTGAAACGGTTCTATGGCTTCCCCCTCTATCGTAAGTTCCTGGGTAGAGAATACTTGGGTTTCAGGGCATCTTTTGACCTGGCCCAAAATAATGCTACAAATATTTAAGAAAATATGTTTTCTTTTTTCTCCTTTAAAAACTGTGACGATAAAATCAGGACGTTTTAAGTCAGCTTCGGGAGCTAAACGAAATTTTCCTCCATAACAAGAACTTTTAGAAATAATTACCCAATTTCCTTTATACCTTTTTTCTTTGGTTGAAATGATGAGTTTTGGAGATGAGTACTGTAAAAGTACTTTCACTGCAGAAATTAAATAGGCTCCTTTTCCTACAATTTTTTTAAGTTTAGTGGAAACCTGAGCGACTACTCTGGAATCAAAACCAACGCTTGCCATTAATAAAAAAACATTCCCATTCAGATTTCCCAAATATATGGGTTTAGCTTCTCCAAAAGCAATCGCGTTAGCAATGCTTGTGGAGTTAAGCTTCAGACCAATTTCGTGCGCTAAAACGTTGGCAGTCCCGATTGGTATTATTCCAAATGGCTTAGTCGTTGCTAAAATACCGTTTGCCGCTTCGTTTATGGAGCCATCTCCTCCGGCAATGATAATCGCTTCAAAGGAAGGATCTTGTTCCGCTTCTTTGGCGAGTATTTTAGCGTGACCGGGAGCGGTTGTTTTTAAAACTTCGAATTGGATTTTAAATTCTTTTAATTTTTCTAGACATGCGCCATAAAGTTTATTGCTTCCACCTGCCGTTGGGTTATGAATGATGCAAATTCGTTTTCTTAGCAGTTTTTTTATATTTTCTTTGTTCACTGATATTTACAATTTCTTTTAAAAATGATCCCATCGATACATATCATGTTTAAGCAGATAACTTGCTAACTGATAGTATCCAATGGCTTCGTTTAATCTAATGTTGTTTGGCGACGATGAAGTTGTTTTATTGTCAGAAATATTGATTTCATGAAACTCTATTTTTTTCTTAGGAGAAAGAGTTACTAATGTTTTATTTCTAAAGAACCCTAAGTTTTGGTAGGTTCCTAAGAGCAATCTTTCCTCGCCTGGTTTTAATTTTAGGATATCTTTTCCAAAGAATTTACTGGGGTATGAAAAATTTAATAGTCCAAAAATAGTTGGAGAGATATCAATTTGACTGGCTAACGTATCTATGGTTTGCGGTTTTAATATTTTTGGCGCGTAAATTAGCATAGGGATATGATAGTTTTCGATTGGGATTTCAGTTTTCCCTCTTCCTCCAGCGCAATGATCCGCCATAATCACGAATAGAGTATTGTTGAACCAGTCGTGTTGTCGGGCTTTTTCTATAAACGTTCCAATAGCATAATCCGTATACTTTATCGCGCCCTCTCTTCCCGTTTTGGAAGGAATGTCGATCCGGTTTTCAGGGTACGAGTAGGGACGATGGTTCGATGTAGTCAGCACAAAATTGAAAAACGGTTGGTTATTGGCAAATGATTTATCCGCTTCTTTTAAAGTTTTATCAAAGAGGTTTTCGTCTGCAACGCCCCAAATATTCGAAAATGTAATTTCATCCGATTCGAAATCCGTTCGATCAATGACATTGAAACCGTTGTTTTTAAAAAAATAATTCATGTTGTCGAAATATCCGAAACCGCCATAAATAAACTTGGTTTCATAGCCTTTTGATTGAAATACTTTTCCTACCGAGAATAAATTCTCATTATGCGGACGTTTGACAATAGAATAACCCGGTGTTGGCGGGAGAGATAAAGTTAACGCCTCAAGACCCCTGACGGTTCGAAGTCCTGTCGCGTATAATTGAGAAAATGATAATGACTTTTCTATTAATTTATCGAGATAAGGCGTTATATTCCTTTTGTTTCCATAAGCCGTAAGAAAAGAAGCGCTTAAACTTTCCACGACGACAAAAATGACGTTGTGGTTTCTATTGGGACCTGTATTTGATATTTGTCTAAACGGTTTTTCGGGAATATCTGGATAAACTCGACTATTCGCACTTTTAAGTTCTGGGATCATTTTAGCTAAAAGTGTTTTGTCGTCTAAGGTTTTATAAAAATCGTAATAATCTAGTTCATTCTTCCAGAATGCCGAAAACCCTTCATACAATCCGTTTTTGGATAGTTGATCTACAATTTTATTATCCGAAGTTTTTGCGTTTAATTCTCCCAAAATAAGAAAAATAAATATCGGAATCATCAGCAAAGTGAACCCTTTGATTATCCGGCTAGTAAATGATTTTTCCGTTAACTGGTCTATGGAGGAAACGATTAAGTTTTTTGTAAGAAGATAAACCAGAGCGGCGCTTGCAAAAACAGAGATATAAACCCAATGCATGGGATAAGACTCATTGATGTTTCCAAGAACCTCTTGAGTATAAACCAGATAATCCACGGCTATAAAATTAAAACGACTATGAAACTCTTGCCAGAAAAACCATTCGCAGTGCCCCTGAAATGCGAATAATACGATGATCGCAATTGCTATAAAGTGCAGGAATATTTTATTTGCGGCAGATTTGATTAAAGATTTAGGCAGTATTATAAAATATAAAATTATAGGAATTAAAAAATAACCAAAATAGAGGGCATCAGAATAAAGTCCTACTAGAAGAATTTTTATCGGATCTACTATTGAGTTGTTGAGTGCGTCAAAGTCATACACGACTAAGACCAATCGAGTGATAAAATTTTCAAAAAGACAAAGAAAAAAAATTAAGCGGATAAAGCGATTGGGCATTAATACGTTTAATAGTGAGTTGGATTTCACGGGAAGAGAAAATTTTTTATCGGGTTGGACTTGAGATTTCATTTATGGAATTTTTTATGAAAGGAAATTGATGAGTCACTTTAATATTTTTTGTTTGGAAATATAAAAGCAGGCTTTTTTGAATGTGATACCCTAAGGTTCCCATCAAAACTCCTACTACAACGCCTCCAAAAACATCCAAGGGGTAATGAACTCCTAAATAAATTCTGGAAAACCCAACTAAAGCCGCTACTAAAAAAACGAACAATCTAGCTTTTGGAAAGTTAAGGCCAACCAAAGTTGCGAAGGTAAAACAATTACTGGCGTGATTTGAAGGAAAAGAAAAATTATTGGTGCAATTGGTAATGACGATTAGGTCTTGAAAATTATGACAAGGTCGAATTCGACCAAAGTAGGGCTTCAATAAATGATGGGTAATCGCGTCGTTACAACCAATGATAATTAACACTGTCAGAATAAATAACGCCCCGGAAAATTTTTGGTTCCAAATAAGTAAAAACCCTATTAAAAAAAGTGGGAAGACAAAGTTGTGTTTATTAGTAATGAAACCCATAAGAACATGTAACCATGCGTACTGGAGGTGGGTGTTTATCCAGACAAAAAAGCTGGAATCAAAAGTTAGAAATAAACTATTAGCGCTCACAGTTTTATATCCTTTGCTACTTGAATATTCACAACCTATGGAGGAATAGATTATGAATATTCGTTTGCTTTTGGAGATTAGGAGGATTAACTGCCCTCGTACACGAATTACATAAAGCATTATCTGTGCCACAAAGAGTGACCCGAGTTTTTTTCGAATTAACTGATTTAAATATAACTAGTTATAGGATTTTAATTAAGTTGCCATCTTTATAAAACACAACTAATTGGCCCACAAAAAAACAATAATTGTGTTTTTAGTGTTCAAATATTGTGTTTTTTAGAGTGAACTACAGTATTTTATGGACTACTATTAAAGGAATGGGGGTTAGGAATAGCGTGAAGTAGTCTCAGGGATGGTGGATGGAGGGGAGTGATCCAGGAGATTTTAAATTCACGATTAAAATCAAAAATATCCAAGAAAAAGAGAGAATATTATTGAGTAAAACCCCATTTTTTTATACGGTAAGCTAAAGTAGATGCAGGAACGCCTAATAAGGATGCCGCTCCATTGGGGCCATAAACTTTACCGTTAGTTTTTTTGAGAGCTTCTAGGGTCATCACTTTTTCGGTTTGTTTGAGATTTTCAAACGGCGTAATTTTTTGCGATTTATTCGCGTTTTTTTTCGAAGCGCTTTTAGCTACAGGCCTCAGTTGCTGAAGATTTGCTCTTAGTACTCCATCGGGAGAAATGATAATGGAACGCTCTATTATGTTTTGCAATTCGCGCACATTGCCTGGCCAATGATATTTTTCTAAATGATCAATAAACTCCTCCGTCAGTTGGGGTTTTCCACGGTTGAGGCGAGCGCAGGCGCATTTAATAAAATGTTCGGTTAAAGGTCGAATGGCCTCTGGTCTTTCCCTCAAAGGGGGGATATGAATGGGGACCACGCTCAATCGATAAAATAAATCCGATCTAAATCTTCCTTCTTTCACTTCCTGGAGTAAATCGCGATTCGTTGCCGCAATGATTCGTACATTTACTTTTTTTGTTTGATCGTCTCCAATCCGCTCAAACTCTCCTTCTTGTAATACGCGAAGTAGTTTTCCTTGAAGGTCTAAAGGAATTTCAGAAACTTCGTCTAAGAATAAAGTCCCTTCATCCGCTAGTTGAAAACGTCCCATCCGATCTTTTAACGCGCCGGTAAATGCTCCTTTAACGTGGCCAAAAAACTCGCTTTCAAATAAATCTCTAGGAATAGAAACGCAATTGACCTTTACTAGGGGGTAGTTACTGCGAGCGCTACGCTCGTGGATTAAGCGAGTAACTAGTTCTTTACCAGTGCCGGTTTCTCCCTGAAGGAGAACTCCCGCTTCTGTTTTTGCGACTAATTCGATTTGTTCAAGAACCTTCTTCATTGCAAAGCTCTGCCCAACAAACTCCCCTAAGTCATAATCAATAGGGACTTCTTCGCGAAGAGACATGTTTTCCGCTTCTAACTTCCGGCGCAGTCGTTCAATTTCTTTAAGGTCGGAGTCTCGTTTTTGGATTAAAGTTTCAAGCTCGTCGCGCTTCTTTTTTAGTTTTTCTTCCATTCTCTTTCGTTCTTCGATTTCTGAGTTTAATTTCCTATTTGTTTCCGATAAATCCCTTGTTCGATTTTCAATGCGTAACTCAAGTGTTTGGTTGAGTTCCTTTAATTTAATATTGGTTTGTTTAAAAGCTTCGTCGGATTTTTTCCGAGACAATTGAGCAGTAATTCGGGCGATTAGGACGGGAAGATTGATCGGTTTAGTTACGTAATCGTTCGCTCCTAAATTTATAGCTTGAATAATAGATTCGTTTTCCGTTTTAGCGGTCGCCATAATGATGGGTAATTCTTCCGTGGAATAGTTAGCGCGGATAGTTTTGAGGACTTCAATACCGCTCATTTTCGGCATCATGATATCTAAGAGAATTAAATCGACAGAACCATGTTTTACGAAATTAAGAGCCTCTTCTCCGCTTTGAGCCAAAAGGAGATCGAACCCTTTTTTCTTTAGAGGTCTTATCAAGGTTTTTAAATTGTCTTCGTTATCGTCAACGAGGAGTATTATCGGCGGTTCATTCATGGGGTAAGTAATCGCGAAGTAAATAAAGGATTTCTTTTCGGGTAAAAGGTTTTGAAATAAAACCCTTACATCCCAAGCTGAGCGCTTCTGTCTTAAGTTCAGGTTGAATAGAAGCTGTGCAGACAAAAATAGGAACGTCCAATTTCAATGGATCTGCTTTAATAATTTCAACAAAGTTTAGACCAGGTTCTCCCGGTAACTGAAGATCTAAAATAACGAGATCAACCTCATTTTGTTCAAAAAAAGAAATGCCCTCCTTTACAGATACTGCGCGGATACAATCGGCTACTTTTTTTAGGTTGGATTTAATCGCTATCCAATTATCCTCGTTATCCTCAATGACTAGTGTTTTAATTTTATTCTTCATATTTCGCAACCTTAATATCTTCAGGAAGGGTTGCAAAAAGGGGAAGGGTCACAGTAAAGGTCGAACCCTTTCCAAAAATACTCTTAACGGATATTTTACCGCCATGGATACGTAAAATCTCTCGCACTAAATTTAATCCCAGTCCAGTCCCCTGGTATTTTCTTGAATCGGAATTATCTAATTGCCTAAAACGGTCAAAAATTTGCTGTATTTTTTCTTCAGGTAACCCTATCCCTGTATCAGTGATGTCTATTAAATAGTTTTTAGCGTCGTTTTGTCTAACTTGGACAGAAACTTTACCGCGATCCGTAAATTTGATGGCGTTACTTAAGAGGTTTAGAAAAACTTGTTTGATCATTCGCTGATCTAAATTAAAAGGAGGTAAGTTTCCAGTGAACTGGTTTTCCAAGGCGATACCCTTTTTTGTCGCCAGAGGTGAAATTTCGGCCATTGTATCGTCCATCAATCTAGACAGATCAAATTCCTCAATTTGTAGAGTGGTCTGACCAGCTTCAATTTTGGCGATATCCAATAGATCGTTAATCAATGAGAGCAAATGTTTGCCCGAGCGGAGAGTTCTTTTAGACATATCATGAGCGTCACGGTTCCACTCTTCGTCCGTTTTCAATTCCTCCCAATCCTCTATGATTTGATCGGTGAAGTTTATTATAGCGTTAAGAGGCGTTCTAAGTTCATGTGACATATTTGCTAAAAATTCGGATTTTAATTGGTTGGACTTTTTAAGTTCTTGGTTGGTTTGTTTGAGTTCTTTATTAGCTTCGCGGATTTTGTTTTCCATCGCCATCCGTTCGTCCAATAGTTGGCTTAACTCAATTTTAGCATTTTCAAGATGAGTCGTTTTTTCCTTAAGATTTTTAACCATAAAATTAAAAGACTCGCCAAGGGCTTGAAATTCGTCGTTGGAAGTCAAGTTTACGGTAACGTCTAAATTTCCTTGGCCAAAGGATTTCGTGGCAGAGTCTAATTGAGCGATAGGTAAAATGATTTTTCTAATCAATATTGAAATTAATAAGAAGCTAGAAGCGATGACCAGCAAGGTTCCAAAAATGATAATTTTTATGTTTTGCGAAGAATTCTTTTCAGCGTTTTTAAAAATGTTTAAAAGGACATTATGCTCTTCAATAATTTCGTTTTCGATCTCTTCGCGGAACGACTTATAAGAACCTTCAATAGTAATAGCTAAATTATTATCTAAGGGTTGAGAATTTAAATGATCGTCTGCAAGTTTTAGGGCGTTATCTATGTATTTAGTTAGTTTCTTCCTAATGGACTTAATCTTTTTGTCGCTTTGGTAGTTGCCCTTTAAAGAATTAAAAATTTTAGAAAATAACTGGTCTAAAGAATCTTGAATACTTCGGATTTCATTTAATTGATACATTTCTCCCGTGTTGGCGTATTCACCTATTAGGTAACTCAACTCTTGAGTTTTAGATTTTAATTCAAGCGTCAGAGTGGCGCGTTCAATAAGCATGGGATCTAAAAATTTTTGAGTTCTATGCGATAAAATAATTGTGATACCGCCCTCAATTATAATGAGTAAAAAAATAATCAAAGATCCTAAATAAATTTTATTTCGAATACTGTTTTGAAAATTATTTTTTATCATTAGGGAACAACCTTAATCTTTTTTAAATTCCCTATATTGACATCAGGCGGTAAGTAGGCGATTGCTCCTAGGTTACTTCTTACAAAAATCAGAAGGCCTTCAATTTTTTTGAATTCTTTTGGAGGAGTTTTTCGGCCAGAAAATATGGATTTAAGCCAATATTGTTGGATACGATCAAGACGTTTCCCCAAAAACTTCTCATAAAAAGAAACTTTTGAGGGAATTAAATCTAGAGGAATAATTTTTTGACCCGACTTAAATACAGTCGTCTTTTTTAAAAAGATTTTACTCAGGTCGGATACTTTAATTGAGGAGATAGGATTCTCGGGGTGGACAACAAAAATCAAAAGTTGTTCTGCCGCCGTAGATGAACTTGTGATCCCCCACCAAAAAAGCGTGAATAGGGCCAGGAGTCTTTTTGTATTAAAACGCAATGGCAATTGCGGCTTTAACCTCATTAAAGCTCTCCTGATTCACAGTTATCGAAGCATTATTTTTCTCAGTATCATGTATATTGATCTCGGATTTCAAAACCGCGCTTTTAAATAATTTGTAATTTAATCCAAAAATGTGCGTTTTCCATTGGTCGTCAGGTTGAGATAAAAATGGATCGGTATACTCAAAGCGATAGTAGGGAGAAAGTTTTTTAAAAAGATAAGATGTTTGTGCAAAAAAGGCGACTTGTTCAGCCCCGCTTAATTTAGAATAAACAGCTTCAAAAGTTAGGTTGAAATCGTTTTTATTAAAAATTGCCGAACCTAAAAAAGTTGTGTGCGAGGCGCTAAATAGATTGAAAAGAGCGTCGTCTTCTGAGAAAAAGGAAAACCCGAAAGTTAAGAGATCGGAGGGCGAAACATTTAATTGGGCTCCAATGGCTTTGTTAGGATTGCCTTCAATTTTCATAGGATCGGGCGAGTCTATGTCGTCGCTTTCCCCGATATAGGCACTGTAATTAATTTCCCAAGATGAGAAGCTTTCACTTTTAAAAAAGTAATTCCCCAGGATAGAGCCGCCTAGATTATTTTCTGAGAAGAAATTAAACCCTCCTCTATCGTCGGCCTCATAAATATTTAAAGGTATTTCAACAGTAAGAAAGGCTGGTGTTGCGTTATGAATTTCGTTAAAAATTCCAAAAGGAGTTAATATGGTCCCGCCACGAACCTGAAGCGCATCTGAAAAAAAATATTGAGCAAATAAATATTCAGTCTCCACTTTTTCAAGGTTACGAAAAGTATCTTCTTCATTTCCAATTTCAAATTGGCTTTTTAGTATTAAATTTTCAGTGGCGGAATAATCTAATAAGAGATTTAATTGACTACCATCAAATGAATCCTTCTTTTTACCTGGGTTTTTGTTGAATCTTGTATAGTTTAAGTCTAAATACCCATAAAATTTAAAGTCCTTTTTCTCAAAAGCCTCGGCAAAATTTAGACTAAAAAAGGGCAGAGAAGTCCCAATTAACAACGCTATTAAAAAAGGGAAAAAAATGCGATTAATATTACTTTTTGCAATCAATTATCAATGTCCACAACGAAAATGGTTATTCAAATTTATTATCAACCATTTTTCCGGAAAATTAGGCAAATTTCATTATAAATAAGCTTATTTTTACATTTTAATGCAATTTCTTCTGTTTAATCTTGAGATTTCGATGGCAACAGATCTTCCAGAAAAAACGCCGCCAATTCTGACCTATTTGCCAATCCAGTTTTTTGATATATAGATTGAGATTGCTGTTGAACCGTTTTTAACTTTGTGTTGCGGATATCTGCAATTTCTTTAAGAGAAAATCCCTTTAATAGTAAGAATCCCACCTCGTTCTCTGCTGGAGTTAATCTCCATATACTGAATTGCTCTTCAATCTTAATAGAAAGTCCTTCCAATAGCTGATGAGTTTCAGTCTTCCAACGTTCTTTTTCTTGAAAAAGATCCTCAACATTAACTTGTAGAGATTTAATTTTACTCTTTGCCATTCGCAGTCGGTTGATCGCCCAAATGAATATTCCAGAACTCAGACATAAAAGTATTCCTTCAAAAATTAGATGTGAACCCGAACTGCCGCTTGAGTAATCGGTAACGAGATCCAATCCTACTAGGAGCATAAAGGCCCCCGATAAAATTAAAAGAGAAAAATTGCTGCCTCTGGCATCCTCCATTTGACCTAAGTCCCTTGTAATAGGTTGATTTTAAAAAGTTTTTTTATGAGTCAAAGGCCGGATGGAAATTTCCTGACTTTTGGTAGAAATTACTTTCAAGTTATTAATCACAAAGGAGGTTACCATGTTTGATTTACCCTTGCATCCCTTAGTCGTTCACTTTCCCATCGTTTTAGGAATTCTACTTCCCTTTGTTGGCTTTATCTTTTGGTGGGGGATAAAAAAAGAAGTAGTTCCACAAAAGGTCTGGGTATTAGTTACTGCCTTTGCATTAGCTTATAGCGTTGCGGCAATAGTAGCTGTGGAATTGGGAGAAAATGACGAAGAAAGAGTAGAGAAAGTAGTGTCGGAGAGAGTAATTGAAGAACATGAAGAAGCGGGAGAGATGATTCCCTGGGTTTCCGGTTCCCTATTTTTAGTTTCCTTAGGTGGATATCTTAGAAAAAAATCTGATCATTTACGGCTAGCTCTGGCCATTATTAGCTTGATTGCCATTATCCCATTAGCAAATACAGGACATACGGGAGGAGAACTAGTTTATAAACATGGAGCGGCAATCGCACACTTGCCATCTAAACAACAAGCTCTAATTAAATCTGGAAATTTTAAAATAGAAACACATGAAAGCGAGGAAAGTGACAAAGATAAAGACAATGATTAAAAAGAAGATTGATTATCTCATTATGTTCAATTTAGATACCGTGCTAGATTTTCTGGCACGGTATATTTTTTGAACTAAACAGACTAAAACTAATACTAATATTCAAAGAAAAATAAATTTTTCTTTTTACATCGTTCTTTAATTTTTTTATTGTTCTATCCGAGAAAAAAGGATCTTTTTTCAAATTAATTGAGGTTACTTGATGGCTAAAAAAGGAATGTTCTGGGCAAATAGAAGTCATTCACTTAAAATTAAGATATTTTGGAAATGATATAATCAATTGAACACAATTAAACCGACTAGCCTATTTAAACTTCCTGCTTACTGATTAATAATCAGTAGGCTGGCGGTCTGAATCCGCTCATTGGCTCCAGTAAAATCAATAAGAAAAACATTGAGCCGATATAATATGTTTTATTACTTAATTCTTACTTTTTTTGGTCAAATAGTACATCCAGAATAGGACAATCTGGTACTACTCCCCCCTCACATTGAGATGATATTTTGGACAGTATTTTTTCAAGCTTTTTTAAGTCCAAAATCTTTTGATGAATATTCTCTTGATGATGAAGGGTAATATTTTTCACTTGCTGACATGTTGAAACTCCACCATCAATAAGTTTCAAAAGAGCTCGAATATCCTCAAGTGAAAAACCCAGCTCCCTTCCACGACGAATAAATACCAACCGCTTTAAGTGATTTTCACTATAAACACGATGCCCTCCCTCAGTTCTAGGAGGTTTTGGGAAAATTCCAATCTTCTCGTAATATCTAATTGTCTCAATATTACAATTGGTTTGAGTGGACAAGAGCCCAATGCTTAATTTTTTTTCTTTAATGGACATAATAATCCTTGAACCTGTAGTTACTACAGGTTGTATAGTATAGATGAAAAAAAATCTTATAAAAAGGCTAATCAATTTATTGGGAGGCGACCATGGACAACGCAAAGATTGACCAGGAAATTTCTTCAGCTTTTGGGCTTGATATCCCCCCCGTAGCAATGGCCTTTGTGGATGATCAACCACAAGGTGTAGAAATCATGGAAGAGCAAGTTCCCTCTTTTTGTACTTTCTGGCGCATGGCAGAGAAAAAAGCATTCTATGCCCCGGCAAATAAACATTATAACTGTCCAATAGGCTCCATGGTTTTAGGGTTCGAGATGCCCAAAGAAGTCCAAGAACAACTGGGTGGTTTGGTAAAAAAAATGTGCGAATGCTCTTACCTTTCAGAAGACGAACCTGCAAACATCCCTACAATAAAAGAGAAAAAAGCTGGTGTGGTATATGGACCTTTAAAGGAATTTCCTGTGGAACCGCAACTTATTCTAATGTGGTTGAAACCTTCTCAGGCGATGATTTATAACGAAGTCTTAGGCTGCTGCAAATGGTCTGAAAGCATGGATTCTATGGCCTTGGGCCGTCCGGCCTGTGCTGTGATTCCAACTACCTTAAATAAATCACCTTTTGGCATGTCCCTTGGTTGCACTGGAATGCGCACTTTCACTGAAGTTAGTGATGATCATATTCTGGCCACGCTCAATTGCAAAGAAATAGATTCCTTCTTGAGTAGTCTTCAAACAACGGTATCGGCCAACAATGAAATGAAAGAATTTTATTTAGATCATAAAAAAAATATTACTGGATAAGGGGCCATTATGTCATTTGTCTACATGAAAATTCTTGAGTCTCGACCTGAACGTTACGATATTGGTATGGGTTTATTAACTCTAGGATCTTTGACTAAAATCAAACAGCAAATTGCCGCTCAAACCAAGTCTGGAGATGAAGTCCTTGATTTGGGCTGTGGTACAGGGACCTTGGCGCAAATGTGTATTGAAAGAGGCGCACAAGTTACCGGAGTGGATGCCAACAGCGGTATGCTGGCAGTGGCAAAAAGGAATTCTCCTACCGCAAGCTACCTAAATATTTCCTTGAGCAATCTTGATGAGCATTTGGAGGATGAATCGTTTGATATCGTCTTAAGTACGCTGGCATTTAGCGAACTGACTCGTGCAGAACGGGTTCATGTAATGAAGCAGATTAAAAGAATTTTAAAGAATGGAGGAAAAGTTTTTATTGGCGATGAAATAATTCCAGCAAACTTTCTAGCTAAATGCTTTTACTATGCCTTCAGGTTGCCAATGCGTTTACTCACTTGGATAATGACTCAAACTACTACCAATGCAATTCCCAATTTTGAGGAGGAAGTTAGGGAGGCAGGTTTGAAAAAAGTTAATTGCAAATCATTTATGTTAGGAATGTTTATCCTTTTGGAAATTAAAAAATGATTGGCTGGATTAAAGATATTTATCAAACACTATTTCGTTTTGCCAGATTCCCATGCGAACCAGAAACCATTGCTGTAGGAAACCCGGATAAAACTTCTCCGATCCTAGTTACCTGTAATTTTGATTACACAGTCAGGCACTTAAAAGAATATTTAAAAAAGGAGGCTTTAGATTGCTTTCTCTTAGTAGTTAATACCAAAGGAACAAATGTTTGGTGTGCAGCCGCCGAGGGAGTTTTCACTACAGACACTGTTCTTTCACACTTGAAAGTATACGATGTAGCAAAATTAGTGAATCACAAAAAATTAATACTGCCACAATTATCCGTGGCTGGAGTAAAAAGAAAAGAGCTAAAAGAACATGGTTGGGAGGGTATATATGGTCCGGTTTACTTTACTGATTTAAAAGAATTCTTAAATAATGGACTAACCAAGAATAAAGATATGCAAGCTCTGGAGTATGGCTATTGGGAACGATTTAAAATGGGCCTCAGTCATGCTGTTTTCTGTACCCTGGTTTGTATTATCCCAATAGTTCTCTTTGCGTCAGATTGGTGGATACAAGGGATCGCTTTAGTCTGGTATTTCGCTTTTTCTATGCAATTGATTGAACACTTTATTCCATTTGAAAGGTTACTATATAAGGGATTAGCATTATCTCTGCCTATTTTAGCCCTCGCCATAACATCATTTCCAGATCCTGTTCTAAAGACCCAAGCCGCATTAGGGATAATTGCCTTGGGAGGGTATATTGGATATGATGCACAAGGACACTCACATTTAGGGCAAAACCAACAATCGGGTGGAATTTTTGCAAAAATATTAGTATTTTTGGTTTTAGTTTATGGAGGCACGTTGTTGCTATGAAAAAATATGTAGATTGGGACAAGATAGAAGAGGAGACAGTTTCTTCAGAAGAAGCCTGTGAATGTACAAGGAGCAAATTGCAGTCACTGATTGATTTCGTAGTGGATTTACTACCTAAGAAAAAAGAATCTTCTTGTTGTGATGAAATGAATCAAACTGAAAAGAGCCAATGCAATGACAATTGACTCAGCAAAAAAGATTGTGACCTCCATTTGTCCAACCTGTGGTTGTTCTTTAATTAGACTTGGAATAGGTGAAGATCGATGGACAACTACTACCTACGAAGGTATAGAATATTTTTTTTGTTGCCAGGGCTGCACTGACCTCTTCAATGAAGATCCTCCACGATATCTTCAAGAAACCAAGGATTTAGTAGTATGTCCAACATGTTTGGCGGAAAAACCTGTTCAGTGGACAGTACGAATGGAGATTGCTGGATGGAAAGTATTCTTTTGCCGATGCCCCTATTGCCCAGAAGTATTCCGCAAGGACCCGGATCATTACGTTAAGCGTTTACAAGGTGAAATTCCTTATGATGGCGTTTTCGGTCAAGCTGGATGTTGCTCATCTGAGTGACTCAAACCCTTAATTATTACTGACCTCCAAATCCTATAGCTGCTTTTTCCGGCGTGATATGTTCTCTTTGGGTCGTTTGCTGACTTAATATCAGCACAATTGAACTATGGACCTGCTGAAAAGTTATCATTAAGCTTTGAGTTTTGATTCCCTATCAATTTTTTATGCACTAATCAATAATCAGTTAATTTGGGACAATTCTAACTTAAAAATTTTCGGAAATCTGGAACAGACCTTGATAAAACCTTGATACAAGTTTTCATTTTGAGGGAAATAATCGACCCAATGGGATTAATCGACAGCTTCCAAATAAAAAGAAGTTGTTACTAATTTAATGGCCAAAAGAAAAACGATTTAGCAAATTAATGTGGTTCCCAAAAAGCAAAAGCGAGAAAAAGAAGTGAGATAAATTGAGAAAAAATATTTCAATCTCAAGTTCGATGGATTTTAAGAGATAAACCATTCAACATAGACAAGACGTTGGTTAAAATTATCAGAATTGAGCGGCGCATAAAAACTTTCTAATTTTCACAATCAGTGAAATAAGATACATATACATTTGGTTTTGACAATTTACGTGGAAGCAGATAAATCCCAAAAGGATAATATCAATCCAATATTAATCTCAATTAGTGAAAGACACTCTAGGAGCAATTTCTTATTTACCACAAAGGTTTAAAATTAAGGGTCACTGGTCTATGAAAATTGTATACTCTAATAAACAGTTTTCTTATTTCTAAAGGCTTAATTTGGGTTTAGATCGAACATGAAAATTCTTGTAATCGAAGACAACCGCGACATCCTTCAAAATATTGCCGATTATTTGAGTGGCAGGGGTTACACGACCGATTGCGCCGAGGATGGTTTGACTGGATTACACTTGGCGGCAACGCAGAAATTCGATTTGATCATTCTCGATATTATGCTTCCGGGTATTGATGGAGTGACAATATGCAAACGGCTCCGCAATGATGCAAAAAACCAAACGCCGATTATTATGTTAACGGCTAAGGACCAAGTTAAAGATAAACTAGTTGGATTTGAAGCGGGGGCCGACGACTATTTGGTTAAACCTTTTGATTTGTCCGAATTGAAAGCCAGAATCGATGCCGTATTTAAAAGAAGCCAAAAGACAGCAGTAGGAAACTGGTTGCAAGTTGGAGATTTAACATTTAACACCACCACGCTAGAGGTGAAACGTTCAGAGACACCGATCAAAATTGGCCCGATTGGTTTAAAAGTTTTAGAGTGCTTGATGCGCGTTTCGCCAGATGTCGTCAAAAAGGAAAAGCTGGAAGAGTTGATTTGGGGAGACGAACTATGCGAAAGCGACGCGTTGCGTACCCATATTCATGCATTGCGGCAATCTATTGATAAGCCGTTTAAAAAAGAATCCTTGGTAACCGTTACTCGAATTGGGTATCGATTGATCGATGAATCCCCATGAAGTTTAAGCAAACACTTCGCAACCGATTGGTCATCGCTTTTTTTTTACTCACCCTAATCTTATGCGGGGCCTTTGGTGTCAGTGTATTTTCAATAATCCATGGATTGGAAAGCGACCTCTTCTATCGCCATCTTGAGCAGGATGCAGAGTGGCTGATCAAAGCTGCAAAGAATGGGTTAACGACCGATCTACCTTCCGGAGTTAAACTTTATATCCAAAAAGAAAATCAATCCTCCGGTTTTCCCCAATACTTAAAAGACCTAAAAAAAGACCACTCCGAAATTTTTCTCGATAATAAAGCCTATCATGTTGTTGTTCGAAACGAGGGTAAGACTCGCTATTTCCTGGTTCAGGACCAAAGCCAATTCGAAAACTTGGAACAAAGCATTGGAGCGACCATTGCCATTGGATTTATTATCGCTTTAGCCGGATCGATTTGGTTGGGGTTTGTAACGGCTAACAAAATTATTGCTCCTGTTATTGAGCTTGCCAATCATGTGGACAACGTTAACCCCACCGAAGCAAATATAAAAGAATTCGCTAAGGATTATTCCAATGACGAGGTTGGGATGTTGGCAAATACATTTGGGCAATATGCGGAAAAACTCCAAGCTTTTCTCGAACGCGAGAAATTATTTACCGGAGACGTCAGCCATGAATTAAGAACCCCTTTAATGGTAATTTCAAGTTCCTGCGAGGTGTTATTAGAGACTCCCGATAACGATAATAAACGAAGGGAAACTATCCAACGAATTCATCAAGCGTCCAAGGAAATGCGATCGCTAGTTGATACATTCCTAACTTTATCCAGAGATAATGCTAACTCTGCAACTCATTTTAAAGATATTCAAGTGGAACCAATGATTCACCAGGAGATTGAAGAAATCCGCGAAGAGGTGGAGACCAAAGAAGTGCTAATTTATTTCAAAACTAATGGCGTACTCCAAATTAATGGAAATCCTCAATTATTTCGGGTAGTTATCAAAAATCTCCTACGCAACGCGATCCATCATACGAACCAAGGGGCGATCACCGTGACCTTAAATCCGGAATCGATCCATGTAGAGGATACTGGCCGTGGGATTCCAGAAGAGTTTAAGGATTCAATATTTGAACGTCATTACCAAATCTCATTACTAAAAAATGAACCACAAGGCGAAGGGTTGGGATTGTCCATTGTGAGGCGCATTTGTGATTACCACCATTGGAATATTGGGTTGGAACCGGTTGAACCACATGGTAGTCGGTTCATATTGACATTTGCCGAACCTATCGAAACTCCAGTATTTCCATCTTAATTTAGATCAGCTTCTAAATTTAACGTTTTTTTAACGCTTTTTTGACGTCCTTCCAACTCATCATTCCGTATACTTTTCAATACATAAGTTTGAAATAGGATTGTTAATTCAATCAATTTTCAAAGCCTTAGAACTAAAAGGATTTTTTGGTCTGTCTATGATTGGGAAGTGTGAAAAAAATGGGACGGTTAGTAAAATTTCATTTGTATATCGCTCTTAGAGCGTTTTCTATAGGGCTGGTTTTAACCGGATGCGCCAATCAAATTTCTAATTCTTCATTCGAATATGTCTCGACCGAGATTGAAAAAAACATCGGAGGAAGGGTCACTCCTGATCCCGTTTATGGAAATCGTCAAATTCCTCCAGGAATTTCTATTGAGCGGGGCTTGAGTGAACAGGCTGCGGTTGCCATCGCGCTTTGGAACAATGCCGCATTTCAAGCGGACCTTGCACAGTTAGGAGTTTCCCGAGCCGAAGTGTTGCAGGCCGGTCTTATCAAGAATCCTAACTTTTCTTTATTATTTCCCATTGGCCCTAAACAATTGGAAGCTTGGTTGATGTGGCCAGCATCCGAACTAAGGGTCAGACCACACCGAATTGCTGTCGCCAAATTGAACGCCAGCCGTGTTGCCGACAATTTGATTCAAAACGGTTTGAATCTCGCACGCGATACCCAGATTGCTTATTTGAATCTGCTACAAACCAAAAAAGCCTTGTCGTTGGCAAAAGAAAACGTCCGCTTATTGGATGAAATTTCCAAGATCACTCAAGCCCGACTTCGCTTAGGCGATATCAGCGAACTGGAAGCCCAGCAAAAAAAAATCGACGCCTTAAACGCATTGGAACAGAGTAATCGTTTAGCGCACGACGAAATCACCTTTCGACACCGATTACGATCTTTCCTTGGAATCGATTTTGAAAAAGATTTGAAGCTTGTCCCGACGACTTCTGCCTCAAACCTCAAAAAGGATTTGACCGCCTTAATTGAGATTGCCTTAGCGTCCAGACCTGATATGAGAATAGCCGAATTGGAGATCGAATCCGCAGGAGAACAAATCGGATGGGAAGAAAAAAAGATTTTTAACTTCATTGCGATTTTGGATGCGAACGAGAACAACACCGAAGTTGGACCGGGATTCAAGATTGATATTCCCATCATGAACCTAAACGAAGGTGGTATTGCTCGCGCCCAAGCTCAACTCGATTCAGCCGTTAAACGATATATTGCGGTTCGTGAACAAATTAAGTTGTCAGTCAGAGAATCCTATACTCAATACATTTCCACTCTGAAACTATTGGAACTCATTACACAGAAGATCTTTCCACAACAAGTGCAAAAGTTAAATCTATCCAAAGAAGCTTTGAAAAATGGAGAAATCTCTTACCTGTCGAACTTGGAAGTACAACGGGGTTTCATTCAAACAAAGCTAAAACAAACAGAGGTTTTGGCTGAATTGGGGCGTAAATCCGCTCTGTTAGGGCACAGTATCGGTAGACCCGTAGAATTTTTAAAAACGTTTTCATCATGAATTGTTTACGAAATATATTGAATAAATACTCACGGTTTTTGTTTGTAATTCTATTGACCTTTTCCCTCTGTAGCTGCGACTTAATTCAAAAAAATATAGCGCCCCATAATGAAAAGTCTGAAAAAATAAACCCTGTCAAAACTTCTGTCAAAGAAGGCTCGCTTGTAACGATCACCCTTACCAATGCGGCAAGAGAACGATTAGGAATCCAAACTGCTACTGTTGAGCGGCGTACGATCCAAAAAACTAGAATTCTGGGTGGGGAGATCATGGTACCGCCGGGTCAAACCATCACCGTATCCGCTCCACTATCTGGGATTGTTTTAGATCCCGAGAAAATTAGAATTCCTCCAGTGGGCGCAAGTCTAATTCTGGATGAAACCGTCATGCGGTTATTGATGCTCCCACCCGAAAAAGATTTGCTCAATGCGAAAGACAATCTGAAGGTTGCCCAAAACCAGTTTTTGCTGGCTAAACAAAAAGCTGGACGGGCAACTCAATTATTAAAAGAAGGCGCTGGCAGCGTCCGAGCTCAAGAAGAGGCGTTGAGTGGGCTTGAGAATTCCAAAACAAGATTACGGTTGGCCAAAGCCATGGTCAATCTTCTCGATAATAAGGATTTTAACGCTTCCGCAAAGGAATTTGCTCCATTGGAAGTGGGAGCTCCCATTGGCGGTATTCTTAAAAATTTGCATGTTGCCTCAGGGCAGCGTGTGTCTGCGGGATCGCCGCTATTTGAAATGGCCGCTCAAAACAACTTATGGGTCCGCGTTCCGGTGTACGCCGGTTTGATCAATCAAATTGACCCTGATCAAATGATTATCGTACGGAACCTTTCGGACGGTTCCCAATCTAAAGGAATTCGCGCTCATCCTGTAATGGCTCCTCCATCGGCTAATCCATTTGCGGCTTCAGTGGATCTTTACTTCGAACTACCCCTTCGCGATAACAAGTTCCAACCTGGGGAAAAAGTCATGGTTACGCTGGAGATGAAAAATCAAGAAAAAGGTTTGACGGTACCCCAGTCTGCTGTTTTGTACGATATTCACGGTGGAACCTGGGTTTATAAAAACACCAAAACGAATAAATTCATCCGTAGCAGAATTGAGTTGATCGCGGTCGTAAACGATTGGGCGGTCTTGGATCGTGGCCCAGAAGAAGGAACGAGCGTCGTCAGCGCTGGGGCGGCAGAACTCTTTGGAACAGAGTTCGGGAGCGGTAAATGATCCATTGGTTGATATCAACAGCTCTTCGCCTTCGCGTTGCCACTGCAATTCTTGGAGTCGTTTTCATAGTTGTGGGTTTCCAGATAATCCAAAAATCCCCTTTAGATGTCTTTCCTGAATTTGCTCCTCCACTAGTGGAAGTTCAAACGGAAGCTCCGGGATTGTCCACCGCCGAAGTTGAAGCCCTGATTACCGTGCCCTTGGAAAGTTTGCTCAATGGAACGACTTGGCTGAAAACCTTGCGATCCAAAACGGTACTCGGTTTATCATCCGTTACTCTGATCTTTAAAGAAGGTACAGACTTAATCCAGGCTCGTCAATTGGTGCAAGAACGCTTATCACGAGCTCCTGCGTTATTGCCCGTTGTTGCCAGTCATCCGGTGATTCTTTCTCCTTTATCGTCTACAAGCCGGGTTTTGAAAATCGGTATGACGTCTTCAAAACTTTCGCAAATGGAAATGACCACGGTGGGTAAGTGGACAATTCGACCTCGTTTGATGGCAATTCCCGGTGTCGCCAATGTTGCAATATGGGGGCAGCGTGATCGCCAACTCCAGGTTCAGGTCGACCCAGATCGTTTGATGGCTAACGGGGTGAGCTTGAAGGAAATCGTTCGCGCAACTGGCGATGCCTTTACCGTCAGTGGCGGCGGTTTTATCGACACACCCAATCAACGGTTGGCGATCTCGCATATTCCGGATATTCAAACCCCTCAGCAACTTTCCGAAGTAGTCGTCACCTTTATAAACGGCGCTCCGATTACGCTTGGCGATATCAGCGATGTTGTGGAAAGCTACCCACCTCCAATAGGAGATGCCGTCATCAATGGGGAAACCGGATTGTTGTTGATTGTCGAGAAGCAGCCGTGGGGCAATACCTTTGAAGTCACGCGCAATATCGAAAAAACGCTGGACGGTATACGTCCGGGGCTTCAGGATATTGACATCGATTCCACCATATTCCGTCCTGCAACCTTTATTGAAATGTCCTTGAAGAACTTAAATCAAGCTCTTTTGATTGGTTGTTTATTGGTCGTGGTTGTTTTGATATTTTTTCTCAATGATTGGCGAACTGCATTTATCAGTATTTTAGCTATTCCTTTATCTCTCATCACCGCTTTGCTGATCCTTTATTATCGAGGAGAGACTATTAATACGATGGTTTTAGCGGGTTTGATTATTGCGCTCGGCAGTGTTGTGGATGATGCCATTATTGGCGTTGAAAATATCACACGTCGCCTGAGAGAGAACGCTAATGCAGATAATCCTCAAAACGCCTTCCATGTGGTTCTCAAAGCAACTTTTGAAGTCCGAAGCGCGGTGGTTTACGGAAGTTTAATCGTTGTTTTAGTCGTGTTCCCGGTGTTTTTTCTCGAAGGATTGGTTGGCGCATTTTTTGCTCCCTTGGCTCTATCTTATGTGCTGGCCATTGGAGCTTCTTTATTTGTAGCTTTGACAATTACTCCGGCGTTTTCTCTCATCCTACTTCCAAGCGTGGCAAAGTCTGGGAAGAAGGAATCGCTACTGGTTAAGGTAATCCAATTGGCGTACGGAAAATCGCTTCCGCTTTTCGTTCGTTTTCCGAAATTAGCATTACTAATTATATCCAGCGCTTTGGGTATCACGTTACTTTTAACACCCTTATTAGGAGAAGAGTTTTTGCCAAAATTTAAGGAATACGATTTTTTAATGCATTGGGTTGAAAAACCCGGAACCTCGCTTGAAGCCATGGTTCGCATCACTAAACGAGTGAGTAAGGAACTGCTCGCTATTCCCGGCGTTCGTAATTTTGGGTCCCACATTGGCAGGGCAGAAGTGGCCGATGAAGTGGTTGGTCCAAATTTTACAGAGCTTTGGGTCAGTCTCGATCCAAAAGTGAATTACGATTCGACCGTAGAAAAAATTCAGGAAGTGGTGGACGGTTACCCGGGATTGTATCGGGATCTGTTGACATATTTGCGAGAACGCATCAAGGAAGTTTTAACCGGCGCGAGCGCAACAATTGTTGTGCGGATATATGGAGAGAACCTTGAAAAGCTTCGATCGAAAGCGGGAGAAGTTGCTGATACGATACGCCCTATCATTGGCGTGTCTGATCTAAAGGTTCAGCCTCAAGTTTTAGTTCCGCAAGTTGAAGTTAAATTTAAAAAGGATGCTGGAAACTTATTTGGCCTGACCCCAGGAGATGTGCGTAGCGCCGCAACGACTTTGATGCAAGGGACGAAAGTTGGAGAAATTTATCATAAGCAACGAGTTGACGATGTGGTTGTCCGAGGTGTTCCTCGCCTTCAACAAAACGTTAGCGCGTTACGTTCTATGATGATTGAAACTCCCTCTGGAGGACATATCCCATTCGGACAGGTTGCTCATGTCACGATCAACCCGACTCCAAATCAAATCACACGCGAAGCCGCATCTAGAAGAATCGACGTCACTTGTAACGTCAAAGGAAAGGATTTAGGTAGTGTCGCTCGCGAAATTGAAACCGCAGTGCGAGGTCTTGATTTCGAAAGAGGATACTATCCAGAGTTTTTAGGAGAATTCGCCGCCCGCCAGGAAGCTAAAAATAAATTGATCGAATGGTCAATTCTCGCTTTACTCGGAATTTTTCTCATCCTCCACGCTCATTTCGATTCGGCGCGTTTGGCATTATTAATTTTTTTCACGTTGCCTTTTGCATTGGTTGGCGGAGTAATCAGCGTCTTTTTAACCGATGGCGTCCTTTCGTTGGGTTCTCAGATCGGTTTTATCACTGTGCTGGGTATTGCCGTACGCAATGCAATCATGCTCATCAGCCATTACCGACATTTGGAAATGGAGGAGGACGTTCCCTTTGGACTGGATCTCGCAATTCGTGGGGCCACTGAACGTTTAGCCCCAATTCTTATGACAGCTCTGACCACTGGTTTAGCGTTATTGCCTATCGTATTGACAGGACTACAACCTGGTCAAGAAATCGAACATCCCTTAGCCATAGTTATTCTAGGTGGGTTGATCACCTCAACCTTATTGAATCTTGTTTTTCTACCCGCCCTATATTTAAAATTTGGTCCTTATCCCAAAGTCAGAGAAAGTAGTAGTGTTATAAATTCACCAACAATTGATAGTCAGCCCAAAGCGGAACTAGTTTAGTAAAGAGGGAGGGGATCTCGGAAATACAATTAGGACCTTGATAAAACCTTGATAGAAATTTCCTCTCGTAGCAGAATTAATGGACTCAATGGAATCAATAAACAGCTTTTAAATTTTTGAAAAATTTGTAGACTCACGAAACCGCCCCAACACCAAGCGGTTACTAAAATGAGCCGTTTCTGACTCTTAATCAATAAGCAGGCAGTTTAAAAGATATTTTTTTGATGAAGTCTATCGGGAATATTGAGTGTGTTATCTAATTAAACTTTGTGCGGATTTTGTGCGAGGTTATAGAACGTTTTAGGACGTTTAGGGACATATCAGCAACGGGCAGCCCCTCTAAGTTATTGATTTATAAGAACCCTTAAAATGAATAATTAATTACGAATCAGTTGCTCTACCCCTGAGCTACGTCGGCCTTGGCTTTTGGCAAGACGACCATTTAAACGTTTTTAACCAGAAAAATCAACGGTTTTTCTTTAGACGGGAAATACTGTTAGCTTCTCGGAGGGCGTAATCCTTTAGATTTTAAAAATCGAATAAAGGAAGTGTTTTTACTTATGTTGGTAAAGGAATGAAAAGAAAAGGGACGTAACCCGAAGGCTACGTCCTTCTTAATTTTGAGAAGTTACTTTTTACCTTTTATCAAGATCGAAACTTCGTCGCCACCTGTTATTGCGGTACCGTTAGAATCTTCATTTAAATTACCGGTAACTTCTACGGAAACCGTATCGCCATCGCTTAAACCTCCAACAGCGTCCTTGATTCCTTCGAGTAGTGTTTGTGTTTGGATTTTAAAAGTTAAATCTTCTATTCCATCCACCCCGTCACATTCGGTGGAATTAGCAACATCTTCGATTGAAAACTTGAAACCCTCTTGACCAGCCAAGCGAATAGAATCGACATCAATCGTGGAAACGTCAAAATCCTCAGCGCCAAGAATGGCGACTGGAGTATTTCCTTTACTTTTGTAATTGATCGGGTTTTCACAGCCGCCCGGTTTTATGTCTACTACTACCTGAATTTCAGGATTGAAACATGCGAAATCGAAAGTGTCATCATTGATTGCTAATGTGGTTGGTATAATTTCACAAGGGGCGACGATGGAAAAAGGACCTCCTCCTCTCACCGCTCCAAAAGTTAAAAACTGATAAGAGATTCCTGGGACCAGAACCAACGTTTGAATTCCTGTAACTCTATCGGTGGCAAATCTAACCGAATAGGGAGTGATCGAACCATTTGGATCCACCGTTATACTGACATTGTTAAAAGTAACCACGTTTCCCGAAGCCGTAATAGAATCAGTAGCGGTTGAAGAGACCTGGCCAGCTGCGTCTATACTTAAAGGAACGATATGTGTCCCAATAAACAATTGGTATGAGATACCCGGAACCAAGACTCTACTGTGGGAACCATTAATACGTGGGCCGGCATTCCTTGGACCGCTTGAACCAATATAATTCCCCGCGTCAAAATTGATCGTGACGTTTCTAAACGTAATGGTATTACCGGATGCTACTATGGAATCCGTTGCAGCGGATGACACGTTACCTGCGGCATCAATATTAAAAAACATTCCAAACGTTCCAATTGTAAGCGTGTAAGAGCTATTTGCCGGTAGATCGATAATTTGTGGACCAGAAAGTTGTCCGGTAACAAATTTTATCGCCCAATTACCCTCATATCCTACAGGGTCAATATTAACATTGACCGCCCAGGCAGAGTTGGCAATGAATAAAGAAAGTATGACCCCACAAAAAAAATTATAAAAATGTTTGGTAATTTTCATGATGTTTTCCTCTTTTGGATTACTACAAATAAAAACCTAAAAGATTTTGGTAATTGGATGCTTTGGAATTTCACAAACATCCGGACCTTGAGGATTGGCGTAACCTTGAGGTTCGGGAGTTGACTCGGTGGTATTTATCTGCTGCTGTAGATCGGCAATCGTATTTAACAAAACTTGAACCGTCTTTTTTAGCTTTTTACACATATGCTAATTCGATATCTAATAATTCCGAAAATAAAAGGCCCTCGAAACGGGGTCGTAAAAACACAAATACTACCTCTAAAATAAATGTAGTTTTAGTGAGGCTAGAATTAGTCAACTTCTCCTTTCATGGTTCACAAACTAAATTTCTATAAAAATATTAGATAGGAAAAACCTTATGATTGTTGCAAAAATGTAACATAATAAGAAGAAATTTCAATAGACCAAAAGGACGATTTAATGGAAGGCGGGAATAGTTATTATAAAATCAATAGTTTGTGTAAAGAAATTTCTTTAAATAAAATTTATTTTTCCGAAATTATTTAGGAAATCCGAAATTTGTGATTTTTTTCTGTCCCTTTCGATGTACTGAAGAAATAGTATGGATTCTGTTTAAAAGCTTAAGTTTGTATAGCGATTTATCCCTTTTATCTCTCGATTTTTAAACTTAGCAAGCTTATTCTTCTCGATAAATCATTTAAACTTTAATTAAAGGGAGGGAGATTTCTCAAGTAAAAGGTAAGTTTCTTAAGAAGGAGTTTTCCTCTCGACCTTAGTAAACTTTATCTATTAGCATAGGGATTGCCATAGGATGGGCTATAAATGAATGAAGCGGTAATCACTAGTTTTTTACTTGTTATGGTGGCGGGGAAAGGATAGTAAGGCGCAGCGCCTTTTACCGCTTTTATAGCCGCCACGTCTAAAATCTTGGTTCCGGAGCTATCTACCATACGAACGCTTAACAAGTTACCATCCTTAGATAATTTAAACCTTAAAGTTATTTGACCGCTGATGCCCTTTCTCGCCGCTTGCTCGGGATAACTCCATACTTTTTCAATTTGATGTTTTATGCGCGCCATATAATCGGCGTATTTGACTTCCTTTGTGTTGAGAGAAACCACTTCTTCATCGCCGGACTCTTCTTCGTCTTCCGTCTCAATCGTTGCGAATTTTTCTGGATCAATTCCATCTATCATTGCCAATAAACTTTGAGACTGAGGAAGCTCTGGAGATTTTATGGGTTTTCTAGGGTGTACCTTAGGTTCAAAAGTCCGCTCTATAAGCTTTTCTGTAATTTCCAGTTTTGGTTTTGGTTCTATAGCCTTTATTTTTCTCTTAGTTTCAATTTTTCTCTCTGGAGTTTTATCGACTTTTTTCTTTAGTTCTTTTTTAGGAGGTTTTGGCGATTTTTTAACAATTTTTTTAGGTTTCTTTTTAGGAGGTTCCGGCTTCTTTTTAATAACCTTTTTTGGTTTTTTCGCAAGTTTTTTAGGTTTTTCGACCGGAGTCGGCAAAGGTGTCGGTTTTCTTGGAACCAATTTAGGAATGATAGTTTTTTTTGCTTTTAGTTTTGGAGTGTTATGTATTTTTGCCGGTGAATGAGCTTTACTATTGTACTTTGAGACAATCTCGGAAGTCTTTGCAGCTTCCGTTTTTTTTGGTTTGGAAGTTTCTACAAACTGAGGTATCTCCGGCTTTTTAGGAGCGACAAACTTTACTTTGACCGGCGGTTTCTTTTCGATAGGATCTGAAACTTTTGGATAAAGTTTGTGGGTGATAGCAATCACTAAATGAATAAGAACTGAAAGAAGAACAAAGGTTCTTAAGGTTGGGCGTTGCTTCATCATTAAATTAAGGCTTGAAACAGGATTAGAATTGGCCGCTTTTAAAAAACGCTATGTAAATTGCAGGAGGCTTTTAGTTTTTTCGCTATACCAATGAAAAGCCGTTTTCGTTTTTGCTAGCTCGGAATTTTGAGAAATATATTCTCCAGATTCGTCAAAGGGTTGTCTGTCCATTTGGAGAGATTGATACAACTGATTCATATAACTTGGGAAATCATGGTAAAGAGGAATTTGAGTTTTTAGCCGAGGCATAACCTTCTCTTTAAATTGAATCAGCGCTTGCCCATAGGGATGAATTGTTGACAACCCATCTTCTCCATGATGGGTTTCGGCGTAATGTCCAACCTCTTCATAATCTTCCCAGTCTTCTAAGGCGTCTACATCGGCAACAAATGCTGGGTCGTCGTGGAATTTAGACGTAACATTTGTGTCCAATAATATGGACGCGCCTCGATCAAATCTGTCTTTATGCATTCCGAATTGATATTCGTCGTCTGGCCGGTAACGAGCAGCAGCCGATCTGAATAAAAGAGCCTCTTGCGCAAATACGGATAACATCCTCATTAGACGACGCGGGTGCTTCAAAGTTTTGCGCAATAACGCTTGAAAAATTTTTCCGTCTTTTCGCGTTTGATGAAGAAGGTCGATAATATCGGGTTCTACCGAACTAAAGTTAATGGGGTATATATTGGGCTCTTTAATATCGAATAATAGATCGGCATCTTGGTCAATAGCCCTGTAATGATAATTTCTGACAATAAATTCCGAGTCCGGATTCACGTCAGTTTCGGGGAACATGGTATTGCGAGCGTTGAGCCATAAAATTAAATTGTGACTGGCAATATCGCTATCTTGAAGAACTTTTTCCACATCGTACATAAAAGGAAGATCGCCCGGTTGAAATAAAATCAATTCGTCAGAACTAGGCTGAAGAGCATCCCGCCCCGATGTCATGGCGCGACCTAAACTGAGATTATCTTTTTCCTCATCAACAAAAACGACTTTTTTACCTTGATCGCCAATATTTTCTAAATAAGCGTCTAGAACCAGACGAACTTGAGGAGAACCAATGACGGCGATTTCTTTTAAACTGGAGTTTAGAACATTCGCCAGCGCGTAACACATGATTGGAACGCCACAAATTGGAAAAAGAAATTTAAGTCTATCGATTTCTTCGTTCTCGGCCCTTAATATAAGATGACTGATCCCTTTTTTCCCGGCGGCAATTTCTCTTTTTGCTTTATTGATACTAACTTCGTCCGCTTCCTCTCGGGATGGAAACTTGTCGTGACTAAAGCTAAGAACACACTTTTCTATACTTGATTTATTATGAACTTTGCGAGAACTCATCAAAATTAGCTGGTTTTATTGGAGGTAAATCTATTAAAAAAAACAGGTCTTCTCCTCATTTTTACATGTAATTAACGCCACTCGCAACCATTATCTAAAAAATAGGTTTAACCATAGATTTTTTGCGCTATACATTTAAAATCTATTGAAAAAAAAGAAATTTTTTGATTTTTGCTAAAATAGGTTTTAAGACAATTGTCTTGACCTTTTATTTTTAATGGTCATAAAATGGACTCAATCCCAATACAAAATAAGGAAATTTAATGGGCGATTCGACTCATATATCTGAACTGATTGAAAGAATTTTAGAAGAAACCGAGGAACACCCAGAACTGCAAGCCAAGATTTTTGACTTACGCGATGCGTTGCTTCATTCTCAGCAAGAAACCCAGCGGTTGACGTTGAAAATAAAAACGTTAGAAGAGACTATCGAACAGCTAAAATCCCCGGCCCATAGAATTGGCGTCGTTTTAGGCCCTGGCGAAGGCGATTTGCTCAGGCTGTCTGTGGGAGGTCAAGAATATCAGGCGGCGGTTTCTCCAGAAATTGAAGAAGAATTAAAATTAGGAGATTTAGTGGCCTTAAACGAGGGCTTCGCCATAATCTCAAAATTGAATATGCCCGAGCAAGGTCCATTATCAAGGCTTTCTTGTAAATTGGAAAATGACCAATGGCTAGTGTCTTCAGGAACCGGCGCCGCCGAATCTATGGTTTACATCCGGGACGGCCTAGAAAGCGAATCGTTTAAAGAAGGCGACGAGGTCTATTTAGACCCTTCGCAAAAAGTTGTCATTGGCAAATTACCCAAACGGCAATCCAACAAATTAGTAGAAGACGATTTCAAACCGGTGGAGTGGAACCGAGTTGGCGGCCAGGAAAAAGCCGTTAACGAAGTTCGTAAAGTAATTGAGTATCCCATTTTACACGGAGAAATCATTGAGAAGATGGAATACGAGTTGCCAAGAGGGTTTCTTTTTTACGGCCCGCCAGGGTGCGGTAAAACTCTGGTTGGAAAAGCCATATTGACGGAAATAGTTAGCAAACTAGGCGAAGACGGCGGTAAAGATATCCAAGGCCGATTCATCCACGTAAAAGGCCCCGAAATTTTGAATATGTGGTTAGGCGAATCTGAGAGAAAGGTTCGCGAAATTTTTCAAAAAGCTCGGGAGTATCGCGACCAGGGACAAATGCCTTTTATTTTTATCGACGAAGCCGAATCCGTTTTAGGAACACGACAAGCTATGCGAGGCAATAATATTTCTAATACCTTGGTTCCTATGTTTTGCGCTGAAATGGACGGCGTGCAATCGCTTCGAGATGCGGTCGTAATATTAGCGACAAACAGGCCAGACTTAATTGATCCCGCAATCTTGAGACCGGGAAGAATTGATCGAAAAATTAAAGTTTCTCGCCCAGATCGCCAAGGATGCGAAGAGATACTAAAAATCTATTTAACGGAAAAATTGCCGTTTGAAAAATCCAGCGTGGAAGAAATGATAACGCCCGCTTTGGAAACTCTTTTTTCAAAAGACTCTAAACAAAATGTTTTGACCCTTTCTTTAAAGAATGGGGATATGAAAAAACTTTATTGGCATGATTTTATTTCGGGGGCCATTCTAGAAAATGTGGTTAAACGGGCCAAAGAAATTGCCATTGAGCGGGCTATTGCAGGAGAAGAATTGACCATCAAGCCTGAAGATCTAACTTCAGCCATAGAAAACGAGTTTAATGAAGGAAGTATTTTCCCCGCAGATCCTAATATGGAAGATTGGCTCCAACTTTTAGACTTCGATTCTCAAAGCGTAGCTCGAATTAGACGTCCTAAAGAATCCGACGACGCAACAGATCAGACTCTCACTCGCTCCATGATATGACCGATATTGTTCCCTTAATGGGAATTGAAACAGAATACGGAATTATCCGTGAAAACGTTGAAGATTCCGATCCCGTAGAAGAGTCTATGGCGTTATTGAAACGTTGCGAAAAAAAAAGCGTATTCCGCCTTTGGGCTTATTTTAGAGAACGAACTCATACGGACCAACGCGGTTTTTCTGTCGAACGTCTCGCCCAAGACGAAGAGGAAGACGAGTTTTGTAAGGAGGATCGTAAAAGACCCTATTCATATTGGGATATGAAATGCGATCGAGTTTTGGCTAACGGAGCTCGTTTTTATAACGATCACACCCATCCTGAATACAGCACTCCGGAATGCGCAAACATTTTTGATTTAGTGGCGCACGATCAGGCGGGAGAACACATACTTGCGGAATGCGCTCGGCTACGGAATAAAGATTTAGGCGAAGACTCCATACAGCTTTTTAAAAATAATACCGACTATATAGGCCACAGTTATGGGACCCATGATAATTATCTGATCCCTCGAGCGTTACCTTTTCAACAATGGGTTGACGGTTTAGTTCCTTTTTTAGTGACACGGCAGTTGTATGCAGGATCCGGAAAAGTTGGAACCGAGTGCAAAGAATTAGCTCCCTTCGAAAAACTACAGTTATCACAAAGAGCCGATTTTATAGAATGTCTTTTGAGCATAGAAACCATGACTCAAAGACCCATTGTGAATACACGCGATGAGCCGCATGCAGCGTCCGATAAATACAGGCGTCTTCATTTGATCTTGGGCGACGCAAATATGTCGCCTTATGCAACGGCTTTAAAAGTGGGAGCAACCCAATTGGTACTTACTCTCATAGGAGAAGAAAAATTGGGAACCGTTCCAGAACTGACCGAACCTGTATGGGACATTAAAGAAGTTTCAAGGGATCTAACGGGTACCATTTTATTAAAACGAAAAAATGGAAAATCCATTTCTTCTTTAGAAATTCAGGAATTTTATTTGGAAAAAGCCCAAAAATCATACGCTGGACAAAGAGAAGACTGGGACTGGATATTAAAGGAGTGGGAAAGGACTTTAGACGATCTAAAAAATTCTCCCGAAAAACTTTCGAATCGTATAGACTGGGCGATAAAAAAGAAGCTTTTTGCCGAATTTATGGTCGCTGAGCATTTGGAGTGGAACGATCCATGGATGAAAAGCCTCGATTTGGAGTATCATAATATAGATCCAGAACGCGGACTTTTTCGCGGACTGGAGCAAGAAGGAAGAATTCTTCAGTTTTCACCGGAAGAAAAGATTGCCGAAGCAATGGATTCACCTCCTGATGGGACACGCGCCATGGTCCGAGGAAAAGCTGTAGAATATTGTGCAGATTCTATTAAAAATATTCATTGGACAGGCGTAGAATATAAAGATGGAAGTTATAACGATTTAACTCGGGTGATTACTCCCGAAGAAGTTTCTGAAGCTTTAAAATTGGAAAAGGAGCGGTTTGCATGAGCGATCCATTAAGAAGGGAAGAGAAAAAAGACGCCCCTCCAGAACGACGCGAAGACGGGCCTAAAAAACCCGATGTTTCGTCGCCTGGAAAAGACAATATTTTAAAACGGATGCGAAAAGTCGACCCCAAACAATCTGAAAAGTATAAACAGCGGACGGGCGAGTGAAGAAAATAGAAAATCAGTTCACCTCGCCTGGAGACTTTTGGGAATTATTGCAAAAATCCGGATACTCTCTGCCATCTGATAGTCTGGAAAAACCAAGTAAAATCGATTCCTCGGAATTGATTCATGGAACGACGGTTTTAGCTTTTCATTTTAAGGGAGGGGTTATTGTTGCCGGCGACCGAAGAGCTACGGCCGGTAATAGCATCATGTATGAACGTTGCGATAAAGTAATCCCAATTGACGATTACTCAGTTATGGCTATCGCTGGCGCTCCTGCGACCGCTTTTGAAATGGCTCGGGTGTTATCGCACAACTTCGAATATTATCGCCGATCCCAACTACAACCTTTAAGCGCCGAAGGTAAAATCAGAGCGCTCTCACGCTTGTTAAAAGAAAATGTTGGAATGGCTATGCAAGGCGTTGGGGCCGTCAGTCCAATATTTGCCCTATACGACCAAGACACAGAAAAATCTTCTATACATTTTTACGATCTCTTAGGCGCCGAATTTCAAATGACCACTCACACGGTTACAGGTTCTGGTTCCCCCATGGTAAAAGGGGTACTGGAATATGAAGATATGTGGGGCGACAAACGATTAGCCGAAAGAACTAGAGAAGAAGCGACCGAACTTGCGATCCGTCTCTTGCATACAGCCGCTCATTTTGACACCGCCACCGGAAAGGCTCGGCCTGAAGATAAAATTTTCCCTATCATTTCTATCATTTCATCCGACGGCTATCAATTTATGGATGAAGAAGAAATCGCCACCATTTTTGAAAAATCTATGAAGAGAAACGCTCATGTTTGACGAACCCTTTCGCTGGACTGAAGCCGTTTCTTCTAGGCATGGTTATGTCCAAGAAAAGTTAAAAAAAGCTTACCCCGTATTGGCCGTTCCCTATAAAGAAGGGGCGTTTTTATTGGCCATTGGACCGCAATCCGGGAAAATTTACGAAATTTACGACCGAATTGCTATGGGCGCGATGGGACATCCAGCCGATATCGAAAAAATGAGAATGACTCTATTAGATATGTCTCATTTGGAAGGATTCAACCGATCTGTACAAGACGTTGTCCTCGGAAGGTTACTACAATTTGGGTTGGCCCCTGCCCTTAAGCAAAACTTTGAAGAAGTGATGCGAGCTCCCTATTTAGTTCAAATGGCTTTGGTCGAAGTTGATCGACGAGGACAACCAAAATTTTTTCGCGTTAATTACGATGGTCATTGGGAAACGTTTACCCGTGGGATGGTTATTGCAGGCGATTCTAAATTAAAGAGTTTTGTAGAGCAGCAGCTAAACGAAATAAATTTTTCAGACCTTCCGCTGGAAGAAGCTTTATTAGAAGCGTGCAAACTTTGGAAAGAAGGAATGGATAAAATCGAAAACGAAGACAATGGCATTCCTAATAGTTTGAACAAAGCTCTGGAAGATTGGACTTTGGAAACGGCAATTTTAAATAATAAAGCGACTAGAAGATCCATCGTACGAACTTTAACAAACGCCGAAATTGATCGACTCAAAAAGGCTTGCGAGAATTTATGAAAAAGCGAATTTTTGGCATTGAAACTGAGTACGGTCTCCTTATTAAAGATAAGGATTTTAAGTTCGGACCCGTCGACGTTGCTTTGCAGTTAAAAGATCATATCTTTGACGTTGGTAAAAAAGGGTTGCTAGATCAACATTACCGGGCAAACGACGAACCGCCTGGAAATGGCGGTTTTTTAACCAATGGCGGTAGGATTTATTTAGATATGGGGCACTTGGAATACGCCAGCCCAGAGTGCTCGAACTTGGTGGATTTGGTAACATTCGACCGTGGCGGCGATATGCTAGTGCAAGAAGCCGTTGAAAGCCTTGGTTGGGAAGATAAGATCGCCATTATTAAGAATAATGTCGATTTAGAAACTAACGCGACATTCGGTTGCCATGAAAATTATTTAGTAAGTAGAGATTTTAAATTTGAAAATCGAGAAAACTTAAGACTCCTCTCTTCTTTTTTAGTCACTCGCCAAATTTTTTGCGGCGCGGGTCGTATCGGCGCCTGTAATCCACATCCATTTAGAGACTGGGCCGAAGCGGGAGTTGACGACAGTAAAGAAGAACATGTTGATTTTCAGATTTCTCAAAGAGCCGATCATATTCCTAACGAGTTTTACCGCTGGGTTCAATACAATCGCGCAATCGTGAATACGCGCGACGAACCATTGTCCGATCCCGGAAGGTTTCGTCGAGTTCATTTGCTGGTTGGAGATTCGAACATGAACGAATATTCCAACGCCCTAAAAATGGGAACGACCATTTTAATGATGGATCTTATCGAAATTGGCGCCGGACGCGCCGAATGGATTTTAGAAGACGCTGTTGAAACGATGCGGAAAATATCGCGGGATCCTAGTTTTAAATGGGAAATCACCTTATCCAATGGACAGCCTAGTACCGCATTAGACTTGCAGTGGGAAATTATGGAAACTGCAAAAAAACATTTGGCTGGCTCTTGCTTTGAAACCGACTGGATTTTAACCGAATGGGAATCGGTTCTTAACGATCTTACCAAAGGTCCCGAAGCTGTTTTGGATCGTGTTGATTGGGCCGCAAAATACTGGATGCTTAACGAATTTAGAAAAGAAGAAGATCTTCCCTGGCATGATCCTTGGTTAAAAAGCCTGGACTTGGAATACCATAACCTCAATAAAAAAGACGGCTTATTCTGGGGTCTGGAAGAAAACGGCGATGCCCGCAGAAAAACAAGCGACGAAGCGATTGAACGTTCCATGTTATCCGCTCCACGAGGCACTCGAGCCTCCGGTCGCGGCGAATTGGTAAAATCCCTTTTAGAATATCCTTCGGGTTATTTAATTGATTGGATTGGGTTCCGCTTGAATAAAGACGAACCTTTTTTAATGCTGGATCCTTTTGTTTCCTATAAAGACGAAATCAAGGAAATTGTCGGTCGATTAAATATTCAAGAACCCGCCCACGGAGATGGAATAGAACCTTAAAGGTTTCCAATCTCACTTCAAAAAAATTATTGTCGTCGATAACAGAATTAACATAAAATGAAAATATGGGTGGACGCGGATGCATGCCCTGTCGTGATCAAAAATATTTTATACAAAGCCGCAGACCGCACGGGAATAATGTTAACGCTTGTCGCTAACCGTCCCATGCGCATACCGAGCTCGCCCTGTATTAAATCGATTCAAGTAGCCTCTGGTTTTGATGTTGCCGACAATGAAATAGTTAAAAGGCTTAGCGTTGGCGACCTGGTTATAACAAGCGATATCCCCTTGGCCGCAGAGGTAATTGAAAAAGGAGGCAACGCGCTCGATCCTAGAGGAGAGTTGTATTCAATAGATAATATTAGAGCCCGTTTAAATATAAGAGATTTTATGGAGACCTTACGCTCTAGCGGAATAGAGACAGGAGGTCCTCCCGCGCTAAGCCAAAGCGATAGAAAATCTTTTGCAAACCGCCTGGATCAATTGTTAACTAAAGGGCTTTCTAATTAATTTATTAGAGCAAATATTATGAGAAATCAAGCTAGCGCTTTGACATGAATAATTTAGAAATAAATAGATCTAATTACATACAAACATCCCTAACAAAAGCCTTTTAAAACTATTTAATCAACCTGGTAATAGGTTATGGTAACCGCAAAATCTCTTCATGAGAAATTGAAAAACGTTCGCGTCGTAAATCCCATTTGCGAGTTTACCGAAGAGCGGTGCGAACAATTGATGCCGACTATCCAGCGGATAGAAGATCTAAAAAAAGAACGAAACGCGATTATTCTAGCTCATAATTATGTCGCTCCAGAAATTCTATATGGCGTAGCAGACTATACCGGCGATTCATACGGATTAGCAAAAGCGGCTTTAAATTCCGACGCCGAAACGATTGTTTTTGCCGCTGTAGATTTTATGTCGCAAACGGCAAAAATTTTAAATCCTCGAAAACAAGTATTAAATCCCAATACAAACGGCGGTTGCTCTCTAGCGGAAAGCGTAGAAGCAGGGGATGTCGTCAGGCTTAGACAAAAATATCCCGATCACACTTTCGTTTGCTATATAAATACAACTGCCGAAGTTAAAGCCGAGTGCGACGTTTGCGTAACATCCTCCAATGTTTATAAAATTATTGAGACTATAGAAAACGACAATATCTATTTTTTGCCAGATCGTCTAATGGGTGAAAATGTAAAAAAACATTTGGAGGAAAAAGGCGTTAAAAAGAACTTAGAAATTTACGACGGCGTTTGTTATGTTCATGAAGAGTATCAACCAGAAAGCATTGATTTAATACGCACAAGCCATCCTGAAACAGAGGTGCTAGTTCACCCAGAGTGCAGTCCAGGAGTCGTTGAAAAAGCCGACTTTGTAGGTAGCACTACCATGATGTTAAATCGCGTTGCGGAATCCAATTCGGAAAAATTTTTCTTACTAACTGAATGCGGTTTAACCGATGTTTTAAGGGTTGAACATCCTGAAAAAAATTTTGTAGGGTCTTGCGTCCTTTGCCGTTATATGAAATCCAATTCCCTCAACGATATATTACGAGTTTTAGAAAATCCCCGACCGCAAGATACGGTAGAAATCTCCCCCGGCACAATTGATCGCGCCAAACAGTGTATAGATCGGATGTTTTATTACGCGGAAAAATAGTACCGCTATTTTCGTTCCGTCCACTGTTTTTTGGTTTATCGTTCCTTTACATCCGACCTAAAAATTCGTATATTCAACCCGTCAATTTGAAACACCTTATCATAAGTTACCGGAGAAACTCGTAAATGAGGTTTGATAAAATTATCCATCATAAGACAAAGTTATTTGCCGTTGGCTTTTATATATTTTTAAGCGTTTCATACCTATCCGATAGAATTTCCGCAGAACCACTCATACTGCAAGACTCTTCCGGAAATGAAATTGGCCGATACGAAAAAAGCGCCGCGCTATTGATATTGTCAGATCAATACACTCAACCATGGGCTCCTTTACCAGATTTGAATGAGTTTGGAAAAGACTTAACCAACACCCTCGAAACCCTTGGCTTTGACGTGGTAACCTTAGAAAACCCAAAGGGTAAAGAGTTCCATAAGTCGCTTTTGGAATTTTTTAATAATTATGGCAGATATGTTGATAGCAGGGTTTTAGTTTATTATGCCGGACACTGTGGCGGGATAAAAACGAAATTTGGAGTTAGCAACGCGGAATATCTCATTCCTGCCGACGCTCCCGACCTGCAAAAAGATCCTATTTGGTTTAGAGAAAATGCGCTCAGTATGTATCGTTTGGATCATTACTTGAGGAAATTGGGAGCGAAACACATTCTATCGATCTTTGAAGGTTGTTCAAAAGGACTCTCATTAGAAAAAGACGATATCATTTACTCTGGGTCTATTAAGGCGGACAAATTTGAACCTAGCAGGGAAGTTATTTTTATTAATTCCAAAAACGGCGATGAAAGTAAAATTCGTCAAGGCTTGATCGAAGGTTTAAATGGCGCCGCAGATTTATGGAAAGACGGAACCTTAACAACTTTGGAACTAGTCGCCTATTTAAATAAAGGTATTGCGGAAGAACGTTGGGGACGAATTAAAATGGTTTATGGAAAGCTAAAAGGATATGCCTTCAAACAAGGCACATTAATTATTCCTTTAGCTTCTACAACGGAAAAAGAAATAGAAGAACCAAAACCCGATTTACCAAAAGATATCGCGGAATTAAAGATTGAAGATCCTGAGCCGGAAATAATAGAAGAAGAGCAAAGTAATGTTTTTTCACACCGGGGCAAAACGATAATAAACTGGCCGGACGAAGAAGTGGGAGTTGTCGGTTCACAATCGCCAATAACGGAACATAACGTAACCGGGTCTAATGAATTGGTTGCATTCGAAGATCCAGAAACTCTTTATTAATTTTTAGATTTTTTAACGAGTTGTTTAATTACTGTGCCATCAATAGTCACATTAGTTTATGTCGGTGTTGGAGGCTTTATTGGATCTATTTTAAGGTACCTAGTTAAAGAATGGGTCCAAGTAGTTGGCGGAGGCTATCCTCTGGGGACACTGGTTGTCAATGTCCTGGGTAGTTTTTTTTTAGGTATCGTGGTTTCGGCAATGGAATACAAAGAAATTTTCACCGAAGACACCCGATTGTTTCTGACAATTGGTTTACTCGGCGGTTTTACAACAATGTCCACATTTAGTTACGACTCGTATCGATTAATAGAACGTAAAGAATTTGCATTATTTTTAATGAATGTTGGGGGAACAATTATTTTAACGTTATTGGCTGTTTTCTTGGGAATCAAGCTTGGTCTTACCCTGCTCAATAAATGAAGATTTTATATTTTTAATTTTCTTTAAAAAAGGTCGCCAAATCCTTATAATGCGTCCTAGAAAAAAATGCGCCCGTAGCTCAGTTGGATAGAGCAACGGACTTCTAATCCGTAGGTCGATGGTTCGAATCCATTCGGGCGTACTTGCAATATCAAGGGTTTACAAGATTTAAGCTTGTGAGCCCTTTTTATTTTTGCCTCAATTTGCCACTATTTTGCCACCTTTAGCGAGATTCCTTCCAGGTATCAATCCCCTGTTCTTTCCCTGTTAATAACAGTGTCTACTTTTATCTACTTTAGAGGGCGGCGTAAAATTGCTCAGATCTTGCCTTTGAACCGCCGCACATTTGCTTAATTTCATCTGGAGACCAACCTTGTCTTCCCAATTCTATAACTTGATCCGGTGTGCATTCGGCGAAGGCATGTTGCGTGGAAAAGAGGACTAGTAGAAGAAAAACTAGAATATTTGGAAAACGGATAGCTGTAATTTTCATGACCATATCCTTGAGCAAATTAACTGAATGGGACTATTGAAAAATAAGGAAACTATTTGTTTCGAAAAAAATCCAACGACCAACTTAAAAACTTTACCGGACAGTAGCGAAACTAAGTAATACTTTAATCACATTGTCGAACCTGGCATATAAATAGTTCCATTTGGCGTTTCATGAGAATGTATTTCACCGCCTAGGCCTAGCATCTCCGAAGCCAGCTTTGCCTCTTCTGGAGTTTTGTACATATGATCCATAATGTCTTTACTTGTAGGAGAACCTTCTTCCTGCCGTTGTGCGCCACCTGAACCTTCTTCTCTATGGTCGCCTCCTGAACCTTCTCTTTGTCCAGGATGCATTCCTTGTTTTACCATAGCTAAAGCTTCCTTCATTTTGGAATAAAACTTAGGCTTTTCTGTGTAACCTTCCACTCTTCCAACTTCTTGTTTTTTCTCCACATCCCAAATAATAAAAGTTGGAGTTCCAACAATCTCTCCTATCCGACTTTCTTGAATAGCTCCCGCAATCCAATTAGGAAAATTATATCCTTGAAAAGTCACTATTTTTGCTGGAAGAGTTTTTCCAACTTCGCTGTTGGCATACCCTGGGAAAACTTCTTCTTTCCATCGCTTAGAGTTTTTAGAAGTTTCGCCGTTTAATATTACAAGTTCATACGCCATCTTGCTTATAAAATCCCTTCTCAGCAATTCCAATATTTCTCTGTAATTCTTAAATTTCGCAATATCCATTGCAGTCATGCCTTTCTTATTTTTCAAACTAACGTCCGCACCTTCCGCTATTAGAGATTTGACCTTTTCTTTATCGCCTGCCATCACCGCATCCATAAGTGGAGTATATCCTTGGGCATCTTGCTGATTGACATCAGCAGAGGCTACCAAAGGTGCAAGGAGTAAAAAACATAATAAAATTGATTTGGTTCTCATGAAACCCCCTAAATAAGCTTAACTACAATTAGTATTGACCCAGTTTTGCCTATACTGTATTTCTTCCCTATAGGCTTGGGCAGATGACCTGTGAGCGGGATTTTTCATATCCAATTCATCAATTTCCTTTTGGTAATTTTGAATTTCCATTTTGAATCCAAGGCATACACAGGACATTCCGTTATCACATTTCACAGGATTACCCATCAGCATTTTCATTATTTCTCTGTAATTCTTAAATTTCGCAATATCCATTGCAGTCATGCCTTTCTTATTTTTCAAACTAACGTCCGCACCTTCCGCTAATAGAGACTTTACCTTTTCTTTATCGCCAGCCATCACCGCATTCATTAACGCAGTATAGCCGTGGGCATCCTGCTGATTGACGTTTTCGGGAATGCCCGAACTTTGTGGTCGGGTTTGAGGTCTTGTTCCTGAACCGCCGCACATTTGCTTAATTTCCTTGGGAAACCACCCCTGGTCGCCTAGCTTTATAATTTGATCCGTGGTGCACTCGGCATAAACATTCTGCGTAGAAAAGAGGGCTAGTAGAAAAAAAACTGGAATTTTCGGGTTCATTTTTTTAGTCTCCTTCATTGCGTTTTGCAGGTACCACCTCCACAATCTCCTGAACTTCCGCCACCGTAACCGCTACCACTGCCGCTGCCACTGCCACTGCCTCTGTTGCGCCTAATTGATTCGTTAAGTTGCCTGGTGAAACCCTCTAAGAAACCGCCAAAACCTGATCCACTCTGTGAATTTCTCTGCCAGTCACGTTCTTCTTCCATTTCCCTTTCGAGAGCGGCTTCTCTTCTTCGTTCTCGCTGTCTTTCTCTTCTTCGTTCTCGTTCTCGCTGTTTTTCTCTTTTGAGCTTAGTCAGTTTCTCTCTCTGTCTATTCAGTTCCGCCAGTCTGTCTCGTTCTCTTTGTCTTGCCAGTTCAGCCTGTCTTTCGGCTTCCTCCTGTTCCCTACGTTGTTTGTCCTGGAAAGCCGCCTCCATGTCTCCACGTTGTTTGTCCTGAAAGGCCTCTTCCATTTCCCTACGTTGTTTGTCCTGGAAAGCCGCCTCCATTTGGCTTCGTTGATTGTCACGAGAGGTATAATTATTTGGTTTATCGCGTCTGCTTTTAACTTCCCTTTCTTTTATGAAGATTTCTTCGTCTTTTTTAGCGCTCTTTTTGCATTCCTGAAACCGACGGACTTCCTGGCGACAGAATTTAATCTTCTTTTTGTAACTCGATTGTGCATCATTGCAGGTCTTGGCAAAGTGAGAACACCCTTGATTTAAAGGCATACTGCAAAGCCCCTCACCCATTATCCTGGAACTCCTTTTAGGCGCACTCCCATTACACATTCTCCCATTTTTCTTGATCCCCCTGATCTCCATCATTTTCTCTCGTGCCAAGGCATTGCATTCGGAATTTTCTTCATAATCCGCATAACACCAAACGGTTGCCTCGGCCTCTCCTACATACGCCAAACCCAAACAAATCGATAATGCCATAAATGTTATTGGTTTCATTGGTAACACCAGGTTGAGTTTTTTAATGTTTTGAAATGAAATAGGAATTGTCCTGAATTTTACCATATTCTGGATCGGTATTCGATTTTTTGACCTTCGTGTTCTTTGGTGGGTGTTTGTTTAAAACAACGCAGAATTCAGATAAAATACATGTCTGGTTTTGAGCGGAATTCCTGATAGGATTAACTTATGAAAAGACATCTTTTTTTGACATTATTGTTTATCGTTGTCCAAAATGTTGAATCCAATATAACAGCGGAAGAGGCCGCAAATAAGTTCCAACACCAAGTTGCGCCAGCCATACCCACAACATCTAAAGACTGTCAGTCTATTAGAGAAAGTTATGGTAAAAAAAGAAAGCAGCTTGAAAACCAAGCGAGAAGATTAGGCGACCAAGCGCGAAATACAAGCTATCACAATAAAGAAGGCAAAAAGCGTCGATCGCAACTTTTTAAAGAATCTTCCGAAGCGTGGAGAGAAAGAACAAAACTTCATCATATGCAAAATGAAGAATATAAACGCTGTATGCAACAGACGAGAAATTATAAAAATGCCTATAGCTTTTATGAAGGAAGGAAAAAGCGGAATATTGAAGATGTGAAATCTATCGTCATTCATACCATTGGCGGATACGGTTGCGCTATCAAGGATAAGAAGGGAAAAGTAATTGAAGCTCCTAATGAGAAAAAGTTTTCTGATAAGAAAAAATTTAAACGCGAATTAAAAAAACATGAACAACTCCTCAAGCAAAAGGGGACCTGGACACATTTTGGCACATGGGGCAAGAGTGCCAAACAGTGGCAAAATATATTTTGGAAGAGAGGGAAAAATGGACATACCCCTCATTGGATTATTGGTCGTAATAAAGAGGGGGAGGAATTGGTCGTTCCAGAGATTTTTGAAGCATTTCACACCGTTGGCGCCAATCCAAATTCAATCGGCATTGAGTTGATGTATGAAGGAAAGAAGGGGGAAAAATTTGATAAAGGACAAATCGAGAACCTTAAAGCACGGATCAGGAGAATCAAACAAAAGTGGCCAAATGTAAAGTTTCTTCAGGCGCATTCCGATGTTGATAAACGTAAAGAAAAATGCGGTGGCAAGTTATTCAATCGAAGGGAAGACCCTGGCCCAAATTTTCCCTGGGAGGGAATTTTAAACAATACTCAGCTAGAAAGAAAAAAATAAACCGGCGGCGGAAATCTCATCTGATCTACCGCAGGTGAACTGGGTAAGTAAAGAAAAGCGTTTACAGATTTAGACCTTTGTAAGTGAAAGAGTCA
>CAZMZH010000015.1:75133-86136 GCA_964570665.1 uncultured Nitrospinota bacterium | reverse complement strand
TAAAATATCTTAACTGGGAGACCGTTTGTAAAAGCAAATCTCAACTACCGCAAATAATTGTCACATTGAGTTTGTCGAAGCGCTACCACCTTTCATCCTTCTTTGCGTCCTCAGCGCTCTCTGCGGTAGAAGCTTTTACTCTTCGGTTTTCTTCTGTAATTTTTGCTCTTTTCTGTGTTCATTCTGTGTTTTTCGCAGCCTGCCCTGAGCTTGTCGAAGGGGCCTCACTCCCCCATAACAGTCATTCCGACCAACCCCAAAATGTCATCTCGACCAAGGTGGAGAGATCTCGCCGGTCCTTGGACCGCCGCTATCCTCTTCTGAGGAATCTATGCTCCACCGGAGCATGCCCTATATTTGTCCCTGGTTTTTCTGTGTTCATTCTGTGTTTTCTGTGGCCCCTTCAGGTCCTCAAGCAACTGCTCAAAAGCATTCGTGTAAGAATCATGATCCTTCCGCTCAGTTACTCTAAAGTGGCAAAATATCTAAACTTAAGTAATTCTTTTTTATGTATTCCCCTTGAAGTATTCCTAAAAATGGAACATGGTACGATGTTGAAATCGTAAATTATCATTAAAGCAAAATGGTGAAATTATGGGAAAGAAACTCGAACCAATAAAACCAGGAGAAATTCTTTTAGAAGAATTTATGCGCCCTCTGGAAATCAGTCAGAATAAATTAGCGCGCGACATTGACGTCCCCATTGCCAGAATCAACGACATTGTACATGGTAGACGAGGGATCAGCGCAGACACCGCCTTACGGTTAGGGAAATACTTTAAAACAACGCCTGAATTCTGGATGAACCTGCAGTCGCGTTACGACATTAAAATTGTCAAAAGAGACGTTTGGCCGTCGGTAGAAAAAAATATCCGACCCATCCAAGTATCATCGTAATTTTCAATTTCTATTATGACTTTCGCTCAACAAAAGTTAACGTTATCTAAACCCATCCCCACTGCGTGTCATCCAGAAGCGATCGCCATTGATGAGCTTGTGCTGAGCCTGCCCGAAGTACGGCCGCCACTATTAAAAATTACTTTCAATATCCATCGAACTATTGAGAACACGGATTATCTCAACCCCATCCTCAATGGGACTATAGAAAATCGTATAACTATCAACCGGAAAACTACGCAGGTTAGACGCCAGTTCTTCCCGACTTATTCCCATTAAAGGGTTGTCGGCTAAAACATAAAGCTTATTTTCTAGGCGATCTAAAAATTGGTCGGCATTATTGGGACTATCTTGAGCGATGAAAAGCCAAATATTGACAAGGTCTTCTTCAGCTTGAGGGCGTTTCCATACCGCGCTCATTTTTTTTTTTTTTGAGAGATTGGAGGCGTTTTCTACCTTGTTCTTTGATGGAATCCATATTCAGAGGAGAGGATGTACCGCTTTGAATTCCTTTTTGAACTTCTAACTTTAGAGTTTTTAGTTTGATTTCGGTTTCTTTATCTTTTTCTTTTAATAATCGCAATCCTTCGCGAATGACTTCACTGACCGATTTGTATCCTCCAGATTGAACTTTCTTTTGTAAATATTTTTCCAACTCAGGCGTTAAAGATACATTTGTAGACATAAACGATTCCTTAGGATAAAGAGATTATTCCATAAAGCGATTATATCAAAAAATGTCAAACTTTGACATTCTATAAAAACAAAATCCCATACCAAACTTGTCGGGCTTTTGCTTTTCAATTTTGAAGCGTTAACCGCTAAACAAAAATAGACATCATCAAAACCCATCCCCACAGCATGTCATCCTAGAGGCGATATTTTAATATCGGTGAAGGATCTCGCCTCGAATTCTATGATGAGCCCGTCCTGAGCAGCGTCGAAGGATCATTCCGACCAATTGAATCGTCATTTCGAGCTTAAGCTTGTCCTGAGGCTCTCGAAGGGTAGCCTCGCTTTCTTTGCGTTCTCTGCGCCTTTGCGGTAAACCGCTCTACGCAACTTCGGTCTTCTTCAGTGGTCTTCTGTGTTTTTCGCAGCCTGCCCGAAGTTTATCCTGAGCTTGCCGAAGGACTTGTCGAAGGGGCCTCACGCCCCCTAATAGTCATTCCGACCAACCCCAAAATGTCATCTCGACCAAGGTGGAGAGATCTCGCCGGTCCGCAGGACCGCCGCTATCCTCTTCTGAGGAATCTATGTTTCAGAGAAACATGTCCCTTATAGCTCCTGGTTTTCTTCGAAGCTTGTGCTGAGCCTGCCGAAGTATTCTTCTGTGTTTTTCGCAGCCTGCCCTGAGCTTGTCGAAGGGGCCTCACTACCCACTAGCAGTCATACTGAGCTTGTCGAAGTGCGACCACCACTCATCAAGTCCTCAAGCAACCGCTCAAACGCCTTCGTACAGGAATCATGATCCTTCCACTGAGTAAAATCCCCAATGTGCCGCTCCCGTTTAATCGCTGCAGGCCAAGCGTTCCAAGCTTCAACGCCTCCTTTTAGTTTTGCAAGGTGTTCAGGATTGGACATAAGATTTTGTTTTTTAGCCTAAGAACATTTTTTGCATTGCAAACTAAAATTTTATCGTCCAAAATACTATTGACTCCCATTGAAGACAACAAGATTATGTCAACCGCTGAAACAGCGGGTCTATTTTAATGGAGAACTTCTTTGAAAATCTTGATTTATCTCTGGAGGAAAAGAGTTCATGGCGGAAACCGAAAATGAGTTGAGCAGTAAGAAAATATTTATATCGCGAAAATATTATTTAACCATTGGAGTTTTAATTTCCGTCCTTCTTTGGGCTATTGCTGCCGTTTATTGGGTAGTTGACGAACTCGTTCTAGAAAACTATAAACAAGAAATTAGCGATGATAAAAAGAAAATAGAGAAGTTAGAGCAAAAGATAAATACTTACACTAAAAAATTATCGGACTCGGAAAACAAATACCAAACATTAGTCGATAAAAGAGATCGTCCATTACTGTTAAAGCCTAAGGACCGGGACAGGATTATTTCAAAACAGATCGAACTAGAATGGGATTTCAAAAAACACGACGAGAACACTCAATATGTCATTGAAATTAGATATTTGGGCGACTCTAATAAATCACCTGAGACTTATAATGTCCCCCACTCCGACGATCAAACTTTCTACTATCCAATAAAGGTTGCTTACGGCGAATATATTTGGCGGGTCAAGCCTGGGCGAGTAGTTAATCACCAAGTTACATCAAAGGAAAACTGGAGCGAGTATAACTCGTTTACCGTTTATAGTTCTGTCTTTGAACGAATAAAAAAAACAGGAATTATAAATGTTGGGATGAGCCCGACGTTTGCCGGTCAGTTTAATTTATACAACAAAAAAGGCGGTTTTAAAGGCTTTGATGTCGATTTGATTAATGAAATTGGACGTGAAATGGGAGCTCGCTTGGAATTAAAAAAGAATCTAAAAATACATATCGAGGAAATTTCATGGACAGAATTATTGCCAAAATTATCCGCCTTTGAAATTGATTTGGTCATTTCTTCCATGACCAGAACGAAAAAAAGAGAAAAAGAAAATAACGTCAAATATACGGATGGTTATTTCACTTCTCATCAAATTTTTCTTGCGAAAGACCTTGATTATAACGAAGCTCTTTCATTGCAAGAAAACCTTAAAGGTAAACGAATAGGAGTTACTAACGATACAACCAACCAAGCCATTGCCATATCTTTTTCTAAAATATTTGGTTTTGAAGTCGTGGATGATTTTTCCCGATTAGCCGGCGTCATCCAAGCCTTGTTCGAAAGACGTATTGATTTGGCTTTGACAGACAACACCTTAGCCTCCACCGAATTAAACCAAGGTCGATTAAAACAATTTGGCAACTTTTTAGACGAAGAAATCCCACAAGTAAAACTCTATAACTTAGAACATATCGGATGGGAGCAAGAGCAATATGCGATTGCCATAGCACAAGGAGAAACGAATCTTTTAAAGGAATTAAATGAAATCCTTCGGAGCGAAGAAATGGAAAAGTTTATTGATAAAATTTCTAAAGAATGGGAACTTGAATAAACCCATTAAACTTTCAACGCCTTTGAATACTTTATTGAGCCTGTCGAAGGGTAGCCTCGCTTTCTCTGCGTCCTCACGCCCCCTAATAGTCATTCCGACCAACCCCAAAATGTCATCTCGACCAAGGTGGAGAGATCTCGCCGGTCCGCAGGACCGCCGCTATCCTCTTCTGAGGAATCTATGTTTCAGAGAAACATGTCCCTTATAGCTCCTGGTTTTTCTGTGTTCATTCTGTGTTCTTCTGTGGCCAAAATATAAAATTGTCATGCTGAGCCTGTCGAAGCACGACCACCTTCCCCAGAAGCCTTCAAGTCCTCAAGCAACCGTTCAAACGCCTTCGTATAGGAATCATGATCCTTCCATTGCGTAAAATCCCCAATATGCCGTTTCCGTTTAATTGCGGCAGGCCAGCCGGAATCGAGTTTCATCACAGTATCGTCCAGCCGAATAGGAAACAAAACGGTTTCGTCAACACCGTCTCGTTTTTTACGCGCGGCTTCTTGCTCAATCGCCGACTCCACTTCGTCTTCCACCCAATCACTATGGACCGATTCCTCGGAAAGAATCAAAAGCAACTTATCGTAAATACGAATCGCCTCGTCGATTGTTGGACGAACTTTATCGCCAGTTTTCAAATTGTGTGGCGCAAACCAACAACGAACGCCCTTGGCTTGCAGGTCTGCATACAGCCTTTTAGCAAAGTCCTCATCCTTATGAGAATAACTGATGAAGCATGAATAGAACTGGATGGGGTCTACAGCGCCAATCAAAGCAGGAAGGTTTTCGATGTAGGGTTCTGGCAATCCACACCCTCTTAAAAACACTTCTGGGAGCTTTCCTGATCTTAATATGGTCCTATGATCAATAGTGCTAGGTCCCACATGTCTTACATGCTCTAAACCTTTAACTTGACCTAAAAAAGTATTAGCAAACGTCGTAAAAAATAAAGCTGCTAAGGTCATATCTACCTTATTGAGACTCGCTCCGGTGAAGTTTGTGCCTGTGAGATTCGTTCCTATAAGGTTTCCATCGGAAAGATTAACTCCTGTAAGCTTCGCCCCACTAAGATCGACAGCTCTAAGTTTCACTCCTTTAAGAGTAGCTCCATTAAGGTTCGCATTACAAAGGTTTGCTTCGCTTAAATTCGTTTCAGTAAGATTTGCCACAGTAAAATCCGCTCCACTGAAGTGAAAATTGCTGAGATCCATTCCAGTAAGATTAGCTTCGTAGAAATCCGGGCGTATATCCGGATTTTCTTCCCGCCAAGTGTTCCAAGCTTTAACGCCTTCTTTTAGTTTTGCTATATGTTCTGGATTTGCCATTGGATTTTGTTTTATATATTACTGCGATGCAATTCACGTCACGACACTAATATTTTTTGTGGCAAAATTTAAAGACCTATCAAGAACTCAGATATTTTTTATAAATCTTTATTAGAGAAGTAGGAATGCTTTCCGAATTTAAAAGTTTAATCAAATCTATAAACCTTTTTTTACACTGAGGATAATTTGAAATCCTTTCAGAAACTATCGTTTTCATTTTCGGAATTTTAAGCATTAAATCTATTTCCCCAGGAGTGAAATTTTTTATAATTTTTTCATAAAAAATAAAAGCAGCATTGCTGATACCGTAAAAATTTCCCACTGCACAAGTAATTACTACTTCTACAAATTCTGGTTTTGTATAATCAGGAATAGCTCCTTGTAAAGATATTTCAAAAAGTCTTTCTGCAAAAGGTGGTTCATTATAAAAGTTATTAAAACCTTGATGCACATCCATCAGGTTTTTTGTTGCTCTAGACACAATGGCATGTCTTTCTTCCTCACTAAAAATATCTAATAAGCCTAGCTTTTCAAAAAAAATTCTGGATGCGTCATGTTTTTTAAGCTTGCCATTTGCAAGGTATTCATGGTGTTGATTAATAAAGTTAGAAAGTATTTTTGGTGTAAAGGAACTTTTTAGTTTTCGACATAACTCAAGGCAATTAATTCTTGAAATCTCAGCACTAGAATCGTCGCAATAAATACCATGAAGTGTTTTAGAGATAAAATCCCTCTGTTTTTCATTTGTCTGTAAAATTAATTCTAACCAGTGTTTTTTTTGCGGACCTTCTAATTTAGAGTTTTTGATCACACCTATAAAGTTTTTTACATCTATACCCCTTGGGTCACTAGACTTATCAAAAGAATACTTGGCGCATCGATTAAAAAATGATATCACTTCATATTGATCAATTATTTCTTCACTCTGAACAGGGTGTGCAGCTGAATAACTATTTCTTATATCTCTGCACTGGTTTAGAAAGTAATAACCATCTTCACTAAGAAGATTTAGCTCTAAACAGTATTCGAGGAGAATCGTATCCATTATTTCTTTAAGTTTTCCATCTGTTAGATCTTTTTCAAGAAGTTGGGATGCTACAGCTAAACCAAAATCTTCAAGCTTATTACGAAGACTTAAAACTGATAAATTCCATGCATAGTTAATTGCACTATCGAATAAACCAGTTTTAATCGCTACACACATTCTTGCTAACAAAGGATTCCTATATTCAATAGGAATTTTATTTAAAATTTTTGGTAGCATTTCCCAAACTTCTTCAATTTGATCGTTACTTGCAATTACTTCTCTTGGAACTCCAATAGATGCTGTCAGCTCTTCAAGAAAGTTTAATTCGTCTTCTTGAAATTCAGGGAGAGATAATTTAGATTTAATTGTCTTAGAAACCTTAGGATTTATTTTCTTCATCTTTAGAAAGGGAAGCAGCCTTGAAAACATTTCGCAGAATTAACGAAGATATAAGTTTCTATAGGGCTTTTATTAATAAGATCCTTTAATATCCGAATTTTCTTTACGCCAAGCGTTCTAGGAGTCAACGCCCTCTTTTAGTTTTGCAAACTACTCTGGGTTCGCTATTGGGAATTATTTTAAAAGATATATTGAGGGTAATTGGAAAAGAAAATTACGTTTGTAAGATCGCTAATAAATTCATTTGAGCAAATGCAAAGTAAACACCTAAAAAAAGAAAACCGCTTTAGTAAATACACAAACTTTAAAAAGTAAACCTCACTAACATTCTAGATGTCTATCTAATCGTTTAAGAAATCCTTTTGTTCTTCTTTTTCAGGCGAAATAACCTCATTAATTTTAGTCACTTCATAATGTGTGCTGACAACCTCCCCAGCCTTATCATAATTTGTAACAATTCTCACATCAGAAAGTAAAGCATCCCCTGGGCCTAATAATACCTTCTGTTTTCGAAAATCATCTAGCCACCTCTCATCCAAAATTTTACCGGATATTGATTTTTTATCGTGGCGAAATTCCCACATCGAATCACCTAAATAGTCAGGTTTTTTTATCTTCAAAATCCATTTCACGTTATTAGGAAATGACTTTTCAATTAAAAGTTCTTCAATATTTTCTGGAGAAAAATCTAGATTTAAATTAAAAGGAATCTCTTTTTCTCGGGTAATAAACTTTGCAGAATCACCATTTTGTAAGTTACCCAAGGCTTTATTTATAGAACCAATATTTTGCAAGATTTTTTCTATTGGAGGGTTTTCATAATCTGGCAATTTTTTAATATCAGTCTTTTCAGCTAACGCCGACAAACCATCTGCTAATTTTTTAATTTCTTTTGAATTAGTAATTTTAGTTTTTTTATCAAGGAAATCGATTAAAAAATATTTCCCATCTGTAAGAAACTTTCCCGCAATAGACTTCCAATCAAGATTTTTTAACGCTTCATCATCAACAGCTTCAAGTTTTGTTTTGAGCCAAGCCTTGATTGAACCTGTTTCTATATCCTCTAATAAGATTACTGGCTTAATATTAGCATCTACGCTGCTTATGAGCGTTGTATCTAGACTTGAACAGGCTTCAATTAATTCTGACATTGCACGAAATACCCTAGAAGGACTCTCTGAACCCTTTTCAAAATCGATTTCAATACAAAAGTCTGCAGTTTTAGATATTTCGCCCATAAACATAAATATAACCTAACTTTTTGCATAACAAAATAAAATAATGGAATGTTTAATTAAATAATGCTTCCTTTATCCCTATTATCAAACTGGAAATTACAAAATGTTGTGTTTGGCGGAAATAATATTTCTTTGGATGGTTTTACTTCGAGAGCCTCAGCCTGACAATATTATATGCTCAAGATGACATTTTGGGGTTGCTCGGAATGTTCCTTCGACGCTGCTCAGGATAAACTTCGATGAGGGTAGCGGCGGTCCTGAGGACCGGCGAGATTCCTTGACTTCGCTCGGAATGACAGTTGGAAATTGGTCGAGATGACATTTTGAGGTTGCTCGGAATGATCCTTCGACATTGCTCAGGATAAACTTCGATGAGGGTAGCGGCGGTCCTGCGGACCGGCGAGATTCCTCGACTTCACTCGGAATGACAGTTGGAGATTGCTCAAGATGACATTTTGGGGGTTGCTCGGATTGACGTTTGGAATTATTTGGAATGACTATTACTTACTCATCCAAGAGGGATTGGATGGAGGTTTGTAGGGGATGGCCGGAACCGAAAAAGTGTTCGCGGATATATCCCTTCTTATCAATAATCAAAGTAGTCGGGGTGCCGCGCATGCGAAACTTATCGAACGTCCGCGCTTCGAATTTCTTCTGACTAAAATACGTCGTCACTTGCGATCGGATTTGCGAGCGCATACTCTCCGCCAACTCGTCCCAGTTCGGGAAATCGCGTTGAATGAATTCGTCGACATTCTTTTCCAAATTAGCCGGATCGGACGGGACCAACTTATCCCACGCCACTGGGAACGGTATCCGATACTCTAAGCGTCCGTCGGGCAATTGACCTTGCAACGTTAAATGGTTCAATGTTTCGCCGACGACTTCGCCGGTTTCTAATAATTTTTTGAGATTTTCTTTGGTGTTGAAGTTGTAATCTTCAAATGCAGTTCCGATTCCCCAAAACAAAACGTCGTCGTTGTTTTGAAACTTTTGGTACGCTTGAATCGCTTCGGGGATGGCGCCTACAAAACAACCGGGGCAGTTGACTTGAAACACTTCGACGACGATGACTTTGCCGCGCTCTTGATCGATATTGCTCGGCTCGCCTTGAAACCATTCTTCAACTTCAATGTTCGGGGATAGTACTTTAGCTTCCTGCATAACTGTCTTGTTGTATCAACGCTAACAAGCGTTCGACAAGTACCCTATTCTTGGGTCTCATGTGTTTGCCCAAGGCTCTTTGCAATTCGTAAATCGCTTTACTCTTGCGACCGGTTTCGTTATAAATCAAACCCATCATGACATAGGCGGTCGGCCATTTGTCGCCTTCGGGATATTTATTGACGATCATAGCAAATATTTTTTCCGCCTGTTTCATTTTCTTTAATTTATAGTAGGACGTCCCTATTCCAAAATGGATATTATCCTGTAAGAAATACGGCGGTTTCTTTTTTAACAGTTTTTTAAAGCTGTCGATGCTTTCTTTATAGCTTCCCTTTTTAAATAACAAAACCGCGTCGGAATAACCGTCTGGATCGAAAGGTTTTTGTAATTCTAGATAGTTGTCATACTTCTTGATATCGGTGTCTAATCCAATACCATTGGTCTGCACGGATGCCATTTCGGTTTGCAATCGCGAAAAGTTATCGAGGACATCGACGATTCCGGCTTTTGCCTGTAATACGACACCCGTTAACTGCGGTTCGATACCGTCGGCGGAAGCTTGCACCATCTGGGTGAAATTTTTCAAATCGTCGTTATCGTAGAACCTTTGTTCTATCAAATAAGCGACTTCGTCCAGGGCTTGCTGTCTTTCCCGTCGCAGATCCAGTTGATCTCTACTGGCCGGTTTCCAGGCGTACATTTCGGGGGGTCCCCGCCATTCGTCGTCCATGACATTGTATATTCCCGTACCGCACCCTATCGGGGAACAAAGTAGGACAATTATTAAAATCTTTTTAATCATCTTTACCATCAGAACCTATATAATTATAATCTTAACGGAATGTTCCGAAACAAAATAAACCTTTAATTTTGATGTTTTTAGCAAAAATGGCAGATTATTATAAAATTTTAGACGTTGACCGAAAAGCTTCGGAATCTGAGATCAAAAAGGCTTTTCGTAAAAAAGCGATGGATTACCATCCCGATCGCAATAAGGACGACAAAAAAGCGGAAGCTAAGTTCAAAGAAGTGAACGAGGCTTACGCCGTATTGAGCGATAAAGACAAGAAAAAGAAATACGATCAGTTTGGCGCGGATGGGTTTCGCGAACGGTATTCAAGGGACGATATTTTCCGTGGTTTTGATATGGAAGATATGCTCAGGAACTTCGGCGGTCAACCTGGCGGCGGTATGGGGGGTATGGGCGGTCCTGGCGGACCTTTTCAAGGCGGTTTCGACCAATTTGCCGACCCTTTTCGCGAAATGTTTGGCGGCGGCAGGCCCCAGGGACACCCCAGGGAACAACGTCCGCCTCCTCCATCAAAAGGCAAAAACATCGAACAGGAAATGTTGTTGGATTTTGAAGAGGCTGTTAAAGGAACCGAAAAAGTCCTCAATTTAAGGCGTAACGGCAAACTGGAAAGCAATGCGGTTAAAATTCCGCCTGGAATTGAAGACGGGAAAAAGTTACGGCTGGCTGGCAAGGGGTACCCGAGTCCTTTTGGCGGGAAACCCGGCGATATCATGCTGAAAATTAAGGTTAGAAACCATCCCATTTTTAAACGGGAAGGCCAAAATGTCATTTTAGACCGAGAAATCAGTTTTACCGACGCTATTCTGGGCGGAACGATTGAAGTTCCTACTCTGGAAGGCAATAAGAGCGTAAAAGTTCCGGCTGGTTCGCAAAATAACTCAAAACTTCGCTTGAAAGGGTTGGGTGTTCCGGGTAAAAATGGCGCGGGCGATCAATTGATCAACCTGACGATTAAGATTCCGCAGAATTTAACGGATGAGCAGTTGGATCTGGTTCAGCGGTTGAAGGTGATGGGGTTGTA
>CAZMZH010000015.1:0-75033 GCA_964570665.1 uncultured Nitrospinota bacterium | reverse complement strand
ATTTAACGGATGAGCAGTTGGATCTGGTTCAGCGGTTGAAGGTGATGGGGTTGTAAGTCAAATTCTTTGAACCGCAAAGAACGCAGAGGACGCAGAGAAAGGCAAAAATCAAAATAGCAAAGAGGATTAGCCACAGAAAAACTCATGAGGTTTTCAACCTAATGCTTGAGTTAAGTAAACTTCAATAAGAACTTCTAGGCTTTTTTGTTGCTAATAGCTTTTTTCCTTCTCTTCGCACTTTCTGTGTTTTTCTGTGAAATTCTGTGGCTATAGTTTTTTAATTAATTTCAATTTTTAATAAAGTAGAGGTTATGGCAAAAGTACATTTTAAACCGGATAGCATCACTCATGAAGTTCCCGATGGGGAAGCTTTGATCAAAGCCTGCGACGGTTTTGACGATATAACGTTGGGGTTTGGTTGCACTGAAGGCACTTGCGGCGTATGCGAACTCACCATTGTGGATGGCAGGGATAACTGCTCGAAACCCAACGAAAACGAAACGGATTATCTGTACCCTGAGGATATTGACGAGGGCATGCGGTTGGGTTGTCAGGTACGGGTTTTAAAAGACGAGGTCACCCTTACCTGGAAGGGTAATCGGGCGAAGTAAAAGGAACATGCTTCTTCGAAGCATAGATTCCTCCGCTCTGGTCGGAATGACGTTTGAAACAAGGCGAGATCCTTCGCCGATATTAACATATCGCCTCAGGAAGACACGCGGTGGGGGCTGACTTAAATCAAGCTGACTTTAGTTTATCTAATTCCCTCTATACTAATACCTTAATAATTACGTACTTTTGACCAGTTAATCGTTCCACTTCCAGTCGTCGGGATCGTTCATACCGGGTTGCAAAAGGGTTTCGTCTTCTCCCATTGCCGCGCCAACCCAGCGGCCAAACACGAATAACGCCGCTTCAATATAAAAACACCCTCCCTTAAACCTCCCAAGTCTATTTCCCTCAAAAAAATACCTACAAATTTATCACAATTATTGCATACAATAATTATGATAAATTTAGTATAATTACTTTTATATTTCATAGAAACCCTGAGGAGTATAGGTTTCTTTAAAAAATAAGGCGTATCTCTATGCGTTTTGAGGTTTTCTCAGAAAACTATAATACGGTATAAAAATATTTATTACAAAAACAAAAATTTAATTTATAGCCCTAAAGAGAAAGAACGAATAAATGCCGAATCTACTCAATTATTGCAACCTCCAAGCTATAAAACTCGCTAGATGTCCCGGCGTCGCAATTCGGGTTAGTCGCTTTAGAAGAATTTTTACCTTGGGCAGTAATTATGTCCATACATCTCAAAGGAATGGCGATTACTTGTTTGACGCAAGGAACAACTTAGCTGGAGCGACTCGAAGAGTCTATGGCGTAATCACCGGAAATAATGGATGCGGTATTTACGTTCCGATTGGCCGCCAGAATACAGGCGCTGGCCTTATCAGTCCGGTACCAATATGTGTTGGGGGCGGGCGCGACATGCGTATCACAGCAGGAGGATTAGCAAATGAAACCGACCAGGAAGTTATAGAGCGCGAAGGGCATGAGGAAATCAACCAACGTATAAACGTAACCCATATGAATCTATTGAACACGGGAATACCCGCAGGCCAGGCAGAGTATTACTCCGTTCGACTCGGTTCCGAGCTGTCTACTTTTTATTATTCCTGGCACGTCGCTAATAGCGACCAGGTAACAGCCATCCGTTACTGGGCTTTACCAACGCTGCTTGAACAACCGCATGGAACCAATCAAGTCATCGCAGGTTTAGCGCGCTTACTATATAACGACATGAGTTGCCCTTTGGGCAGCCGCGCAACTTGGGAAGCTGAATGGCATGGACTCGCCTACCAGGATGCAATCAACCAGATGTTAAATAACTCCGTTAGGGTAGATACGGGCAATGAAGGGTTGTATCAGATCTCCAGATGGTACGGAAACAAAAGCTTTACATACAATAATGCTTATGCAGCCTATCCGCCAAACGCCGCTTTTCCTCATGAAGGCGCCTGCGGTGGAGCTTGTGCATATCCTGGCAGCGCCTTAGCAACCATTTAGAAAGAAATTAACGATAGTTCTTGTAGTCTTGTTTTTTTTCTTCACCGGTTAGTCGTTCCACTTCCAGTCGTCGGGATCGTTCATACCGGGTTGCCAAAGGGTTTCGTCTTCTCCCATTGCCGCGCCAACCCAGCGGCCAAACACAAACAACGCATCGGATAATCGATTCACATAGGGTAACACGTGCGGCCCGATCTCTTCCTCGCGGTTCAACCGAACAATTTCCCTCTCGGCTCGTCTGCAAACCGTGCGGGCTTGATGCAAAAACGAATTGACGATGCCGCCTCCTGGTAAAATAAAACTGGTTAACGGTTCCAAGTCTTCGTTCATTTCGTCAATGACGTTTTCCAACCACAATGTGTTGCTTTCTTTTAAGGTGAGGCTGTCTTCTTTTTTGAAATCGGGTTTTGTCGCCAACTCGGCTCCGACATCAAATAATCTTTGTTGAATATTGGCCAAAATCAAATCAAACTTGTCGCGCTTAACGGATTGTTCTTTTTTCGAGTTAAAATGCCTCACCAATCCGATGATGCTGTTCAGTTCGTCGATGGTTCCATAGGATTCGATCCTGGAATGATCTTTACCGATTCGGCCTCCTCGACCTAATCCTGTTTCGCCCGCGTCGCCGGTTTTTGTGTATACTTTATTGATATTAAACAAGTTCCGTCTCCTAAAGGGTTTAGCCTCGATTGCCTTTGGTTTTTAGGGCGATTTAAACCTTGACTCATGCGCCCACTCTGTTAAGATTGTTACAAATTTGAAGGGGATTTCTGCTGATATTTACGATTAAATATTAGGAAATTTCCACAAGAATCTCTTTAAAACAGTCCCGCGAGATTGTTAAGGATCTTACTAAAAATGAAGCAAGATAATTCTATCACCTCCTCCTGCGTTTAAACAAAGAGGGGGTATTTTTTTGCCTTTTTTTGGTACCTTCCAGAAAATACTATGAACCCAGTCGTATTAAATTCACAACAAATTTCCCGAGCTATCAGTCGAATTGCCCATGAAATTGTCGAAAAAAATTCGGGTTGCGACAACCTGGCTCTTGTAGGAATACGAACTCGGGGGGTTCCATTTGCCAAACGGTTGCAGGCCAAAATTAAATCCATTGAAAACGTCGATCTGCAACTGGGAATACTAGATATTACTCTATATCGGGACGACATCCAAACGGGAAGATCGCACCCAGAAATTAAAAGCACTGAGATCCCCTTTCCCGTTGAAGAAACTAAAATTGTGCTGTGCGACGACGTGTTGTTCACGGGCCGGACTATCCGAGCCGCTATCGACGAATTGATGGATTTTGGAAGACCTGCGGGAGTGCAATTGGCCACGCTTATTGATCGAGGACATAGAGAATTACCGATTCGTCCCGATTACGTCGGCAAAAATATTCCGACAAGTAAATCGCAATCGATCAAAGTTAGACTCAATGAAGAAGACGGTGAAGACCAAGTTGTTCTGGTTGATGCCCCTCAATAAAACTTTATGCAATATTCTCAAAAACATCTTTTAGGAATCAAAGGGTTGTCGAAAGACGACATCCTCGCCGTATTGAACGCGGCGGACTCCTTCAAGGTATATACCCAAAGGGATATCAAAAAAGTTCCGACTCTGCGCGGCAGAACCGTCATCAATATGTTTTTCGAACCCAGCACGCGCACCCGAACCTCGTTCGAAATTGCGGGCAAACGCATGAGCGCGGACGTCATCAACATAGCGGGCTCGTCCAGTAGCGTGGTTAAAGGCGAAACGTTAGTTGACACGGTAAAGAATTTAGAAGCGATGAACTGCGACATCTTGATCATCCGTCACGGCGAAGCGGGGGCGGCAGAATTGGCCGCGCGTCATCTAAAAAACCCGGTGATTAACGCTGGCGACGGTTATCATGAGCACCCAACCCAGGCTCTTTTGGATTTAATGACCATCCGCGAGCATAAAAAAGATCTAGAAGGGCTGAAAGTTTCCATCGTTGGCGATATTGCGCACAGTCGCGTTGCTCGTTCCAATATTTACGCGATGCGAACTTTAGGGATAGACGTTTCTGTGGTGGGCCCTCCTACTATGATTCCTGTCGACATCGAAAAAATGGGCGTTAAAGTTTTTCATAATTTGGAAAAAGGAATTAAAGACGCCGATGTCATCATGATGTTGCGTATTCAGATGGAACGACAAAACAAAACGTTTTTTCCGACACTGCGCGAATATTCAAATTTGTTTGGCCTTAACCGACAAAAATTAAAAAAAGCCAAGAAAGACGTTCTTATCTTGCATCCGGGTCCCGTCAATAGAGGAATAGAAATTTCCCCCGACGTAATCGACGGCGATCACTCGGTCATATTGAATCAAGTGACCAACGGCGTGGCGATAAGAATGGCGCTTATGTATCTCTTATTAGGATTGAGCGATGAAACTGTTAATTAAAAATGGACGGGTGATCGACCCGGCTTCTGGCATCAATGAAGAGCGCGACGTCCTTATCGATAAAGGGAAAATAGCCGCCGTCGAAAAGCCAGGCTCTATTGCCGAAAGCTCATCGGACAGCGTTAAAACCATAGACGCAAAGGGTTGCATTGTCGCTCCGGGGTTCATCGATATGCATGTCCATTTTCGTGAACCCGGTTTTGAATACAAAGAGACTATAGAATCGGGAGCGGAGTCAGCCGCCGCTGGCGGGTTCACCACCGTTGCGGTGATGCCAAACACAAATCCCGTGAACGACGTTCGATCCATTACCGAAATGATCGTTAGCATCGCGAAAGCAAAAGCTATCGTAAACGTTTTGCCTATTGCCGCTATCACTAAAGGGTTAAAAGGAGAAACGCTTACCGAAATGGCGGACCTGAAAGAAGCGGGAGCGGTCGCTTTTTCCGACGACGGTATGCCCGTCTCCAGTAATGAAATAATGCGTAGGGCTTTGGAATACAGCCATATGTTGGATCTTCCGCTCATTCAGCACAGCGAAATGAAAGATCTAACCGCAGGCGGTTGCATGAATGAAAGTATCGTATCAACCGAACTTGGTTTGGGCGGGATGCCGCGCGAAGCGGAAGATATTATGGTGTTTCGCGACATATCTTTATTACCGCGAACCAAAGGACGGCTACATGTCGCTCATATCAGCAGCGGCAATTCAGTTGAGTTGGTTCGGCAAGCCAAAGCTAAAGGACTGCCGGTAACGTGCGAGGTCGCTCCGCATCATTTCATCTTAACCGACGAATGCGTTCGCGGATACGATACCAATACAAAAATGAGCCCTCCTTTACGCGAGCAATGGGACATCGACGCTATTAAGGAAGGATTGCGCGACGACACCATCGATATTATCGCAACCGATCACGCGCCACACGATGTCGCCGATAAAGAAGTGGAATACGCTAAAGCCTGTTTTGGGATTGTGGGACTCGAAACGGCCCTCCCCTTAACGTTAGAACTCGTGGCTGAGGGAGTTTTCACGCTAGAAAAAGCTGTCGAAAAACTTACTATTACTCCCGCAAAATTATTCGATCTGGACAAAGGGACTTTAAAACCCGGAAGCGTTGCGGATGTTGTTATTTTCGATCCTGATAAAGCTTATTCAATCAAAGCTGCCGACTTTAAGTCTAAAAGTAAAAACACTCCTTTCGACGGTCGAGAAGTAAAAGGACAAATCATTCATACATTAGTGCAAGGCAAAATCGTTTATTCAAATACTTAATCAATCGATCAAAATATGAAAGCAAAATTAGCGCTAGCAGACGGTAGAATTTTTGAAGGCGAGTCCTTTGGAGCTTCCGGACAAGTGGAAGGCGAAGTGGTGTTTAACACCAGCATGATGGGATATCAGGAAGTCTTAACCGACCCTTCCTACAGAGGACAAATGGTCCTTATGACATATCCGTTAATCGGAAACTACGGAATCAATCCCGACGACTTCGAATCTGAAAAACCGCATCTGTCCGCCTTTATCATTAAAGAGTTGAGTTCCATTCCCAGTAATTGGCGTTCGACCGTGACTTTGGACGAGTTCCTAAAAAAATACAATATAATGGGAATTCAAGGAATAGACACTAGGGCGTTGACTCGTCATATTCGTGAAGCGGGAGCGCAACAAGCGGTTCTGTCTACCGAATCAATTTCCGACGCCGAGTTAGTCCAGTTAGCTAAAAAATCTCCAAGTATCGTTGGACGCGATTTAGTGAAAGAAGTGACCTGTTCGGAACCTTATGTTTGGGATGAAGGGGAATGGGATCTTAGCGCTGGCTACTCTAAACCTAACTCTCAAAGCTCGACCGAGTCGCTAAATATCATCGCTTACGATTTGGGAATCAAACGAAATATTTTGAGGAGCTTTTGCCAACTCGGTTGTAACGTTAAGGTTGTTCCCGCGTCGACTTCCGCCGAATCTGTTTTAAGCGAGAAACCCGACGGCGTATTTATTTCAAATGGCCCTGGCGATCCGGAAGGGGTTCCTTACGTCATAAAAACCGTCGAAAACCTCATTGGGAAAGTTCCTATTTTTGGAATTTGCCTTGGCCATCAAATTATTAATTTGGCGTTGGGCGGTAAAACCTTTAAATTGAGGTTTGGTCATCACGGCGGCAACCAGCCTGTTTTGGATATAAGTTCAAAAAAAGTAGAAATCACCTCCCAAAATCATTGCTTTGCGGTGGCTTCTCCTCCAACTAACAAAGATGTAGAGGTTACGACTATCAATTTAAACGACCAAACAGTCGAAGGCATAAAACATAAAAAACTACCTGTTTTTTCGGTTCAATACCATCCTGAAGCGTCCCCAGGTCCTCACGATTCCTCGCATCTATTTAAGGAATTTATACAATTTTTGAAAAAAAATCATGCTTCAAGATAGCATTGAAAAAGTAATCGAATTCGCCACGGGTCCCTATTGCTCCGATGAATTAAACGATGCCAAAGCGGAATATGGGGTGATAATGGGTAACATTTTTGACGACGACGAATCTTTCGACAGTCGAATGGCGTCTTTTTTAGAGTGGTACGTTTTTGACAGGAACTTAAAGGCAACTCAAAAAACGCCTCTTGTGGATTATATAAATTATCATTTTAAAAGTTGGCCCGAGGAAACGCAAAATCATTTTCTATCTTTTGAAAAAAGTATTCACGGATTGTTTCTGGTAAAAAAACCGATGGCGGGAAAAGTAATTGCCATCAACTTGTTTGATAATATTAAATACAAAATAGAAGAACCCCAAAGCGAAATCATTTTTAGGAAAAACGATATCTTTGAAGGCCGCGCCATTCCTTTTCCAGAAGGGAATCGCTTTACCGGAACCTATTGTTTTCATCCCCAACAAACCTCCAAGTTCATTAAAAACCAGATTGAAAAAATTGTAAAAGAACGCATAGCTTTGGAAGCGCAAATAAAAAAACTAAACGCAGACCTTAATAAATTAGATTCAAAAATCACAAAATATACGGTCAAGGCGGAACACTTTTCAAAGAAAATAGAATCGACAAGCTCGGAATCAAAAAAGGAAAAATTTGAATTTGAAAGAAAAATAGTTGAATCGGAAAAAATAGGTCTAGAAGCCCTTAGACCGCCAATCCGAGACGAATTGGAAGAAATTGAAAATAAAAAACTTGGCATTGACATTCCTGTAGCTCAAAGAAAACTTATGCACCAATTGTCCTTTATGAACCTGCGTTGGGAGCGATCTCGTCAAATCGATCTCAAAGATATTTATAGATAAAAATGCCCAAACGAACGGATATTAAAAAAATTCTTTTGATTGGCTCCGGTCCCATTGTCATTGGCCAAGCCTGTGAATTCGATTATTCGGGAACGCAAGCCTGTAAATCTTTAAAGGAAGAGGGTTATGAAGTCGTTCTGATAAATAGTAATCCCGCGACAATCATGACCGATCCCGAGTTTGCCGATTGCACTTACATTGAGCCTGTGGATCCAGCTACGGTTGAAAAGATCATCGAAAAAGAGCGACCGGACGCTATATTACCTACCATTGGCGGTCAAACCGGTTTAAACACAACGCTTGCTTTAGCGGAAAATGGAGTCCTCGAAAAATATGGAGTCGAATTAATCGGCGCTAAGGTCGACTCGATTAAAAAGGCGGAAGACCGAAACCTCTTTAAAGAAGCGATGATCTCTATCGGTCAAAAAGTACTTCCAAGCGGTCACGCTCATAATCTTGAAGAGGCCAACGAAATTGTAAAAGAAACGGGGTTTCCAGCCATTATAAGACCCTCCTTCACTTTAGGCGGCACTGGAGCTAGTATCGCGCATTCTCCCGACGAGTATGAAGAACTCATTTTAAACGCTCTGAAATCGAGTCCCATTAATGAAGTATTGATTGAAAAATCTGTTGTCGGATGGAAAGAGTTTGAATTAGAAGTGATGCGGGACCTTCGCGACAATGTCGTGATTATTTGTTCCATTGAGAACTTGGACCCCATGGGCGTCCATACCGGAGACAGTATCACCGTCGCTCCCGCTCAAACTTTGACGGATAAAGAATATCAAATTATGCGAAACGCCGCGATCGACATCATTCGAGAAATCGGAGTCGATACGGGAGGATCCAACATTCAATTCGCCACGGACCCGGAAACTGGAGACATGATCGTCATTGAAATGAACCCTCGCGTTTCTAGAAGCTCGGCCCTCGCGTCAAAAGCCACGGGCTTCCCCATCGCCAAAATTGCGGCAAAGCTTGCCGTCGGTTTAACCTTGGACGAAATCCCTAACGACATCACTCGCGAAACCCCGGCGTCTTTTGAGCCCACATTGGACTACTGCATCGTCAAAGTTCCTCGGTTTACATTTGAAAAGTTTTTTAAGACCGATCAAACCTTGACAACCCAAATGAAATCGGTTGGCGAAGTCATGTCTATTGGCAGAACGTTTAAAGAGGCCCTTCAAAAGTCATTGCGATCGTTAGAAATTGGCGTCTATGGATTGGAAGAAAATCTTGCTTGGAACCTTGCCGATCTGGAGAAAGACGATCAACAAACCCAACTTAAAAAGCTTTTGGCTTCGCCTCATTGGGAAAGGCTTTGGTATTTAGCGACTTCGATGAGAAAAGGAATTTCTCTTGAAGAGTTAAACCGCATTACTTTTGTAGATCCCTGGTTTTTGCATAGCATGAAAGAAATCGTCGATATGGAAGGCGAAATTAAAAATTCTGGGTTAAACAAAGGCATGTTGGCTCAAGCCAAAAAGCTAGGCTTTTCGGATATCTATCTATCCAAATTACTTGGCGTGAACGAAATTGATGTTGCTCAAAAAAGAAAACAAGAAAATATTAGACCGGTATTTAAACGAGTCGATACCTGCGCCGCCGAGTTTGAAGCCCATACCCCCTATCTATATTCGACATACGAAGACGAATGCGAAGCCGATCCCACAGACAAACAAAAGATAATGATTCTAGGCGGAGGTCCTAACCGCATAGGACAAGGTATCGAATTTGACTATTGTTGCGTCCATGCGGCGTTTGCGTTAAAAGACGACGGTTTTGAAACCATTATGGTGAACTGCAATCCGGAAACCGTTAGCACCGACTACGATACCTCCGATAGGCTGTATTTCGAACCGCTCACCTTTGAAGACGTGGTGCATATCGTCGAAAAAGAAAAACCCAAAGGCGTGATCGTGCAATTTGGCGGACAAACTCCTTTAAAACTCGCGTTAGCTTTAAAAAAGGCGGGCGTTCCCATACTGGGAACAAGTCCAGAAGATATTGACCGAGCGGAAGATAGAAAACTTTTCAAAGAAGTTTTAAATAAACTTTCCTTAACTCAACCTGATAACGATACCGCAACTTCTTTAGAAGAAGCCGTTGAGATTGCCGAAAGGTTAGGCTACCCGGTTGTTGTCCGCCCTTCCTATGTATTAGGCGGCAGAGCAATGGAAATTGTTTATAACACCGAAAAACTCAACTACTACATGAACCACGCGGTGGACGCTTCTCCCGAACATCCCATTTTGATCGACAAGTTTTTAGATAACGCCACCGAAGTTGACGTTGACGCTATTTGCGACGGAAACGAAGTCGTTATTGGCGGCGTCATGCAACATATTGAGAAAGCGGGTATCCATTCGGGCGATAGCGCTTGCTCTCTGCCTCCTTTTTCTCTTTCCCAACCGCTGATTGAAGAAATAAAATCGCAGACTGAAGCGCTGGCTAAAGAATTAAACGTTATCGGCTTAATCAATATTCAGTTTGCTATCAAGGATGAAGAGATTTTTATTTTAGAGGTAAACCCGAGAGCTTCGCGGACGGTTCCCTTTGTGAGCAAAGCGATTGGAAGACCTTTGGCGAAACTAGCCGCTCAGGTAATGGCGGGTAAAAGTCTTAAAGAATTGGAATTTACCAAAGAAATTGTTCCTGAATATATATCCATAAAAGAATCGGTCTTTCCATTCATTAAATTTTCGAATGTAGACGTTTTGCTAGGACCCGAAATGAAATCCACCGGCGAGGTCATGGGAATAGATAATTCTTTTGGACGCGCGTTCGCAAAAGCTCAAATAGCTACCGGACTCAACCTTCCCGAAAAGGGAACGGCCTTTATTAGCGTTAAAGACGACGATAAACCCGCCGCCCTTGCTATCGCTCAAAAATTAAATGAAATGAATTTCGGCTTGGTAGCTACGAGCGGAACGGCAAACTATCTTTCTAAGGCTGGCTTGAAGGTAACTTCCATCAATAAATTTAAAGAAGGCCCTCCGCACATTGTGGGCGCTATTGAAAAAGGCGAGGCAGACCTTGTGATCAACACAGTTTTTGGTCCACAGGCTATCGAAGACTCATTCACTCTTAGACGAGCCAGTTTGATGCATAATCTTCCCTACTACACAACTATCGCAGGCGCGGAAGCTATGTTAGAAGCCCTAAAGGAAATACAAAACAATCCGCTTACGGTTACTTCGCTTCAAGAAAGATTGAGTTGAAAATAAGTTAAAACAGGAAGGTTAAATCAACTAACGGTTTTCAAGCTTTAAGGTCTCGATTCAAAGTCGTGAAATTGCCACCATGGTTTTTTGCGAGCCGATGAAGAGTTGCCATGAGACTTGACCCAATATTCTTTTTTAAATTCCCCGCCTCCAATTATCTCGGCTTCGGAAAAGTGATCGTTAACGGATTTAACCTTAACCACTCCTTGTCTCACCCATTTTTCGCCTAAGCTCTGCTTTGTAATAGGATCCATAAAACCGCTATCCAAAGAAAATACATGGAATTTATCCTGAATCTTAATTCCTTGCTTTGAACCTGCGCTAATCATCACCGCTTCGTTTTCTTCATCGACTCCTATAATCATGGCTTCAAATGGAAGATCTTTGACGACTTCATTTACGAATCCGGCAACTTGCCAAACCAGATTACCCATTGCGCGAGCCACACCCGCATTTTCAATTTTAACTTCTTTGGGCTCCATCATTGCCAGCTTGCCAAAATTTTTTCGCCCGCCTCCAGAAGAACTCGACCAAAACTTTTCTTTAACCAAAGGTTTCCAAGTTTTTCCGCTAATAACTTCCAATTCAACGCCAACTTCCGCAGAAGACGAAGACTTGTCTGCCATAGCGCGATTGGGATTGACGTTAAACGTTAAAATTTTTCCCTGAATTATGAATTGTGCGGGAGATACAGGTTGTGTTTTCTGATCAAATTCTATTAAATGGTAGCCACCCTGATTCCAGAAAGCTCTTTTTAATTTATCTGATAAAATGGCTCCAGGGTTATACTCGTCTGTCCACCCTAACGGGTTGTCAAAATGTTTAACCGTAATTTTCTTTTTGTAAGAGGTGTCCGCAGCATTTGCCAATCCTATTGGCATGACAACCCAAAACAAAAGAAACCAATAAATTAAATTTTTGCCAAATTTGACCATGATTTAAAATAAACTAGATTAACGCTTTGAATTTATTATAGTTTATTATAACAAGTTTAGAGTTTTTTCAAAGTTTCTATTTAATTCAACGATTACCAATTGACAATTACATTTCTAAAAGTAGAATTTTCTCCATGAAATACTATCTTAACTTTTCCTTAATTTTATTATTCCTTATTGGAATTACGCAAGTATCCAGCGGCGAAACCTCCTCTAATAAAATGAAACTGATAAAAGGCGGTTGTTTTCAAATGGGAACGTCTCAAAAATTCGACTATCATAACGGTATTGAAAACTATCGAGAACGTCCTGTCCATGAAGTTTGTGTTGACTCGTTTTATATGGATATCTATGAGGCTACACAAAAAGAATGGGCCGATGAAATGGAAGGTGAGATAAATGTGCATCGCACCTCGCATCTTGGCGACACCCTCGCCATGGACCATATCGACTATCCGGAAGCGTTCAAATATTGTAAAAAGCTGGGAAAACGACTTCCTACAGAAGCGGAGTGGGAGTATGCCGCCCGCGCGGGCTCTTCTACCTTGTATCCCTGGGGCGATAAGGTCAGCCGAAAGCATAGTTGGTATGCAGGCAGCGCAGCTCGCAATCCTCATCCGGTAGGAACAAGGAAACCAAACGATTGGGGACTGCATGACATGATTGGAGGCGTTTGGGAATGGACTTCCGATTGGTATGGCGAGCACTACTATAAAACAAGCCCTAAAGATAATCCCAAAGGCCCCAAAGTAGGCAGTTGGCGCGTGATTCGCGGAGGCTCTTGGATTGAAGAAGCTAATGAAATTAGGTCTGGTGTCCGGTTTCCTGGAATGCAAGATGGGACCGAACATTTTCACGTAGGCGTTCGTTGCGCAAAGGATAAATAAACCCAAACTTCTATTTTCAATTCGCAAAAAGTCAGCCGATATAAAGATCTAATAATCAGTCAAGATCTTCACTACTTCGTCTAACCAATTTCTGATGGGTATAAATTGGATTCCAAAACTATCAATCGGCTTTATTCTAAATTACATAAGAAACTAGCCGGAGCAAAATCGGAATTAGATTACAAGAATAATTTCGAACTTTTAATTGCGGTTTTGCTTAGCGCTCAATCGACGGATAAAACGGTCAATTCGGTCACAAAAGATTTATTTGTTGCTTGTCCTTCTCCCGAAGCATTTTTAAAAGCTGGAGAAAGCAAAGTAAGAGTCCTTATAAAAAAGATAGGGCTCGCCCCGACCAAAGCAAAAAATATCATCAAAACCTGCACAATTCTATTGAACGAACATAAAGGAAAAATCCCCGACAATCGCGAAGATCTAGAGAAATTACCCGGCGTTGGGAGAAAAACCGCCAATGTAGTAATGAATGAGGGTTTTGGAATCCCTACAATAGCGGTGGATACACATGTGTTTCGAGTTTCAAATAGAACGGGTTTAGCGCCCAGCAAAACCGTCGAATTAGTAGAAAAAAAATTGTTGAAGGTTACTCCTAAAAAATGGCTTTTAGACGCTCATCGATATCTCATCCTACATGGCCGTTATGTATGCAAAGCTAAAAACTTTTCTTGTAACGAATGCGTCATCTTAAACGAATGTGAGTTTTCCAATAAAGTGTTATGACCTCTCCTACCCACCCTAGAAGTTTTAAAATAATATTGGATCGACTCGAAGCGTTTTCTCGCTTTGAAAAAATTCCTTTGGAAGTTCTCGGTGAAATCTCTGCAAATGGAGAAACCCTTCCTATCCTAAAACTTGAACTGAATCCCCATTCGGAAGCGCAAAAAAGCGTCTTAATTTCTGGCGGTATTCACGGAGACGAACCCGCTGGCGTCGAAACCATTTGCGAATTCTTAAGCAATAAACTTTACACTCCATTTTTAAAAGATTGGCAGATTACTATACTGCCCTGTTTAAACCCATCGGGATATCAAAAAGACACTCGCAATAACTATGACGATCAAGATTTAAATCGACTTTTCAAGTTATCGACTTCGTCAACAGAAGTGGAAATCGCTCAAAAAGTTTTAACGTCGCCTTTTGATTTAACCTTAGAGCTCCATGAAGACTGCGATAGCGACGGCTATTATCTTTTTCAAAAAGAAAATCTATTATCAGAACCGCCTCTAGGACGAAAAATATTAAATGCCGTAGAACCTATCATGCCGATAAATAGAAGTTCGGAAATTGAAGAAATTCCCGCAGATAACGGTTTAATCAACCGGCTAAAAGAACCTGACGAAATGCCATGGTGGCCAATGGCTTTATACAGTTATTTTATTGGATGCAAACGTTGTTTTACTTTGGAAACAACTCCAAAACTTCCAATGGACGTCCGCGTTAAAGCTCACTTAAAAGCCATCGCAACCGCATTAAACGAATATTAAGCCGCTATTCGGCAAACGGCAATAGAACACCACCCAATTTTCAAGCCCCAATAAGGTCCCACCTTGAATTATATTTTGAACATTATTCAAATTTACGCAATGCTTGCCGGAATTTTGTCTCTTTGCGTTTTGCCGTGTTGGTGTATATGCGGCAAATTCAAAATGTCACCGTCCGTCCGATTGTTCGTAACGGCGGCTTTCAACTTTGTTCTTTTTTACTTATTGGAATGGAGTACATACATTTTATCTCTTCCCACTTGGTTTCCCGCTAGCATATTGCTGGCTCTAGCCGCTATTTCTGTTTATTTGATTCTCACTCAAAAAGTTCCGCTTTCTCTTACCGTTAGCGGTCTAGCTTTTTGGGCAATTTTAGCTACATGGATCTTGTCTTTTCAACTTGGAGTTGTTGTCTATGGCGGCGCTAATTGGTTTGGCGATTGGAGAGAGCACTATGAACGCGCTTTGTTTTTCCTTGAACTAAAACCTTTAGAAACTCGATTTTTATTTGGTATGTGGTCCTTACCCGCACGCGGTCCTTTATTTAATAGTTCTGCGGCTATTTTGATGAGTCTATTTGGAAAAGATTTCTGGGGTTATCAAATTATCGCAACCGTTTTAAATACTTTCTCCGTTCTTCCATTCGCTTTATTAATACAATCCATCGTAAAAATCAAGCAAGCCAAAGCTCATTGGATTTCATTATTAATAATGGCAATCGCTCCTTTTGCATTTCAAATGGAGCTTTACTCCAATACTAAATTTTTCACTCTCGCCTTTATCTTAGGCGCAATCTATTTATACCGACGCGGCATAAGGACCGATCGCCCCTATTGGTCAGTTGGCGGATTGATTATTTTTTCTATCGGTTTTCTGGCGCATTATTTGGTTTTTCCATTCGCTCTTTTTTTTGCTGGGCATTTCTTCTTTGTAACCTTCAAAAGAAAATGGGGATTTAAACCACCTTTCTACGCTTTTTTAGCGTGTGGAATTTTAGTTTCCAGTTGGTTTTTATTTTTATTTTCTCAGTTTGGACTAGAAGAAACCTTAAAGGCCAATAGCTCCATAGGAAAATCATACTCAAGTTTTTATGCAAAAATTTCGGGGAAATCCATCAACTCAGTCGACGTAAAAAAAGGTAACTTATTAACCACTTTAGTCCCCTACAGTTTCAGAAGAAATTGGGAGGGAATCGCCGCGGCTCCAGTAATCGTACAAAAAGACGGTCGTTTCGGGAAAAAGTTTGCGCCTCAAGAAAGCGATCCAACTTTTGAATGGTATTCCGATTTGGTAAATAACCAAGGAAGCTTACTAAGCAATTTAGGCATCGCGGGTATTTTAGGTATCTACCTGGCCTCTGGCTGGATTATAAGAAATTCGGGAATTCTTAAAAATCGCGCAAAACAGGCAAAAACACTATTAGGTTGGAAGTTTTGGGCAGTATTTTTCATCGTTGGGATTCCCATCAATATCGCCTTATCGCCCAACCTATTACCTCATGGAACCGCCCACTTAAATCTACATATATTTGTTTGCTTAACGATAGTATGGATTTTGAAGTATCTATTGGAAGTTCCAAATATAATAAAGAAAACTTTAGCGGTTATTTTCATTGCAGAATCTCTGTTAACCATTTGGGCTTGGGTTCGCTTATCAAACCGATTCGTCCCAATGTATATCGATGATGCGGGAAAAATAATTGCCTGGGGAGAATTGAAATTCAATCTCTTTTACCTTAATAATTTTATTCTAAAATTAAAAACGGATTCAGCATTTTTGTCCGAGCAGGTGGGAACAAATGGATTACAAACCGGACTTTTAATAAACGTCTTGCTCTTGCTACTAACTGGCTGGCTTTATTACGGGAGCCATAAAAAAGAATAATGGCTTCTGTCGCTATTTGTTGGATTGATTCTGAACTTTTTGCAGCGCTTCATTATAAACTTGCTTGAGAGGAACCTGGTTTTCTTTCGCTAAAACTTTACAGTCTTCATACTCTGGCGCAATCTGAACGACTTCCCCATTCAAACTACCAATTTTCACGTTAACAACGCCAAAAGCAGTCTCGACAGTTATATTTTTCCTATCCAATATAGCGCGATCAACCTGATAATATCGCAACCCAAAAGTAGTCGACTCTTCAAATACAATCTTCAAGATTTTTTGGAAATCGGCGGCTGGAGTTAAGATCGAAAGTTTCTGAGCGGGGCGATTTTTTTTCATTAAAATTGAAGAACTAAAAACATCGACCGCCCCCGCCTCGAAAAGACGTTGAGTGATATGATCATAAAACTCAGGATTCATATCGTCGATATTGGTTTCCACCATGGTCATACTTTCATCGGAATTCTTTTGGTCTAAAAGTTCGCCCACAATCAGCCTGAGCAGATTAGGAGTGGATTCAATCTCATGACCGCCCGCGCCAAACCCTGAACCTTGAATTTTCATTGACGGAAGAGAAATAAATTCGTCAACCATCTCGTTCAAGATCGCCACACCTGTAGGCGTAGCCAATTCTTTTTTTACTCCAGAAGAATAACAAGGAATCCCTTCCAGTAATTTGACGGTCGCGGGCGCAGGAACCGGCATCGTTCCATGATCGCACTTCACCATTCCCTCTCCCGTATTTATAGAAGAGGCAAAAATTTTATCGACGTTTAACGAAACAATTCCCGCAACAGAACCCACAATATCGACAATAGAATCCAAAGCGCCCACTTCATGAAAATGAACTTTCTCCAAAGGGATGGAATGGATTTCCGCTTCGGCGATGCCAATTTTTAGAAATATATTCAGAGATCTTTTTTTGACTTCTTCAGAAAGGTTAGATTCTTCGATGATTTTTTTTATCTCGGAGTAATGTCGACCATGCTGATGCGAATGGTTTTTCGACTCGGACCAGTCAACGTCTACTTTAGTTCCAGAAATTTGACCACGTTTGGTTTTGTAATCTTTTAGCGAATATCCCGTCAGTCCTAATTTATCAAGTTCGCTGTTAATTGTATCCAGGTCAACGCCCAAATCGACCAAGGCGCCCAGGATCATGTCGCCGCTAACGCCTGAAAAACAATCAAAGTATAGGGATTTCATTTATTCTTAAATTAAATTGTCATGCTGAGCACGACCACCTTATTAAAAGTTTCTAAGATTAAGCCTCAAACTAAAGAATGCGTGGTCAGTAACCATCATTCTCGCCTGTCATTCTGACGCGCAGTTTTTCGCGAGGAAGAATCTCGCCTCGATTAAACGTCATTCCGAGCGCAGTCGAGGAATCTATGCTTCGGAGAAGCATGTTCCTTAAAGGTTCTCGAAGGGCAACCACCTTCCCCTACGAAAACAACCTTTTAAAAAACCCTTTTTTCTCCGTTTTGCTTTGGGAAGCGGCTTCCAACTCATCTCCTTTAGGAAATCGATCATGGTGTTGATCAATGAATAATTGAATCAATACATGGCAAGAATGGCATCCGCCACCCGCTTCGCACGCTTCGGTAACCTCATCAATGGTTTCAAGGTTGCCTTTAGCGATACAATCGCGAATCGTCTCTTCTTTAACCTGCAAGCATTTGCAGATAAGATCTTGTTCTTCAGGAGGCAGGTCAGACATATTTCAATATTGGATTATCACGAGGACGATTTGATAGACAACATAAAACGATCAAAACACCCTTTATATAGGCTTGTTTCCGAACGATATGTCAAGATTATTGTCATCAATTTAAGTATTGGGTTAATAAGCATCGAACGCCAAAAGAGGGTTTAAGATATTTTACAGAATAAATATACCCAGGCAAAATAAAAACCTGTATCCATTTTCAGATTGAGATCAAAAAATGTCACTCTGAGTCCGTCAAAGAGCGACTACAATTCTCTAGCTCTGGAACACCAACAATTTAACTTTCAAACAATTCCCTCTCGACTATTACATTCATTTAAAACTTACAGTAAACTATCCGTTATTTTCCCATATTGTTAAATATTAGGTCTGGGAATATAAACTTTTTATCACATTTTCCGCCCGAATTTATTCAACGCCTCAGACAATAATAAATTTTATTGACGGTAAAAATTAAAATGCTTAATGAGCGACAAAAAAATGAAATAGAAAATCTGATAAGAAACGTTGGAGATCAATGCATTTATCCCTATTTTAATAATTTGCGCGAAGAGGACATTTCTTTTAAGCAATCGAAATCAGATCCTGTCTCCATTGCGGATAAAAAAGCCGAAAAACTCTTACAGAAAGGATTATTGTCTATACTCCCCGAAAGTTTTTTTATCGGTGAAGAACTGTTTGAAGAAAGACCTAAGATCCTTGATTACCTTAAACAGAACGATGTGCCTGTTTGGGTTGTTGACCCGATAGACGGCACGAATAATTTTGTTTCCGGGTGTGAAGGTTTCGGTATCATGATTGGCTTGATTTTTGCCGGTGAAATCGGTTCAAGTTGGTTTTATGAAATATGCACCAAGCGGATGACAATCCTTCATAAGGGGAGTTCTATAACTGTAAATGGCAAATCTCTTAAGCGCTCGAGTTTTTGTAAAAAACCATTTACGGGTAAAATTGGTAGAAAATTATTCCAATATTCTAAAGTTCAAAATATAAAAGCGACTTCTTCAGATATTATAATGGATATCGCGAAGCAGCCTTCAATCATCACCTACCACGACATCCTGACAGGCGATTTGGATTTCCTGATCTTTAAGCTCACCTATCCTTGGGACCATCTTCCAGGTATCGCGCTTGTATCTACAAATGGCGCTATTTTTAGTAGATGGAATGGAGAACCTTTCCAATTGACGGACATACACGAAGGTTTAGTGGTTGCTAGAAACCGGGAAATCATGGACCTGGTTTTAGAACAAGTCATCAAACCTTTATCTCGGTATCCAGAAATTTTTAAATTGAAGCCGCCTAAACCCTAAACTAAAAGCCTTCTAAATTACACGAACCTCTGGATCGCATTCACTACCTGTATGGAGTTAGGTTTTTTTTAGTAGAGGAATTGAGTGGTCGCATTTCGATGTCAATTAAGGTACGTGGTTCTTTGAACCATAGATTTCTCGGAAAGCTCCTAATGAACTAGAGAAAATAACCGGTATAAAAAACGAGATTTCTTCCTTCGAGAGCCTCAGGACAAGCTTAAGCTCTGAATGACGTGCGATTGGGATTGTGTTTATAGAGATTTTTTTTCTATCAATACGAAACAAAGATTATTACCTTCAAACCACGTTGGTCGGAATGACCCTTCGTCGTTGCTCAGGGCAGTCTCAAGCGGAGGGGACTTTGCAACTCTAGTTCCTTTTTCAATCAACGCGTGAAACGAGTCAGGCGCTCGAAATGACATTTAACCGAGGTGACATTGGGGGGAATGGTAGCGGCGCAGGGAATTGAACCCCGGACCTTACGGATATGAGCCGTACGCTCTCACCATCTGAGCTACACCGCCATTTTGGTTTCGCTTGTGTTTCTATCTATTGTTTTGCGAAATGAGAATTTTAACCTTTCGATTATAACCTGTCAACCCAGCAATTTTGGAAATTTTTGACCTGGATTCTTCGCCTTGCTACTTAAGGTAACGACAGCCCTAAAGGGCCGTCGAGATTCCTCGACGGAGTTTATCCTGATCCTGCTTAAGGACCTGGATGGATTGTGGAGGGACTTGATAACTGCGGAACTAGTGAGAGGTGGTCGCCCTTCGAGGACCTCAGGGTGACAATATATTTAATCGAGGCGAAATCCTTCACTTCCAAACTGTTTCTCAGTTTGTCGTTCGAGGATGACATTTCCTTACCGTCAGGCTGTTCCATGCTTTACTATCAAAAAACCGCTAACAATAATCCTTAAACGGCTAGTAGTTTTTCCATTTGCGGACGTCTTTCATGAACTTTTGTCTGTCCATTTCGGGTCCGTCTGGAAACAACTCCGCTAAGGGTTGTGGAAACTTGTTTTTTTGCGGAAACATTTCAAATCGCCCTTGTTCGATTCGATACACATTATGGAACGTTCTGTACTGCGCGGCAACGCCCGCGAAATCCCAACTGGTTTCGCCACGAATGAATTGATTGAACTCCGCCAAACCAATCCCTTCGTATAAATTTATCTTGTCCATCCTGCCCAAATTAAATTTAACCGCTCCGCCAAAGTCCAGCGTCCATATTTTGGATTCGCCTGGACCAAATAGTTCCAACTGATAAACAATTTTCCACCCCTTCCAAACTTCCATCATTTTATTTTGCTGCAATCGGTCTGCCATCTGATTCTCAATAAAATCTGCAGCGTGTTTCCATTCTTCTTCGGGGCTTTTTCCATTTTCAATAAAAGCTATAGGAGCCACCTTGGAAACTGGCTTGAATTCTATATCTTGGCTATCGTCTTCAATAGTTTTTACAAAGCCCGAAGCTTGCGACAACACTTGAACGTTTTCTGGCGATACTTCTACCACGTCGCCGGGTATAAAAGAGCTACTTTCAATATTTGGGTTGAACGCTTTTAAATCTCCCAAAAATTGTTCCTGCGTTGTCGGAAACGATTGTTGATTTAGAAAAGCAAATTCCTCTTTGTATTTAAATCCCGCCGACCCTGGAACGACAAACCGAGGAGAAATAGCGTCTACTACTTTAATAAATGAACTGTATTCATCAAAAGGCAACTCCACCGCTTGATGAAAACTAAAATTCCCCTCTAATAGCGGTAAAAATCGCGAATGAACCAAATCTACTTTTGGGTATAGTTGTTTCAAATACTGAATAATCTCCGGACTGACAATCGTATCGACTTCATTCCATATGGTGGTTTCGCCATCGTGCACTAACAAACCGTGCTCGGGAAAGTTCGCCTGAATCAACGAAGGCGTTGGAGTCAAAACAGCGTTCTTTATACGAAACGATTCAAAGTCTTCCGATACCCTGGGTTCCGGATACTCTAATTCTTTCAACACTTCCAATAAAATAGGATCGTTAGGAGCGACTAGAATAAAGCCGTCTTTTAAAATAGAAGCCGTTTTTAAATAAGCCAGCGTTCTAACGTCGAAGTGATCCTGATGTCTATGAGAAATATACAGAACGTCTACTTTTGGAAACTTGTCAAAATCTATAGACCTTTGCGGGCAAAGAACGTTTACTTCTTCCCATAGCGGATCAAAAAAAACAGGATCGGTCAAAATGGTTACATCAGTGGTTTGAATCAGTAAACAGGCATGCGAAATGAGTGTCGTTCGAATCATAGGCTATACGGTTAAATTAATGGAATCGTGGGATAATAACGAAGGTTGAAAAAAATCTCAAGCGTTTAAAAGGAAAGCCTCCCTGGCGATCAGCATTTATTATTGACAAGCTCAGAGCAGTTGTCGAAAATAGAGGGAAAAACAATCACCTTATTGAGAAAGTAACCATGGCAGAATCCATTCGTTTTGAAGAAGGGCAGATTTGTCCCGTTAGAATAAAAGGAGCCGGCGGCGGTCTCTCGTTTTCGCCCAATGGCGATATGTTATTGATAGGGGCCATTGCGAGCCCGAGCGAAGCTCAAATTAAAACATGGGGCGAACCCTGGCGCGCTAAATTAGTGCAAGAATCCGAATTTCCTTCAATCCCTATATTTGCTATTGGAGAGGGCGAAGATTGGATTCTCGAAGCCCCCTGCAACCCCGGCACGATCGAAGCAGAAGCCCCTGGTTTTTGCGAAGCTTTATTTGCAAAAGAAGACTACAACATGGTTTCCGTTTTAGTCGACGAAGAAACGGGAATTATCAAAAAAATCTCCCATGTAGAATTAGACGAAATGTTTATTGAACGCCTTGTCATGTCGTGGAACCCCTATCGGTTTGCTGGCGGAAGTAACGGCTCCGAATACAGCCGAGCTTTTACCGACGAAGAATTCACCAAAAAAATCGGCGAGATTTTTAAAACCAAATCCTCCGAAGAACTCTGGCGCACTTCCTACTAATAAATTATTCCTTTAATTACTAAGATCTATTTTCCTTTGTTTTATTTCAAAAGGACGAATTTTCTTGCGCCGTTTTCCAAGTAAGGTAGGAGCCTGAAAGATTTTTAACCCTATAACCCTTCTGCGCCAGAAACCGATCTGCAAAATAGGAACGTTGACCGGTTTGACAATAAACAATAATTTCCTTTTCTATGGGTAACTCGCAATACCGCTGTCTAAGCTCTGGCAGCGGAATGTGAATAGAGTTTGGAATATTACCTTCGTTTCTTTCATTTTCATCCCGAACATCCAACAAAACGGTTTGTTCGAAGTCAAGCCGACTAACCTCGTCCCATTTCACGTTTTGAACATCCTTATGCACAACATGTTGAGCAACCATGCCAGCCAAATTAATCGGATCTTTAGCGGAACCAAATGGCGGCGCATAGGCTAATTCTATATCTTCCATTTCATGAACTGTCATTCCCGCTTTTAAAGCTGTTGCAAAAACGTCTATACGCTTATCGACTCCATCCCTTCCGATTGCTTGTGCGCCTAATAGCTTTCCGGTCCCAGGGTCAAATAAAACTTTCATAGCAATACGATGCGCATCGGGATAATAGCTAGCATGAGAAGCGGGATGTAAAAAAACTGAATCGTGTGGAATATTGAGTCGGCGTAGATTCTTTTCATTCGCCCCAGTACAGCCTGCGGTTAGATCAAATAATCTCAATATAGACGTCCCCCAAGTCCCTTGATATTTCATAGGGTCGCCTAAGATATTCTCTGCAACGATTCGCCCTTGTCTATTAGCCGGACCTGCAAGCGGCATTAAAGTCGATTCCTTGGTAACGCAATCTTTAACCTCAATGGCGTCGCCAATTGCCCAAATATTGGGTTTATTGGTTTTCAGGTGTGAGTCGACCTTAATACCTCCCTTTTCCCCAATTTTTATACCTGCCGTTTGAGCCAAAGACGTTTCTGGGCGAACGCCCAATCCTAATATAACCAAATCAGCGGGTAGGCTTATACCATTTTTTAATTCAATAATAGAAGCGCAAGCTTGTTCTTCATTTTCAGGCGTTTCAAATCTATTAACTGGGTTTTCTAGAAAAACATCAACGCTTTTAGCTTTCAGTTCTTGGTGAAGCCAAGCGGCCATTTCTGGATCCAAAGGAGCCATTACTTGATTAAGAGCTTCAAGCACAACAACATTAAAGTTTCTATTGCAAAGTTGCTCTACCATTTCCAATCCAATAAAACCGCCTCCTACAACCACCGCATTACGAACGTGTTTCTTTGAAATCCATTCGTTGATTGCTTCTACATCGGGAATTCCTCGAACGGTAAAATGCCCCGGTAAATCAATCCCTGGAATCGGAGGAATTAAAGGTTTCGAACCGATAGACAAAATAAGATCGTCGTAAGCTTCCCAATATTTATTTTCAGATATTCGATCTAAAACTAAAATCCGCTTACCGTCAGAATCAATTTCCACTACCTCAGACATTACGCGCACGTCTAAATTAAATCGGGACCGAAGACCGTCCGGAGTTTGAACAAGCAGGTCGCTTTTTTCGACAATCTCTCCTCCTATATAATAAGGAAGTCCACAATTGGCAAAAGAAACATAACGACCGCGTTCGAATACAATGATTTCAGATTCTTCGCAAAGTCTGCGGGCATGGGCGGCGGCGGTAGCGCCTCCCGCTACCCCGCCTACGATGAGAACTCTTTTTTTAGATTTGCTCAAAGTCATTCACCTTTAAACGTTTTTTTCAAATAGGCAATGAGGTCGGCCAAATCCTGTTCGGGGATTGTCATCCCCCAATCTGGCATATCGGGCGACTTGCCAACGCTTTTACCGCCGTAATAAATCAAGTTATACAAATAATCGTCCGGATAATCGCTAAGAGGTAACTCAGCATGAACTGCCGGTTTAGGATCTAACCCTGCGGCTCCAGGACCGTCACCCTTACCTTCCGCGCCATGACACTGCGAACAATACGTTTTATATATTGGCTCTCCTCGACTTGCGTCGGCATTTTGAAAAGCTTTGCTGGTCCACGGTTCGTAATATTTAAAATCTTCAACTCCTAATGTCATTAAATAACCAATAATATAGCGCGCGCCTAACATACTAAGATCCGCTAGATACTCGCCGCTGTGAGGCGTAAAATCCTGCGGGTTCTCCGCAAACCGCGACCACCAATCTATGTTATAGCGATTGCCGGCATCGTATAGATTAAGGCTGATTGGACCTCCTACTTTTGCTCCGTCTTCTTTAATTTGATGACACCCAAAACATGAAAAATTCTTATAAATTTCAGCTCCAAATTCCGCTTCGCGTAAAGTCAATGTCGAAAGATCGACAAAGCTTTTTTTAATTCTGGAATCGAGGAAATATTTCTCGAAATAGTCGGCAACGGCATTTGCGTTTGACGCCGAAAGAACAGGATGTTTGATTTGTCCATTTCCCAGGTCCCAGCGATAGCCATTGGGATAAAGGTTTTCTTCCTTACCAGTCAACCAACGAATTAACCAGGGACGTTGATACTTGTTCCCTGCCCACATGAGGTCGGGTCCTTTTAAGTTAAATTTGGACTCTGGTTTACCTTCAAACTTATGACAGTTAGCGCACTGAGAATCGATTAACTTTTTCGTTGCGTCTTCGTCTGCCGCTAAAATTGAGCCACTAAAAATGGTCCACTGCAATAAAAGCAATCCCAACAATAAAGAACCTTTATTCATTTTTCTCCTCCCACTACTCCCCACCTTTATAAAGGATTGGGTTTATAATCGAATTCGTACATTTTGTTTTTTCTTTGAAAGCTTTGTTTAGTCAAATCCTTTGGAATAACACCTTGGTACTTAGAGAGATAATTAAGAATAATATTCCGATCTTCTTCTTCTAATTCCCACATACCTTGTTCTTTTTGCATCCAGTTGATAGTTTCATTCCATCCCTCCCGTCCCATATGGTTTTGCAAAATAATGGCTTCGGAATGGCAAACCGTACAATTACCCATTACCAATTCTCTACCCACTCCTTCAGGCAAATTTTGCAAAGAAATTTTTATTTCATCCGCCCACAGCGACGAGTTATAAAACAAAAAACAAAAGGTAGAAAATATAACAATAAGATTTTTTTTTGGATTAATTATGCTCTTAATCATTTTCAACCCGCCCTTAAAGAACCGTAATGGCGATACGATGCATGGCATTATTCAAATAGCCTTTGGGGTTCCAACCGGGAACGACCATGGGTTGCATGACTCCTTCGCTATCTGTCGCCCTCGCCCAAATTTCGTAATAACCTTTTGTGGGAAAACGAATATTCGCGTTCCAATTTTGCCAAGCGAACCGATTGATCGGATCTTTTAATTCCGCTTTTTTCCAAGTCGCTCCAAAATCATAAGAGATGTGCATTTCTTTGACATATCGATCCCCTGACCAGGCGTGACCTCGAATATTTAGCGAGTCCCCTTGTGAAATAAAACCGCCATTCATAGGCCCGGTGATTAACGATTTAACGGGCATCGACTCAATGATGTCCATATCGCCCGGAGATACCACAGAACCTGGCTTTACTGGAAACTTTGGAACTCTGTAACTATTCATTTTTTGTCCGTCATGGATCTTGTTCCTAATCCATATCTTTTTTAACCATTTTGGAGAAGCGGAGGCAGGCCAACCGGGAGTAACTATACGTAAAGGGAAACCATGTAAATAAGGCAGCGGTTCTCCGTTCATCTCCCAAGCGATTAAGGTATGATTGTCAAAGGCTTTTGAAATCGGCGTTCCTCTTGAAATGGAAAACTTTTCGGGATTTCCAGAAAGATGAAAGTCGGCGCCATAATATCCGGTATAAACAGCAGAATCTTTTAATTCAGCCGTTTCTAAAACATCCTTTAAACGAACGCCAGTGTATATAGCGCACCCCACTGCGCCAAACTTCCATTGGTTTCCCTTGGCAGAAGGATAATAACCCGCTCTCCCATTGCCGCCGCACTCCAATTGCAAAGCGTAAGTGTGATGTTTAAATTTTTTCTTTAAATCTTCTAAATTTAACTGAATAGGTTTATGCACTTCCCCATCAATGGAAATGGTCCAACGGTTGGAATCTTTTTCGACTTCTGGAGGCAACCCGTTATTTCTGACAAAATGTTTTTCTTTCGATGTGAAATCTTCATCTAATAAATGAGCGGGAGGTTCTGCATTTAACGGTCTATCGTTCAAAATAATCAATCCTTCTTTACCTTTTATTATTTTTTCGTCACCGGGTTCGGCAAGCGCTAAGGGAATCATACCGCTTGGCATGTTTCTAAAAAATGGAATATAAGACCCAATGGTGAAAACCATAGTCGCTAATCCCGCTCTTTTTAAAAACCCACGTCTAGAAGAATCTGTTTTCCTATTCCAAATGACCGCATCCGCTTTCTCAGGATCATTTAAATAAAGCTCCCAAAGACCTCGTTCTTTTTTCCGGCTCATCTCCCCTCCTACGTGAAAATGCTTTCTATTAACTATTATCTTTATTAATAGATATAGGCCTCTCATTTTTATTTCGCCATCTATGCCTTCAATTACTACGTAGAAATTATATGGAGATGAAACGGTTCTAGGAATCGTCAAAACAATGAATTTAATGAAATAAAACCTCAATGATTTTTGTAGGAGAGTTACTACAAAGACGGTATTAATTTAATAATCGTTGAGTAACCGACAATTTTGTTTTGAATGCAAAATTTCAATAAATGTCAGGAGATCTATTGTCTCTAATCTTTTTTCTAAGGTGAGGGTATTCTTTTATTGATTAACTTAGAAACTCTATTTTCGCTTTGCTCTTCAATAACTATACTATTATAAAAATCAAATAGTTATATCTTTTCAAAAGTTTTTCTAGCCAAATAAAGATTTAAACACTATCACCTACTCTTTTTCTCAAAATAAGACCTCTTGCCAAAGGCAATAGTTGTTGTAATGGCTTGTGTTGGCGTTTATACTTATTTCACTAATTGATAGCTAATATTTTCAATGAGTTGTAGGCTTAAAAACTTTAAAAAGGCTCGTTTTACGATTGAAAAAATCCGCAAAAACTCTTCTATTCGATAAAGTTTCTGGAATGGATTCCATTAAATTTAAAATTATTTTTTGGTTCGTTCTAATTGGTTCGCTTCCCGCAATTGGAATTGGGGCGTACGCTATTAATCAACAGTCACAGTCGCTGGAACAAGAAGCTATTCAAACCCAACAAAAACTTTTGTCGCAAAAGCTTTCCGAAGTAAATACCTATTTGCAAGAAATCCGATTCGATTTAAAGGAAATTTCCCGAAGATTCACGTTACAAAATCTTATAGAGGCCATTCCAACTCAAGACGAAGAAGAAATTGAATTTTGGCTTGAACCCGTTCAGGAAGACTTTTCTCGTTTTGCAAAATTACGGCAAAGATATGCCGTCATTCAATTAGCTAGAATAGACGGGCAGGAATTGATCCATGTTAATTTTGACGGCAAAGAATCAAACCTTTTAAAAGGTGAAGAATTAACCTTTATCAATAATCAATCCTTTTTTGAATCCATCCGTTCTTTAGGAGAAGGCCAATATGCGGTTCTTCCTCTTATGGCTTACGATACAAAGGTAGCAAAAGAAAATTTTAGAGGCCCGGTAATCCGATTTGGAATGCCTGTGTTCACGCCGGGTTCTCAAAAAATTGGAGTCCTTGTCCTTACCGCTTATGCAGATCGTTTTTTGGAAGCTTTTTCGGAAATTTCAGATGGGAGCATCTTGTTGTCGGATTCGGACGGTTATCTAATCAGTCATCCTGATTCGGATATTAGAGACGATTGGGTCTTTCATGATAAAGATGAAAAGCTTAGAAGCTTCATTGACCAGCAATTAATTTCAAAAATATTTAAACAAGAAAAAGGCGTTGTCACCAAACACTCGAAAGAAATTTTATCTTTTCAAAAAATCGCCTTTAACCCGCAAGATCCCTCCGACTTTTGGATTGGGGTACTCAGACAAGAACGCGAAAGCGTTCTGTTCTCGATTAACCAGTTCCGGCAAAGATTTATCTTAATTATTTTAACGGTAGTGGCGGTTGTTATTTTTGCCGCAATGTTTTTTGGGAACAATTTGACTCGCCCATTACAAAAAGTAGTAAAACTAGCCGGGTTGATTTCCGACGGAGAATTGGAAGTAGACCGACTCAACTATACATCGAAAGACGAAATAGGCATTCTTGCCGGTACCTTCGACAAAATGGCGGATACTCTTCGCAAAAATATTTTTTCTATTAAAGATGTAGCCAAAACCCTTTTCGGTTCCTCCACTGAAATTTCTACTGCAGTACAACAACAATCGGCAATAATGGCGCAACAATCCGCTTCCATTACCGAAATAACCGCCACTTTAGAAAGCTTAACTACTGCGTCGTCGCAAATTGCGGACAATTCCAGTTCGGTGGTTCAAATCTCGGCAGAGGCTTTAGAACAATCTAAAGAAGGAATGAACTCTATATTAGAAATTAATAACAAGATGGCGCAAATTGCGGAAGAAAATGAAAATAGCGTTCATGAAATTGTGGAGTTAGGTCAAAAATCAAAAGAAATAGGCCGTGTTATGGAAATTATTAACGACATTGCCGATCAAACAAAGCTCATCGCCTTTAACGCCGCAATTGAAGCCGCAAGCGCCGGAGAAGCCGGCAAAAGATTTGGAGTTGTTGCCATAGAAATTAGACAACTTGCCGAAAACGTAATGCGAGCCACTAGAGAAATAGAAAATAAAGTTGAAGAAACTCAGCAAGCAATTAACCGGTTGGTAATTAATTCTGAAAGAGGGGCAAAACGCGTTGATGAGGGGGCCCAATTAGCGACTGAAACACTTGCAAAACTAGAAAAACTAGTTAACGGAGCCCAATCGACAAACGAAGAAGCCGATCAAATCTCATATTCTACAAAACAGCAGAAAAACGCGACAAGTCAGGTTTTTGTGGCGCTAAAAGAAATTCAACAAGGCATTCATGAAACATTTTCCGCCATTAAACAAACCAGTTCAATTACCGATAACTTAGCTAGCTCCTCCAAAATGCTAAATTCGCTTGTAGGGGAATATAAATTTAAAGAAAAAAAGAACTAGAGGCCATTTCAAACTATCTACTCTTTATTTCTCCGATTCGTCAAAGCTTTAATTTAATCTTAATTTCCCGCGCCCACATATTCCTTCCAAAATGTATTGTCAATTTTAATTGCGGAGTAATTTAAATTTAAAAAATTATTTTTAGTTCTGAAATACTATAAGCAATGACCTTAATTAAATTAATTGTATTCATTTCAGGAGCCGTTTTGATGGCCCTAGAAATAGTCGGAAGTCGGATTCTTTCTCCATTTTTTGGGAATTCCGTTTTTGTGTGGTCGAGCTTAATTTCCGTTTTCCTAATATCCTTAAGCGTCGGTTATCATTTAGGCGGAAAACTAGCGGATAAAATGCCCGACTCAAATGTTCTCAGCGTAATTATTTTTAGTTCTGGCGCGCTTATTTTTATTATTCCATTTATCCAAGAACCTGTTAACAACGCCATTTTTGATTTGGATCTTGGAATGAAAATCAGTCCTTTGATTGCTTCTTGTATACTTTTTTTATTGCCCAGTATTTTAATGGGAGCGGTATCCCCTTTTGCCGTTAAAATGAGCGCAACGTCTATAGAAACTTTAGGTAATGTATCCGGTAATATTTCAGCTATTTCAACAATAGGAAATATCTTTGGAACCTTATTTACATCTTTTTATTTGATCCCAACAATAGGCTCCAAATTGATAATTAATCTGTTAGGTTTAACTCTAGTCCTATCAAGCAGTCTGATATTTATCTATTGGAGAATTTCATCAAAAAAAATTTCAAAAACTGCCACATAATTTTTTATTGATTAAAATGGACGAGATATGAAACGTATTTTTCTCTTGGGAATCTTCTCCCTAATAATATTACTTAACTCTTCAAACGCCTACGCTATTCCTCCCTACTCCAGCGATATAAGGTATAAGCCGGTACTTGAAAAGGAATCCATTTACAACAACATTGTCGTCTATTATTCAGACATAGATAAACTGGTTATGGGGTTTAAAAGCAAAGGAACAACCTATAGCGAAACCGAAATTGATTTATCCGATCCGTTAAACCTTACTATTGAATACACTCGACTCTTTATGTCGACGTTATTTTTTGTTCCAGAACCCAAAAACATTTTAATTATTGGGTTGGGAGCGGGAGCCATGTCAAATTTCCTCCAACATTATTATCCGGAAACAAATATTGACATGATAGAAATTGACGAAGATGTCGTCAAAATTTCGCGAGAATATTTTGGAATGAGAGAATCAAAGCACACCAAAGTTCACGTTCAAGACGGAAGGGTGTTTGTTAAAAGAGCCAAGAAAAAATACGATATCGTCTTTTTAGACGCATTTAGAGGAAGTTTTGTGCCTTTTCATCTTAAAACCAAAGAATTTTACAAAGAAATTAAAAAGAAATTAACGCCGAATGGAGTAGTGGCGTCTAACCTTTTTGGCGCGTCGGCCCTCTATCCTTACGATGTAAGAACGTTTAGCGAAGTTTATAAGAACCTTTATTCTTTCAAGGGCCAGGGCAATGTCATCATAGTTGCAGGCAACGATGAGGCTGTCGAGCTTGACGATAGCGGTATGGTAGAATCCGCAAAAAAACTAATGACCGAAAAAAAATTCAATTTTGATTTTGGTTATATCGCTGAATGTTATTTCCCGCTCAAATCCATCGACAAAAACTTAGATGTATTTACGGACGATTTTGCTCCGGTAAATTTTATCAATAGCGTGAAAGATCACAATCAAGAGTGCTTCGCCTGCCAATACGACACGCGAAAATAAAGGATGGGAACGAAAGTTACTCGTAAATCTCAAATTTTTTGAGGTATTTTACAAAGTCGGCAACATCGACAAGCTCTATAGACTCTTCTTTGACAATTTGACGAGCCTCGTCAGAAAAGTATCCTGTCGTAATCATTATTCCTTTAGCGGCCCCTTCCCCTTTAACGGTATCCAAAAACCCAGTTACCATAGTTCCAGGTATTGTATTGTTGACAGGTTCAAATACGCAAAGGCCTAAATAAAGACCGCCTACAACGGGAGTTTCGTCTTTTAACGACACCTCAAGTTCATTGTCTTCAGCCCAAACAGAATGTTCGTAATCGAGATTAAATTTTGAAAAAAAAGCTAGGCACTTTTCCTTGAATTCATTTTTTTCAGTCAGGAAGAGGGGAAGATCGTCTCGTACTTCGTCGCCTAATCTTTCTCTGGGAGGGGGGGGAGCGGTATTTTTTAGCAATAGAATTAGAACAAGTCCAAGCATTATGCCCGCAAAGGCAATTATAAAAATTCCCACTACTTAATCATTTCGTCGTAAACTTTTTCCTTCTTGCCCGCTTTTATCAATTTATCATGTTTAATCATTTCTTTAATCGCGATCCAGAAAAGGAAAAATACGATACCCAACATAGCTCCAATAGGAATATTATCGGGTTTAGTAGCAATTAATAGGAAATTTTGAAGAGCTGAGTTTTCCATTTTAATTTATTTTCTCAAAGTTCAAGGTTTACAAAAAACAAAACAAAGGTTTAATAAATAAAACGATAGTTAACTATTCTTCATCCTCGTCGTCTTCGCCTTCATCATCGCCGCCTTCTTCATCCTCATCGTCTCCATCTTCGTCGTCTTCGCCTTCATCATCGCCTCCTTCTTCTCCAAACGCTAAATCGAAGTTAATGTCAGCGGTGTTATAGGAAACGATATAGTCTTTAAGACGATCAACTTGGCGATCAACATTTCCATCTTCAACCTGCTCTAGGTCGCTAAACTTCGAACTGATGACGTATTTATCGCCTTTTTTAGGCCAATGAGATGGCATTTTTGTTTCTGGAATCAAATCTCGAGTATTTTTAAGCCATTTAGGAATCCACTCGTGTCGCAAACGAGAGCTGGCAATAGAGAAATCAATTCCTTTCTCGCCATCGTCATGACAATTACCACAATCCATGTAATTTGCCATTTTAACGCCCGTATTAATAGACTCCATTGGCTTCTCAACATTTTGGTCCGATTCATAGTTATGATCTTTTTTACCAGGAACCAAAGCTTCAAAATAGGCGGTTAAAGCCATTGCCTCTTCTTCAGTAAAGTTAAAAGTAGGCATTTTAACTTTAAGCCAAGTTCGAACGGGTGTCGGATGCTTTAAGAAGGAGAAAATCCAAGAAGATTTAATTCTTTCGCCAACATGGTAGTCGCCTTTTTCTAACGGCGGCGGATACATATTTTTGGCTCTAATATATTTTTGTATGATGCCGCCAGCTCCTTCAACCACGTGACATCCCTTACAATTATACCTATTAACAATTCTTCTTCCTGTTTCTAAGGCTTTTGCTTTAGGGCTCAAATGGCGCTTATATTTTTCTGGAATGTTCAATCCACTCCAGCCCTTAAGGAGCACTAATAATGAATGAATCTCTTTATCGTTCAAACCAAAATTAGGCATTTTATCCAAAACGCGTTCCGTACGAAACGAGTCTGGTTTTTTTAGTTTAGTAGCTGCCCAGGACTTCCAGGTATGAGGTATATGAGTATCCCCAAATTCTAGCTCCCAGGTTTGCTTACCGCCAAAGGATGAAAGTTCAGGAGCAATCCGCCCTTCCTTCTCCATGCCTTTGATCTCATGGCAGGCGAAACAACCTCTTCTTCTAACTACAGTTTCGCCATAAGCAATAAACTCTTTAGCGCGAATTCGTTGTTCAATCCCCTTAATATGCCTTGGCTTGCCAAATTTAATTAAATAAGCGGTTATATCAGACGCGCTTTCCAATCCAATACGCAAATTAGGCATTTTGCTCTTTGAATTATAATGCGCTGGGTTATCAATCCAACTAACCAACCAATTAGCATTTACTTTATTAGCTATATTAGATAAGTCTGGAGCAAACTCTTCTCCCTTACCATTCACAGAATGACACGCCTGACAACCAACGGTTTCAAATAGCTTTTTGCCATTCTCCGCATCTCCGCCTTTAAACTTTTGGGCAACTTGATAGCCTTTTTCAGAAGAAGCCATTAAATAAGCCGTAACGGCTAGGGCGTCTTTGTTATCAAAACCAAAGTTCGGCATTCTAGTTTTAGGAAGGTAGCCTTTAGGATTTTTTACCCACTTGTAAAGCCAGGTAGGATTTACCTTGGAGGCTATTCTCAACAAACCCGGTCCAACTTTCTGAGCGTCTTGAAACCCATCCGCAAGATGACAACCGTGACAGCCTAATTCTAAAAACAATTCTCTACCGTGAGAAAGCTCATCAGCTCCTTCTAAATGAATGACTTCCGAATGACAGTTCATGCACATAGATTCCATAAACTGTTCATGGACGATTGGCTCGTTAATTCCAGCCGATTGATCCATTTCATGGTGAGAGCCATGGGCGTCTTCTGCTGGGGCAGTTGCTGCCCCTTGACCTTTATGACACCAGGTACAACCTGTTTTTCCAGGAGGATGTTTACCAATTAAGATTTCTTGACCGGGATGAGTCTTCAAAGGTTCGGCATGATGTTCATAACCCGGCTTGTCATAAGCTATATGACAGGTCATACACCGATCTACTTTATATGTAATTTCTTTAAACTTATTAAGCCTAGCTCCAGGTATTACCGCCTGCAATATTTCAGTCGGCTTCCAAAAGAAAGGAAAAGGCTTATAAAAATCCATGGTTCGGACCAACCCATCCCTTTTATTAGTGAGCTTTTGAAGTTCTTTTTCTAAGGTCATCGACTGGGCTTTTTTCTCTAAAAGCCTTCCTTCAAGCTCGTCGTATTTAGCTTGTAACTTTTTGATTACTGGATCAAAAGCGTCAATTTCCTTTTGAGTGTTTTCCCAGGTAGCTTTTTGAACGGCGAAATTTTCACCTTCATGTTGAGCCTTTTTAAAATAGTAATAGGCTTCGTCCAGCCGACTTCCGGCAAATTTCTTTTGCTCTACCGTTTCGTCCAAATGAATCTTTGCTTCTAAGGTTTCATCGGCTAGTTGCCTAAACTCCGAGGAACCATCGAGCTTCTCGCCTTCTTTTTCTAAACTCTCACGAATCTCTAGTTCCTTTGTGATAATCTCGTCATTGACGCTCTTCCACTCTTCTTTCGCCTTAGCAAACTCTTCTTTATAATATTGCTCTTGATATTGCTTGTAGCCACGACGCGCATATTCATCGTCCCAAAATGACCACAAAGTGACGACTAATAAGGCGCCGGACATTAGAAAGAAAAGGAAACTATAGGAAACTTCTTCTACCGGGATGTATTCCTCGGTATCTTCTTCTGGTGTTGTTTTTTCTGGAGTATCCAAGAGAAAAGGCCTTACTAGCTAAACGTTAAACCAAGGGGTTACCCATATATACTTTATGTTAAAACCCAAACGAAGGACAATTTTAACCACGATACCAATCATGATTAAATATAAATTTATTTTGATTAACATCCTCACAATACCGACGCTTTTAATCGCTTTTCTTTCCAAAAACATATAAGCGGCAGTCCCAGCGGCAAAATAGCCTAGAACGACTACCCCCCCAAATAGAGAGGCCATCCAATAATCGCGGACGCCAAATGCGTAGGGTAAATCAACGCTGGTAAGAGCGACAACTTTATGAGGATCCCAATATTGCCAAGGCATGAACAGGTTCCAACCCGGACCCCGTAAAAAAACGCCCATGATAATCAAAGCAATCCATAAAACTAAAAACCCAAAAGAATAAACCCAAATAGCGGTTTTTCTTTCCGTATATGTATAGTAACCATTCCCTTTAGGGTTTACATCTAAGTATGGAATCAACATCAATCCAACAATGATCAACACAGGAGCGACAACGCCAGCAAACCAAGGATCAAAGTAAACCAAAATATCCTGTAGGCCTAAAAAGTACCAAGGAGCTTTAGAAGGGTTTGGAGTTTTGGTTGGATTCGCCGCCTCTTCAAGAGGGGCATCAATAACGATCGACCACGCCGTTAAACCAACAACTACTAAAATGGAACACAAGAACTCCAAACGAACAAGATAAGGCCAAACATGAACCTTATCGTGTGTGATCTCGGCTCCTTTTTTCTTTATTTCCTCTGCCATGATTTTTACCTATTAAATATTCTTAACGTTCAATCAATTTAAAGCGGACCGGAAATTCCACCATCTTTTCGTATACGCCAGAAGTGGACTATCATCAACGCTCCGGCAACCAAAGGAATAAAGATACAGTGTAAAACGTAAAAGCGTAACAATGCGGGAGGTCCAACAATACTTCCTCCTATCAGTACGGATCTGGCGTCATAACGTTGCGAAACCCCTACAAATTCTGCAAAAGGACCTTCATGCCCTAAAAATGGAGTCGCTCGGGCCATGTTCGTTCCAACAGTAACAGCCCACATTGCCAATTGATCCCATGGCAATAGGTATCCTGTAAAGCTCAATAGCAAGGTAAATGTTACTAGAAAGACTCCTATAACCCAGTTAAATTCTCTAGGAGGTTTATAGGATCCGCTCAGGAAAACGCGGAACATATGTAACCAAACCGTAATTACCATAGAATGCGCCGCCCATCGATGCATGTTTCTCATCAACATACCAAATGGAACGTCGTATTGAAGGTACTTCATATCAAAATAAGCGTATTCGCCTACTGGGCGATAATAAAACATCAATATGATGCCGGTTACAACAGTGGATAAAAACAATAGAAATGTAATTCCACCCATACACCAAGTAAATCGGATTCTTAAAGCATGACGAGAAATTTTAACGGGATGTAAATGCAACCAAACGTTGCTGGCAATTTGAAGTACCCGGTTTCGAGGTGTGTCTGCATAGCCATGCCTAAAAGACGACGTCCAAATTTGAGAATCGGTAACGGCCTTGGCTAATTCTTTCCAAATTTCCCCGCTTTTGATCTTATCGACCAAATCGGTAATACCGGGAATGCCTTGAGTCTTGTTTGCCAAAACGTATTTCCTCCAAAGCTAAATACAAAGATTTAGCGCAAAAATTTATTCAAAGAGACTATTTATAATGAATATCTTAGAAAGTTTTAGACGGACAATATAGATCCAGGTTTACCCCACTCGCCTTTTTCCATAAGAAACTTTTTACTTTTATCTATTTGGATAAGCCCGTCAGGCCCTAATGAAATTTTCAATCTTTCCAAAGCCCTGGGAGCAGGACCTTCAAAATTAACGCCTGTCATAGTAAAACCGCTTCCATGACAAGGGCATTTGTATTTACTTTCCGTTCTCAACCATTTGGGAGTACAACCTAGATGGGTGCACAAAGCAAAAATCGCATAAATTCCAGCTTCTTCGCGGACAATCCAAACCCTTTGGTCCTTAACCCATTTGGTGCTCACTTCGCCCAGAGTATAATCTCCAGGACGACCAGCCTTAAAAACGGGGGACGGTTCAAATAAAACTCTAGGGAATAATAATCGGGTAAAAAATGCCCCAGATAAACCTAAAGAAGCCATAAACCCTGCCCAGCCCGCTAATGAAAAGAAATCACGCCGAGACCATAAAGTATCTCCGCTTTCTTCTTTCTTCTTCTTTTCAGATTTTTCTTTTGCGGCTGGTTTTGCTGTAGGTTTGGCAACCTTTTTTTCTTCGCCTTCTGCCATGGACTACTCCCAAATTTTCTATAAATGGATTTCTTATATTTGATTACGGGACGTAAAAAGCTCTATATACATAAGAAAAAAGGGTTTTAACATATATAAAAAAACGAGTCAAGAAAAGATATATATTAATAAAATAACTGTTTAACGCGAAGCTTTCAAGTCGTTTAAGATTTTTCTGGATGCATTGACAATTGGCTTAATAGACTCCACTATTCCAAATGGAAGATTCGATAAGTCCTTTAAAGTCAAACCTTTTTTAATAGCTAAATATAATATTGGCATTAATTCCGAAGCGTTTTGATCAACAACTTGCGCTCCAATCATTTTTTTTGTTTCTTTATCAATTGTCAGTTTCAATAAACCTTTTTGAACCAGAGTTCCATCTTCATTTGTCCCTTCAATTATAGAACTTCCTCCAATCGCTCTAAAACCTTTGTGATGGGCATTGTCAAAATGGCAACCAATTGATGCAATTTGAGGATCTGAATAGATTATTGATGGAATTTTATCACTTTTGAATGACCTAGACTTACCAAGACAATTATAAATAGCTACTTTTGCCTCTTCATAGTTAAGGTTGGTTATTCTTTGTTGCCGCGTTAGGCTACCAATAGCAAATACTCCTTCCGTGCTGGTTGACATCTTTTCATCTGTTAAAACTTCTTCATATTCGCCCAACCTAATACCAAGACTTTGAGTATTTAAAGTTTCCGATCTAGGAGCTCTAATTCCGCCAAAAAATATTTTTGAAATGGGAAACTTGATCCCTCCATCAAGCGAAACGTCTATTTCTCCGCCTCTTTTATATATGGAAACGATTCTTTTGTTTAGAATGACTTTTAGTCTTTTTTTTCGAATCTGTTCTTCATAAAAATCCATTATTTCAGGGTCTTCATCCTGCAATACTCTAGAATTTTGTTCGCATAAAAAAGGTTTAGATCCCAATATTCGAATTAATGAAGCGGCTTCAGCCCCCTGAATTCCTCCATCGACAATTAAGACTTTTTCGGGGAGTTCTCGACATTTCCCCAATTTTTCCAAGGGACATATCGTTTCATCGTCAAAAGGTATCGTTTCTGGATGCTTAGCCTCTGATCCAGCGGCAAGAATAATTTTTTCCGAAGAAATTAACTCCGTCCCATCGGGGGTTTTGATTTCGATTTTCTGAGCGGTTGCTAAACTCCCCTCTCCTATCTCAATATGAACGCCTTTGCCTTTTAAGTCAGTTGCCCACTTTTCTGAATAAGCTTGTTTAAGCGTTTCAGCTTTTTCAAAAACTTTTTGAGCGTCCAATTCACCGTTAACGTCGGATAAATCTTTTACGCTATATGAAGAAGGATAAAAACCTAAAGCAGACAACGTTTTTCTTAACGTAAAAACGCCAGAATTCAAAAAGCTCCCTCCTAGGGTTTCCTTTTCGATTAAACAAACTTTAGCTCCTAAATCAGCCGCTTGACTAGCGGCAAAATACCCAGATTCGCCTCCGCCAATAATTGCAATATCAAATTTATTCATTATTTTTTAGATTAAAAAAGCTTCAATAATTCCACTAGAAAACGCTAAAGCAGATAACAACCATCAACATAACCAAACCAATGGAAGCGATTACCGCATGTAAAGTGACGTTAATTTTTCTACTCCATTGAACCACAACCGCAAAATAAAAGAACACAAACCAATCAAAATAATTGTTCTCTAGCAATCTATGGTTATAAAACAAAAAAATACTGTATAAAACCAATACCGACCAAAAGCCAATTTGGTGAGCTAAATATCCTTTTTTCCTTTTATCTTTTGGAAGAATGCTAACGCCGATAAAAACATTTGCAATACAAGCCAAAATTGTCAAAAACAAAGTAAAAATGTTTGGATAAGAGAAAAACTCTCCTATTGTAGTCGCTTGCATAGGGGAAACAATCGCTAATTTTTATCGGAATTCAGTAAATTAGGACCCAGGTTGTAATCCTTAGGTTTTATTTTTTCTTTAGTTAATACATGGAGCTTAAGTAATTCTTTTACTCTTTTTTTGTCGTTCCCTGTTTTGGATTCAATTATCGCCAAATTATAATAGGGATCAGGGTCTTGTGGGTTTAATTTTTGGGCTCTAATAATATAGGGTTTCGCCCTTAAATATTGACCTTGATCTGATAATGTGGCTCCGTAATTATTTAGCGCTTTAATCAAATCAGGATTTTTATTCAAAGCCTTTTGATAGAAGTAAACTGACGATTCGATATTTTTTGCATTCCGTTCAACCAAACCTGCCTCAAATTGAGCTTCCGCCCAATTGGGGCAAATTTTAGCTATATGCAACCAGTATGGGCGAATATCTTTAAAAACTTTCATATATTGCAAGGTTACTCCAGTAAAACAACAACCAATAAAAAAAGTTAGACCATAAAAAAACGTTTTTCGCTTCAAAAGACGACTATTACATAATCCCCAAGAAATAAAAGCTAAAATAGCAATGGCAGGTAAATAGAGATACCGATCTTGGCGGAGTGTATTTAAGGGAATAAAATTAGAAACTGGAACTAGCCATAACACAAACCAACCAATGCCAAAAGCTATAAGCGGGCGCTCATTTTTATATTTTATAGCCCAATAAATAATTCCGGGAATAGCAATATAACAAACAAAAGTTTTTGCGCTTTCTAAATCCGAATAAATATAATGATAATAGGGAGAGAGCCCCACAGGAAAAAATACTGTCGAAACATAATCTCCATATACTCTAAAAGTATATAAAAAACTTATCCAAAAACTTCCTCCCGCATAAGGAACCAAAGCGCCAGCCTTTTTACCTTCATAAACCAAAGTCAAAAAAACCATAATCAAGGACAATAAAAAAAACGGGACTTTTTCTCTTAGACGCCAACCTCTTCGAAAAATACAGAAATCAGCCCAAACCATAACCGCAGGCATAACTACGGAAATCGATTTACTTAATAATCCACAAAAGAAAAATAAAAAGGACAAATAATAGTATTTTCTATTAAACAAATTCTCACTTTTGACAAACTGAATATAATAAAAAAACGAAAGTAATGAAAAAAAACTTGATAATATATTTTTTCTTTCAGATATCCAAACTACAGTTTCTATATTAAGCGGATGAATGGCAAACAAGATTGCGGTTAAAAAAGGGACCGATCTAACCGCAATTAAACGGTTTAAAATAACAAAAATTAAAACAGAATTTGCCCCATGCAGCAAAACTTGAGTCAGGCGAAATCCCGGAGCATATAAACCCCAAATTGAAAAATCTATCGAATAAGAAATATTGGTAAATGGAATATAGGTAAAAAACACATGAAAGTTTGAAAAAATATTCCAAATATTTTCTAACGAAATCTGCTTTAAGTAGGGGTTTTGAAAAATATAAGCAATATCGTCGGATTCATATAAAAAATTATAAGGAAATGAAAAAGAAAAAACCGCAAACGCAGTTAAGAAAATAATTAAAAAAGTAAAACGAGATTTTGAAATTGGCATTATCCGAAACAATTTAAATTAAATACCGAAAACTTAATGATTTATTTTACTTCAAGGGGCTCAGAGCAAACACAAAATTAAAAAATATAACTCCAATATATTAAAATGACCAAAATCTTTTAAAACGGCTCAATTTTGGCGGCCTTTAAGATTGTATTTTTCAGCTGCATAACTATCCTCAATATTATAAGGACTTTATATGTTTCGAAGCTTTTTAGCTGTAATATTGGGTTTCTTTACTTGGGGAGCGCTTTGTCAAATCGTAAATCAAATACTCTACGCAGTGGCCCCAAATTCTTTTAATCAATAAGGAATAACTGACAGCTCTACTATTTTACTTTTCTTACTTTTGATGAGCGTTATTTATTCGATCTTGTCGGGTTTTGTAACTGCAACGGTTGCCAAGAAAAAAGAGATATTCCATGTTTTTAGCCTAGGCTTGATTAATTTGTCTTTTGGAATATTTATACAATACCAATATTGGAATAAAATGCCCCTGTGGTATCATTTACCTTTTTTGGCAATGCTAATTCCAGGGATACTACTTGGCGGGATACTAGGCAAAAGAAGAAAAATCGTTTTTTAAAAATAAAGCCGCTAGACTTAGGTTAGACTCGTAAGCAGAACCGAAAAGGTCAAACTCTTTCCATTTTTACATTGGCAAATCAAAAAACAGAAAAGATAGACTTTCTCGAGTAATCTACCCTCAACACAAACAAAACTGTCAACTTTCGAAACTTCCTGAAAATGGGAATCTTTAATCAAGTAAAAAATTTACAAAGATCCCACCCATAACGTCATCCAACTTAAAATTACTTTTAGGACTACTAGAGTGGCTGTTGTGACAATTTATACATCCCTTCGTTACAGCTCGATCGGGATAAATTGCTTTGAAAGCTTTTTTGCGGCCTATACGAGCGTAACGACTATAGGGGCGAATTGGATGAACCTCTACCGTTTCTAAACCACGCCGCTCGAATTCGTTAACAGGGCTATTATCAGGATTTATTGGAAAAAGGCTAATCAGCTTAAAATCCAAACCAATCTTTCTTTTATTAATAATTTTCGCAGTATTTAATAAAAATTGGGCTGGAAGCATTATGGTTTTATCGTCCTGCCAATTTTCTTTTGCATAAATAACTTTTCTTTTTTCCAATCGGTTGACGATATGTTTTGCGTAAATCATCCTATTGGCTTCCAAAACCGAATGTACGTAATCCGCTACTACTTCGGGCGCCAACAAAAATTTTTTATCCGCGTTTTTTGGAGTCCGCCTACCCAAGGGGAAATCGATAAAAATACCGCCCATTACGTCGTCTATTTCGAAATCTGTTTTGGGACTTTTGGGATGATTATTGTGACAGGAAACGCAAGTTTGGGAAACTGCGATGTCAGGGAATATTGCTTCGTAGTACCATTGTCCATCCCTAGCAATAACCCAAGAAAACGATTTTTCAGTTTTTTTAACAACCTCTTCAAGCCCAATTTTTTCATTCTCGGTTCGAGGCAAATAATTTTTATTAATGGGCCAAAGGCTTAATAACCTATACTTCATTCCAATTCCTCTAGAATTGGAAATTTCAGAAGACATGGAAAGGAACTGGGCGGGTAAAGGCAAAGCGTCTTCTTTTTCCCAGTTTTCAGAAGCTTTGATAAAAGTTCTATCGTGCAAATGTTCTACGACTTTTTGCGAATAGGTCCTCCTTCCCGCTTCGATTACTTTATGAATAAGCTCCGCAGCCCTACTTGGTGAAACTCCCAGCAATTCATCTTCATATCCAGCATCAGAAAAATTGGAACAGAGAATGAGTATCAGGGCGGTAATGAAAATGATTCTTAACTTAAAGGTTTTCATAACTGACTACCTCCTTTTAAAGTCCATTTCCATTTTTACAGTTACATTTAGGAAATTAAGTTAAATATATCGTCTCCAATCTTTTGCCATAAACCTTAACTTTAACGAGTATTTTGAGCTCTGAAAAATAGTAATGCTTTTGCCTACTGAGCGCGAAATTTCGAACTAAAAAGATAATTAATTTCAAACATTTGGAATATGTTTAAAAACGCGAGACCAAGCTATCCAGTTATCAAACTGCGTTCCCTCCCGCTTCTTTTTCAACCAAAAAGAGAAAACCAATCCCAGTCCCTGGAGACGCCCCAATAAACTTAATATGGGCCCAAAATAAAAACTTCTCAACCCAGAGGAAATAATTTTAGAATTGAGGTGAGCCAAAAGAAGAATAAATGTTTAAAAAAGAACCACCCAAATTGAATAAAAGCTTAGGCTAAACTTGGTAGAGAAACTATAAAATGGATATTTTTCCAAATTAGCTCTGAACTTTTAAAGCCTCATAGTAATAAAACAGCTACACTCAATGAGCTTTTTCTTAATGATTTAAAATAAACTTGGAAATAAAGTTTAGAGAGGGTTCTCTAAAAAATTATGGCAGGATACTTCTAGTTCTAGCGGGGAACGATTATTCCCCCTCAATGTGATCCAATCTAGCAATAGCGCGGAATAATCGAAGCTGAGCTTCCTCAAACTCAGGTTCGGAAAGCTTAGCGTCGGCTAAAGCTTTTTCCGCTTTGTTTTTAGAGGCTAAAGCTCGTTCTCTATCTATTTCATTTGCGAACTCAGCATTTTCAGCCAAAATAATGACCCTGTTTTCCGCAACCTCCATAAAACCGCCAGATACGACCAGCATTGTCGCCTTGCCAGCTACCTCATATGAAAGAGAACCTGGTCGGAGCGTAGAAATAATAGGCGCATGATTTGGCAAAATCCCCATATCTCCATTAACCCCAGGAATATTAACCTGGTCAACCTGTTCGGTCACCAATAGCCTCTCTGGAGTCACTATATCAAGCTCTAACGTTTCCTCAGCCATCAGATTAACCTTCCTTCTTCATTTTAGCGGCCTTCTCCCTAGCTTCTTCGATACCGCCAACCATATATAGGGCTTGTTCTGGCATATCGTCACAATTACCGTCTAAAATTTCTTTAAAACTTTCAACCGTATCCTTTAATTTGACGTATTTCCCAGGTGAACCCGTAAAGATTTCAGCAACAAAGAATGGTTGGGAAAGAAATTTCTGAACCTTCCGAGCGCGAGCAACAAGAAGTTTATCTTCTTCAGAAAGCTCGTCCATTCCTAAAATAGCAATGATATCTTGTAAGTCTTTATAACGTTGCAATACACGTTGCACGCCTCGTGCAACATCGTAATGTTCCTGTCCGATAATTGCTGGATCTAAAATTCTGGAAGTGGAGTCAAGTGGATCCACAGCCGGATAGATTCCTAACTCAGAAATTCTTCGATTCAAAACGGTGGTAGCGTCTAAATGAGCAAATGTAGTCGCCGGAGCTGGGTCTGTCAAGTCATCGGCAGGTACATAAATCGCTTGTACAGATGTGACCGAACCATTTTTTGTTGAAGTAATTCGCTCTTGCAAATTACCCATCTCCGTAGCCAATGTTGGCTGATAACCAACGGCTGATGGTATCCGACCTAAGAGAGCCGACACTTCAGAACCGGCCTGCGAGAAACGGAAAATATTATCAACAAAAAGTAAAACGTCTTTACCGCCAACATCTCGAAAATATTCTGCCATGGTCAAACCAGTCAAACCAACTCGCATTCGCGCGCCGGGAGGCTCTGTCATCTGACCATAAATCAAAGAGATTTTATCGATAACGCCAGAATCCATCATTTCATGGTACAAGTCATTTCCTTCGCGAGTTCTTTCTCCTACCCCCGCAAATACAGAATAACCGCCATGTCCCATGGCGATGTTATGGATTAACTCCATAATCAAAACAGTTTTACCTACGCCGGCTCCGCCAAACAAACCCGTTTTACCGCCTTTTAGGTAAGGTTCTAAAAGATCGATAACCTTAATCCCGGTTTCAAACATTTCCATACCGGTATCTTGTTCTTCAAGAGGAGGCGCGTCACGGTGAATACTCCAAGTTGTTTTGGATTCCACCGCAGGTTTTTTATCTACAGGTTCGCCAACAACATTCAAAATTCGGCCTAAAACTTCTTCGCCAACAGGAACCATAATAGGGTTGCCAGTATCTTCCGCTTCCATTCCCCTAACCAAACCATCTGTAGGTTGCATGGAAATAGCTCGAACAGCATTATCGCCAAGATGTTGAGCGACTTCGGTAATAATATATTCACTATCGCCTTCTTTTGGGTCTGGATGCTTAATCCTAACTGCGTTATTCAAAGCGGGCAATCCATCTTCAAACCTAAAGTCGATTACGGGACCCATTACCTGAATGATACTGCCTTTATTCATTTCAATTCCTCGCCTTATAAAACCGGATTTTTGATTAACCTTTGAGAGCCTCAGCTCCGCTGACGATTTCAGTCAATTCTGTCGTAATATAAGCCTGACGCGCTTTGTTATAAAACAGAGTGAGCTGTCCTATCATTTCTTTCGCATTTCGGCTGGCATTATCCATAGCGGCCATTCTTGCTCCATGCTCGCTCGCTATGGATTCTAAGAATGACTGATGAATCACCGTTTCAACATACATTTTTAACAATTGCTCTAAAACACCTTCCTGACCCGGCTCATAAATATAGTCAACTTCCTGACCACTTTCTTTAACCTCGCCTGGAACTATAGGTAATAATTGCTGAGCAATCACCTCTTGCTGAATAACGGATTTAAACTCATTATATACAATGTAAACTTTGTCGGCTTTTTCATCTAGAAACACATCGGTTAGCTTCTTAGATATTTCTGCCGACATATTAAACTTATAACCTTTCGTCCACCCCGAATAATCATCGACAACAGGAAACCCTTTATTCTGAAAAAAAGCATTTCCTTTTTTTCCAGCAAATAAAAATGAGATCTCATTACCTTCATTTTCCTTGATTAACTCGTTGGTCTTACGGTTTAAATAGCTGTTAAAGCCGCCACACAACCCTTTGTCCGAAGTAATAAGAAGAATCAAAACTTTTTTCACTTCGCGAGTATTTAATAACGGGTGTTGATCTTTATCGCAACGCGCTGACAAAGAATTCATTACATCTTTGGTTTTTAAAGCATAAGGTCTAGCGCGAAGCATAGCTTCTTGCGCTTTACGTAACTTTGAAGCGGAAACCAGCTTCATTGCTTTTGTAATTTGCTGAGTATTTTTTACGCTGCGAATTCTTCTTTTAATATCACGTAAATTCGGCATATTTTATTAGCAAAACCTCTTTAATGACAAATTCTAACAGTGCGGTTCATTAAGAACCGACAAAATTTATTCTCTTAAGAAAACAAACCTTTATACTCTTCAATAGCCGCCCTTAAAGCGCTATCAGTTTCGTCGGTAATCTTCTTATCTTTATTAATGGCGTCAATCAAATTAGAATACTTTTCTTCAATAAAGCTGACCAATCCAAGCTCAAATCGTTTGGCATCGCTAACGGCAACATCGTCCATAAACCCTTTTACTCCAGCAAAAATAGAAACCACTTGATTAGCCATAGAATATGGTTTGTACTGGTCTTGCTTAAGGATTTCCACTAGCCTTTCGCCTCGCGCTAACTGGGCCTGGGTAGCGGCGTCTAAATCACTACCAAATTGAGCAAAAGCCGCCATTTCTCGAAATTGAGCCAAATCTAACCGCAACTGACCCGCAACTTGTTTAGTCGCTTTAGTTTGAGCCGCTCCACCAACCCGTGAAACAGATAGCCCAACGTTGATTGCAGGGCGCACGCCGGAATAGAACAAGTCTGTTTCCAAATAAATTTGTCCATCTGTGATAGAGATTACGTTGGTTGGGATATAAGCCGATACGTCTCCGCCTTGAGTCTCAATAATAGGTAAAGCCGTTAGAGAACCCGCTCCCAATTCATCGCTTACTTTAGCGGCACGTTCTAGCAACCGAGAGTGAAGATAAAAAACGTCTCCAGGATACGCTTCCCGTCCAGGAGGTCTTCTTAAAAGCAATGAAAGCTGTCTATAAGCCGCCGCTTGTTTGGAAAGATCATCATAAACTATGAGACAATGTTGACCATTATCTCGAAAATATTCACCCATCGCGCAACCAGCATATGGCGCAATATATTGCAGTGGCGCTGGATCGCTTGCTGTCGCGGCAACGACGATCGTATACTTCATCGCGTCATGTTCTTCTAAGGTCTTAACTACGCGAGCAACCGTAGAACGTTTTTGGCCTATAGCAACATAAACACAAAAAACATTTTGCCCTTTTTGATTAAGGATCGTATCTAGGGCGACAGCGGTTTTCCCTGTTTGCCGATCGCCAATGATCAACTCGCGTTGACCGCGACCAATTGGCACCATTCCGTCAATTGCCTTAAGTCCCGTTTGCATAGGTTCGTGAACAGACTTTCTATCAATAACCCCAGGCGCTATTCTTTCAATAGGCCCGGTAAGCTTAGAGTTAATAGGTCCTTTACCATCAATAGGTTGTCCTAAACCATTTACCACGCGTCCTACCATTTCAGGCCCAACAGGAACCTCCATGATACGACCGGTTCGTTTTACCTCGTCGCCTTCTTTTACTTCGGTGTCGCCACCGAGCAGAATAGCGCCAACATTATCTTCTTCAAGGTTTAAAACCATCGCCGAAAGATCGTTTGGAAACGCTAACAATTCCCCCGCCATAGCATTTTCCAAACCATAAATACGGGCAATTCCGTCGCCGACGGAGATAACGCGTCCGGTCTCCTTGAGTTCGACAGTTTCTTCAAACCCTTGAATTCGTTTTTGAATCAGAGTACTGATTTCATCGGCACGCAAACTCACTTAGGCTACCTCCTCTTTCTGGATATATCGTTTCATTATGGCCAAGCGATTTTTAACCGAGGCGTCTGCGACTAAACTTCCCATCCGCAAAACGATACCCCCTATTAAGCTCTCGTCAACAACTGTCTCGACCAAAACGTCTTTTCCTGTTATTTTTCTCAATGATTCCGTTAAGTTCTCAATTTGTTTATTGCTAAGCTCTTCTGCCGAGTTAATTTGAGCCCTGACTCGACTTAACCGCTGATCGACAGTTACCTGAAAAAATTCTAAAACGTTTTTCAAACGAAGAATTTTTCGTCTTTCAACTAACAAAGCTAAAAGATTTTTAACTTCAGGTTCAATTTCTAACTGCCCTTCCAAATCCTTCAAGAAACCCATCTTATTTTCATCAGAAATAGCTGGGTTAGAAAAAAACCTAGCCAGTTGGGAGTCTTCTTGGAAGATGCCGCAAATATCGGTTAGGTTTTCCAACGCAGAACTAAGGCGCGAATCTTCTTGAATTGAAGAAGAAAGAGCCTCGGCATAACGCTTACCAATAATATTTTCAATCATGGAGTTATTTTCCTAATACGATGGACTTAGCTTAGTAAAAAGCTACTCTCAAAACACGCAATCAACCTTTAACCAAAAAATAAAATTAATTCTTTAGCTGGCCTAAAGCTTCGTTAATCGCATCGTCCACCAATCGCTCTTTATCATCATCTGAAAGCGATTTTCGCAATATTTTTTCAGTAGACACAACGGTCAACTCAGCCAAATGTCCGCGGATCTCCCCCATAAGCTTTTCTTGATTCCTAGCAATCTCTTGGGTGGCTTGCTCTTGCATCTGCTTACACTTAGCTTCTGTTTCGCGCAAAGTTTTTTCTTGAATCTTCTTAGACTCAACCTCGGAAAGACGGACGATCTCTTTTGCTTTTTCGTGCGCTTCCTTTAGTTGACGGTCTAAATCTTCCTTCAAATGCCGTGCGTCTTCTTTTTGCTTTTCAGCATCGGCTATATCTCCCTGTATTTTCCTCTTCCGCTCTTCCAAAATCGCCAAGATTGGCGGAAAAGCATACTTATTCAGTAAGAAAAGAAAAATACCAAAAGAAACAAAGGACCAAAAAATAAGCGAAGCAAAAACGCTCGTTTGCTCTAATTGTGGCATAGTCTAATATCTTCTATAGGTTCGGGAATTAACTATCGGAACAATAATAGTAAGGCAAGTACCAAACTAAAAATACCAAACTGCTCAACCAACGCCAATCCAATAATCAAAAACTTAAAAACTTTAGGCTCAGAATTGGGGTTACGTCCAACCGTTTCGATCATTTTCCCGAAAAGAATACCCATCCCAAGAGAAGCGCCTAAAAAACCAAAAGCGGTGATTCCTACTGCCAACAAAGCCGCTGCGCCAACATCCATGCTCTTTTCTCCTTCAGATTATAAAATTAAAAATCAATGTAACTTAATAACATCGCCGATATAAACACATGTCAGCAATGTAAAAATATACGCTTGAATTGCGGAAACAAAAACTTCCATTCCATATAAGAGGACCGTAAATCCAAAAGGCAAAACATTAACTACCATTGGGGCTGTCATTGCCATCCCAAAGATAACGCCCAAAAGAATATGTCCAGCAGTCATATTACCAAACAATCGCAAAGCTAAAGTAAGCGGCCTCGACAATTGACTCAGCAATTCAATTGGAACCAAAAATGGAACCATAACTTTTGGAACTCCAGGAGGAACCAAGATAGAAATAAAATGCCCTCCATGCTTAGAAATCCCAATGATCAAAGTCATGATAAATATGGAAACTGCAAAAGTTCCCGTCACAACCAACTGACTTGTAATCGTGTAAGACCCTGGCACCAAACCAGCCAAATTACAAAAGAATATAAAAAGGAATAATGAGGCAATAAAAGGTAAATACTTATCCCCTTCTTCTCCAATATTATCGTCGGCTATATCTTTTATCATTTGGAGATATAATTCCAAAATACTTTGAAGCTTTCCAGGCGCCAAACTAAGCTTTGACTTAACTGCAATCATAAACAAAATAAATGCGACTGCCAAAGCGGCCCACATCACAAAAATTCCTTTGTTCAAGGAAAGGTCTAATCCTCCTAAATGGATAGGGATAATTGGATGTAACTCAAAATGATGTAAGGGGTTTTCCATAACCTCTATTCTTTAATCAGTATCAATTTCGTTTGTTTTGCTTAATTCTTGGGCAACTCGGTATAAATTCAAAAAACCGGCTAAGATCCCAAATATCAATCCTATAATCAGTAGCCATGGACCCGTTCCTAAATAATGGTCCAATGTATAACCGATCAACGACCCTAAAAGAGTGGCTACAACTAACTCTGTCCCCATTCTAAAGGCAATACCAATACCGCCTTTAAAATCGTTGTCTTTACTCATCAATTTTTGGAAAAAATCAGGAAAGCAAGGTAAATGAGCCTACTTTATACCCTATTACCAACCTATTGTCAAAACCGTAACTACAAAATTTACACGGATTAGTGAGATTGTTTAATGAGGGAAGATTTTCAAAAACTTGAAAATTCTTATAGGCAAGTTAACTTTCCAGGGGATTTTCCAAATGTATTCTTAAAAAGATGTAAAAAATATCTTCGAAAAAGTTCTATGTCAAATCAAAAGTATATAAAAAAATAACAAATCGCTTTTGTGCTAAAGCGCTTTATTTTTTTATATTAGAATCGCTATTTCTTAATATTCAAGCACTCCATGCTCGGCTTCAAAATCAGCCAATGGCACCATGTCAATTGCATCCCAAGGACACCCCTCTAAATAAGTATCCATTGGTCCTTTGGAAATACATTTTTTGCATCCAATGCAATTTAACGCATTGACTTCTATCCTAATGAATACAGGAGCGTCTGGATTAGGCACGATATTCATACAATCATCAATTGGGCATTCAGTCACGCAAATAGGCGATCCGCTGCATCCCGTACATGCATCATTGATAATAGCTAGAATTTTCGGCTTTCTTTTTCTTTTTTCCTTTTTTTTCTCTTGTTCTCTTACGATAGTTAACGCCATTTCCTAAGTCCTTTTAAAACCATTTATTTTCTGGGTTTTAATATTAAATTAGAAAAAAATTTATAACAAAATATGAACCTTTTTGCAAAAATTTTTACATTAAAAGCCACATTTTAATTTTATTTATATTATATCCTAACTTTTAAAAATCTTCTCATGTCAAAAATAAAGAAATTTTCTTAATTTACTCCAAATAGAAGTTCTATAGCAAAATTAGGCTACCCTCTTTATTATCATCTAATCTGATTGAATCAAAAATTCTATTAGAATTGGAAATAAATGAAAGGAACTGATTCCATGGGGTAAAAAACGAAAACGGTGATTATCAAAAAGATAATATAAAAAAAGCAGAGAAACGAGCCCTTCTCGAAAGAAAGATGATCTACTTTCTTCAAGTAAAATAATATGTGCACTACCGCCATAACGGGAATGAAAAAAAGATGTTCGATGGTTAAATAATTCCAGTTTACTTCGGAGGCGTTCAAAAAGAATAAATTTGTAAAGATTTGCTCCGCGATTTGGAGATTATCAGATCGAAAAAAAACCCATCCTAAACAAACAAAAACATATGTCGTAAGCCACTTAAAGAAAACTAAAACAAAGTTTGACGGAACATTTTTTAACAAAGAACCCAAAATACGCGCCACTAGAAGCCCAAAACCATGAAGAGCTCCCCAAATGACAAAAGTCCAACTAGCTCCATGCCAAAGCCCTCCAAGCAGCATCGTTATAAAAACATTAGAGCAAGTCCTTACCGTTCCTGACCGGTTTCCCCCTAAGGGAATATATAAGTAATCGCGCAAAAAAGAAGATAATGAAATATGCCATCTTCTCCAAAAGTCGACCAAATTAGTCGCTAAATAAGGCAAACGAAAGTTTACAGGTAAAACAAACCCAAGCGCTAATCCCACACCTATTGCCATTTCTGTATATCCCCAAAAATCGCAAAAAATTTGAACTGAAAACCCTAATACCGCCACCCAAGTGACAATGGGACCATAATTCTGGGGAGTCTTAAATATATCGTCAATTTGTAGCGCAATACTGTCTGCTACGACTACCTTTAAAAATAACCCCAAAAGAAAAATTTGAAGACCTTTTACAAAGTTTTCGGACGTCAAATGAACTCGATTACTCAGTTGCGGTAAAAATTCTTTGGCCCTCATGATTGGTCCTGCCAATAACTGAGGAAAAAACGCCACAAATACCGCAAAATCAATAAAATTTTCAGCCGGTTTCAGCTCTCCACGATAAATATCCAGGCTATAGCTCATAGACTGGAACGTGTAAAAGGAAATTCCAATTGGCAAAATAATTTCTAAATTTGGTAGGGGAGTATTAAGATTGGAAAGCGCTAAATTAGCAGAATCGATAAAAAAGTTAAAATACTTAAAGAAAAATAAAATGCCTAAATTAATAAATAAGCTTAATCCAAGAAAAATTCTTTTACGTTTTAAGTTTTCTGTTTCATAAATGCAGTTGCCGGCAAAGTAATCAACTAAGGTAGAAATAATTATTAACGAAAGAAAACGGTAATCCCAATGCGCATAAAAATAATAGCTCGCCCCTAACAAAAACGGTTTATTAAACTTCAAAAATAATGCCCGCCACCCTTCGGATTTACCTAATGAGTTCAATACAAAAAGGACGGCATAAACTGCTACAAAAAACTTAAAAAAGGATGAACTAAAAAATTCCATTGATTTTCAATCTTTAGATTCGTATGAAAAAATGAATACGCAGAAAATAGTGATTTGAGGGGTTTTAACAGCTTAACTTATTAATAAATTTAGCCTTATATAACACTAAATATGACTAAAAAAAACTTTCAACGAAACACAAAACTCACTTCTTAAAACTTAAAAAAAATATTAATAGACTCAATAAGGTAGCTACCTAGTCAATCTCAGTTTTTATACTCTACAAAACACATCAAAATCCATTAAGTAAAATACTATTAACACTAATTAAATATAATAAAAAGTACTAAAACACATCTTTAAAATTATTGAAAAATTCAAAACTTGAGCCTTAAAAACCAAAATTCAGAATCAGTTATTTAAAATTGATCTTTCTTTTATTAAGCTTTAGACTTTCGATTAGCTTGTCCACTGAAATACCTTTAAATGCCTCCAATTAATCTATCCTGAGACTTATTGGCAAGTTGGAATCAGCCAAATTCGCCAACAAATTATGATGCGAAACTTATTCAATTCTAAATCACTCCAATTCACCCAACAAAATACTGGCAAATCGCTTGTGTATTTTCAAATTTCTTTTCTCCTTTTATTAATTTTAGGTCTTTATCTACGTTTTGATTGTTTTGAAGCGACCCGAATTACCGAATGGGTTGCCCGAGATTTCGATAGATCGTTTCACCTTTTTGATGGGGATTACATTCCCTTAGCGGGCCCAGAAAGAAATGGTGGCGGGCGTTTATTAGGACCATTCTTATATTTTTTTACTGCGATTCCACTTTTCTTCCACTACTCATATGAATCCATTTACTTTTTTAATTTTTTATTAAACGTATTTTCGCTTTTATTTTTTATCTGGATAGTTAATCGGTTTTTTGGAAATACAACAGCCTACTTTTCAGGAGCATTTTTATCTATAAGCGTTATTCATATTGATATGGCGGGGTTTCCCATTAACCCTGCATTTATGTTTCCTTTTTCATTGTTATTCTTGGGACTTCTATTGGAGTTTACGTTTAACAAAAAACTCCATTATTTCTCTTGGATATTATTAGTCGTCTCTTTGGCCATTCAAATTCATTTTTCAATCGCCACCTATTACCTCACCGTATTTGCAATATTGTGCGCATTCAAAATTAAATTAAATTGGAAATTAGTTCTTAAAACTTTCGGGTTATTGATTATATGTTTTCTGCCTTATTTGCTTTATAAAAATCAATTTTATGAGCCCAACATACAAATCACAAAAACTTTTTTTAACCAGGAATACTCAGCCATTGGTCTAATCAAATCGGCGCTTCTAGGCAATCTCCTTTTTAGACTAAATCAAGGGACAAGCCTCTACGAATATTATAGCTTCCCAACCTATTTCGCCCAATTACAATTTCTTATCCTATCTATCAGTTTCTATGGTCTAACCGCTATAACAATTTGGGATCTAAGAAAAAAAAGTTTTAATTCCTGTAAGGAAAACGTATTTATTCTTCTGTCTTTTTATATTCCCGGCATTATTTATGAAATTATGAATCCGCCTACAGGATGGCATTTTTGGCATTATTTCATCTTTATAGCCCCCGCAATTCTGATCAAGGGAAGATTCTTTTATCTAATTTTCAGCAAATTAAAACAAAAAAGCTTCAGGTTTTTTATTTTTCTCCTTACCCAATGCCTGTTTCTATTTATAGGAACTTCAATTATCAATTATGTAAAACAATCGCATTATTTAACCTCAACAAATATACGTACTGGAGATTTTTATAGTTCAAAAAGATTAAAAGATTTCATTGGAGAAGCAATGGATCTTTTAAAACTATCTCCTAAAGAATTTTATGAAAATGTTTACATTGAAGGAATATCTGCAGAATCAAAATATAATTTAAAACTATCTCATAAGAATATTATTTACAATCGCAACAAAACGCCTAATAAAAACCTATGTTATTACTTATTTAAAAAACAAAAGGTTTCACGCCGCTATCCAAAATCTAATCCTTCGGCAAAACAAAAGCTAAGTTGGTTCCTATCGGATCCTTCTATTAACCTTTTAACCCCATCAAGCTACCCACTGGTTGTAAAGGGGAAAAAAACTGTCAAGGTTTTTGATGTCTATACCTATTCAACCAAATTGGGACAGCCTTGCTATAGAAATCAATTTAATCGTTTTTTGGTTGATCCAGAAACAAGAGAGTATTTAAAACAAAGTTTTAATATAAATAAAAATAATAGAAAAAATAGCGTATGGAAAACCATCTCAAACGATATCAAATTTGACTCAAATTCGAATTTGGAAAAGTTAAACCAAACATCAATTGCCTTTGACAAAAAAATAAACACCCCTATACAAGTAAAAACTAATATAGAAATAATAAATAACGAGTTATTAATTCAAAACAAACTAAGATTCTACGCTTGGGCGCTCAAAGAAAATAAGTTTCAAATTAAAGAAGCTGTTTTAAAGATCTCTGAAAATGCTCCTAATACCGAAAAAACTGAAGTCTCATTTCAACTTCTCGATCCAAAATCTTGGATAACTAACCCTAAAGTCTCCAAAACCTCGGCAAACTTCTCTTGGAGTAGAGAATTTAGAGTAAAAACTCCCTTTCCTCTAAAAAAAGATCAGTTTAAGTTAGAGCTAACAATTAGATTTTTTTTCCCTCAAAAAAAAGACTCTTGCTGCGAAATGATTTCTCTAATTATCCCCATTGAAGAATATTTATAGCGGTATTCTTGGAACCTGAATGCCGTCTGTGCTTTTATAAAAGTGTTACTTTTTTAAAGCAACACTCTCACAAGCTTCACACATTAACTCTTGATACATAAATTGATTTCTTTTGTTAAACCTGGTTGTAGGCTAAAATTGATATTTAATATAGTTGTCCTTAGTTTCATCGATTCATAAATCCTAAGTTATTAGTGTTTTCCAATATGTCATTTAAAAAAATATTAGGCCAAAGACAACCTATCGAGATTCTTCAAAATTCGATTAAAACTCAAAACCTTGCCCATGCTTATCTGTTTTTTGGACAAGGAACGGTCGGCAAAAGATCTACAGCTTTAGAGTTTGCAAAAGCTATAAATTGCTTAAATCCTATTTATCAGGATAGCTGCGGCGAATGTCTTTCATGCGAAAAAACTAATAAACAAATCCACCCTGATGTTTTTTTCTTAGAACCAGTAAAAACTTCGGCGACCGCTCGCGAAGGGTATATTAGAATCGACGATATTAGGGAGCTTCAGAAAAAAATCATCTATCTTCCATTCGAAGGTAAATACAAAATAGTTATTATCGACCAAGCGGAACAATTAAATTTACAAGCCGCAAACGCCTTCTTAAAAAGCTTAGAAGAACCTCCTAAAGCGACTATTTTCATTCTAATCGCGTCTAATATTTACAGATTGCTTCCGACCATTTTATCTCGATGCCAGGGAGTTCGTTTCAATTTATTAACGCCAGATCTTATTGAACGCATTCTCTTAAAGGAAAACCCAGAGGATGATCCGAAGCTTTTACGCTTAAAAGCTTCAAAAGCCAACGGCGATATAGAAAGAGCAAGAGACAATTCATCCTCAGATTATTCTGATTTCCGGGAAAATGCGATTGAACTGATCAATAAAATCTCATTTAAAAGGATGGATCTTATATTTAAGTTTACGCGCGAATGGAAAAAAAGAAGCGACCAAATACCCGAAATGCTAGACGAGTTGTCGTATATTCTAAGGGACCTTGCTATAATTAAGCTAGGATGTTCAAAAAAGAATATTTTTAATTCAGATTTGTATGAAAGTCTACAAACTACGGCAAAAAAAAAACAATTGGACACTTTATATAAAATGTTCGAAGCCACTATCAAATCCAAAGTCGATCTAAAAAGCAACCTAAATGCTCAGTTAACTTTGGAATCAATGCTTATTAAATTTTGCGAAGAAAGTTGATTGCAAATCTTAAATGGAAGCCACTGCAAGTAAAGATTGTTCGAAGAAACAAACGCCTTCTTCAAAGTTCGCAATTGGTATTAGACTGGTAAGCCAAAATACCTCCCAACAGTTTGATCCCCAAACTCTTAAATTGCGCGTTGGAGAAAAAGTGCTTGTCGCAACTGGTTTTGGGGAAACTGTCGGCACAGTCGCTTCTAATAAGATTCTCAATCTAAATCCCGACAAAAAACCTCCCTTATTCAAGGTGCTAAGAAAAGCTACGGCAACAGATTTAGAATTGGCCGCTAAAAAAGAAACTTTTGAACAAAAGGGTAAACTTTTTTGCCTAGAAAAAATCCAAGAACTCAAATTGTCTATGAACTTAAGCCGTGTCGTTTTTTTTGAAGAAGAAAAAAAAATCACCTTCTTTTTCACTGCAGATGGACGGGTCGACTTTAGAGAATTAGTACGTATGTTAGCCGCATTTATGAAAAGTCGAATTGAGATGCGACAGGTTGGGGTTAGAGACGAAGCGAAAGCGATTGCCGGTCAAGGGATTTGCGGTCAAGATCTGTGTTGCTCTCGTTTTTTAGAAGGTTTTACACCGGTCACAATCCGAATGGCGAAAGATCAAGGCCTGGCATTAAATCCAAGTAAAATATCGGGCGTTTGTGGCAGGTTGATGTGTTGCCTTCAATATGAACACGAAGTTTATAAGGAGCTCGTGGATACAATGCCTAAACCTGGCGCGCGCGTTAAATCTCCTGACGGTCCAGGAAGAGTTGTGAAAAATATTATTCTTGAAAAACAAGTCACTGTGATCCTTGATGACGAAAGTTTTATGACCTATGATGTGAACGAGTTGGAATTCAACCCTAATTCTGCGCCTCCTGAAAACGACTATTAATTTTTTGGGTTTTGCCGAAACCTGGCGCTTCGGCAACGGCCTTTTACCCTACCCTTTTGAACACCAAAATGAAAGCAACAAATAAAAATTTTTATATAACAACACCAATATATTACGTCAACGACGTTCCACATATCGGACATGCCTATACAACAATAGCGGCAGACGTTTCGACTCGATTTAAAAAGTTAGACGGTTACCAAACCTATTTTTTAACTGGAACCGACGAACACGGACAAAAAGTTCAACAAGCGGCTGAGAAAAATGGTGTGTCCCCTAAAGAACATGTCGATTCTCTTCACAAAAGGTTTAAAGACCTCTGGGTTCGTTTCGATATTATCAACGACGACTTCATTCGGACGACGGAAGAAAGACACAAGTCTGTTGTCATTGATATTCTCAAGGATTTATTTGAAAGAGGCGAGATCTACAAAGACACCTATGAAGGCTGGTATTGCATGCCCTGCGAACGTTTTTGGACCGAAAAAGACGTCCCTGAAAAACTTTGTCCCGAATGCAAGCGTCCTGTAGAAAACATTAGCGAATCCAATTACTTTTTCAAAATGGGGAATTATCAGGATTGGTTGATTGAACATATCCAAACCAATGAAGATTTTATCAAACCCGTTAGCCGCAAAAACGAAGTACTAGGTTTCCTAAAGAAACCGCTTGGCAACCTTTGTATATCGCGACCTAAAGTAAGATTACCGTGGGGAATCCCTCTCCCTTTCGATCAAGACTATGTGACCTATGTATGGTTTGACGCCTTAATTAACTATATTTCAGTTCACGGTACCTTGGAACAAATTAAAGAAACGCCATTCTGGCCCGCTAGCCATCACTTAGTTGGCAAAGATATCTTAACCACCCATGCCGTATATTGGTCTACGATGTTAAAGGCAATGGGCTTAGAATTGCCTAAAAACATTTTTGCCCATGGTTGGTGGACGGTAAACGGTCAAAAAATGTCTAAATCTCTTCGCAACGTTGTCGAGCCTAATCTACTTATTGATCAATTTGGATCTGATGTAATTCGATATTTTTTAATGCGAGAAGTTCCATTTGGACAAGACGGCGACTTTTCGCATAAAGCCCTGATAGGAAGAATTAACAGCGATTTGGCAAATAACTTAGGAAATCTGTTAAGCCGTTCTTTAAATATGATAAAAAAATATTGCGATGGGAAGATTCCGACTCCAGGCGATACAGACAAATCGGACGAAACATTGATTGAAAAATCAAAGGACGTTGTTTCGGAAACTTTCGCGCTCCTTGACCAACTCGCATATAACAAAGCCCTCACAAAAATTTGGGAATTACTTGATGCCGCAAACCTGTATATAAACGATTCTGCTCCATGGAATTTAGCAAAATCGGACGACACGAAAGACCGACTTAATACCGTTTTATATAACTCTGGAGAAGCCATTAGAATGGCGGCAATTCTTTTATACCCTTTTATGCCAAAATCGTCTGAAAATATGTTGAGGCAAATTGGCGTTGAAACGCCAATTCTGGAACTTGGAACCCAATCTTTGCAAAACTGGGGAGGCTTGAAAGCTGGAACTCAAATTAATCCCGGACCTCAACTCTTCCCAAGGATTGACGATAAACAAGCGGCTAAAATATTAGAGAATGCCGAAGCGGACGACAAAGAACCTGAGAAAAAATCTATTGAAAAAATTGAATCAGAACAAGTCGCAATAGATGACTTTTTCAAAATCGATTTACGCATCGGTAAAATAATTGAAGCGGAAAAAATTAAAAAGTCAAAAAAACTCGTCAAACTTAAAGTCGACATAGGAATTGAAACGCGTCAGGTTGTCGCCGGTATTGCGGCTAGTTATGAACCCGATCAATTAATAGGTCGAAAAATAATATTAGTAGCAAACCTTAAACCGGCTAAACTAATGGGTATCGAATCCCAAGGAATGGTTCTGGCCGGAAGCGATGACGAAAAAATAGTTTTAGCGGGTTTTGACCAACAATTAGAACCGGGAACGCGAGTGAAATGATTATTGACACACATGCCCATGTAGATATGGAGCAGTTTAACGAAGATCGGGAAGATACCATAGAAAGAGCAAGAGAAAGCGGCGTTGAATATATTTTAAACGTGGGTTGCGATATTGCTAGTAGCGAACGATCTATTGAATTATCTGAAAAATACGATTTTATATACGCTACCGCCGGAATTCATCCTCACGACGTCAAAGATGTTGACGATAATACTTATCTAGCGCTTAAAGAGCTTCATACGCATCCAAAAGTTATTGCTTTTGGCGAAATGGGGTTGGACTTTTTTAAAAATTATTCTCCGCATGATATTCAGATTACACATTTTCGCAAACAAATTGAATTAGCTTTAGAATTGGGCAAACCAATAATTGTGCATTGCCGAGACGCCAAAGAAGAAACGATCAAAATTCTTTCTGACTATTACCCTAAAAATGGTCAAAAATCCGGAATTTTCCATTGTTTTTCAGGAGACCTCGAATTAGCGGAAAAAGGTCTGGAAATGGGCTTTTATATTTCCTTCGCCGGACCGGTTACATTCAAAAAAAACCAAGAACTACAAACAGTCGCCAAAGTAATTCCTCCCGATCGCTTATTTGCGGAAACAGATTCGCCCTATCTCTCTCCGGTTCCCAAAAGGGGGAAACGAAACGAACCCGCCCATGTAAATCATACGGCCCAATTTTTGGCGGATTTGCGTGGCGTAACTATTCAGGATTTAGAGCGAACAATGTCCCTTAACTTTTTCGAATTGTTTGGAATAGGAAGCGAAGCCGCATCTGGAACCGTATCTTACAAAATTAGAAATTCGCTTTATTTAAACCTGACACAGCGTTGCACAAACTCCTGCGTATTTTGCTCGCGAATCACAAGACCCGTTGTTCAAGGTTATAATCTCAAACTCATCAGAGAACCTTCTCCTAACGAATTATGGGAATCGGTAGGCGATCCAAATTCCTATGATGAAGTTGTTTTCTGCGGATTTGGCGAACCGACTTTACGCTTGGACGCAATTAAAGAAGTCGCAAAAAAAATAAAAGAAGCAGGCGGTAAAACCCGGTTAAATACAAACGGTCATGGTAACGTTATTAATAAACGTAATATCCTTCCAGAGTTAAAAGGATTGATTGACTCGGTATCAGTTAGCTTAAACGCCGACTCTTCGGAAGCTTACGACGAAATTTGCGTCCCTCTACCCTCTTTTCGAAACGGGATTTATGAAAAAGTAAAAGAATTTATTGAAGAATCTAAAAAATACATTCCAGACGTTCAAGCGTCGATTGTCACCCACCAAAATAACGTGGACGAAAATCGTTGCGAAGAAATTACCAAAAACGAATTAGACGTCAATTGGCGGGCTCGCCGCTTTAATATGGTTGGGTAATCATGAGAATATACATTGCCATTGGGGCTTTACTTGGAGGATTGTCGGTTTTACTAGGAGCTTTTGGCGCTCATTCGTTAAAAGCGGTTCTAACTGAAAAAAGTCTGGCAACCTTTTCAACTGCAACACAATATATGATGTACCACTCACTGGCTCTTCTCGCTATCGGAGTTTTATCGCTACAAGAAGGACATCGAGAAAAAGTTAAAACGCCTGCTAAGTTTTTCATGGCTGGCATTTTACTTTTCTCGGGAAGCCTTTATGCTCTTGCGCTTGGAGGACCTAAAATCTTTGGCCCTATCACTCCATTAGGTGGGCTTTGTTTTATGATCGGCTGGTTTACCTTATCAGCAGCCTATTTCAAAAAAGCATAATCGCATTTACACTTCTCCCGGGTTCCTGATACCACCGTTATTTTTCTTAAAGTTCCACACCAAAAAGCTAGCCAAAAAAAAGAAAGCGACGGCATGAATCCAAGATATGGATTGGCTCCAAGGCAAGTGAAATGTTAGGTTGGTTCCTACCTCGTCGGAGTAATGCTTTTGCATTTCGCCATATTCAATCATCAAGTGGATGGGGTAAGTTCCTGGTAACCCTTCCGGCTCTCTTTCTACATTTACTTCAAAAGACTTTTCTTCTCCGCCGCGAATAGTAAACCCTAGCATTTGATTAAAACTCTTTGAAATCAAACCTGGAGGCAAAAGTAACATTAAACGAATGTTCTTAAAGGATTCAGCTGGGTTTTTAATCCATATCCTCAAGCGAGAGCGATCGCCTGTTTCCAGAGTTTCAATTTCTCCTTTTACTGCAGAGTGTAATTTCTCTTTAAAGTAAAAAGAGTCCATCAAAGTCTGGGTAAGCCAGGAGCCTTTTATTTCAGTTTTATATTTAAATAAAACGACAAGAGGGTATCTTCCAACTCGCAATAACTTTGGATGATTTTTATTGATTACTTCTTTACTCTCTCCGGGTTCTAATTTCATTGCCATGGGAGCCATATCCATAGAATGATGAAAATGAAACATCGGATGAACGTGAAGTAGAGTTTTGCCAGAAATATTCTTGTAGGTTAGACGAATTGACACGTCTCCCTTTGAACTTACTACAGATTTGATCGATACTTTTAAGGGACGCTCTTCGGCAAAAGAAAAGTTAGTTTGCAAAACGCCTATAAAGAGAAAAAGTAAGCAATGGTTTCGCATAATTTTTTCCTCAATATAAACTTTATTTAAATATATCGTTTAATTATTATTTTAACTTTTTAACAAACAAATAGATTTTATGTAAGAGGAACAGAAACTGCGTGTCTTAATAAAGACGCGCAACAATTAGAAGTTTCATCATAATGAAATTCCATTGTGACCCCTAAAGTAAACTTTTCTTTTATTAATTCAATGTTTTCATTAGGTATCACTTCTTCTGCAAACCAAAATTGATTATAGCTCCAATCACTTACATCTTTCATATTATTGACAGATGACGCCAAAGTTTTTTCAGGAAGAATAGTTATAGGTTTAATCAATTGTCTTTCTTCCAAAATTCTCCATGAACTTTCTTTCGTCTTAGGTATAAAGTTTAACTTTAGCTTTGAAAGATGATAATCTTTATTTCTCCAGAAAAAAACGTTAATTAATTCTCCTCTCACATGGTAACCATCAACCTTTTTTTTAATTGACACGTTAAATTGGAAAGGTAATTTGCTCATTTTATTTAGAAAAACATAATTTCCATCAAATTTAATAAGCTTATTATTTTTGTCATAATTTTCTTTTTTTAGCAAAGACTTACTTCCTAAAACAAAACCTTGGCCTTTAGAAAGCGACTTAACTTCCTTAAGCATTGAACGAACTCTTTTATTCACAACAAAAGAGTTAAATAGATTATTATAACAAGATCTATTTCCATTGGGTTTATAAGTCGTAACGCTTAGAGTTTCATCAAAGCCAAACTTATGAAATGAAATCTTAAAGTTGTCAATTTTTTTAATCGATTTATCGAAAAGAAAAATTTCCAAAAGGTATTGTTTAACAATGTTTCTTTCGCTATTTAGATTTAGTAACAAATAGCATAATTCCGTGTTTCCTTCGCTTATATCTTTTTTTTGTTTTTGATTTAGCAGATTATATGCTAACTCCAGTCTTTTAACTGATGATGGACGAGCGTCAAAAAAATAAACTTTTTCGGAAAAATTTTTGGGGTTTAGACGCAGTTGAACCATATGAAATCCCAACATTTTTTGGTAATTCTTAAAAGAACCTTCAAAAACTCCCCTAAAAACTTTATCTTTGACTACACCAACACTTTTTTCCACATGAACGATTGATAAATAACATTTAGAAACTAACAGAAAAAAAACGAGACATAAGAAAATACTTTTTAAAACTTTACCTTTAAGAAGGTCAAAAATTATTATAGCCGCTTGAGTTATAAGAAGGGCTGTTGGAAAAACGAAAATAAAAGCGTACCAATAATGACCTAGCCCAGGATTAACAATCTCATAAGTTAACGCTGGTACATAAAAGAGTAAAAAAACCGCTAATTGTTTTTTGCAGGAAATCAAATCATTCTTTTTGTACTTAGAAAAAATAAATAGAAATAATGTCAAAATTGCAATGTAGATCGCTATTTGACTTACTAAGACATTAATTTCAACAGGTGAACTCCAATATTGTTCTGCACTATTTGAAGTGATATTAACAATAGTATTAGGAATCGCAAGAGCTTTAAAAACTCCTAATAGAGACAGATCCCATAATCCCGACCCTGTAGTTTCGCTAATAGCAGGATAATAAAAAAGCTGCTTGTAAATGAAATAAGGCGTTAAACAAGTAATACATATTCCAGCCACTAAAAATAAATGTTTTAAAGGAATTTTGATTTTAAATACAATTATTGAAAAGACTGTGACTAAAATAAACAGAGCCATTGTGTAATGTATCTGAATTGCTAATAAAATCGCCAAAATCTGTAATGGGAAAAATATAGCTTTATTTTTCAGAGTACACTCAAAAAAAAACCAGATAAAAAGGGAAACGAATAAAAAAATAAAAGAAGGGTTTATGGGGAAAAAAACGCCTGCAATATGGAAGGTGTTTACGCAAACTAACGCAGATACGATGCTGGAGAACGTATGCCCAAAAAATTTATTTAATGAATAAAATAAAATTCCAATCGAAGCAATATTCAAAATAAGATTAAAAATGAAAATCGCGTCGTATGAGTAGTGAAACAAAATAGGAATAGCCAGCAAAAAATACAAAAATGGTCCCGGTAAACGCCCTCCATTAGTAGCCTCTGGTCCTGCCAGAGGAATATAATTACCGTCTATCAAATTAAACGCCCTATCAAAATCCCGCATTACCCATTCATTGACTATCACGGCATCCAGAGCTTCAAACCTCAATAATAGACCTATTAAGATTAATAAGAAAAAAATAGCCGAAAGCAGAGTTTGTCCAGGTTTATTTTTAACGTAAGTAATCATAACAATGAATAATTATGCTTAATATTAATTTAAATTTTTCGGGGGGGGGAGAGAAACTAAAACTAGAAGGGATTAGATATCCATAAGAAATCATAAGAAACTTCTATATTTCTATATTAGGAACTAATGAGTTTACTTTCCTCAGTTCGATTTTTTGAAGAATCGCAAAAATCCGTTTACTATATGACAACCACTTTAACTCAATGTTACTAACTCAAAATAATATAAAATAACATTCCTAAATAAATTAATTGAAAAACAAGTCCTATCATGGTTCTAAAGTAACGTAATAACCTCCAGTTCCTCTTTGGACTAATAAAAGGATGCTACTTAGTTTTCCAGCTTCGATAATTGCTTCGTTGAAATCTTTCTCATTTCTAATATTTGCCTGATTTATTTGTCTTATTACATCGCCCGACCGAATTCCTATTTTTCCGCTGACTCCTTTTGGGTCGACATAAACCACTACAACACCCTTTCGAGTAGATAGCCGAAACCGTCTTATCAAAGCTTGATTAACGTCTTGCACGCGAACTCCAAGCCAATGCAAAGTAAAATCTGGAGCATAAGCTTTAGGGATAGATGAAACTTTCATCCGCAAAGTGCGTTCTTTTTGATCTTGAATAATTCCTAGACTTAAAAAATCGTCTATTGTGTACGAAGATATGGTTTGTGCATAATCCGATTTGTTACGAATTTCGTGATTATCAATAGATAAAATGACGTCTCCTTGTTTTAAGCCGGCCCTTCCCGCTGGCCCCTCTCTAAAAACTTTTACCGCTAATACCCCAATAGGTCTATCTAGTTTAAAGTATTGATAAAGACTTTCCGTCATATCTTGAACGCTCGCTCCCAACCAACCGCGCCTAACTTTGCCAAATTGGATTAATTCGTTTACTATTCTTTTAGCGTGATCTATAGGAATAGCAAAACCGATACCTTCGGCTTTTTGGTAAATAGCGGCGTTAATTCCAATTAAGGAACCGTTAATATTTAAAAGCGGCCCCCCGCTATTCCCTGGATTAATTGAAGCGTCAACTTGAATAAAATCATTATAAATAACATTTTTGCTAGCCTTAATTGTTCGATTTAAGGCGCTTATAATTCCCTGAGTCACTGTATGACGCAATCCGAAAGGATTGCCTATAGCCAAAACCGTTTCCCCTATCATCAAATCGTCAGATTGTCCCATTTTGATAAAAGGCAAAGAGTTGTCGGAATCTATTTTAACTATGGCCAAATCCGACTTAATATCCGCCCCAATTAATCTAGCTTTAAATGTCCTCCCATCGGACAAAATTACTTTTATTCCGGCAGCCTTATCCACAACATGTTCATTGGTTATTACATAACCTCTCGGATCAATAATGACCCCAGACCCTAAACTTTGTCGTTTATTGCCAAACTTGGGCAATAAATCCTTAAAAAAATTTTCAAATGGATTATCGCGTAATCCTCTAAATGGATTGCGAAATTCTTGCAAAACTTCTTCGGTGTATATATTTACGACGGCAGGGCCCGCTTTTTCAGCGGCAACAACTACTGGAGTTTTACGGTTAAACTTAGGACTAGCAAACGAATCCGTTGAATAACAAAGTAAAACAACTAAAAAAACGCTAGCTAGGCGAACTATAAGAAAAAGGAAAGGATTTTTCATAATTAAAAAGGACGGCAAAATTATTTTTTGCCGTCCTTTTATTACCTAAAGAGGAATAAACTTCAACCCGTTTTGACTGCAATATAAATAGTACTGCCGCCTCTTTTAACTAATAACAATACAGTGCTCCCTTTTTTCAATTTAGAGGTAACACTCTTATAATCAGCCATACTCTTTACCGGCTTACGGTTAACTTCGGAAATAACATCGCCTCTACGAACACCCGCTTCGCCAGCGGCATCGCCTGCCTGCACATCTGCGACTAAAACGCCTTCAGAATCTTCCAATTCTAAAGTTTGGGCTAGCTCAGGAGTAATGTCTTGAACCTGAAGTCCGAGGGGGTCGGCTAAAGAAGCAACCTTCTCTTCGCCGTCCTGCAAAACTTCGATCGTGATGTTAATTATTTTTTTAGCGCCTTCGCGAACAACTTCAACAGGAACGGTTTTTCCGGGAGAAGTTCCAGCCACAATTTTAGGCAACATTTCCATCTCTACAACGTCTTTATTGTTAAACTTAACAATTACGTCGCCACGTTCAATTCCGCCTTTTGAGGCAGGACTATTTGGAATTACGTCGCCCACCAAAGCTCCTTCGCTCTGCTCCAAACCAAAAGAATTCGCCAATTCAGGAGTAATTTTTTGAATCATTACACCAAGCCATCCACGAGTTACCGATCCATGTTCTTTAAGATCCTCCAAAATATTTCTGGCTAAATTAATCGGCAAAGCAAAACCTATTCCAACGTTTCCGCCGGTATTACCAGAAATAATTGCCGTATTAATACCAACTACGCGACCTTTAATATTGATTAAAGGCCCGCCGCTATTTCCTGGATTAATCGAGGCGTCCGTTTGAATAAAATCGTCGTAGGGGCCTGCGCCTATATTTCGCCCTTTAGCGCTTACCACGCCTACGGTAACTGTATGAGCCAAACCAAATGGATTTCCTATAGCCATTACCCACTCTCCAACTTCCAAATCTTCAGAGTTTCCTAATTCTAAAAATGGAAATTTCTTTTCTTCCCCCTCTTTTAAAAGTATTTTGATTAAGGCAATGTCTGTTTTTGAATCAGCTCCAATCAACTTTGCGGTGTATTCTTTATCGTCTTGAAAGGTGACTTTAATTTCGTCCGCCCCCTCAATGACATGATGATTGGTTAAAATATGTCCTTCTTCATCGATAACAAAACCCGATCCCATTCCGCGTTTTGGCCTTTCGTTGCCTTTTTCACCGAAAAAGCGGTCATAGAAATCTCGGAAAGGATCTTGCCCTTTTTCATTTGGACCATTAGGCCTTCGACGAGGACTTCTTACTGACTTTCTTTTAGACTTTATGCTGACATTAACAACTGACGGGTTTTCTTTTTTCGCAATCTCCACGAAAATATTAGAACCTAACGGTCCATTACCGCCACTTAATGCAATCGCAGAATTTATCATTTGAAACTTTTCCCCATCAAAAGTGGGAGAAAAAGGTAAAATCAAAAATAAACAAAAAAGAAATCTTACAAATAACCGGAAAAATCGCAATTGCATGAAAATCCTCCACTCATTAAAACCATTGATTTATGGCGTAGGGGGAATTAAAAAATTAAACTATTAAAAATCATATTAAAATAATACGATCACAATATGTAACACATTATTAATTTGAAGATCTAAGATTCGTTAAATAATCTCTAATAGAATTGATATCAAACTCTTTTCTTTCACAAATCTTAATTCTTGGAGTTTCCTAAATAAAGGAAATTTTGATAGAAAGCTTTACTATTAGCTTTGATGGAATCTTACCGCTTTGTAATTATATAATGCTAAATTAACTGATTACAACATGAAAACGTTCAGGCATCTATTCATAAAAATATAGCAAGACAACAGTTTTCATGATAGTTTCATTTCCAAATTAGATTGGTAAAACCAAATGAATTTTTTTATTACAGCATTAGGTTTGATGATGATTTTTGAAGGTTTTCCATATTTCTGCTTTCCAGAAAAGGTTAAAGAATTTGCTCAAAAAATACCGGAGTTTGAAAACGGAACATTGAGAGGATTTGGCTTTTTTCTCATGATATTAGGCTTAATCGTTGCTTACTTAGGAAGGGGATCCTAATTAAATGAATTTTTACAAGTACCTCATAATCTTCGCTTATTTAATTTTTTTTTCAGGTTGTGCAAATTTTCCTATTCAAGACGGCGAACAACCGGCAACCACTGAAGTTTTAACACCCTCAACAGAATCGTACCCCAGTCTTCATTTTGAAGATCTTCCAATTCCCGGTGGATTTACTTTTAATCGATCCAAATCCTTTATCTACGAATCCAGAAGCGGCTCCGTGAAAGTCGGCCACATATTTTTTTCTGGTTGGAATAACCTCGATGAGACTATTGCTTTTTTTCAAAATGAAATGATTAATAAAGATTGGACCTTTGTCAGAACTATGGAGCATAGCGGCACTCAACTACTTTATGAAAAAGCCGACAAAGTTTGCCAAGTAACTCTAAGATCAACATTGGGACAAACTCATATTGAAATAACCATCGGCCCCAAATAAATCATTTTCGTTATTAACTTTTTTAGGCGCCGACCAGACTTAAAAGTCGTTGAACGCTTTTGGAAATGGCATCTCAAAACACTTCTTTCAATGAACAACAAGTATTTTGCTTTCCTCCCTCTCCTGAGTATTCCTTTTCAAACTTTATTCAATACGAAGAATCCGATTTCGCTTATCAATCGGCAAAAGACTTATGCAAATCCGAATCTATTTGTAATACTCTTTTCATCTCTGGAGATCAAGGTTTAGGAAAAACTCACTTATTAAAAGCCATTGGAAATCAAATTCAACAGAATGACTCATCTAAAATAGTTATCTATTCCAAATGCGGCGATCTAATTAACAAAATAGAAGCAAAAAAACATACTCTTGATAACATTATCGATCAAATCCTAAATGCCGATATTTTTCTATTAGACGATTTAGATGAATTGAGAAAAAATATAAATTTTCAAGAAGCGCTCTACCATATTTTTAATACGCTCAATGAAAAAGGGAAAAAAATAGCTTTTGCGGGGAAAACTTCTCCTTCTCAGCTTAAAGATACTGCAGATTATTTAGTGTCTCGATTTAATTGGGGAATTATTGCGCCAGTAGGATCAATGAACGACCAAGCGGGTTGCAAACTAATCCAAAAAATGGCCTTAGATTTTGGATTAGAAATATCGGATGCAGTCGCCGAATTTATAATAGTTCGAATACCCAGAGATTTTATATCGCTTAAAAAAGCAGTCGCTTCAATTAACCAAGAATCCTACGTACAAAAACACAAAGTTACCATTCCTCTTTCAAAAACAGCCTTGAAATTGGTCTAATTTAAAAGTTAACTCATTTCTTCAACTTGACGACCTTTAAAAAAAAACCCTGTAAGCGACAATTAACTTAAAATAGAACTCCGCTAACAACGGTTCACATGAAATTCCAAAACATAGTTGCCAGACTAGAAGATAACGCTAAATCCATTCCAGACATTCCCGCAATTATTGATCCACGAAAAAAAAGCATACGCTCTATCACCTTCGAGGAACTTTACTTGGAGGTAAATCGCTTAGCTTTTGGATTTTCAAAAGCTGGCCTGAGAAAGGGAAGCAGAGTTTTATTATTTGTGAAGCCTGGTATTGATCTAATAGGAATTACGTACAGCCTATTTCAACTAGGAGCGGTGCCGGTGCTTATCGATCCCGGTCTTGGTAGGAAAAATATCCTAAATTGCATTAAAGAAGCGCAACCTGAAGGCATGATAGGAATACCATTAACTCATATCATAAGATTATTTTTTCCAAAATATTTCTCCAACGTAAAGCTATTTGTAACTCTAGGAAAACAAAAACTTTACAGTAATTTTACTCTAAAGGAAATTCGTAAACTCGGACAAGAAAGCGTTACTTTGGAAAAAACAGAACCTCATGAACCTGCCGCTATTCTATTTACAAGTGGAAGCACAGGCCCTCCAAAAGGCGTGGTTTATTCTCATAGAAATTTTTTTGAACAATCCAACGCTTTAGAAGCTATTTATCAGTTTAAAAAAGGGGATGTAGATTTACCAACTTTTCCTTTATTTGCCCTATTTAGCGGAGCTTTTGGAATGACTAGCATAGTTCCAGATATGAATCCTACCCGCCCCGCTCATGTTGACCCCTTAAAAATCCTATCAATTGCCGAGAAATTCAAAGTAATTAACAGTTTTGGATCGCCTGCATTGTGGGAAACCATAACGCGTTATTGTAGAAAATCTCAAAAACCCATTTTAAATATTAAACGTATTCTAATCGCTGGAGCTCCGGTTTCTGGAAAACTTTTGGAAAGTTTCGATTCCTTCGTAGACAAAAACTGCAAGATTTACACACCTTATGGTGCGACAGAAGCTCTCCCCGTCGCCTCTATTGAAAGAGAAGAAGTTTTAAATGAAACCTGGGAAAACACGAAAAATGGTTTGGGAGTTTGCGTTGGCAAACCTGTTCCCGGAATGAAGGTAAAGATAATTAAAATCACAGACAGCCCTATTCCTCAATGGATAAACGAACTTGAAATGCAAGAAGGCAAAATTGGAGAAATAATTGTTCAAAGCTCTTGGGTAACGCAAACATACTTTAATAGACCCAATGCGAATGGACTTTCAAAAATCAATGACGACAATTTATTCTGGCATAGGATGGGCGACGTTGGTTATTTAGACTCGGAAGGTCGCATTTGGTTTTGCGGGCGGAAAAGTCATCGAGTTGTTTGTATATCCGAAACTTTATTTACTATCCCTTGCGAAGCGATATTTAATCAGATATCGGGAGTAAAACGAACCGCTTTAATTGGAATTGGAGAGAAAGGAAATCAAAGACCCGTTTTGGCTGTTGAACTAGATATCTCAAAAGGAAAAAAAGATAAGGAAGAATTAAAAATCCAACTTCTAAAAATAGGATCTGAATTTGAATTGACTCAAAATATTAAAGATATTCTTTTTTGTAAATCGTTTCCTGTCGATATACGCCATAACGCCAAAATATTTAGAGAAAAACTTGCCGTTTGGGCAGAAAAAAAGCTGACTTGAAAAGAACCTTTAAAGGATCGTTCCAACAATTTAAATTAAATCGCCTTCAACCCAATATCCCTCAAAACTTTTTCCGAAGGCGGTTATATACTTGCCCTCTCCATGAGGTATTCCATCTTTATATTTCCCAACAAATCGGTCGCCATTGGAATAATAGTAAGTACCAAGTCCCGACATTTCTTCTTCTACAAATTCGCCTTCGTACCGATCTCCGTTTGAGTAATTATAGACTCCCCTTCCATTAGGTTTTCCAGCGCGAAATTCTCCTTTATATTGACAACCATCTAAGTGAGTATAGAGCCCTAAACCGCTCCTATTCCCGCCAACAAAATCGCCTTGATAAAAATCTCCATTGGAAAAGTAATAAGCGCCAATACCATGCATTTCCCCATTTAGAGTTTCTCCTACATAACGATCGCCGTTTGAAAACTCAATAGAACTCTTTATAGTTTCTTCATTATTATCATCTTCTGTGGCAGTTTTTTGGGACGAATCAGGTACATTCATCTCCTCTTCCAATTTACTAGAAGAGTCTTCGAAGGAAGATTCTTTATACAACTCGCATAAATAATAATAGGCAAGATTTATTTCTTTGAATCTTTCTTGAGCTCTTGAGATCAAACTGGGACGTTTGGTTGCGTACAAATCTGGATGCCAAACTTTAACCAATTTTTTATAAGCGCCCTTTACTTCAGAAAAGTGAGCATGGCTACTCAAACCTAAAATATGAAAAGAACGGACAGTGGAGTTCATAAACTTTTCTTTGAAACTACTTCGGGTTAAACCGGTTTAATAAAAGAGAATTTCCGACGACGGAAACCGAACTTAAAGACATCGCTGCTGCCGCGTATACTGGTTTTAACGCTATTCCCCATATCGGGAACAAGGCTCCTGCGGCTATGGGAACAGCTAATATATTATAGAAAAAAGCCCAAAATAAATTCTGGCGAATGGTTTTCATCGTCGCTTTAGCTAGATCAAAAGCCTGAGCAACGCTATTCAAATCTCCGCTCATAAGAGTAATATCAGAAGTTTCTTTAGCGATATCAGTTCCGGTCCCCAGGGCAATTCCAATATCTGCTTGAGTTAATGCGGGTGCGTCGTTTATTCCATCGCCGACCATTGCTATATTTAAACCCTTATTTTGTAATTCTTTGATAATTTCCGCTTTTTGGCCGGGTAACTTCTCTGCATATATTTCGCTAATCCCAAGATCCTTTGCAATGTATTGAGCCGTTTGAAAATTATCTCCCGTAATTATAGCTAACCGAAATCCCTTTTTAGTTAATCTTTGAGTTAATTCTCTTGCCTCAAGTTTTAGCGAATCTGCAATAGAAATCATGCCTAGGATTTGCTTTTCTTTTGCAATGAAAATGGGAGTTTTTCCCTCCTTAGACCATTTTTCCAAACGATCATTCATGGAAGAAATATCGATCCCATTATCTACCATTAATTTTGCATTGCCCAAAAAGATAACTTTATTGTCTGCAACTCCTTGCACTCCATATCCCGCAAGGCACTTAAAATCAATACAATTTATAGGTTGGACCTCTCTGTGGTCGGCTTCTTTTTTAATTGCATGAGCTAAAGGGTGTTCAGAGCCAACTTCAACTCCTGCCGCATAGGCCAAAACTTCATCTATAGAAATCGGTAATTCTGAAACAGACCAAATATCAACAACCTTGGGAACGCCAAGAGTTAAAGTCCCGGTTTTATCAAAAATCACCATTTTAACTTTTTCGATGGTTTCTAATATTTCCCCACCTTTAATAAATACCCCGTGCTCGGCGCCCTTACCTGCCCCAACAATAATTGCGGCCGGTGTTGCTAAACCAAGTGCGCAGGGACAGGCAATTACCAATACAGACACAAGCGTCATCCACGCAAATTGACTTTCCGTAATTGGTAAAACCGCAAATTCATTTCCCCATGTGACCCAAAACCCAAATGTTAAACTGGCGATCACTAAAATAAATGGCGTAAATACTCCCGCAACCTTATCCGCAAATCTCTGAATAGGAGCTTTTGACCCTTGAGCTTCTTCCACCATTTTTACAATACGTCCTAAAACTGAGTCATCTCCTAAACCATCCGCTTTATACTTCAAAAAACCAGTTCGGTTAAAAGATCCTCCTATAATTTTGTCTCCTACTTTTTTGTCCACGCCCAAGCTTTCGCCAGTGATCATAGACTCATCAATATGGCCAGAACCTTCAAAAACAATTCCATCTGCGGGGACTCTTTCTCCAGGACGAACACAAACAAGGTCGCCTACCCTTAACTCGCTCAATGAAATTAGCTTTTCGGAACCTTCTTTAAAAATTTTTACTTTTTCTGGGCGTAAGTTTAATAGTTTTTTTATCGCTTCCGACGCCTTGGCTTTGGCTTTAGACTCAAGGTAGCGTCCTAATAAAATCAAAGTAACAATCATAACCGCAGAATCAAAATATACTCCTGAAAACTGACTTGACGCTAAAACGTTCCCAGAAAAAAAAGCGGTCCATACGCTAAACCCAAATGCTGAAGTCGATCCTAAAACGACTAAAGAGTTCATGTCCGTATCGCCATGTTTTAAAGCTTTCCAGGCTCCTGAGTAAAACTGGCTACCCGCCCAAAACTGTACTGGAATAGCTAATAAAAACATAGAAAACGGCGTCAGTAACTTAAAAAAGTTTCCAACCATCATAATTGAAGCAAAAATTAAAGCTCCAATTAACTTAACGGTCAATTCTCGTTTGGCTTCTTTTTTATCAAGGTTTCCTGAGCTATTTATATATTTTTCTTCTTCAACTAATTTAAAACCCATGGGGTTCAAAGCGTTTCGAAAAGTTTCTATTTCAGGAGTCAATATAGTTTCAACTTCAGCGCTTTCAGAAGCCAAATTAACGCGAGCCTCCAACACGCCATCCAAACTTTTTAACTTTTTTTCAACTCTAGATACGCAAGCGGCGCATGACATTCCATGCACAGAAAATTTCTTTTTTTGTTTTAAAAAGTCGTAACCCAATCCATGAATAACGTCCAAAACGCGAACTAAGACATCTTTTTTAGGACTATATCGCAGGTCTACCGCCCCTTTAGTAAAGTTCACCTTGGCATACTGAACTTCCTCTAGTTGGTAGAGTTTCTTTTCTATTCCTAAAGCGGATTCTTTATCCTTAATGCCATCAATAAGAAAAAACCGTTGGGAATTATCTTTGACTTCAGTTGAAGCGCTCATAAACTTTTAATCAAGTTTTTAATTTTTAATTACTAAATCAAGTAAAACTAAGCAAAAAGGGAGTGGTCTTATCTAAATAAGATTATTTTCCTGAAAATAAATTTTTTAAAGTAAAAAAGCCATAAAGCAGGAGAAGTATTGAAATGATTGCTGTGGAAAAGGAATTATGCGATAAGGAATCTATGAAGAGATAGCAACCAAATCCGCTAAACCCCATCCCTAGAATTAAAAAACCCAACTTTTTTGAGAAAAGAAGAAATGGGTTCTCGGCTTTTGACCGCTCTTTTCTCAATTCCCATCTCCATTTCAAGATCAGAAAAGTTTGTCGAAACCAAGAAAAAATCCCATTAGATTTAGTTAAATCTGTATTGCAATACATACACCGCGTTACGGCATTTTGATTTGGAAACCCACAATTCAAGCAAAGAGTAAAATCTTCGCGCTTATTTAATGGAACTTGTTCTTTACTTGGTTCATCCATTATATTTAGCCATTAAAAGCATATAAAAATAAAATTTTAGACAAATCAGAACAGCTTTTTCTCTAAAAGTGTCTGAAATTCAATTAGTTAAAAATGATTTTTAAGGTTTCATTGTATCTTGACCGATGACGCGCGTCAATCCAGACAAAAACTAAATTTAAATTAAAATTAAATATGTCTTAGGGAAATTCCAAAATTATTTCTCCATTTTCTTCTTTCACTGAATATTGCTCTAGTTTAAAAAATGGTTCCCCCTTACATTGCCCAGAAGAAACATCATATTTCCAACCATGCATAGGGCAGGTAACCGTAGTTCCATCAAGTTTTCCTTCTCCTAAAGATCCTCCCATATGCAGACAGGTTCCATCAACGGCAAACAGTTTTCCCTTAACATTAAAAACAGCAATGTAGTATCCAAAAGCTTCTACCCCCTTGCCAGTTCCAGGCTTTAAATCTGAAGCTTTCCCAGCATTAAACTTCCTCATACCAAACTCCTTAAAAAAAATTCAAAATTATTGCCATTTATATCCAATTTTATGTTATATCTCAATCACGGTCTCAATTTAAGTAATTTTACTGATTGCCCATATTTTTTTGGGTTTACGTAAACCATATTTAATATTGGATCTCAAAAAGAAAAATGCTTTTAAGGTTTTGTCGCTCCAAATAATTTACTTTTGTAATATTGAATCTACAAGCTTATAGCTTATTTGTACGCAATTTTGGATAAACTTTATCAATCTTAGCCTCAGTTTCGCTTAAAATCCAAGGAGCCTCAATTTCGTAAAAAAACAATATAACTTTTGCTTTTTTAATCACTTAATCAACATTAACGGTTTTGGAAAATGTTAATCATTCTTCTTCGACAACCAAA
>CAZMZH010000014.1:0-107429 GCA_964570665.1 uncultured Nitrospinota bacterium | reverse complement strand
AATTTACCCCCCAGTTTTCAATCCAAACGGCAGATAATTCGAACTGCATATTTGGGGTGGTGAGGTCAAAATTGAAATAAAACGCCAAAGAAAGCAAAAAGTCGGCGAGCGCCACACCTAAAGCCGTTTTCTTAACCAGGTTTTCGTCTTCTTCAGGCAAGAAGGCGATACCGATAGCCCCTAGCAGAGGTAAAAATGTAACGAACGTTAAAAACATAGCAACTCTAATTAATACTTATGATGTTCACGTTAGCTCTAAAATCGCTAACGCCAAATGTGCAAAATAAAAAAAGCTGAGAATGAAATAGCGATCTTTAAATTCTCAACTTAAAATTCGTCAAAATTAGAAAGCGACCAATAGTAATATCGCAAAACCTATTATCATAGCTAATGCGTAATTCCGTACATAACCCGATTGAAACTGTTTAGCTTGCTTGCTGCACCAACCGATAATTTGCGCCACTCCGTTAACCGATCCGTCAATGGCTTTGGCGTCCGCTTCTTTCCAAAGAAGTCTGGAACCTTTAACGACGGGTTGCACGATAGACTCGTCGTAAATCTCGTCAACCATGTATTTATTTTTTACGATTTCATAACCCCATTGACCGTCGGTCATTTTCTCTGGCAAGTCTGGATATTTTATGTAACAAAGATAGGCGCCAATAATTCCCGTTAGAGCCACGCCTACGGATAAGACCATGAGGGCGATTTCCGTTCCAGCGTCATGATGTTCTTCGCCATGAAGCAAATGGGATAAATGAGCCGGATGACCATGTTCTTCGAGCATTCGGGATGAGTTGACCACGATCGTTTGCCAATCGATATGTAATACCGGTTCCAACCAGTTGTGCAATACATGCCAGCCATGAATCAATGGAATCCCGAGCAAACCGCCAAAAGCGGCAAGGGTTGCCAATATCATTAATGGTCTGGTCATAACGTCTGGCGATTCATGAGGATGAACATGAGGATCGACTCGCGACTCGCCATGAAAGGTTATGAAAACCAGTCGGAACATATAAAAAGCGGTTAACAGCGCTCCTGTTATACCCATTCCCCAGAGGAATATATTTCCATCCATTAAGGAGTGGAACAAAATTTCGTCTTTACTGAAGAAACCCGATAGCGGGAAAATTCCGGCGATGGCCAGGGTAGATACTAGGAACGTGATGTAAGTTTTTGGAAAGTGCTTTTTTAGGCCGCCCATTTTTCGAATATCTTGTTCGTGGTGCATGCCATGAATAACGCTACCTGAACCCAAAAATAAGCAGGCTTTAAAGAATGCGTGAGTTATTAAGTGAAAAATTGCCGCCGTAAAAGCGCCAACGCCGCAACCTAAAAACATATATCCAATTTGACTTACGGTTGAATACGCAAGAACTCTTTTGATATCCCATTGCGTCATGCCAATTGTTGCGGCAAACAATGCGGTTCCGCCGCCAATAAAGGCGACCGCCATCATCGTCATGGGAGCCATCATGAATAAGATGTTGCAGCGAACCACTAAATAAACGCCTGCGGTTACCATGGTAGCGGCGTGGATGAGCGCGCTAACCGGCGTTGGACCTTCCATAGCGTCCGGTAACCAGGTATAAAGCGGAATTTGCGCCGATTTACCAGTCGCTCCCAAAAATAAGAAACCGGTAATAATGATAACCGTTTCGCCACCGTAAACGAGTTTATGGGGAGCGGCTGCAAAGACCTCGGTGTAATCGATGGTTCCAAAAATATAGAAAATGAACATCACCGCAAGCAAGAAGGCGAAGTCGCCAACGCGGTTGACAATAAAAGCCTTTGTCGCGGCGTCGCAAGCGGATTGTTTGTCGAAATAATAACCAATGAGGAAATAGGAACAACACCCGACGCCTTCCCATCCAATAAACATCAAAAGGAAGTTGCTTCCCATGACTAGGATGAGCATCGCGAACATAAACAAGTTTAGGTATGCGAAGTATCGGTAGTAACTATACTCTTCTTTCATATAGCCAATGGAGAAAACGTGGATGAGAAATCCAACACCCGTTATCACCAGCATCATGACCATGGAAAGAGGATCGACTTGGTAAGCCCATTGAACTGCGAAATCGCCGGCAACGATCCAATCAAACATCACTTGTTCGTATATTCGTTCGTCTGCGGGTAATCCGATCAGACCGAATAGGATAAGAACGGTACAAATAAAAGAAAGCAGTACCGAACCGCAAGCGACTTTGCCTACGTTATCTTTACCAATTTTTAGTCCCCAAAAACCGTTAATGATCGATCCAATTAGCGGGAAAGTTGGGACCAGCCAAGTCAAACTAAGCATTTTATATCCTTACCATTTCATTATATTGAATTCGTCTAAATTGATTGTCGGCTTTTTACGGAATATGGATATGATGATTGCCAATCCTACCGAAACTTCCGCCGCCGCTACAGCCATAACCATAAAGCTAAAAACTTGACCGTCGTGTTGATTCAAAAACCGGTCAAATCCAATTAAACTGAGGTTGACCGCGTTCAACATGATTTCAATAGACATGAAAACGACAATAACGTTTCTTCTGAGTAATACGCCAAGCACGCCAATGAAAAATAAAATAGCGCTAACAATTAAATAATGCGAAAGAGGAACCATTAGAATTCTTTTAGTTTAATTTAGTTTTGGCCAATACAACCGCGCCTACCATTGCGACCAAAAGCAATATAGAAGCTACTTCGAAAGGCAATACAAAATCTGTGAATAGGAGTTGGCCAACAGCGGCAGTTGTCCCAAATGTATCCGGCAAGGCGGCGGTTTTCCCAATTTCTGAGTCAAACCCGTAGCCAAATATCATAAATAATACAACCAAAACAAAAACTCCAGATAAACTGGCCAATAAAACGTTTTTACCGCGCATCTTCCAATCTTCGTCGTCGCCTTTTAGATTTAACAGCATGATAACGAACATGAAGAGAACCATAATTGCGCCCGCATAAACCAAAACTTGTAGAATGGCCATCAAATGAGCGTTTAATAAAACAAAAAGACCCGCCAACCCAAGCATCATTCCGATAAGAGATACTGCCGAGCTAATAGGACTTGTATTGATTATTACCCCAACGGCAAAAATAATACATACAAGGGAAAGTGGATAAAAAATAAATTGTTCCATAATGGGTTCGCCGATTAACCTACTCTTAATTCCTGAAATTCCATTTAGCGTTCATATTCCGAACAAACTCGACTCTGTCTTTTAGTTCAGATATTGGGGTAGATAATTGTTCTTTGTTATATTTCATTTTTCTACGATCCAACATCGAGATTTCGCAATCGTTGCTCATGAAAATGGCTTCTTCTGGGCACGCTTCTTCACAGTTACCGCAGAAGATACAAATTGCGTAGTCGATAGAAAATTTGTCTGGAAAACGCTCCAGTTCATTTTGTTTTCCGCTGTTACAACCTGGAGTAATGTCGATGCAATAGGCGGGACAAGCCGCTTCGCACAAACCACAAGCGACGCAATTAAAATTACCTTTTTCATTTATGGCTAGAACAGGGCGGCCTCTATAGGCAATGGGGTACTCCACCATCTCTTCGGGATAATAAACGGTAAAAATCTTTCTGTCCTTCTTCCCAGCCAAAAATGGAATGAATCCAAATAAGTTGCTAAAGAAGTGTCGGGAGGTAATTATCATTCCCCTAATGATCTCAGGGATATAAATTTTTTCCCAAAAAGTCAGTTTTACATTCCGGTTTACGTAATATGCCATGATAAGCCCTTAATAATTAGCGACGGAACTATATTAATATAAATCCCGTAACGAATATGTTAGCCAATGAAAGAGGCAACAAAATTTTCCAGCCAAGATCCATGATTTGATCGTATCGGAACCTTGGTAATGTCCATCGAATGGTCATTTGAAACCAAATAAAGAAAACCACTTTCGTGAAAAACACTCCAACATGAATTAGCATGACAACGATGTTGGACCCAGTGGTTCCTAAGAAATCGAATAAAGAGAACAGGGTAGCGGTACCTATAAAAGGAATATGCCAAGCTCCAAAAAACAGGATCGTTACAATCGCGCTGATGGTAACCATTTCAATAAATTCGGCCATAAAAAACATACCGAATTTGAGTCCGCTATATTCAGTGAAATAACCCGCTACCAACTCCGACTCCGCTTCAGGAGCGTCAAAAGGAATCCGTTTGTTTTCCGCAATCGAAGCGGTTAAGAACATGATAAAGCCAAGAGGTTGCATGAAAACCCCCCAGTGGAAAAAGCTTTCTTGCGCCGCCCCAATTTCCGTTAATTTCATTGACTCATAGACCATTAAAACGCCAATGATGGTCAAACCCATGGTCACTTCGTAGGAAATCATTTGAGCGGTGGTTCGCATAGAACCTAATAAAGACCAGTTATTGTTGGAGCTCCAACCTGCGATTACGTAACCGTAAGTCGCGATAGATGCGATTGCAAATACGAAAAGTATCCCAACATCCAAATCGGCGATAACTAAGTTGACTTGTTTGCCAAAAATTTCATAGACCCCGCCAAATGGAACAACCGCAAACGTTATTATTGCCGGAATCAAGGCGACAATGGGGCTAAGCGTATGCAGAACGGGATTTGCTCCCCTAGGAATGAAATCTTCCTTGGTAAACATTTTTAAGCCGTCGGCCATGATGTGAAATAAGCCCAAAGCCCGAAAACCCAAAATGTCAGCTCGGTTTGCTCCAATCCGGTCTTGCATGATGGCGCTTTGCTTGCGTTCTACCCAGGTCAAAATGGGTGCAAAGAAACCGACGGTTACGCCTAGAATAAAGAGAACTTTTAAAAGGGTGATGCCAAAATCCAATAACATATAAAGTTTTCGCTTAGTTTAACGGGCCAATTAAGGGTTGACGCTTGTTGATTGGGTAATCTTTTCTAAGAGGGTGTCCTTTAAACTCTTCATATAAAAGAATTCTTTTCATATTTGGGTGCCCCTTAAACTTAATGCCGTACATATCCCAAATTTCTCTTTCATACCAATCTGTCGTTTTCCAAAGATCGCATAACGAGTCAACTTCACAGTCGTCTTCAGCTACGGGGGCTTTAATTCGAACGCGGTTATTATTCTTTAATGAATAGAAATGGTAGACCATTTCAAATCGTTGGGCTTTCTTATCCAAATAATCAACTGCGGTGATATCCATTAAAAAATCAAAACATAACTCGGAGTCGTCCCGTAAAAACTTAGCGACCTCGTGAACGCTTTCTTTTTTAACCGTGACCGTTTGATCGCCTCGAAAGTCATGGCTTTCGAGTACGTTATCGCCAAATTTATCTTTAATTCTTTCTATTATATGTGTCTCTGTTCCCATTTGGACCTAAATCATTAAGCGTTAATTTTATTTATTAAGGTATAGGTTATTCCCACTGCAAACCGCCCCGTTTCCAAACATAAAAGAGGCCTATGCCGAGGACAAATATGAAAGCCATCATTTCAAAGAGGCCGAAAAGGCCTAATTTTTTATATAAAATGGCCCAGGGGAATAGGAAAACGGCTTCAATATCAAATAAAATGAAAAGGACGGCAATTAAATAAAATTTTACCGAAAAGCGTTGTCTTGGAGAAACAATCTGAACTTCGCCGCATTCGAAAGGTTCCATTTTCTCGGCGAATTTTTTCTTAGGACCTAAAAGGGAGGTGGCTACCACCATACCAACAGAGATACTTATGGCAAAAAACAACATGATTACCATCCCTGTGTATTCCGATAACATACATTCCTCCAAAAACTTAGCGGTTATTTCGAACTAAAAGGTTCCAAAAATCCAATTACGAGTGTGGGTAAATTTGAAAATTTTGAACGTTGAATATTTAATTTTTATTAAAAATCAACGTTTAGATTAGGAACCTTAAAACCTCTAAAAATAATGAAAAATAGACGCGAGATGATACTTCACCTTGACCCGTTTGTCAATGATCATCCCGTGAAGTTGGCAATAATAGCCCAAACCAAATAGGCTGTCAAAATTTAAATTTTAACAGCTTCTTAAGCTAATTTTGAGTCATTACATGCAAAGGATAATATGATAATTAAAGATGGGATTTTAAAAAATAAAGAGTTTGCGAGATTGATTTTTTAAATAAAAAAATTAGTGAAATTAAATTATAACTATTTATTATTTAACGCTTTATTAATAAGGAGAAATGTTTTTATGGAGAAGCTTTTATTCATTTAAAATAAAATATTATGGTTTCTATTGGTTTATTGTAAGTTTTTCGCTAGCCATTTTTAAAATTGAATAAATAAATGGATTTAAGAACGAGTATCTTAAACCTCCGATTTTGCTTATTTTTTATTAAAAAATATGTCTTGAATGGGGTAGGATACAGGACAACTTTAAAATTCGGTGTAAAAGTCTTAATTCGCGTAAATGAGGGCTAGAAACTTATAGAGGGGCATCCGTAAATGCACGAGATTAAACATTATATGGAAGAGCGGATTGTTGCTACAGAACCCGAAACAACAGCAACCGAGGCCGCAAAAATTATGTCTACGGAAAAGGTTCACTCTGTTGTTATTCGAGATAATAATGAATATACAGGGATTGTGACCGCTTATGACTTAATTAGAAAAGTTTTAGCGAAAGATTTAGATCCAAAGACTACAACAATGGCAGAAATTATGTCGTCTGGATTGATTACTATGGGACCCGATCAAACCATGTCGGAGGCGTTGATTGCCATGTACAAGAATAATATCCGACATCTCCCAGTAAAAGGCGAAACCGGTATTATCGGAATGATATCGGTCAAAGATTTTGCGGGTTACTTTAATCAAAGATATGGGGATGGCGATCCTATAATAGATTTTTGGAAAAAGTACGATACCTTGTTGGAAACTAATACCTTCCGTCATGAAATAGAAAAGTTATTGGTAAATTATAGAGAGAGACTGGATTCGACTTCCTTGACGGCGGAAGGAATTGACGGCAAAGAATCATGGAGTAAAATCGAAAAATACGCCAAGATTGAGGGGCATAACGATTTGGCCGAGATATTGGAGTTTGCGATTCAAAGCGATAAATAAAGAAATTTTTGGTTACGATCAATGGTCCAAAAATTATTTAAAGCCCATTCTATTATCCCAACAGCGAAGAGGAAAGAACCCGTTCGCGTCGACTGGAGGTGTTATGCCTTCCAAGTAGGGCGAAAAATGGGTTTGCTGACTGAAGAAGAGGCTTATTGGTTAAAAGGATATTTAGAAGAGAAGCATGGTTTTTCTCTGATCGTCGAGGAGTATTACGACGATGAAGAGTCTTCCGCAGTTTTGATTGAAGAATCTTCAGAATATGAAGATTTAGAGTTAATCCCCGTACGATTAAAACCCATTACCGACGTTGAATCCCCTTACCACATATTTGGCTATGTTATTTCTTTTCCGCTAGATAACGTTTCAAGCGTAGACGATCTACTAAAGATAATGGAATAACTAAGCGAGTCAAGAGACGCTAAAAGGAAGGGGTTGCCCTTAGGCAAGCTGGTCGACGCTTTGACCTCGTTGCTCAACAGCATTAGATTGGGAAGAACTAGCTCCCGAAGAATTTTGTTCTGCTTGTTCTCTGCTCAATGTGCTCACGTTTTGTTCTGGAGCGGCTGCGGAGTTTTCAGTATTTGCTTCTTGAATATCGGAAACTTCAGTCTCAATATCTTGATTGGCGGCTGAATTTCGCGCAGGATCGGCATTAGCCTCGATTCGTTGGTCTACCGTTGGCGAGGCTCCTTCGCTTACAGCTTCAGACTGAACGCTACTTTGGTCCCGACCCGCAGAGCTGATTTGTACACTATCTTCAACGGGGCTACTCCCACCGCTATCCTGACCGCCACTTCCACCTCCTGCATTATTCGGTCGCTGGAAGGCTTGCGCCGGGGAACTTGAGCTTATTGAACCTATTTCAGCCATTTGCTTTCAATCCAAAATTCAAGATTTTTTAGCTAATACTTTTTTCTATCTATATATTGTAATTCAAAATTAAACAAATGTGAATGTTTTTTTAAGTAAGAAATTGTTACGAACTATTTTCAATTTGCGGTTCACTTAGGTATGTGTTTATGTAATTTTATTTGATATGCTTTTTTAAACATATTCACATTATTTTAACGAGAGTTTTTTTTCTTGATGGTTAGTTTGGCGCTTTAAAAATTGTATATTTCTTTAATCTAAATGGATTGATGGTCAATAATACTTTGCATTAAAGAAGAATATAAGGTTGATAGTGCATTCTAACTTAGAAAGTTTAGGTAAAGAACGAAGGTGAAAAATGGATCGGAAAAGTCAATAGTTTCGGAATGGTGTTAGTTATTAAGATTTTCACTTTTGAATAAATGGGTTTGATTGAAAAAAAATTATAAATAAGTAGAAAATAGGGTGCATTTTAAACCAAAAGTTTTGTGTGGATAAAATCTGTGGAGAATCAAATTTTGATGGAAATTGCAGATTAAATGATAAATATCGAAAAAGAACTCCTGGATACTATTTGGATGACCTTTTGCATTTGCTTGGTTTTGTTAATGCAAGGCGGTTTTTGTTGTCTGGAAAGCGGTCTGATTCGCGTAAAAAATAGTATCAATGTTGCCATCAAAAATTTTGTGGATATTTGCGTTACCACTCTAATTTTTTGGCCGGTGGGATTTGGAATTATGCATGGTTCAAGTTTCAACGGTTGGTTTGGCCAGACGTATTTCTTTTTTGACGGGATTGACAGCTCTTGGTTGATTTCTTTTTTTACCTTCCAAATGCTTTTTTGCGGAACTGCCGTAACTATTATTTCAGGTCCAGTGGCGGAGAGAATGCGCTTTTCGGGTTATGTTTTGGTTTCGGTTTTTGTTGCCGTTTTTATATACCCTTTTATAGGACATTGGTTATGGGGGGGTGTCGCTTTTGGACATCCCGTCGGATGGATAGCTGAAAAAGGTTTCTTGGATTTTGCCGGTTCCACCGTTGTTCACTCGACAGGAGGTTGGGTTGCCCTCGCGGCCGTGTTAATTATTGGACCTCGATCCGGAAGATTTGACAATGAAAAAAATCCCATAGAGGGGCATAGCTTAATCTTAGCTACTATAGGCGTTTTTTTGATGTGGGTTGGCTGGTTTGGGTTTAATGGGGGAAGCGCCTTAGGAGTGAACCATCATACTCCTACAATTATTTTTAACACTCTCTTAGCGGGAAGCCTTGGCGCTATGGTCGCTTTAGCTTTATCTTGGAAAATTCATAAACGGCCTTCGGTAGAGATTATTATTAATGGTTGCCTCGCAGGACTCGTTTCGATCACCGCTTCTTGCAATATCATGGGACCGTGGCAAACTATTTTGATTGCTTTCATTGGCAGTTGTATTTGTTTTGTCGCTCTGATTTGGTTTGAGAAACTGAAAATTGACGATGCCGTTGGAGGCGTTCCGGTACATTGTTTTCCCGGTGTATGGGGGACGCTAGCGGTGGCTATTTTGGGCGATCCCAATAGCTGGGGTACCGGACTTACTCGTTGGGAACAGTTGCTAGTTCAATTAGAAGGGGTTTTCGTTTGCTTTTTCTGGGCATTTGGCTTGGGTTATTTATTTATTTGGCTTATTAATCGATGGATTCCTTTGCGAATAAGCTTAGAAGAAGAAAAATTGGGCATGAATATTGTCGAGCATGGCGCCAGCAACGCTCTCCTTAATCTTCTCAATAAAATGGAAATGCAGAGAGATAAGGGAGATTTCTCCGCTCCTGTCGAAGTCGAACCTCATACTGAAGTGGGCCTGATTGCCGATCAATACAATCGAGTTTTGAATAAAGTGACGGTTCAAGAAGAGGAATTAAAACGTGGCAAAAAAGGGTTGGAAGAAGAAATCTCTTGGCGTAAAGCAACAGAGCTTCAGCTTGCAGAAGCAAAAATAAAGGCTGAATCTGCTAACCAGGCTAAAAGCGTTTTTCTAGCTAATATGAGCCATGAAATCAGAACACCGATGAATGCAATATTAGGTTATGCGCAGATTTTAATGCGAGATAAAAAAGTGACCGATCAACAAGCGCAAGCGGTGAAAACTATTTCTAAAAGCGGCGCCAATCTTTTGGAATTGATCAATGACGTTCTGGATATTTCTAAGATTGAAGCGGGGCAGATGATATTGAACCCTTTGAGTTTTGACTTAAAAGAACTCATAGATGGTTTGAAAGACATGTTCCAAGAAGCTTGCAAGAAAAAGAAACTATTTTGGAAAGTTGAAAGCGTCGACGGCCCAATTCAAGTTTATGGCGATTCAGGTAAGGTGCGACAAATCCTTGTCAACTTAATTGGCAATGCGGTTAAATTTACGGATGCAGGTGGAGTTTATTTTAAAGTTGAGCGGATTGGCGCCGATCAATACCGGTTTTCGATAAAAGATACCGGAAAAGGTATTCCGCTAGAAGCGCAATCTTCAATTTTCCAAGCTTTTCATCAAGATACAGAAGGACACCATAAGGGAGGGACTGGACTGGGGTTGGCAATCAGTAAAAAACAATCCGAAATGATGCAAGGAGAATTAACCGTTGAATCTACGGTAGGCGCTGGCGCTACATTCTCCCTGGTATTGCCCCTTCCGCCAGCAAAAGGAGAGATACAAACTCGAAATACGCGGAGAGAAGTCGTTCGATTAAAAGCTGGTCATGAGGTTAAGGTGTTAGTCGCGGACGATATTGAAGAAAACCGACTTTTATTGTCAAAGTTTTTAACGGATGTTGGAATGGAAGTGATCATGGCCGAAAACGGAAAAGAAGCTTTGGAACATTTTCGGGAAAATCGACCCGATATTATTTTTATTGACATTCGGATGCCTATTATGGGTGGAGATGACGCCATCCGTCAATTGAGGAAAGAGTTTCCCGAGGACGAATTAAAAATTGTCGTCGTCTCGGCTTCTGTTTTGAGTCATGAGGTGGAAAAATATAAAGCTTTAGGATGTTCGGAAGTTATATGCAAACCTTTTCGCATGGAAGAGATCTATTCTTCGGTTAAAAACTTGTTAGGTATTGAATATGAATATGAAAGCAAGGAAGACGAAAAGAAAGTGGTTCCTACCCTTACTCGGGTCGATTATTCGAAAGTTTGTTTCCCAAAAGAAAGGATTGCTCAATTAGAAGAGGTTGTTCAAATAGCTTCTGTTTCTGAAATAGATAAAATAGTAAAAGATTTAAAACCCACGAACGACGATGAACGAGCTGTTTTGGATAAACTTATCCATTTGTTAGAACAATATGAAACCGAGGAAATGATGAAAGTTTTGGATGCCATTAAAAACGTTTCCTAAGTTAAAGAAAATTTCTTACCAGATTTAAAATCAAATAGCCGAAATCAATTTACCGTTTTATTCGATCAATAAAAATCTCGTTAGATGAGTTGATACTTATTAATTTCTTTTTAAAATGATGAAATGCTGAGAAGATTCAAAAACCAGACAATGAGCTTTGGAGCGATTTTAATTATTTTGGGGATTTTTACGGGTAGTTTGTCTGCCGATTTAGCTTTTGCATATTCTTGCGTCAAACTGTCCAAAGTGGACCATAAAATAGTTGAAGACAGGTCTTCTTATTTTATGATTCGTTTTCGCGGGAATATTACTAACGGCTGCGAAGAAAATTTGAGCGGTTCTGCAGAGTTTGTCATTGCCGATGAAAATAGCAAACGAGTGAAAAATATTCCAGGCGACGTTCTATTAAACGTCGCGCCCCATTCGACTTATAAAATTGATCAAACCTTTCCCATTTTTAAAAAGAACTATAAAAAGGGCTACGAGGTCTTTCTCGATTTTTATAAGAAAAACAGGCGTTAAGTGACATCCTCATTAACTTCAAACTTTGATTCTTCTATGGTTCGACGATGAATATAAGCAGCTGGTGAGTACATTTGATGCATAGTCCATTCCATAAGAAAATGCGGATCTTCAAAATCGTCGTCAATATAATATTTGGTTTTTAGAACATCTCGTCTAGCTTTGTTTGTGGGGTCACCGTTTATTTCTGTTTCTTTAAAAAAACGGATGGCTCTCTTTTTTACATATTCATAATCGACGAACTCTCCAGGAACTTTTCTCCAAAGCATCGAACTTATAACTCCTCGAAACATTTTTTCGGCTTTTTCAAAGCTTAAACCTTTTGATTTCATCAAAAATTGAATAAAATCGTGAAGCAGTTCCCATAAATTAAAGTAAATTAAATATTTTGGAACGATCATGAGCCCCTGGCTATTTCCTGAAATTAACTGAACGGTTTGAGCGGCCCAATAGAAATTCCGAACGGCTTTTGTAGCGTTCCTCCAACAAATTTGATCGGGTGTATTCTCCGTAGAATTTTCTTCATAAACAGTTATTTGATCTCTAATTTTTTGGCACAAAAATCTTCCATCTAGCCATAACGCCAATGCTCTATTTTGTGCAGAATAAGGAGGCATATAAACGTTCACTAGGCGAGTTGGCAAGTATTTCGACAAATCTTCATTGTTACTTGATTCTCGAGTAGCTTCGGCATGATCTCTCAGAAGATTTTTTCGAAAATTATTTTCCCATAAACTTGTAATTAATATGTTTTGTCCCATTAATGATCTAAACCAAAAAGCCGCTTCTTGACGTCTTTTACTGGGATTAAATAAATGCTTTAAAGGTTTTCTGACTGCATCCGGAATAAAAGGAATTGTTGAACCAGAGTTTATAGGTTCTCCATTTTGTAAAATTGAATATGAATTTCCGAGAAGATCCCGATTCAAATATCGAAGTAGGAATACCCCAAAAGCGCCATCGTACAAACGACTGGTACCATCCCAGGCGCGCTCCTGGATTTCTTTAATCCAAGGTTCGGCTTTGACCAATGTATTAATTATTGGATTTGCTTGCGTATTTAGTATTTTTCTCCTAGGCAGCATATCCAACAACATTGTCCATAAAGAAAGGATCTTAAAGTATGTATGAGTTTCGTAATATGCAAGATCTAAGCGGTGAAATTCTTCACCAGATTTAATCAATAGCGCAAGAATGTGATTAAAATTGAATGCTTCTAACGGGCCTTCCGAAGTAATGTTTTTGAAAGTTTTTTGATCAGTCGTAAAAAGTTGTGCAATGATTTGGTCATATTGTATTAACTTTTTTAAATTATTTTTTGAATTGTTATTTGTATCGAAATTTAGCTCGTTTCTATTTTCAAGAAAAGAAGTAAACTCTCTTAAATAGATCGATAAATCTTTTTCAAGCGTATCATTTGAGTCATTAAATTTTTTCACCAATTCTTTCATTTTCCAAACAAGTAGGCATTCAGCTACACTATATAGGCTTATTGCGCTCCAAAGACCATTACTTTCCTTGAGCTTATTTTCCGAATTAGCATTGGAATATCTATAAGCCTTCATGAAATGATCACACGCGTCAGGAAATTGATTTAACAAGAATGCTAAACGCCCTCGACGTATCCAGTTAGCGGGTTTATCTTCGATAGCTTTTTCAATAGATTTATGATACGAGATTTTTAGGTTCGAATCCCCTGGGCCGTGTTTTAATGCAAGGTAGGATCGACAAATGAAAGGTTGTAGAAGGATGTTCCATTTAGAATCTCCAGCTTTTATGTAATCTAATAATGTTTTTCCTTCTTTGGTTTTATAATTTACCGATACTTTGTCCTTATGAACCCAATCTGAAATGACCTGACATGCGCTTTCATAAACCATCATCGAAGCTTTGTAGTTATGACGTCGTTCATGAAGATTGCCAAGCTTTAAGGCCGTAATTAAAAAAATATTTAAATCGTTTACATCGCTTTTAGGTCCAGGTTTATTTACATTTTTTTGGCAAATCAAAAGCGTTCTTCTAAAATGTTCAGCCGCTTGATCAAAGTTGTCTTCAAAAAAATAAAAATTACCTAATATTCCGCGAAGAACAGAAGAGGAATGAAGTTCCTCTTCATCGAATTCTCCTGAATTGCCTTCGCTTATAAGACTTTTATAGTGTTGTTTTACGTTTTCCGAGGCGGCCATGGAAAAACTATACGACGAAGATTCTAAATCGCTGATATTTGTTATGTAATGAATTTCTCTTTCAAAACCGCTAAGAAAACGATAACGGAGGAATCCATTTCTTATATTTCTGGCAAAAGGTTTTAAGACCACTCCCATAAGCGAAAAAATAATATCGTTTAAGTGAGGCGAACTGTGGATGTTTATTGCTTCAATCATTCGTTCTAAATAACGCCTGGAAAACCCTCTTCTGTGAAACTTAAGGATATATCTTAGAGCTCCAAAGGCCGTTATTTTAAGTTTGTCGTCTCCTGCCGACAATCTTCGTCCTAACTGATGTTGGAGAGGAATGTAAATATTTGCCGCCAAAAGAATTCTTTGATGATCAACAAAACCTATTTCGAGTAAAAAGCGAGTTGTAGAGCGGATTGCAGGAACCCCTAATCTACCTTTTAGTATTTTACTTTCAAAAGCATGAACAAACTCTTCAAATGCCGTGTTTAGTCTTTTGAGGTTTCCCCAAGTGTGGAATGTTAGATAAAATATGAAATGCCTTAAAGTTAAAATAATATATCGCGCATCCTCTCTAAGTTCAGGGGTTTCGTCAAACCCTGTTGCTAACAAATAGCGATAATATGTACTTAATTGGAATGGCCTATAAATTAAATTTGGATCGTTCAACTCAGCTTCTTTAAAAACTTCATTGTGAGTTTGTTCTTGTTCAAAAACGCCACCATATAGCCTCATTAACTCTTCATAACTTAATGCTTTTTTATTTCTTATAAAGTCTTGATATTGGTTTTCGCACTCTCGTTGGATATATGCATCTCTTGTATTTTCTCTCCATAGGTAACGAGCAGTTTCAATTTCCATTAACCGTCTACAAACATAAACCTCAATCATATTATCTAGACGGCTTCCTCCTAAGTGATCCGAATCGTCGCTTAATAAAGACGGGATTTCAAAAACTCGTGTAAACAAACTTTCATATAACATACTGGATGCGTCTTGGTCGGCGTACCAACCATCCAACATTTCTCTACCCGCAATAAAAATGAATCTAGCTTGACCTAAAGTGATTAGATTCTTCAGAGTTCCAAGTAAAATATCAATTTCGCATTTTCTTTCGTAAATTTCTGTTGAAATTTCTTGAGATTTTTTTTTCTCTTTTTCATTTTTAATATCATCCTTTGCTATTTTATCAAGTTCGTCGAAAACAAAGATAATATCTGGGCGGATAAAGAAAATGGGAATAAACACATCTCGACAATCTTCAAGAATTTTTAAGAGCTCGTCTTCAAGTTGTCTTTCGTCTAATGGCAATTGAGCTCGCGACCATTTTAAAGAAAACCATTGCGGTCCGGCTTGTCCTTCATATTGTTGAGTGTAAATTATTCTTTGGTAAAGCTTATTTATTTTTCGTAAAACCCGATATTCTGTGGGAAGAATCCAGGTGTTTAAAAAATCTATTAAAAAAATCCAAAACCCATAAACAAAAACAAAATAAATGGATTCATTTCCCGATATTCCGAAAAAGAAAAAATGTAAAATTAAGCTGACCGAAAATTCGAGCCATAATATAGGTCCTGCCCACCAGTTGTCTGGAATTAATAAGTTTGGGGCCTCTTTAGAAAGCTTAGGAAGTAGCCTGTCAGCCTCTTTCTTTAATGAAGTTAAAATGGAATTACCCATTTTATTAAAGGGAGTGGCAATATCTTGTAAAATTGAACAATCCCTAAATGCATAGTTTTTAGTTAGGATGGTTTTCTGTTTACAGACCAAAATTTTATTAAATTGCTTACTGACATCATTATGAAATTGTTCAAAAAAATTAAATTGGAGATAGCTTATTTGAGTGGCAACTAATATTACACCTACCCAATACAATATTCGTCTAAAGATATGTTTAATACATGACTGCAGTTCGTCTCTAAGAAGACTGACAATATTAAAAAGAATCTTATTAGGTCGTAATGGTTGAAAACTCAAGTTTACTTTTACAATAATTACAGGTCGGATGATTGTTCGTAACCATTTTAAAAACTGAATATGGTCAATTCCGTGGCGAAGCCAGAAGTGTTGGGCAATCGATATTCGTAATGCAAAAACGAAAGCTAAAAGGAATAACCAAGAGTAGGGAAAGATGAACAGAATTAATGTCGGCCAAAAAAGAACATTGGCGAGCCATTTTACCGTGCTTTGGTAGGGGTCAAATTTTTCAAAACTATCAAAGGTTTCTCCTGACTTTTTTGTGTCATCTTTTTGTGTGGTAAAAATATTTTTATCGGTTTCCAATCGCTTTTTACATCCATCAATAAATGACTCGTTTTTTAATAAATCGAAGGCAGAAAACCTTTTAAGGAAAAATATATCTTTGGCTTTAGTCAATTTTTGGGAAATATACTTATTGGTTTTAGCCCATTGAGTTTTTAGAAAGATGGCAATGGAGGGTAAAGAAATTTTTTTTATTATTTTTTCTTGCCAAAGACGAACCGTATTAGCAAATTTTGATGCGTTATTTTTTGAATTGGTTTGTTGAAATTTATCCTTAGAGGTTGAAGTTTGTTCTTGTGATGAAGGTCTGACTGGTTGCTTTTTAGGTTTGATTAAATTTATTAAATATAAAAATATTCCTCTAAGAAATTCATAAAAAAGCTTTATAGATTTAGGTAATTTTTCGCTGGAATAATCAGAAAATCGCTTTATCCATTCGGGTAATTCGTTAGAATCTCCCTTGATATAATCGTCCAATCCTTTTTCAACGGCCTTTGTTTTTCCGACACCTCGATATCCGGATACCAAATAGCTTCCATTGCCAAACTGGGAGTTTCGTAATGTTGACGTGAAGTCTCTTATGAAACTATCTCGGCCAACGAATAATTGATCTTGAGGACGGTTTAATAGGGGGCCATACGAAATTTTGTAAGCGTTTAATGGGACCTTAATAGATAAATGATCAACGAATGGTTTGAAATTGGTCCTGTTGTCATTGTTAGAATTAAAGCTTTCGCTATCGTCTTCGTTAATCGAATTCGGATCTATTTCTGCCATGCTATTTGTTAAGGAGACTGTTAGGTAAAGTGATTTAGCGGATTATCATCTCTAATTCATTTTTCGTCAAGAAAAAATATTTTTGTAGATAAAAAATTAAATTTATAACTGATAAGTTATTGATTTCATAAGAGGTAGTTTAGAGAAATTTTTAAGGGGAGGATTTGAATTATTAAAAGCTCTATTTTATATACGGTAGATTTTATTTGGTTTTGTGAAAAACTTTATAGTATTGAAATAGTTTTTTAACCGAATGTTTATAAAAGAGTTGGTAAGGAGAATCATCGGAGTCTTCAAATATAAATTTAAAGCGTAGATTAAGGTTCAAATAAAAAAAATATTATTTGAAAAACATAAGTCTTTGAGCCGTAAAGGTTACCCAGGAGAGTTAATTCTTTAATCTATTGATAGATGTTTTTATTTCTCCTTAACCGTTTCTATGAGGCGGTCTACGATGTCTGCGGGTTTTACGCTTTCGGCTTCGGCTTTGAAGTTGAGTATGAGTCGATGTTCCAACACTTGCTTGGCTACGTTTCGAATGTCTTCGGTTGTGATACTTGTTCTGCTATCTAAAAGCGCTTTTGCTTTGGCGGCTAAGATCAGGAATTGGGACGCTCTTGGGCCGGCGCCCCAGTTGACCCATTCGTGGATAAATTCGGGAGAAGATCCGTTACGAGGTCGGCTGGCTTGCACTAAATCTACGGCATAGGTAGCGACAAACTCGGAGGCGGGCACTCTTGGAACGAGTTTCTGAAATTCTAAAACTTTTTCTCCGTCTATAACTTTTTCTAATTCCGTTTGAAAGCCCGACGTGGTCGACAAAGCAATATTGACTTCTTGTTCCTTGCTGGGATAGTCCACATTGATATGAAACATGAACCGATCCAGTTGCGCTTCTGGCAAGGGATAGGTGCCTTCATGCTCAATGGGGTTTTGTGTCGCAAAGACCAGAAATGGCGGTTCTAGTTGGTAAGTTTCGTTGCCAACGGTTACCTGCTTTTCTTGCATGGCTTGCAATAGAGCCGCCTGAGTTTTTGGCGGTGTCCGGTTTATTTCGTCCGCTAAAATAATATTGGAAAAAATAGGTCCCTTGATGAAACGGAACGACCTGTGTCCCGTTGTTTGGTCCTCATGTAATATGTCGGTGCCGGTGATGTCTGACGGCATTAAATCGGGAGTGAATTGGATACGGTTGAATTTGAAATCCATGACGCGAGCTAAAGCCCCAACCAGCATCGTTTTAGCCAAGCCGGGAACTCCAACCATCAGGCTATGACCGTTAGAGAAAAGAGCGATTAAGAGATTTTCAATAACCTCGTCTTGTCCCACGATAACTTTTCGGACTTCTTTGAGTATTTTAGTTTTGGCTTCTTGAAACTCTTTCGCCAATTCAACGTCTTCCATTTAGGACTCCAAATAAGTTTTTGATACACCTCATAAAATAATAGATGCGTGAGAACCTTATATTATTTCTTAATCGCGAATTATTAGGCGATTAATAATATCTGAAGCTCAAACGCTTAAACTGGAGGGTGTCGGCAGAAATGAACTTGTTATTTTAATCTATTCTAAATAACGAAACAACTGGGCTTGCAACTCTTTTTCTTTTTCTAAGCCTAGATTTTTATATAAGCTAATCAATCTTGCATGAACAAAAGGATTGAAAGGGTTTATTTTGAAGGCTTTTTCAAAATATTCTCGCGATTTTTCTTTTGTATCCTTTTGAAAATGCAATTCCCCTAAGTTGACTAACGTTGTATGAAACCATGGATAGTATTTAAGATTTTCTTTTAATAAGGGCTCCGCTTTTTCGTAGTCTTTTCTTAACATAAAAGTTTGCGCTAATTTATTATGTAAAACAGGGGAGAGCGATTTTGTTTTATCTATTGCTTTTTTGTACTCGACAATAGCCGCATCTATAAAACTCCTGGATTTTAAGACGTCTCCCAGGAAGATTAAATCGCGAGCTTGCTTGGATTGAATTTCGGCGTATTCCTGTTTTTTGTCTTCTTCGGATTCATTCCTGTTTTTTTTGAAATTAAATCGTAAGGCTGAAATACCCGGAATGATTTTAAAATTTTTATTCAACGCGTATTTTTTCCATGAGGCTTGGAAGTTTTTTAAGCTTTGTCCAAAGCGTTTTTGTAAAGAATCGGTTATAGAGTGATCTTCCCGCAAATCTTCTAATATAGAAGGGATGACGGCTTCTCCTTTTTGATCGACCATATATTCGACCATGGAAGAAACCTCTGCATACGCTAACTGCACGTCCTCGGCATTTTTTAATTTTGCGAGCGAGGGCATCATTTGATCCAATCCAATCAAATAATCGGCGTTGAGGCCTTTGGCTAATACCGTTTCCATCAGCGGGGTCAGAGGTTCTTTAGCCCCTCGCCATCGGGTTTCAAGAAACTTTGCCAAACCTTCGTGAAGCCATAGAGGAACTTTATTGCCGCTTTTTTGAGTTAATAAGTAATGAACGTATTCATGACTTAAAGTGTCTAACCAATTATAGCCTCTTAAGAGCGAGCCTGGCGAGATAGCCATCAACCGGTTGTATTTGCAAAGCGCGACGGTTCCCGATGTCATTATGTCTTTAAAGGTCAAAGGAGAAATTTTAGAAAAAGGCTCCCGTGACGGATAAAATTCGACTCTGACTTTTTGCTTGGGATAGAAGTTTAAAATTTTCCCTAAGACTTCATAAGATTTCTCAAGAGCTTCTTGGGCATGATGGATTAAGATTTCATCGGGACCGTTTTCAAAAAGAAAAATAAAGTGTTCCGATTCTTTAGAAGCGAAAGAACCCGTTGTTTGTCTCGTCTGGTTTATGAGGTAACGCAGGTCTTTAATGGATGGGTCGTTAGATTGTATCGGTTCGATATGTTTCCAAGCCGATTCGTAATCGCCTTTAAAAAAATCTAGTCGGGCCTTTAATAGGGCGATGTTTGCAGTGTCGGAGTGTTCTTTAGCCAAAGCATTGATCAACGATTCCGCTTCCGTCAAATTCCACCCGTCGAGTAGCTCGTTTGCTTGATTTAGTGAAGAGAGATTAGATACCGCCCAAACGGGAGAAGCGAATAGAAGGAATCCTGCCAGCAGAATTCTTGCCAGCGTCATTTAACAAGTTCCTTATAATATTCAGAAATAAGACGCTCATAATTCTTAGGCCGCTGGCGTTTCATCGCTTGCAGAATATCGTCTCTAAATTTTGTAGGGGCGTTATATTGGTCTTCCGAAGGGAGATCGACCTTTTCTCGTTTCATTCGCATAGATCCCCCGCGTTGAGAATCCCGCGCTCTTCCAACCCCAAACCGGGGAGTATTCGGTCGGCCTTTTCCGCCGCCTTTGCCTTTTGGGTTTTTCATTTCCTCAAGCATTTCGCGAGTTTCGCCAAGCCTGTTGAGGGCCTGGTTTTCCGAATCGACGCTTTGCGAAACGTCTTTATTGCTGAGACTCTTTTGAGCCGATTTCATGAACCCTTGAGCCGATCCCATTTTAAGAGACAATTGAGGAGGCACCATTGGGTTGATGCGTCCCATCTCGGCGATTTTTTCGGCTAAATCGCGCGCTTCTTGTCGAATTTCATTTTGCCCTTTTGCCATGGAATCCAGTTGCTCTTTATTCTGATCCGATAACATGGCATCGAACTCCTTCTTCATTTCTCGATTGAAGGTGCCCAATTTTTTAGAAATTTCAGCGTTTATTTGCCGTAAGTCGTCCAACTCCGTCCGCATCTTTTCTTTTAACTCTTCATTAGGTTGAGTAACCATTCTGAGGTTGTGTTGCCATTTAAACGCTAAGGGGTAGGTGTTTTTAAAGAGTTGGTTAAATTCTTTAAGATCTAGTAACTTAGTCAATTCCTCTAAGGCATCGTATTTTTCGACCATTTCTGGAAGCGATCTTTGGAATTTATAATATTCGTCTAATTTAAGAGAATTTCTTTCGCGAATAATATTGGACATTTGTTCGCGCGTTTTGCGGATTGCGTCAAACTTTTTGGGTAAGTCGGGCTTCAGCATGGAATCGACTGTTTGTTGATTTAATTTACGGACTTTTGAGTCCAAAAGATTTTGTTTTTCAAGCAATTCAACATGTCGATTTAAGTCGGGGTTATCGTTTAAATAATTTTTGATTTCTTTGAGGACCTCTTGCGCAGAGTTCACGTCTTTTTTTAAGTCTTCAAAAAATTTTGAAAGTTGATTTTCGAATTTCTTTAATTGAGCTTCTCGCAGTTTTTTATTTAATTCAGTCGTTTCTTTCAGCAAGTCTTTTTGCTTTTTTTCAATTTCCCCAAGACCCTCTAACGACTCGTCAATTCTTTCCATCGTTTCTCTATCAACAAGATCTTCCATCTCGCCGCCAGATTGATCCAATTGATTAGCGAGGCTTTGCAAATCTTGAGTCATTTTATCGAGCTCGTCCATTGCCGCTTGCATATCGTCTTGTTCGATAAGCTTTTTGATTTTTTCGAGCGACGCTTGGAAGTTGTCGAGGTTTAGCTGTTTTACCGATTCGGGATTGAGGAACTCGTCTGGAAGCCCTTGAGTTTGTCGCGCTAATTGTTCCATCATTTGCCGAAAGGTTTCTTCTATTTTATCGAGTTGTTTCTTAAGCTCGCTTGGGCTGGTAGGGGACTTTTGGTCTTTTATTTTTTCGAATTCATCGCGTAGGGATTCGGTCAACTTTTCTAATTCTCGTTCTAAATCCATCGCTTGGTTCATTTTTTGCCGATTGGTTATTTTGATTAAAAATAAAATATCTTTTTCCAATTCGGTAATTAACTTATTGGTCAACGGCGTTACGGAGGGAAAAGAAAAGGCTATGGGAACGGTTTCTCCAGGGGCAGGGTTAGCCAACTGGTTTAGCGCCGTAATTTGTTCTTGGCGAATAGCTTTAAGCCCTTTTGTCATGTTTATGAAAAAATTAAGGTAGGCGGGAGAATAAGTTTCCATGGGTTCCGCGCGTTCTTTGATGCGTTCGGCCAGGTCTATAATGTCAATCAACCTATCTATATTGTAAGCAAAGAATTTTTTTGTCTTAATCCTATCTGGAATGCTTTGCGTTTTGAACGATTCGTTTTCAACCAAATTATCGGCTAGCAGGGCGACTATATTTTCAATCAATTCGTCTTGCAGAGAGATGAGGTCGTCGACTTCTTTACGAGTATCGAATATCTTGAAGGTGTAGGTATCCGATTGCCCTATATTAGGACCGGAGACGTTGTCGTTATCAAAAGCTTCTAAAAAATACTGGACTTCGTCGCCAGGTTTAAAGTGGGGACCATTTAAACTCCAAGAATAGTTATTTTTAAAATCCTTATCTTCCGTGCGAACTTTTTTCAATAATTTTCGATAAGGTTTACCATTCACTCGATAACCGAGCTCAATTTTGCGAATTCCAAAGTCGTCGCGTATTTCGTAATAAAATTGAACTTTGTCCGTATTTTTATAAACCGGTTTAGGGTTGGCTAAAAACAAAACGACTCTCGGTGGGTTGTCTTTATCCAATCTTATTGGATATTTTGTGGGCAAGGCGCTCATGGGAGTTTCTCCCACCTTTACCCTGAACCGATAATACCCAGAGTCTCTTGTTAATAACGAGCCGTTGATTTTGTTTTCATTTTTGACATTTAAAGAAAATTGGTCTTTTGAATTAACTTCTATTTCCGCCGACGATAAGGGGTAATTCGATTGCGCTTCGATAACCACTTCCGAGCCAGGTAACGCTTGAATAGACCCGTCGGAAGGAAATACCGTTTTGGGTTTTAATTGGGTGTATGCGGGATAGTTATATTTTAGTTTGAGCGATTTAATTTCGATTGCCGGCAAAGTTTCATTATTTATGGCTTTGGAGTCAGACCCGATTAAAACGGCGTTTGCTTTTTGTGGCGGATTGATAAAGTTCTGTAAGCCTATTGAGTAAAAGTCGGGAATAAGGGTTAGCGCCAATACGGCAACTCCTAGAGAACCTAAAAATAAATTCCTATTAAATCGCGCTCGATTTTGGTCGACTGCCGAACCGGGATCTAAATCTTCAATTTTTTCTTTGGTTGATTCGAGTAATTCTTTAATAAAACTTAGAGAAACTTTGAGGTCCGCGTCGGTTTCGTTAAAACGGTTTTGTAGCTGACAGGAATTTATTAGAGAATCGTTTAAATGAGGATTTTTCTTTTCTATTAAGAGAGCGGCTTGCTCGCGAGTAAATTTAGAAAAGAACGCCGGAATGAAATAGCGGACAACTGCATAAACTAAACTTAGAATCAATAATCCGCCAATTGGAAGCGACAGGCTGTTTAAATTTCCCCAAAAATAAGAAATTCCGTTTCCAACCAGGTAAATGAGGGTTAAAAACGTTGCCATTAGATAAAAACCGTTTATGGCAAAGAAGCCTCTGCGTTTTTTACGGACTTTGTCTAAGAATGAGTTGATGAAATCGTAGGACTGCATACTGCTATTTTATTATATTACGACGCCATTTGAAACCAATTGTGGAAAGATGTTTGACACCCTCTTAGATTGTTAAAAAAATGTGTTGAAATTAGGCAGCAATCGGAATAGTATTTTCTTATGAAAGAAAATGAAAAAGAAGAAGAGAATATAGAAGAATCTTTTTTTAAAAAACAGTGGAAGCTCGTTAAAGGAGACGATCTTAAGTGGAGAGTTTTCTGCGCGTTTTTTTATACCCTGTTAATCGTTGGGCTCAAGTTTGTTAGCTCGATTGAAAGATTCTAACCTTCCAGTAACTCTCCCAAGCGTTCCCTCTCGCGTAAGTTTATTCCATAAGACCATTTACTTTTAATGGACGGTTTTACGATTCGCTTTTCCTTTCTAGCAGTTACCTTTTTTTAATTTTATTAAGGATTTGATTATTTTCATTTCCGCTGAATTAATTGTAAAATCTTTGGCATGCTGAAGCTGAAGACTGGAATCTCAATTAAACATAATATTGCGCTTAATCGCGACATAAAAGAGTACATTCAAAAAAAACCAATGGTTCCTTGCAAGGCTCTTAATAAACGACCTGTATTTCTAAATAAATATCTTAAAGCATCTCAAGGTCGTCGAGATCAAACTCGCAGAAGGCAGAGATTTATGTCCGCAGTAGAACTTTTACGGCAAGCAAAAACTGAAGATATTACCGATCAAATTAAAGAGCCTGGTGGAGAAACGGCTTATGAGTTAAAAGAAATAACTCCAAAGGGTGAAATTATAGGAGTTCATATTCGAGAAGAAATCGAAGCGAAGGATAGGAGACTATATTTAATTTCAACCTTTTAAAAATGAAAAACCCGCCTATCGAACACGAGTTTCAACTGGCGGGTTTTCGACTCCCTGCCGCCTAGAGGACATTTCTTTAAGGTGGTTGACCGCCCCGAGGGGAGAATGATTTTGCACCTTTCGGTAAAGCAGTTAGCCTCCACATTTGGCTACTTTCATTTTAGCAGAACTAGTATAGAGATAAAGTCTTAGAAGATTTTCTATAAGGTATAGAGTGATTAAAAAAAGAGGGGTTTTTGAGTTTTTTATACCCTGCTAATCGTTGGGCTCAAGTTTGTTATCTCGATTGAAAGATTCTAACCTTCCAGCGAATCCCCCCTCTTAAGTTTTTTGGAATTGGCTAAAAAATCTACTCAGAAGTGTCGAAGCCAAATTTTTGGTAGAGTTCAAGGGTTCTTTCGTTCAATTCCGTTTTTAGCTCCATATCGTCGGCTAAGCTTTCCGCTAATTTAGAATGGTGGATGGCTTCTTTTCCTTTGTCGTTTGCTTCGTATGCAAGGCTAACGCTTAATTGTACGTCGCAGGAGTCTGGCGCAAGTTCTACGCTTTTTTGCAGGAGGGCGAGGGCTGCCTCGTATTTTTCTAGGCGCATATAGACAACGCCTAATTTATGCAAACCTTCTTCGTCATCGGGATACATTTTGAGGTATTTTTCAAAGTATGTTGCCGCTTCCTCATATTTTTTGGCAACGACCAGGCATATCCCTAAGTTGTATAGCGCGTCTTCTTCGTCTGGGTCTATTGAAAGCGCTGTTTTGTACTCTACTTCGGCTTCTTCTAGTCTATCTTCTTCAAAGTAAGCGTTCGCCAACGACAACCTAGCTAGCGCGTCGTTGGGATCTTCTTGGATTATCGATTGTAGCTCGTCAATTCCTAGGTCTTGTGGGTCTTCATTTTCCATAACCGCATTGTAGCAGTTAAGAGCTATAATAAAAATCCTTGATTGAAATTATACTCATCTAAATTTTTATCGAATTGATGGCAGATTGATACTAAATCCTTAATTTTTTTGCCTCTATGGTCTTTTTTCAGTAAGATTTCGTTTATTATGGTTAATGCAATTTGCGACAATGGAGCAAGCGCATTTTTTGAAGGGAATAAGTTTGTATGAACGATGCGGTCGAGAGTTTTCGCAACGCTAATTTGATGAAAGCGAATATGTCGCAAAAAGATTTAACGGGTCGCGATTTTAGCGAAGCGAATATGAGGAAAGCCGATTTATCGGGAGCGATTCTATCGCGCGCGAAAATGGTTAAAACCGCTTTAAGTGTCGCTAACTTGTCGAACGCCAATTTGACGGATGCCGATTTATCTGGCGCCGAATTGATTGGAGCCGTTTTAGACGGCGCTTGCTTAAAAGGAGCGGATTTGACAAAAGCGTCTTTAAGCAAAGCGAGCCTGCGCGGAGCCGATTTAACGGGAGCGAATCTTAAACAGGTTAATAATTTAACTTGTAAACAAATCGAATCGGCAATTTTTGACCAAACGGTTGTCTTGCCCGATTATCTAAAGATCACTTGGACTTCGGAAAAAGACTGGGAATGCGTCGACCGCAAGAAAGGCATTAACGACAACTAATATGGCTACTGGTAAAATAAAAAAGTGCGATCATGGCGGTAAGCGCGTTCATTGGTTTACTTCCAATTTGAACGACTGGGAAATTAAATGGTGCGAAGATTGCGGCGCCTTAAAAAAAATTAATCCCGAGACCAAGAAGTTTGAATGGATGACTCCTCGCAGGATTGAACAACTTTATTCTAATAATAAAAAATAAGTTTTAAATAGCGGCTATGAGTACAGATTGGGGTATGACCCTTAAATACGATCCCATTAAGAAAAAGTTTTTTCCAAAAAGCCTGCCAAGGGAATCGGAGATTTTGGATTACGATTTTATTGAGCGTTCCGATTTACTGAGAATTGAAACGATTATGTGGATGCTATTTGGGGACAGGGGAGCGCGTAGAACTTTTAATTATTCCGAGCGATTGGGAATCTCTGAATCTGAGCTGGGGCAGTTTAAAATCTATTTAGAGATAGAAAAAGGAATTGTGGAAGGGGACTTTGGGATTTTTTGCGCAGGGTTTCACAAAGCGATGAACTATCCCATTTTAACCGATAGGGTCGTCGATTATTTCAATCGGCATAATATTTTAGATCGGATGAAAAGTATGGGGTTTGAAATCGACCCCCGTTTACAGGATTTTATAGAGACCCGTACCAATGGATGTTTTGTATAAAGCCTATTCAATCATTTCTACTTCCTTTAGAGAGCAGCCTATCCGAGTGGACTGGCGTTTTTTTATGCGATCGGGTCCTCTTAAACGCTATCCTGATTTGGTTCATGAATACGATTATTTGGAAGACGACGATTTAGATTGGGTAAGGGAACGAGTAGATGGGTTTTTATGCAAACCCGAAGTCGATTGGTTGCAAGAATACCTGGATAAAAAATTTGGCGTCAAATTAGAAACTGAAGAGTTTTCTTTGCCGATAAAATATCAAGACCTGTTTTTATTGGGCGAAGATTTAGAAAATAGATATTATCTCGACCAGCGCATGGTTGTATTGAGTAAAAAAGTAAAATTTGAAGACAACATACACGGATTCATTGTTCGTTTTCCGTTTGAGAAAGTGAATACAGTAGAAGATCTTCTAAGTCGAATTGACTATGACGACAACAAAGAAGATTGTTGAGGGTTTTTGAAATTTATTTTTTTGGCGTTCTTTTAGGATATAGGGGCAATAGCGAGTCTTCATAATCGTCTTTAATACTGATTGCGCCATGTAAAATGGAAGAGTCGTTTTTGCCAATTGAATAAGACTCTTCGCTTTTCTCCACGATGTCGCGGACCCTTCTGCGATTAAAATCTGGATCTACCAGATCTCTCTGCACGCGGTTCATAAAACCGGCGAGGAGTGGATTGGAATTTGTTTCCTTCATGATATTAATAAGATATCAAAATTTTGTGTATGGCGCCAAATTTAACTTAAGCTATTGCCGCTGGGAGTTCATATATTAGAAATGGATACGCTCGGAAGTTTGTACAGAGCTTTAGACTTTGTAATTGCTCAAGGAGATATTGAGATCAAGCTCAGCCTTTGGGAATCCATTCAAAAGGCGGCCGAGGATACTAACTTTTCGGAAGATTTGGAATTTTCAGAAGAAAAAGAGCTGATTAAAAACTGTAGGAATGTGATGCAGTGGGTGATTGACCAAGACGCCCAAAAACAATTGGCCAAACTTTCCGGGGATTTGATCCGCTTAATGGATCGCATTGAAGATGGTAGGAATCGAGATATTACTTTGATTTAAATTTTTTAAAGATTGGTGAACGTTGTGGTTTGGGGATGTTGGTCGCACAGGATCTATTCTTGAGTAACCCTAATAATTCCCGTAAAATAAAAATATGAAGTTCACAATAGAAGTTCCAGAAATAGAAAAACGCCCCAAAGGCGTACTTTCCCCAGGACAAGCAAAAGAGCTGACAGAAGCAATATTTGCCAAGCTTTACGACGAAGGGCTTTTTTCCGAGAAACAGGCTTGCGATCTGGCAGGTTTGACTCGCCGAGAGTTTGGAGAAGTTTTGAGTCGACATGATTCAGGTTCTCTACGATACTCGCCAAAAAATTTAAATATAGAGCTTCAACAAAAATCCCAGTAGATTATGAAGAGGGAGGTTGTTAGCGATGCAGGTCCTCTAATTTCCTTGGAAAAAATGGAGGGAGGGTACTCGTTTATACGAAAACTGATCTCCAAAATTATTGTCCCACCTTCTGTTCTTGAGGAAGTCTTTAGTGGGTCTTTCTCAACAGCGGAAGATTACCTACAAGCTTTCAATATACAAGATTTGATTGAAACTCAAGTTCCCCCGGTTATTCCAGAAGCTATAAATTCTAATCCTGATTTGCATCAACCGGAAAAAGAAGCCATTGCGCTTGCTTTAAGTATCCAAAAACCTTTATTAATTGAGGAGGATATTGGCCGTGGCGTTGGAGATTCTTTAGGTTTAATAATTTCAGGAATAGCTGGTCTGGTTTTGCAAGCTCAGGCACAAAAAATAATTAATAAGAAAGAAGCGACGTTGAAGTTGAGAGAACTTTTTGAGGGAGGCCGCCTCAACCGAAAGCTTTACGAAAGTTTATTACAAAACATTTAGTATTAAGCCTAGCTCCAATCAATCTCAGTTTGTAAGTCAGGTTGGATTTTAACTATTTTTACCGTTTTATCTACGTATTCTTTTGTATTTTTAACGCTTAGTTTGTCGAATAAGAAATCCATCCGAGCTTCTAATTTTTCGCCGATCGCGTCTTTGGTTTCTTGTGGAAGGTTCCAAAGTCGCTCTTTGAATTCGCCAAATCCTTTTTTACGCGTTTTATAAATAAACTGCTCGTCCGTCATCCCTTCTTTCTTTTCTTTGGCGAACTTTGTTCGTAAATGAGCGTACAGTTCGTCTTTAAAATCTTGCGGGAAATGACCGCTATCGTAGATCATATTTTGGAAATCGGTTGCCAGGTGAATTTCGGCGGTTTCCAATTCGGGAAAACGATCGAACATTTCTGCCGGCAAGGTAGAAGCTCCATGTTGCACGGCGCCCGATATTTTGTAATCTTCTCTTGAAATTTTTGAAAGCTCGCCAAGAGTTTCAAAGTCCAGGCTAACGTCGGCTACCGTTCCGTCGGGTAAAGGCACGCCTCCATGTTCGGTTCCCGTTTGAACGGAAATTTTACTGATGCCTTTAAAAGATGGGTTGATGGCGCTTAACGTGGAGTTGAAATGATCCATATAAGCTTTTAGCTCTTCTGGATTGCTATTCTCTTTTCCTACTTCTCCAATTTCGCCGCCAACAGAGACGGTAAGTCCGTCTGGTTCAAAGTGTCTGATATGCGCGGTTAGGTCGGCTCCAACTTCAAAATTAGGTCTTTGTTGTTCTACCGTATTGGGTCGGCTCAGGTCGACTAAGGTAGATGTATCGATGTCAATGTTGTAGAAACCGCCGCTAAGACCTTCTTCAATTAAGCTTTTTAAGCCTGCAACTTCTTTCTCTTTATCCTTCGCAAAGTTGGCCGCATTGATTTGAAAGTGATCCCCTTGAATAAAAACCGGGCCTATATGTCTTTCTTTAATGGCGGCGGCAAGGATGACGGTGGAATATTCATGCGGTCTTTGAAATGTGTAGCCGATTTCGGATTTAGCGATCTCAAAGATATTTGCCGAACAGTTGATTTTATGGGCGGCTCTAAAAATTGCTCGAGCCATTTCCAAGGTCAATCCTCGAATATTGATTGCCGGTACGGTGAACCCTGAAACTTCTCCACGGCCTCTCGCTTCGTAAAGCCCTTGGATGGAAGAAGATACGGCGCCTAATTGCAATGCCGCCGATTTGATAACAAATCGGGCCAATCCGCGCGTTTCTTTACTTTTTCCAAATACCGCTTCTCGAAGAAGAGAATCTATGGCTTGATCTCGAAAAGCGTCTTCGTTTTCTATAGTAAGTTGGTTCTCTGTTAGGGAAAAAATTCCCTTATATTGACTCAGAATATCTTCAGAGGCTACCGTTGGCATGGTTTGCTCCTTAACTTGGAAAGCCAGTCAGCTCGAAAAATGATTTTGTGTTGTGGTTTTGCCCGAAAAGGGAAGAGCATTTTGACTGAATGAACGATTTGAAGGATAAAATTAATATATTATTGAATAGACTAATCTATTATAAGTTGAATTAGTGGGAATAATCCGAAACGTTGAGATGTTTTTAAAAGTTCAATTTATGCTAATAAGCTGCCGTAAAGCGTCAAATTTAGGAAGTTATTCTAACTCAATTTGACGACATATATCTAGTGATAAATTCATTGCAAACGTTCTACAAGCTCAATTTTTGGCTTTAATGGTTATTTTTTTGGCTAAATATTTGAATTATTTGATTTTTTTTTGATAAAGGGCAAATGTTTCTATAAAGTTTGCTTTCCTGGCCATGTATCCGAATCTTTAATATGGAAGTCTTTTTGAGATCTTATTTCTCGATAACCTTTAATATATTGACACTTGAGAATAATTTGTTAAAATCCAGCGATTAGTATGCCTTTAATTAGGGTGGGCTAGTTTTAGCTCATGTAACTTTTTTTAATAAAAAATTATCTATATATAACTTTCAAATTGGTTGTTTAGAAGGGGATTCGCCTCATGTTTAAAAACATTTATGTACCTGTCGATAATTCCGACTATTCCAATGCGTGTATTGATATCGCGTTAGAGTTTGCAGGGAAAACCGGCGCTACGGTTACTTCTAGCCATGTTTATGCCGCAAAAATGCACGATGTTCGTTTTCGGCAAATGGAAAGTGGTTTGCCCGAGGAATATCAAGACGAGCAGGAGCTAGAGAAACAAAGGAACATCCACGATCAATTGATCACTAAAGGTATGGAAGTTATTACCGATTCCTATCTCGATGTTCCAAAGTTTAAATGTAAGGACATGGACATTCCTTTCGTAGGAAAATCCCTTGAAGGAAGAAACTGGATAGAATTGGTTCGAGACGTCAACGAATCCAATTATGATTTAGTTGTTATGGGCGTTTTGGGATTGGGAGCTATTAAAGATAGTTCTATCGGAACGGTTACGGAACGAGTTATCCGAAGAATTGAAACGGATACTTTAATCGTAAAGCATCTTCCAGAGCTACACGGCGACCAAGAAGGAAGCGGAAAAATCGTTGTTGCGGTAGACGGTAGCGGTCATTCTTTCGGCGGTCTTAAAACCGGAATTGAAATCGCTAAATTAACCGGACGACCTTTAGAAATTATTTCCAGTTTCGATCCTTATTTCCATTACGCAATGTTCAATAGCTTAACCGGCGTTCTTTCTAAAGAAGCTTCAAAGGTTTTCAAATTTGAACAACAAGAAAAATTACACGAAGATATTATCGATAAGGGATTGGCTAAGATTTATCAAGCCCATTTGGAAATCTCTAAAAATATAGCCAAAGAAGAAGGTTTGGACTGCACCATTCGGTTGCTGGACGGTAAAGTTTTCGAGAAAGTTTTACAATACGCTCGCGAAGAGAAACCGCATCTGTTAATTCTTGGCCGAATTGGCGTTCATAGCGCGCCTGACATGGACATTGGAGGAAACACCGAAAACTTGTTGCGATTGGTTCCATGCGACGTGTTGCTTTCCAGCCGAGTGTTTAAACCAAAAGTAGATATGGTTGCGGACGAAAGTATCGAGTGGACTTCCGAAGCCAGCGAACGATTACAAAAAATTCCAGGGTTTGTTCGTCCGATGGCCACAACGGCGATTTTACGATACGCTTTGGAAAGAGGGCACAGCATGATCACCTCTGGCGTAATCACCGAAGCTTGTGAAAATATTTTGCCCGCAGGCGCAATGCAGGCCATGAATATGATCGGCGATCAATTAAGAGATCAAGGTAAAAAGGATGGCGTTGACGCTTTTGCAGATGCCAATGTCGATAAGATCATCGATACCAATAAAATGGCTTGCCCAGCAGACACTAAGTTGAAATGCGTAACCTGTGGAGCGGTTATGGGCGCCGACGCAATTAAATGCGGAGTTTGCGACGCCGGTCCGTTAATGCTGAAACCAATCGATATGGAAGAGTTTGCCGTCGACGTTGATTCAGAAGGCGGGATTGGATTCACTTCTACTTTTGACGAAAGAGAGATTAAGTGGACGCAGCACGCTTGGGACAAATTGAACGATTATCCAGAAGGTCATCTCCGCAGAAAAGCGCAAGCGAGAGTTGAAAAGAACGCTCGAGTTCAGAACGTAACTACTATTTCTACCGCCTACGTTAGTCAGATTATTAACGAAAAAACTACTGCCAAAGGTAGCGATATTGGTAATGGTAATGGCAAGGGTAATGGAAACGGTAATGGAAACGGTAATGGCGATTCCAACGGAACTCGCGATGAATCTAAATATACCTGGACTCCAGAAGCAACCGCTCGTGTTGAAAGAGTTCCAAAAGGATTCATGAGAGATAACACGGTAAAAAGAGTCTTGGATTATGCGGATTCTATAAGCGCCACTAATATCACTATCGAAGTATGCGAACAAGGTATCGAAGCTTCCATTAAAATAATGGCAGAGGCTGTTGCCAATGGCGCGACGATAGAAGACTTCATTCCTAAAAAGGATGACGCATAAATTCAAAAGTTACTTATGAATTTTTTTTAAACACAATCGTTTTAAACCCCTGCTTTAGTTAATAAGGCAGGGGTTTTTTTATGCCTAATTCAATCGACCTTTACAAACGACTTATCCGTTACCTGATCCCTTATAAAGGAAAGGTATTTCTCGCGATTTTTTGTTCGATTGTAGTGGGTCTTATAGCAACCTCCCCGGTTCCCATAATCCAAAAAACCTTTGACGAAATTTTTGTCAAAAAAGATACCTTCATGCTCACGGCAATTCCGCTGGCGTTAGTGGGGCTTTATTTGGTAAAGGGGGCTTTATCCTATTTGCAAAACGTGATTATTTTTGGGATTTCGTGGGAATTGGTGGTTTCTTTAAGAAACGAAATTTTTCAGAAAATTCAGAGATTGCCATTAGGATATTTTGAAGACACTCCAGTCGGAGAATTGCTCTCGCGATTCATAAACGACGTCACCATCATGCAATCCTCCATCACCAATATGGTAAAGGAGTTTTTGCAAAACGCTTTTATGTTGATCGGTTTGATTTGTTGGGTGTTCTATCTTAAATGGGACTGGGCAATTATGTCCTTGTTCATCTTTCCATTAGCCATCGCGCCCATCGCGTCAATCGCCCGCAAACTCAGGCATCTAAGTAGAAGAGGGCAGGAGATAATAGCGACTATTAATTCTACGGTAGTAGAAACTTTTTCTGGAATTAAAGTGGTTCGCGGTTTTTCTCTGGAAGAACAACAAAACAAAAAATTAGACGGGCAAAACGATCAGTTTTTAAACGTCATGAAAAAGAACGTCAAATACGTGGAATTATCTTCGCCGTTAATGGAAATTCTTGGCATGGTGAGCGGAGCCTTCATTCTTTGGTACGGCGGTAACCAGGTATTAACGGGAGAAGTTACCCAAGGTTCATTCATCGCATTTGTCGTTGCCTTGTTCATGATGTACGGTCCCATCCGATTGCTCTTTAAAATTTATACCAAGTTTCAAGGTTCGCTGGCCGGCGCTGAAAGAGTGTTTTTTATTTTAGATCAAGACGAAGAAGACGTAAAAGGCGGCGATTTAACTTTAAATGGTTTCAATGAAGATATCGAATTTAGAAACGTTTCTTTTAAGTATCCATCGCGTAGCGCCTGGGTGCTAAACGATATAAACCTCACGGTGAAAAAATCTTCGATTGTGGCTATAGTGGGTATGAGCGGAGCTGGGAAAACCACGTTAGTGGATTTGTTGTTTCGGTTTTACTTATCTACCGAAGGAAAAATTTTAATCGATGGCGTTAATGTAAACGACTTTGAGGTTCTATCGCTCCGATCAAAATTGGCGCTAGTGACACAAGAAACGTTTTTGTTCAACGACACCATCCGCAATAATATCGCGTTTGGTAAAATGGAAGTGACCGACGAAGAGGTTATGGCCGCTTCTCGCGCAGCCCATGTAGATTCGTTTGTTGAAAAGCTCGACGAGGGATACGAAACTGAAATAGGAGAACGCGGCGTAAAGCTTTCCGGCGGACAAAAGCAAAGGATAGCTATCGCTAGGGCGATACTAAGAAACGCGCCCATATTGGTGCTAGACGAAGCCACATCTTCACTGGATTCGGAATCTGAAAAATTGGTTCAAGACGCGCTGAACGCTTTAATGCAGAACCGTACCACGTTTATTATCGCGCATCGATTATCGACAATTAAAAACGCAGACCGAATTATCGTTTTGGATCAAGGTAAGATAGTCGAAGAAGGATCGCATGACGAACTACTATCTAATTCAGGCGTCTATAAAAAATATTACGAAATGCAATTTGCAGGAACTATTTCTTAAATAATCAAAATATGGAACCGCAACACCCACAGGGTGACGCGCAAAGTTCGCGAAGAAAGGCATTTTAATAGAGGGAAAGGCGCATTCCTAAAATAAAGGTTTTGAATAGTTTTACATCCCAGATCTTTAATCGCTGAAAATCTATTTATGAGCTGTGCCTTTTAGGTTCCCAATTCAATAGTAGAATCGAGCGCCTTTGTCTCGATCTTTTATCCTTTGCGCCCTTTGCGTCTTTGCGGTAGTAGTAGTTTTTTTAAATGGTAGTGAATTAAAATGAAGTTTGAAAATGTTTGCATAGAATCGGTAGCCTATCACTTACCCGAAAACGTTGTATCGTCAGAAGAGTTAGAAAAACGTTTGTCCCCCGTATATGACCGATTAAAACTTCCCTACGGTCGACTTGAAATGATGAGCGGTATCAAGGAAAGACGGTTTTGGGACAAAGGCGCATTTCCAAGCCAGGTCAGCTCCATCGCCGGGGAAAAGGCTATCGCGCAATCGGGGATTGACCGGTCGGAGATAGGTTGTTTAATCTGCGCATCTGTGTGCCGCGACTTTTTAGAACCCGCTACGGCATCCGTTATCCATAATAATTTAAAGCTGTCGCCGGAGATACAATTGTTTGACGTTTCAAACGCTTGCCTGGGCGTTTTGAATGGCATGATCATTGTGGGTAATATGATCGAGACGGGACAAATTAAAGCGGGGTTGATTGTTTCTGGCGAGAATGGCGGTCCGTTAGTCGATTCGACCATAGAAGATTTAATAGCGGATACCACTCTGACACGATCTAGCGTTAAGCTGGCATTTGCCTCGCTAACCATAGGTTCCGGAGCGGCGGCGGTTTTGTTAACCCATAAAGATTTGTCAAAGAACAAACACAAACTATTAGGCGGCGCGTCTATGGCGGCGACACAGCACAACGATTTGTGCAGAGGCAGCGAAGATAGCGGCGTTCATTCGGAAGCTTCGCCACTGATGCAAACCGATTCCGAAACATTGATGAAAGAAGGTTGTAAGCTCGCCGGAGGTACTTGGGAAAAAGCGAAACAAGAACTCGGCTGGACCGGCGAAACGCCTGCGCATGTTTTCTGTCATCAGGTTGGACAAGCCCAACGCAAACTCATGTACGAAACCGTGCAACTGGATATTCAAAAAGATTTTTCAACGCTGGAATTTATGGGGAATACCGGGTCGGCCTCGTTGCCGATTACCTTTGGAATGGGGATAGAACAAATAAAGCCTGATACCGGAGATAAAATGGCGTTATTGGGAATCGGAAGCGGTCTAAACTGTCTTATGCTAGGGGTGGAATGGTAACTACCGACGCTTTCAAAGAACTGTATCCCTTCCAATCCAACTTCCTCGAACTTGATTCTCAGAAATACCATTACTTGGACGAAGGCGAGGGCGATCCCCTTTTAATGCTTCACGGCAACCCCACCTGGTCGTTTTATTATCGGAATCTTGTTATCGGTTTAAAGTCGCAGTACCGATGTATTGTCCCGGACCATATCGGGTGCGGGTTGTCCGATAAACCGCAAAGATATAATTACACGTTATCCCAGCATATCGATAATTTAGAAAAGTTAGTAGAGAAGTTGCAGTTAGATAAGATAACGTTGGTGATGCACGACTGGGGCGGAGCCATTGGAATGGGTTACGCTGTACGACACCCAGAGAAAATCAAACAGTTAGTTATTTTTAATACGTCGGCGTTCTTATCCGATCACATTCCATTTAGTATCGATATTTGCAGATATCCTGTTATAGGACCTGTTGCGATTCGCGTGTTCAATGGTTTTGCGGGAGCGGCGGTGTATCGCGCTTGCAAAAACAGGAAACGGATGACCGATCAAGTGAAAGCCGGGTACTTGGCTCCTTACGATTCCTATGAAAACCGAATCGCTAATTTACGATTCGTGCAAGATATACCCATGACGGAAAACGTACCGAGTTACCCCGTGGTGAAAGATATACAAGAGAAGCTGGGTTTGTTCAAGGACTTCCCCGCATTGATCATGTGGGGTAAGAAGGACTTTTGTTTTACCACGCACTTTTTTGATCGTTGGAAAGAATACCTACCGCAAGCCGAAGCCCATCTTTTCCGTCGCGCCGGTCACTACGTCGTCGAAGACGCTCACGATGAAATCCTACCTTTGATCGAAAAATTCCTCGCTAAAATTTAATTCAAAGTTGAAAAGGTAATTCTAAAAAGCCTCCTTTACTTGGAGCGAGTTTTATAATTTTGTGGAATTGCGGAATAGATTATCCAAGAGTATAATAACTCTATGGAACAAATAATTATAAAGAATCCAGAGTTGATCCGTCGATTGAACGATCAATCTAATCGATCGGGTCAAAACCCTACCTCGTTAGCGGAGGAAATTCTTGAAAAAGGACTTTCCGCAGAAATAACAATTGAGAAATTTGAGCGGCTTCGAAAAAAGATGATACCGCAAGCTAAGGCCGCAGGTTTCAGCGACGAAGAAACTATTTTACGCGAAATTTCTTGAGAGTATTTTTTGATACCAACGTTCTTGTTAGCGCTTTCACCGCTCCTCATGGTGTTTGTTTCCAGCTACTAAAAAAAGTTTATCGAACCAGTACTTTTGTTACTGGTGAGTTCGTTTTAGGCGAACTTGAAAGAATTCTCCTCAATAAATCTCGTATCGCAGAGAAAGATGTGGACGAGCTTCTAAATGAATTGAGAAAATTCGAGATTCATCCTATACCAATAAAACCGTCTTCTATTTCTATTCGCGATTCTGATGACGAATTTGTACTAGCGTCCGCGTTAGAGGCAAAAGTGGATATTTTAGTGACAGGAGATAAAGATTTATTGGAAATTGATGATAAAGTTTCCATAAAAATTATCAACCCAAGAAAGTTACTCAATATACTAGAGGAGTCAAAAGAATAGATTCGATAACACTCAGACCGCAAGCCGAAGCCCATCTTTTCCGTCGCGTCGGTCACTACGTCGTCGAAGACGCTCACGACGAAATCCTACCTTTGATTGAAAAATTCCTCTCCTCCAACTAAAAATCACACCTATTTTCAATCTTTAGGCTCGAAATATCCGAACTAATTCTATAAGTATTTATATATAAAGGGTTTACTTAGGTCGATTAATAGCTGATTTCCTATTATTTTTACTAAACTAAATTGTCAAAAAAGCCGATCAGAAACTGTTAAATGAATTTATTAATTGGTTTTGGAGAAGGCCGATATGACAAAGAAAATTTTATACGTTCTAGTGTTATTAGGAGTTTGGGCAGCGCTTGTTGCCGCAAGTTGGGTTAGACCTACCTTAAGCGAACCAGCCGCCGCTAATGAATGGAGATTGCCAACGGTTGAAGAGCTTAAAAAGAATTGGCATTGGACACAAAAAGAAATTAAAAAGAATTTGCGAGTGGTAGCGGATTTTAACGGAGATGGGATAAAAGACGAAGCCAAATTGATGGTGAAGAACAATGGGTCCGCGATAGGATTGTTAGCGGTAATTTCTTCTAATAAGGCGGAAAAAGATTGGATTTTATTGGATACAGGATATCCGAACGCCATGAAACAATATAGAATCTCTTCAAAAAAACCTAGCGTTTACCAGGTCTCTTGCAGAATTAGAAGACCGTGCTGGTTATGCGAAAAGAAGGAACCTTGTAAAAAGGGAATTCGATCTATTTCAATCAAGACTCCAACCATTGTTGTAAACGATAGAGATATTTTTATTTGGAATAAAAGACGATCTACCTTCGTGGAACTTTTAAATTATTCCTAAAATTAAGAATGGTTTATTGAGCAAATCCTAATTACTGCAAAGAATTAAAAAGCGCAATTCGAGATTCTTCGTCGCGGAAACCTTGCTCCTCTGAATGACGCGCGAGAGGGACTGGGTTTAAGATAGTTGATTTTTAACTTAGAGCTGCACAAGTATTTTAAATATTCTTGATCTAATTGTAACTTTTATTATCAGCCACACCGATGAATCGGCGCCATGAAGAGCTAATTCAAAGTACTCTAAGGAGCGAAGGATCCCGCCTCGATTCAATAAAACTCTACCTCTATCCCGCTTTCCCATCTTCAACCCGAAATTGCATTAGGTCTCTTAACTCCCGCCGGACTTCATCCAACTTAGCGACAGATATCCTATCCCAAAGCTCGCTATTAAGAATCTTAATTTGATTAATGATTTCAAACTTTTCCTTAACGGGCTCTAAATCTATTGGAAGTTGATCGACTAGAATCACGATGACGGTTTTTAAGTCCTTAAAACTTTTCGATTGTTTTAAAAGTTCGATTTGTGAGAGCGCAATCACCTTGTCAAATTCGTAAGCGCTAACATGGCTTTGTGTTTCGAGGTTTTGCATCAACGGAGCGATATCTTGATGCAACGTTTTAGAAGTGTGAATTGAAAACTGGTTCAACGTTTCGGGGTTTTGTAGCGATTGTATCTCGTTCCACTTTTCTTTGACCGATGTCGAGGTTTCGGGGAGGGAAGCGAGATCGTTTCTTATGAGATCGATGGCCAGTTTAAAAACGTCAAAATCGTTTTGTTGAAAAGCCGCTTCGGCCAAGCTCAGACGTGTTTGGAAAACTTGTTGTAAGAGCGATTTGTTCTCGTCAGGTTTATCTTCTTCCATTTTTTCTTATAAGTTTTTCAGTAACACAAAGAAAAGTGAATGATAATTTAAATACCGGCGGGTGAAAACTTTAATCAAAGAGTTTTGCAATGAGTTTATTTTTATCTATTTCTAAGTAAGAAGAAATATCGCTTAAAAATTGACTCAAAGTTCCAACTTTTAATGGCGAATGTAAAGGAATAGTAATGTGATGGTCTTTATTCCTAATACTGGAGGAAAGTCGAAGATGACTACCTGTCTGTCTTGTAACTTTTTATTCGTATTTTTCTAAGGCTTAGCATAAATTTTTACCTCCCACATCTCTGAGTAATTTCATGCAGGAATGACTTCATCCTTTACAAAATGCAAACGGATGATGGAAGGTTTTTCTTTTTCTTCAAAATGACAGCGAACCGAGTCCCTTATCATTTCTTTCAAGCTTTCAATGTCGTTCGCTTCCGTAAAAATCGAATGGCCTAACGCTTTAGTGTCATACCCACCTTCAGTTGATTCCTCAACGACAAAAATAATTTCAGTATTCATTAAAAACTCCTGATTTTTCCATATTTTACCATGATTGAAAGTCTCAATTGTTCTTTTTTATGTCTTCATTGAAAATGCCTCTAGCGGTATCGCCAATTCTGTGTAATTCAGTATTTTTCTGTGGCCAAAAGCTTATATAGCCAACTCAAACGTCTCACTTCTTAAAGAAACGCCGTTAACCAGGATTTCTACTTTATGTGTTCCCGGATAATAAACTCGTGTCGTGATTTTCCGCATTGGGTGTTTTTTCTTTGCGTTTAGCGTAGCGTCTGGAGTCAGTGTTATTGTTTTCCACTTGAAGACTTTAGGCGAAGCGCCTCCATTGGCCTTGCGATGATGAATCGCATAATCGATTATCAACGGTTGCGTTTTTTTTGAAGTCGAGGTCAAGGACAACTCAAATTGTAACGCGTCGCCAAAGGTTACGCGCGGAGTCAGTATCTTTAGATTTTCAAGTTTGATTTTGGGCGCGTCATAACCCAGTGTTTTTAATGTTTTTACATGACCCTGTTTGATCAAGGTGCGACAAGCGTGACGGACTAACCTTTCTCGGTTCTTGCTGGCGTTTTTCAGCCACCGTCCAGCTAACTGTGCAATCAGATCGGGGTGGTCCTTAGCGATATCGTTGAGGTTGTTGGCAACGGAACGACGGACATATTCTTCCGGGTCGTCTTTCAGCGCTTCGAGTAATGGTAGAAGAGGAGAAGGATTTTCGATAAAGGCAGGCAACTGCATTGCCCAGGGCAGGCGCGGACGCGAGCCTTCAGAGACCAGTCGACGGACGTCGCAATTGGGATCGTGTGTCCATTTTTTAAGAACGGATAACGTGCGCTTGGGTTCTTTCAATAAGAAGAAACGAATGCCAAACTCGGAGCTGGACCGTTTGGTTAATTCTTTAAACAGCGTCATCGAAAGGTCAAAATGTTTTAGGCCGTACAGACCGACATAATCTACCATCGGCATAATAGCCCAACTCGCAAGACCCTTAACATTCGCTTCAGAGCCGTTAAAGTTGACGGCATCGTCTTCCGGCGCAAGGCTTGCAAGCATGATGGCTCCAGCCTTTTCAAAATCGTTGGGCATGAAAGTTTTTAACGCTTCGGTGATTTGCGCCGAGCGTTCTTTGAGCTCAAGAGCCTCCAGATTTTTCGCAGCGGCTTTAATAAAACCCGCGCGATCAAACTCGGACGAAGCCCTGCTAAAGTGATCGCCCATGCTTTTAATAATCGATTTGTTGAAAAAATTTTTGAACGGTTCTGGCATACAATGTTTTGTTTTACCCAGATCTAACGGCGTGTCTTCAAAAACCACCAATTATTTGGTTCCATGGACTTTTATTACCTCCGGCGGTTTCGCCGGTTAGATTTCCGCAGGTTTGATGTTAGTTTGGAACCATTTGACCAAATCGCTTTCAGGCAATGTGCCATCCGCTAACCTAATCATAGTCACGGCACAGTCCTTATCGTTTGCCGCCAATTGAAAACCGTTCAGTTTCAAAAATAATTCGGCAGATAAAAAAGCCACGCGTTTTTTCCCGTCAAGAAAAGGATTGTTTTTTGCGATTTCGTATGCGTAAGCGGCGGCGAGTATTGCGGGATCTGCGCATTCATCGTTTGCGAACATGTCTTTTGGACGTTCTAAAGCGGATTCAAGCGCTGCCATGTCGCGGACTCCTTCAGGGCCTCCATGTTCGGAAAGTTGCTCCTCGTGCAAAGCTAGTACAAGATCTTTTGATATCCACTCATAACCTATCATTTGGCAAGCTCCCGCAGAACGGCTTTGCGTTTTTTCATCAATTTACGCGCGGCAACCATTTCTTTATCAAAATCAGGATTGTAAGGCGAGATTTTATAACCTTCAGGAGTTTCCGTAAGGTAAACAGCATCGCCATTTCCAACTTTCATTTTATCTCGCATTTCTTTAGGCAAGATCATTCCTACAGAATTACCAATATTTGTGAGCTTTAATTCCATAAATCCTTTTCCTTCAGTCAGGTGAGTTATATTATTTATGTTATAACTGATGTTATAACGTTTTTTAGGGAGGATCAAGTTTTAAATATGGGAGAGGGTACGTTGAAAATAGAATAGACTCAAAAGCCGCCGCTTTTGTTTATGAAATTATAGCAAAACTTTATTTTAATCCGTCTTTGTAACTTGTCATTTTAGAGTAGCGATCCTTTATTGATCTTGTATTGAGTTTGTCGAAGGAGGAAATTTAGATGGGTTTTCGGAACCAAAAAGCAAGATTCCTCGACAAGCTTTTAAGGAGCATGCTTCTCCGAAGCATAGATCCCTCCACACTGGTCGGGATAACTATTGAATCGGGGCGAGATCTTTCGGCGGAGTTTATCCTGAGCTTGCCGAAGGACCTAGATGACATGCGGTGGGATTTTGCAACTCTAGTTCCTTTTTAAATTAACGCGTTAAATGAGTCAGGCGCTCGGAATGAGGCGCGGTGAGTATTTTGTTCGCAATTTTATTCTCAATAATATTATTCGATCAGGGTTTTTAAATCGGTGGAGGAGGTCGCTAAACTTAGAACTCCATCTTTGGTTTGACTGATTCCCTGTAAGTTTTCCTGGGCTCCGTTATTAATTTCTTTCATTGCGCTATACACTTGCTCGATAGCGTCCGACTGTTGTCGGGCGTTCAAAGATATTTGCTGAGTATTGTTATAAATAGACTCCACCGAAGCGTCGACTTCGTTAAACACTTCTGAAATTAATTGGGCGTATTGGGTTCCTTCGTTAACCGTTTTAATCCCCTGGTCTGTTACCATAACTGTGGAGTCGGTCGCCGATTGAATTTCTTGTACGAGTAAATTAATTTTTTCTGCGGAGACTTTACTTTGGTTAGCGAGTTTTCTAATTTCCGCCGCGACCACTCCAAATCCCAATCCGTGTTCGCCAGCGCGCGCCGCTTCTACCGCCGCATTCAATGCCAATAGATTGGTTTGGTTGGATATATCGGATACTAAAACGGTGATGTTGCTGATTTGATTGGTGTGATCGCTCAAGCGAGTGATTTGTGTGGCGATAGAATCGACCTTTTCTTTCATGCTGGCCATGCCGTCAATTGATTTCTCAACCGTTTCTCGACCCGCCGTCACTTTGTCCATTGCCAGGTTAGTCGCCGATGTGGCCACATCCGCTTGTTCGTTAGATTGTCTTGCCGACGAGTCTAACTTGTCAATAGTGGTCGTGATTTCATTGACGGCCGAGGCTTGTTGCGAAATGGATCGCTCATTTTGTTCTAGCGTGGCAACAATCTGGTTTGAAACAGAAGAGATATTTGAAGCGGCGCTGGATATTGGACTAACGATAGATCTGACGAGGAAGAATACGCTGAATAGTCCGCCGATTAAAAGAAACGCCAGGATCGTGTATTCCTGGTTTATCATTCTTTCAATTTTATGTTGAGAATTTCTTGTCATCTCTTGAACGACAATATCCATATTTGTTAATAATTCTTGATTATTTTTCGATATGTATATACTTGCAGAGTTCATTATTGGAACGATGTTAAAAATGGTTTCCGCGTGACCTGAAAATTCCTGCCAATGAGTTTTGAATTCTTCAATTTTTTGTCGGATTGCAATGTCGTTCACTCTTTTTATATTCAGTTCAGGAGCTCCGTTTAAAAGACCATTAATGATTTTATATTGCAAATCTATGAATTTGTTTCCTTCGTCTATTGAATCGGAAGTTCGAAAGTGGTTGAATTGTAAAACCGATTTAGAGACTCGTTGGGTAATTGCGCGCAGTCTACCGGCAACGGAAACGGTTTTAGAATCCATTTTTTCGCCAAGCAACTCCACTAATTGGTTGGCTTCATTAAATAAGCGGACGTTTTTTGATATTATATTTTCTAAATCTTCCTGAACGCTCGGGGCGTAACTGATGACCATATTGATTTTTTCATCAAACGTTTCCCATTTTTTTTCTACGTTTTTTATTTTAAATAAAATTTGAGGAGATTCTGCTGGCGGCAGGTTCAATTCAAGATCGCCTATTCTCAGTCCTTTTATCACTTGGGAAAATTTAGATTGGACGTCTTGAATTTCTTCGGTTTTAGAAAGATCCCCAAGTTGTAATTCCATAATGAGTTTAGTCAACTTTTGCGTCAACATCCGTTGTTTACCGGCTACATTGACGACGAGGCTATCTCCTTTTTGTTTTTCGAGAGCGATGGCCGTATAAACTACAATGCCGATAGTCGTTAAAAAGAGAAATAGGGAAAGAATGTATAGCTTGACCGGAACTGAAAAAAATGTACCGGAAACTTTGTTGCCTCTTCCAGAAAAAACATTTTGCCTCGCATCGGGTGACGCCATGATATTTGTCCTCATAAATAATAAACAGTCCCAAAACTCCATGTTACGTTTATTTGAGAGTGTTTTATTTAGTGTTTAAGTATAAATATAGATTCAACTTGAATTTAATTTTAAATGTAAGTCTTATTTATTTCAACTTTAAGTGTTATCCTACTGAGACGAATCAATGGGAAATATATCGCAAAAAAGTATTCCGAAATTTATATTAGTTTGGACTCTTTGTTTTATTTGATTTTTCGGTAGTTTGACATTTTAAAAGTCAAATGGCAAGATTGTATTACACATAATCACATTCAAATCTTGAACGTTTTTCCTAATACAAGATTTGTCGGTTTAAACAAATCTTACTAAGGCAATTTGGTGGATCTGAGATCTCAAGAATTAATAGATTTGATTTCGGTCAAAACAGGCTTGAATATCAAGGGGATGGATGTCCGTCAGGTCGAAAAAGCTGCCGATGTGCGGATTAAGGCTCTTAATCTACCATCCCCGGGCGAATATAAAAAATTATTAAGTTCTTCTTCCATTGAAGCTAAAGAGGAATGGAATCAGTTAATTCCTTATTTAACTAAAGGAGAGAGTTTCTTTTTTCGCGACAAAGGGCAAATCTCCCTTTTGAACAATAAGATTTTACCGGAATTAATCAAAAAGAAGAGGACTCAAAGGGAGCTTAGAGTTTGGAGCGCCGGTTGTTCTACAGGGGAAGAGCCATACACATTAGCTATTATGCTGGATCAACTCATCCCAAATTGGGACGATTGGAAGGTTCATATTGTGGCAACCGATATCACAGAAACCGCAGTTAAAAAAGCGAGAAGCGGTTTGTTTTCAGATTGGTCTTTTCGCGGTGTCGATCTCAAAATAAAGAAACGCTATTTTGAAAAACATCGGGATAAGAATTGGAAAATTATTGATCGAATTCGAAAGAAAGTTATTTTTAGCGTTGGGAACCTCATTACAGATAAATTTCCTTCTGTCCTGTCGAACATTAATAATATGGACCTTATTGTTTGTAGAAACGTTTTTATTTATCACAAAAGAGAAGCGGTATTTGAGGTTGTAGAAAAATTTTCCCAAACTTTGGTAGATGCCGGGTACCTTTTAGTTGGACATTCGGAACTTTATGACCGAGGGTTTGATAAACTTAAGATGGTATCCTCTAAAGAAGGACTCTTTTATCAAAAAACTACGAACGCTAAAAAAAGTAATGGAAGCGTTGCGCCTAAAATAGATTTGAAAAATACCTGGCCCTCAAAAAAGGAGCCGCATGCGCCTAAAGCTTTAACAAATGATAATGGAAGCCTAAAGAGGACTTCGATTGTAAAATCTGTATTTAATAAAAAAACATCGGATAAGAAAATTGAAGGCAAAAATCAATCGGATAAAAAGACCAATCCAAAATTTGAAGAAACTTTCTTAAAAGCTCAGTCGTTTGCAAATAGGGGCGATTATGAACAAGCGTTGTCGTATTTTAAAAAAGCCGAAGTGTTTGATCCTTTTAGAGCCGATTTGTTTTATTTTTGGGCTCATTTAGAATTGGATCGTAAAAATTTTGAGGAAGCTAAGGCTTATTTTAAAAAGGCTATCTATCTAGAGGCTTCTTTCGTTCCGGCTTATTTTGATTTGATTAATATTTATGAAATGGATAAAGACGAAGCCAGAGCTAATAAAATGAAACAAACTACTTTGAAACTACTAAATAATATGAGGCCAGACGACAAGATAGAATTTTTACAAAACGCTAAGGTTTCGGAATTGGTTCAATATTTGAAGGAATAGCGTTAGTGTATTAGAGATAAAATAGATACGCGTTTAAAATCTAAAACCACAGCTTGTGGATTAAAAACCGATTGCCAATAGAGTCTATTAATGTTTAGCGAAAAAAACTTTCTAAAAGGTTGGGATCATTTACCCTTCATTATATTTAGCTTTCGTAACGCTTACTACGCGATTAATGCGGAATCTGTAGAGAGTATCGTTTTTTTGCCAGAGCTTTCCTCGATTGAAGAAGCTCCCGATTACTTTGTGGGAGTTTTTAATCTACGCGGAAAAGTTTTGCCCGTAATGGATTTGGAAAAAAGATTTGGATACGCAAGCGGGTCTTATTCCCTGACGGATAGCGTTATTGTTATTCATTATGGCGCCGAAAAAATAGGGGTCATCGTTAGCGAGATTCATGATCTTAAGAAAATTTCGGTAGAGCTGATAGAAAATAAAATTTCTATGGGAGCTTCAAAAGCGCCAAGCCAAAGCGTTATTGCGGGTCAGATAAAAGCGGACGACCGAATTATTACGTTGTTGGATCATGGAAAACTTTTTGAGAGTCCCGTTGACGAAGGAAAAAATTTGGAGGAAAAACCGCTCGCTGAAAATAAAGAGCGATATGTTTTTAGCGCTTCAATTCATGGCGACGACGAACAAGCCTTTAAGAAAAGAGCTCTGGAGTTAATGTTGCCGGTGGAGAGGAGTTCTTTTGAAAATGAGGCAGAGTGTTATGCGGTTTTTTCCCTGTCGAACGAAATTTTTGCCATAAATATCGATTTAGTTAAAGAGTTTTCCGAAGTGACTAAAATTTTTCCGACACCTTGTTGCCCAGATTTTATTTTAGGCGACATCAATCTTAGAGGAGATATACTGACTCTTATCGATATTCGGAGTTTTTTAAATTTGCCAGTTGCCAATGAAATAGAGGGCAATAAGGTGGTTGTGGTTCAAGCTGGAGATTTGATCGTTGGTATACAAGTCGACGATGTTTTAGATGTCATTGAAATAGATTCTGAAAATGTATTGAAGTCGCCTAAGAATATAGAAAAAGTGAATATTAAGTTCATTAAAGGCGTTTTACCTTATAAAGAGGATATGATGGTTTTGATTGATTTGCCCAAATTCCTCGCTTCAGAAAGTTTACTAGTGAATGAAGAAGTTTGAGTTGTTGGCCGTGTTGAATAAAGGGACAAATAATGATTGAAGACGAAGAGCTTCGAGAACTTTTTAAACTTGAAAGCGAAGACCATATCCAGGAAATGACGGAAGGATTGCTTTCGCTTGAAAAAGAACCGAACGACTCGGCAACTTTGGATAATGTCTATCGCAAAGCCCATATTATTAAGGGTTCGGCAGTTATGGTGGGAGAAGAAGATATCGTTAAGATCGCTCATTTGATTGAAGACTATTTATCGTTGGTAAAAGACGGTAAAGTAAAATTCACCTCCAAAAAATTTGATCTCATTTATGAAGGATTGGACGCAATCCGTCCTCTCGTTAAAGAAGCGATTTATGGAACTCCCGCCAATGTAGACGTTGCGGCAGTTTTATCGCGTCTTCAATTTGGCGTGGAAGATTCTCCCGATTCGGAACTTGTCGTCGAAAGTTCCTTGGAAATAACCGAAACTATAATACAAAAAGAAGTAGTTATAGAACCTGAAGTTTCTCTAAATGATGAATCGAGAATGATTGAAGACGAGGAACTCAGAGAACTTTTTAAACTGGAAAGCGAAGATCATATACAGGAAATGACCGAAGGGTTGCTGACGCTTGAAAAACAACCCGAGGATACGGAAGCCCTGGATTTAGTGTATCGCAAGGCGCATATCATTAAAGGCTCCGCCGTTATGGTGGGAAGAGATGGAATTGTAAAAATTGCTCATCTCATTGAAGAGTATCTGTCGGTAGTAAAAGACGGCAAAGTAAAGTTTACCTCCAAAAAATTTGATCTGATTTATGAAGGATTGGACGCTATACGCCCTCTTGTCAAAGAAGCGATTTATGGAACTCCCTCGAATATAGATGTTCCGGCGGTTTTGTCGCGTCTTCAATTTGGAGTTGAAGATAGTTCAGAATTAGAGGCTCCTACTGAGAGCGAGCCCGAAATAAACGAGCCAAAACCAAGCGCTGAAATAACCGCCGAAGCGGTCAACGAAAAGCAAATTTCTAGGGCCTTGGATGCCGCCAATAAAATTTTGCATAAAGAAGAGGATCCAACTCCCGTTAACGCTCCATTGGCAAAATACACGATCGATACGGTAAGGGTCGATACAAAAACATTAGACGATCTCATCACGCATACGGGAGAACTTGCCGTAACCAAATTAAGAATCGATAAGCGTTTTGAAGAGTTCGACGATATGTTGTTTTTATTGGATGAATGGAAAAGGAAATCTTCTCATCGAAAACGGATTTTTGAAGACTTAGAAAAGAATTCTGGAAAGAGTAATGATGGGCCTAGCCATGAGTTGGAGGAAATGGAAAAAGTATGGGAAGAAGAAGGAGAGTTGTTTGTTAAAATTTCAAGTTTCTTGGACGATTTTAAAAACTTTTCCTATGAGGATAATGCAAGATTAGAATTTATATCTAAAAACCTTGACGCCGGAATACGCAAAATACGCTTGGTGCAACTTTCCACCATTTTTAATTTGTTTCCTAGAACCGTAAGAGATTTAGCGAAGCAAACCGGAAAAGAGATTGAATTAATTATAGAGGGTGGCGAAACGACGGCAGATAAAAGGATCGTTGAAGAAATTAAAGATCCTTTGATTCATATTATTAGAAATTCCATAGACCATGGTTTAGAAAAATCTGATGAGCGTTTAAAATCCGGTAAATCTCCCAGTGGCACAATCCGGTTACGCGCTTATCAAAGCGCCACTTCTATCATGATTGAAGTGACCGATGATGGTCGCGGACTTAATATGGAGTCTATTAAAAAGACAGCTTTAAAACGTAATGTTTGCGCGCCAGAAGCTTTAGAGAAAATGGATACTAAGCAGATTCAGGAACTCATCTTCACCCCCGCATTTTCCACTAGCAATATCGTTACGGAAATCTCGGGTCGCGGGGTTGGTATGGATATCGTCAAAAATAAGGTTGAAAATTTAAAGGGAAAAATTAAGCTAGACTCCAAGCCAGGACTCGGTTGCACTTTCCAATTGTCTTTGCCTTTTACCCTGGCCACGATTAAATCTCTCATTGTCGTTGTTGATGGCGTTAACTATGCTATGCCGACCGATCATATTGAGACTATGCTGACGGTCAAAAAAGAAGATATTTTTCCTATAGAAGGCAAAGAAACTATCAATTATAATGACAACCCCTTGTCGGTCGCTTATTTATTTGATTTGTTGGAACTCAAGGGAAAGAGCAAAAAAGAACATCATGAAATGCCTTGTATTGTTATTTCGACGGGCGGTAACGCCGTCGGACTTTTTGTCGATTCTTTACTAGGCGATCAGGAAATCGTTTTAAAACCTCAGTGTAAAATTTTAAAACGCGTTCGCAATATTTCGGGAGCGGCCATACTGGGAACGGGCGACGTTTGTAAAGTTTTAAACCCTTCAGATTTAATTAAATCTGTTGGTAAAAAAGATAGCCATGTTAATGTGCAGTTCAAGCCGCAAGTGGATACTAGAAAGAAAAGGTTGTTGCTTGCCGAGGATAGTTTAACGGTTCGCGCGCAAGAAAAGAAAATTCTTGAAAAAGCCGGTTACGAAGTCATTGCGGCTGTGGATGGGTTGGACGCTTTTAACAAACTTAAAATGCATAAATTTGACGGCGTTGTTTCCGACGTTGAAATGCCCAATATGACGGGGTTAGCATTAGCCGAAAATATTCGAAAAAGTAAAGAGTACGCGGATATTCCGATCGTTTTGGTAACTTCGTTGGCAAAAGACGAAGATAAAGCTAGAGGAGTTAAAGCTGGCGCTAATGCCTATATCACCAAAGGTTCTTTTGATCAAAGAGTTCTTTTAGAAGTTTTGGATAATTTAATTTAAATGCCCTCTATTAAATTACTATTAGTAGACGACTCGCCGCTAGCGATTCATTCTTTGAAGAAGATTTTTTCTCAAACCGAAGACATTACCGTTGTGGGAACCGCCACTAACGGTAAGGAAGCGTTAGACCTTATACCTTCGCTAAAGCCCGACGTTATTTGCACGGATTATTATATGCCGGTGATGAACGGCCTAGAGCTCACTAAGGAGATTATGAAGCGGCAACCTATGCCAATATTGATTTTGAGCGCTTTTGCCAGTAAAGATGAAGATCTTATTTTTAATGTTGTGAATGCGGGGGCTATTGAAGTTTATCCAAAGTCTAATCAGGCGGATGTGGAAAAGAATAAGGTCTACTCTAGGAATTTAATCAATAAGATTAAAATTCTTGCCGGTGTGGTCGCCATTAAAAAAAGAAAGGTAGAGCCTGCATTAAATAAAAAACCTTTGCAAACTGTTCCAGTAGAACGAAGAAATGGAATAAGGGTTTTAGCGGTGGGTTCCTCAACAGGCGGACCGAATGTTTTAGAAACTATTTTTTCTAAATTACCTGAAAAATATCCAATACCCATTGTTTGCGCTCAGCATATAGGCGCCGAGTTTTTAGAGAATTTTGTTAAATGGCTCGATACGCAATGCGAACTCAATGTATGTATTGCGGAAGATAGGGGAACGCCTGTCCCAGGGAATATTTATTTTCCTAAAAAGAAACATCAGTTAGAGATCGACTCAAAAGGCAGGTTTAGCCATCATCCCGAACAAAAGGAGCATTTGAATTGTCCTTCCGTTAATACTTTGTTTTTATCCATGGCAAAGCATTATGGGGAATCTTGTATGGGAGTTATCTTGACGGGTATTGGTAGCGATGGGGCTCAAGGTATGGCTGAAATTGCAAAAGAGGGCGGAGGAACCATTGCGCAAAAAGAGGGGACTTGCACCGTATTTGGAATGCCTAAAGAGGCTATGGCGCTCACTAAGATCCAGTTTATACTGTCCCCAGAACAAATTCAGGAAAAATTGTTGTCGCTAGGCAACAAATGAAACCGCTATTTATTCAAGCGAAGTAAAAATTAAAAGCTCGGGAGATAATCGCTAAATGAAAGTTAAAGCGTACGCGGCAAAAGAGCCGAAAGGCAAATTGGAACCTTTTGAATACGAATCGGGGCCACTTGGGCCGGAGGAAGCGCTGATAAAAGTCGAACATTGCGGTATTTGCCATAGCGATTTGAGCATGCTCAACAACGATTGGGGATTGACTCAGTATCCTTTTGTTCCCGGTCATGAAATTGTAGGAGTCGTCGAAGCTGTTGGCGATCAGGTTACAGATAGGTCTGTGGGGCAGCGTGTTGGAGTGGGTTGGAACTCCGGATCTTGTATGAGTTGCGAGTGTTGTATTACCGGCGACCATAACCTATGCGCAACGGCAGAGGGCACCATTGTTGGTAGGCATGGAGGGTTTGCGGAAAAAGTAAAAGTAAAAGCTATATGGGCTATTCCAATGCTCGAAAACGTAGACGTGGTTTCGGCAGGCCCTTTGTTTTGCGGCGGAATTACCGTGTTCAATCCATTAGTTCAGTTTGATATCAAACCGACCGACCGGGTTGGCGTTATAGGAATTGGCGGTTTGGGACACATGGCCTTGATGTTTTTAAAGTATTGGGGTTGCGAGGTAACCGCTTTTTCGTCAAATCCTAAGAAAGCCGACGAGATAAAAGGCATGGGAGCGCATAACATTATCAATTCGCGCGAACCGAAAGAGTTGGAAGCTGCGCAAGGAAAGTTCGATCTTATTATATCTACCGTCAACGTGACGCTCGATTGGAATTCGTATATCAATACGTTGCGACCCAAGGGCCGTTTGCATTTTGTTGGCGCCACGCTGGAGCCGCTTTCAATCCCGGTGTTTCCACTTTTGTTTGGTCAGAGATCGATTTCAGGAAGTCCTGTGGGTAGTCCCGCCGTTATTTCGCGGATGCTGGAGTTTACGGGACGTCACGAAATTAAGCCGATCGTTGAAAATTTCAAGTTCGATCAGGTCAACGAGGCCATGGCACGGTTAGAATCCGGAGAAACGCGTTATCGAATTGTGCTATCGCATTGAAGCGATTACCTTTGCCGAGCCTGCCCTGAGCTTGCCGAAGGGGTGAAGGACCCCAAACCCTTCTGAGTTTTTCTGCGACTAATCCGTTTTTGGTTTTTTAATTTTTAATTTTTTGATTTTAGAAGCGAGGGTGGTGGGGATCATTTCTAATAATTCGGCGGCTCCTCCTTCTCCTGAAACTTTCCAGGCACAGGTTTCTAATGCCAGGATGATATTTTCTTTTTCCCTTCTTTTCATTTCTGTGTCGGTGATCACTTCGCGTTTTATCTGATTATCTTCTTCGGCGACTCGGGATTTTTTAGAAATTCCTTTCAATTCCGCAGTGGGGAGATCAAAACGGAGTTTGCTCGATCCGGAGAGTATGGCCGATCTTTCTATTACGTTTTGTAATTCGCGTATATTCCCTGGCCAGGAGTAGTTCTGTAATTGCGCCATGTTTGCTTTGGTCAGTTTGGCGGAAGGTCGGTTCATTCGCATCGACGACAATTCAAGAAATCGTTCCGCTAATAATGGAATGTCTTCGGTTCTTTTTCTTAGAGGCGGAACCTCAATAGGGAATACATTTAAACGATAATAAAGATCTTCTCTAAATTTGCCTTCCTCAATAAAACTTTTAAGATCCCGATTGGTTGCCGCGACGATTCTCACGTTGGTGGTTCGCGTTTTTTCATCGCCGATACGCTCGTAGGTTCCTTCTTGTAATACTCGCAACAATTTACTTTGCAGGTCGAGAGGGATTTCTCCCACTTCGTCTAAGAAAATCGTTCCGCCATCGGCGAGTTCAAAGCGTCCGGCACGATCTCTTACCGCTCCCGTAAAACTTCCTTTAACGTGTCCAAAAAATTCGCTTTCGTAAAGCTCTCGAGGGATCGATGCGCAGTTCACTTTGATGATAGGTTTTTCTTTTCGCGGACTGTGATTATGAATCTCGCGCGCTACCAGTTCTTTACCCGTTCCAGATTCGCCGGTGATTAATACATTGGCTTCGGTAGGGGCGACCATTTCAATTTGGCTGATAATATGCGCCAGCGCTGGACTGTTTCCTATGATGTCGCCATAAGCCGTCGCTTCGCGAAACTCCTCGCGCAAATAGGCGTTTTCCAATTCCAGCCGTTGCCGTAAATTTTGAATTTCTTCTTCGGCTTGTTTACGTTCCGTTATGTCTTTGAAAATAACTACCGCGCCTTTTATTTTCATATTTTCCCAAATGGGCGTGCTTACATATTCAACGGGAAAAGAAGTTCCGTCTTTTCTCCAAAACACTTCGTCGGTAGCGTGAAACGTTTTTCCTTTTCTAAATGCCGCATAAATATGGCATTCCTCGCGAGGATAGGGCGACCCGTCGGGCCTTGTATGATGCATGAGCTTGTGTTGGCATTTCCCAATGACCTCTTTTGAAGCGAACCCCGTCATTCGTTCTACAGCGGGATTGACGAATGAGGTTCTGCCTTTTTCGTCCAACCCATAAATTCCTTCGCCCGCCGATTCCAAAATTAATTTGTTTCGGTAATAGACGTCTTTTAGTTCTTGAAGAGACGTTGTCGTTTCGGTTTTGTTTTTCATGAGTGTTTTCTATATTGAAAAATTCACATTGTTGGGTTTATGCATAAATCGTCAACCTCAAACTCACTTTGCTTAAAGGTGTCCTCTCGGCGTTTCATCTTGAGGCAAACTTTTAAGTTTGGCGAAAGATCTCGCTTCGAATAGAAAAATTAATTCCTCTTTTTAATACTTAGACTCTTTTGTGTTGAACTTATATTAACGAAAAATCGTTAATAATGTAAAATTATATCACGAAATTTAGTAAATAACGAAATTTCATTAATTATTAAACTTTAAGTGAATGCGGTTAATACCTTTAAAAATAGTCGTTTATGCGTTTATTTTTTGTTTGGCACGGAACATGCTCTATAGGGGATTGAGACTAAACAAAAACTGAAACAAAAAACTTAAACCAAAAACAAAATTTTAAACAAGGAGAACGCTTCAAATGAAAACCTCAATCATCATTATGTCAGACCCAAAAAACGGATCGGAAGAATCTTTAGGACGCGTGTTTAACGCTTTGGCCACTGCCTACGATTATAAAAACGCAGGTAAAGAAGTTTCTATTCTTTTTCAAGGCACTGGAACGCGATGGCCAGAAGTTCTGCAAGCGGAAGATCATCCCGCGCACGATTTATTTGAAGCTGTGTCGGATAAGATTCAAGGAATTTCTTGCGCGTGCGCCGATGTTTTTGGCGCTGACACAACCGGGTATGACTTGATCAAAGATAACTCCGTTCCCTCAACAACCGGTCTTCCAAGCCTTAGCGCTCTTCAGGATCAGGGATACAACGTTCTTACTTTTTAATGTTATTTAGTCCCCCATTAAATTGGGGGACCGACTGGATTCAATTTAAGGGAAAAGGAGAAAAATCATGGCAAAGCATTTTATGGAATTTGCGTTTACGGATAGCGTTAAAGAGGAGCAGGAAAAATACGGGACTCGCGCTCCTTATCAGAAGATGGAGGAGAAGAACGACTTTCGCAACAAGCTTACCTGGCAGGAAAAAGCTTATATAAAAAATAGAGAGGATTTTTATTTGTCTTCCGTAGGCGAAAACGGCTGGCCTTATATGCAGTTTCGCGGCGGCCCTAAAGGATTCTTGAAAATTATTGACGAGAACACGTTAGCTTTTGCGGACTTTAAAGGTAACGGACAATACATCAGCGCCGGTAATTTTAACGCTACTAAAAAGACGGTTTTGTTCATGATGGATTACGCCAATCAACAACGATTAAAAATTTGGGCAGAGGTGGACGTATTGCATGCTGGAGACCATCCGGAATTAATGGAAAAGGTTCAAGTTCCCGATTATCAGGCGCCTGTTGAAAGAATTTTTGTTTTAAAAGTTCACGCTTTCGATTGGAATTGCCCAAAACACATTACTCCCAGATACACAAAGGAAGAAATTCAATTAAAGGTTTCCGAATTAAGTCCAGAGTTAATTGAAGCTCTATAAAAAAACGACATTACCGCCCATCGGCAGAATTAACCACAAAGGAGAAGGTCATGAAAACGCAGGCATTTGTTTATACAGAATTACAAAACTCAGTACCGTTTGAAAACGCGCCGTGGCGCGAACTCAACCCGACCTTGCTACAACAACCGGGTCTCCAAAGCAAGACATGGCTCTCGGGTGTAGGGAATAATTCATTAGGAGGAATTTATGCGTTTGATAGCGTTGAAAATGCGAAGAAATTTGTCACGGGGTATTTCCCGCGCGAAGCCAGAAACTACGGCGTGTCGCAAACCACGCGGGTTTTCGACGCTACCGTCACCGAAGAAGCGAGCCGCGATATGAACTCGGCTCACTATGGAGCAAAGCTGGAAGATAAGCCGGGAGCGTATGTCTACACCGAAGTACAAATTAGCGTTCCTTTTGATCAAGCGCCATGGCGCGAGCTCAACCCAACGCTTAAAGCGCAACCGGGATTTATGGCAAAAACCTGGCTTAGCGGACTTAACACGAATTCGGTTGGAGGACTCTATGCTTTTGATACGGTCGAAAATGCAAATTCTTTTGCGCAGGGTTACTTTCCGACGGAGGCTGCCAAATTGGATGCAGCTTTTTACACACGCGTTTTTGATGCCAGTCAAGTCGAAGCGGCGAGTCGACAAATGAATTCGCCATTCTACAATTAAACACATTTTACTTGAGAGGGATAGACCATGTCGAATCAAACTCAAACATTGGCGAAGCCGACTGACATCAAGCCTCCGTTTACTTACGAAACCGCTAAAGCAAAAGTTCAAGCGGCGGAAAATGCCTGGAACACTTGCGATCCTGAAATTGTGGCGCGCGCTTATAGCGAGGATTCTGAGTGGCGCAATCGCGGAGAGTTTTTTCAAGGGCGAGAGGCGATTAAAGAATTTTTGAGCAGAAAATGGCGTAAGGAAACGGACTATAAATTAATGAAGGAACTTTGGGCTTATACAGACAACCGTATATCGGTTCGTTTTGAATATGAATGGCACAACGATACTGAAAAGCAATGGTATCGGACTCATGGTAACGAGCATTGGGAGTTTAACGAAGACGGATTGATGCGTAGGCGCGATATGAGCGCAAACGACGTTCCTATAAAAGAAGAAGATAGACGTTACAAATAAAATTAATAAGGAGATAAAAATGAAAACGCTGGAAGGGATAAAATCATTAGACTTGGATGTTGAAGTTCCCAGAAGCTCTAGAAAAAGCTTTGCGGGAATTGTTCATCTACCGCGTATGACGGATAAAGCAAGAGCGTATAAAAACGAAACATTAGGAGAATACATATATCCGTGTCCTTTGGATCGGCTGGTTCTTAATTATATGGAAATCGACGCCGAAAGTTTTGCGAATCGTGCGGAAGGCAATGACGATTTAGAAATCTCCAATTTTGCGCAAAAAATCAATCGGTGGCGCACGGAAGAGGAAAAGGGATTATTGCGAAAAAAGATATTGGATAGGAAACCGGCTCCAGAGGATATGCAATGGTTTGAAGAACAACGCAATCAATTCGGACCCGGTAGAACGGATGTTGTTACTTATGTAGACTTGAACGACTTAGAGGAGGGACATATTTGAACTCATTAATCCATACATTTAAATAAAGCTTCGATTCTATTCTTAAAAGCGTCAAACTTTAACGGTTTGAGAAAATAGGCGGTAACTCCGGCTACGGTGGCGTCTCTTATATCGTCGTCTTTATCCGAACCTGTAAGCATAATGAATGGGAGAATCTTTAGGTCCAATTCCTCTCGGGTCTTTTTTAAAAGATCCAGGCCGGAGATACCAGGCATTGATAAATCGGAAATCACCAAGCCTATTTTTTGCGATTGTAAAACGCCTAAAGCTTTTTCCCCAGTATCGGCAGTCTCGATTTTAGAAAACCCCATGGTTTTTAAATATCCTTCTATTAATACGGCCATTTTTAAGTCGTCTTCAACGACTAGAACAGTTATCGATGTATCCATTTATATTCCTTCGTTAGACTTTAATTCACTTTATTCTAAAGGTATGTCGTATAAGGTTTCAAGGCAATTATATATTACTTCAGAGTCAAAAGGTTTGGTAATTATATAATGAAAACCTTCCGCTAGATATTTTTCTTGTTGGTGAACGAATGCCGCCGCCGAAACGGCAATTATTTTTAAGTTCTCCAATTGGTTATCTTTTTTTAACTGCCGAATAGCTTCTATGCCGTCCATAATTGGCATTTGTATATCCATAAAAACTAGATTGGTATTATGTTTACGAATGAGTTCGATCCCCTGTTTGCCATTTTCCGCTTCTATAGTTTTTATACCAATTTCTAAGAGGATGTTGGATAGCAAAACGCGGTTAGCTAGATTATCGTCTACCACTAAAGCTTTTACTTTCGAAGCCAGTGAGGAAACCGCTCTGACTTTGTTTATTTTGGCGGGCGATGTTGAATCGGACTTGATGGTTGGAAGATTGAGAGTGAAAAAAAATCGGGTTCCCTCGCCAAAGGTGGATTCTAGTTCTAATTTGCCGCCCATGGTATCGATAAATTTTTTAGAAATGGCCAATCCCAACCCAGTGCCGCCTTTGTCGATCCCTTCTTTATCTTGTTCAAAATGTTCAAATATCTTTTTTTGCGATTCCAGGGGAATTCCCGGACCTGTATCGATTACGTCAAATCTATAGCGATCGGGTTCTACTGGGGTTATTTTGAAAGTAATTTCCCCATGATCCGTAAACTTAATGGCATTACCTAAAAGGTTGATTAAAACCTGTCTTAATTTAATTTCGTCGCCTTTGACTAAACCGCTTTCGTGAGAATAGTCTACTTTCCATTTAAGCTTTTTTTCAGCGCATCTTAATTGGAACATTGTTGAAAGTTCGTCGACTAAACCTTGCAGAGGAAAATCCAGTAATTTTAATTTCATTTGACCGGCTTCAATTTTGGCGATATCTAAAATATCGTTTACCAGGCTTGTCAAATGGTCGCCGCTTTCTTTTATGAATTTAGAATATAAGAGTTGGCGTTCCGTCATTCCTGTTTCACGTTGTAATAAATCGGCAAATCCGATGATAGCGTTCATTGGAGTACGGATTTCATGGCTCATGTTGGCGAGGAAGGAACTTTTAGCTTTATTAGCTTCTTCCGCTTTGTCTCTTGCGATATGTAATTCCTTTGTTCGTTCTTCTACACGGATTTCAAGTTGATCTTTTGATTCTTGAATAGCGAAGTTTTGTTTTTCTGTGGTAGAGAGCATTTCATTAAATGCGTCGACCAAAAGCCCCAATTCATCGGAACTTTCTTTTTCGACTCTGACGGAATAATCCTTTTTTTCCGAAACTCCTTTAGCGGCAGTTACCAGCTTGGAAAGCGGACTGGTTATTATCTTTTGCAAGACGGAAGAAAAAAGAAACGCCATGATCGCCGCTAATATAATGACGATGGACACCGCTATTGCAAAGTTGTATAAACGCGTGTCGATATCGCGCAAATCGGAACGGATGTATACCGTTCCCACTCGATCGTTTTCTATAATAATAGGTTGAAAAAGATGAAAGGAATCTTTGTTGAATTTTGAGCTTTGGTCAGAGGGTTTTGCGGGGCAGGGCGAGTCTGACTTGCCATTGGTATATGTTGCGAATAGCGCGCCCGTATTATCATAGATACAAGCCGAAATAATTGAGGCTCTGGCTTTTAATGCGGCGAGGTTTTCGCTTGCGAGGTTTTTATCCTCAAAGGCCATTGCCGCGGTGCTTCTGTCCGCAATTATTTTGGCGATTACCGATAATTCGGTTTTCATATATTGCTGTGTCGTTTTTTGATCGTAACCGATGAGCGCTATGCCCGCAACTAAGAGTCCTATTACGCTTGTAAGCAGGGTAATAGAAATTAGCTTGCCTTTAATTTTTAATTCGTTAAGAAAACTCATGATATTGCTTTGGATTCATTGATTGCCGCATTAAATTCGTCGACTAGTCCCCATCAACGATAATTTCTATCGCTAAAAGTTTAGCGTTTAATTGTACATCGCAACGAGTATATTGGAAACATTTCAAATGTTATATGGCCTCTTTTATTGAAGAGGAGATAAAGCGTATCTGACGCCGCTCAAGATAGTCTCGGAATATAATCATTTGACCGCTAGTTTTTCACCCCTTGCTTAACAATGACTCTAGGATCGTGATTGCCTGTTTGAATTTATATTTATTGACCGCTTGCTCCAATTCTTTAATTTCTCCTAGAAGGTCTGGCGGCCATGAAAGGCGCAAGACATTTTCTAATGCTTGAATGCATTTTTTAGGTTTACGCGTTTTTAAAAGAGGTTCAAGATCCTCCAGTGAACTCAATAGAGTTTTTGAGTCTGTTACAGGTTGTTCCATTTTCGATGGTTTAGAATTCAGGGGATTTAATTGACTCAATGAACTGATGACCTTACCAAGACATTCGTTAAACTCCTCAAGGTTAAGATCCAATCCGCCATTTCCCATTTCCAAAACCTGGGACTCAATTTTTTCGGAGGCAGATTCCAGATTGGTTGCGCCAATAGAACCTGAGGCGCCCTTGATGGAATGCATGACTCTACCAATTGTTTTCATGTCTCCATTTTCCAGAGCGGTATCAATTTCTTGCATGGAGTTTAAGCAAAAATCTTGAAATTGAAATAAGAGTTTCCGGTATAATTTTTTATCTCCGCCTATCATTTTCAAACTTTTTTGAACGTTAATTTCGGGGAAGTTAGGTATTTCTACCTCATCCATATTCATTTCTTTGGATGAATCGATGGGGACGGGGATAGGTATTATTTCTTCGCGGGGTTCAATCCATTTCGCAAGCATTTTAAACAAATGTTCCGTGTCGATTGGTTTAGCGATATGACCTTGCATCCCAGCATCCATGCAATTTTCTATATCGTGTTTCATCGCATTGGCAGTCATTGCTAAAATAGGCAAATTTTCAATGCTCGGATCGTTTTTAATGATTTTTGTCGCCTCAAAGCCATTCATTTCTGGCATTTGAAGATCCATGAGAACGAGATCGAATTTAGATTCTTTTACTTTTAAAACGGCTTCCTTTCCGTTGTTGGCGATGGTTACGAGTAATCCAGCTCTCGACAATATTTCATTGGCAATTTCCTGATTGATCTTATTGTCTTCTACTAGAAGTATTTTTGCTCCTCGAATCGCTAACGGCTGACTTTCCTTATCCTGATCAAAATCAGTTTCAATTTTTTTAGAGGCCCCTTTTCCAAAAAAAGCCATGATGGTATCCAATAATATCGAAGGAGTTACTGGCTTAATAAGAAACCCGTCTAAGCCGGCATTCTTAGCCTCTTTACTAATTTCCTCGCGTCCATAGGCAGTTACCATTATGATTGTGGGAATTTTTGAAAATTGGTTATTAGCTTTAATGAGTTTAGACGCTTTGATACCGTCCATATCGGGCATTTTCCAATCCATCAAAACTAAATCATAGGGTTTCCCATTATCCTCTTTTTCCAATTCTGCGATTCCCTCAGGGCCTGATGCGGCAATTGTCACGTCGCAGGAGAAAGATTCGAGCGTATCTTGTAGAATTTGGCGGGAGCTTTCATTGTCATCAACAACCAATATTCTTAAATTGGCAAGGTCCATTGAGGGCGTTAGCGTTTTTTGTTCTTTGGTCTTAGAGAGGCCAAAAGTCGCAGTGAAAATGAATGCGCTTCCTTTTCCCGGTTTGCTTTCTACCCAGATTTTTCCTCCCATCAACTCAACCAATCGTTTCGAAATGCTCAAACCTAATCCCGTTCCGCCAAATTTTCGAGTTGTGCTGTTATCTGCCTGACTGAAAGATTTAAAAAGTTTACCTATCTGTTTCTCAGATAATCCAATTCCCGTGTCTTCTACGGAAAACTGAAGAACAATTTGGTCGGTTGTTTTTTCAATAGTGGAAACAGATGCAATGATCTCGCCTTTTTCGGTAAACTTGACGGCGTTGTTGCCTAGATTGATTAAAATCTGTCCCAAGCGCAGTGGGTCCCCTGTTAAACTTTGTGGGATCGTTTTGTCAGTTTTAAAGAGGAGCTCCAATCCTTTCTCATGAACTTTTTCGTGGATCATTGTGGACAAGTTGTAGAAAACTTGATCTAACTGGAACTCAATGGATTCCATTTCGAGTTTGCCGGATTCGACCTTTGAAAAATCGAGGATATCGTTTATCAATCCAAGCAATGCCTTGCCTGCGGATTGTATTTTTCCTACATAGTTTTTTTGCGTTGAATCTAGATTAGTTTGCAGCGCTAGGTGACTCATTCCGATGATAGCGTTCATTGGGGTGCGGATCTCATGACTCATGTTTGCAAGAAACTGCCCTTTAGCTTCGTTAGCCGCGTTGGCTTCCCGTTGCGATGCCCTTAGTTCTTTTTCTGTTTCTTTTCTCTCAATGACAACGCCAGTATGAAAGCCAATTTGAAACATAATGTCTAAAAAGTCGGAATCAGGGTGTCCCTTGATTGGCGAATAAAATTCCATAACCGCATAAACTTTGTCTTTCACTAAAACCGGAAAAGCAAAACCGCTTTTTAAATTTAAATTGTTACATGCCTTTGCTCTAGGAAAATTGTCGTCTAGATAAATATCGTCAATCCAGGCGGGAGCTTTGCTTTTCAAGACTCGACCGGGTAATCCATGGTTTATTTGAAAGGAGTTTTTTTCTGTAACTTCTTTAAATTCTTTAAAGCTTTCAGGAGATTTTAAATACCAGTAAGACGAAGGTTTGAGGATTATATTATCGTTTTCTTCAACCGTAAGGTATACGTGACCCACGGGCCACTCTTTATAAGAAGCAACTTGTTCAATTGTGTTTAAAAAAATTTCATCAAGAGTATTCGACGAATTGGCTATGGCAAAGATCTCATTTACTAGTCGGGATTTTTTTTCTTTTTCTTTAAGGAAGTCTTCCCAATTTTTCCGCTCAGTTATATCTCTGATAATTCCGCTGAAAATTTTCCGGTCTTCTTGAATTCCCACGGTTACCGAAAGTTCGGCTGGAAAAACGCTAAGATCTTTTCGCAATCCAACAACTTCCCGGGTTAGTCCAATTATTTTGGCGACCCCGGTTGTTAGGTAAGTTTCAATATATGAGTCATGCTCAGTGGCGTAGGGTTCGGGCATCAGGATGGAAATATTTTTTCCAATCACTTCGTCTGCCTGATAGTCGAAAAGTTTTTCTGCCGCTGGATTGTAAGATTGGATAATTCCTTTTTCATCGATGGTGATAATTGCGTCGAGGGTGGTTTCTATAATTGAACGAATTCTTTCTTCGCTACCGCTCAATTTTTTTGTGCGTTCTTCAACGAGACTTTCCATCTCATCGCGCGATCTACGAAGCGTAAGGTTGGCGCGTTCTCCAAGGGTCAGGGTAAAAAGAATCGCCCCTACTGTAAAAAAAAGAGTGAGGCTTAACACTCCTAGAACCGTCCAGCGAAGCGATTTGTAGGTCTCCAAAGCTTCTGCAACATCGATCTCCGTTGTGATTCCTAAATCCAGTTGTTCAGACCATAGCCAGGCCCCATAGACGGGCACTCCTCGATAATCTCTGTAGCCTGTAATATCTATCTTCGACTCTCCCTTTATGGCGCTTGCGGCCATTTTTGTTAAAGGTTGCCGATCTCGAGATATTGTGGGTCTAAAGCCTTCAACCATATTGCCGCCTGGGTCGCGAATTTCTATTGAAAGAATTCCTTTCTGTCCTTTTTTGACGAGTCCAATCTGGCGCAAGTGGTCGTCAAAGCGGCTTTCTGAAAGTAACCTTCCTTGCATATCAAAAGCGTAAGTTTCTCCACTTTTGCCGATGCGGCCAAGTTGGGTAACGTAAGAAAAGTCTTTTTCAGGTTGTAATCGCTGAGTTACCACGGCAATGACTTTTTCGTCGCTATCCCTTATGGGCGATGCAATAAACATAGTTGGCGGCAGATGAGAGCTTTTTTTATCGCTTTCGTTAATGGGTACGTCCGAAAGCATAGGAGGAATGAAAACGGTCTCGCCATTAAAGGCGCGTTGGATTAAACTGGGTCGAAAATTTGCAATTAAATTTGAGATTCCAACATTTTGATTTCGCATGGAACCGATATTGACAAAGTCTCGATTGACAATGAAAAAGCCGGTTTTACCAAAATAACTTTGGTTCTTCCGGAAAAATTCTCTTGCTTCGGCCATTGCCCGCGAGTTTATAAGCGTTTCTTTTTCAATTGGAATTTGTAGGAGCTTTTTGGCAATAGCGCGTAACTCAATATTATGGGCCAGTTGATTCATATATGCTTTTTTGTCCGCTACCCATATGCTGAGACTTTCGTTACTTGTGCTAAGAACGGTTTGAAGCGAGTGACCGACATTTTCAAGGATTTTGCGTTGGTTATATTCTAAAACAATCCAGGCCAAGAGAGCGGTTATAGAAATCAGAATACTCAGGCCGGCAATACTGATGAAACGAAAACGCTTTGAGCCAAATTGAAATGAGGAGTCTTTATTCTGGCGTAAGAAGAGAAATCGATAAAACGTACTTAAAAATAAAACCACTACGGTAAGTGTTGTTAAAATAATAATAGTGGGTTTATTGAATAGAAGGTCTTCTTCCTTATTCGGATTATCGCCAAGCCAACGATTTCGAATTTCTACGCGTTCTTTTACGGTAATGGAATGCAGAGCTTTGGTCATAATTGAAAGCATTACAGGCCAATCCTTACGAACTCCGATCGTCAGGCCCTCGGCGTCAAAGTCTTCGACGTTTGAAGCAATCTTGAGACCCGTAAAGGCGTTTTTTTTGATAGCGTATGATGTGGTGGCCAGATCATTGATAAAGGCGGTTGTCTTATTAGTCATTACCAGGGCTATACCCTCCTCGATGCTATTCACGAGAATTAATTCAATTTCAGGATAGTTAACTCGCACAAAATTTTCTGGGGCATAGCTTTTAACTACTGCAATGCGTTTTCCTGAAAAATCTTTTAGGCCGGTAACTTTTCGATAGTTCTCTTTGGTTAAAAGAATCATCGGATATTGCAAATAGACTTGGGTGAAATTCAGAAACTGACGGCGGTTTTCGTTTGGGGCGACAGAAGATACGATATCTATGTTTCCCATTTTTGCCTGGCGCATAATTTCCTCCCAACTGAGTTGGGGAATTTCGAAATGGACGCCCAGTTTTTTTTCTATTATCCTCATGTGGTCTACGGAAATACCTGAATAGCGCCCCTGTTTATCTCGAAACTCAAAGGGTTCAAAATCAGAATCCATACCAACACGAATAGTGGGATGTGCCTTTAGAAAAGCCTTTTCTTTTTCCGTCAGATCCAGAGTTCCCGCTAATGAGAAATGGTCTGGCATAAGAAAAACGACTATTAGAATAAAAATAGAGAATCCTGGATGGATGCTTTTCATTTTTTCCACACGTTACTTTTTTAAATAAAATCCCGATACATATACTGCTGATTTTAAATAAGATCGGAAAAGGTGTAGTATGAAATTGTTTTTACTTAAAGATCCCTATTTTTGTTTGCGGTTTCCGCAAAGTCGTCGCTAATTTTATTGAAAGCGTCTACCAGATCGGGATCAAAATGTTTGCCTTTACCTTCCAATATAATTTTTGTGGCTGTTTCATGGGAAAATGCGTCTTTGTATACGCGTTTGCTAATGAGGGCATCATAAACGTCCGCTAGAGCCATAAGCCTTCCCGATAAAGGAATATCTTCGCCTTTAGATCCTTGGGGATACCCCGAGCCGTCCCATTTCTCCTGATGAGAGAAGGCAATTTCTCTTGCAAACCGCATGAAGGACGAATTGGTTTTTAAAATTCGTTCTGTCTCCATAATAGTATTTCTGCCATAAACAGTATGTTTCTTCATTTCTTTGAATTCTTCGTCCGTGAGCGGTCCTGGTTTGAGCAGAATACTATCGGGGACGCCGACTTTTCCAATGTCGTGAAGAGGAGCGGATTTATACAGCAGTTCAATAGTGGCCTCTGTTAAAAAATTACTAAATTTAGGATGCTTTTTTAAATTCTCCGCAAGAAGTTTGACGTAGCTTTGGGTGCGTCGAATATGGCCGCCTGTTTCAGGGTCTCTATACTCCGCCAACGTCCCTAAGCTGAAAATGCTGGCATCTTGAGTTAGGGAAAGCTCCTGGGTTCTTTCCATAACTTTTCTATCAAGGATTTCGTTTTGATATATGAGCTGTTTTTTTGCATCCATTAACGAAAGGTGAGTTTTGACTCTTGCTTTTACTTCCATTATCTCGAAAGGTTTGGTGATGTAGTCGACTGCGCCTATTTCGAAGCATTTAGTTTTGCTATCCACATCGGTCATGGCAGTGAGAAAAATGATAGGTATTTCTCTTGTTTTTGGATCTTGTTTTAGGCGTGTGCAGACTTCATAACCGTCCATATCCGGCATCATGATATCCAAAAGAATCAAATCGGGGGTTTCGGCTTCTACAGCTTCAAGAGCGCTTTCTCCATCTTCGGCGACGCTCAATTCATAGTCTTCGTCAAGGGCATGCATCAAGATAGAAATATTACTTTCGGTATCATCCACCAAAAGAATATTAAATTTCGGCGACTCGTTCATAATTTTCCCCACAATTAAGTTTATTTAACAACAACTCTAGAGTTGTGATGGCTTTTTTGAATTTATAATTATTAACAGCCTGGTCCAATTCATTTATTTCAGCAACAAGGTTTTGCGGCCATGAAAGGCGCAAAACGTTTTCTAACGCTTGAGCGCATTTTTTTGGTTTACGGGTCTTTAAAAGAGGCTCCAAATCTTTCAAAGAATCCAATAATACTTTTTGATCCGTTACGGGTCGGTTTGTTTCTGGCGAGTAACCTTTTTTGGAGTCTGGTGTATTTAATTGACTTAATGAACTAATTACTTTACCAAAGGATTCGGAGAATTCATCCAGGTTAATATCAACTACATTGCCGTCTTTTTCTAAAATTTGGGATTCAATCTTTTCGGATACCGATGCCAGATTGGTTGCGCCAATAGACCCTGAAGCTCCCTTAAGTGTATGCATGATTCTTCCAATTGTTTTCATGTCGTCCTTTTTAAGAGCCGTCTCAATTTCTTGCATAGAGTTCAAGCATAAATCATGAAATTGAACTAAGAGTTTCCGGTATAATTTTTTATTTCCGCCTATCATTTCCAAACTTTTTTTAGCGTTGATTTCGGGAAAGTTAGGTATCTCTACATCATCCATATTTATTTCTATTGACGAATCAATGGGGACGGCGATAGATATACCTTCTTCGCGGCGGTCAATCCATTTCCCAAGCATTTCAAATAGGTGTTTTGTATTTATTGGTTTAGCAATATGTCCGTGCATTCCCGCTTCCATACATTTTTTTACATCATGTTTCATCACATTGGCCGTCATTGCTAGAACGGGTAAATCTTTTAAGCTAGGGTCGCTTTTAATGATTTTTGTGGCTTCAATTCCATTCATTTCTGGCATTTGAAGATCCATGAGAACGAGATCGTATTTAGATTCTTTAACTTTTTCTACGGCTTCCTTTCCGTTGTTGGCTATGGTTACGAGCAATCCGGCTCTCGATAAAATTTCATTGGCAATTTCCTGATTGATCTTATTGTCTTCAACCAGAAGAATTTTTGCTCCTCGAATCGCTAACGGCGAACTTTCCTTATCTTGATCCAAATCATTTTCAATTTTTTTAGAGGTCTCTTTTCCAAAAAAAGACATGATTGTGTCCAATAAAACCGAGGGAGTTACGGGTTTAATAAGAAACCCGTCTAAGCCCGCATTTTGAGCCTCTTTGCCGATTTCTTCGCGCCCATATGCCGTAACCATAATGACTGTAGGGATGTTCGATAACTGAGGGTTGGCTTTTATAAGCCTCGATGCTTTGATACCGTCCATTTCTGGCATTTTCCAATCCATCAAAACTAAATCATAAGGTTTCCCATTATCCTCTTTTTCCAATTCTGCGATTCCCTCAGGGCCTGATGCGGCAATTGTCGCGTCGCATGAGAAAGATTCGAGCGTATCTTGTAGAATGTGTCGAGAGGTTTCGTTATCATCCACAACTAAGATTCTTAGATCTTTCAGATCCAATGAGGGCCTCAGGGCTTTTGGTTCTTCCGTTTTAGAGAGGCCAAAAGTCGCAGTGAAAAAGAAAGAACTTCCTTTTCCCGGTTCGCTTTCTACCCAGATTTTGCCTCCCATCAATTCAACCAACCGTTTGGAAATGCTTAGACCCAATCCCGTTCCGCCAAACTTTCGAGTTGTACTATTATCCGCTTGACTGAATGATTTAAACAGTTTTGCTATTTGTTCTTCAGATAATCCGATTCCCGTATCTTTTATGGAAAATTGAAGAACAATTTGGTCGTTAGTTTTTTCAATAGTGGAAACCGATGCAACGATTTCGCCTTTTTCGGTAAACTTGACGGCGTTGTTGCCCAGGTTGATTAAAACTTGTCCGAGACGTAGCGGATCTCCCATTAAATTTTGAGGAACTGTTTTGTCAGATTTAAATAGTAGTTCTAAACCTTTTTCATGAGCTTTTTCATGGATCATCGTAGACAAACTGTTGAAAACCTGATCTAGCTTAAACTCAATCGTTTCCATCTCAAGTTTGCCGGATTCGATCTTTGAAAAATCGAGAATATCGTTTATCAGCACAAGTAGAGCATTGCCTGCAGTTTGTATTTTGCTTACATAATTATGCTGCTTTGAGTTCAAGTCGGTTCTCAATGCGAGATGGCTCATGCCGATGATGGCGTTCATTGGAGTGCGGATCTCGTGGCTCATATTAGACAAGAAATCGCTTTTAGCTTGATTGGCTTCTTCTGCCTTCTCTCGCGCAATATTCAACTCCTTTGTCTGTTCCACGGCTTTATCTCTTTCAATGTGTAGTTCTTTTGTCCGTTCCTCTACTCGGGCTTCCAGGAGGTCTTTCGATTCCTGTATGGCCGTATTTTGTTTTTCGGTCGTAGAGAGCATTTCATTAAAAGCGTCAACGAGTAGCCCTAATTCGTCTTTACCTTCTTTTTCTACCCTGACGGAATAATCTTTCTTCTCCGATACCCCTTTGGCTGCAGTCACAAGCTTTGAAAGCGGTCTTGTTATTATTTTTTGCAAACCGGAAGAAAAAAGAAACGCCATGACCGCCGCTAAAATAATGACGATAGATACGGCGATGGCAAAATTGTAGAGACGGGCTTCAATATCGCGTAAATCTGAACGGATATAAACGGTTCCTACCCGGTCGTTTTCAATAAGAATGGATTGAAAAATATGTAGGTAGTCTGAGTCGAATTTGGAACCTTGTTTTGAAGGCTTAGCGGGGCAGGGGGAGTCCAGCTTTTTGTTCGTATAAGTCGCAAATAATCCGCCCAAGCTATCATATATACACGCCGATACAATAGATTTTCTGGCTTTTAAAGCGGCGAGGTTTTCGGCGGCTGAGTTTTGGTCTTCGAAAGCCATGGCGGCGGTGCTTCTGTCGGCTATTATTTGAGCGATTACGGATAGCTCCGTCGCCATATATTGTTGCGACGTTTTTTGATCGTATATTATGAGTCCCATTCCAGCTATTAGAAGTCCTATTACGCTTGTAACAAGGGTAATGGATATTAGTTTTCCTCTAATTTTTAAATCGCTAAGAAAACTCATGATTTTACTTTGGATTCATCGATTAACCGCCGTTTACGATAGTTGCAATTTCCAAAAGTTTAGCGTTTATTTTTAGTTCTTTTCTTTTCGTCGCGTTGAGATTTATTTCAAGTTTTATCCGATCTCCTACTTTGATCAGGCTCACCATTCCTCCAAAGAGGTGGAAATCTCTTATGTCTCCCACTGTTAATACATGAGAATCTCCCAAAGATTCAATGATGGCGCTCATGTTGTTTTTTTCCGAAGAAGGGATAAAAAGGATCTGACACTGCTTAAGATTATCTTTAGAGCTGAGTCGTTTGACCGTTAGCTTTTTTCCGCTAATAACTTTGCCTTCAACTTTTTGGAATTGGTTCTCAAAAGCGGATCCCTTTAGCAGGCATATTTGGAAGTAATTGGGATTACTTTCAAAGCTTCTTTGCGGCCATTTTATAAAACGCGCAAAATTATAAATGTAGCCCGCTTTGATTTTATATTCTGTATAACCCTTGCTTTCTCCAAACGCGTTGGTGGCGCTAAAAACGAAGAGGAACAAGGCAAAAATGATTTTAAGTTTAATCATTTTTTGCCGAAAATTAGAGTTGCTGTCCCTGGGTTCTTTTTGTTTAGTAAGTAAACTTGACATTGAAGAACCAGGTCCGTCCGGGTTGAGGATGATAAGGAGGAATAAATCCGGCTGGGTTGGGATTAGTATCTGGATCAAAAGCGTTTCTGTCGCTGGAACCCGACTGACGTCCAACTCCTACAAAATCTTCGTCAAACAGATTTTTTATAATTAATTGTGGCTCAACGTCAACTTTCCATAAGGGATCATTTACAAGGTTTTTACCCGTAAAAGCTAAATTTGCTTTGAAATATTCTGGCGCGTGGTTATTGAAAAATGCATTGGTTACGGGAACTTTGCGCTTCCCAACATAATTGACGCGAAAGTTGATATTGAGATGCTCGTCCAAGGTTAACCAGTTAAAGCCGGTATTGATCTTATGTTTTGCGGTGTGGTCTATATCGGCCCAATCGGCGCCTTCTTCTTTTGCTTGTAAATAAATATAATTGAAGTAAAAGAGGAGGTCTTTCATTACATTAAGATCTAACCGTGTGGAAATTCCTCTGATATAACTTTTGCCGATGTTATCGTAACGTTCACCACCGGCTCGGCTTGCGTCGGGAACCAGACTGATAAAATCTTTAAGTTCTGAAAAGAAAAAGTTAAACTTCAGATGCAAGTCGTTAAAGTATTCTCGTTCGTTATTAGAAAAGACCTTAATGTTATTTTCAAATTCATAAGTGGCTATTTTTTCCGGCTCTAGACCCGTGTTGCCGCGAAACTCGTCGCGTGTCTCAAAAATTGACGGAGCCCTAAATGCCGTTCCATACAATAGCTTGATATTCCATTGATCGACTGGAATTTTCCAATCCTCAACGGGTGGGTTGAAGATGATAGCGGCTCGAGGGTTTACCGTAGAATTGTAATCGGTGCTGTAGTCGAATCTTGTTCCCACTGAGTAAGACACAACCTCGTTTAGCTTTCCGTCAAATACTCCGTATAAAGCATATTCCTTTTCATTTATATCCGGTTCGGTTTCCGGTAGGAACAATCCTTCTCCGTTATTTGCCCGTTCCCAAGACGAGTTTGTGGTATTTGAACCTCCCGACTGAATTTGCCCTAAAGAAATGAGCTGATCCATTTTGTCGTTGTTCAAGAACCGGGCTCCAAATAGGAAATTCGAATCTTCGCTAATTGAAAATTGTATTTGTTCTTCAACGCCGGTTTGATAACTGGAGCTGTAATAAGATTTTTTTAGATCGTCAAACCTATAAGTATAAGAGAAGCCAGTATTTGGTTCTTGAGTATTTGCTCTGTACCACACTAACGATTTTACTTGTAAATCTTTTGTGAACTGATAATCGTGCTTCCCATAAACATGATAGTTCCGGTGGTGAACCAGGAATTCGGGATCTCTTGTAAAATATTCAAAACCTGGGACGTAACTTCCTAAACCGTCTTCCCTGTCCCAATAAGAAATTCCAATGCCAGCCTCTTTTGTTCCGGAGGTTATTTCTTCTTCGGGATTGAAGTAGAATAAGTTTGCGCGTATTCCTAAATTATCTTTGGAGTTATTAAATCCGTCTTCCAAAGCGCGTCCCGCAGATGGGTTGGTCGCGTTCGTTTCGAAAACGCCGGACGAATTATAGTTTTTTGTGAGAACATTAGGCTCAAAATTATTTTGAAAGTAGCTGCCTGGGTCTGGACGTCCAATGCCCTGGTCGCCATCGGTGTCGTATTTTCTGAGGGTGGCCGAATAGTGGAGGTCCTTAAAAATACCTCCGTATCTAAGATCGATCACTTTCGTATTGTGCTGGCCCACCCAGGGTTTGATGTAAATTTCGTTATCTTTCTCTTCTTTCTTTTTGGTGATGATATGAATAATTCCGGAGAGAGCGTTGGACCCATATAAGGCCGAGCCAGGCCCCTGAATAATTTCAATTCTCTCTATATCATGGAGGGGCATTTGATTATGCCACCCAAGCGACCAGTTAAAAGAAATATGATTTTGAATGATATTGTCTACCATGAACAATATTTTGGTGTTGCCATTATCTCCGCCGATGCCACGGTTCAAACTGTGTGTGGGATATTCGCCGCCGCCGTCTTCATAAGTGGCAAAATCGAATCCTGGAACATCTTCTAAAATTTCAATGAGATTTCTATAACCTCGTCTTTCAATTTGCTGAGGGGTGACAACGGTTATATTTGCCGGGGCGTCGTATATGTTTTGTTCGTATCTGGATGCGGAAACAACTTTCAAGGACGCAAGTTGAGTTAAGTCCAAATCGAAAACGTCGGCGTCGTCTTGAGCGAAACCTTGAGAAGAAACTGCCACGCATGAAATTAACGATATAAGGCCAATCAGAAATTTTCTCATAAGCGCTGTTTTATTTGTGTCGGAAAAACCTAAAGTCAGAGAGTATTTATTTAGAGATACACTGTGAATATAAGCTTTAAATGGGTCTTTTTCAAGTTAAAGTTAATTCTATTATTGGGGCGGACGAGTCATTTTTTAAGCCTTCCGCTTAGATATAAAAGTGAACTAGAAGAAGACTCGGATATTATATTGTTAGCGACGCGAAAGATAGGGAAAGTTTTTTGGAGAAGCGGATAAAAATGAAACTAAAAAAACAGGGGGAAACCTTTTCACTTATAAATAGGAATAGGTTTATGCTCGCTTGATAACAACCGATAGTTGAGGGTCGAGATAATTTTTTAGAGCTCTTTGGATTGCGGAATGGGTAGCTCCTGTCGAACTGGGGCAGGTGCCGCAAGCGCCTTGATATTTAATTTGCACTTCATTGAACTCAAACTTTGTGACTTCCAAACCGCCGCCGTCATTAGCTAAAGCGGGGCGAATGATTTCATCCATTAAAGATTCTATAACGGATAACTTTTCTTTTTCGGGAAGCTCTGGAAACCCTTCTTTATCAAAATCGTCGAGAAACGATTTCTTTTTTTCTTCTTTTGGGAGTTCGGTTCCGGGGGGAACCAAAGTAGTTTCCAAGGCCTCTATCACGTCTTCCATAAAAAACTCCCAAGCCTTTACGGAAAACATGGTTACAGAAACAGAGTCTTTATAGAAAAAGACCTCTGAAGCGCCAACTTTAAATAAAGCAATTGCTGTGGGGTTATCTCCCCGGTATTCCTCTTCTTCGTCCTCGCCTGTTGAAAAAGACATGGTTCCAGAAGCTATGACGGGGCCGTCAATTATAAATTTTACCGCCGCAGGATTTGGCGTTTCTTCTCTTCGTATAACGTTCAAGTTAGTTCTCCCAAATAAATTCGTTTAACGACTATAAGATGTCGTTAAATTCAAAAGGATTTAGAAAACTTGCTTTGAGCTTTTTATAGATTTTGCCGTAAGCCGGTTTACTTGGCCATGTATGTCATTGAATGTACAGTGCCTGCGTTGGTTTTCGATTTTTTAACTAAATGCGCTATGGTGGTCTTTTTTAAATCCCATTTGGTCGTTAATATGAGGTAACCCAAGGACATAGCGACTCCATCAGAAAGAGATTTTCGGATGCTTTCGGTGCCAACGCCCTTTTTTTCAATAAATGAAGGTTTTCCGTATTTCTTAGTTAAGATTTTTTCAAACATTACGAAATCGTCGTGATGTTTGGCCGGATCGTAATAACCTTCGTTGATGTGGTAGGAGGCTTGGGTTAATTTCCCATTTGAAAAATTGTATTCAATCTCCGCGTCTTTTTGAGAAATGACCGTATGATAGAGAATATTTGTTTCGGAGGAGTCGTGAACGGAAATTTCTTCGGATTTTAAAACTTGCTCCTTGGTCATTCCCCATTTGGTTTTTCTAAAATCAAACTTATCGCCACTAGCAAAGTCTTCGGCAATAGCTGTTACTGGAAATAGAATTATTAAGAGCAAAGTAATTTTTTTTATTAAATTCAACATTTGTAATATCCAAAAAGAATCCAGGCTATTCTTATTAACATACTGAAAAATTAGCCTTATAAGGTTTAAGTATGCGGTTTTATGGTAGTTCTTGAACTTTAATTTTATCTTAAAATTGGATCGTTATCAATTATTGGAGGTTGAATGATATTATTAATTTTCTCAGGTTAATATTCGATTATTTAGATTACTTTAATCGCTAAAAGTTTTGAATTAATTATTAGAAATTCCATTTATATCTTCCGGTTTGAAACCAAATTTTTCGTAAAGCTCAAAGAGTTTGCCAACAGTTTCGCGTCTTCGGTTTTCTTTACCCTGTTTTTCATATAGTTGTTCGGCCATTGTAATGCAGGCGATAGCGTTTTTGCCGTCGTTTAAAAGTTCGTACGCCACCCCCAAGTTGAAGTGAGCGTCGGCATGCTCGGGATTCAGTTTGAGCGCTTTTTCGTATTCGTCTTTGCTTTCTTTGTAACGTTGGAGTTTTCTATAGACATTGGCGATTCCAAAGTTGGCGTTGGGATAAGTGGGGTTTATTTCCAATATTTTTTTATACTGGCTCATTTCTTCGTCATACTTTCCCAAACGGCTATAGGCGGACCCAAGGTTAAAATGAGCGTTAAGCTCTATTGGATTGATTTTTATAGCTTTCTGATATTCAATGATCGCTTCTTGGATTCTATTCAAGCGTTGAAAAACCACTCCCAAATTAAAATGAGCTTTGTCGCTTTGAGGATCTAATCGAATCGCCTCTTGATACTCTTTGATTGCTTCTTTAGGAAAACCCAAATTCCAAAAGGTAACTCCTATACAGAGGTGTGCATCGGCGTTTTCTGGGTCTAATTTTATACATTCTTCTAGATCTTTTGCCGCTTGCCCGTATTTTCTATTTGAAATATTTTTGACGCCGCTTTTATAAAATTCTTCCGCTGATGACATGGAGCTATCCAATATGAGTTAAGAGGGCCTCTAAAACTGGTATCAGCCGCGAGCCGCACTTCTAAATATAGGGCGAGCGAGTTGCCGAAAGTTAAAATTACGAATTATTAGAGATGTCCTTAAAAATATTATCAATTATTTAATAAAACGATACCTTTTCAAATCAAATTTTCCAACTATTTATTGGCTGGGTTGGTTCTTTATTGAAATTTTAAGTTCAGTTTTATTGCTGTCGGTGTCTTTTATATAAAATGATCTACCATTTAAGGCACATTCCTTTATATATTGAAATAATGTTATTCAAGAGCAATATTATATCTATCTCTAAGCATTTCTAAGAGAGAATATTTAGGAGTGGCCAGAGGTCGTTAATTTTATTATTTGTAGAAAGGTTTTTCATTGTTTGATTCTAACGAGTTGATAAAGGCTTTTGTGATTCTATTCACCATTATGGACCCAATAGGTAATATCCCTATGTACCTTTCGCTTGCAGCCGATAAATCTAAAGAAGAACTTAAGCGGTTTAGGTTCAAAACTTGTTTAGCTGTGATCAGCTTGTTAGTCGGTTTTTTCCTGTGCGGAAAATACATACTCGGTTTTTTTGGAATTGAAATGCCCGCATTTAAATTAATTGGAGGTATTTTTTTGGTCTATACCGCCGCGACGATGCTATCAAACAACCCATTCCCACCAAGGCAAGATCTGGATATGAAGTCCGGCGACGACGGTTCCATAATGCCCTTAGCGTTTCCTCTTTTAGCGGGACCGGCGGCGATTAGTTTAGTGGTTATTCAGGCGGATCTCATCGATTCATGGAACTCTAAAATCCTCATGATATTTGGAATTATTTTGATAGGAGTGATCATAGGACTTATTTTTAATGTCGCCGATAATATCATCAATTTTCTCGGAAGGACGGGTATCAAAATCATGACCCAATTTATGGGTTTGATCTTGGGAAGTTTAGCAATTGCATTGATAGCCAAAGAATTGAAAGTGTTATTGCCAGGTTTATCTTAATCGTTAGGGATTTTCCACTCGCCTTATGGGTTGCTTGAAAAAGGAACTAAACTAAAGAGTAAAATGGGAAAGTATAATAAATGTCACACTGAGCCTGTCGAAGTGCGACAACCTTATTACAACTCCCAACGATAAATCCAAAAAATTTTTGTTCAGATATTTTGCCGATTCTTTCAACGCCGTTTCAATTTTTCGGCGACGCCTTTTTTTACGAGCCTTCTGCAATACAAGATTCTACATTTCCGTCCAAGCGGTCCAAAATTTCTTTTTTCAAACTGTCGTCAAGCTTGTTAATTCCGGTTTCCGAGCATTCCTTGATATTCCAATCGTAGCCGTCAAATAGTTTATTTTCATTTATCATAACGTTGACTTCCGTGATGGCGTCTTCTTTGGACTCCGATTTTAATGCGGTTTCAACGTCTGTTTTAACGGTAATATCGTATAGCTCAAATTCGTAAATTTTTGCCATCCCGTCCCAGTTAAGACAGTCTTCCGGTTCTTCCTCTTCGCCAATACGTTCTAGGATTTCCTTTTGCAAGTCGTCGTTAAACTCGTTAATGCCACCGTCTGCACATCCTTCTATTTTCCAATCATAATCGTCAAAAACACTTGCAGCGTCTAGAATTCTTCCGACTTCTTTAGAGGCTTCTTCTTTTGTGGTTCTGGTATTTAGCGTAACCACTAAATTAGTGTTAACGGATACATTCGAAACGATTAACTTAAATTTATTTTGTGCCATGAGCGATTAAAACCCTCTTTTGTGGATTCAGTTAACCAAGACCAGTTGATGGCATTGGGGACGAAGGTATTTTAAATAACTACGACTCAAATCAAAATAATATTCCACTTATTAAGTGAGTTATTTCATTTACTTTTAAAATGATGCCTCTTAAGTAAAGGAAGAACTGATGATTCGTCTCACAAAAGTTGCATGGAAAGGGCGCTACAATAAATGGATTGTTATAGTTTATCGCATCTAATTATTTGATGAGAATTAAGTCTTATGTCTCATAGCTCAGATTCGGAGGCCAAACTTCCAAAGGTAAAGCGCATTATTAAAGGCTATTGGGTTGGTTTTTAAATCCTGGGTTCTTTTGGAACTTGTCCGATAAACGAGTGTCGCTTAGTATCCCAACGTCAATATATAATAAAATTAGACATCCTAATAGACTACAAATCACAACCAAAGCGGGCCGTTTCGGTTTTGAGTGGATCGTGGATATAGAAAATGTGAAGTGAATTGGTCGGTAGGCTTCGGACCTAAAATCATATTCGCCATCGGCGAACTCTGTGGAATACTGGGGTGATTGATTTTTAGAAATTTATAGATGTCATTAAACTAAAGTAATCAAAATTTAAGAAAGTCCCCACGAAGTGTCATTCAGACGAACCCTGAAAGGGTGAGGAAGAATCTCATTTAGAACCTTGGTCAATTAGGAGAAACTAAGTTAGTATTCCAAACGTGATCTCTATTTCTTTTTGAGTTAGGTCTTTAGGAAAGGTTTTCACAATTTATTTGCATTTATTCACTTCTAATGCTTTTCGTACCGCTTCTTTTTCCCCCCTTACATTAGCCAGTTCAGATGCTTCAAGCCCATCGCCTTGTCCATAGCCCCACCAGAAAGCCTGAGTTTCACTTGTCTTGATCCTTTGCTCTTGCGCTACTACTAACTGATTCTCTCTTCTTGCAAGAGAATCTATTTCTGCTGACAAGCGGGAACAGTCAAAATTTTCGTATCTAAGACCTGAGGTATATGAACCCGTTATTTGTGAAGTTGGTGTAGGCATGTTTAGACATCCAAATAGGAAGAAGAGCGAGATATTTACAAATACTAAAAAGTGCTTTGTCCTCATTACCGTCTCCAAAAATTTTATTTTTCCGAGAAGTTTCTCACTTTTAGTTTGTTTGGTCAACAGGATAGTTTTTCAAATGTAGAACTAATGGGTTTTGTTTTTAGAAGGGTCATAGAGCAGGAAGAGTTGCGCTAGCTCAAAGATAACAAAGAATCTCTCCACGGTTTAATAAAACTTTTCAATTTCTCCTAACCAGGTAATATTGGTTTTGAGTGGATCGTGGATATAGAAAATGTGAAATAGGTTATATTTTTAATTTTTGGAAATTCAATGGTTTTTAATTGGTATGCAAATCGATTCTTATTTTTGAAGGGATTTACCTTAATTTAAGCAGAATTGTTGACGATAAATAAATAAGACATCAAAGGAGATATCAAATTTTAGAAAAGGATCTTGAAATAACAAGCAGGGGGATTTTGAAATCCTGGGTTCGGCATGCCTTTGTTTTGGTTTCGCTGGGATTATTTTTTGGTTCGTATTCCAGAACCCCTTTTGATATTCCGTTTAACTTTGCTTTTCCATTTTTTCTTGCTGGTTTTATTTTTGCTTATCCCTGGTTATTCCCTCTTAGGTTTTATCTGTTTCCAGAACTAAGGGAGTTTTCTATAAAAAAGGGAATTTTTGGCGTGGTGGGTAGAAAAGGGTCTTTGGATGAAATCGAGAAATTAAGAATCGTTCCAGATATTACCAGCTGGCCGGTTCGAAAACCTCATGGCCTGGGTTGCCGAACCAATTGGCGCCTTTTTTTTCGCTTCAAAGACGGGACGCAGAGAATGGTTTTTTCATGGCAGGATAAATTATTTTGCTTTGAAGTAACTCAGGAAATCTCGGATCGCTTTAATCTCCCGATTGAAGTTTGCAAACCTTCACAAGGTCCTACACGAGATTGTAGTGTGCAATCCTATTTTCAATTATTTATTCATGATCTTTTTCCAGAATATAAAAATTTAGAATGGAAATTTGGCGACACCTATCATGAAGATGAATTTTCCTACATGCAACTGGAAGAGCTTAGCCGTCAAACCGAGTTTTCAAAGTACATGCTTGTTACAAGTCATTTTGGCTATGATAAATTTGGCGTTATCAATAAAGTTGATAATTATTACGGTTCACATCTAGGAGGTTATGACAGATTTAATGTCAGAGGGCTTTATGCATGGAAAGAAGATGGTTGGGTATTGATTCAAGGGAGAGATCCCATGTTTTTATATTCCGAAGACCCTGATTCAGTTCAAAAAAAGAAGGAATATATTGAAGAGGCCAAAAAGTGTTCGGGGGAAAATTTTGAAGGTGATATTAAATTCCTTATAGGCGCTGCCGTATTCTATTTTGTTGTATTCAAAATGTTACTTGGTCGGTAATCATACTTGATTAAAGGTTTTTTACGTGGAAAAAATCTGGGATATCTTAACAGACATTTTTGTGGAAATACTCGGGTTTGTTTACGATACGACTGAGATAGCTTCGGGGATTGACTGGTTTGAATGGGAAGGGGGTACTACTCCATTTGGAGCTCTTCTTACTTTATTGGGGTTTATAGGCGGTTTTTATTTGTTTCGCGAAGATGAAAACTTGGCGGGATATCCTGAAAAGCAGACTGAGTTGATCATTAAGCGGATAAATCGTTTGGGATTAGGAGCGGTTATTTTATTTTTTACATGGGTCATCTTGTTGCAAGTGATTAAGTTTTTGGTAGGAGATGATTAGTTTGATTTGAAATTTTCCCTTAACCTTTAACGCAAATGACTTGGCGGAGGGTGCAGCCGATTTCGTTAAGTTTTTATATCAATAGTACCGTGTAGTTTTGAGTTTGCCGGTTTTGGCGAGGGATTCCTTTTTATTAGATCTTGTAAGTCTCGGGTTAAGGTGGCGCGCGAGGTTCCAGTAAGAGCGATATCGTTATCCGCGCTCAATCCGCCTATGGATTATTTTTAAGTTGTAAGCCTAAAAATATACCTCAAAATGCGGCTATTTTTGAGGTATAAACACAGCGTTTATTGCTCAAAGGAAGTAGCTCTATTTAATCGAGGCGAGATCCTTCTTCCCTTGGGTCATCAGGATGACATGCAATGGGAAATGGTTTAATCAAAGGTTATTTTAGTTTAGCATTGAACTTATAAACGGGTTCATTTTTCAATGAGCGCGTAGGAAAGGTAAATTAACCTTTAACACAGATGACTTGGCGGAGTGTGTGAACGATTTCGACTAAGTCTTTTTGCGCTTCCATGACGGCGTCTATGGATTTGTAGGCGGCTGGGGTTTCGTCGAGGACGTCTTTATCTTTGCGGCATTCGACGCCTTCGGTCGCTTTGATGTGATCTTCAATACTAAACTTCTTTTTTGCGGCTGATCGCGACATGGCTCTACCTGCGCCGTGACTGCAGCTGTGAAAACTGTCTTTATTGCCAAGACCTCTTACAATAAAGGATCGCGCGCCCATACTTCCAGGGATGATTCCTAGATCGCCTTTCCTGGCGCGGACGGCTCCTTTGCGCGTGACTAAAACGTTCTTCCCAAAGTGGTCTTCTCGTTCCACATAGTTGTGATGACAATTAACGGATTTGATTTCCGCCTCAAATGGAGGTATGCCAGGCGTGTTTTCTATGGCTTCGATCGCGGCTTGCATCATCAATTCGCGATTGGTCTTGGCAAAGTTTTGCGCCCAACCAACGGCAAAAACGTAATCGTCAAAGTATTCGGTTCCTTCTTTAAAATAAGCTAAGTTTTTATCGGGCAAGTTAACATGCCATTGGCGAATATCCTGTTTGGCTAATTCGATAAAGTACGTTCCAATTCGATTGCCGATGCCGCGCGATCCGCTGTGCAGCATGATCCATACTTGTTCGTTTTCATCCAGACAGACTTCTACAAAATGATTGCCGGTACCGAGCGTGCCCAGGTGATTGACATGGTTTGGACTACGGCTTCCAACTTTCGGATGCCTTTCTGCAATCCTGTCGAATCCTTTTTTTAATTCGCTCCAAATTTTGGCTTGCTCCTCCGGCACGTTTGCCCAGGCTCCTCTATCGCCACGACCGCCATTGTGAGTGCGTCCATGCGGAACGAACCTTTCTATTTGAGTTCGCATATCTTTCAAATTATCCGGGAGAGATTTGGCGTTTAAACTAGTTTGAACGGCCATCATCCCACAGCCTATATCAACGCCGACCGCCGCTGGGATGATGGCTCCTAAAGTAGGTATCACGCTTCCTATGGTGGCTCCCATTCCCCAGTGCACGTCGGGCATAGCGGCGACGTGTTTATACACGAAGGGCATACTGGCAACGTTTTTGAGTTGCTGTTCCGCTTCCTTTTCTAAGGGAACGCCCTGGGTCCACGCTTTTATAGGAACGCCTTCTTTTGGGGTAATGATGTTAAAGTTTTGTGATGTCATATTTTTTATGCGATTAATTTATATGGCTCAAATTATTACACGTTTCGAAGTAAAACTAAAAAGGAGTTAATTTTATTGAATCGAGGCGACCCTTAGACAGGCTAGTAAGGAACTAGTGAAAATAACCGGTATAAAAAACGAGATCCCTCGACTGCGCTCGGGATGACGGGCGGGAGGGACTTTATAACTCTAGTTGCTTGATCAATCAATGCACTAAGTGAATTTATCGCTCGAAATGACATGTGTTGGTGTCACCTAAAACAGTCATTCCGAGCGCAGTCGAGGAATCTATGTTTCGTAGAAACATGTTCCCCTAAAAACCGACCCTTCGAGAGCTACTTCGGCGTTGCTCAGGACAGCAACTGTGATTAATGTCAAGCCTTTTCGCAACCTTTCAGCTATTACTTCGTTATAACCCATTTTGAAATTTTTCAAATTTATTCGGTTAAATGCAATTCAATTTTCTATATTTTTTCTACTATTTCTAGGCAAATTTTAGTAGTATCAACCCCCCCCCCACTTTTTTTTGTAGGGACTTTGGAAATCATTCGAGATTAGAAAAATTGTTGAGTATGGAAAACGATTCGAGAATTCTTGTTGGAAAAATTTCGGAATTGTGGCGGTATCCGATTAAAACCATGCAAGGAGAAACGCTGGAAACGGCAACCATCGCAAAAAAAGGTCTTATTGGAGACCGCTCATTTAGCTTGATAGATAAAAGCTCGGGAAGAATAATTAGCGCGAAAAATCCGAGAAAATGGGAAAACGTTTTTAAATTTAGCGCTAAAACGTTGGTTTCGAACGAGGATGGAAACGTATTGCCAAAAGTATCTATATCATTTCCCGATGGCGAAACAATCTTTACTGACGATGAGGATGTTAACGAAATCCTTTCTGAAAAGATTGAAAGGTCAGTCGCCCTAATCTCGCAAGTTCCCGAAAACGCTGCGGTCGAAAAATTATCCCTGGAAGAAGACGAATCAGGATCAGTGGAAACTGCTTCTTGTTTGGAAAGTTTATCTCCTTTCGATTTTTTTGATGGAGGAAGGTTACACATTTTGACTACCAGCGCTCTCAAGCGGCTTCAGTCCATTCATAAAGATGGAACTTATGACGCAAGGCGGTTTCGACCTAATATTGTGATCGATTCCGAAGATACCGATTATGAAACCGACATGAGTTTAGGCATGGAAAAGAATTGGGAAGATTTGATATTAGAAATAGGAGACACGGTAAAACTAAAAATTACAAAGCCTACCATTAGATGCATCATGACCACGTTAGCGCAAGACAACCTGCCTAAAGATAACCAAATTTTGAAAACTATCGATCAAAAGAACAACGGTTATTTGGGAGTGTACACTCAAACGTTGGAACCTGGCTCGGTTAAAATGGGCGACCAGGTTTGGATGGTGGGGGCACGACTCTCCGGTAATAACCCTTTAAGTTCAACCTCCCAAAGCGCTTTTCCCCACGCTTAAAATTAGCTTCGTAATCCTTTTCTGAATGGTTTAAAATTCCTTATTCCTCTGCGAAATTCTAAGAAAATCTTCAATTTTAAGTTTATAGTGGAGGAAACGAATCTATTGCTAAGAAAAATGTCAACGTGTGTTATTTTATTTCATAAACATTGAATGAATATTTAAAAAATGTCTATTATTAACGAAGAATTTTTTGAAAAAAGTTCCTTTAGAGTGAAATGAAACCCATCCGATTTACCAGGCATCTTTTAAATATTTTCTTCCTTGGTTTAATTCTTCCTGTATTAGGTAGTTGGATCTCCATAGTTTTTTTCCCAGAGTGGAGACTCGTTCACTTGCCGTTTCATTCTTTAATTGAAGGTTTGGGTGGATTCATAGCTCTAACCTTCGCTGGAATCCTTGTAACCGTTCACAAACGTAAAATTGAAAACTTGGAAGACTTATGGATCGCGTGCGCCTTGATTAGCATGGGAACTCTGGATATTTTTCATGCCGGATTAGAACCGGGGAAACTATTCGTTGGGCTACATAGCGCCGCGCAATTTGCGGGTGGATTTTTTATTGCAATGGTGTGGATGCCAAAGTCAATCGTTGGAAATAATTTTGTTGTCCGTCTTCCGATGATTGTGTTGACGGGAGCTGTTATTTTAGGATTAGCATCTCTGGCTTATCCAGAGTATATGCCTGAAATGGTGAGACAAGGAGAGTTTTCAATCTTGGCGAAGGCTCTTAATATTTTAGGAGGAGTGGGTTTTTTATTGGCGGCAGGATTTTTTATTAAACAGCTTTATTTTAAACATCAATTAAGCGACTATCTTTTTGCAATACATTCTACCTTATTCGGTTCGGCGGGAATATTATTTGAACTTTCTCAATTATGGGATGGCGCTTGGTGGTGGTGGCACTTGCTTCGATTGTTTGCATACAGCGCTGGGTTTGTTTTGGCCGTTACTTCATACAGAGAAACAGAAGAAACGATAGTTGAGAATCAGAAATTTTTATCTTCTGTTATTGATAACCTGCAGGAAGGTCTAATCACTATAGATCAGAATGGTGAGGTTAAATTATTCAATCCAGAAGCCGAAAAAATCTTTGGATATTCTGCTATTGAATTTATGGGCAGAAATGTTACTGAACTGATGCCGGAATCTTATAGAGAAGAACACATAAATGGTTTGAATAGAATATTAATAACCGATGTGTCCAAAATAATAGGCACAACGATTGAGGTGGAAGGGCTGAGAAGAGACGGCTCAAACTTTCCTATGGAGTTGGGGCTTGCAAGAATATCGGTTTTAGGAAACCCCGTGTTTGTAGCTCTTGTACGGGATATTACGCAGAAAAAAATAGAAACAAGGCTTTTAATCGAAAAAGAAGAAGCCGAGGAAGCAAATCGAGCTAAATCTATTTTTTTGGCCAATATGGGCCATGAAATTCGAACGCCTCTTAATGCCATCCTCGGTTACTCTCAGATCCTTTCAAGAAGAAAAGGTTTGGATTCAGAGCATCGCCACGCTTTAGAAGCTATTGACATGAGTGGTCAAAATCTTTTGCTAATGATAAATGAGATTTTGGACATTTCAAAAATTGAAGCCGGAAAGATGGACCTCCAGATAGTTGTTTTTGACCTCCAAGAACTTACGGCTGGGATTTCCAAAATGTTTGAACTCCGATGTCAACAAAAGAGATTAAATTGGAAGTTCGAAGGAGTATCGGAGAATTGCGTCGTTTCTGGCGATGAAGGTAAATTGAGAGCGATATTGATTAACCTTGTGGGCAATGCGGTAAAATTTACCGAATCTGGAGAAATATTATTTAAAGTTACCCTCTTAGAGGGACAACAGTTTTTGTTTGAAGTTACGGATACGGGAAGCGGCATTAGCGCTAAAGACCAATGCCATATTTTAGAACCATTTTACCAAGAAAAGTCTGGGGCGAAAATGGGTGGGACTGGATTGGGATTGGCAATTTCAAGCAAACAATTGGAACTCATGGAATCTGAATTAAAATTTGAATCTGAACCGAATAAAGGTTCGCGTTTTTACTTCTCGCTATTTCTTCCAAAAGGTACCGACTTGGTTTCTAGGAGAGGAGAACGTATTAACAATATCCTATATTTGGCGGAAGGAGTTCGCGTGAATGCGCTGATCGTCGACGATGTCAAAGAAAATCGAGACGTGTTGGCGACATTTCTCTCCGAATTGAAAGTCGACACGATACAGGCGGTAAATGGTAAAGATGGGTTGGAAAAAGTTCGAGAGCATCATCCAGATATTATTTTCATGGATATTCGAATGCCAATTATGAGCGGAGAAGATGCCATTCAAGAAATACAAAAGGAATTTGGGAATGATCGATTTAAAATAGTAGTTATTACCGCCTCGTTATTTGGTCGGGATGTGGAACCTTATATCCGAATGGGAATTCAGGGGTTTATTACTAAACCATTTCGTTTGGAGCAAATCGTATATAGTCTTAAAAATATTTTGAATGTTGAATTTGAATATGAAGAAGAGAAGGTTGCTTCGAGTCAAGGTTTCTTAAGCCACGCCCCAATAGATTATTCAAAAATTATCATGCCTGAAGAATTATTTTTGAAACTTAAAGAAGCGTCTAAAGTAAACAATCTCACCTTGTTAGAGTCGGTTTTAGTTGAACTTCAAAATGTCGATGAAAATTGTGCCCGACTAGGGACTCAGATTAGAGAATTGTTGAGGAAATTTGATATGGATCTCATCGAAGAAATAGTCGAAAAATTAAATAATGGGAAAAAATCCATTTAACTTAAGCGACGCGAACTTTGTAAGGCGACACTCATATTCAATGGATTTAGAGGTTTATCCTACGAGTTTCCAATAGAGAAAATTTGTATTTTGGAACATCGGTAGATAAATTGGATCTCGATATGTCGGCGACAACCCATTGAACTCAACCTCCCAAAGCGCTTTTCCCCAGGCTTAAATATTTATTTCTCGACTCCTATACGACCTTTTTTAAGCGGAATCTTGTTCAAATCCTTGGAATTTAGCGACGCCAGAAAATAGGTTAACCGCAACCAGGGTTTTAGGAGTATTATATTTACTTTTACTATATATATTAATATGTAATATGCTATTATTTCATATTAAAAAATGGTTTTTTTTTGAACATACTATTGCTCTCAAAAATATTTTTTACTGAATATCAATAAAATTAGGAAAACCTAACTATAGACGAGTCTTAATTGAGAAAATGAAGAAATGATCGAAAACTCTAATAAACTAGAGCCTTCCTTTCGACAGCCGATTCCTTTTCTGTTCTTAGTGGTGGCCATTTCTGTAGGTCCGTTTATTCTCAATCAAATAGGGTTTGATTTTGGCAGCGCCAAGATACCGTTTCAAGTTGAGACAACGGTTGGGATGATTTCTATCGAAATTACCGATAGTATGTTTCGAGCCTTGGGAGGAGCGTTTCTCCATACCATCCTGGAGTGGAGCGCCTTTAGCGCCGCGATTTTTACGGTCATCTTATTTTTTGCCAACTTTACAACAAATCGCGATATGGACGCTCCCATTTTAGGGGTGGCCTTTTTTTGCGCGGGTTGTATGGATGCCTTCCACACCCTAGCGGCAGATCGCTTGATTGAGGCTGTTGCCGACAATCGCAATTTGGTTCCTTTCACCTGGGCGATTTGTCGATTATTTAACGCTTTAATTCTAATTGGAAGCGTTGCTCTGCTGATTTATGGCGGCAATAAAGGACGCCCAAGAAATTTATGGTTTGTGGTATTAGCCAGTCTTGTTTTTGGTTTTACCGCATATGGGATCATACAGGTTTGCGCCACCAGCGCTAGCCTTCCAAATACAATGTTTCCCGATGCCTTGATTACGCGTCCTTGGGATGTGGCTCCTCTAGCGTTATATCTTTTCGCTGGTTTTTATGTTTTCCCGATATTTCATAAGAGAGAAAAGAATTTTATTTCTTATTCCATCTTAATCAGCGTGATTCCTCATGTTGCCACTCAACTCCATATGGCTTTTGGTTCTTTCTCTTTATATGATAACCATTTCAATGTCGCTCATTTTCTTAAAATCATGGCTTATTTGGTTCCATTCGTTGGATTGTCTTTAGAGTATATAAAAACTTATCGAGATCAACAGATTTCCGAGACTCGAAGCCATACGATTACCGAAAGCGCACAGGAAGGAATTGTCGTTATCAACCCTAATGGCTTGGTGACGGACTTTAACCCGTTTGCCGAAAAAATGTTTGGTTATACGGCTAAAGAAGTTCTTGGGAATAATGTAAAAATGTTGATGCCAGAACCTTACAACTCTGAGCACGATGGGTATCTCCTAAAATATCTTCGAACTCACCAGAAAAATATTATAGATACCGTACGGGAAGTGGAAGGACTCCGTAAGGATTCAACCACGTTTCCCATGGAATTACGCGTTAGCGAGATGAATTTAGGCGGCAAGCCATTTTTTGGCGGTAGTTTACGAGACATAAGCGAGAGAAAAGCATCGGAAGAGAAGGTAGAGAAAGCTAAGAAACAAGCCGAGAACGCTCAAGCGGAAGCGGAGTCGGCAAATAAGGCGCTAATACAACATCTTGAAGATAAAAGGTTTCTGGCTTCTATTGTAGAGAATACCGACGATGTGGTGATTGGAAAAAATTTGACGGGAGAAATAGTTAGCTGGAACAGAGGCGCCGAGATTATTTATGGGTACACCTCGGAGGAAATTGTAGGGCAAAACATTTCAATCCTAATACCAGAAGATCGGAAATACGAAAGCGATAGTTTTCTTAAAGAGATTAAAGAAGGAAAAAAGATCAAACATTTTGAGACAATTCGAATTAGAAAAGACAAAACTGCCATTGATGTTTCGCTGACAATTTCTCCGATCAAGAATATTTTGGGAGAAATCATAGGCGCTTCAACCATTGCTAGGGATATTACTCAATGGAAAGAAGCCCAAAATGTTTTGGTTTCGACAAAAGAAGAAGCCGAGGCAGCCAATCGCGCCAAATCCAATTTTTTAGCCAATATGAGCCATGAAATACGGACGCCGATGAACGCCATTCTTGGTTATTCGCAGATTCTTTTAAGAAGACGAGATCTTGAGCCAAGCCAGCGGCAGGCTTTGGAGACGATCGATACCAGCGGGAAGAATCTCCTCGATATGATCAACGAAATTCTCGATATATCCAAAATTGAAGCGGGAAGAATGGATCTCCAGGAGATTAATTTTGATCTTAATGATCTAACCAATGGAATTTCAAAGATGTTTGAACTTCGATGCCAACAAAAACAATTGGATTGGAGAGTTGACGGCTTAAAAGAACCTTGTCTTGTTTCTGGCGATGAACATAAATTAAGGGCGATATTGACTAACCTTATTGGTAACGCAGTAAAATTTACGGATAGCGGCGAAGTTGTATTTAAAATTACTCCGTTAGAAGACGAATGGTTTTTGTTTGAAGTCGTTGATACAGGAAGCGGTATTTCCGTTAAAGATCAACAGCATATTTTTGAACCGTTTTATCAAGAGGATTCTGGAGCAAAGAAGGGCGGTACCGGCCTGGGGTTGGCGATATCTAATAAACAGTTGGAATTAATGGGATCGAGGTTAGAAGTGCAATCCGAGTTGGGTAAAGGTTCTTGTTTTCATTTTACTTTGTTTTTACCGAAGGCGGTTGGCGAAATCCCTAAACGGAGCGAACGCACCCAAAATATTCTTTACCTGGCCGAAGGGCATAAAGTTAAAGCGCTTATTGTCGACGATGTTAAAGATAATCGCGATGTTTTGGCTGCATTCCTCTCTCAATTGAAAATTGACGTTATAGAAGCGGTCGATGGCCAAGACGGTTTAGAAAAGGTTCGAGAACATCTTCCCGATATAATTTTCATGGATATACGAATGCCAGTTATGAATGGACGAGAATCCATTGCCGCCATCCAGAAAGAATTTGGCGAGGACCGATTCAAAATTGTCGTTATTACCGCCTCGGTATTTGGCCGAGATATCGAACCTTACGCTCAGTTTGGAGTTCAGGAGTTTATTGCAAAACCTTTTCGAGTGGAACATATTATACAGTGTCTGCAAGACCTCCTAGATATAGAGTTCGAATATGCGGATAAAGAATTACCTAAACAAGAATCTCCAAGTTCGGCTGAGATTGATTATTCAAATATTTCTTTATCGGAAGATTTGTATTTGCAATTAAAGGATGCGGTTGAATTGAGCAGTATTACTGAATTGGAAAGAATTATTTCTAAACTCCAGACCATGGATGAAAATTGCGCTCAACTTGCTGCCCAGATTAAAGAATCATTGAACAAATTTGACATGAGTTCGATCAAAGAAATATTTGAGAAAATAAACCATGGGAAAAATTAACTTCCTCTTATAATAATAGTTGATAAAGATTTTTAATGAATTTGTCGATAAGACAGAATCGCAGATTTTAAAAATCGTATTCTTCTATTAGCGTCACTCCGGTAAAAATACTTAAAAGAAAAGACCATGCCAAATACCTTAAAAGCCATCGACAATAAATGGGAAATTCTTCAAATTAGCGTAACGGATAATTGTAATTTGTTGTGTCGGCATTGCATGAAGATGGAGAAGTTTTCTCGCGAGTATAACTCTACCGAGACATTCAAAAATTACTTATCTAACTTTTCTCCGGAAGATTTTGAGGTTCTTGTACTAAGCGATTTTGGCGAGCCTTTTTTGAGAAAAGATATTTTAGAAATTCTACGGTACGCTAAGGCTGAAGGGTTTCAAAAAGTAAGAGTGGTTTCCAATATGGTGTTGCTCAATGAAGCGACTGCCGAGGCCATTGTTAAAGAAAACTTGTTGGAACAGATTTTAATTTCAACCGAAGCGGCAACGGCAGAACTATTCGAATGGGTTCGCGGAACTGCCTATGATAAGTGGCTATCCAAAATTCGGTTAATCAATCGTTTTAAAAAGCAATATGAAGCAAATTCCCCTCGGTTAATTTTTAATGTCGCCTGTTTTACCGAAAATCTTGCGGAATTGCCAAAGATTATGGATTTAGCGCATGAAAACGATATTGATTCCGTCCTGTTTGTTCATTTGAACGCAATCACTTTAGATAAAGTGGATAAAGAGTTTGAAGGCAAGATCTGCACTTCGGAACATCGTTTGGATAGGTTGGATCAGAACCTTGTGCGCGATACATTTGAACAGGTAGTACAAAAAGCCAGAAAATATAATATTCCCGTGGATCTTCCAGAGGCTTATTGGAATGCCCCCAAACCCAATCCTGTTAAAGAAAAAGAAGCGTCAGAAGACGAAAAGAGAGGGTGTGACTTTCCTTACAAATGGGTGCAGGTATCAGAATATGGAGAAGTGTATCCTTGTTGCCAAATTTCCAAAAAGTTTTCGTTGGGAAATTTAAACGAAAATACTTACGATGAAATCTGGAATAGCGACCAATATATTAAATTCCGCGAAGACTTAAAAAACGGAATTGCGCCAACTTCCTGGTGCGAGATGTGCAACGTTTTCCAAGGAAAACGGTTTTAACTTTTAGCTTTAATTATAAAGTTCTTTTCTCGTGTGGTCGTCGATACTCACTACCCCTTATTCTTAATTCGCCTTTCGCGTTGGCGTTTTCTAGTCAGAATCACGCCGATATCCGAAATATAAATTTGTCCTGAAAAGTTTTCGGCTAAGTAGAGCGCCGCGGCTTTATGTCCTTCTTTAGCTATGTCGTTAAGAACGCCGGAAAAATCCTCAACATCAAATTCATCTGGATTAATTTTTATTTCAAATTCATCTGACATATGAAAACTCCAAACTATGAGTGCATTATTTTCCGATAATTATTTCGGAGGGCCGTTTGTGAGTTAGGCTTTTCCAAAATAAATAAGTGGGTTTTCCGTGAATTGTTTTTATTTTCAAAAAGTTACAAGAAAACGCCTTATTTTATATGCATGATACTCATATCCAAGATGCGTTAACAACTCCCATGAAATGGCTCCAAAATATGAGCCCAAATAAAGGTACTCGTTAAAGGGACTTGTTTCGGTAAATACGTTTTTCGGCTTTTGCTTTTATATCTATCCAATGAGGTACATAGATTTTTTTTCCGCCTTTTTTAAATAAATCTACAAAAGGTTCCGCTCCATATCGTTCGATCAATTTTGCCCAATCTGAATTTTTTCGGAAGTCTTCGGGCAAGATATGTTCTGGTAAAATTTCCATAATAATGTCCCAATAATATTTAAAGTAAGTTTGTAATAAACTAGAGATTAAGTTCAAAGTTATTAAACAAGATTTTCTTAATAGATTAGAGTTCTAAATGAGATTCTTCCTCCCTTTGGTCGTCTGAATGACACGCGGTGTGGGTGGTGTTGGATTAAAATTAATTTAAGTTTATCGATGATTGTATAAATTAATTCCTTGTTTAATTAATACGCAACGAGTTTGGAAAGCTTCTAAGAAACAAGAATTTATTTATTATTCTTTGAGAGCAGCTGTTTTCTTTTGAAGGCGAGTTTTTTTTCATCTTTAAATTCAAGCTTGGCGTCAAATATTTTTTTTGCTTCCGCTATCCAAAAGGCGACTTGATCGCCACCTTCTTTTAAGTTTTCAATTTCTTTAGGGGAGAATATTGCCATGCCTCTGTTTTCTTTTATACCTTTGTCTAATTCATGATCGTTTAATACAAGGCCTATGATTTCTCCATCTAATAATTCCGTTTTAATTTTTATTATGTTTACCATCGAAACGCTCCAAAAGACGAGGCTTCGCAAAGTATCAACCGATCTTTTGTGCGAGTGACTCCTACATAAAATTGCCGTATTGTTTCGGGGTCGGTACTTATATCTTTCCGTTTTTCTTGATACATTTTTGTCGAAACATCGGGAAATAAAATGACTGTGTCGGCCTCGGCTCCTTTTACGCTATGAATGGTTCCCAAACACACGTCCGGTTTTTCGAACAAGGCTTGTGGACCTCGTTTTTTTGCCAGAGCGATAGGAAATTTTATTTTTTTTCTCTCTCTATTTCCCACAGAGTTTAAATACCATTCAGAGTTTAATTGCAGGGCTTCGTTTGCGTGCGCTTCCTTTGAAAACAATTCGGTAAAAGGTTCGAATTCGTCGGGCAACGTAAAATAGTCTTCGGTTATGAGAGACTTTACATCGCGCGCCAAGACATCGCCCGATCTTAACCATTCAGCCCATTTCACAAAATCGCTGGTTTTCCATTCGCGAGCAAACTTCCCCAAGCGCTCGTCGGGTTTTAAGAAAGCCATGACGCGATCCACCGGCATGATTCGTTTTTCTTTTCGCGCTAGAGGATTCCATGCGGCATTTGTGAGCCGATATGGGTTGTTGAATGGAATCCCTTCTTTTTTTAAAGCGTCGATTATTTCCGTCAACATATAACCGCAAGAAGCTAATACCATCACCGAACGCTTGCATTGAAGTTCTTTTTGGATTAAGGGAAGGAGTCTTATTGGGTTTTTTGCTGTTGCACGAATGCTTTCTACGGATCCTTTATGCGACGTTGGGGAAAACTCAACATCTTCTCGATTTTTAATACGCTTGATTAAGTTTCTCGCGTATCGATGCGGGTATTTGGGAAGGCGATAAGACTGTCGCAAAAAATTTTTACGATTTGTGGGTATGGAATGTTCCATAAATATGTTTGGATTGGCTCCACGCCATTCGTAGATTGCCTGATCTGGATCTCCCGCCATAACGACGGTTTCCGCTCTGTCTCCCCAACAGTCTCTAAATAATTTGGTTTCTAGCTTCGACCAATCCTGCGCTTCGTCGCCGATTAGTACGCGAGGCGTTCCCGGAGCGGACCATGAATTTTCTATAGCGAGTTCGATCATCATGACAAAGTCAACGGTGTCGGTTTTTTTTAGATAATCGAACCAAGCTTGGCTAAACCGTTTAATGTTAGTGGGCCATACGTTTTCTGGAGTGAGAGTGGATCTATAAATATTTAATTGCGCTAAAAGACGATCGCCTTTGGTTCGACTTTGGATTATTTCTTTAGCGCCCTCGGCGTTAATTCCGCAATCGGCGGTTGTTAATTTGTATTCGGAAAACTCTTCGTTGAATCCTTTTACTTTGACAACTTTAATATTTTTGCCTAACGATCGTTTGGCAAGCGAGTGTAAGGTTCCCACTTGCCCTTCTTTTATTTCGATTCCGCGCGATTTAATTTCGTTAGCGGCGGCGTTGGTGAGCGACGTCAAGACGACGCCGTCTGAACCGTGTTCTTCAACGGCTTCCATAGCTTGACGTTCTAAAGACGTGGTTTTTCCGCACCCTGGCGGGCCGTAGTTATAATATAGATTTGTATGCATTCAATTTTGTCGTCACAAGAACCTATGCGCATCTAAGATTTCTTTTGATATAGACCAATAACGCGCTGTCGCCTTTCCGGAGCTAACGCGATCTTCGTTTATCATTTTGGCTTTTTTAAGACGTTGTCCTAACCGAACGTGACTCAATTCGAAACTTGCGGCGAAACGTTCCCGCAGGATGTGTTGCCTTAAGTCGCGGAGGTTGAAGAAAATCTTTTTCCCTTCTAAAAATGGAGAACCTGTTTTAATAGCTTCTTCGTTTTTGTTTTCATATAAATTTGAATTTTCAAAGTAATCCGCCACCCAATGGATGGTTTCCTCCTCTTTAGTGCCGATAGATCCGTCGAACTCGGCAAGTTGGATAATTTTTTCAACGAGGTTACGCCAAGCGGTGGATTTATATTTCGGTATCATTTGATTGGTTGCGTCTAAAATCCTACATAAAGTTTTGGTATAACTGATCAAGCATTCCGAGTTACCGATATCTACTTCTTTATCATCGATAACGAAGATGTAAGATACTTCGTCAACGCCTCGTTTTATTATTTTGCTGAGATTGATTTTTAGACAACTGGCGATATGGGTTATCTGATCGTCTTTTTCAAGGAATTCTAGTTCGGATAATCCCAACGCTTTAATGGCTTCCTCGTCGCTTTTATTTTCTCTAACGCAGTTTTTGGCGAATTGGATTGTCGATATGATCTTTTTTGGGTTTCTTTTTAACGTATTAATCGCTCCCCATTTGTTGTAAAACTGAATGACGAGGGCGATAATTTCTTTATCTGTCCAGCCCGCATTTACGGCGCGAATGGCAAGGCTGGAAGCGTAACCTGAATTTGAATCGTCTTGAATCGATTTACCCCGCTTTTTCTCCCAACTTTGTCTGAATTTTTGATCGGCTTCTATAAGAGCCTGCATCTTGCCAAAATCCAACTGAGTGTTCCAGTCAAAGCCTTCGTGGTCGACTACGGTTTCGACGTCTTTTTCCCGTGTCCAATGAGGCCAATATTGGTTTAAAATTTCTTTTATTTCTTTATCGCGAAATTCAATCGCTTCGGCGCTGTCGGCAAGTAATTCTCCAGTAACTGTGAAGTATCTTCGAAACGGATAAATCTCCAGCTTCATTCCTGGTTTAGGATTTTTCCAACCTTTTAAAAGCGCCGTGGGGTCGCCTTTAATCAAAATGTGCAACCCTTTTCCGGAAGGGCTTTTCTCCGTGTATGAATTAAGGCGATTAAAAATATCATGCGCCCAACCCTTGAGAGAACCGTCTTTGTTGAAGCAGTCGTCTAAATCGACGCCGATGTAGGGATCGTTTGTGGTGAATACAAACCCGACGCCTTTGATGTCTTTACGCTTTTTCCTTTGAACCGCTTCGGTGCAGGCATCGTCAAACGACGACCAGGTTTTTGAGTTTTCAACGCTGGCATTGTGTCCAGTTTTAGCGTTTACGGGCGCTTTGTTTTGGTCAAAGCAAACCCACTGATCAAGCTTCGAGAGCTCTTGTATCGCTTCAATCTCTAATGTTGGAATAGGAGCGGTTGCCATAAATCGGTGAATTTTAGAGAGAATGGAAAGAGGCGACTAAATTTTTTTTTTCTTGAATGCAAAAACAAATTAAATTTTTAAAAGTCTCCTTAGTAAATACACGATTGACTATTTAATAGATGGTTGAACTTATTTGAGTAGACAGCGGCGATTTGTTTCTCTTCTTCGGTTAATAGACTCTTTACATGGGCGTTTATTTTGGAGAATAGGACTCCTGAAGCGCTCTTTTCTTGGGCTAAAGTAAAACTGGTTTTCGCGAAGGCGGGTCGAATTCGGTTAGACGCGAGGATTAGGAAATAATTCGAAAGAGCTTTAGCCGATATAGGAGGAGCGACAAATAAACTGGGCAATATGTTGTCCTCTCTTAATATGAGAACTGCTTTTCTTTTTTGGCAGTTTGGACTGTGGCGTTTTGAGTCAAATTGAGCGAGAAAACATGAAGAGCAATTTCCTCCTGGATTTCCTATACCGGAAATGCAATCGTTGGAAAAGCAAACAGGAGAAGACAACCCTTTAAGGGATTCTTTTTTCCAGTACATCCTAACGTCGTTTTGAGCGACAACAATTCCTTCGAAATATTGGATCTTATCTCTAGATTCTGACGTTTGAATAGTAAACGATGTTTCTCCTGTTGAAGGCATTACGATTCGGTCTAGTTCGGATATGCTAAAGTTGAAACCAGATATTTTATCGAGCGTTGCGAGCGCTTTGTCGCTTTGTTCCGATAAAGCGAGGTAGGAGTTGGATTTTAACGTTGTTGCGCTCATTATTTGCTATCTATTTTAAGAGTTTCGTTAACGACAATTTGCCAAATTCTAAAATCTGAATTTATTTTTACGTCCAACGTTTATGGTTCGCAAGTTGGGATTGCGCGCATTTTCTCCTCTGTCGGCATATTGGAATTGGTTGATCTTTTAGGAGGAAGCGCTAAAGGTTAATCTAAGTAGCACTCGGCGTGGTCGGCTTCGTACATTCTGTCGCCGTCTATAAAGTAAAGCGAATAACCGCAATGAGGACAGTTGTCGGGATCGTCGCGATCTAATTCCAATTCGTATTCTTCTTTTGCTTCCTCAAAGAGCGGATCCAAAAGCTGGTCGTCAATTTTTTCCAAATCCATAACTACTGATTCAAAATCGGTCCGAATTTTTTGAATGAGCTCTAAATCTGTTTCGGTAGAGAAGAATTTTAATTTTTTGAGTTCGGAATGAGCGGTTTTCAAGTTGTCGATACACCCTTTGGTTTTTTTGATCGCTTGATTTTTTTGTTCAATAGGTTGGGAATCTCTGATTTCTCTTAAAATTCTTTCCCTTTCGCTTGATTTCATGTTTGTTTTACCTCAATATTTGAACAGGCAATACTTTGTGGCAATAATGCTTAAAGCGCTATGTCATTTGACGGTGTCAAAATTAAAATAATTTGAAGGAAAGCCCAAGCGGAAGGACCTGGCCAGAGGCATCTGCTTAGGCTTTCCCATCCTGCCGGAGCAGGAAATAGTTGGAATGTGAAGCCGTTTGCTCAATCGAGTCGTTAAAGCGTCTAGTTATAATTTAATCACAAAAGTTAACTATGTCAACAAATAAAGTAACAAAAATTAACTTTATAGAAGCCTTGAACCGTTTAAAAGAGATGGCTGGAGTGCGTAAAGACAATGAAATTGCGGAGCTTATTGGATTGAATAAAGGCTCGTTAGCGATGCGAATTAAGCGTGATTCGTTTCCAGAAATGGCGGTAGATCAGTATTGTTACCGAAACGGGTTTAACCCAGAGTTTATTAAATTTGGTACCGACCCTAAACATTTTTTCCCGAGCGAGAAAGTATATGATGGTCATATCGCTCAGAAGAAAATGTCAGTTTTAAATTTACATTCTTCTGGCGCAGAGGCATTTTCTTATGACGCTACTTTGGCTCGAATTAAGGAGTTTTTAGGAGTAAGTTCTGCCAGCGAGGCAGAGATTGGGAGGAAGTTGGGAGTTAAAAGGCAGTCTATGGAGGCGTATAAGAAAAAGGGTTATTTCCCTACAAGTAGAGTGGTTGCGTTTTGCAAAATACATAAAATTAGCGTTGATTGGATTCTTAATGAAAATAGGCGACTGTTAACTGGAAAAGTTAACGATGAGGAAGTTCAAAAGATAAAAGACGAATTATTGGAAGTTTACCGAGAAAACTCGGAGCTAAAATCCCGTATTCGAGATCTGGAAGAAAAGATCTTTAAGTTAGAGGAGAAGTGAACAAAATGGCCAGTCTATAAGTGAAGTTCTGACAATTTAACCTTGTTTATTTAGCTGCAGAATTGTTTGGCGCCGAATGTATAGATCTTGATGAGCATCTTTACGTTTTCGTTAGGTAAAACGGCGGCAAAAATTTTTTATAATTTTTATGATAAGTCATATAATAGAAAAGTTCGTTGAGTTTTGAAACTGGTAAAAAACGATTTGAGGGAATATGCCACAATATGGAATTGTTTATATAGCCCAGAATAAGAGCCTTGGTGACAACGTTTTCAAAGTGGGTCGATCGGAACTCTCAATAGACGAGAAATTAGAAGAGTTGAACGGCGCAACCGAAAAAGGGAAGTTTGAATCGGTTGCTTTTTTTGTGGTTAGCGACATTATTTCGGCAGATGAATCTTGCCAAGAAAACCTTGCTTCTTTTAAGGCTAATGACCAGGGTTTGCACGAAATAGAATTCTCCGAATTACTCGGCATTGTCAACGAAACCATAGGGCCTTATAAAGCGTTTGATTATGAAAGAGATTGTCTTCTAATTGGCGATAGGTCCGATGAGTCTGGAAATCAAAAACCTGAAGATTCTGGCGATAAAGAAGAAGGTCAAAAAGCAGGAAATAAAGGCTCAGCCAGTCAAGCTAAACCCACCACCGACGCTTTAGTATTCCTCGTTATAATAATCCTTATCGGCCTCGGGGCTCTTTGGAAAGTATATTACGGCGAATAGCCTAAAGTAGTTTTATAGTTTCAACTGACGAATGATTTACGGGAGAGAAAGAGATATTATCAAAAATAAATCTCTTCTTTTTTTAGATGAGCGCTGAAACTTTTGTCGTCTTTAAAAATATGATCGATCAACCATTTGGTAAAAAAATCGGCTAAGTTTAATTCTTCGTCTTGATTCTCAAGTTTGGATTGCAAACCTTGAATGCTGTTCATCAATTCTTTATGTCGCTCGACATGTTTTTCATAATCGGCGTATCTATTTCCGCCCATCAATTGTTCTTCTATATCAAAATGAAATTTTGTGTAGTCAATCAATGACTTCAGGGCGGCGTCAATTTCACTTTTTGAATTGTTATCGTTAACGCTATTACAAAGTTCGACGGCGAGTTCAACTAATTTTTTGTGTTGGTCGTCAATTTGAGGAATGCCAATTTTGTACCAATCCTTCCAATAGAAAAAATGACTATCGCTCGCTTCTAGTTTAAGATCCAATCGTTTGCGTTTTTCGAAAGATTCAAATAGTTTCCAACGAATGATAGGGATATCTCCAAGTATGCTGCCTGGGATTTCATACAAAATGGTTGGTTCGAGAGTTTGGATATGGTAAAGAGGATCGCTTGCAAATAGAGCCGTTTCTTCTCCAAAAAAGTCTCCGGGCTCTAAAGTTTCTATAACGGTTTTTCCTTTGAAGCGCACCAATAACCCTTCTTCCGCAATGTAGATCGATTCTGGATTAAGTTTGTTAAGCGATTCCCCGGCTTTGTAAAACCTAACTTGAGTGGATTTATAAATCTCTTTGTTAACGGGAAATGAAATCCCTTCTCCAAATAGCCAGGTAGAACTTAAAAATTCGCGTACGGTTTGGAATTGTTCGATTTCGTTGTATAAGTTATTGAGTATGATGAATTCGGTATATAAATCTATTGGTATGTTGAGCGCTTGAACAAAACCAATAGTTCGATAAGTTTGTAAGGAAGGCGACTTGAACATGGCCGACAATTCACCCACTAAAGTTCCTGGATACAGCAAGTGTCGAGATTTTCCCGGTTGAATGGCTTCGATATTTCCTGTCAATATGAGGGGAATTTCGTCTTTAAGTTCGCCTTCTTTTAAGATAATAGTTTTAGGATTAAATTGAACAATTTGGTTGTTCAAGAGAATTTGAAGTTGATGTTCTGGAGCGCCGGGAAAATAACTTTTAAAGCATTTATAGGCGAATTGCCAAACATAGTCTTTGTAGGAAGGGATTAAAGTATCGACCGTTCCAAAAGCGGCTCCGGATCCTATTTCTTTTTGTTCCTCGTTCAAGGATAAAGAGGTATGGGCTAAAACTATTTTTTCAGTCTTATCGTTTCTAAAATCTTCGGCGTCTCCATGGATCAAACCGCCTCCGATATCCAATTTTTTTAAATTCGCTTCCGTCGAATAATCTTTTTTAATTCTTTCATAAAAAGCTTCCGATATACCCGGTTTTGAATTGTCATGACGAATCATTTTTTCCAAAACTTTTAGAGAAACTATATCGGCAAAATGCGCGTATGAGCGGAAGCCTCCCTTCCATAGCGTTCTAAAAATAAGGATATTCGTTTCTACTGGATGCGGCGATAAAATGGGTTTTACTTCTAATCCTTCTATATGATTCCAAGCGTCGAATTCCATGTCGTGAACGTCAAAAAACTTTTCGAAACTACTTTCGTCTATGGAGAGTAGGGCGGCTAGTTTTTTTGAAACGGAAGATCGAACAAGAGGCGTGGAAAAATATTTGATTTTACGATCTGCGCGAATCAATGCGGTAAGGCCGGCAAAGTGATCGTCGTGACAATGGGTATGGAAAATTCCATCAATTTCATTAATTCCAATTCCTAGCGCTAGAAGACAATTGATGATGTTGGGTTCGGCGTCTATTAAATATATTTTTCCGTGGAACATCAATATACTGGACATGCTTGGGCGATTAATATCCCAACCGTCGCCTTCGCCTAAATGGATTACCGAAAAATAATCGCGGCTGATTAAATTATATCCTAGAGGATATACCGCTTCGTAGCCGTCAAATCCAGAAAGGTTTAAATCGACAGTTACGGAATCGTTCCGGTAATTGATTTCGAAAACGTTAACGCTTATACGTCTAATAGTGACTCCATTGCGAATTTCAAGCGGATCGGATTCAATAACCAAAGTGTCTAAAAAGTCTTCTGATTGTTGTAATTTACCGAAGGCAAACTTAAGCTTCATATTCATTAATTCTTTGGCAAATTCCGGATCTATTCCAGCTTCTATAATTTCTTCTTCGGAGTTTAGACCGTAATTTCCTCGGTAAATATATTCTAACTGGGACTCTACTTGCTCCTTAAGTCCCATGATCATTGGTTTTAGGCCTGTATTATTAGGATGATTGGGCAAAATCATCCCCTGCTTATAAAGCATTTGAAGGACGGGGAATTCTGCAAGATTACTAAAGTTTCCGCCTTGCAGCATAACGTCGGATAGCAAAATAACGTTTGGCCCAGACTCGAAGGTAACGCCGTCTCTTTCGACGGAAGAGATTAGTCTTTGCTTCATCAAGTGTTTGACGCTATCTGCTGGGCAGCCGCATTGTATGTATACGTCGGCCTCGGGAATTTCTATCCAAGAAACTCCTTCGATAACTTTAATTTTTTTAATTTTATTCACTGGCAATATTTAAAAGTACGAGGCAACAGAAGGCGGATAAAATCACGCCAAAAGTTAAACCCACTATCCAAGAATCTTTTTTTTAGGTTCCGGGAAAAAAGGTCTTCCGGAAAAATTTAATCTTCGTGACAACTTAAAGTTAATTTAGAAGCGCAGTTAATTTTATGAAGGTCAAATGACCAAAAATCAATACTGTTCGCCTAAACGAACAGTATTAACAAAAAGTTTCCATCTGTCTATTATTTTTTTAAAAGCTATGGATTATGGGGGGTTAGCGGCGATATAAAAAAACGATAAATTGCTATTGCGGATGATTGAAAAGCGATGAAGTCATTGGCAAAATTAAGGAGAAAACGTTAAGTTTGTTTGGAATCTAGCGATTAATGTTTTTCAATAACGCTCATTCAAATAAAAGGAAAGCCATTCTCTATAATGAAAAAACCATTGCGGCTTTAAAAGAAACAACCTTCAACTTTGCCATAAAAAGACGCAAGAAAAATTGGATTTGATTTTAAAGGATAAAATGCGGTCTAGTTTAAAAGTATTGTTTTGCGGATTTGCCGAGGATTGAGAAAGCTTTAAGAAAAAAGAAAATCTTTTTTATCCATTCTTTTCAATTTTTATTTTTAACGAGTCGCCTTCGTAGGAAATATTTATAGACTCTGGTTTGACGGGGCCAGGTAAGGTAGCCATTTGTTGGAAGCGTTGCGAAGAAAATTGACGGCTGAAAGATTCGTTATTTTTATTTTCTATAGTTTTTTCTATAACGCCCGAAATATTAAGAGTTTGATCCTTGACCGTTACGTTGAGATCGGTGTCTTTTAATCCTGGAACTTCTAGCGTGACCAAGAAATATTTTCCTTCCTCCGTTATGTTTATTTCATGATTCGATATTTTTCCGAAATCTAAATTCGGGAAGACGGAGAATTGATTATTAAATCCTTGTTCAAAATTCCGATGCATATTTTTTTGTAGCTTTTGTATTTCCGCAAGGGGGTCCAAGTTTTTTAGAGTAGGGGGCGTCGAGAAGTTATGATTTTCGTCAAATAGGTTGAGTTGTGAACTAGCTAGATTCTCGTCGTTTTTTTGCGACAATAAATAGGCTTGCGAAACGGCAATTGCGAATAGAACAATCGCTAACGCGACTAGCCATCTATTTATTTTAGTTGATTCAATCATTGTATTGGCAAAATGTTTTAAAATTTGGCGCGAAGTTAGCGAAGAGGGCAAATAACCGTAAGGTTACATCGTTAACTTCGCGCGCAAACTTAGTTGGTAGGGGCATACCAGTTTATACCGCTGAAATTGGAATTTTTCTTGCCGCCGTTTCCTGGGTCTTCGGAATCGTTAAGCTTAGGAAACCGTTTTTTAAAGTTCCTTCGATACCGTCCTTTTGGACGTTAGCGCCAAGCGAAAAAGTCCTTTTATAATTACCAACGGGATATTCGTTCACCACTTGATAATAGTCTTCAGGCAACTCGTTGTTTTCCACATGGCCTTCGACGGTTAAAGAGTTTTTCTCAAGAGTGATATCAACAGACTTTTCGTCAACCCCAGGCATATCGGCCCAAATATAAACCTCTTCGTCCGTTTCAAAGATGTCCGCATTTGGAATATAAGTTTTATTCGATTCGATTCGTTGATATTGGCCTACTGTTGTGCCGCAAGCTTCCTCGTTAGTTTTTGTTGTTTCTATATTAGACATTTCTTTCTCCTTTTTTTATTCGGATTTAACGGCAATTTTTCTTGGTTTGTCTTCTTGCGGTCGTTTCAAAGTTACTGTCAAAACGCCGTTATGAAATTTCGCTTCGGTTTGTTCGGAATCAACTCGATATGGAAGCTTTACAGTTCGCGAAAAGTCGCCGTAATTGCGTTCGCGTCTTATATATCTCTCGCCGTCCTTTGTTTTATAAGGTTTAACAGATCCCTTTATAGTAAAGTTTTGACCCACGACTGAAATATCAATATCGTCGGGTGAAACTCCAGGTAATTCGCTGCGAACTACCAAACCGTCTTGTCCCGACCAAACGTTAATTAAAGGAGAATTTTGTGAAGCTTTCTCTTTAGATTGCGCGTAATAGTTTTGATTCATTTTTTCTTGGAGTTGTCGGATTTCAAGAAAAGGGTCCCAAGTTTCCCAATAAGTCATTTGATCTAGCATGATTTGTTCCTCCCGCGATTGCGTTAAGCGTTCTTGTGTCTAATTATTTATTGTGCTGTAAACCTCTACAGATAGTTGAAGAGGTTTGCTAGGTTATTAAATTGGTAAAAGCGATTTGATATAAATTTTGGCGCCTTAAACCTCAAATTGCCTCATGGAGAATAAATAAAATCGAGAAAAAATCTTGTCAAGGTCATTAAAAAATTTTAATTTTAGAAAAGGATGAAAAGCCGTTAAGGAGAAGAACATATATGAATATGTAAAAAGTCGAAGAGATATTCTGAAAAAAATACTTTGTATTTAGCTAAAAATATTTAAGGGAAAAATATGGACCCGCGACGAGGAATTAAGATTATTTGGGGAATTGCCACAGTTTTCTGGTTAGGTGGAGTTTTAATGGTCGCAATTTATTCTGAATTGGGACCTGGAACTTTTATGGGAGGAGGAATGATTGCAATTACCTGGGCGTTAATCTATTTTACAGACTAAGGATGTTTTGTTTGTGGATAAAGGGAAGCGGATATTTGAGGTTTTCTAATTAGCTTGGGTGTGGTTTTGAATTTAAACTTGGTTTTGAAAACTACTATGAGCGGTTTCCAGTAGACTAAAAACAGTTTTAATGAGTAGTTGTGGATCGTAAGGTTTTATTAGAAGATGCGTTACGCCAGTTTTTGTCGCGCGCTCAGCTGTTCTTTCACCTGGAAAACCCGTCATTATTAAGAAAGAGCAATCGGGATAGATTTTTTTTGTCGATTCTATAAATTTAAACCCAGCTTCGGAGTCAGAATCCAAGCGAACGTCAACAATAGCAAGCTCTGGACGAAGCCTTGTAAATCCTGTGATAGCGTCGTCTATTGTTGGAGCTTGGAAAAATTCAATTTCTCCCAGGGCAGGGGAAAAAGAGGTAGCCTCATTTTTTAATATATCGACAACAGTTTTTGAGTGGTCTGGGTCGTCTTCAATGATCAAAACCTTCAATAACGACATAATTCACCTCTTAACAAACGGTGTAACTGAAAATTTAATAATACTACTAATTTACCAATAATGATACGTAAAAGTAATTGGATTTTTGGATTGGAGCTTAAATAGCTAGAACGGGAGATAGAAGTTTCTTAATTCAGGCTTTATATAGTAAATATTTGTCAGTTGATTGGATTTTTTGAACGCCATTTAATATATTTATTATATCAAAAAAAATTCAAGGTAAAAATATTAATTAATATTTAGCGGGAGCGATGCAAGACGATAGCGTCAATTACAAGCGAATGGTTTGGAATTAGGAGTTTTAGCGGAGGGAGGGCAAATTTATGGCGTTTAAATTCTCAGTTTTTCGACAAAATCAGAATTCATGCCATCGGCATTATGGAGGGCTTTCCTGCTTGCCGCTAGTTCTAATAAAGTAAAGACAGTATTTACGAGAACTAATGGGCTGTATGGCTTTATTAGATATTGCGCCGCTCCACACTTTGCGGAATGTTCGGCAATTGTGGATTCGGGAAAAGCCGTTATGTTAAGAAAAATGCAATCGGGATATAAACTTTTAGTCGATTCGATAAATTTGTATCCGGCATTAGAATCTCCGCTCAGTTGACTATCCACGATAGCGAGGTCCGGTCTATTATGTATGATAGAAGATATCGCTTCGTCAATCGTAGACGCTTGAAGAAATTCGATTTCTCCAAAATTTGCGAGAAGAGAGTCCGCTTTATTCTTTAAAATCTCAACGATAGTCTTTGAGTGATCTGCGTCGTCCTCGATAATAAGTACTTGCAGATTATTCATGTTATTTGTTTGTAAAGGCATTTTTAATTTAAGTATAATGTAACTATTGTTAAGAGGATATAGAGAGCGGGAAAAATAAGCTCTTAACAATTTTCGTTTACCGAACTCAACATTCAAATCGTAATAACGAATGTTGAGAAACCTCTAATTGATGCGTGCGCATTTAACTATGGAAGAACCAGTGTTGAAAGCTTTTATGAGAATACAACTAATCGCTTCAACAAGAGTGTGTCCATGTTATCTTATTATTTAGCGGTTTGCTATGAGTTTCTATTAAAAATAAGGCTAAACAAAAGGCGATAGCGCCGTTTTAAGATACGTGTCTTAAGTTTCTTACAAAAACTTTTAGCGAGATAAACATTTGGCCTTTAAGAAAATATTTATATTTTCAGAGATTGTTAATTAGAGCATAATCGATAAGCTTTTGATATAATTTGCTAGACAAATGTTTTAGACAGAAATCGAATTCATATATGAACGATAAATGTAGAATTGGAAGAGGAATATGGGACTACCTTTTTATAACTTTGATCGAGTTATCAGATTAGAGGTGAACAGACAATGGATGAAATAAAATTCTATATGAAAAAGGAATTGGAAACGATCGATTGCCAGTCCACTGTTTATGAAGCCGCTCAATATATGGAGAAGAATAAAATAGGCGCTATTTTAGCGACTGATGAAGATGAGATCGTTGGAATTTTTTCAGAAACAGACTTATTGAGAAAAGTGATCGCTAAAAACTCAGATCCCAAAACCGTGGGAATTTATCTTGTAATGTCCAGGCCGGTTATTTCAATGGATCACGAGGCGTTGATGGTTTCGGCCTTCATTAAAATGCAAAAAGAAAACATTCGTCATCTTGGAGTCACAAAAGACGATAAAGTTATTGGTATCGTATCTATTCGCGATGTCGCCACGTATTATGTGGGCAAGTTTAGTAATAAATAAAACTCGAAAATATAGCCTCTTGTTATTTTGTTTAAGTTCGGCCCCCCGTCAATAGTTGACCCCTGCCTTTGCTTTGATATAATTCTTCCTTTTTAAAGTTTTAACTCAAACCCAAATAGAAGTTAGAAAATTGATAGCGGTAGAAGCAAAGAAACGATGAATGAAATTAAGTTTTATATGAAAAAAGAGCTGGCGACGGTAGATTCTAACGCGTCTGTCTTTTCAGCGACGGAATTGATGGGGGAAAGGCGAATCGGAGCTATATTTGTTTCCGAGAACGGCAAAATAGTTGGAGTTTTTTCTGAAACTGATTTGGCGCGAAAAGTTGTCTCGAAAAAAAAAGATCCAGAGAAAGTTAAAATTACCGAAGTTATGTCTCAACCGATTATTTCTCTGGATCAGGAGTCGTTAATGATGACTGCGTTTCTTAAAATGCAAAAAGAAAATATTAGACATCTGGGCGTGACAAAAGACGGGAAGATCATTGGAGTTTTATCCATCCGCGACGTGGCCAATTATTACGTCGTCAAATTCAGCCCCTCATAATTGTAAATTTGAGTAAAGTTGAAGGGCTACTTGGTTTTATAAAAATTATTCCTTTTTTTTACCGCAAAGAGCGCAAAGTAAAGGCCGAAAACAATATTTTATTGAAACTAGTAACTAGCAACCACAATTTTGTTTTTAGGTTTTGAAGAATAAAACGCAATACTAAAAATTCGTTTAGTTCAAAGCTATCCCCATCGCATCGCATCCTGAAGCAAACTTTTAAGCTTGATGAGGGATCTCGCCTTGCATCATTTGATACGCCTGTCCTGAGCTGACCGAAGGATCAGCCTGAGGTTCTCGAAGGCCGACTGCCTTTCTCATCAAGTAATTACTTCTCTAGTAATACCTTTGAAAATAATAAAGTTTTGATTACGATAATGTGTTTATCAAATGGTAAGTTAGTGTTAGGATTAGTCTAAAGTCATATAAGAATTGATTCCTAGCAGTTGTATTAACTTGAACGACTCTCCATATATATAAATGTCCATTAAATTAAAATTTGGTCTGGTCTTTTTCGTCATTTTTTTTATTGTATCTGTTTTAGGGATTCAGTTAATTTCTCTGAATCATGACATGGACCTTAAAAAGCGTCAGACCTCCTTTGCTTACTCGCGAATTTCGTTACTTTTGAATTTGAAATCGGAAATCCAAGCCGCAATTAAAGAAATCTACGACATTGTCGTTTTGGAAGAGAATTTGATCGAATTAAAAGTTCATAAAAAAACTATCGAGGGTTTCTTAAAAGAATTAGAAAATAATCAAATAAAAAGCCTGCCTGATAACCTCTATGAAAAAGGCGGCGATACAGGCGAACAACTTCGTAAATTAAAAAATGAAGTCAAAAAAATAGTCTCGGATTTGAATGAGTTAGCCTCGCTTGATAGGAAAGATCAGAAAAAGTTTTTGGACGAAATCGAAGAAATTATAGAAGAAAAATTTGAAAATGAATTTAGCGTTTTTCTTAACGATATGATTAAGGGCGAGCAACTTAAATTAGCCGATTATTCGGGCGATGAGAAAATAGCGGTCCAACGTATTGAGCTTTTTACTTTGATTTTGTTGGGAGTTTTATTTATCGGATTTTTAGCGATTTTTCTTTTTGTGGCGCAAAAACTAGTAAAACCGATATTAGAACTAGAGAAGTCGGCGGAGAAAATATCTCAAAACGACTTTGATATTAAAGTTAATCATAAATCGAATGACGAGGTTGGAAAGCTTTATTCAGCTTTTTTGAGTATGTCGCGACGAATTGAAAAAAACGTGGGAGAACTAAAAACCTTGTTGGCTTCGATTGTGGAATCTTCGGAAGACGCGATTATCGGAAAAGATTTAGACGATCGCATTATTTCCTGGAATAAAGGGGCCGAAAACCTGCTCGGATATTCCCACGAAGAAGCTATAGGAATGGATATCAATAGGATCATGCCGGAAGATAAAAGAAGCGATCTTTCGAAGGTCAACGCAAAAATTAATTCCGGTCAACCTGTAGGTCATTTCGAAACTCAAAGGTTGACCAAAGATAACAGGCTGGTTGACGTATCTCTCAATGTTTCGCCCATAAGAGATCATAATGGAAATGTGATTGGCGGTTCCGCCATAGTGCGAGATATCACTTTTTTAAAACAAGCGCAAAGAGATTTAATAAAAGCTAAGGAAGAAGCGGAACAAGCAAGCCAAGCAAAATCGGAATTTCTATCCCGAATGAGTCATGAGCTTAGGACTCCTATGAATGCTATTTTAGGATTCGGACAATTATTGCGATTAGAAATTAAAAAGCCAAATCCAAAAGTAGAACTAACCGAAGTGGACTACATTCTTAAAGCGGGCAAACATTTGCTAGAGCTTATTAACGATGTTTTAGATCTTTCCCGCATAGAAAGCGGTTCGTTAAAAGTTGCCTTGGAGCCTGTCGATTTGATGAAATTAATTGACGAATCGATAGGTTCAATGAATCCAATTGCGGAAGAAAAGTCCATTACGATCATTAATAACTGTCAGAAAAATAGTTACGTTTATGTGGTGGCAGACGGCATTCGCCTTAAACAAATAGTTTTGAGTTTATTGTCAAACGCGATCATTTATAATCGAGTCAATGGAACTGTGTCCATCGCTTACGAAATTGAAGATAGGAAATTAAAGCTGAATATTGTCGATACGGGTATCGGTATTTCTCAAGAAAATCAGAAGGATTTGTTTAAACCTTTCGAAAGGTTTGGAACCCAGCAAGAAGAAGTTTCTGGAGTTGGAATAGGACTATCCATTTGTAAAAAGCTTGTCGAGTTATTCCATGGATCTATTTATTTTAAGAGCGTCCTAGGGAAAGGGTCTACTTTTACTATTGAGCTTCCTTTAAGCGATAAACCATTAAACGGCAATAAAAATATTGAATCGGCAGGTATCGAAAGCCAAGAAGTTAATGACAGAAAAACCATTCTTTATATTGAGGATAATCCCGCAAATTTAAAACTAGTTCAACTTATATTAAAAAAATACGAAAATTTGAATCTTATTGCGGCTCCTAACGCTCAATTAGGAATTGAAATGGCAAAAGTCCAAAAACCGCATCTTATTTTGCTTGATATCCACCTACCTGGGATGGATGGCTTTACCGCTTTTAAAAGATTAAAAACTATAGAAGAAACCTCTCAAACTCCGGTAGTAGCTGTTACTTCGGATGCGATGGAGGCCGATAAAGCGAAAGCTTTGGAGATGGGGTTTCTTCATCATATTTCCAAGCCGCTTGATGTTCCAGAATTTTTAAAAATAATCCATCAAACTTTGGAAATAAAAGAATAGGAGCGAGCAAACGTCTTAAAACGATGCGAGGCAGGAAAGAGGGTAACGCTCGTTCTAGGGTTGTTTTTCGGGAATGGTGATGACGATAGCGGTGCCGTTAGTCGGTCTGTTTTGTGCCACTATGGTCCCGTTATGTGCGGTAGTTGAGATTTGCTTTTACAAACGGTCTCCCAGTTAAGATATTTTAAC
>CAZMZH010000013.1:0-113797 GCA_964570665.1 uncultured Nitrospinota bacterium | reverse complement strand
AGAGTACTTGCTTGACATGCAAGGGGTCGGCGGTTCGAAACCGCCCGTGCCTATGTCTCAGTTCTCTTTTAATGAATACCGCCTCATTATAGATAAAAACCAATAAATTTATCTCTTTTCCTGTAAAAAAAAATAGAACTCATTTTTCATGGCAGACAAAATTAAAATAGAAGATATCGATTTAGAAACTTTAAGGCATAGCGCAGCTCATTTAACCGCCCAAGCCGTTAAAGAACTTTTTCCTGAAACCCAACTTACCATTGGACCTCCCATTCAAGATGGGTATTTTTACGATTTTTACCGAGAAACTCCTTTTGTTCCAGAAGATCTAAAAAAGATCGAAGACAAAATGAAGGAAATTGCGAAAAGAAACCATGAAATCGTCCGAAAAGACCTAACAAAAGAAGAAGCCTACGAATTTTTTCGCGAAAAAGGGGAAACCTACAAAAAGGAAATTTTGGATAGCATCGAAGCAGATGTTGTTTCTATATATACCCAAGGGGATTTTACCGATCTTTGCGAAGGTCCTCATGTACCGTCAACTGGCTATCTGAAATCTATTAAGTTGTTGCACACTTCCGCCGCCTATTGGCGTGGCGACGAAAAAAATGCCGGATTACAACGAATATATGGAACATGCTGGCGAGATAAAAAAGAACTTAAAGAATATTTAAATCGCCTGGAAGAAGCAAAAAAGAGAGACCATCGAAAACTTGGCAAAGAATTGGATTTGTACACCGTTTCTGAGGACGTTGGCCCCGGTTTAATCCTATGGCATCCTAAAGGAGCCAGAATTCGCTACATGATGGAAGAATTTTGGAGAAAAGAGCACTATAACAACGGTTATGAGCTAGTAGCTAGCCCACACACTGCAAAAGTTGATCTGTGGGAAACAAGCGGCCATACAGATTTTTATAAAGATAATATGTTTTCTGGGATGGATGTCGATGGTCAAGAATATGTTCTGAAACCAATGAACTGTCCTTTCCACGTGCAAATCTTTAAAACTAGATTAAGAAGCTACCGCGATTTACCATTAAGATGGGCAGAATTAGGAACCGTTTACAGATACGAACGTTCTGGCGTATTGCATGGTTTACTAAGGGTTAGAGGGTTTACCCAAGACGACGCCCATCTTTTTTGTCGTCCCGACCAACTAGAGGATGAAATCTTAAAAGTAGTCGATTTTATTCTATTTATTTTAAAATCGTTTGGATTTAACGAATTTAAGGTATATTTAAGCACAAGACCTGAAAAATCAGTAGGTTCTGATCAGGATTGGGCACAGGCTACCGAAGCTCTAAAAAATGCATTGGAAAAAATAGAGCTGGATTACGAGGAAGATCCTGGAGAAGGCGTATTTTACGGACCCAAGATTGACATCAAAATTAAGGATAGCCTCAACCGTTTTTGGCAAGTATCCACGGTTCAAGTCGATTTTAACCTGCCTCAAAGGTTCGATATTAATTATATTGGGGAAGATGGTAAAAAATCGCGTCCAATTATGATTCATCGAGCTTTAATGGGGTCTATCGAACGTTTTTTTGGTTGCTTAATTGAACATTTTGCCGGCGCTTTTCCAGTTTGGTTGGCTCCAGTGCAAGTTATTATTTTACCTATCACCGATCATCAGGTAGAATATGTCGAAAAAATTGCCCAAAGGCTAACCCAAGAAAATTTTCGATTCGAGAAAGATATACGAAATGAAAAAATTGGGTTCAAAATTAGAGAAGCTCAACTAGCTAAAATCCCTTTTGCAATAATCTTAGGAGAGAAAGAAGTTGAAGCTGGAAAAATTGCCGTTAGAAAAAGAAAGTCCAAAGAAACTCGAACCATGGATTTAGAGGACTTCATTTCCGAGCTCAAAAAATTGGACGCGGAAAAGGTTCTGGACTGACGGTAAAGATTAATTTTTTTAAGGAGGAAGATCGATTAAAAAACAGCGCATCAACGAAATGATCCGTGTCAAAGAAGTTAGCGTCATTAGCGACGATGGCGGCCCGTTGGGAACTTTTCCAACCCGCGAAGCCTTAACGATGGCTAAAGAAAGGGATTTGGATTTAGTGGAAGTAGCGCCAACTGCAAATCCTCCAGTTTGTCGGATAATGGATTATGGAAAGTTCAAATACAAACAAAGCAAGCGTGCCCATGAAGCCAAGAAAAATCAAAAGATCGTTCATATAAAGGAAGTTAAGTTTAGGCCTAATACCGATATTCACGATTTTGATTTTAAATTAAAACACGTTCAACGCTTTTTGGAGCATGGCGACAAAGCCAAAGTCTTAATATTTTTCAAAGGCAGGGAAATTGTTCATCCAGAACATGGACAAAAGTTGTTAGAAAAAATAGCGATAGCCTGCGAAGAATTTGGAGTTGTAGAACAAGCGGCTAAAAAAGAAGGTCGTACACTGGTTATGATTTTGGCGCCAAAAGCAAAGAAAAAAGGAGCTTAGGTTTTATAAACCTTTTATAATAAATTTTTTATTCAGAAGTATAGGGAGAAAAGCAAATGCCCAAGATGAAAACCCACCGAGGAGCCGCAAAGCGGTTTAAAAAAACCGGTTCGGGAAAAATTAAAAGACACTCGGCTTTTACAAGCCATATTTTGACATCTAAAACCACCAAGCGAAAAAGAAATTTGCGCAAGTCAAAGGTAATGTCCCCAGGCGATACCAAGCGCATAAAGGTGTTGTTGCCTTAACAGGCAACGCGAATAAAGGAGATTAGTAATGCCTAGAGCAGTAAACGGGACCGTAGCCCGTAACAGAAGAAAAAAGATTTTAAAATTAGCCAAAGGTTTTCGCGGATCCCGAGGAAATTTATATCGAAAAGCCAGAGAAGCGGTTGAAAAAGCTTTAACCTATTCCTACCGAGACCGAAGAAATAAAAAGCGAGATTTTAGAAGATTGTGGATCGCTAGGATCAATGCCGCCGTGCGCGCGGAAGGGATGACTTACAGCCAATTCATCCATGGATTGAAAAAAGCAAACATCGAACTCAATCGAAAAATGCTTTCTGAAATCGCTATCCAAAGCGAAGATTCCTTCAAAAAGTTAATGGATACCGCCAAAGCACAACTTGCCGCATAGAAAACCGGAAAACTAATATACCTCTCTCTACCTAGAGAGAGGTGAGTTTTTCTTTTTATTTCTTACCTTTGCTTTAATTTCAAAAAAAATTTATAAACGTATTGAAATCTTTTTAAATCGTTTAATTAAATTGCCCTTAAAAACAAGAAACATGTTTTATTAGGCGCCTTCAAATACAAATGTTTTGTATACAGGAGGCCGTACCCTGGAGCCAACGGCGTAAGCTTCCTGTCCATGGTGAATTGCTACAAACCCACCTGGAGATGTTACTTCAAATGTAATACCCACTAGATTTAAATTAGCGAAATTTACCGCCTTCGCCGCCGCTTTATTTACCGCCCCAACGAGCTAGCTTCAGACCCTGGTAATTAAATGTCAAAGCAACGTTAAACGTGCAATCGAAGTGTAATATCCAATTTACCTTACCGTATGAGACATAGCTAAATTGTGCATCGTCGCTGTAGGCCTATATATAAAGGGTAAAATTAATTTCAAAACAGCATTAATTTATACATTGCTAAGCTGAAAGTTCTTGGAATGAAGGCTAACTAAGATCTCTGAGGAAAATAATTATTAAACCACTCGACGAACTTTTTAACGCCAACGTCAATATTCGTGGTGGGTTCGTATCCCAGATCTTGCCGAATTTTACTAAGATCTGCCCAGGTTTCGATCATATCTCCTGGTTGTTGAGGCAGGTAATTGCGTATGGCTGACTTTCCTAAACATGTTTCTAAAACTTGTATATAGTTCTCCAAAATTTCGGTTCTATCATTCCCTATATTATAAAGAGCGTATGGTTGAGGTTTTTCCAGAGCAAGAATAATTCCTTGTATAATATCGTCGACATAGGTGAAATTTCTTTTCATTTTTCCCTTGCCATAAACGTCAATGGGTTCCCCCGCTTGAATTTTTTTAGCAAACTTAAAAAGGGCCATGTCAGGACGCATCCAGGGACCATAAACTGTAAAAAACCGCAACCCAGTAATCGGAATGTTATATAAATAGCTGTATGAATGAGCCATTAATTCATTAGCTCGTTTAGTCGCTCCATATAGGGAAATGGGTCTATCCGACTTTTCCTCTTCAGAGAAAGGGATTTTTGGATCGACCCCATATATTGAAGAAGAAGAGGCATAAACTAAATTTTTTACGGGAAACTTTCGACAAACCTCTAAGATATTTAAAAAACCCTCTAAATTCGTTTTTTGATAGGGAAAAGGATTTTCTAACGAATAGCGAACGCCCACTTGTGCGGCAAGATGACAAACATGAGAAAAATTGTGAGAAGATAAAAGATCGAGCAACTTAGGATAGTCGCAAACGTCTATTTTTTCGAAACTGAAAGCAGGCTCCATCTCAAATTGTTTAAGACGGTCTTGCTTAAGTTGGACATCGTAATAATCGTTTAAATTATCAATTCCAACAATCTGTTCTCCACGGGCAATAAGGGCTTTGCATAAATGATAGCCAATAAATCCAGCGGCTCCTGTTACCAGTATCATATGTTCTCAGGGGATTTTTAATACAATGGGTGGCTCAAACATTAGGTAAAAACTAAAATTTAGATCGAAAAACCTTCCATTTATAACATATTTTTATTTGTCAGAGGTTGAGCTTTTGAAAGTAACTATCTTAGGATCTGGAACGGCAGTCCCGTCGTTAAAAAGAAATTCGGCTGGCGTATTAATACAATCTGATGGATTCAATTATTTAATCGATTTTGGCTATGGAAACTTGCGACAATTATTGAACTTGGGATTAACTTACCATGATATCGACCGCATTTTTTTCACGCACAATCATCCTGACCATATGTGCGATTTAATAATTTTTCTATTTTCCTCCAGATACCATTTAAATCCAAGAATTAAAGACCTAACTATAATTGGAGGTCCCGGATTTGGAGATTTTTTCAATAAGGTTACCGATGCATTTGGACATTGGCTTGTTCCCACAAGTTATAAAATAGACATTATGGAAATGGATGAGGAAACCAAAGAGTGGGATAAAATTAAAGTTCAAACTCTAAAAACAAAACATATTGAAATGAGTCGAGGTTATAGATTTATCGATTCTAATGGAAAATCAACCGCTATTTCGGGAGATACCGATTACTCGGAAAATATGGTTGTACTCGGCAAAAACTCCAATTTAATGATTTTAGAATGCTCGTTTCCCGACGAAATGAAATCAGGGGGACATCTAACGCCAACTCTAGCGGGAAAAATGGCAAATGAATCTAATTGCGCAAAGCTATGCCTCACTCACTTCTACCCTCCTTGCGAATTAGATGCAGTTCGAAAAGCCTGCGAAAAGGAGTTTCCCGGCGAGCTATTCCTTGCTGAAGATTTAATGGAATTTAATTTATAAATCCCAAAATTCAAGTATCATTAGTTTTGGATATCTTAGAAGTATATTTATTTTTAATTTGTGTGGAGTAATAACGTTTTGGATTACAGCGAGATTTATATAAAAATGGCGGTAGCCGCAGTCGCCTTAGTAGCGCTATATTTTTTAGTGGATAAAGACAAACCCGACGATAACGATAGCTAAAACAAATCCACCCCAAAAGTTTTCATTTCTTGGTCGCTCGGTAAATCGTCCCTGAATAATCGTCTGAAATATATAGATCCCCTTTAGGCGATTGCTCAGCGTCAACAGGCCGACCATTTTTACCGCCATCAGAACGTAGCCAACCTGTAATGAAATCCTCGTGCGATTGGATTTCCCCTTTATCATTCAAAATAACTCGGACAATTTTATACCCTGCAGGAACTGAACGATTCCATGAACCATGGAAGGCAATAAACAAACTATTATCATATTTTTTGGGCAAACTACCGCTTTGGTAAAAAGCTAGACCCAGAGGAGCCATATGAGCCGTAAATGTATGCGCAGGAGGTTGAGTCTTTTCACAATCTAATTGATTTCCAAATTTAGGATCTTTAACTCTATTATTGTGGCAATAAGGCCAACCGTAATGAACCCCTTTTCGAATAATATTCAGCTCTTCCCTTGGAAAATCGTCGCCTAACATATCTCGACCATTGTTAACTCCCCAAAGCTCTCCTGAATATGGAGAAAACTCCATTCCTACTGTATTACGCAATCCTTCGGCAAATATTTTTCCACTTTTCCCATTCAACTCAAAAACGCTAACGGCCGCGCGTATACGATTGGATTCTATGCAAACATTACAAGACGACCCTACCGAGAGATAAAGTTTTCCGTCTTTTATTTTTATAGTTCGAGTGGAATGTCCACCACCCGGTATTCCTGAAATCACAATTTCCGGTTTTCCAAATGAAATTGAATCCGACTTCCGTTTCATCCGAATAACTTGACGTTCCTCAGCGACATAAAGGTAATATCCCGATTCTAATTTAACAAATGCCATCCCATGAGGCGTTTCTCGGTTGTCAAGAATGGTTAACGTCTCGTCGGCTTTACCGTCGCCATTTTTATCCGGTAAGGCGACAACTTTTCCGTTTCTCTGACTTAAAAATAAAACTCCATTTTCATCAAAAGCCATATGACGCGCTCTCGTAAGGCCTTCGGCAAAAACTTCTAACCGAATATCGCTAGGATATTTTAATTGGTTTACAACGCTACCGCCAAAAGAAAAGCCTGAACAAACCAAAATTAAAACCGAAAAACAAAAACCTTTTAGAATTAGGATCGTTAAATTTTTTTGAGCTTTAGAAAAATATTTTGAGCCCATAAAACCTCCAAAAACAAACTCTATTTAAATTAGAGACTATAGCTTCCCTAATTATTAACCGAACATTCAAGCTTTACAGGTTTTTTACTCTGACAATCGTCTTCGGTAAACCCGTCTACGCCAGCGCCCGCACAAGCGGTAATGATAGCCTGATTAATGGTTCGATTTTTATCTTCGCCAATCGCTTTCTGGCAGACCTTTTGGTCGTTAAACTCTACGCAAACTTCGCAAGAAAATTTATCGGCATCTAATATAGATTGAAAAGAAATAGCGGCGATAAATATTAAAAACCCTAATGATATTAACGTTACTTTATTCATATCAAAAGTACTTAACTCTCTTAAGAAACTGAGCTTCTCTATCTAATAATAAGAAATTAGCCTTCTATAAGGTAGAAAAAATATTGAATTGAAATTACTATTTAATTTTAGAATTTACTATTTTTTAACAAAATTATTTGATTTTTCTTTGAAATTCCCTTTTAAAAATAAAAAAATTTAAAATTTTACACTTTTCGGATAATTGACTAAATTTCAACTCTTTAAAGTAATTAAACCCCCATAAATAGGCTTAATAATAGATAAAACCTAATCAAGTTACTTTTGATTTCAGTAATTTTAATATATAGTTTTCTTACTTCTACATAAATTTGAAAAACTGCTTATTGAGTTTTCTCAATATTTAAAAAATTTTTGGCGAACGAAGAGTTCGCTCTTTACTTTATCTGGATTGCGGGAGGAATTTTGAATGAATAGAACAAAAAGCGCATGGCATTATGCCTTACTTTTTACAATTTGTTTAATTGTTAATCCAGCATTTGCCGCTGTGGAATCAACCAGTTCTGTGTCAGGAAGCGAACCTGCGTCCGTAGACGGTTTTAGGTCGGCAAAATTTGGGATGACTGAATCTGAGGTAAAGGATTCTATTAATAAAGATTTTAATATTTCGTCGAGTTCCGTCGAAATATCTGAAAATGCTTTAGAAAAAACCACAAGTCTAGCGGTTACAGTACCAAAGTTGATGGAAGAAGGCGGCGTTTCGCGAGTGGTTTATATTTTAGGTTACAAATCTAAAAAACTAATTCAAGTCAACGTCATTTGGGGTAAGCCAGTTAACCCAGCCCCCGATCCAGGCGATATTGTTTCAGCCGCCAACCTATTGCGTAATTACTTTGCCCGTAAAGGCTTTCGCAAAGATAACCTTGTGCTAAACGCAAAATTGAACGACGGCTCCGTTTTGGTTTTCCGCGGAACTGATAGTAGCGGTCGAATGGTTGTTCTACTTTTGAACAATCCTCAAAACCAAAAAAAGGACGAAAAAACTGATTCTTCTGAAAGCGAAGAAAAGACAGAACTTTCTTTGCGCCTTTCATATATACAAGACCCAAACAATCCTGATGTAATGAAAATTGAAGAGGGCTCGTTTTAATAAAAATTTTTCTTAACCCCTCCACTAATTAGGTTGAACCATGGATAGATGGATTGGGGCTCTTTTATTCTTTGCGATTTTAGAGTTTGGCGGAATTCCCTTTGTAAATAATATTCAACCCGCTTTTTCAGAATCAAAACCTGGGGTTAATTACCGAAAAAAACTCCCCAAAAAAAAGCGGTCCGAAATTAGAATATTAAACGATTTTTCCGTTGAAGTTGGATTGGGAGCGGATGGAAAATCCGTAAGCTCTAATATTTTAGACGCTGTTCGTAGCATCCCCCTGGTTAAAAAAGGTAAGGAACCTAAACAAATCCTTTTTGACGATAAAACCATTTATCGTTCAAAAAGAGGCTATTCTACCGACCGGCAAGGGAAAAAAAAAGTTAAGCTAACTAGCAAATACATTCGTTCTAGAGGGAAAATCCTAATTAGCTTGATTAGACCAAGTGAAAAAATAGTTAAGAAAAAAAATGAAGCACAACAGCTAGAGCAAAAACCTGCTTTATCCCAAAAGACAAAAATTAAACCTTCTCAAGATCCAATTATTGAAGGTTACCGCTCAGTCAAATTTGGAATGAGTCGCAATGAAATAATAACTGCGATAAAAAAAGATTTTGACATAGCTACCAGTCAAATACGAACAGAGAAAAATGAAATTGAGTCCACGGTTTCTTTAAGTGTAGATGTACCCGGTTTATTGCCCGACGCCGGAATGGCCAGGGTAATATATATTCTTGGTTACGAATCTAACCTCCTCATACAAATCAATATCATTTGGGGAGCTCCTTTTTTCTCAAATATTTCGGATAAAGCTTTAGCAAGCGGATCGGCTTTACTACGCAATTATTTTTTTAAAAAAGGTTTTGAAAAAAACCGAATGAACCTAAACACTCGGTTAAAAAATGGGGATTATCTTATTTTTCGAGCCACAGAAGAAGGAGGGCGAGCCGTTAACCTAATCCTAAAAGAAATTCAAAGGAACCAAGAATCGGAAAAACCAAAACTTTCCTTGATACTTTCATATATGGAAAATCATCTTTTCCCAGATATTAAAAAGAAACCCAGCTTAGAAGGCCTATTTTAAAGAAAACTTTTAAAAGTTTACATTTTATTGATCTAAATTTTTAGATGTCTTCTTTAAATTTCCCGACAAGACCTGAAGATCTTTTTTAAAAAGATCTATCGGCTCTCGTTTATGCTTTTTTCAATAAAGAGCCATGTTTTTTCAAAAGATTCTACTAATCTTGTTGTTTCTTTTTTTTCTGTTTGCCGAAACATCGATGGCGCAACAATCGGAAAACGAAGAAAAGCTACCGGCTTCAACTGAAATCGGTTTAAGCGAAAAGCTCATACGCAAAACTCGACCCAGATTTGGCATTCCAAGGAAACAGCAAATTCCTGAAATTATTGTTACTTTGCCTTTCTCCCCTGATGTTTTTATAGGTCAAGTCCCATTACCTCCTTCAACAGAGTCCGGTCTTGGCGAAAAATCTCTTAGGCAATCCCAACCTAAATTTCAACCGCCTCCTCAACAAGATGCTCCTGAAATTGTCGTCCCGGATAGTCGCAAGGTAGTTGACCCTTCGGCTGGACCGGCATTTGCCGTTAAGAAAATAATTATCAAAGGAAACTCCGTTTTTGACGAAGAGACGTTACTGAAAGCGGCTAATTTCAGCGGTGAAGCACAAATGACAATGGGGCTACTGCTTCTTATGGCCCAAGAAATAACCTCTTATTATGGCTCAAAAGGATACTTTCTAGCCCGCGCATATATACCAGCCCAAAAAATCAAAGATGGTACGGTAACGCTCCAAGTATCAGAAGGTAAAATCGGTAAAATTGAAATAACAGGAAATAAAAAGGTCGATAGCGAGGAATTAAAAAAATTTTTAGTCCGCGTTAACGATGAAGAAAATATAAAAGAACAAACTTTAGAAAGAACCCTCCTTGAGCTTAACGATATGATGGGGGTCACAGTACGTTCGCTTTTAAAACCCGGAGAACTTGCTGGAACTTCAAATCTCGTTTTAGAAGTTAAAGAGTCTGAAAACTATTCGTATGGAATCGATGGAGATAATTTTGGTTCCCGGTTTACAGGAAGAAATCGTCTAGGTTTGACAGCTACCGTTGGTAACTTATTAACACTAGGCGACCAATTTTCCATTCGAGGTTCAAGTTCCAACCTCAATCAAAGGTTTATTTCACCCAACTATACTTTCCCTCTAAATTATTATGGAACCACCTTACGCTTGTCTTATACCTATTCTCAGCAAAAGCTCGGACGCGAACTTAACTCGTTAGAAGCGGGAGGTAGGACCAATATTTTTAATATGGAAGCAAGTCATCCTCTTTATAGATCGCGATTCGGTCAGCTCTCATTTAAAACGGGGTTCAATTTAAAAAACTTCAAAAACTTTAGGTTGGGAGAAACCACAAGTAACGATCAACTTCGCGGATTCTATGGAAGTTTAGGAGGTAACTATACGGATTCTTTTCAAGGACGAACGTTTGGAAACTTGCAAATCAGCCGAGGATTATCAGAGACAGACGATCGCTCTTTGCTGTCCCGCTTTAGAGGACGTGGCGACGTTTCCATCTTAGAACTAAATTTAACTCGCTACCAAAGCGTTTCTTTCCTAAATAGCTATTTTATTATGAAAGCCTTTGGCCAAGTAGTGGACAAACGAGTGCTCTCCCCAGACCAGTTTGCGGTAGGCGGCATGGGAACAGTAAGAGGATTTACCTTATCGGAAGTTTCTGGAGATATGGGCTACGTAAGCTCCCTGGAATGGAATGTCCCATTTCCATCGGATTTCCAAATTGGGGTTGGAGACCTCACTTTACGGCAAACCATTTCATTTTCTGGGTTTATTGATCATGGTCGAATTTATATTAAGGATCGACAACCCGGGGAATTCAACGATCTTATAACGGGTATTGGCGCAGGCGTATCTGTAAACTTTGGAAAAACCGAGCAATGGGGACCTTCTACTAATTTTTCATTGGTATATGGATACCCACTCTTTGGACCCAATCCTGCAGACGCAAGTAGCGGGATTCTATACGTCAGCGCTGCGGTAAATTATTTCTAACGCGCTTTCAACTTTATGATTCAATTTTTTGATTTACCTTTAATCATTTCCCGGGCGTAATTTCTAGCAGTATCCGTTACCTTTTCTCCTCCCGACATGCGGGCAATTTCCTCTACTCTTTGATCGTAATCTAATTCGCGGATCTGCACCCGCGTGCGGTCGGCAGCTTCCTTAGAAATTGAAAAATGGGCGTTACCCATTCCCGCAATTTGCGGCAAATGCGTAATACATAAAGCTTGTTTAGTTTTCGCTAGATTAAGGAGTTTCGTTCCAATCCTTTCCGCAGTGGGTCCTCCTACGCCAGTATCCACTTCGTCAAAAACCAAAACCGGAACCGGGTCTTGTTTATTTAATATAGTTTTTAAAGCTAAAGCGACTCGCGAAAGTTCTCCCCCAGAAGCAATTTTTGATAATGGCTTAGGCGTTTCGCCAGGATTAGAAGAAAACGTAAACTCCATATTACCTAGGCCCAAAGCGGTTAGCTTTGTTTTTTTATTGCGAAACTCTATGAACCCTCCTTCTTCATATCGAAACAACACTTCGATGCAAGCCTTTTTCATATTTAAATCTCGAAGCTCTTTTTCCAGTTTCTTTTTTAACTCTGCAGCCGTCGCTTCTCTTTTTTCAGCCAGTTTGATCGCCTGTTTACTTAGAGATTTTTCCAAATCAAAGCGCTTGGATTTTAATAATTCTCCTTCTTCTTGAGACGAGGAAAGAGTTTCTAGTTCTTCGCTAATTTCCTCTCGATAGGACAAAATAACTTCAATATTATTGCCATATTTCCTTTTTAACTCATTAATTTCCGCAAATCGATCTTCCATCTCGGAGAGGCGTTCTGGATCAAATTCAATGGAATGGGCATAAGAAGAAAGTTTTTCCACTAAATCTTCCGCTTCGTAGAAAATGTTTTGAGCTTGTTTGCAAAAAGATTCCGTTTCAGAATCTATAACCTCAAGAGTTCCTAATTCTTTTTCAACAATACGCAGTCTCTCAAGAATAGAACCCTCTTCTTCAGAAAGGCAGCCTAAGGCGTTGCTTAAGTTTTGACGGATCGTTTCAAAATTGGAAAGCCTTTTTAATTCCGCTTTTAACTTTTCTTCTTCTCCTTCAGACAGCTCGGCTCGATCAATTTCTTCTAATTGAAATCGAAGCAAATCCTCTCTCTGTAACCTTTCTCGCTCGCTAGACTCCAAAGACTGAATTTGCTTACAAACCGATAAATAATCGCTATATTGAGTGGCAAGTTTTTTTCTATCATTTGTAAGTTTTCCATAAGCGTCTAACATCTCAAGATGCCGCATAGGTTGCAGCAAAGTTTGATGATCGTGTTGCCCATGTATATCAACCAAGTTTTGACCAATCTGGGATAAAACGCCAACGGTGATATTGCCTCCATTGATAAAATTTCGATTCTTATCTTTGCTGGAAATAATTCGCTTAATAATGATCTGATTATCCTCCTTCTCAACTCCTAAATCTTCTAATAAACCAAGGAGATCGGGATCTTCAGAATAAAATAAAGCTTCAACTGACGCAGTCGTTTGTCCGGAACGGATCATATCATTATCGGCCCTACCTCCTAATGCGAGATTTAGAGCGTCTATAATAATCGATTTTCCCGCCCCGGTTTCGCCAGTTAGGACATTGAGACCTTCTCGAAATTCGACTTGTAATTTCTCTATTATCGCAATGTTAGAAATACGTAATTCTTTGAGCATAGATAGGCTAATGCTGGAGGATCATTTTAATTTGCTGAAGAAAATCTGCGGCGCGTTCTCTTTTTTGATTGGCGTCTTTTTCGTTGCGGCTTTTTTCTAGATAAACCGATAATGCGGATTCGGCTGATTTATATTCTTCAGCGTCAAATAATGATTCTGCAAGATAGTAATAATTATCTGAATATTCCGGCCCCAGTTTAACCGCAAGTTTTAAATGTTCAATGGATTGCTTTAAGTCTCCGCCCAAAAAAAATGGCAGATCATGAAAGAGCTTACCCAATGCGCGGTGAGGACCGCCAAACTCAAATTTCGGATCTAATTGAACGGTGCGTTGCATTTGCTCTCTAAACTCAGAAATCATAGAAAATGAACTCCAAATCCCATTTAATTGCCCCATCTTACCAGAACATACTGCGTTAAAATAATTCCCGCCAACAGATTCTGAGTTAAGTTCAATAGATCTCTCTGCATTTTGTATGCACAAAGTATAAAGATTCTTTTGTTCTTCTTCGTTCGCAGATCGATTTCCAAGATAGAACTGAACTCGGGCCAATCGCCAATAGAGTTTCCAGGAATTAGGGGCTTTTTGTAAAGATCTTTTTATACTATTTCTCAGATCCTCCAAATATTGAAATGAATCATCAACTTCTGAGCTAGAAGCTAAAAAATTAGATTGATTAGCTACAACAATTCTAGGCGTTCCTACCAAAACTAAAAACACAATGAGAATCAATATTTTTTTCAAATGGGCTACCGGTTCTGTCGTAATCATGAGTTATTGCCAAATAAAGAAACTGGGAACCATTCCATATGACACAATATCGCTTACATAGCGGAATATTCTTTATTATAATACTAATAAAGAAATCTTAATTCATGGATTTATTTGTAGTTATTGTATTTTGAGAACGATATTACGAGACAAAAAATGACCCACAAAAAAATATTAAAAGCTCTTATCATTTTTTTCATCCTTTCCTTATACCCAGGTTTCGCCTTAGCCAAGGGAGCTAATTTGAATCCAGAACAAACCGTAAAAGAGTTGCTTAGCTCGATAGAAAAAATAAAAAAGGGAAAAGGCATTTCTAAACAACAAATCGAAACAAACCGTGTCTCGTCTCAAAAAGCGCTCCGGCTAATGGATTTAGAAAAGGTGAGCCAAAAAACCTTAGGTAAATATTGGAAAGAACGAACTCCTGAAGAACAAAAATCCTTTGTCTCGCTTCTAAGTCAAGTTTTTGTTAAAATCGCCTTTCCCAGTTCGGCTCAATTTTTTGCCAATCTTAAAATAAAGTTCTTAAACCCTGAGATTGAACAAAGCAAAGCGTTGGTGCCTGTATCCGTCACCAGTCCCGATCAAGGCGAAATCGATATAGACTTTTCCCTTTATTCCAATGGTGAAAATTGGCGCATTAACGATGTAATTCTTGATGGCATCAGCATGCGGAATAACCTAAGATCTCAATTTAAAAAAGTGATTCGTTCTAAAGGGTACTCAGAGCTGATCAAAAAGATGAAGAAAAAAATAGACGAAAGTTAAAATCAAAAACTTCTGATTTTAATATATTTTAAAAGACTTTGTAAAATAGAGGCTGAATGAAAAAAATAGGAATGGTGAGTTTGGGATGCCCTAAGAATACTGTGGATACGGAGTTAGCCTTAGGCGATTTATTAAAAAATGGTTATGAATGGACTGCGGCCAATGAAGACGCCGATGTTCTCATAGTCAACACTTGCGGCTTTATAGAATCATCTAAAAAAGAATCTATCGATGCCATTTTTGAAATGGCGCAAATGAAGATCGATGGTAAATGCTCCAAACTAGTCGTTACCGGCTGCCTTTCCCAAAGATATGGAGAAGAATTAATCAATGAAATTCCAGAAATCGACTTGTTGATGGGAGTTGACGGTTATCCACAACTTAAAAATCTTTTAGAAAAAGAATCTTCAAATTCCGACGAGGACCGAAAACCAACTATTATCCCTGAATATTTCGAATCCTATGGTCAAAGAGAATTAATCACTCCTTTTTACTCCACCTATTTAAAAATAGGAGAAGGCTGTTCCTTCAAATGTGCCTTCTGCTATATCCCGAAAATTAGAGGGGCTTTCCGCAGTCGAACTATCGAATCCATCGTAGAAGAAACCGCTTCCTTAACGTTAAAGGGAGTGCGCGAATTCAATCTGGTATCGCAAGTCACCACTTTATATGGAAACGACTTAGGACTAAAAAATGGTTTAACCCAACTCCTTAGGGAATTAGCAAAAGTGGAAGGAGTTGATTGGCTCAGATTACTTTATTGTTATCCGACTTTGATCAACGACGATCTTCTTAAAAATATTCGCGACGAAGAAAAAGTCTGTAATTATATCGACGTTCCGCTTCAACACATTGACAACGAAATGTTGAAATTAATGAAACGGCAAGAAACTGAAACTCTCGTAAGAGATATGATTGAAAACTGTAGAAATAAGATTCCCGATATCACTTTGCGAACAACATTTATTGTTGGCTTTCCTGGGGAAACGGAAGAAAGCTTTCAAAAATTGGCAGAATTTTTAGAAGAGGCGGAATTTGATCATGTAGGAATTTTTACATACTCAGACGAAGAGGGTACCGCCGCTTTCGATTATTTGGACAAAGTACCTTCAGAAATAGCCGAAGAAAGAAAAAATGAATTAATGAGAATTCAAAAAGAAATTTCTTTTCGTAAAAATCAGAAAAAAATAGGAAAGACATATCCAATCTTAGTTGAAGGCCTAGAAGAAGAAAGTTTTCTGATGACTGGTAGGGCCGCTTTCCAAGCCCCAGAAATAGACGGTCAAATTATAATAGAGGAAAGCGAAGTAATACCGGGTCAAATCCTTCCAATGCGTATCGAACGAGCTTTGGAATACGATTTAGTCGCAAAAGTATTGGAAACCGAACCGGTAATTTGATTTTAAACCCACCCAACTACAATTAAGCGAATTTCCTATTAAATACTCGAGTAACTGCGAATCTAAAAAATAAAAAAAGGGCCTAGCAAATATGCTAGGCCCTTTTTTTATATCAAAGTGGAGGCGGGGGGAATCGAACCCCCGTCCGAAAGTCTTTAACGCAAGGCATCTACATGCTTATTTCGTGTTTTAGGATCTCGCTCTAATCAACTCCCACGAACAGGATTCAATCTGAGCCAGCCTTTCAAAAATCTCGCCAAATTTGCCCAAGGCTCACAAATCTAGCCAGTCCGTTTTATAACGTTCGCTTCCCCCTTACGGACGAAAGAAGGAGAGAACGGTAGCAGGATTTAAGCTGCTACAGCGATGTCATAATCGTTAGCAATTATGATGTTACCGTTTTTTAACGGGCCAACGGTATCCCGTGCATGCAACCAGGGTCTCTTTACTCCCGTCGAAGCCAGGTCGCCCCCAATAGAATATCGATTCATGCGTTATTTAATTATAGCATTTTACAGCTAACGAAAAACGACTAATTCACTAGATGGAATTTATAAAAAACAGGGCAAAAAAAATTATTTAATAGGCCTACCGCGATAAAACAACATGGAAAGAGTCACTCCCAAATACTTAAACCCTTTCTGGAAGTAATGCCACCAACGGGTTCCGGTTTTGGACACTCCATAATCCCTGGCGCCAAGAATATAGGGAATTTCTACGACTTTAAAACCATCTTTTAGAGCTTTATAAGTTAGGCTGATAAAGTATTCCCCATGGTCTCCTTTTATCTCAATACGGTCGGTAACTCGTTTGCGAACGGCAATAAATCCACTGGTATAATCATGTATTCTAGGATCTAGAACTCTTTGGATAAACCAGTTCAAAACAAAGCTCAAGATAACCAAAACCAACGAATCGTCTTCCTTCTCTATAATTACGGTTCCCCCTCCAACTACGTAACGGGAAGCGATGACAACATCGTTTCCTTCGTCAATTTTTTCCATTAGCTCTGGAATTTTTGAAGGAGGAATTGATAAGTCCGCATCCATCCAGACAAAAACGTCCCCTTTAGCCATTTTTATACCGTCAACAATAGCGGAGGTAAGACCGCTCTTTCCAATCCTTCTCAATACCCTTACATTTGGATAAGTTTTTTGGGTTTCTTCAGCAACCTCCCATGTTTTATCTGGAGAATCGTCATCCACTACGATGACTTCTAAAGGTAAAGTCACCTCTTTCATAATGCGTTCAATCATCCTGGCAATGTTGCCAGATTCGTTATATGTTGGCAGTATAATGGAAAGCATCTAGTCCTTCTCTTTATCGACAAGCGTTAAATCGGCTTCTACCATCAATTTAACCAACTCTTTGAATTTAATCTTGGGATCAAAACCAAACGCTTTTCGAGCTTTTGAAATATCGCCTTTAAGAACGTGGTTTGCAGTGGGTCTAAAAAACTTTTTATTAGAAACTACGTATTTTTCTGAATCAAGATTCGCTACTTTAAAAGCTTCTTCCACAAAATCTTTAACGCTATAAGCTTCTCCCGTAGCAATCACAAAATCTTCCGGTTCCGGCAATTGAAGAATATCCCAGGCGGCTTCCATGTATTCTTTAGAATATCCCCAATCGATATAGGCGGACAAATCGCCTAAAACCAATTTATCTTGTTTACCCCGAGCAATTCGCGCCGCGGCAAGAGTGATTTTTCTTGTCACATAATCTTCCGTCCGGCGGGGAGATTCATGGTTGTAAAAAATTCCAGTCGAAACAAACATTCCATATGCTTCGCGAAAGTGTTTACATAAAATATACGCTAACACTTTTCCACACGCGTAAGGATTTTGCGGGCTAAAAGGAGTTTCTTCATTTTGAAAAGGTTCCTTGGCGTGGCCGAACATATTTGAAGTACAAGGTTGGAAATACTTTATTTTGGGATTTATCTGACGAATGGTTTCTAAGATACGACCAACCGCCGACCCGGTGATATCCAAAGAATAATCAATGATACTAAAACTCCAGCCAGCATGATCCTGGTCCGCTTCGTTATATATTTCTTCGGGTTGAACCTCGTTAATAATTCTAAAAAGAGAAGTAACATCCGCTAAATCTCCTCGGTGTAAAAATAATTTTTTCTCAAAAACTTCTTGATCTTTTAGCAAGTGATCAATATTACGAGTGTTTCCGGTAGCGGATCTTCTTTGCAACCCATGAACCTCGTAACCCTTTTCAAGAAGAATTTCAGCAAGATAACTGCCATCTTGTCCTGTGATTCCTAGAATCAAAGCTTTTTTCAAAAAAAATCTCCTATGGATTGCGTATGAAAAACTTTAGTTAATTTTTATCCCTACTTAGAAGTATCAACGGAAGACATGAAGGGTTTTATGAATAATCTAGTCGGAAGGTTGTCAAAAAATTTCCAACTTCCACTTTGATTGTCTAATTGGATATCGAGGTTTTGCGGCGTAGCTTCGAACACAATTCCTAAAGTATGCAATCCGCTTTCAACATTTAAAGGATTTTTTTCAAATTGATCCTCGTAATAACCGGCAACTCCATTTATCTGAATATCGATACCCAATTCTTCCTTAACTTTTCTTTGGATGGAGTCTTCTAATAACTCACCTTTATAAACTCTTCCACCAGGAACCCACCATTCGCCTTTTAGAGGTTCGTTAGTTCTCTTTACCAATAAAACTTGGCCGTGTGCATTACGAATAATAGCATCGACACAAAGAATGGGCATTGTATCTACAATGCTTCGATAAATTTTTTCGGGAATTAAACTCATACAACTCGAAAATCCGGTAGCGGAACGATAAACTTACCGCCGGTCTCTCGCCATGCAGCTTCTCTGACATAAAATTCATCAAAGAAAGCCCAAGGAAGAACTAAAAAATAATCTGGGCGGTCCGCGCGAGCTTGATCTTCTGAAATAATAGGAATCTGCGTACCCACTGTGAATTTACCCCACTTTTCAGGACTACGCTCAGCTGCGGCTTTTATCCAATTATGATCTAAACCATAATACTGAAGAATGGTATTACCCTTTGTAGAAGCCCCGTAAATATATACAGATTTTCCAGCTGAAACTTCTTTTTTAATGAAATCAACACACAACTTTTTATTTTTTTCTATACGGTCAAAAAACGCGTGATAATCAGAGCGAGTGTATGTTTCTTCAAATGGGATTCCCGAGCCCTTAAAATGTCGACAGAAGATCCTATAGCTACCGCCATTAACTGAATTTTCTTCCAATTTAAACATTTCCAAACCATTATTCTCAAAAAGATACTTCAGGGATTCCAACGTATAATATTCCAAATGCTCATGGCAAATATTCCCAAGGTCGTTTTTTTCTAACATTGGGCGCAAACACATAAGTTGGGCTACAAAAACTCCATCTTCCGCGAGAACCTTAGTGACATCGGCAACAAATTGGTTTGGATCTTCCATATCATAGAACATGCCGATGGCAGTAACCACCTTGGCTTTGCCAAATCCATTTTTTTCCGCTAATAAGTCGTAAGCCTTAGCGTTCCAAAAATCATGGATTGATAACTCAACTTCCTCGCGTAGCAGTTCAATCAGGTTATCGGCGGGCTCGCAACCAACCTTTTTTAAGCCATCCCGAGAATAGGTTTTCAACAAAGTACCGTCGTTTGCGCCAATATCTAAAACGACGTCGTCCTGATTTAAATCGACAATACTTTCTATTTCTTCGGTAATATTGCGCAGGGCGGCTCGCATAGTATCCGTAACTCCCGATCTATACCAATAAAACCTCGAATACATTAGTTCCATTGGGGCAGTATGCCGCAACTGAAGAAGAGAACATTTATCGCAAAGAACTAAATCCAAAGGAGCTTTTATCCCTTCGTCTTTTTTTTCGACAAAAGTAGAAATATAAAGGTCACCCAAAGAAAAAATATCTTCAAAACCGGAGGAACCACAAAGTCTGCAAGTCTTACGCGTTATTATTTCTTGATTCATATTAGGAGAAAGATTGAATTGAAAATTTTATTAGAAGAATAATACGATAATTTATATTTTGCTATCGTTTAATTTCGCCAGAGTCTATGTTGCTTTGCAAAATAACAACCTAATGTTTTAAACTATATTTTGAGAAAATTTTAAACGAAAAAAGTATTATAATAATTGCTAACGCCAATGCTAATTATTAATAAATAATGGGAATTCCACTCATTAATAGATAAATTGAATTATCATTTTTAAATATTAAACTAACTCTTGCCTCTTACTCTTCTTTCTATTTTCAAAGTTCAACAAATCTAAAACCCAAAATTAAGATAAATTTCTAATAGGTAGTAATGAACCATTTTCCTCAGTTTAGTCAAATTAAGCGAATTTTATTTTGTGTTTTAGTTTTAATCTTTGCGACTACCACAGTCTACTTTAATTCTTTAAAAGGATCTTTTCAATTTGACGATTCAAAATCTCTCGAGAGAATCTGGGTTTCAAATTTGGATGAATACCAAAAAAGAGTCAAAATGTATGCTTTAAATGAGCCGGGTGGGTACGAAAAATTATACCTTTCTCTTTATCACTCCATTTCTGCCAGGCCAACTCTTTTATTTACGTGGGCGTTAAACAATACTTTAGGTAAAAACAATCCATGGGGATTTCATTTATTAAACTTAATTTTTCATATTTTTACGACCATACTCGTTTTTTTTGTTCTCCGTTTAGCTTTTAAAATATCCCATGAATTCCAGGAAAGAGAAACTTTCTTTGCTTTAGTTTCGTCATTTGTATTTGCAATCCATCCTGCCCTTACCGAATCGGTTACCTATATATCTTCGCGATCGTCTGAATTATTAACATTTTTTTATCTTTTAGGAATTTTGTATTTCCTTCAATTTTTTCAATCTAATAGTACAAATAAATTATTCATCCCAATACGAATACTTTTTATTAGCGCATGTTTTTATTTGAGTCTTACATCCAAAATTGTAGCGGCTACCTTTCCGGTTGCGCTTATTTTACTTTTTATATTTCTTATTTGCCCTAAAAAATACCCTAATTTATATCAAAAACTAACTAGCCCTTCTTTTTTGTTAGGTTATGCTTTTTTGCTAATTTCGATATTAGCTCTTGTCTCCAAAATTCCCGTTCACGATAAAGGGAAGGAGGTATTTGGCTCCTTGGGCTACCTTTGCATTCAAATAAAAATCATCGTTTTCTATTATTTAAAAATTCTATTATGGCCCATAAACTTAAATGTGGATATAAGTTATCCATTCACTACGCCGCAGAATGATCTCACGATAATATTTGCCGCTTTAATGGGTTTGGGACTCATTATATTTGCCGGTTTAAAAGGGGGGAAATGGAGCAAAATTTGTGCAGGTTGGTTTATCCTCACTTTGGCGCCCACTTCAAGCATACTGCCATTAAACGATTTAGCGGTAGAACACAGATTATACCTTCCTGTAACCCTCGGAATTTGTCCTCTATTCGCCTTGGCCGTTCAAACTATTCCTAAAAATAAAAGGTATAGTTTTTTGTTCTTCTTATTGGTTTCTTTCGCGGTCTTAACCGCGGAAAGAAATAAAGTGTGGACTAGCGAATTCAATCTTTGGCAAGACGCTATAAAAAAATCACCTCACTCTGGTAGACCCTATTCTAATCTTGGAAAAGCTTACTATGAAAAAGATAATATTGATTTGGCATTGGAATATCTCAAAAAGAGCGTCGAATTGTCCGACCTATTAGCGACCACCCATTACAACATAGCTAATATTTATATGGATAAAGAAAAATTGGGTTTATCCGAAAAAGAATATAAACGAGCTATTGAACTTAATCCAAAATATTACCAAGCTTTTTTGGGCTTAGGATCAATCCAAAACCAAATCGGTAAATTAAAAGAAGCTGAAAAAAATTATTTAAGGGCCATTGAAATTCGCTCAACAATGATCGCCCAAGACGAAGATTATGCTTTAGCCAGATTAAACCTTGGCGAAGTTTACGGGAAAATGGGGCAGTTTAAGGATTCAATTCGGCAATCAGAAATTGCCTTGAAATCAATCCCCAACTCATTTAAAGCCCATTACAATATCGGAACTGCAAATATGAAATTGGGGAAATTAGAAAAGGCCAAAGAAGCCTTCCTATACTGTTTAAAAATCAATCCGGAATTTGAAAACGCTCTTTTTAACCTGGCATATGTCTATCAAAAAATGGGGCAGTTTGAAAGTTCTAATCAATTTTTCTCAAAGTTTTTAAACGTTAAAAAATCATTTCCAAATGCTTATGTTTCCATGGGAATTAATTACGCTCAAATGAACCAACTCAATCAAGCTATCAATTCTTTTAAAAACGCTCTGGCTTTAAACCCAAAAATTCTTAACGCTCGAACTTTACTGGCAAAAGCCCTTTCTCAAGAAGGCAAAACCAAAGAAGCGATAGAACAATTGGAAATCATACTTGCCCAGAATCCAAATTTAAACGCGATTCGCATTCAATTAGGGATAATGTACTGGAAAAAAGAAAACCGACCTAATCGAGCGAAAAACTTATTTGAAACAGCCTTAAAATTAAGCGTAAATCCAAATGAAAGGCTTCAAGTTTCATCTTGGCTTAAAGAATTAAGCAAATAATGAATCTCTCGATCCAAACTAATAAACCTACTTTAAATGCTAGGTTTATACTTTCCATCTTTGTTTTGACGGCAATTGGAACTTGCCTTTTCGTTTCATCAGTTTCGGCTCCTTTTTTATACGACGACGATCATGCAATTGTAAATAATCCTTACATCCAAAACTTAAACGAATTTCAAGAAATAGTAGGCATCGAGCGCGTTTTAAGTCGATCATTCCTTTTATTGACCTTCGCCATAAATCTTCACTTAGGAGACACTCATTCTTTTGGTTTTCATTTATTCAATATAATCTTACATATTTTCTCAGGAATTTTGTTGTTCCTCCTTAGTTGGGAGTTTTTGGAGAAAGAGGCTCTTGAGATAAAATCTCGACTAAAATTTCTTCCTTTAATTGCTTCGTTAATCCATATTTTAAATCCATTGAACGTTGAATCAGTCGTTTATCTTTCAAGTCGCTCCTCGTTATTAGCGACTTTTTTTTATTTGGCGGCTACTCTAACTTTTGTTCGATGGAAAAAAAATTCTCACATAAAGTCCCCGCTAATAGATCTACTTGTTTTCCCCTCTATTTTGATGGCTATTTTATTTTTGGGATTTGGAAGCAAAGCCATAGTCGTGACTATGCCAATTATGGGAATTGCATATTTATGGATATTTCATGATTCCATGAATTTTAAAAAACTTTTGTTTTCAACATTTCCTCTCTTAGTTGGTTTATTGATCTATCTGGCCATTAAACAAAATCACTATACCAATGTGGGTTTATTTGCCTTACCGACAGATCCTTCCTCTGGGCAAGATCGATTGTCCTATTTCTTCACTCAATTTGAAGTTGTAATTTACTATTATGCCCTAAAGTTATTTTTACCCATCAACCTTAACTTTGAGCCAGACATCCGTTTAATAAACGACTTTTTTAACTTTAGATTTATTTTCGCCATAGGAGTCATATTTTCTATTTGGGTTCTGGCCATAAAAACGAAGTCAAAAATTGCTAAGTTTGGTTTGATTTGGATATTTTTAACTTTAGCTCCAACGTCTACTTTTGTTCCATTAAAGCAAATCGCGACGGAACACAGAATGTATCTTCCAGCCATTGGTTTTTATTTAGTATTTGCGACTCTTTGGTTGAATACAGTTCGTTATTTAAAAATCAGAAAACTACTTTTTTTATCGACTCTATTGCTAATGGCCTTGCTCACAACAAATCGTTGCCTGGACTTTAAAAACGAAATTTCGATTTGGAAGGACGTAGTTAAAAAATCTCCAAATAAAATTTTAGCTCACAATAATTTGTCCATGGCATATTTGAATAATGAAATGGATGAAATGGCTGAAAAACAATTAAAAATAGCCTTAAAAATAAACCCCGCCTATAGATCCGCATATCTAAACTTGGGACATATTTTTTTTAAAAGAAAAGATTACCTACAAGCTAAAAAATATTTTGATCTTGCAATTTTTTATGGAGAAAACGATGGATTGATCTTTTACAACGCTGGGTTAACTCAAATTCGTTTAAACAATCCTCTAAAAAGCCTAAGCTATTTTAAAAAAGCAGTTGCCAAAAAACCAGAAAATATCAAATTTCACTACGCCCTTGGAAACGCATACAAAACTTTAAAACAGAGAGACAATGCAATAAGAGAATATAAAAAAGCGCTTAGCCTTGATCCCAAACATTCTTCATCTCAAAATAATATGGGAGTTGTTTTTTTTGAAAACGAAATGTATCGATTGGCAGAAAAGGCATTTTTAAAAACTTTAACCATCGATAAGAACCATGCGGAAACCTACAATAATTTAGCTACCTTATATGCAAAAATTGGAAACTATAAATTAGCTGTTAAAAATATTAAACAATTTCTAGTTCTAAAACCTTTTGATCGCGATAAAGCAAAAATTTTAAAAACATTGCAAAAACTTGTAGGTAAAACAGATGAATAGGACGCTCCAAAATAGTTTTTGCTCTTTGGAGGTTATATCCAAAGTTAAGACCTGTTGTGTGCTGGTTCTATTAGGGATTATCGTATTTGGAAACCATCTTCATAATGCATTGCAATTTGATAGCGTTTTATACGTAAAAAATGACGTCAACGTCCAAAACCCAGAAAAAATAATTACTTGGGAGTTTATATCTAAAGAACACCGTTCACGCAGCCTAACTCGAGTCACTATAGCCATCAATGCTATGCTCGGTAAGGTAAATCCTTTTGGCTATCATCTTTTTAACCTAATCGTACATATCCTAAATTCAATATTAGTTTTTTTTATTACTTTAGAAGCCTTCCGATATTTTGGTTCAACATCTAATAATAAAAAATCTAAAGCAAATTTTTCCGGATTCTTAGCCAGTGTTGGTTTTTTATGTCATCCAATTCAAACTGAATCGGTAGTTTATATTGTTAGTCGTTCGGGATTATTAGCGGCAACAATATATTTATTGGCTTTCTTTCTCTTTCAAAAATTTTTAAACAATCAAAAACCCAAAAAACCGTTAGCCTGGTTCAGCATAGTTCTAACAATTGGAACTTTAGCTTTTATCGGTTTTGCATTTAAACAAAACGTGATTACACTTCCGGCTACGGTATTTTTATATTGGCTTTGTGGACTGCCCTTATATTCTAAACCCATTCAAACCTTAAAAAGATTCTTATGGCCAATTTTTGGTTTCGTAATTTTATTCTTATCGCTATTAATGTGGAAATTAATAACGGATGAGATGTTCCTCATTGGCCCCTCAACAGCAGGAGATTCAGTTGGCAGAGTAAATTACATGCTTAGTCAACCTATGGTCATTGTTTTCTACTATCTAAAATTGTTTTTTCTGCCTTTTAATTTAAATATAGATCCAGATATTCCTTTTGGAACTCTATCTCTAAAACTAGCAATCTCAATTGTTTTGATAATAGTTCCATTATGGATTTTTTTAATTAAGAAAAATCTCAGAATTTATTTTTTTGGACTTTTTTGGTTTTATATTGTCATCAGTCCTTCTTCTTCAATAATTACTCTGTTAGATTTAGCCGCCGAACATAGAATCTATTTAGGGATATTTGGTCTCTTTTTTATTTTTGCAATATTAGGTTCCCAATTAATTTATAATTTCGGTCTTCAAACAGCTCGCACTGGAAGAACATTATTATTAATCGCTTGCGTCATATTGTTTTGCCTTACAACAATCAAAAGAAACTCAGTTTGGAAAACTGAAGAAACTCTATGGATAGACACATTAAAAAAATCGCCTAAAAAAACTAGAGCCTGGATTAATTTAGGGCGAGCAAAAACCATCGCGGGAAGACCACAAAAAGCAATTTATTATTATGAAAATGCTATAAAACTTGACCCTAACTTTTTCCAATCTCAATTCAATTTGGGATCGTTGTATTATCAGCAAAGAAGATTTCAAGAAGCGTTAGTGCATTTTACAAGAGCCAGTATTTTGGCCTCCGAGCTTCCTGAACCGATAGGTAGGATAGGCGAAACCTATTTAGCCTTAAAAAATTATAAAATGGCTAACAATTTCTTAAAAAAAGCCGTGGAAATTGACCCAAACTACGCAACAGCTTTTAGAAACTTAGGAGTCGTCAATTACTATTATTTAAGAAACAAACGGGAAGGTTTAATTTATTTTAAACGGTCTTTTGACTTAGATCCAAAACAACCTGGGATCGATCAAATAATAAGGCTTTTAAAATTGGAGAGGATTTTGTAAAAATACAAATACTTGCGATTTATTTTAGGGCTTTTTTCAATCTTAAATTGGCATTGACCTTCTTCACACAGTACTTATAGATTGCCTCTTGTAAAGAAATCCATTGGCAATGATCCGTTAAAATTCCCCCTTCACTACAATTGTAAACTGTTAATCGAGCGTTGCGCTTCCAGTTTGTAAAAGCCCAATGAAACCACTGTTTTGTAACCGACATTGATTTTAGTGTGGGAAGCTTTTGCCCTCGGATGTCCGTTTCGTAAACAATATTCTCAGATTGATCTCTACAAATAGTCTCCCAATTTTGATTGCCTGTTTCTCCCCCACGTGCATAAATTGTTTTATTCTCATAAGACAAATCCTGTCCAACAAAAATAATAGGATCGGCGCCCGATTGGAAAGCTAAATCATAAGCAATGGAAAGCACCGTTCCGCCAGGAGTTAAAACGCCAACTTTAGGCAAAGCATTTTGGATTTCAGTCAATAGAGGTATATCCGGGGCATATTTGTTAAAAAAAACTACTCCTCCTCCCCAAATATCAAGAATTCGAGGGTGCACAATCGTCGGGGCAATTAAAGTCATTCCTTCATGAGAAACTCCCGTAAAAAACTTAGCAATGTCTTCTTGCGGATCTAAACAAACTACCAAAGGTGGCTTTATACCATGACTTAGCAAAGGTTTTAACGCGGCATCTGCAGCAATAATGAGAGCTTTTTCTTGAATACGCGCTAGATGTTGAATATTTTTATCTAATGAAGGACCGGCGCCAACTACAATCGTGGGAAGTTTTTTAAATTTATTTTTTAAATTTTGAACGCCTGGGCTTGCGGCAATTTTGGGAAGATTGGCCTGAACATTTCGTTTCCATAGATCGTTAAATCTTAAAACAGTGGCGGATTTAACTTCGTCGACACGCTCGTTAACCATAAAATCAATCTAACAAAGTTAAACAAATTTCGCTAGAAGAATTCAAACAAAAACAAAAAAAGGGACTCGGTAATCCGAGTCCCCCTATCATCATTTATTATCTAACTAAATTAACCGTTTCTGTCAACAAATCGTCCGTGGTGTTAATGATTCGCGCTGCGGCTTGGAAGGCCTGTTGAGTTTGGATCAAAGTAACAAATTGCGCAGACAAATCAACGTTGGATAATTCTAAAGAACTGCCCACGATACCTCCAAAACCGCCGGCGGTTGCCGTTCCAAAAACTGGCGATCCTGAATCTGCAGATTCCGCAAATAAATTTGACCCTGATCGAGTTAAACCCGTTGGAGCTAAAAAATCAGCCATGGCAACTTCAAATAAATTTTCCGTTTGACCATTGTTAAATAGTCCTTGAATAATACCCGTTCCATTTACGCTTAATCCCACCAGAGTACCTGTCGAGAATCCGTCCTGAACCACAGAATTGTTATTTGATGATGCGGCAAATCCTGTAAGTTTACCGTTTGTCCCTGAAGCGCCTGCTAAATCCCAAGTAAGAGTTTGGTCAGCTGCGGCGGGATCTCCTGTAAAAGTTAAAGAGATGGTTTGATCGGCTACCGCCGCTCCATTTACTAAAGATAATTGACCGCTAGTATCAAAAGTCACCGTTCCAGAGGCTCCCGCGGTAATGGTTCCGGTGGATGGAAGAATCGCGTAACTATGTTGATTAGAGCCCGCTACTTTTGTAAAAGTAATGCTCAATACGTTTTGTGTACCCAAAGAATTAAAAGTTGAGACAGGAGAAGTAAATGTTGTTCCCGAAGAAGCTGCCGCGTTCAAATTTGCTCCCAAGGTAAAAGCAGTGGAAGCTTGAGGCGCGGATTGTACGCCCGCTAAATCAACATCAGAACGAGTAGCGGAAGTAACTCCGTTGGTGATTTGATTACCTTGCAGTACTTGTCCCGTTATATTTTGAACCAAACCATTGTCATTCAGTCTAAATTGACCCGCTCTAGAAAAAAAGTCTCCGCCGTTTTGAGAAACCACAAAAAAACCGGACCCATCAATAGCTAAATCCAGAGCGTTATCCGAAGACTCAAAAGAACCCTGGTTAAACGATTGAATAACGCCGCTCAACTGCGAGCCTCGACCAATTTGACTATTCGTCGAACCGTTATTTAAAATGGTGCTCAAAATATCGCCAAATACCGGGCGACTCGATTTAAAACCCACCGTGTTAACATTGGAAATATTATCACCTATTACTTCCAAAGCTTGCGATTGTCCGGACAATCCTGTTACTCCAGTGAATAATGCGCTGACTAAAGACATGGTACTCTCCTTATTTTATTATTTGCCCGACACCTGGGTTATTTGGTTCGTTGGTATTTTAACGCCGTTAACTACTGCGTAACTAATCCCCTGATCAAAAATAACTTCTGAAACATTTCCCGAAGATAAAGTTTCAACTGCAATCGAATTACCTAATTCATTTTCCGCGAAAACATTAAACGAATAATCTCCAGCTGGAACTTCATCTCCGTTAGAATCTAATCCAGACCAATTGAATAAACCCTCGCCGGCTTTTACGTCTGACTGGTCTATAGTTGCAACCAACTGACTGCTGCTGTTTAAGATACTAATGGTTACTTTTTCGGCATCCGATGGAAGGTTGTATTTCAAATCTACCGAAGCTCCTTCGGCATAACTAAAACTGTTCCCGGTGGAATTAACTGTCTTGCCAATAAGGCTTAATACGGATGTATTATTTAATGCGATTTGAGACTCTTGTAAAGCGGCTAAGTTATCATTCACATTAAACATTTGTTCAACCGTGCTGAATTGGGCAAGTTGGGCGCTAAAATCCTGAGCGTCCATGGGATTGGTTGGATCTTGGGCTTGTAGTTGAGCCACCAGCAATGTCATGAAATCGTCTTTTCCCAAAGAACTTTTATCACTTTGGACTTGTGAGTTTGGATCTATCTTTGTTGGAATTGGAGTTAATCCGCCGACCATTTTTTTGCTCCCTTAAACTAATTTTAGTTTTTATATTTAAACAATCACGCTCACGCCACCGGCGCTCACATCGTATCGGGACGGGTAAGCCCCTGCCAAATTTGTTTCCACTGGATCTTGCTCATAACCGGTTCTATTTGAGTTTCCAAAATTTTCGCCTTGAGAATGAGACTGACGATTTTCTTTAAAACCCGGTTCGCCTCCAACCAAAACTTCAAAACTTTCAATTTTCATTCCCTGGTTGGTAAACGAATCTTTTAACTGATTCAAGTTCGTTTCGATGGCCTGTTTGACCGCCTGATTTTCCGCGATGATAGTTGTTTTAACTGAATCTCCCGATGTGTTGATATTCATTCGTACTGTTCCCAGCGCAGGGGGATCTAGTTTTATTTTAATTTCGTTTTGATTATCGGTTCCTTTGATCGAAAATTTCTGAACCACTTGTTCAACTACGGCTTTTTCCGAAACTCCATTAGGCAGTCCCTTTGAATTTGCGGCCGCTTTGGCTTCATTCAATGCTGAAGAAAAATTCTCGTTAATTTTTCCCGCATTTTGGATCATAAATTCTGAAGAAGTTTTAGCGTTGGTTAAGTCCATAAAAGGACCGTTGTCTGCTGGGTTTTGGAAACCAGACATAATTGGCTTTAAACCGCCTTCTTCAGTGGAAGCTGTTTGAAATTGGACTTGATCAAATAATTTTGCTAAAGGATCTTGAGACTGAATTCTTGGAGTGGCAATCTCAGCGTTGTCCATCGATTGAGCTTCTGTTTTTAATGTGGCTGTTAAATTTTCAGATTGCTTAGTTTGTTGTGTGGTAGAAGCTTTTTCCAATTTAACGATTTGATCTTTGTTCGCGATATTTTTTTGAGTCGTTTCCTTCAGAAATCCTACAAGAGCATCCAAGGAGTTATCCGAGGAAGCCGTTTCCGTATCGCTTACTAAGTTATCTAATGAAACCGTTTCTCCGGTCTTAACCTGAACCATTTTCCGGGCTAAATTTTCAGCTTCTTTATTTTCTATCCCAGCGTTTCTGAGAAAATCTGCCGCCAAACTTTCTCTAGCTTTTAATGAAGAAAGATTAGAATTTTCTATAGGATTCGTTTGAAGCGTCTCGGTACTGGAAGTCTTTTGGAACAAATTGATTTGAGCGTCCAAAGCTTCTAGAAAGTCATTCGAAACTTCGGTCGTCTCATTTACGTTAAATAAATTTAAAAAAGTTTTAATTTGCTCCGGCTCTAACCCTAAAGCTTGAAGTTGTTGAACGATAGCGTTTTGAGCATTTTCATCTGTTCCGCTTACATCAGTTGATTGAGCGACTGGGGTTGTGGTTTTTTGAGTTGAAGTAGACTCATTTGCCGAATCGGAAGATTCTTTAGTAGAATTTACCGTTTGTGGTTCTTGGTCTTTGGTTTGCTTTTGATCTAAGTCTTTAGTTTCTTTGGACGCTTCTGAAGTTGGAGTTTTTTCTTCTTTTTGAGACGATTTCTTATCGTCGCTGTTTTGGCTTTCGCCCTTCTCTTCAGCTTGTTTGACTTTAGTAGTCGCTTCTTCTAAAATATTTGAGAAACTGTTCTCTTCATCGAACCCGGGTTTTTTATCGATTGCGAAATCGGTTCCCGCTGGTGCGATGGGTTGAAGTAATGCGACTATGTTGTTTTTTACGTCCACTAGTTTTCCTGGGTTTTGGTTCTATTTTTTTTACTTGCCATTACTAAAGCAAAAGATATGCCAAAAAGAAAAAACACCATTAACCCCTTATAAATAAAGGCTTTTATTTCCTCATCAATAGTATTTTATGACCACTTTTCGGGAGGAAAGTTTTTCCGGTCGGCAAATTTTTCGGTAAAAATTATTAGCGGCAAAGGTTCTTAAATTTAAGAACTTTTAGCCAATTCATCAAAATTTTCTTAATTTATTAAACGAATTCCGTCATGGCCATTCGAGAAAAACTAAGATTAGGCGACGTTTTAATCCAAGCCGGCGCCATTGATCAAGATCAATTAACTAAAGCTCTTGCCTATCAAAAGCAAAATGGCGGTCAATTAGGAGCAATCCTAATTAAAATGCGTTTTATTTCCGAAGAACGGCTGCTCAGTAACTTAGCAGCCCAGTTACGGATTCCGTTTTTAGACATGCAAGATGTCAAAATAGAAGCCGAAGCGGTTACAAAAGTAAACCAAACCGTCGCTGAAAGACACAACCTAATGCCGATTGCCATTAAAGATGGCCGATTACACATTGCGATGGCTAACCCCTTGAATATTTTTGCTATTGACGAAGTCACTATTCAATCGGGAATGGATGTTGAAACAGCAGTAGCGAGTCAGGAAGATATTGATCGCGCCATTCAAGAACATTATGGAGTCGCTGCATCCATAAATGCCGCGATGAAAAGTCTTGGCGCTTTAGATGTAAAAAAAGAAGAGTCCCAGGCCGCTGTAGAAGGAGAAGACGCGCCGGCATTAGAAGAAGGTACTGCCGATACCCCGGTAGCTAAATTAGTAGAAATGGTATTAAAACAAGCCTTAGACGACGGAGCGAGTGATATTCATATTGAACCCGAAGAAGGCGACCTTAGTATACGTTACAGAATAGATGGCGTTCTTTTTAAAGCAAGTAGCCCTCCAAAAGGAGTGGAATCCGCCCTTATTTCCCGGATTAAAGTTTTAGCCAATATGGATATATCAGAAACAAGAGCTCCCCAAGATGGGGGCTTCTCTGCAAGATTAGGAGGTAAAGAAATTGAACTGCGGGTTTCCACTTGCCCCACAATATATGGAGAAAACGTTGTTCTCCGGATATTAGACAAAAGCAAACTCAATGTTGATTTGAAAGACTCTGGTTTAATGGGAAGTAGTTTGGAAAAATTTTCCACTTTGCTCGCTAAACCTTATGGAGTTATCTTGGTAACAGGCCCTACAGGAAGTGGAAAAACAACCACCTTATATGGTTCATTGAGCGCAATCAATGACGATAGGAAAAACATTAAAACTATCGAAGACCCCGTTGAATACCGTCTACCTGGAATCCGCCAAACTCAAGTAAACTCTAAAGCTGGCGTAACGTTTGCGACGGGATTGCGATCTCTCATGCGACAAGATCCAGATATAATAATGGTTGGAGAAATCCGGGATGGAGAAACCAGCGAAATTGCAATTCAAGCGGCTTTAACGGGTCATTTGGTTCTTAGCACACTTCATACTAACGACACGGCAGGAGCCATCTCCCGTTTATCTGATTTGGGAGTAGAACCTTTTTTACTAGCCTCATCCATTGTGGGAGTTTTAGCGCAAAGACTACTTCGAAAAATTTGTAAAAATTGTAAAGTTCCTTACGAACCGGATAGAAGCGAAATAGCTCAACTATACCCACGAGGAACGGACAAGAAAATTACTCTATTTAAAGGGGAAGGTTGTAAGGCCTGTAAACGAAGCGGTTATGCTGGCCGGATGGGGGCTTTTGAAGTTTTGGTCGTAACAGATGAAATTCGCGAACTAATTTTAAAGGAAGCCGCTCCGATGACCATTCGGCAAGTTGCCCAAAAAACCCAAGGCCTTAAAACCATAAGGCAAGACGCTCTTTCTAAAGTCCTAGGCGGCTATACAACCATTGAGGAAGTTAATCGCGTCACTTTCGCTCAATAACAGATACATCTTTCCAATAAATTAGTTCTAGGGCACAAAAAATTGCTAGAACTGGATATTTTAAAGATATTTTCAAAAAAAAAGCCCTAATGAGGAAAACCTCATTAGGGCTTTTATATTTCTAGTTCTTATACAAACATTGGAGCTAATACGAGGGAAACAATGGACATCAACTTAATCAAGATGTTCATAGCTGGTCCCGAAGTATCTTTCAAAGGATCTCCAACAGTATCGCCAACTACGGTGGCTTTATGAGCTTCGGAACCTTTACCGCCAAGCATACCGCTTTCTACGTACTTTTTGGCATTATCCCAAGCGCCCCCGCCATTAGACATAAGCAATGCCAACAAAACGCCAGAGAGAGTAGCGCCAACCAACATACCGCCTAATGCTTCAGCTCCAAATCCAACACCCACTAAAATTGGCATAACAAACGCAACAACACCTGGAGCAATCATCTCTCGAAGCGCTGCTGCGGTGCTAATATCGACACATTTTGCCGTATCTGGCTTTCCAGTACCTTCAAGAAGGCCTGGAATTTCTCTAAATTGGCGTCGAATTTCCTCAACCATCTCAAAAGCCCCTCTTCCTACAGATGTCATAGTCATTGCCGCTACAACATAAGGAACCATACCGCCAATGAAAAACCCAACAATTACGGTTGTTTTGGTAATATCAATAGAATCAATATGAGCGGCTTGACAAAATGCGGTGAACAACGCAAGAGCAGTTAGAGCAGCAGAACCGATAGCAAAACCTTTTCCAATAGCGGCAGTTGTATTTCCAAGCTGATCCAATCCATCGGTAATCTTTCGTGTTTCAGGTCCAAGATTAGCCATTTCAGAAATTCCGCCAGCGTTATCGGCAATCGGCCCATAAGCGTCTACAGACATCGTTATACCCACCGTAGCAAGCATTCCAACAGCGGCTAATGCAACTCCATAGAGACCTGCTGTAGCTGAAGCTAAATAAATTGCAGTCGCAATTGTCATCACAGGTAAAGCGGTACTTTCCATAGCGACAGCTAATCCAGTAATCATAACAGTAGCTACACCTGTTTTACTTGATTCGGCAATCTGAACAACTGGCTTTCCAGCCGTGTAATATTCTGTAATCAATCCAATAGCAATACCGGCAACACAACCAAATGCGAGAGCCCAAAAAACACCCATTGGAAGTTTCATAATTCCAATCACGACTGCAGATACAAGAAGCATAGCGCCAGCGCTAATAAAGGTGGTGTTACGCAATACATCGGCAGGATCCATATGCTTTAAAATTGAAATAGAACGGATACCAATTATCGAAGCTATTAAACCAACCATCGCTATAATAATTGGTAAAGACATGTATTCCATTCTTTGCGAAGCCATTGTTGCTCCAATTGCTAAAGCCGCAATCATTGAACTACAATACGATTCAAAAATATCAGCTCCAAGACCCGCAGTATCGCCAACACAATCGCCAACGTTATCCGCAATTACGCCAGGATTTCTAGGATCGTCTTCTGGAATCCCCGCTTCAACTTTACCAACTAAATCTGAACCCACGTCCGCAATTTTTGTGTAAATGCCGCCGCCAACACGGGCAAATAAAGCAATAGAACTGGCTCCCATAGCAAAACCGCTAATCACGCTAACAGAATCTCCACGAGCAAATAATAAGAACAACCCGCCAACTCCTACCAAGCCTAAACTTGCAACACAAAGCCCCATTACTGCCCCGCCATTAAAAGCGACAGAAAGAGCTTGCGCTTGACCGCCTTCGTTAGCGGCTTGAGAGGTTCGAACATTAGCGGACGTTGCCGCATTCATTCCAAAAAATCCCGCCAGCATAGAACAACCTGCGCCAACTGTGTAAGCAACCGCTGTCCAAATGCCTATCCAAATTCCTTTTTGAAAGCTTATAACCACTATCAATAAAAGGGCAACAAACGCGACAAAATAGCCGAGGATTTTGTATTCTCTAGAGAGAAATACCATGGCTCCTTCATGAATGGAGTCTGCAATTTCAACCATCCGTTCATTACCGTCTGAATGATCGTCAACATATTCATAAATTTTCCACGCGACGCATAATCCAAAAAAACCAAAAACAACCGCAAAATACGCAAAATTTTCCGATGCGCCAAACGCAGCAAAAATAAAATAAACTACCAAGGAAACGGCTACAAAAATCAGTTCCCCTTTGTATTCCTTTAGCATTCTTCCTCTTCCTCCGAATTATTTATTTTTCGATTTAAATCTTCTAAAGTTGTTTCAATAGTCTCAACTGCTCGTTCAACAATAATTTTAACTTCAGGCCATTCGTCTTTCTCAAACGGCGACAATAAATAATCAACAATGTCGCGGTTATCTTCAGGCCTTCCTACCCCTACTCGAATTCTGGTAAACCGGTCGTCATTCAACCGGTGAATAATTGAGCGAATGCCACGTTGCCCCGCATCGCCACCTTTGTGCTTTACCTTAATTTTCCCAAAAATCAGATCAATTTCATCATGGGCGACAATCAAACTATTAGGAGATAGTTCTGAGATAGAAAGAATCGTTTTAGCGGCAATTCCGCTTTCATTCATATATGTCATTGGTTTTCCGATTCTAACCGGAACGTTATTTATCTCTCCATCTCCAAAAACGCAATTACGAATTGTTTCAGAAAAATTTATATTATATTTTTCAGTCAATAAGTCTACTACCATAAAACCAAGGTTATGGCGGGTGGATTCATATTCTAACCCGGGATTTCCCAAACCTAGGATAATAAACACAACGTTAAATTTTCAAATAGCCCGAAAGAAAAAATAGTAAGTTTCTAGGCTCTTCCATATAAACAGTAAATCAATATAGATTCGATTACCCTTCTGCTTTTGGAGGCTCATCAGCAGCAGGTCCAGCGGCATCGGTTTCCTCACCTTCCCCTTCGGTTGTAACAGCAGCGCGTTTTTCTTGCTGCACTAAGACCACAGTCGCTGACGATGACGCAAATACCTTAAAGTTATCCGGTAAATTCAAATCTGAAATATGAATAACGTCTCCTATCTCCAATTCAGAAATAGAGACTTTAATGTTTTCTGGAATATCTTCGGGCAAACAAGCAAGGTCAATACTTCGGATAGCATGATTCAAGACACCGCCTTTCTTTTCGCCAGGAGAAATTCCTTCTAAAACTACAGGAACGTGAACTCTGATTGCTTCGTTCACATCTACTTCAAAAAAATCGGCATGAACCCAAAGCTCTCTCAAAGGATGTCTTTGGTAATCTTTTAGCATCACTTTACGGCTAGGGGTAGAATCGCCATCAATAGTTAAATCGATTACTATGTTTTGGCCTTTTTGTTTGATTAATTTCATCAACTCTTTGGGATTTACCGCTAAAGCCAGCACATCTTTTTTACCATATAATACCGCAGGTAAATTACCTTCTTGGCGCACTTTTTTGGTAAACCGCTTGCCGGTTTCCTTTCTCAAAGTTCCATTTAATACTTTTGACATTTTTTATCCTCTAATTTCTATTCAAACAATGAACTAACAGAGCTTTCTTTATGAATTCTCAATATAGCTTCTGCAAGCAGTGGGGCTACAGAAAGCACTTTAATTTTTGGGTTATTTTTTAAATCCCCTTTAAGAGGAATAGTGTTTGTCGTAATCAATGACTTTAAAGGCGATTTTGAAATTCTTTCGTGGGCTGGACCAGAAAGAACAGGGTGACTACAGCAAGCATGAATTTCCAATGCGCCTTCATCCAAAAGAGCGTTTGTCGCCTCCATCAAAGTACCAGCAGTATCAACCATATCGTCTACAATAATGGCGACTTTATTTTTTACTTCGCCAATAATGTGCATCGCTTTCGCTTCATTAATAGCTTCTCTTCTCTTATCGATAATCGCTAGCCCAGCTCCTATCCTTTTTGCATAGGCTCGAGCCCGCTCTACACCTCCAGCATCGGGAGAAATAATGATTAAATCTTTAGGGTCAAACTCAGTCTTCATATATTGGATCAAAACGCTCATAGCGTACAAATGATCCACTGGAATGTCAAAAAAACCCTGAATTTGTCCAGCATGTAAATCAACAGTCAAAACTCTATGAGTTCCAGCTGTATGAAGTAAATCGGCAACCAGCTTAGAACTAATGGGAACCCTAGGCTCACATTTTCGATCTTGTCGACCATAACCATAATAAGGAATTACAGCCGTAATTCTTTTTGCAGATGCACGTTTAAATGCATCTATCATAATTAACAATTCCATAATATGGACATTGCCAGGATTACAAGTCGGCTGAATTACAAAAACGTCCCCACCTCGAACGTTCTCCTCAATACGGAAATAAATCTCTTCATCGGAAAAATCTTTTAGAACAGTTTTCCCAAGAGGAGCGCCCATACAATCGCTTATTTCTTGCGAAAGCTCTGGATTGGCTCTACCTGAAAAAATAAGAACTTTCCCGTTTTGACTTGTCATTTTAACAAATAAGTTAACTGGGGCGGGAGGATTCGAACCTCCGCATGCAGGAATCAAAATCCTGTGACTTACCGCTTGTCGACGCCCCAATAGTTATAGTCTTTATAAGACTAGTAATTCGCGTTTAAATGAATCGTTTGAATCGGGAGGATGGCTCATTTTAGCCTGCAAGGCTTATTCAGTTTTGCCTACTTCCAATCTCTGCGCGAAATGAATTTTTAGTACCCCGACCGGCTTATGTTAATTCCCGATTTACCCGGCCATGGCAAAACCGAGGGAGATTTTTATCCCAAATTCATTATTTGGGAATATTCAATAATCGATTCCGGCAAAAACTCAGAAAAACTAGAAACGGTTTCTGTCAGAAATGAAGACCATTGCCCTTTTGGAAGCTTTTCGTATGCTTCCTTTGCTTTGAATGAATCTTCAAAAATCCCAAAAACTGCAGAGCCACTCCCTGACATCAAAGCCCCACAAGCCCCCATTTCTAAAAGCTTATCTTTGATTTCCCCCACAAGGGGATACTTTTTAAAAACAACGGGTTCTAGATGATTTTGAAGAGATTTCCCTAATTGCGAAATATCTGATTGGGATAAAAATTTTTGCAAAATGCTAATATTGTTTTCCGTTTTTGTCAACTCTAAATTTAGGTTTTGGTAAACCCAAGGGGTTGAAATAAAAACGCTTGGAAAAACAATAACAACGGAAATTTTCTGAGGACTCACAATTTTAACTATTTTTTCTCCTCTTCCCGTTCCCAATGCAGTGGGAGAAACCAAAAAAAACGGTATATCAGAACCTAAAGAAGCCGCAAATGAGATTAATTCTCCGCAACTTAAACCAAGATCCCAAAACTTATTAAGTCCTAATAAAGCAAAAGCGGCATTTCCACTCCCCCCTCCAAGCCCAGCTCCCGCTGGAATATTTTTTTTCAAATTAATTTTAACGCCTGCCCCTGTCTTTTCTGGGAATTTTTCTCTTAATACCTTTGCGGCTTTAAAAACTAGGTTATTTTCATCTTCGGGTATTCCTGGTTGATTACAACTTAGCTTTATTTTTCCATCACTTGCAAGAAATTCCAACTCATCAAATAGAGCAATCATCTGGAGTATAGTTTCAAGCTCATGAAATCCATCAGGGCGTTTATTTATAATTTGAAGCCCAAAATTAATCTTGGCTGGTGTTTTTAGAATCAATTTACGGAATTTTTAGGTGAAATGCAGAGTCTTTTATTCCAGTATTTAAGACTGGGTTATTAAGTTTTACAACCAAACTTTCATTACCATAACTATTGGACCATTCTAAAAGGAGGGCTAAATCATATCTATCTACCGTTTTGAAGTTTTTCCAGATGACGCTATAAATCTCTCTATTCTTCACTAATTTGGTTAATTTCTTAGGAACCCGGGTTACCGCATCAAACTCCACAGCAAAATTAAACTCCAAATTTTTAGACTGAAGGAACAATTTATAAGTTGAACCGTCTTCAGAAATCCACGAATCCATAGGAGTTAATTGATCCATAAAAGGAACATTTCCAGAAACTAGAGGGATGAACTCCTCAAAGTTAATTTCCATCCCCAAAAGCCGTTCAATTAATCCTAAGGCTTCTTTATCTCTATAATACTTATTCTTACTGGGTTCAAAAAGAAAAGTTTGGTTATCTTTTTGAATAAAAACGCCTAACGGCTGATTAAATAAAGATAAAACATCAATCCGAAGTGAGTCGACGCCCCGTATTACAATCGCTTGTTTAAGCGATTGTTTATGGTCGTTTTTTTTTACCACAGTTCGAGCAAACGATTTAAAATCGTTTAAACTTTTGCCTCGCTCAACCAAGGCTTTAAATAAAAAAGAACCTATATCCGTCTTTTGTATAAATTTAAGGGATTTTTCTGGGGGAAGAGTTTGACAACTAATAAAATTAAAAACCGAAAAATAAGCTCCCACTAATAAAGCTTTTTTTAAACGTGGGTTTGCAATCAATAATTCAAAGAGTCTCATTAATTAAAATTTAAAAAATATAGTTTATCAATTATTGATTTAAACAAACTTCCAAGAGCATTAAAGACTATTATTTAATAAAACTCTAACGTCGCGAATTTTTTGTTCTAATTCACTTGGGTTTGGCAATTCACCTCCATCCGGTTTATCCGCCTTCTTATTTGTTAGGGAAAGACTTATTTTCCAAGCTTTATTTGCTTCAAAATAGTTTTTTAAGGAATAATGAATATCGCCCAAATGTTCGTATAAAACAGGGTCTGGGTCGGTATAAATCATAGCTTTTTTAATTTCAGTTAGGGCTTTCTGGCTTTCTCCTTTTTTAAAATAAACCCAACCTAAACTATCTAAGAAATAACCATTTTGTGGTTGGATCATTAAAGCTTTTTTCAAATGTTCAATTGCTAGTTCAAGCTTTTTTCCTTGAAGAGCGTATATATATCCAATGAAATTATGAGCATTAGAATGCATAGGATTGATTTTTAAAACTTGTTCCATTGCCTCAATAGCTCCTTCATACTTTCCAACTCTTTCCAATAGAGCCCCTAATTCAAAAAAGTAGGAATCTTTTTTGTCGTCAATCTCAATAGCTTTTCGAATATTTTTAATCGCGACTGGATAATTATTCTCAGACATATAAGCCAAAGATAATGAATGATAAAGTTGATCTTCATCAGGCTCAATTTTTACGGCTTCTTCCAATACCTTAATCGATTCTTTAATATTTTCATCAAGGTTTTGCATTCGAGCAATTTGTAATAAAACTCCTACGGAATCGGGTTCCATTTTCCGGACCAAATCCAATTCTACTAAAGCCTCTTTGTATCTTTCTTTATCTTCATAAATTTTAGCGATCAATAACCTTAAATTTTTATTCTCTTGCTCAGCTAACAAAAGACGAAACTCTTCTAATGCTCTTCCTGGTTTTCCCTGTTCATAAAGCATAATACCAAGTTTTAAGTTAACGCTTGAATCTTCGGGCATTGGGAAACCTTCATAAATAAGTTTTTCGTTTTTTTCTTCGGCAAGAATCAAACGCTCTAATCTTTTTTCGGCAGTTTTGTCGCCCGGATCTAATTTCAATAAAAAATTATATTGAGCAATAGCCTTCTCTCTCAAACCCTTTTTTTCAAGGACCCAAGCTAGGAACTCTCTTGATTTTTTGAAACTTGGTCTTAAACCAAGAGCTTTTCTTAAGGATTTTTCAGCTTCGTTAAAACGATTCATCTGGGCTAAAGTGGTTCCCAAATAGTGATGACCTAATGGGTTTCCAGGTCTTAACAAAGAAAGCTTTTCAAACATTTCTCGAGCTTTCTCCAAATTCCCATTTTTAGAATAAATGGATCCAGCCAGAGCATAAGTCTTGTGCTTCTTTGAAGAATTTTTCAAACCGTTTTTTAAGTATGAAAGAGCTTCCTCTCCCTTTCCGAGGCTTGACAAAGTATCGGCTAAAATAATTGAAAATTCCTCTTCCTCAGGAAAACGATTTAAGGCGTCTTTACAAACTTTCTGTACATCGTCAAAATTCCCTAACCTCAAATAAAGACGCGCCAAAATCAGTCTAAAGTCACGGCTGTCGGGATCATGCTTAACCACCTTTTCATAATTCCTAGCGGCCCCTTCAAAATCTCCTTCGCGTTCAGCCCTCACTGCCATAAGGAAGTGATAGTACGAACGTGGGTCCTTATAATCTTTAGCTGGATTGTTAGCTCGAATTTGACTAATTTCTTTTGTTGAGAAAGAACTGCTTAAATCAATTGTTTCGGGAACAGTCTCTGGAGCTGAAACGCAATTTGATAAAAAGGTTAAGGCGCTAAGAGAAAATGCTAACGAAACAAATCTAAATTTATTTTTTAATTGTTTCAATTTCTCAACCGGTTTCAAATTACTTTCTCCTTTAGCCTTGATATGACTCAATTGGTTTTTTTCTTCACACTTATTTTGCTTAATTGTTTCTTTCATAATTTTATTTACAGGCCTGGTTAAATTGGTTTTTACCTTAAACCTTATACTCTCTATTAATGTTTCTCCGGCTAAATGATTAATTTGCCTCATAATGCTATTTTCCAAAGGTCGAATAGCATGAATCCATTCTTTATTAACAACGGCAACATCAAGCCGTTTAGATCGAAATTTTTCGACCTTTGAAATCTCGCTTAATTGAGGACCTACAGCAATATTCCAATGAAAAATTAGCCAATCTAAAGTATGAAATCGAGGTCGCTCTATTTCTAATATTGAAACTTTTAGAGTTTCTTTGATTGGGGACCAACTTCTTTTTTTATTATCTCCGGGCAATTTTCGGTTAGAGAATTTCGAAAAAGTTGAATCCATTTGAATATAAATCGTAAGAACCTAAAATTTTTGGACTAAAAATAAGTCCTTTATTTAATTTTAAACCTTTTATGGTAATTTTAACGAGGTTTTTTAGCAAGGGAAAGTCTTAATTTCCCCATAATTAAACGAGAAGAAAAATTACCTATTTGATTAAGTAGTGTCCTAAGGTATAAAAAACTAAATAATTTGATCTACCCACTTTTCATTGAGTAAAAAATGCCGCAGCAATATCAGGAAAGTCTCCCCAAATGTAAAGAACGACTGGCACAACTGGAAACTTGTTTTAAAATAAACTCCCTATTGAACTCCCAACTAGAGCTCGACAAGCTCTTGGATATAATAATGCAGAGCGCAAAACAAGTTGCAAAAGCAGATGCTTGCTCGCTTTTGTTATTAGATTCCGAAACTGGAGACCTGAATATCTATATAGCGCTAAGCTCAGTTGGCGAAAAATTGAAAGAAGTGGGAAAAGTTCGTCAACTTAAAGTAGGTCAAGGAATTGCCGGAACCGTAGCTCAAACAGGGGAAACCATTTTATTAAAAGACGCTTACGAACACCCAAATTTTAATCCCAGTTACGATAAGGAGACAGGCTTTAAAACTGGCGCCATTCTTTGCTCAGCATTAAAAGTTAAAGGAGAAACCATCGGAGTTTGTCAAGTAATCCACCATAGAGACTCTGGGGAAAAATTTACCGAAGGCGATAAAACTCTTTTTCAAATGTTCTGTGAGAGCGCGGCTTTAGCGATCCATAATGCACGTTCACACCAAGTTATAGTAAATAACAAACGAATGGAAAGAGATATGGAACTTTCTCGGTCTGTTCAAGAAAGCTTTTTACCTTCAGAAGTTCCCAAGGTTCCAGGATTCGCTTTTGGCGCAAAAACCCTTCCAGCTAGAGAGGTTGGAGGGGATTATTTCGATTTTATTCCTTTTGGTAACGACATGCTAGGAATTGTCATCGGAGACGTTTCGGGCAAAGGAGTTCCAGCGGCATTACTAATGGCCCGATTAATGAGCGATTTTAGATACATTTCGCAAAAAGACCCCAACCCTGGGCCGACCCTAGAGGGAGTTAATAAAGCTTTGTGTGAAAATGCAAAAGGAGGCATGTTCACAACTGCCGTTTATTTACTTTTAGATTTAAAGAAAAAATCCTTAAAAGTTGCTAATGCTGGCCACCCAAGCTTAATTTATAAAACTTCCGAAAAAAAACTAGAAGAAAAATTCCCGGCTGGGGGACCTCCGCTTGGAATTCTTCCCTCCGCAAAATATCCCGAAGAAGAAATAATTATCCATAAGGGAGATAGAATTTTACTCTACACAGATGGGGCAATCGAACCGAAAGATAATCAAAACAACCAGTTCGGATTAGAACGTTTGTATGATATCCTGTTAAATGAGACCGGTTCACTTGAAGATCTAATAGGAATAATCCACCAAAAAATTAATGATTTTGTTGGAGATGCATCTCAATTCGACGATTTAACAATATTGACCTTTGACGTTTTATGAAAGCGCCAGTAAAATTAACCATTCCAAGCGAATCTAAATATTTACGGCTAGCAAGGGAAACATTGAAACAATACCTCGCATGCCAAAAAGTTGCGGATGAATTATCCTGCAAGTTGGTTCTTTGTGTGGACGAGGCTTGTTCCAACATAATTAAATATAGCTATGAAGGTTCGCCAGGGCAACCCATCGAACTCTGCTTTGATTTTCAAGACGATCAATTTATAGCCAAAATTAGAGATTATGGAAAACAATGCGACGCGGAAAAAATTAAACCGCGCCCATTAGATGAAATTCGACCTGGAGGTTTAGGGACTTTTTTTATTTTCCAAATTATGGACGATGTCGATTATTGCACGAAGCGAGAAAAAGGAACTTTATTAACCATGTCTAAAAAACTGGACCTACAATTTAGTTCAGTTTCTCAAAATACGTAGGAAAAAATGGCATTAGATTTTCAATCAGATGAGGTGGGTAGCGCCGTTGTAGTTTCCGTTAAAGGAGATGTCGATATGGATTCTTCTCCGGAACTTCAAAAACAATTAATTGGCCTCTTTCGAAAAGACCAAAAGGCAATCGTGGTCGATTTATCAGGAGTTTCCTATATTGATAGTTCTGGTATAGCTACATTCGTAGAAGGATTACAATGGAGCCATAGTACGCAGAATATATTCAGATTAGCCGGTCTTAGCCCCTGCGTTAAAGATATTTTTGAAATTGCCCGCCTTACAACCGTGTTCGACATTTTTGATTCTAGAGAAAAAGCTCTCGAAGGAATTTAATAAAAGCCCGACACGCTATTAAATTTTTGATAATTTAAAACTCAATCCATCAAAAATTAGTTTAAAAAACGATTTCAGGAAAAAGTGCGCTTATAATTAAAGCTCCACGATTCTTTAAATTGTTTTTTTGAAATGCAGTCATAAGTTTAAAATCCATTCTTACATAGTCATGATGGCTCGGTTTTTTGGTTACATTGGACATAAGGCTTTTCGATTAAAAGATGCTTTTGTAGGTCTATTCAAAGAGATTAGCGGGGTTTTTTATCTAACCCGGCACACTCTTTACTGCTCCTTCATAGAACCGCTGAGAGGAAAACCCGTAAAATGGGGATCAATGTGGGTTCAAATGGAGGAAGTTGGAGTTAAATCAGCTCTAATAGTTTTTTTGACCTTATTTTTAATCGGGGTCATACTAGCCATTCAGACCGCCTATCAAATGTCCCAATTTGGAGCCATAGAATATGTCGGAGCTTTAGTAGGAGTTGCAATTACAAGAGAATTGGGACCCCTTATGGCAGCGCTGGTAATGGCAGGCCGTGTAGGAGCCGCTTTTACAGCTGAGTTGGGAACGATGAAAGTTTCCGATGAAATTCTTGCCTTAGAAACCATGGCGCTCGATCCCGTAAAATTTTTGATCGTTCCGCGTTTCCTTGCTCTTATCGTAATGTTGCCGTGCCTTACTATTCTTGGAAATTTAATGGGGATATTTGGAGGATTCTTGATTGGGATAACAACACTTGGAATTGATCCTTATATTTATATGGATCGATCAATAGAAGCCATTCAAGTAAAAGATGTTTTTTCTGGATTATTTAAAAGCGGAATGTTTGCCTTAATTATCGTAATGATTGGAAGCTATCTTGCTTTTATTATAGAAGGGGGAGCTGAAAAAGTCGGCCAAAATACTCGTTCGGCAGTAGTTACCTCAATGATTTTAATTATAATTGCAGATATGGTTTTCACTGCTTTTTTCTTCTTTCTTGGATAATGATAAAAATTAGAAACCTTAAGAAAACTTTTGGCGAGGGTGACAATCAAATGATTGTTCTTGATAATTTTAACGCCGATTTTGAAGAAGGTAAAGTCACCTGTATTTTGGGGGGAAGCGGCAGTGGAAAGAGTACGGTTCTAAAACACATGATAGGAGTTTACCAACCCGATTCTGGCGAAATTGAAGTAGATGGCGAAAACATTGTAGGCATGAACCGAGATCAAATGAATAAAGTACGAAAAAAATATGGGATTATGTTTCAAAGTGGAGCTCTTTTTAATTCCATGACCGTGGAGGAAAACGTTGCGCTTCCATTGCGAGAACATACAAATTTGAACGAGACTACCATTCAAATTATGGTAAAAATGAAACTTGAAATGGTAGGCTTAAGGGGAGCAGACCATTTAAAACCGTCACAAATTAGCGGAGGTATGCTTAAGCGGATTTCTCTGGCCAGAGCCATTGCCCTTGATCCAAAAATCGTGTTTTATGACGAACCGTCCGCCGGATTAGACCCCATTTCAATTGGAGTTATCGATCAATTAATAAAAGATCTCAGCGCTAAAATGGGAATCACCTCCATCGTAGTTACTCATGAACTAGCCAGCGCTTTTCGAATTGCAGACAAAATTATTATGTTATTTAAAGGTGAAATTATCGCCTCGGGAACCCCTGAAGAAATAAAAAATAGCAAGGACCCACGAGTCTTACAATTTATCAACGGTCTCCCAGACGGTCCAATTCCTTTTAGCAAATCTCAAAGAGATTATGGAGAGGAATTAAAAGAAATGACTTTTTACAATTAATTTATATAATTAATATTTCCTATGGTTAAGGGGCTTTCCAATTTAAATATTTTTATTTTTTATGGACTATAAATCTTCAGAAATAAAAGCGGGGATGTTTATTTTCTTTGGCTTTTTGGGATTGTTTGCCTCCATCTTTGTACTTGGAGATATTAAAGACTATTTTCAACCCAAGAAAGAAATAAAAATCTTCTTCGGATTTGCCGGAGGTCTAGATCTTGGAGCGCCCGTTACCTATGCCGGGTTAGAAGTTGGAAGAGTTAAACACATTAAACTTCTTGGCGAACCCGGGAGTTCTCAAGAACGCGTTTCAATTTTGACAGAAATAGATCCTAATATAACCGTGAAAACCGATTCGTCTGCCTCAATTAAAACCTCTGGTTTAATGGGAGGGTTTTATATAGATATACGACCTGGTACCAAAGAAGCTCCTATTTTAAAACCTGGAGACCATCTAATGGGCCAAGAATCTTTTGAGTTTGCAAAAGTTGGCGATATGGTTTCGGATATTGTACGGGAAGTGCATAGATTTACCGATTTAACGGAAAACCTGGTTGACGCCACAAAAAATACGCTAATAAAAGCTCAGGTCTCTCTTAACAATTTTGACCAACTTATTGAAGAAAATAAAAGCAGTGTTGCCGCTAATTTGACAAATTTATCTCGTATCTCTAATGAGATAACTGAATTATTGACTGAGAATAGGAAAAATATCGACAGTGGCTTGTACCATTTTTCATCTGCCACTGCAGAGGCGGACCGATTATTAACAGAAAAATCTTCCGCAATTATTGATATTATTGACCAATTTCAGCATTTTTCTAGGGATTTGGAAATCTTAATAACCGAGGTTAAACCGGGTCTAAACTCTTTAGTAAACAATATGGACGAAGGAACTCGAAAAGTCACTTCATCTATTGATTTAGTTGCGGAAGAAATGGACGATACTTTTCACCAGGGAAATTCGCTATTAGTAGAAAACCGGCGTAACCTATTAATATTAGTGGGTAATTTAAAGGAAACATCCGAGCATCTAAAAAACCTATCGGCAGATTTAGAACGAAACCCATGGAAACTAGTTAGAAAATCTGATGAAGTTCCAGTTATTAAGGAAAATGGGGCTCATACCGCTTCATTAACAAAAAAATTACGAATGAAAAGGCTTGATAAAATTCCTGAACGTTAAGATGTTTGACCGTAGAAAACTCAATAAATTAAATTTTTTCAGATTCCTATTTTTATTTCTCGTCAGCGTTTGGATTTCTGCTTGCGTTGTCGTGCCCGCTCCAATTGAAAGTCATTACAATCGCGGTGTTGACTTATATGATCAAGGGGAATATAGCAAAGCAATTGAACAGTACAAGCTTGCATTGATATCTCATCCCGAAGACCATTTTGCTTCTTATAACCTAGCAGTCGCATACCAAGATCAAGGAAAAACTAATAAAGCCGAGGAGTTGTACAAAAAAGTTTTAAGCCTTCGCGAGGACTCGGGAAGTCGAATCAACCTTGCCGCAATCTACTTGAGCCAGGGGAAGACTGAAGAATCTTTAAGTCAATTGCGCATTGCAGTTGAATCCAATAAAGATAATCCGAACCCAGCAAGTGTATTGGGAGAATATTTAGAGCGTTTAGGGAAACTTCCCGAATCGGAAAAGTCTTTCAAAAATGCTTTAGATATCGATGAAAAACATGCCCCTACACATTATCGTTTGGGAAGATTATTTATAAAACAAAATGCTTTTGACAAAGCCCAAATTCATTTAAAACGCGCGGCAGAATTGGCCCCAAAAGAAGCAACCTATTTGGAAGAACTCGCAAATGAAGAAAAGCGTCGAGGGAATTCCATGGAAGCCATTGCCCTATACGAAAGAATTTCTCTATTACAACCAGATCGACCTGAAATTTGGTTTCAACTTGGAGATTTATACAAGCAAAATGATTATTTCAAACAAGCCGCTATGCGATTTTGGACAGCTCTTGATTTAGATCGGAATAACCCTGCCATTCATAGAGCTCTCTTAGAAATTTATCAAAAGTTAACCAAACTCGAAAAAGATTCTATCCAGGCTGTTGAATCGAAAAGCACTATCGCTCGAAAACCCTGATTTTATTTTCATGATCCTTTCTCAATTTTAATTCAATTTTCTAAAAGCCCCTAATCTCTTAATTTTTTTTACGCCTATACATTAAAAAACTCTCTAAAATTTTTTGATATAATCAAATCTAACTTCACAAACATAATACTTTCGAATAACTTTTGAATGGCCGAAAACGTAAGCCCTAGTGTAGATCCCGAAATCCTATCCAAAACGTCGTCTCTTAAAATTAGAGCGAGAACATTAGTCGAAGGATTTTTATCAGGACAACATAAAAGTCCTCATAAAGGCGCAAGTGTAGAGTTTGCAGAATACAAACCTTATTCGCCAGGCGATGATATTCGTCATATCGACTGGAAAGCTGTTGGGAAAACAGATAAATATCACGTCAAACAATTCGAGCAATCCACAAACTTAAAATGCACAATTATGCTAGACAGCAGCGGTTCTATGGCCTATGAATCGCCAAACAAAAAAAACCCAGCGGCCAATAAAATGGAATACTCTCGTACCTTGGCAGCGGCTCTATCATATTTAATTTTAAATCAATTTGACGCGGTCGGATTGACAACATTTAATGACAAAACAATATCTCACATTCCTCCGCGATCAAAGCCTTCCCATTTCCAACATATTATTCACGATTTGGAGAATATCACCCCTTCGGGAATTACTCGTTTTGACAAGGTAATTGATTCGCTTTCAGAAAGAATTTCCGGACGTGGAATGGCAATCATAATTTCAGATTTTTTTGCTAGAGAAGACAACTTAACCAAAAGCTTAAAATTACTCTCGTCTCGTGGATTAGAAACAATTTTATTTCACATTATTCATCCAGACGAACTGTTATTACCGTTTGAAGGGGATGTTGTCTTTGAATCTTTAGAAGACGACCCTTCTGTGGGCTTAGACCCATATGATATACGCGACGCTTACCATAATTTGATGATAGAGAAAATCGATTCATTCAAAAATAGTTTTCAATCATTAGGCATAGACTATGTTTTTCTAGATACTTCTCAATCTCTAGATCAAAGCCTAAATTACTATTTGTTGAAAAGAAAAAGCCTTCAAAAGTGGCGATCCTGAAATTAAGTTAATTAGCGTCAAATAAAGAAAAATTTTTTCTAATCATTCCTTGGCTTAATTTACGATCGACGTTTTAATTGAAAAATAAAAAAAGGGAAGTAAATAAGTGCAAAATTCTTATCAGGCAAATTAATGGCTCTTAATTTTTCGTCTCCTATTTTTTTATTTGGATTGCTTGCCGTTTCTATCCCTGTATTGATCCATCTGCTAACTCAACGTCAGCAAACTCATATTAAATTTTCCGCCGTTTATTTGTTAACGCAATCCCAAAAACGTTCCATCAAAAGATCCCAACCTAATAAGTTTCTCCTTCTTTTATTACGCTGCTTAGCTATTGCTTTTCTTAGTTTAGGTTTAGCCCATCCACTTTATTCTTTAGGAAATTCAAATTCTCCATCAACTGCAACTCCTTCGGCAAACGCGATAATATTAGATAACTCTTATAGTATGGGATGGAAATCTGAAAAAAATAATGTATTTAAATATGCAACAGATGCCGCTTCGCATATTATTAGTCAACTACCTGAAGGAAGTTCAACCCATCTCATACTCACGTCTACCCCTAATAAGACTGTAAAAGGAAGCGGGGATGATGCAAAAACCCTTTTAAAAAAATTAAAGTTTGCTCAACCCTCATTTTTAACTGGCGATATTGGTTCTTCCTTATCTATGGCTATTGAAACTCTAGAGTCTTCTAAACTTAGGGAAAAACGATTATACATTATCACCGATGGGGATAAAAATGCTTGGGATGATTCTAAGTTTTCAGATATCGGCGACAGGTTGAATTCTATAATAACTACAGTAATCGATTTAAATTCGTTGAGGAAAGGTATTAACAAGGCTGCAATCAAGAATATAGAAATCCGACAAGAATTTTTAACCAATTCTAAATTTATGCGAATAAAAACAGAAATCGCCAATTTGTCGGAAAAAAAATCAATTGAAAATCTCAGGGTAGGTTTGCGCGTAAACGAAAAAACTATATCGGAAAGTTCTGTTCGCATCGAGGTAAACTCAACCGGAATTAAAGAATTTTCATTCCCACAACTAGGAATGGAAACCGCAATAGGTTTCGTGAAATTAGAAGACGACGCTTTATTAACGGATAACCGTAGTTTTTTTGCATATCGTCCTAATCGAAAAATTCCTGTACTTGCCGTAGACGGAGACCCTAAAACTGTCGCCACTCAAAGCGAAACATTTTACTTAGAGCGAGCTTTAAATCCATTTTATGGTTCTCATTCTGATATCGAACCCGCAGTTTCTACTTTAGAAGAACTTCCTTCGAGAGACTTACAAAATTTTTCCATTGTTTTCTTATGCAATGTTCGAGAATTACCTCCTAGTTACGAATTTGAGTTAGAACGATTTGTTAATGCGGGAGGCTCTTTATTAATTTCCCTTGGAGACCAGGTTGATCCCAAGTTTTATAATGAAAAATTAGGAAACTTAATACCAGTAGTAATTCAAAACACCAATCAGTCTCAAAACCCCGAAGACGAATTCAAATTATCCTTTAAAGAAACAAATCATCCCGTTTTACTAGGATTCGAGCAGAAAATAATTCGTGAAATGGAAGATATAAGGTTTAATTCATTTTTTAATGTAGAATCTCGCATTGAGAGAGAACTGAATATCCCACTTCGATTTTCAGATGGAACTCCTGCAGTAATTGAAACTCAGTTCGGAGAAGGAAAAGTTATTTTATTTGTTTCAACTGCAGACCGCGATTGGAATGATTTTCCTATTCAACCTACATTTTTACCCTGGATTCAAAGGTGGGTTAAATATGCCGCCGACGGTCTTGATACATTTTCTCAAGGAAATCTTTTACCGGGGACTCCTTTTATTTTGAAGAAAAACCAAGACAAAAATTTTTGGATACAATCCCCCGACAACAAAATTCACTATTTGAAAAACCCTGAAAAAGGATTCTCAAAAACTTTTCGACCTGGGGTTTATCGAATTTTTTCAAACCGGGAATCTTCTAGCTCGTCTCAAAAAACTGTAGCCAATCCTTCAAATCTTCCTCCAGAGGCCGAATTAGTAGGAACTTTTGCGGTAAATATTGACTCACGAGAATCTCAATCGAAAAATATCCTCGAAAATGAAATTAAGTCATTATTGCCATCGCCAAACCTGGTTTTGATAAAAAATTACGATGAATTAAAAAAACCTTCCGATAAAGCCGCTACACCCTTAACATTACCGTTTTTATTAATGGCGGCATTCTGTCTTTGTCTTGAAGGTTTGGTTGTCCGAAGGGAATAACTAAAAAACCTCAACCCTCGATTTTTTATTGCTTTCCTAACAATCAATTCTTCAAAAAAATTCCTGTAACGAAGATAGGCTTTGGGAACTAGCGCAATAATATTTATCTTTTTGATTTTAAAGTCTTTTAATTACTTTTTAAAAACCAAATTAAACTAATCAATTATAATTACCAAAAAACTTAATAGGTTAAGAGCCTTGAAATTAATTCAAAAATGCTCAAAAAAGCTTTTCAGGCATACTTGATTTACTTAAATATTCGGCCGAATTAAACTAAACTGTCAATCGGTCCAAGAATATCTTACCAAGATTACCAGTCAAAAAATATCTGTAACCAGAATTTTTTAACTTATATAGTTCGGTAAAAATTAGTACTTTTCATGACTTAGATTATCTCAATGGATCAAAATCTTTTAAAAATAATTTTCCTTTGCCACTCCAAGGTTAATAAAATGTTTCTTGGGGCAATCGTGGTCATATTATTCTTGGTCCTTCCAGTTTTGTCGATTGCGAAAAATGGTGACTTTAACGAATATGTCGTTAAGGCGGGTTTTCTATATAGCTTCACTAAGTTTATCGATTGGCCAGAAGAAAAATCTAAACTTAAGAGTAATGGGAAATTTTATTTATGTCTTTTTGGAGAAAACCCTTTTGGGAATGTCCTTAAGAATTTAGCAAAAAAAAGAAAATTCAAAGGAGCGGATTTAGTCATCAATGAAAATCCCCCAAGCGATGATCTTAAGAAATGTCATATTTTATTCATACCAAAACCATACGGAAGTTTTCTTCGATCTCTATTAAAAGTTATCGATAAGGCTCCTGTTCTTATCGTTACCGAAGAAGACGGATTGATTCGCGAGGGATCTGGGATTAATTTTGTTATAAAGGGCCGAAAAAGTAAAATACGTTTTCAAATTAATCGAAAAGCTGTCGAGCAAGGAGGACTATGGATTAGTTCTGAGCTTTTAAAATTGGGCATTCCTAATTAAGGGGATAAATATGCAAATTTTAAAAGATCTCCGAATCAGAGCGAAACTCACAATGATTCTTTTGGGAACAACTTTTTTAACTTTATTGTTTTCAAGTTTTTTCTTCATTATAAAAGACACCAAAACTTTTAAAACAAACTTAGTAAACAATCTAAGTACTTTAGCTGGAGCTGTAGGAGCAAATAATCGATCTGCATTAGAGTTTGGAGATGCTATTACGGCAAAAAATACCCTCTCTTACTTAAAAGAAGAACCTCAAATTCTTTTCGCAGCTCTATATGATAAAAATGGGGTTCTTTTTGCCTCATATTCTCAGATTGAAAAAGAACCGTTTCCAAGTCCCGAATTAATAAAAGTTGGCCATATTATTGCCGACCAATACGTTGAAATATTTCGTCCAATTATCTTAAAGGGCGAAAAAATTGGCAGCATATATCTATACTCTCATTTAAAAAATCTTCAGATACAACGCGACAAATATTTAGTTTTTGTTGCTTTGGTAATGTTTGTCGCTTTACTGTTTTCATTCTTTTTTTCCATTCGGGTACAAAGGGTTATCTCAGATCCTATCCTCTCATTGACTAGCACTGCAAAACTAGTCGCAACAAAATCAGATTACGCGATACGCGTTCATCGCGACAGCAAAGATGAGTTGGGGACCCTTTTTGAAAGTTTTAACGATATGCTTTCACAAATTCAAAAAGGTAATCTGGAGCTTAGACAATATAGAGATAATCTAGAACAACTTATCGAAGAACGAACCGAGAAATTAAAAACTACTCAAAAAGAATTGGTTCAAAAAGAACGATTGGCTTTATTAGGAGAATTATCGGCTAAAGTTGCCCATGAACTTAGAAACCCTTTAGGAACGATCCGAAACGTAATTTTCTCATTATCTTGTTCAACTCCAAAAAACGACGAAAGCGCTCATAATCTTTTAGAAATGGTTGAACGAAATATTGTTCGTTGCAACGGAATAATAGAGGAGCTACTAGACTTTGCGAGACCTCACTCTCCCAAAAAGGAGTGGGTTCAAATGGATAAACATTTAAATGAAATTCTCAATGAACAAAAACTCGATAATGATTTTTCCATTCAAAAGAATTTTAATTCGGGAGTTTCGGTTTTAATTTATAAAGAAAGGTTCCGAAGAGCAATCATAAACATTCTAGAAAATTCGCTTCAAGCGCTTTCGGAAAAAAAAGCCAAAGGTAACAAAAAAAAAGAAACGACTATTGAATTAAACCTAAATATAAAAACCATATTAAATTCCAATACATTAGAAATCTTTTTTATAGATACAGGCTTAGGCATCCCTGAAGAAGAATTTAAGAATATTTTCACTCCTTTATACAGCACAAAAAGCTTTGGCGTTGGGTTGGGATTACCCATAGTAAAAGAAATAATGAATCAGCATCAAGGCGGAGTTGAAATTTTAAGTAAAGAAAATGAAGGTTCAACAGCAAAACTTTGGATACCTCTATTTGCGAAAGATTAGCCTCAATTATTTTTGAGGGAAACTTAGAAGAAAATCTCTCCCCCGTTAGAAATCATTCTTTTGCGCATAATTAAAACCAAAAAAATCATATTAACAGGTAGTGAGTATATTTAATTTTCTGTTACTCTGCAATTAATGCCGCTTCTTCTCTAGTCCTAGACTCATTTAAAGCAATTTAAAATGGACCTTTTGGGATCGTTAATTATTTTAATTTGTTGCTTTAAGAATCTCTTTAGCAATAGATTTATAAATCTCAGAAACCTCGTTCACTAATTTTGAAGGCATATCTGGAATAGGAGGTTCTTCCGATTTTGTTTTCCTAGCCGCTTCTAATTCTTCTTTATATCCAATATTACGGTAATGGGTTCTAACCGCTTCTTTACTCAATTCAATATGCTCTCCATTTTCTAGACACCTTTTCTTATCCCAATATCTATCTTCATCAGGAGTTCCAAAGACATCCACAATCATTAGCTGACCCTCAAGGTCGTATCCAAACTCTTTCTTCCCATCCACGTGGATCAAATTTGACGAATCCAATCGATCTTCCATAGCGTCGTCTATTCTAATGCAGATATCTTCAATTTCATCCATCCGTTCTTGTTCCATCTTTGCAATCTCTAAGGCTTCGTCATTGGTAAGCAATCTATCATGAGATTCCAACTTGGTACTTGTTTCAAAATAGGGTTCAAATAGTTCCATTCCATATATCACTTCGCTTACGCCAAGGGATTTCGGTTCTATTTTTCCTTTAAGTGACCGATCATAAAAACTCCCAGCAACATAATGCCGAAGAATAAATTCTAATGGAATTAAATGATTCATTTTCCCGTCGATAATTTTTGAGTAATCGCGAATAATTTGAACTTCTTTGACTCGCATTGATTTTGGCCCAGTCCTCTCAATGAAATGACTATTTATTTCTAATTCTTTTAAAACATCAAACCAATAGCAGGCCATGTCACAAAGCATTTCCCCTTTACCTGGGATTACATTGGCAATAGGTTTATCAAAAACTGAAACTTTATCGGTAAAATCAAATTCACAAATTCCATCCTCGACACTGTAAACATCTTTTACGGAACCTGAATATATTAAAGTCTTCTTCACCTTTCCTCCATTCCTTTAGGCTTTGACGCTGTTAAAACTTGTAGTTTTCAAAAAACGCGTTTAAAAATATTATCTACATTTTTTAAATGATAATTCAGATTAAACGATTTTTCTAATTCTTTGATCGTTAGGTACTTTTTTATTTCCTTATCTTTCTTTAATCTTGATAAAAAGTTTCCTCCTTTTTCCCAAACTGCCATAGCATTTCTCTGAACAATTCGGTAGGCTTCTTCTCTAGAAACTCCTTTGCGAGTTAGGGCCAACAAAATGTATTGGGAAAATATCAGTCCTCCAGTTTTCTCTAAATTTTTCTGCATATTCTTTGGATATACGATAAGTCTATCTAATAATTGCGTCATTTTGACTGTCATATAGTGGATTAAAATGCAACTATCTGGACCAATTATTCTCTCAACTGAAGAATGACTAATATCTCTTTCATGCCAAAGAGGAACATTTTCTAAGGCGGCAGAAGCGTTTGCCCTAATCACACGAGCTAAACCGCTCATTTGTTCAGAAACTACTGGATTCCTTTTATGAGGCATCGCCGAAGAACCTTTTTGTCCAGAAGAAAAAAATTCTTCAACTTCTAAAACTTCTGTTCTTTGTAAATGTCTAATTTCAACGGCAAATTTATCCAAGGAACTTGCAATTACCGCCAGAGTTGAAAAAAATTCCGCGTGACGGTCTCTTTGAATAATTTGACTAGAAATAGCCGCAGGCTTTAAACCTAATTTCTTACAAACATAAGCTTCAACTTCGGGAGGGATATTTGCAAAGGTTCCGACAGCGCCTGATATTTGCCCCACAGAAATGGTATCTCTTGCTCGTTTCATACGCTGTATATTACGGCACATTTCCGAATACCAATTAGCTAATTTAATTCCAAAGGTAGTTGGTTCTGCATGGATGCCATGAGAGCGGCCAATGGTAACTGTGTCTTTGTATTTGTAGGCTTGTTTTTTTAGAACATCTCGAAAGGTTTCTAAACTTTTTATTATTAATTTGGAAGCTTGTTTTAATTGAATATCAAACGCCGTATCAACAACGTCTGACGATGTCATCCCCAAATGAATATAACGAGAAGAAGGTCCCACATATTCCGATACACAGGTTGTAAACGCAATAACGTCGTGTCTGGTCTCTTTTTCAATTTCATCAATTCGTTGAATATTGAAATCGGCTTTTTTTTGAATTTCTCTAAGCGCTTCTTTTGGGATTTCACCTAAATCAGACCACGCTTCGCATACCGCTACTTCAATATCGAGCCAAATATCGAATTTATTTTTAGCCTCCCAAATAGCTCCCATTTCAGGAAGAGTATAACGAGAAATCAAAATCAAACCTCCTAGTTTGCATTAATGAATAAAACTAGACCTATTCAACCCTTGAGATTCAAATGTAATCCCATCTAAAGCCTAATTAAGATGTTTATCTTGAAATATAAATTGTTGAAAAACTGAATTAAGAAAAAGAAAAAATTCTCTCATGGACTTGTTAAGAATTCTCTTTAATGGATTGCGGGCCATAAATAAACAAGATAATATAGCACTCTAATAAATTTCCCAAATTTGGCGAAAAGCCATATTAAACGGAAAAGCTAGCGAAATCAACGGAGGAACTAATCTTAAAAGTTCTTTTCTAAAAATAAAAACAACAAACCTATAAAATTAAAAAATTTTAGGCAAAATTTTTTAATTTTATCTAATGCCTACTTTATATGCTATGCCCCCAACTAATTCAGTAAAAATTTGTTTCGTATGTCTTGGAAATATTTGTAGATCCCCTCTTGCACAGGGAGTATTTGAAACTTTAATTGCAAAAGAAAACTTTCAGGATTTAGTTCACATCGAATCTGCAGGAACGGGCAACTGGCATGTCGGAAAACGTCCAGACAAAAGAATGCAAGCGACTGCTCGTAAAAATAGCGTTGATTTGAACTCGCGAGCCCGGCAATTCCAACCGGAGGACTTTGATCGATTCGATTTAGTTATTGCTATGGATCAAGCGAATTTTATGGATTTAGCGACCCTTTGCAACCCAACCACGGCTGAAAAAAAACTCAAACTATTTCGGTCATTTGATCCAGAAAATTTTTCCAAACAACCGTCAGACGTCCCTGACCCATATTACGGCGGGGACGAAGGTTTCGACAATGTTTTTAATATCGTTCATCGAACATCTCCTAAAATTCTTGAATTTATCAAAGCTAATTATTTAAATTGTTGATGAAATCTCAAGTTTTGGAGGTTTTGTCCAAAGTTTATGGAACAAAAACTTCAATCGAAAACTCTACCCCTTGTAGCGGCGGTTCGATTAACGAAGCTCAAATTCTTCGATTATCCAACCAGGAAAAGGTTTTTATAAAAACTCATTCTTCTCCTCCTGCAGGTTTCTTTGCAAAAGAAGCCAAAGGGTTGGAAATACTACGCTCAGCGCCAGCGGGACCAAGAATCCCTAAAGTATTGGGCCTCGGTCCAGGAAATAATCCAAAATTCATTCTGTTAGAGTTTTTAGAAGAAAATCAAACAAATTATTTTCCAAGCCTTGGGGAAAAACTTGCAGCCCTCCATAGTGTTTCAAATGAATTTTTTGGTTTAGATCACGACAATTTTATAGGTATAACCCCTCAAATCAACACCCAAGAAACTAATGGTATCGTCTTCTTTAGAGATCATCGTATAGGATTTCAACAAATTCTTGCCCGTAAAAATGGACTTCTCCCAACAGATCTTGATCATAAAATAGATGGGATTAAAAAAAAATTAGACGACTGGTTTAATCTCAATAATGAATTGCCAGCGTTGTTGCATGGAGATTTGTGGTCTGGAAATTATTTTGGAGGACCTAATGGAGAACCATGTCTTTTTGATCCTGCTGTCTACTTTGGTTTTAGAGAAGCCGATTTGGCAATGATGGAGCTTTTTGGAACCCCGCCCAAATCATTTTTTAATTCTTATATTGAAGTTTTTCCTCTAAACCCCGAATACAATGAAAGACGAGATCTGTTTAATCTTTATCATTTGTTGAATCATCTAAATTTATTTGGTAATTCTTATTTATCATCAATAAATAGAATCGCAAATTTTTATTCGCCATAGTTTATTTTTACATGGCAATTTATTAAGACGTAGAAGACTCATTAACATTTCTGGCTTTAAAACAAAATTCTATGGTTTCAGACACACAATCCATTGGTATTACCGTTGCTAGACCTGAATTTTCTTCGAAGACAACTCTAGTTTTTCCAGTTTGTTGACTTACTGCAATATCTTTAAAAGATAAATATCCAGAAACAATACCAATTAACGAAGGCTTTGCTACCGATAGCGTTCCTTCAACACTAATTATCTCCGGTTTATAAATAACAGGCCCGCCACTATTTCCCGGAAACACAGAAGCATCTATTAAAAATTCTAATCCACTTTTTTCTATTGCGTCTCGTAACCTAGCAATTATTCCAGATCTTGCAATGACGTATTGTCGATCAAGATCTACAATGCCCATTGGAAAACCCAAAACGTAAATAAAATCTCCTTCAGAAACTCCATTTTGGGTCATTTCCAATAAATTCATGCCATGAGAATCCAACTTAAAAAAACTGTAAGAAATTTTCTCCTGTTTAAGAAAATCCGCGTCAATTCCTATCGCGGCCAAATCGACTTTAGGATGTTCCTGCCAATAAGGAATTCCTTTAGAATCAAATAGAGGTATATCAAAATCCTTGGCAGACTCCGATCCCATAGGATTAAACCTAACAACTACAGACTTTTGACCGCTCAATACGTGTCGGTTTGTTACAATATAAATATGATATTCGTTCTGACTTTGAGAAATTTTACGGAGCAATCTTCCAACTAAAGAACCTGTTCCGATCCATTTTATGTGATCATTATTTCCGCGGATTCCAATAGCTATGACGCAGTCAAAAAAATGAGGAGGGATTAACGCCATAATTTAACTTACAAGAGAATAAAACCTAGTGGTTAAAAGAAGGAAAGGAATTTTATCAATTTGGTAAACGCCAAAATGCGTTAAAAATCGATGCAATCGAATAATTCACTTGAAATTTATCTTCTAATTTTCGTATTTTTCTTTATATCTACCATAAACATTTTCATTAATAAATAGTTCTACCATTTCCTTATCTAATTCGCCATTTTCAGCCATCGATCGTAAAATTTTATTAACTACAGAAAGAGGCATTGCTTTTTTGTAAGGCCTATCAGCTGCAGTTAAAGCCTCTGCAATATCGGTAACTGCCATTAATTTTCCCTCGAAAGGAATTTCATCCCCTTTTAATCCCAACGGATAACCCTTTCCATTAATAAATTCATGATGAGCTCCCGCAAAATTAGGAATCCGTGCAAGTTTTTTAGTAAATGGAATTTGATTTAACATTTTTATTGTAACAGCGGCATGATTTTGCATCTGTTTTCTTTCTGCTTCAGTGATACTCCCTCTTCTTATAGATAAGTTTAAAAGTTCATTTTCAGTTAACAGGTTTTGTTCTTCGCCATTTTCGTCAATGTAAGTCATGCTGGCATATTCTTTTAATTGATCGATTTTTTCGTCTTCTAAAAACTCACCAGGCTCGTTACATCTATTTATAAAATTGCGAATTTCGCTGTATTCATTTAATTTGATATCAGTTTCACTTTTTAAGGCTTGTAGGGCGCTTTCCGGAGCGTTTTGGGAAAGCAATTCATTTTCTTTTTTAAGAGCATCCACTTTGATTCCTTTAATTATGAATGCCAACCTTAAGTCCACAAACTGAATACGATCAAAAATAGCTTCAAGTTTTTTTCCTTTTTCGACAATTTCAACTGGAGTTGTGACTTTACCTAAATCGTGCATATAACCGGCAAGACGTAATTCGTAAAGCTGTTCTTCATTGAAAAAATTATCCTTAAATCTTCCTTCTTTTTGTTCGTTAATCACCTGCGCCATTTCCATAGTCATTTGCGCAACCCTGCGGATATGCCCTCCTGTTACCGGAGATTTTTCGTCAATAGCGGTAGCCATAACATCAACAAACGCTTCAAATAAACCCTCAAGGCTTTTTACTAAATTCATATTTGAGATAGCTACAGCTGCTTGGGAGGCCACCGAAACAGCTAGTTCTTGAGTCGCATCCGAAAAAGGGACAATTTCTCCAGTTATGGAGTCTATTGAATTTAGGAGTTGTAGCACCCCGACGACTTCATCTTCATGATTTTTCATTGGAACAACAAGCATAGATTTTGATCTATAACCTGTTGAAGCGTCAAATTTTTTGGGACCTGTAAAATCAAATAAGTCGGAATTATAAACATCGGGAATATTAATAGGTACGCCCTTAATTGCGGCATAAGCGGATACATTAGATTCCATTAATTCTACTGGTGGAAATGTTATGGGTTTTCCCGAGACACCACCCATAGTTATTCCCAAACTTCCATTTTGCACTATTTGAAAATGAAGACGATTACCTTCAAAAATATAAAGAGTTCCCGCATCTGCTTTGGTTAATTGCCTAACATGCGAAATGACAAGTTCCAGTAACGCACTTCTATTTCTTTCCGCCGATAGAGCAGTGCCAATTTCAGTCATATTTTTTACGATTTTTTCTAATTCTTTATTAACTGCGGTAATATCTTCCATCAATTTTTGGTTTTGCTCGACAATTCTTTTTCTCTCCAACACTTTATTGACGGCAATTATCAAAGTATCTTCTATATTCTCGTCTTTTAATAAATAATCGCTCGCGCCTTGCTCTAATGCATTTAGCGCAATTTGAATTTGACTATTAGCGGTTAGAATGACAACAGGAATATCGTTTCCTGCGGCTCTAATTTGTTGAATCATTTCTACGCCTGTCATCTTTGGCATATCCATATCAGATACGATAAGATCTATTTCGGGATGTTCTACCATTTTTTCAAGTGCATGCGAGCCATTCTCAGCCGTCTCAACCTCAAAACCTCCGGCGATCATAATATCGGATAACATTTCCCGAATACCGAATTCATCATCCACAATTAAAAGTTTGCTTTTTATCATAAATTTTATTTTGTAAAAAAAGTTTATCTTATAAGGCTTTTAATAGTACTTAAAAGATTAGACTGTTCAAAATCGCCTTTTATAATATATGCGTCTGCGCCAACTTGCATCCCCTTTTTTTTGTCTTCTTCTCTATCTCTCGAACTTACAATAATTATCGGAGTAAAAAAATGTTTCTCTTCTTTTCTCAACGCTTCCGTCAATGAAAATCCATCTAGTTTTGGCATCTCAATATCGGTAACAACCAAATTATATGGGAAGTTTTTTGCTTTTTCCAAACCTTCCATTCCATCGGAAGCAACGTCGACTCTATATCCATAAGATTCCAGAATACTTTTTTCAATCTCTCTTGTACTGGGAGAATCGTCCACCACTAAAATGTGGAGGTCTTTTTTCGATTCATCGTCGGTTTTACCGCTAGTTTTTCCGTATTTAATTTCTTTTCGTAATTCAAATAGAGTTGGTACATGGATTAGTGAGATAACTTCGTCCCTGCCAATAGCAGCCGCTCCAGCTATAAAATCAACGCCCTGTAAATGAGCCGGTAATAACTTAGTTTCTAAATCTTCCTCCGTTATTATTGACTCAATCATTAACCCTAATTTATCGTTTCCCATAGAAAGAATAAGCACGACAGGTTCAGATGAACCTGAGGCTTCGACCTCTGGGAGTCCAATAAAATTTTCTAAATAATAAATGGGAATAAGTTGCTCTCGAAGTCGAACCGCTCTTTTATTAACAACTTCTAAAATTTGCTCTTGGGGTAATCGTATAATTTCATCTATGGAAGTAACTGGAACTGCTAACCTTAAACCAGAAAACCCAGAAAATACTAAAGCTCTCACAATAGCCAATGTTAAGGGTAACTTAACTACGAATCTAGTCCCCTTTCCCTCAGATGTTTCAATCGCTATTGAACCATTAAACCGTTCGACAATATTTTCTTTAACAACATCCATTCCTACTCCTCTTCCAGAAACATCTGTAATGAAAGAACTAGTGCTAAAATTAGGAGTAAAAATTAAATCGACAATTTCAGACCGTGAAATACTAAGCAACGTATCTTTATCCATTATTTTTTGCTTGATCGCTTTTTCTTTTATTTTCTCAACTTGAATACCTCGGCCATCGTCCTCAATCTCAACAACAACATTTCCGCCTTCATAACGAGCTTCGATCATTATCGTTCCTTTTACTGACTTACCAACTCGAGTTCTTTCTTCTGGAGATTCGATACCATGATCAAGGCTATTGCGGATTAAATGCACTAGGGAAGGCCCAATTTGTTCTATAATTTTATTATCAAGTTCGGTTTCGCCACCTTTTAACACTAGTTCAACTTCTTTATTTAGAGACTGAGAAATGTCTCTCACTAATCTAGGAAAGCTATCAAAAACTGTTGAAATCGGAAGCATTCTCATTCTTAGAACATAATCTCTTAAATCGTCAGTCAATAAGCCTTGAACACTGAGATTATCTCTAGCTCGCTCCATAAAACTTCTTGTTTTACTCCGATATTCCCGCAAAATAGCTAATACATCAGCTTTAAATTGTGGATCTAACCCATTGCTATGACTTTGTAATTTAGAAATAATTGCTTTTTGCTTTTTATTTGGAGTTTCTAACTCGTCGAGTATCTCTAAGTCTTGCCTCATTTGTCCTTGGTTAGATAAAACTTCGCCCATAAGTTTAATCGCAACATCAAGTTTTTTAGCGGGGATTCTAATAGTCTCATTTTCTTTCAAACGAGAATTAGATGTTTCTCCTGATTTCTTGGCTACCTCAGTAGTTTCTGGCGATGAAAGAGCTTTTGGCTCCTCTTCAATTCGTTCAATCTTTTGGACACTAGAAGGAGAGATCGGTTCCGGGTCATATTTAATAATATCGTCATGGCTTTCATCTTGAGGCTTGATCAGAAGAGTTTCTTTTTCCGGTTTTTTTTCGACAGGGGATAAATCATCCAATTGCCCCTTTGCCACATTTTCTAGACTTTTAAATAAGGACTTTAAATCGCCTTGAAACGGTTCTCCCTTAGCGGCGGTATCAGAAAGATCCGTTAATAGATCAACTGATTGTAAAAATAAATTAAAAAGAGACTTGGAAGGAGCAACACGCTTTTCTGAAAAAGCTTCTAAGGCATCTTCTAAAAGATGAGCTAATTCACTCATTTCAGTTAGACCAAACATCTTAGAAGAACCCTTCAAAGTATGCGCAATACGAAAAATTTGTTTTAGAGTATCCGCTTGCGAAGGATTTTTTTCTAGTTCCAATATGCCTTGGCTTAAACCAATTACATGGTCTTTTGCTTCGCCCGAGGCAAATTTTTTGGCGTATTTTGCTTTATCAAATGCCACCTTCAACCTCCATTTCTAGATCATTATAAGCGAGATGAGAAAGGGAAGGAACTGTTTCTTATATTAAATTAAGTCTTCTTTTGCCAAACTTTAAATCATGTCCGCTTATCCTTCAATCCAGAAAAACCAATAAAAAGAAATTTAGATTATAATACCCAATAATTTTTCATGAACTTTGATCGGTAAAAAAGATGCGCCATATAAAAAATTTTAAACGTTCTTCCGCTTTAAACAATTTAAAGTTTAGTCAAATTTCTTTTTATTTTTTATTTAATTTCAACAAATCTATTAACCTCAAAAAAATCTCGTTTTTACTTATTCCTTTAATTATTTTCTCAGGATGTGGTCCAAGTTGGAGCTATTCAGACTTTAAAAATGTTGAAGGCTCTAAATCTGAAAAAGCGTTTGAAAAAGATTTGGAAACTTGCCTCGAAGAAAAAATAAAATTCAGTAGCATTATTCAAGGGAGAGAATACGGGTTTAGAGGAGAGCATGCACCATTTTTAGGATGTATGAGATACAGAGGATGGAATCCAAAAAAATCTTTTTCTTAAAACTATTGAATATTTATGATTGCATAGATATAGATCTCCGATTTAGATTAATCGATAGTAAATTTCTAAAATATATTTCATAATTTCTTAAAGGTTTTCATAAAAATTTATTTGAGGCGATGCACAAAGCTATGACGGAACGCATCAACGAAATTCTTGATACGCTTCCTAAACTTCCCGGCATTTATATGATGAAGGATGAAAAGGGAGAAGTCGTTTATATTGGAAAAGCAAAATCATTATTTTCTCGCGTTCGTTCATACTTTCAAGATTCCCGCAATCTCATGCCCCGCTCCAGGGCAATGGTTTCAAAAATCAAAGATATCAAGGTATTAACGACAGAAACTGAACGCGAAGCTCTGATTTTAGAAAGTAATTTTGTTAAAAAATATCAGCCTCGCTACAACGTTTTATTAAAAGACGATAAACATTACCCATATATTCGCTTAACCTTAGGGGAAACCTATCCAAGATTAGAAATAGTCCGAAAAATCAAAAAGGATTCTTCCGCATATTTTGGCCCATATACAATGGTTAAAGAAGTACGGGAGACCATTAGATTGATTTATAAAATTTTCCCCTTACGGCAGAGTAAAGATGATTTAGACGGCACCGAAAAACGCCGACCCTGTTTAAATTATCAAATTGGTCGTTGCCTTGCCCCTTGTTCGGCAAAAGTATCTTCAGAAAGCTATTCTAAAATTGTTAAGGATGTTCAATTATTCCTAAAAGGAAAAAATAAAGAATTAACCGAAAGCTTAAACACAAAAATGCTTGCTGCGTCCGAAGCAACAGAATATGAAAAAGCCGCCGTATTTAGGGATAAAATCGCCGCCGTTAAAACCATTTTTGACAAACAAAAAGTCATCTCCACATCTCAAGAAAACCACGATGCAATTGCATATTTCCGAGAAGGAGAGTCAGCGCTTGTTCAGGTATTAATTGTTAGAGACGGCAAACTAATTGGAGAAAAAAACGTACGGTTAAAAAGCCAAAGCGAATTTGAAGATAACGAAATATTAACGTCATTTTTAAAACAATATTACGCCGACGAACCTATACTACCTAAAGAAATTCTTTTACCTCATCCTGTCGAAGACCAAAGCTTATTAAGCGATTGGTTATCAGAAAAAAAAGGGAACCGAGTTATTTTAGAATCTCCTACAATTGGGAAAAAACGAAACTTAGTCGCGATGGCCGCTACAAACGCTAAGTTGGCTCTTAAAAACGAGTTGGACGACGATGACTCCCGCATTCTGATGCTTGAAGAACTTCAAACTCAACTCTCTTTAAAAAGTTTACCGCAAATCATTGAAGGTTTTGACATTTCAAATATTTCTGGAACGTATGCAGTCGGTTCTATGGTTTGCTTCAATGAAGGGAAAGCAGATAAAACAAACTACCGTAGGTTTAAAATTAAAGAAGTTGAAGGAATTGACGATTACGCTATGCTACGCGAAGTAATGATTAGAAGGTATGGTCGCTTAATCGCAGAGGAAAAACCTCTTCCGGATTTGATTCTAATAGATGGTGGAAAGGGTCATTTGAATACGGGGATACAAGTTTTACGCGATCTTTGCTTAGAAGATAAAGTAGATTTAGCCTGCATTGCCAAAGGAAAAATCCGCAACGATTTAAGAACCGACGAAATTTATTTGCCTCAAAGAAAAGAATCAGTTTTATTTAGAGAGCATTCGCCAGCCCGTCTTCTTTTACAAAGAGTTCGCGATGAATCTCATAGATTCGCTATCACGTATCATAGAAAATTACGCAGCTCGAAAACATTAACCTCGCCTCTCGAATCAATTCCTGGAATAGGTAAAAAGCGTAGATTAGCGTTGTTAAAAGAGTTTGGAAGTTTAGAAAATATCCGAAAAGCTCCTCTCAATGAATTAAAAAAATTACCGGGAATAACAGAATCATTAGCTAAAAGTATTTTGAAAGCTGTGAAAATAAAAAACTAAATTCCGACTTAAAAATTGACAACTAAATTATATTCATTTTTAAAATTATTTATAACGTTGGTCATTCGGCCGCTTTATAAAGACCCATTTCGAACCGGAGTGGCAATTTTGGGCGTAGCTATTGGCGTTTCTGTATTCCTCAGCGTTCAGCTAGCCAATCGTCAAACTTTAATTTCTTTTAAAGAAAGCGTTGACTTAGTACTTGGACGGGCCGACGCAATTATACATGCCGACGGTATGCCGTTTGACGAAACGGTTTTTAAATCCTTAAGTTCTTTAAGGAAATCAATCAAACCATATCCCGTTATTGAAGCTAAAGCCGTAGAAACGAAATCTGGAGAAGTGGTGGAAATATTAGGAACCGATCTTTTACAAGATAGCGGAATCCGAGATTTTTCTCTAAAAACAACACAAAAAAACCTTAGAGGGCTTGTTCCTTTAATTTTAGATCAAACCGGAATTATTCTACCCGAAAAATTTATTCCCAATACTTCCTTTAACCCTGGCGACCAAATCTCCTTCGCAATTAATGGTAAAAAAACTTTTCTGAACGTAACGGCCGTTCTTGAAAATAAAGGTATTGCTAAAGCATTGAACGGTAATTTTGCCTTAATGGATATTGCCGCAGCCCAAAATGTGTTTGAGAAAATCGGTAAATTAGATCGAATCGATGTTGAATTTCTTGGAGACCAAGGTTTTGAGTTCTATCGAGATAAAATCTCGACAATCCTCCCTAATTATTTAAGAGTCGATCGTCCTGAAAGAAAAAACCAGCAAGTAGAAAAAATGCTTAGAGCTTTTCAGTACAATCTTTCGGCTTTAAGCTTTGTTGCTTTATTAGTCGCACTTTATTTAATTTATAATATCGTAGCTCTTTCAGTAGTTCGCAGAAGGGTAGAGATTGGAACTCTCCGAGCATTGGGGGCCTCTCCTATATCTATTGCCGGAATCTTTTTTCTAGAAGCTGGAATTTTTGGGGCGATTGGCTCTGTCCTAGGAATTATTCTTGGTTATTACCTTGCCGAATTTTCCTTAAATGCAGTTTCGATGACTATAAACGCGCTTTATGTATCAAATAACGCTGGCGATTCCGAATTTATTTTTACTGAGGCGGTTCCCTATTTTTTTCTAGGCGTAGGGCTGTCTTTTTTTTCAGCCTTGCTTCCCGCCATTGAAGCGGCAAACGCTTCGCCAACTCAAGTTATGCGACGTGGCAGTTACGACTTAAAAATATACCGAGGGAATAAGCGGCTAAACTATGCCGCTATTTTTATTTTAACATGCGCCTTATTTTTTGCTTTCCTGCCACCCATAGACCAATTCCCATTTTTTGGATTTTTTTCAGTCTTTCTTCTAATCCTTGGATGTTCTTTATTTTCACCTTCATTATTGCTGTTTGCTAGAGATAAACTACGAGCGCCCTTCCTCCGCTACTTTAAGGGCGAAGGCTTATTGGCATGCCTTAACTTAGCGCAAAATGTTGGAAGAAATTCAATTGCCGTATCATCTCTTGCAATCGCATTTATGATGATTATTAGTATGTCAATTATGGTACATAGTTTCAGGCAAACTGTGGTCGTATGGATTGGTCAAACCCTTAAAGCAGATTTATTTATCCGTCCCGCCTCTGGAAATAACATTGATTACCAACATACTTTTTCCGCAGAAAAAGCCGACAAACTAAAAAGTCTTCAGGGTGTTGCCGCTATTGATTTATTTCGCGCTATCAACCATTCTTATAATAACCTTCCAATAATAATAGCGTCGGGAGATTTCTCTATAGTATCTCAGTTTGGAAGTCTAGTTATCAAATCTGGAATAAAATCAAAAGATTTGGGTTCGAAGATGGTTAAACAAAATAAGGCTATCGTTTCAGAAGCGTTTTCTTTAAAGCATGAAGTTGAAGTTGGAGATAGGCTTACATTGAACGCGCCTAAAGGACCTCTCAACTTGGAAATTGTTGCGGTTTATTATGATTATTCCCAGGAAAGGGGTTACATTGTTATTGATCGAACAACTTATCTAAATTATTACCAAGATTTTTTAGTCAATAGCATTGTCGTATATTTAAAAAGTAAAAATGATTTGACTGAAGTAAGAAAAGAAATCGTCAAAAAAATTGGCCAAGATCAAAACATCATAGTTCGAACCAATGGCGAACTTAAAAAAGAAGTTCTACGAATATTCGACAATACATTTGCCATAACATACTCTTTGGAAATCGTGGCCATTTTGGTAGCTGTAATGGGATTGTTTAACACCTTATTATCGCTTGTCCTTGAACGACAAAGAGAAATAGGAATTTTAAAATTTATAGGAGCCTTTAAACATCAAGTAAAAAAAATTGTTTTAATCGAGGCGGGAATTTTAGGTTTAATTGGCTCTGCAATGGGTTTGGTAGCGGGAATTGTAGTTTCCTATCTACTCATTTACGTGATAAATAAACAATCTTTTGGGTGGACTATTCAAGTCCACTTTCCAATTTCCTTCATTTTAGTAATGATAATTTCTTTTTGGTCCGCTTCGGTTATTGCAGGATGGTATCCATCTAGAACCGCAGCTAATCTCAATGCTATGAACGCCGTTCGAACGGAATAATTTTAAAAAAATTCATGAAATATTCTTTTTTCGATTAATTAGGAAAAGCAATATCTGTCAAATTGAGTTGGAGATTTTCATTTCCATGCCACTCATTGACAGTCGCTTCATAAACAATATCTACTTGATCTCCATCTTTTAACTTATTTTCAAATGCAGATCTCATATTAAAAGCAATAACATCTTTTAATGCATTATTTTGTAAAACTTTAAAACGAACATGATTCGCTTCTTTTCCAAGAAATTTTATATTCCGCAAAATTACATTCCGGCTTGTAAAAACAGGGATTGGGTTTACCGCTCCAAATGGACTGAGCTTGTTAATCTCGTCAATTAATTCAAAAGTAACGTCAGCAAGTTTAATTTCGCAATCTATTTTTACCTCAGGAATTAAATCTTCTGAACTCAAATATTTATGGCCAAGTTCTTTAAAAGTTCGCTTAAAATCGTCTATTTTTGCAACTTCCAAAGTTAAACCTGCAGCAAATGCATGCCCTCCAAATTGTTGAAAATATTTTGAGCACTCTTGCAATCCCTTAAACAAATTAAACTTAGGGATACTTCGACCAGAACCATTACCAAAACCATCTTTTATTGCAATTAATACAGCTGGCCTATAGAACTTTTCAACAATCCGGGAAGCCACAATTCCTACAACGCCGCGATGAAAATTTTCCGAAGCCAATACAATTACTCGATCATTTTGGATATCAACTTCCTTGGAAATTAAATATTCAGCTTCTTTCTGGGTCCATTTTTGTACGTCTTGCCTTTCGCGGTTTACTGTCTCCAACCCATTAGCCAAATCGGTCGCCTGAGAAAGGTCTTGAGAAAGTAATAAATGTAAGCCTGAATCCGCTTTTCCAAGCCTCCCAGCAGCATTTAGTCTTGGTCCTAGACCAAAACCAATAGATTGGGAATCCACAGCGCCATTCAAACCAGCAACTGATTTTAGCGCAATCAAACCTGGTTTTTGAGTTGTTGTAAGCTCTTCCAGGCCGTGTCTAGTTAAGATATGGTTTTCCCCTGTTAAAGGAGCGACATCCGCGATAGTTCCCAAAGCAAAAAGGTCAAGATATTGTCTTAAATTGGGTAACCGACTTTTTTCCCAACCAGCCCGATAAAGAGCTGTTCGAATTGCTGTCGATAATTTCATCACAATCCCAACACCGCATAAAAATCTGAACGGGTAAGGACAGTCAGGTTGGTGAGGGTTTAACACTGCCAATGCTTGTGGCAAACCTTCAGAACTGACCTGATGATGATCGGAAATAATAACGTCTAATCCCATTTCTTTCGCCACGGCAACTTCCTTAACTGCAGTAATTCCACAATCAGCTGTAATCACTAGAGAACTTCCTGTCTCCTTAATAGAGTTTAAAGCCTCTACGGTCAACCCATAACCTTCCACCATTCTATTCGGAAGATAATATCGAATTGGTATACCTAAATCGCGAAAAAAATGTATTAAAAAAGCAGCCGAAGAAACGCCATCAACGTCATAGTCGGCAAATACGGTTAAAGTTTCATCTCCTTCGATAGCTTTTATTATTCTATCAACGGCTTCAGTCATTCCTTTCATTAGGAAGGGATCGTGTAAATTAGAAAGATCGCCATCAACAATATATTTTGCATCCTCTCCTGTAACCACTTCACGATTGACTAATAATTTAGCGATTAAAGGGGAAACGCCCGCTTCTTCCATCAATCGAAGACAATCGTCGGATGAAGGATCTGACAAAATCCATTTTTTATTGTTTAGAGAAAGCATATATTTTTTTATGTAAGACCGTAAAATTTTAGGTTAAATGCTATCGCTAATCTATATCGTAAACCAAAGTACACAAACAAGCTAATGAAGTATTAAAAAACTTGGTTGTAATAACTTTGGTCTAAGATTTACAGTCTTACCTGAACATCTATAATTAGGCTACAAAAATTCTCGAACTCCCTTAAACGTCTTTCGATGAACTGGGCAGGGTTTAAATTCTTTAATCTTTTCTTTATGCAGTTTAGTTCCATAACCCTTATGCCTGTCAAAACAATACTGTGGATAATTTTTATGATACTTATCCATAATACGATCTCTTGTTACTTTTGCTAAAACTGAGGCCGCCGCAATCGAGTGGCTTAATTGATCTCCTTTAATAACGGCTTTTTGTTTCTTAGGAAAATCAAAAGTACGATTACCGTCAACAAGAATGAAATCTAATGACGCCGGAAGCATTTCTGTTGCCATTTTCATTGCCAATAGAGTTGCCTGTAAAATATTAATTTTGTCAATCGTTGGTACATCGACAACCCCAATGCCAAAACCTAAAACGGACTTTTTGATCAATCCAAAAACTTTATCTCTTTGAGCTGGCGACATTTGCTTTGAATCGCGGAGTTCCGGAATAGGCGTTAAATCTTTCAAAATTACAGCGGCGGCAACTACCGGGCCAGCTAAAGGTCCGCGACCAGCTTCATCAACTCCGGCAATAAAATCAAAACCCTTATCTTTGGCTTCTATTTCGAATTGGAACATAAATTTTCTAAATTTTTCAATTATGCAAATACAAAAAATGTGTTTTAATTAAAATAACAAAAATATTGAAAAATCAGGGACCTGTTTCTATAATCGTTAAATGCAAAAAAAGTTTAAATTCATATTCATTATATTGCTAATTGGGATTACATCATGCATAACGACACCCGTTAGCGAACGATCTGCATTAATACTAATCCCCTTTTCTCAAGAATTGTCCTTAGGAGCTCAATCTTATAGCGAAATCCTTTCTAAAGAAAAAATTTCCCAAAACGCTCGATTGAATGAAATGATTCAACGAGTTGGAAAACGCTTAGCCGCAGCTAGCGATATGCCAGATTTAGAATGGGAATTTAAACTAATCGAATCTCCACAACAAAACGCATTCGCCCTTCCGGGTGGGAAAGTAGCATTTTATACAGGTATTTTGCAAATATGCAAAAATGAAGCGGGAGTTGCAACAGTTATGGGACATGAAATCGCTCATGCCATAGCCAGACATGGCGCTCAACGGATGACGCAACAGATGCTAATAACTGGAGCTTTATCTTTCGCTTCGCTAAGTTATGGTAATAGCAAATACAAACCGTTAATTTTAGGAGCGTTGGGGGTTGGAGCAACATATGGCCTTCAACTTCCATTTAGTCGCTCAAATGAGTCTGAAGCAGACGAAATTGGAATAATTTATATGGCCCATGCGGGATATGACCCACGTGAAGCGGTTAATTTTTGGACCCGATTTCAAAATGCCAAGGGAAGCCAACCTCCAGAGTTTATGTCAACCCATCCTTCCGATGAAACAAGAATAGGACGCCTAACCGAATTATTGCCAAAAGCGTTAAAAGAATATGATGCCTCTTCGGCCAAATATGGAATTGGCGAAACATTTTCATAATCGCTCTTTTGCCAAAACCTCAATTTTTTAAATCTTTAAAGTTTTTTCTTCTCAATATTTTTATGTTTTTGTTAAATGGAAACTAAGTTTTTCGATCTAATAGAAGGTTATGTTGCCTCCCTCCCCACCATTTATTTTCAAATAAATCAAGTCCTCGAAGAAGATGGTTCCTTTGAAGAAATAGCTTCAATTATTAGCGCCGACGCTTCGCTAACGGCCAGACTTCTAAAAATTGTTAATAGCGCTTTTTATGGATTCCAAAAAAAAGTTGAAACAATTAGTCATGCTTTATCGATTGTAGGTACAAAAGAATTACAACTCTTAGCATTAGCGACTACCATAATGAACTCATTCGAAGGTGGAATGGTAAAAACGGTCAACCGAAAGTCTTTTTGGAGGCATTGCATTGGTTGTGGTTTGATTGCCAAAGAAATTGCAATCTTAACCGAGATGGAAAACCCAGAGAAATATTATATTGCAGGAATGTTGCACGATATCGGAAGTTTAATTATTTTTAATAAAATACCTGAATCTGCCATGGAAGTTGTAGAATTATGCGAAAATAAAAAAGAGCATCTATATAAAATGGAAAATAAAGTTTTAGGCTTCAACCACATGGAAGTTGGAAGCCATCTTTTAAAATCTTGGAATTTACCTGAGAGCTTTATTTCTGCGGCAGCATGCCACCATGAACCCAAACGAGCTAAAAAGCATGCCGAAGAAACTAGAATCGTGCACATGGCGGATGTTTTATCACATGAATGGGATTTAGGAAATAGTGGCGAAAGCGTTATCCCAAGGCTTGATATCCAAACGCCAAAAAAAATAGGGTTTGGGAAAGAGTATTTAGAGCAGGTCAAAGAAAAGGTATTAAATGATTTTGACGAGGCAGCGCAATTGTTTCTTTAAATGACTAGAAACCAAACTTAGATCTAAAAAACGCTTAAATCGTTATAAATTTCTTCCTCTAGCGCTGAAAGCTTCGGACCAACTATTTTTAAAGCCAGTTGAATATCCTTAATCTTTTGAATTGGAATAGGGTGTTGCGACTCTTCGAAAAAGATAAGAGATTCTGCGCAAAACTGATCCATTTCAATAATTTGATCCAAAATTTCAAAAGGCAAATCAGCCAAACCAATTTCCTTAAACTCCAAAAACTTTAGCGATTTAATCAAACGTAATTTCACAGAAACAGCTTGTTCTCTTAACTCGGCAATTGTCTTTGGTTCTGGCTCTTCCATCTCTTTATAAAGAGGAATCATCATATCTCTTAATAGTTGGTAAAAACGATCCTCTTGTTTTGAATTATGGAACAGGTCGCCTTTTCCGCTAAAAAGCATATCGACTAAGACTTCTAAACTACAGGTTTTTCTAGTTAAAACAGCTCTTAGAATTGCGGTAAACTCGATGGAACCAAAGGGAAGTCCTAAATCTTCAAAAATTTCATCAAGCGAACCCGACCGACCTAGCGATTTTTTGGGACTGATCTCTAAATGAAATGCTAAGTCGTTAGAATTGGATGAGGAAACAAACCTAGGTTGCCCCCATTCACAACCAACAACCGAAACTTTCTGGGCGTTTTCCAAAAAGTTTTTAACTGAAAAAGACATAACATCCAAAAACTTTGGATCAATAGTATAAAAAGCTCTTAATAATTGTTTTTCTATATCTTCAGATGGCGAAACTCGTCGGTTAAGATAATCGAGCAAGGCTTGTTCTAATGCTACATTCAAGCTACGCGCTTTTAATTTATTTTGGTTTTGGGATAAATTACACTGCGGATGTACCTGCATTATGCCAAGATCATAATCAATCAACTTTATTAACAAGCTTTTGCAAGGTTTGGTTTGAAAGCTTTTAAAAACTTCTTCCATTTGCCAAACTGTAACTGAAAGAGAACTTTTTCCAGGGATTTGCTCGTTGATATTAATATGATCGGGAAAATGACCGGCATTAGAATACTGGTAAAACTGAATTATTTCCTCTAGTAAGAATTTTTTCTTTTTTTTGGGAATTTCATTACCATTAGGATCTAATAAGATGAGGTTTTCTTCATCTAAATCAGTGGAAATAACAGGTATTAGTCTATAACCGGGAATTAATATTTTCTCATGCAGTTCAAGAGAAGATATAGGAATTTCCATTGGGATATGAACGATTTTATCCAATACTGCCCGATAGGGTAAAAAATCGTTTGATTCTAATCCAATGATCTGCTTATGTTCTGCTAATCTTCCAGTAAGTCTCTCTAAAGTAGATGAAGAAATCTTTCTCCGCCAACGATCCCTTATCATATGGGAAAAATCTTCGGCAGAAAAAGGAGCCCGAGCCTCTTTGATAAGATTTTCAGCTAGTTTTTTAAGAGTTAATCTTCCAGCCATTTATCCAAATAAATTATATTTTTTGAAATAATTCAAAGTTTATTGTTTATTAAATCTATATTTTTAAAGCCTTTAAAACCAAATAAAACTATAACATAATATCGATTAGGGTTGAAACGCTTATTGCCAAATCTTATGTCCCAAGGAAATCTACCTAAATAATGTCATAATTGGATTTTAAAAACTTTTTTAAATTGATAGATATAGCTCATCTCTGTATCTGAAAATCAATTAAATTTTGTAAAATATTGAAATCAGAGAAAGTTGGTTTTATTATATTAACTTCAATATCTAAAATTTTCAGGAGGAAACTATGTCGGACGAGTCGGATGAACTTGAAAGATCTTTTAGAGATCTTTTCGGAATGCTCAAAACAAGAAAAAAATTTATTTTTAAAGAAATCACCTCAGAAGGTCAATTAGTAGTTGAACGGGAAGACGAAATCTGCGGTCAAAAAGAAAATCGTCCTTATTTTTTCAATACCCCTCTAGAATTAAAAAAATTTGTAAGTGAAATGAATCAAGAAGAAATAGATTACCAAAAAACGATTACAGGCGACGAAATGCCATATCGCTAAACCATTCATTTAATGTTTAATGAAAAGTTTGAAAAGGTTATTTTTTTGTTGTCCAAGTTCCATCTTCCAGCTGAATTTTTTCGCCTGAAAGAGCATTATCTCTATTTAGGTTTGCGTAAACCTTTTTAACTTTAGGTAAATCTTGAGGAGAAAAACGGATATTTGTGGCAATTACTCTTTTTAATACAGTTTCTCTATCTTGATTTTCTTCATCTAATATAGTTTGAGCAAAAATTTTAAATTGCTGATCATTTTGAGTATCTTCCGTTTCAAAAAAATTTAGAAAACCATCATTTTTTTCTCCCGCAACCCCCATTTTCTTAAATCTCTGGATATCATCGCGATTAAACTCCATCCTTTGCATTGCTTTAATTGCTTTTAACTTTGCAGGTGGGGTTTTAATCACGGGTTTTAGTTTCCCATTTTCGTCAACCGATCTTACTGAGGCCAACAAAACCATTTCATTACCCAATTCTTCATAACTGCCTAAAATTTGATTTTCTAAGGCCGTTTTTTGATCAATAACAGTAACATCAACGTCTACTAACTTTCCGCAAGCTGAAAACAATAAAATGGTCCAAATCAAGAAAAAAAATAATGATTGTTTATGAGCTGATTTCATATTTTGAAGATAAAAAAATTAATAGAATCGTTCAATTAGTTTCACTTTAACGAAAATACAATTGCGCTTTAGACTAAATCCTAGTAAAAACCTCAAGATAATTTTTAAAAAAATCGTCTATTCGGAAATATTTAATTTTTATAAAACCTCATTTCTGATAAAATTGAATAAATCCATTCGAAACCACGAATAAAAAACGGTAGTTTTAGCTTGTATCTAAATTAAGAAATACCCCAAAATTGGGTATTTTAGCTTGCGAGCCAATAAGAATCATAATAAACTGCCACCGTTTGGTAGATCGAAAAAAATTAAACTGAATCGAATCTGTAAACTGATTTTTCATGGCAAAATAAAGGTATTACAAACTTTTTAGCCATTTTAATAACCAGCCTGTTTATCTAAGACGGCTTATCTTGTGCGGGGTTTTACCAATGCAAGAGAAGAAAATCGGCATAGCCCATAATCTTGGGGGAAGATTAAGGCAATGGAGAAAGTCTTCAAACTACAAAATCGCCGAATTAGCTGATTTGATCAGTATTTCCCAAGGGTCTCTTTCTGATCTGGAAAATAACAAATCGCTTCCATCCGCAGATACGATCGCAAAACTGTATAGACACACTGATTTAGATATTATTTGGTTACTCATTAATAAGGGTACCATGCGAAAACGAAAATATCCAGGCGGTGGGGATCATTCTTATGTATATGAAGATGATCAAACACAACAAACAAAAGAACTCAATATACAAGATCAACATTTAAAGGAACTAGTTGATACTTTGATTCGGATTTATCATAACGGTGATCCAGAAAAAGTTGCTCACTTAAAGGGATTTTTGATGGGCGCCGACCCTGGGGATTAATATATAAAAAGTTTAGTCGGCGGATAATGAAGATTCCTCTAAAGCCCCCATAGTATATAAACGGTAATAAATTTTTTCCTTTTTCATCAAATCTGAGTGATTTCCCATCTCCACTATTCGCCCCTTATCCAATACAATAATTTTATCCGCGTTGTGAACTGTACTTAATCTATGAGCAATTATTAAAGTCGTACGATCGGCCATTAAAGTCTCTAGAGCCGTTTGGATAAAATTTTCTGAATGACTATCAAGCGAAGACGTTGCCTCGTCTAAAATAAGAGCTTTGGGGTTCTTCAACATCGCTCGAGCAATAGTAATTCTTTGTCTTTCCCCTCCCGAAAGCTTAATACCTTTATCGCCCACTAAGCTATCGTATCCATTTTCCATTTTAACGATAAAATCATGCGCATTTGCAGCCTTAGACACAGCAATTAGTTCATTTTCTGTGGCTTCTAACTTTCCATAAAGTATATTTTCTCGAACCGTACCACTAAACAATTGAGGATCTTGGGGAACGTAAGCAATGTGGTCCAAAAAATTTTTAAGATCCAATTCCTCTAAATTATGACCATCAAAAAGAATCCTACCAGAATCTGGATCAAAAAACCTTTGAAGGAGATAGGTAATTGTTGATTTTCCAGCTCCACTCGGACCCACTAAAGCTACAGTTTCGCCGGGAGCAACGCGAAAATTGATATTATCTAAAATCAATTTCCCCGAATCGTAACTAAAATTCACATTTTCAAATTCTATTTCTCCTCGCGGATCAGCCAAAAAAACCGGATTTTCTGAAACTTTTATATCCGGTTTTTCGCTCAATATTTCATTTACGCGTTTCATAGCGCCAGCGGCTTCTTGCGATTGAGCATATATTCTGATTACAGTTCCAATGGGCCCAGCCATTATTATTCCATAAAGGAAAAATGCCGCTAATTCACCTGGAGTTGTAGCTCCTATCATCACTTGTCGGCCACCGTACCAAATCAATAGACCTGACACAAAAAACGTTAAAAATAAAATAAATGGACCAAAAAAAGATGATATTTTAACTTTTCCCACAGAAGCAAGGAAGGCTTTCTCAATATGACTTTTAAATCTATTATTTTCATAATCTTCTCGGCAATATGATTTAACCGTAAAAATTGAAGAAACAGACTCTTCTAAAACCGTTAAAGACTCAGCAAGTTTATCTTGAACATTTTCTGAAAGACCCCTTAACCGTTTCCCAAAAAACCTGGCAAAAGCCATTAAAGGAAGCAAGGCCAAAATAATTAAGCCGGTTAATTTCCAATTCAAATAAAGAATAATAGCTAATCCACCAATAAGCGTTATTGTTTGCCTCAATATAGCAACTGGAATACTTGTCATAGCGTTTTGAATAACCGATATATCCGAACTCATACTTGATAAAATTTCCCCAACTCTCCGATTTTGAAAAAACCTTATCGATAAACTTTGTATGTGTGAAAATACTTGAGCCCGAAAATCTGTTACCGCGCGGTAGGCTACATAACTAAAAACATAATTATGGATAACGGCAAATATAACCTGAAAAAATATAGTGATAACTAAATCTACAGTTAGACTATTTAATGCATCCCCATTTTTTTCAATAAATACGGCATTGACCATATTTTTGACAATAAGAGGCAACAATAGACTTATGATCGAGGTTAATGCTAAGCAAAAAAAAGAAAAAACTAATATTTTTGTATATGGCCTAGCATATTTAATAACTTCGCCAAAATCTCTCATTTATGATTTCCAATAATTTTCTTAATAAAATTAAATAAGGTTTAACGCGTCGCGATCCAAGAATTATATGATATGAAAATAATAAAAACCGATTATTATAATCTTTTGCTATTTTTTTCTCAATATTAAGAAAATCGTTTTAAATAAGGCCCTTTCAAGAAAATTGATTGTACTTAGATAACATTGTCAAAATCCTAGTATTAAAAATTTACTCTTGACGATTTAATTAAATTTGTTAAAATTTTAATGACTTTATTATCGCGTTTATATTTCTAATTATATTGGCGCACAATTCATTTCAATATCCGCTTTTCAAACGGTCCGTTTAGTATTTCTAAAATAAAAACTACGGTCCGCCTCGTTTTAAGAATTATCCTTTTCGCCATTAATCCAGGAGAGTTTCATGGACGCATCGCTTCCTTTTCCCAATTTTGCCTCCAAGCCTTATGAGGTTATTGAACAAAGATTACATATTCGGAAATACCGAGATCAAACTATCAAGGCATACATAGGCCAACTTCGTAACTTTTTCTTTTTTATTTTGCCACGAGATCCACACGAGGCCTCTAATCGCGACTTGGAAGATTACTTAAGACATCTAAACTCTACCAAAAAATCAAGGTCAACGATTGATCAATCTATTAATGCATTACGTTTTTTATGGATAGAAGTGTTTGGGCAAAAGTTTCCATTAAATGAAATAGAACGACCTCAAAAGAAAGAAAGAACTCCCGTCTTATTGACTCTTGAGGAAGTTAGAAGAATTGCCTTATCAGCTGAAAACTTAAAACACAGGCTAATGATCGAATTGACATACAGCGCTGGACTTCGGGTTTCTGAGCTTGTGGAAGTTCGGGTAAAAAATATAAATTTAAAAACAAACAATCTTTTCGTAAAAGGGCAGGGAGGAAAACAGGAAGGCAGAACTACTATTTTTTCAAGAAGTTTAGCAGATGCGATTCTCCGCCAAATAGGTAAAAAAGAACCTGACGATTTTCTATTTCCAAGCGAACGAGGCGGAAAGCTAACTACCCGAGCTTTCGCAAAATATTTTAAAGCAGCCCTAGAAATATCAGGCATAGAAAAAAGCGCCACCCCCCATTCGTTGCGTCATTCATTTGCCGCTTTTTTATTACAACATGGAGCAAAAGTTCCAACCGTTCAAAACCTAATGGGTCATTCGCGACGGGAAAGCACCAATTTCTATGCAAAAATGGCCAATCCTGACGCCGAAACGGCAAAAAAATCTGCGTGAAAATTATTTTCTCATAAATTTTAAATTTGATTATAGATAATTTTCTCAGTCCAATATAAAAACTTAGAAAATTTTACATTTTTTTAAAAAATACCTAATTGATACCGACTCCTATCAAGAATCAAGTTTTGGAGCCAAAGGAAAATCAACCTCAGTTTCCGCAATATGGTTCAAATAATTGGTAAAATTGTGTAAAGCTATATTCGCAATTATCTCTGTAATCTCTTCATCGTTATAGCCTACCTCTCTAACAACTTCTAAATCTTTATCTGAAACCCAACCGCGTTTTTCAATAATCTTACGAACAAAACATAATGCAGTTTGAACTTTCTCGCTTGAGGATTTACCGCTCCGGCTATTATAAATTTCATTTTCCATCAAACCAGCCTTTTTACCAAGAGCTGTATGAGCTGAAAGGCAATAATCGCAACCGTTTGCCTCTCCAACACATAAGGCAAACTGCTCCCGAAAATTTTTTGATAAAACGCCCCCAGCCCAAGAGTTCATGAATTTCAAGGCGCTATCTAATTCGGCTGATGAATTGGCCATTATCTTAAAAATATTTGGAGCTTTTCCAAAGTTCGTCTGAACTCCTTCCAAAAGCTTCTTAGTTTTACCTTCTGCTCCATCAATGTATGGTTGGTAATCTTGACATTACATTTTCCTCTATTCAAATATTCAAAAAAAAAGAAATTCACCATTCGGATTATTACAATATATAAAAATCAAATGGTCATTAACCGGCAATTCAAAAATTCTTAAAATTTTTCCAAAACAAAATGATCTTTTTGATTCCATTATATAGTTAACAGACTAGTAAAAAATAATTGCCATCTTTCCAATTAATTAAAAATATTCCAAGGGTATTCAACTATACATCCCACAATCAATTTGCCGTTGATTTATATTAAGAGTTTTCGTATCTTGAATATATTTTTCAAAAACTTCTTTAACTTCTAATGCCAAACTCGCTTCAAGTCTTCATTAGCTATAGCCACGACTCGGAAGATCATAAGAACCGCGTATTGGCCTTATCAGATCAACTTCGATACGATGGTATTGATTGTTGGATCGATCAATTTGAAAATTGCATTCCAAAAACTGGTTGGCCTCAATGGATGCAAGAAAAAATAAAAGAGTCTAATATTATCCTAGTTATCTGTACCGAATTTTATTTTAATCAATGTTCTATTAAGACAAACTTGAATAACAAGAGCTTAAACCAAGATTGGCTAGGTCCAATACTAGATGAAGAAAACATTTACCTACTAACAGAAAATAAAAAATTTGTACCGGTACTACTTTCGCAAACGGATACAAAATTCATTCCCACATTTTTTCGAAAATCAAAACAATTCTTTTTGGAATCGGATTACGACAAACTTCATGCTTTTATTACTAAGCAAAAGGTTTCAGAAAATTTAGAAATTCATAATTTCTCAAATAAACCTGAAACTACAATTTCTTCTTATTCCAATTCGTCACAATTTATTAAAGAAGGAGGGATTTTATACCTTTTAAAAAAATCGAATATCATCGGAGAAAAAGAAGATATTAATAAAGCCTCAATAGAAACTGTAGACTTGGCAGGACAAATTTACGACTTAATAAACGGAACCCAAGCGACACTTGAAATAGTAGGTTCATATATTCGCGAAACAAAAATTTCCCTTATTGAATATTTGCTCCTTTTTAAGTCTGAAGAAAAAGAAATACCTTCAATAAATAAAACCAATCAAGATTATCCAAAATATTTAGCTACGGCTCTTAATTTATCTTTATCTCAAATCGAGCAAAGTTGCCCCACAGCTATTGAATTGATTCGATTATGCTCATTCTTTGACTCTCGTTTAATTCCCAATGAAATTTTTCTTGAAGAGGATGATTTTTCAGAAATCAACCAAGAAGAAAAAACTGATTGGAATTCACAATGGGATAAAATGGTTGATATTGTTTGCCGATATTCAATTCTCGACCAAAATGTAGACCAACAAAGTCTTAGAATGAGTAATCTGATTCAACAAACTATTAGAGATAATCTGGAAACTCCCGAATTATGGGCTAATAAGGCTCTAATAACTCTTGCTAAGGCATTTCCAGATCCCGTTTTTACCGCATGGCCTATTTGTGAGGAATTTATTCCTTGTTCTCTTACTATACTAACCTGGATCGAAAAGTTTGACTTACAAACCCCTCAAACGGGTCGTCTATGTAACGATGTTGGTTATTATTTAAATAATCAAGGTTATTACGGAGAAGCGGAAAAATTTTTTCAAAAGGCCTATTCAGTTCGACGCTATTGCTACGGAGAGGAACATGCCTTAGTCGCGTCAACTTTAAGTAACCTTGCTTGGAATCACAAGGTCAGAGGGCAAAATGAAAAAGCTGAAAAACTTTATCAAGATACAGTTCAGTTATGGAAAAAAATCTATTTTGGAGATCATCCAGACGTAGCAATTTCTTTAGACAATCTGGGCAATTTTTATAAAGAAATTGAGCAATATAAAAAGGCGGAACTGGTGTACAAAGAGGCCTTGGATATATTCGAAAAGTTTTTAGGAGAAGAACATCTTGATGTAGTCCACTCACTAAATAATTTAGCCTTTTTATATAAAACCCAAGGACGATTTCAAGACGCTGAAACTTTGTTAATTGACGCTCTAGAAATTCATGAAAATATTCTAGGTAAGGAACATCCTGAAATTGCCGTAGCAAAAAATAATATAGCCAATCTTTACCTTAAACAAAACCGTTTTCAGGAGACAGAATCTGTTTTAAACCAAGCGTTAAAAATTAGAGAAAAAGCTTTCGAAAAACAAGATCCAATAATAGCTTCCTCGTTAAGCAACTTAGGAATTCTTTATTTAAAAATGGAAAATAATCCTCTAGCTGAAGAATATCTACAAAAAGCTTTAAATTTATTTGAATACGCCTTAGGTTTCGATCATCCAAACACGGTAACCGCAATGAGGAATCTGGAAAAAGCTAGGGAGAGAAAAGATTAGCCTCTACCACAAAATCGCTTATTTTTAGCGAGCTACCTATTAGAAAATCAATTTTTTTCTTATTAGAAATCTTAATTTGCGCCAGGCAAAATATTAGAGAATTGATATTCCTCCACCTCAAACCCGACAGTCACGTCAAATTTAGTTTCTCCCCATTGCTCAATCGACAATGATTTTTCTTGACGATCGTCGGAATAATCCCAAACGACAAATTGGAGTCCTTTAGGGTTATCGCCTTTATGATAGGTTCCAATATCATCTTCTTCAAAGTAAAAAGAAACTCCATCCATTACAACTGTTTCGGGCGGGTCTTCATTTTCAATAATATGATCCGCAATATTTCCTTCAAGTACGCCAATAGGTAATTTTCTCGAAAGAGACCAGGATATTTCTCCATCTTCCTCTTCCCTTTCTAAATATAAAACTTCGCTACCCTGTTTTAATTCCCACTCAAGAGTTTTGCCATTTTCATCCCATTGATAGTAATTTTTTCCAATAACTTGATAAGTTTTCATATCATAATCAACGAGAAATCCTGGCTTCATTTTAGAAAGAACTAAATCGTTAATATCCATTTCTGGATTTTCTTTGTCTTTATCTTTCTTAAAAAAATTCCAAGCCATATCAGGAAATTCCCATTTTAGCTTTCAATGCCGCAAGATTATCAGATTGTGGAAGGCTACCTGAACCGCCTCCTTGTAGAGCATTATCTATTTGAGAGTCAAGATCTTCTCCCGTATCGGCAATTTCTCCATAAGCTTTTGCAAGAGACTCATCCTCTTCAACCTTAGCTTTCATTTTTTCAAGCATAGCAATTGTACCGCCAGAATCTACCTTAGCAATTTGCTCATTTAATTTACGAGTAGCCGCAGCGGTTTTAGCTCGAGCTCGAAGAGTAATCAAATCGTTTTCGTATCTTTGAATTGTAGATCTTAATTTTTCGACATTTTTCTGAAGTTGATTTGCCATACCCTCTTGACTCTGCAAATCCTTAGAAAGACTTAAAGCTTTTTGGCCAGCGTCCTCTTTTCGAACCAAAGCTTCAGATGCCAGCCGTTCGGCTTCGCCAGATTCTACTTTTCCTTCCTGAGCGCTTTGCAACAAAGCCATTGCCTTTCGCTCCATTGAAACAGACATTTTTTTTTGGTTTTCCGCATCGTTACGCAAGCGCATTACAACCCCTTTAACTTGGGCTAAGCTTTGCATCGATTCTTGTAAATCTTTCTTCAAATCTCTAATTCCCTGTTCGGTCAATTTAATAGGATCTTCCATAGCGTCAACTAAAGAATGAGCTTCGGCTTGTCCTAATCGAAATATTCGCGAAAATAATCCAGCCATAACCAATTTCCTTTCATAATTAAAAAGGATTTTTTAAATTTATGATTTTATTTGTAATCCTTATTTCTCAAAAGAGTAATTTATTTTTAATTAAGTTCTCTATTTTCCTACAAAAGATAAAAGTTCCGTTCCATTTTCAGCCATTGCTAAACTTAGCGCGTCGATACTACCTTCTAATTCGTTTAAATCAAGATTCGCTAACTGTAAAGTATCTCGGAACAATAAAACATTACCTTCCTCGTTTAGGCAAAAAGCGCCATGAACTAAAGAACGATTAATTTGTAAAATTCTTTTATAAGTTTCTAAAGAATGTTCTTCTAAAACTAGAATAACTTGTTCCAATATAACAATGGGATCTTCGCAGTCTATTACCAAACTATTAATCCCTCTTTCGGGATCGTTCACTACTACCAATTCTTCCTCTGAGTTTTCAACTTCAAATGAAAACCCCATTTCCAATAAATACCCTTTAACTGTCTCAAAATTCGACATTCTACCTCCCTATCGGCGTCGAGGCCAATTCAATTGAAGAAGTCCCCAATATAATGGAATTCTGGTTTTATAAAAAATAAGTTATTAAAAAAATTTTATTTGGTCCAGTATTTAAGTAGTTTCTCTTTTAGCTAATTCTTTATCTAAAATCTTATAAGCTTCCGTAAGCCCCTGCGATAGTTCAGTGGCAATCTTTTTTTTTTCAAGATCGACAGAGTGTAAATCCGGATGATACTTTTTCATTAGTCTCTTCCATGAGGCCTTAACCTCGCTTCTACTAGCGCTTGTGGTCAATTCTAAATTGGCAAAATACTTCGCAAATGGATCCTCAGTCTTTTCATACTTCGTTTCCCCGTTAAATTGATCCCATCTGTTATCAGAATGAAAAATCCGAGGTTCGTCAAATTCGGAGTTTTTCCTACCTAAGTAATGTCCAATATTAGATCGTGCAATTTCAAAAAGCCTTTTTATCATCGCACAAGTTCATGCTCAATAACGTTAGTCTCAACAACACTAATGATAGAATAATTGTCTTCTGGATATGTATGAACCGTAAACACTCGATTCTCGCCTGGAGCAATAACAAGCCCAGTAAAAGGTTGACTGTTAGAGTTTAATATTGGATTTTTAAATTCTCTAAACATAGTTTTATACGATTCAATATCTGGAATCGTTTTTAAAAATTCGCTAAAATTTAAGTAAACTCGCGAAACAACTTCTATTTTAACTTTATAATATAACGATCCATGAATAAACTCTCGATCAAACGAATCTCCTAGTTTTAAAAACCTCTGATCAACTGACTCAAAAGATAAATCTTCCATAGAATATGCAATAAATTCGGTTAAAAAATCAGAACCAGATCTAAAACAAATTCTATGACTTTTGCCAATTATACAAGCGGTAAGGGTAACTCCAGATTCTAAACTCCAATCGTTCTTCTCAAAAACTTTCACAGGAGAGGGTACGTCTCCTATGTACAAACTAAAACAGACGCTGTTTACACCACTCATATAATGATTTTTAGAATTAGAATTTCGCGACTTAAAATGCGAAAAAAGAAAATTTATGGTAAATCATCGCAGAAAATACATAATTTCCTGAAGGGGCGATGGCCCACATTACCTACTTTAGGATCTGGATTTATGCTACTTTGGCCTTTCCAAACTGTCAACCTAAAATAAACTAAACGATTAAGGCCATTTTAAAGTCGTAATCCAATGTAAACTAGTTGGACACTTTATAATTTTAAATATGCAAACACCTTCAAAACTTCAAATGGAATATCGACGCTTTGGAAAAACCAACGAAAATATTTCTGTAATAACTCTTGGAGGCATGCGTTTTAAACATGGTTGGACCCCGCCAAGAGACCATTTACCCGTTGAATCTTTAAAAAACTGTATTGAAGTCGTCCAAAAAGCCGTTGATTTAGGAATCAATCACTTTGAAACAGCATACGGTTACATGAAAAGCGAACACCTTTATGGAAAAGTCCTAAGTGAAATTGGCGTTCCTCGATTAAATTACAAAATCATGACAAAAGGGGCTCCCATGACGGGAGACGAAACTAGAAGATTGGTAGAAGAACAACTTAAAGCGTTAAGGTTGGACAAAATCGATTTCTACGGGTGGCATGGAATTAACAATGAAGATCGATTTCAAACCGCTACTCAAAAAAACGGACCCGTCGAGGAATTACATAAACTAAAAGAAGAAGGGGTTATAGGTCATATTGGCTTTTCGACTCATGGTTCTCTTGATTTAATTACCAGAGCGTTAGAAATCGACTTATTTAGTTTTGTAAATTTACATTTTTATTATTTTTTTCAAAGGAATTTACCTGCATTAGAGTTAGCCGAGAAAAAAGATATCGGAGTCTTCATCATTTCCCCAAACGAAAAAGGAGGTATGCTCTGGAATCCCTCAGAAAAAGTTAGCGATCTTTGCAATCCTCTTACTCCCATACAATTTAACGGTAGATTTTGCCTAAGTCATCCTCAGGTGACTACTTTAAGTATGGGTATTCATGAAATCGACCAATTTCCACAAAATCTTTCAATATTAACTGGCAAAGATTATTCTAAAGACAGCGAATTTTTAGACGTAAAAAAAACTATGGATAACCCATTGGAAATCCTGCCTCAAAGATGCACCTTATGCGATCAATGCTTGCCATGCCCAGAAAATATTAACATTCCTGAAGTATTAAGGTTCCGGAATTTGATCAAAAGCTACGATATGGAAACCTATGGGAAATTCCGCTACAACATGTTGGAAGAAAAAGACCATTGGTTTCCAGGAGCCTATGCTTCTAATTGCACCGAATGTGGCGATTGCTTACCCCGATGCCCTGAAAACCTTCAAATCCCAACTCTTCTTTTAGAAACCCACAATGAATTATTTAGAAAATGGGACTATTTCAAAAAAGCTATATATCAGTTTTTTAAAATAATATACAAAACCATAATGAGAAAAAATTGATCCAGCCAAGTTGACCTCCAAAAATCCTCTTAATATTTTTGATACCAAATTTTACCAAAAAAAAATTCCAAAAAAATATACGCATTATCGATATTTGCCTTGAAAAACCTTGATTTTTATGGTGTAGTTGTTATTCCGAAAAAAAAAATTTCATTTGTTCGAACGATTATTCGGCTTAGATTTTTTTTCGTTTGCCAATTTTATTTTACGACCGGCGAAAAAAAATCAATTAGGACGATTTTCTAGATGGATTAAATAAGTACTCATAGGTTACTTAAAAATATCCTTGGAGCGGAAAAAGAGATGAAAAATGGGCAAAGTAAGAATGGTAAAATTCTGATCGTTAATCTCGAAAATAAAAATATTAAACCGCTTGAACGAATGTTTTCGGATGCAGGATTTAAAAATATCGTCTTCGCCATCCAGTTATCGCAAGCTTTAAATCTATACGGCCAAATCTATCCTGAAATCGTTATTCTAGAATTAACCGGTGAAAACTCGGAGGGATTCAGGATGATGGAGGAATTGCGAAAGATTGAGCCTAGTTCCTACCTTCCTATTTTAGTCGTAACTTCATTAGAAAGAGAGTTTCGTCTTAAAGCTCTAAAATCGGGCGCTCGCGATTTACTGCGCAAACCATTTAATGAAATTGAACTAATAAGAAGAGCAGAAAATATTATTGAAGCGCGACTATTACACAATGAAATGAGGCTCCGCAACGATTTATTAAATAAAAATATAGAAGAAAGGACAAAGCAACTACAAGATTGTCGTTTAGAGGTAATTTATCGCCTTGGGCAAGCGTCTGAGTTTAGGGACAATGAAACGGGAATGCATATTATTAGAATGAGTCGTTTATCAGCTCGTTTAGCAAAAGCTATGAATTTTAGCGATAAAAAATGTGAACTGATTCTTAATGCAAGCCCGATGCACGATGTTGGTAAAATTGGAATTCCAGATAATATTCTATTAAAACCCGGGAAACTCACCCCTCAAGAATGGGTCATAATGAAAACTCACCCTGATATTGGTGCGGAAATTCTTTCTGGAAGCGAATCAGAACTCCTTAAGTTAGCGGAATCGATCGCTCTAACACATCAAGAACGATGGAATGGTTCGGGTTATCCTAAAGGACTAAAAGGGGAAGAAATTCCAATTGAAGGTAGACTTGTCGCTTTATGCGATGTTTTTGACGCCTTAACTAGCGAACGTCCATATAAAAGAGCTTACTCAGTAGAAGAAAGCATGGCAATTATTGAGAAAAGTCGGGGAAAAGATTTTGATCCCAAATTAGTCGATATTTTCAAAGAAAACTTATCCGACATGGTAAATATAATACGAAATTTTTCCGATGAGCGTGCAAATTAATCATCAGAGAAACCTTAAATTTAATCAGTCTAGAACTTGAGGCAAAAGATTAGATCAAAATAAATTTTTTAGAATTTACATGTTTGTACATAAATTCTAAAACAAAATCATTTTTAGATGTATGGAAAATGTCGAAGGCTACTTAAATTATAGAGGAATCCAAGTAGTTGGAGCTTGGACTTGGCTTTCTGATTTTAACTTAGGGATTACAACTGAAATCGATTATAACGAAGCTTTTTCGCTTTTGAGAGTTCTTTTAATTATCGTTTGTTTATTTTTTGTTCTAGCATCGATGATGGCTTTCCATTATAGGCGTAGTCAGATAAAAATAAAAAATGAACTGGCTGGCGCCAACCTACAATTGGAACAAAAATTCAAAGAAACGCAATCCGCAAAAGAAGCGCTAAAACATTCAGAATTGAAAGCGCAGGCGATTGTTGAAAACTTAACCGAAGGAATCGTTATGATTGATTCTGAAGGAAAAATTAAGAGTTTCAACTCTGCAGCTTTGAAAATGTTTGGGTATTCCAGAAAGGAAGTTATTGGTAAAAATATAAATATACTTGCTCCCGAACCACATAAATCATTGCATGAAAATTATATTAATAATTACCTAAATACTAAAATTCCAAAAATGATTGGCTTTGGAAGACAATTAGAAGCGATGAAACAAGACGGTTCCACTTTTAAAATTGACATATCGATTAGCGAAACGGTATTTAACAACGAACATATTTTTACTGGAATAATTCGAGATCAAACTCAATATATACGCGCTGAAGAAGCGGAAAAAGCAAATCAAGCAAAATCTGAATTCCTTTCGAGAATGAGCCACGAATTAAGGACGCCTTTAAACGCCATTATTGGCTTTTCTGAAGTTATTTTTTATAACTCAAAAGAACCTTTAAGTTCTTCTCAAAAAAGAAATCTAAATCACATTTTAAAGGCGAGTCAACATTTACTAGAATTAATCAATGATATTTTAGATTTATCAAGAATCGAATCTGGGAAAATTAGACTGTCTATGGAGTCAATAAATCTCTCCCAATTAGTGACAGATCTTTCAGATTTGGTTCATCCGATGGCAGATAAAGAAAAAGTTAGATTAATTTTACCGGATATTGATTCCGATATATTTGTTTTAGCTGATATAACAAGGCTAAAACAATCAATTTTGAATTTGCTTTCTAACGCGATTAAATATAACCGTCCTTCAGGCCAAGTTTCTTTAAAAGTAAAAGAGCTTTCAAATGATACAGTTTTGATTGAAGTTTCAGATTCTGGAATTGGTATTCCTAAAGAAAAATTTGAGGATTTGTTTAAACCCTTTAATCGATTAGGGGCAGACAGGTCTGAAATTGAAGGAACTGGAATCGGTCTTGCCATAACCAAAAAACTATTAGAATTAATGAAAGGTTCCATTAAAGTCGAAAGTGAGGTAGGAAAAGGAAGCCAATTTTTTATTAATATTCCGAGAATAGAAAGCCCTGTTTCAAAAATAAATAAAGCCATTCCAAAAAAACAAAAAATTTTGGATATTGAAATGAAGGAAAAATCATTTACAATTCTTTATGTGGAAGATAATTCTGCAAATTTAGAATTAGTTAAACAAATATTGTCTCAGTTTGCTCATATTGAAATTTTATCGACGCCGGATGGGAAAATTGGATTAGACCTAGCAAGAGCTCATATTCCAAACTTAATCCTATTAGACATAAACCTTCCCGGTATCAGCGGTTTAGAGGTTCTTAAATTTTTAAAAGGTTTAGAAGAAACTAAAGATATACCAGTAATCGCAATTAGCGCTAACGCAATGGAATCTGATGTACAAAGAGCTTTACGAGAAGGTTTTGACGCTTATATTACAAAACCAATTCGCGTTAAAGATTTTCTAAGCCGTTTAGAACCATTTTTGCAGCCGATTTAAACGAGAGACCGGGTTTATGTTAACCGATGATGAAATATTCGAATCCACCGTTTTAATTGTGGATGATGAACTCAACAATATTGAGTTGCTTGAACAAATTCTTTCCCAAGAAGGTTATTCGAATCTCATATCAACAAAAGATTCGCGGATGGCTCAAGAGCTTTATATAAAACATCAACCAGACCTGGTAATCCTTGATTTAATGATGCCTTACCTTAATGGTTTTGAAGTTATTGAAAGGCTGAGTGAAATAGAAAAAGACTCTTACGCGCCTATTTTAGTTTTAACCGCTCAGGCCGATTACGATAACCGGCTAAGAGCTCTTGAAGGTGGAGCCAGGGATTTTTTAGGCAAGCCTTTTGATTATTTAGAAGTTTTGTGCAGAACCCGAAATATTTTAGAAGTTCGGATCTTAAATAAAAAATTAAAAGGAAGTAATAAGAACCTAGAAAAAGTGGTAAAAGAACGAACTTTAGATCTGGAAAAAACGCAGTTAGAAATTATCCACCGACTTGGCCGCGCTTCAGAATATCGAGATCGAAAATCGGGACTTCATTCTATTCGAATAGGAAAACTATGTAGACGCTTAGCGCAAGTATATGGTCTAAAGCCAAAAGAATGTGACCTTATTGAAAACGCCAGTCCATTACACGATGTTGGAAAAATTGGGATACCCGACGAAATACTTCTAAAAACGGGAGAATTAGAGCCTGCCGAATGGAATATTATGAAATCTCATCCAGAAATTGGGGCGAAAATCCTTTCTGGAAGTAACTCTGAGTTACTGCAATTGGCCGAAAAAATTGCCCTTACTCATCAAGAACGATGGGATGGCACTGGATATCCAAATTGTTTAGAAGGTGAAGAAATACCTCTAGTGGGAAGAATTGTTGCCTTATGCGATACATTCGATTCTCTTATTCACCACCGACCCTACGCTCAAAAAGTATCATGCGAGGGCGCTATGGACCTAATAGAAGAAAAAGTTGGAATCGATTTTGATCCTGTTCTAGTAGATATATTTAAAACAAATTTAACCGAAATGATTCATATCATTAACGCTTACTCAGATTAGAATTCTAGAAAATTATGCCGCTGTTTTTTTAATTCCTTCAACTCTAATACATTCTTCCAAAAGCTGTTCTGCATTTTGATAAGAATCGTTTTTTCTTAATACTTTTTCTAAGTAAACCCTTGCTTTCTTATAATCCAAAATTTTCATATATAATTCTGCAATTATATATAATCCATGGATGTCGTCTGGCTTTGCCGCCTCGTATTGAGCCGCAAAGCCAAGGGCTTCCCTTGGCTCTCCTAAACCGCGGTAACTAATTATTGCGCTCTGCAAAGCGTTTGCGTTGCCTGGGTTTTTCTCCAACACTCCTAACGAAAAAGTCAAAGCTCTTCTAAAATCATTTCGAAGGTTATAATATTGCGCGGCGGAAATCGTGAGCCCTTGATTCATTGAATCCTCCTCCAATTGAGTTAACAGCTCAATCAATCCAATTTCCTGCATAATATTTCTTATAAATCGAGGATCTTTTTTGGCAACTTCGTCAAAAAATATTTTCGCCTTTTTGAGTTTTCCAATTTTTAGAAAATTATGAGCTATATACAAATCAGCAAGATGTTGACTCGAATCCAAACGCTTAGCTTTCTTAAATAAGTCCATACTATTTTTATAATCGCCCAATTGAAAATAAGCATGGCCTAAGTTTAGTAAATGTTCCGGATTGTCTGGCTCCTTTTGTATTAAATTTAAAAGCCTTTGTATTTGACTTCTACTCGATTGAAGATGAAATCGAAACAATTCATCCTCTGGCACTAGATTGACCGCTTCTAAAAGTAAATTAGGATTACTATAAACGACGCCTCTTTGATATAAATCCATTGATCGATAATAAGGTTCAAATTTTAACCGATCTTCAGCGGAGAAATTTTTTATCCTTTTAGTAATATCTCCAAAACTAGCTCGGTTAAATATTATCTTTTCTAATTCTTCAGGTCCAATAACGTCTGGAAAATCGAGATAAAATTCAATACTGGGTCGATTATCGCTTATGATTGGTCTTCCTAAAGCTAATCGATCAATTTGTTTTTCAAATAACCATATTGAACTAAGGAACGAATATGGATTTTCAATTTCCAGTTCTTTAAACGCTGGATTTAATTTGGGATCCGAAAGACGACTTTTAATCTTTTCAAAATCAATTTCTATAGGTTGATCGGACCCTATGATTAAAATCTCTTTAGCCACAGACATCCAACCCATTACATGAGGAAAAACATCGCGAAAAGTTTTAAAATGTCTGTAAACTTCTTCTTCGCTTTGGCTATGCAATGGTATCCATTGAGCCACAATACCGCCCGGTTTAAGACGTTTCCTGGTTAATTCATAGTATTCTCGGGTATATAGGTTAACCGTAAATGCCGTTCGCGGAGGCGGAGGTTCTGCAGTGATAACATCATACTGCCTACTAGTGGTTAACAAGTAGTTTCTTCCATCCTGGAAAACAATATTTATCTTTGGATTATTGAGGGCATCATGATTTTCTTTAGCAAATACTTTTCCAGAATAAATCACTCCAGGAGATAAATCGACCGCATCAACTCTTTCAACTGTGGGGTGAATTCCCGCCGCCCCTACGGTTTGGCCAGTGCCAAAACAAATAACCAGTACGTCTTTCGGATCGTCGCGCAAAATAATAGGTACATGAGCAAACATTTTCATGTATTTGGTAGCTGTCATATTAGAAGCCGACATTGAAATTCCATTAGTTATTAGCCGTTTTGCTTCGGGATCTAATATTCCGTAATTATCTTTGAATATAGCGACCGTATCCGTAAGGCCCTCGTCAAAATAAATCAGCTTAGTAATATCTCGTTTTCCCGCGCTATCTCGCATAAAAAATTTATCGATTAAGTCTTTTGGGATGGAAAAGTTCAAAATAATTATTAAAATCCCTCCGCCAATTACCAAAGGTTTTTTTAAAGAAGGTTGAACTTGGTTTCCTCGAGCACACAAAAAAACAGCGCAGAATAAATTTAGCGAAGCAACCAAAGCCACGCCCATCTGACTTCCCAACATAGGTAGTAATATAAAGCCGGCAATAAAAGAACCTAGTATTCCGCCCAAAGTATTGGCGGCATAAATCTGTCCCGTTCCCTTCCCTACATTCGATTTACTTTTGGCAAAGTTTCTAGTAAGAATTGGAAAATTCATTCCTAGTAAAAGGGTAGGTATCAAAACAAGAGCGGCGCTATCTTTAAAATAAGTTGTAAAGGCCGCAATTGGGTTTTGCAGGTTATAACTATTCCATGGCGCCGACAAAATATCTTCCATCAAAAATAATGATGAAATGGCATAAACGCCAACCCCGGCCTGTAATATGGCTAAAATAATCTTTGTGGAAGGAAAAAACCGTAAAACGGGGATAACAAGAAAACTACCTAAAACAATTCCCAATAAAAAAACTGTAAGCATCATACTGAAGGAATAAACGGTACTTGAAATGCTAAAAACCAATAAACGCGTCCAAAGGACTTGAAACGCCAAGGCCGTAAAGCCCGATATAAAGCTAACGGTTAACCAAATCCTATCTTCTTTATCGACCCCAAACTTTGGAATGGTAGGCAAAGGTAATTTAAGATCTATCTTTGTTTCTGGATTAGCTTCTTGATAAACTCGAACGGCTCCAAGGCCAACCAAAAGATTTATAGATGCAGCAAACAATACCGACTGCAAAACTCCTAAAATTGGAATTAAAATAAAACCCGTTAATAAGCAACCTAAGGCTGCTCCAAAAGTATTAATGGAATACAAAAGACCAATTTGGGTTCCTATTTTTTGATCGTCAGATACATAATATTTACCGACAACGGGTAAAGTAGCTCCCATTAACATCGCGGGAAACATTACCATTCCAAAAGCTAAAACGGCTTTCACAACATTTTGTAAAAATGAAACTTCGGGAATAAAAAAATGTAACCAAGAATAAATGGATCCAAAGTTTGCTAAAACAACCGAAAGAATTGATCCTATGACGGCAATTAATATTTCAACCTTTCCATAAACCAATAACGGGTCGCGCTCAGTATCGGCCCAATGTCCCCATAAATAACTTCCTAATCCTAACCCAGCCATAAAGGCGCACAATACAATTGAAGCTGAAAAAACTGTATGGCCAAAGGTTAGCGTCAACATTCGAGTCCAAACAATTTCGTAAATCAGGCCCGAAATACCCGATAAAAAAAATAAAAAATAAACTAATGGAGATCGATTCATAATCAGCGGAATAGCCTAAAAGAGATTCTCAAAAATAAAAGATAACGGCGAAAAATGATTTAAAAACTAAATATCGCCAAATATTAAAAAAATAAGCCTAACATTATAGCGCTTACTAATTTACAACAACGCCAAAATCGCAAAACTACCTTAGGAAATAAAAAAGTTGAGGTTTTTCAAAAAACTTAAAAAAATAAGGAAAGAAAAATCAATTTCTAGCTGGAGGGTATTTTTGAGTTTTTATTTATTTTTATTCTCTGGATATTTATTCGACAAAACTTCTAAATAAGACCCTGCCTGGAATACGCCAGGATAATCATTCCTATCCGTATAGGCCTGTAACGCCTTTTTAAGATAAACAATAGCGTCAGCGCCTCTTCCAAGCTTGTCGGCAGAAACGCTCATATTATAATAAGCCTCAGCGCCGAACTTATGATAGGGACTTAAATTCAAACCTTTTTGGTAAGCTTCAATCGCAGAATTAAATTTTTTCAAAGCTTGCAACCCAAAACCTAACTGAAGATAGCCATCCGGATAATCGGGAAATAATTTTACCGTTTTTTTAAAAGCGTCGGTGGCTTTATCAAGCTGTCCGGACTTTTCAAAGTCTTTTCCAGTTTGGACCATAGCTCTCGCTTCTTCCCAATCCTCACCAAACGCCATTGTAGATAAACAAAAAATACTAAAAAAAATAAGCGTTGTTAAAATTACTATTAAGCATTCATTTTTATATCGCTTCATAATTAATTCAGGATGAAATTTCGGATTTAAACGATTTTATAGCTAACTCGCTAAATATAGCAAAGATTAAATTAGTTAAAAAAATGGGGAGATTCATTAGAATCCCCCCGTGAACGACTTGGCCTTCCCCCTTACAACCAATCCGTCCAAAACTATTCAATCCTTTTTCAGCTTGTATATGAAAAGTTGGGGGATCCGTTACAATCCCCCGTCGAACAACTTGGCTTCCCCCTTTCGACCAAGCGTTCAAAACTGTTCGATCAAATTTTAAGGAAAAACGTCCTTTAATTTTTTAGCTTCTTATTATCGTAGTAAAATCTTTTTTGGCATTCATGCGAACAGTATTTTGTTGAATGCTGCCTAGGATGAAATGTTTGTGCACATTGAATACATGTCTTCGTGTAAAATTTTGTCGACTTCGTAATTTTTTTATTTTCTTTAAATGTAGCAATTCTTTTTCTAGCCAATCGCGTAGATTTTTGATTAATAAAATCTGAATCGGTTAATTTTTTTATCTCTTCTGGAGTAACTTCTTTTTTTAATTTCCCATTCTTGTCGTAAATTTTACATTCATAAACCATCAGGTAACCAAAAGTAATATTTAGAATCCGGCTATCCAGCGTAATCGCAGTCAGACTGAAGCTTTGTTAGCAAAAAACTGGCAGGCTCCCCAGAGCTTTTCGCCGAACCCCATGGACGTTTTTAAGTTTCTTAATTTGAAAACCTTTGAAGTAGTCAATTAGATAAAAGTTTATTAATCCGAGGATTTTTCATATATATCCCAGGTTAGATATTTATCAAAACCAGCTTGTTTCTCGTTTTTAAATCGTAAAACTTTAATTAAACAATTGGATTTTGTTTGCGAATTAGAATCCTTTATTGAAGGTTTCCAAGTTAGGTGAGGCCGGATTTTCCAAACCGTAGAATCTAAAACGCTAGAATCGTCCGCTTTTAAATTGACTTGTAAAAAACGAGCCTGCTTTACGAATTTTGAATCGTCATAAAAAAACTTTTTTTCACTTCCTTCTTTTGTCGTTAGCGAAATTATCCCTTTAGCAATTCTCATTTTATGAGGAATTTTATCGGGGCTGCTCCGGGCTTTCCAAACGCCTAATATATTTGAAGGGCATCCTGAAGAAATCCATTCGCGATCCGCCCACCCAAGGCCCAAAACATTCGTTGTAAAGAATAATGAAAAAAGTAAAGCGCCATTGATTAAAAAGGCTTTTATTGCGATAGAATTTAATTTTTTCATGCTTATAACCATGCCTAAGTTAACCGTTTTTTATGAATTTGGCTTATCAAAATCCTTTAAATGGCCAGCCATCAATTCGGCAACATTATTTAAGTCAAAAGGCCATGCGTATTGGAAATTGACTTTCGGATATTTTTTGCGCAGTTCCTCCACCTCTTCCGGTATTTCCTTATCAGAATGAGACCCACCCGGCGTGAACATCGACGAAATTAAAGAAATACTTTTAATGCCCGACGCCACTAAACTGTCAGCCGCTTCCTCAATACTTGGTGCGCAAAATTCATTGTAAGCGGCAACCACTTTAGTCTCGGGCATTTTGGCAGCTAAATGACTAACAAGCTTTTCAAGCCCAACTTTATAAGGATCCGATTCCGGCGTTCTAGGCCAATCGCGAACCTTTCTATCCAGTTCCATCTCTTCGTCAGATGCAGGGACGCCTCGGCGCCTCCTATCCATCTCCAAACGTTTTAATTTAGATACAATATCAGGAGGACAATCCGACGGCAATCCCCCATGTCCAACTAAAATTACCGATTCAAAATTAGACATTATGTTTAACTCCTATTTATATATATCTTTAATTTTAGAAATAAATGCATTTATTGTCAAATTAATTTTTTATTAAAATTTATTTTGTCTAATGATGTGATCTTTTTTTGATTTTTTGTTCTAAGTTTTCTATATTACGTCTAAGAAAAGAGGCTTATGTTGGATAATGGATTACCTATTGGAGAACTGGCTCGTTTAACCGGAATCAGCACTCATACCCTTAGAGTTTGGGAAAAGCGTTATGGAACTCCCGTTCCTTTAAGACTTCCTTCAGGTCATAGGCGATACCCCAAAGAGGAAGTCCCTCGATTAAGAGCGATTGCTCGAGCCTTAAAAGAAGGTCATCGCCCTGGAAAACTGGCCAAAGCTTCCCTTAGCGAAATTGAAAGTTTACTCAATATAAGCTCCTTACTGCCAGGATCGTCTGTAGTTCACTCAAAGGCAAAAGAAACCCAAGTTGAAAGTTCGCGAGAGTTAATTGTCGAAGGCTGGATTGAAGCCGTCCATAAATTTTCTTACCAAACTCTTGACGATGGATTTTTTGCGGAATGGGGTCGGTTAGGAAGCGTCAAGTTTATAACAGAATGCGTCATTCCATTTTTAAATAAAATTGGGACCGGATGGGAAAATGGCGAACTCTCTATTTCTCAGGAACATTTTGCATCAGAGCGCTTATATGATTTTTTAGGATCAAAATGGAGACAGATAAACGAAAGAAATGACGGACCAAAAGTTTTAATGGCCACTCTTCCAGAAGAAAACCACAGCCTTGGTTTACAAATGGCCGCCACCGTCGGAGCCATCGCTAACTATAGAATCGTTTATTTGGGTTCCAATATCCCATACGAAGAAATAATTTCCGCAGTTCTTAAAACAAAGAGTCAACTTTTGTGTTTAAGCGTTTCGGTCTATTACGATTCGCAAAAAGCAGGACGATTAATCGCAAAATTGAGGGAAAGACTCGACAAAGAAATTACCATAATAGTTGGTGGCCAAGGATTGCCCAACACAATTCCAGAAATTATAAGAATCCATGATTTTGAAGATTTTTTTCAACAATTGTTAGATCTCCAAAAAGAATACACCTAATCTGAATCAAAAGCCTCATAGATTAAATCCTCCTTTCATCTTTCATTCCTCTGCCAACCGACTTCGCAAAATTCTTACTTAATTTTTTAGCGAATATTGTGAATATAATGAATTGCCATTTTCCGCGTTCCCTTTTAAGATGAATTCAGTTTAAAAGAAAATTGTAACGGTAAAAAATCTACTTTGGAAAATTCCAAAGAATAAAAATCACGCTAAATCAGGGACAACAAAACTTATGAAGCAGATCATTGGCATGGCGCTTTTGACGGCTCTTCTATTAATGGGATCTACCTCCGCAGAAGCCGCTAAATTTGGAGTTGAAATTACCGGAAGCGATTTGTTAGAAATTTGCGAAAATGGCGACGACTATAGCGACGGTCTTTGCCTGGGTTTTATTATCGGCGTTTTAGATATTTCATTTGATACCCGCCTTTACTGCCTGGAAAAAGCCACGAACAAGCAAATCGTCATGGTAATCGGTAAATGGATGCGAGCCAACCCCGAAGAACTTCATTTTCCCGCAAAATGGATTGTAGCCAAAGCCCTTTTCAACGTTTTCCCTTGCCGGGATAAATAAAATTTTTTCAAATTTTATTGTTGAATGACGGAAACCGAAAGTCTTTGGGCCTTATTTTTTGCGATGATCGTTCAGGTAATAGCGCCTCCCATTCCCGCCGAAGCATTGACCATAGCGGCGGGCCATCGCTTTGGACCCTGGAATACGGCATTTTCCGCCGGCAGCGGTTTATTCCTCGGCTCTCTTGCCGTCTATTGGATAGGCGGAAAAATAAATCAAAAATTTACCCGTTTCTTTAGTCAGGATAAAGTTCGAAAAATAATTTCCGGCTTTGAAAAGTATGATAGTTGGATTCTTTGGGTTCGCGTCTTGCCTTACAACCCTTCAGATATTATTTCCTACGCGGCAGGTGTCGCAAAAATAAATTTCAAAAAATTTGCAACGATCAGTTTTTTTACATCGTTTATCCGATGCCTCCTTCTAGCTCGGATGGGCTCCGAGATCTCCAACTGGAAAACTTTACTAACTACCTTTGCGATTTTAATGGTGTCTGCGATCTTTTCTTTTGCTTTCTTATATAAAAACAAATAAAAAGATCCGCCAACTAGGCAGATTGTTTATTTTTCTCTAAATAACTCGCGTAACACTTACTCAAAGCCATCATAGTGGAATTGGCCGTAACTTTATAAGACGTTCCTTCTTTCGAAGCGATAGTCACCGAAATATGCATCAAGTTTGGATCTTTGTCCACGGTCACTTCCAATTCTCGTTGTTCCTGTAAAAACTTGATTCTACCTTCAGCGTCTTTTTCTTTAATCATTTCGGAAAGCTCTTTTTGAACTTCCTCATCCTCAGAAAAATTCGAAGCGATATTAGACATAAAAAAACTCCTTAAAATCCTTCATAACAATTGGTATTTTGAAGCACAGATTATAACCTCCGACTTATCGAATTTAAAGGGGAAATCTGCACTGGAAATGGAATTAGAAGATAAATAAAGGTTGTTGTCTTATTGAATCGAGGCGAGATCCCTCGACAGAGCTTCTAAGGAACTAAGAAAATAACTGGTATAAAAATCGAGATTTCTCGACAAGCTCCTAAGAAACTAGATTGGAAATATTTATTAAATCGAGGCGAGATCTTTCGGCTTCGCTCAAGATGACATGCGGTGGGGACTTTGCAACTCTAGTTACTATATCAATCAACGCGTGAAACGAGTCAGGCACTCGGAATGACGCGCGGGCGGATGGGTTTAAATAAAAGTTTACTCCGGTTTAGAGGTATTCCTGTACCCCTAAAAATTAAGAATTGCCATGAGACTAGCCATTGTTTTTAAGGGTTAAGCGATAGCATAATCATTCCGGATCGGGGCTAGGCGATAAGTTACGCCTTCGGTCTCTTTTACTGCGGGTTTTATCTTTTTGATATTTTCGCCATTGTCCCTTGTTATCTTTTTGAGGAAGAGAAGAGTCCTGGTTTTCTGCATCAAGGCCTTTTGGCGTTTTTGCGGATCTTGATTTTTTCTTGGGTTCTTTTTGAAGATAACGTTGCCTTTGGTCGTATTCTTTTTGCGTTAAACTCGATTCCATCTCAAAAAGATTTTTTAGACTCGGGTTCTGGCGGCGCGCTCCCAAAGCTTCGCCCCGAGCTTTAATTTCTTTAAAATTAACCAACCCCGTTTTTATAGAATCTGGAATAGAAGAATATCCATAAACAGCCCCGGCTAAAGCGCCCACTAAAGACCCCAATTTATCCGCTTCGCCTCCCCGATTGAGTGCGGCGGTCAATCCCGATAAAAACTTGTTATCCGATTTGGCGATAAATGCCAGAGCCGCAGGCAGTAAAACTTCCGTTCTCCCTTGCGAAGAATGAGAAACGGGATTCTCTGTCGTTTCAGAAACGGCCTTGCACAACGATTCCAAAATTTTATCGAGATCTTTTTCAACATTATCTTGTAAACATTTCAAAGAACCCATCAAAGCTTTTGCCGAGTTTCCCTGTAAAGAAATCAAGAAACGCTCTTCGATCAACCAGGTCTCGGTTTGCTCGCAAAATTGAATGGCTTCGCCGATTAATGTTTTCCAGTTAGAAGGTGTTGGAGAAAACGGGCGGCGTCCCGAAACAAAATAATCGGTCAAAAACCCGACCAATAGAGCTCCTGTAATCTCCAGCGCATTGTTGGTAAACAATTTAGAAATTTCCGCGGTTTGTTTACGTATTACCTTTAAGTTTCCCGCGTTAAACATCGTCACGGGAATCGCTAGCGCCAAACACGACCCAGTCGCCGGTTTTATTTTTATTTCTAAATTCTCTTGCGGTTCTGAAAAATGAGAAATAGCGTATCTCATCAACCCTTCGGGTCTTCGATAACATCCAAAATATTCTTCCGGACCCGCATGACTCAGTTCAACAAATCGGTCGATCAATAAAGGCAACTCAATTTTTTTAGTTTGTAACAACTGATCGCAAACAACCAAAGCGCATTGCGAAATGGCGCCATACAGTCCCTTCATCCGATACCATTTCACCCCTTTTCCAACCAAAGAAGAAACGTCTTTGTAATCGTCCATTGAGCCAAATAGTTGCGATACCGCTCCCGCCTTACAACCGCGCGCGGCAGCGCCCATAGCTTCGCCAACGGCTAGACCATACCAGCAACCTAAAATTTTATCGGAATCTTTATTCAATCTTAATCTCCAACCAGATTTGAACCGAGAACAAAAATCTTTCGTGTCTCTCGCGCTTGTGTTTTATATCAAAAAACTATTGAACCGCAAAGAACGCGAAGGACGCAAAGAAAACAAGGCAAGAATCCTTGGCAAGAATGACGTGTCGTGGAAACGTTTTAAAACCAAGAAATCTGTTGAGCTCAGTAGGCTAGGGAAACTTGAAAAGAGTCAAATAAACAAGCATGGTCCTTCGGCTTCCTCAGGGTAAACGCTAATGAATATAGAATTGCTTTTTCCTTTTTTCGCTTTCTTTGCGTTCTTCGCGTCCTTTGCGGTTCCCCGGCTAGTAATCGTCATTAACACAAACTAAACAGTTCGGTCGGTCGACTTTGTTCGGCTAATACCAAGCGGGTTTTAGCGTTTTTTATATAAGGGCTGACGGTTACCTTGGCTATTTCCGGATGGTTGTTTTTTTCGCTCAAATGCATCAAAACCAAAATCCTTAATGCATCGTGAGAAACCTTAGAAACCAATTCTGCGCACGCTTTATTGGATAGATGACCGCTATCGCCCTTTATTCTCTGCTTTAAGGGCCAAGAGTAAGGACCGACTTCCAACATCTCAACGTCGTGATTCGCTTCAAGCAATAGCGCATCTGCGGAAGCCATTTTTTCTAACACCATAGGAGTGAGACACCCCAAATCGGTTGCCTGTCCTAGAGTAAAACCATTGCAACGCGCGACAAAGGCAACTGGGTCGGCGGCATCGTGCGGAGTAGGGTAAGCTTCTATCTCTAAATCGTTGATAGCGATTCGATCCAAAGGTTTAAAATAACGCCAATCACTGACCTCGCCCACTACTTTTTTCGCCGCTTCGTGCGCGCCTAAAGTGGAATAAACCGGGATTCCAAACTTGCGCGCCAAAGGACCAATGCCCTTCAAATGGTCCGAGTGTTCATGAGTCATGAATACCCCGTCTAAATTTTCGGGGCTTCTATCGATCAATTTGAGGCGCGCGGCCAATTCTTTTTGGCTGATACCCGCGTCGATTAGAATTCGTGCGTTCGGCGATTCGATATAAGTGCAGTTGCCGCGACTGCCGCTGGATATTACGGAGAAGTTTAAAATAGGACGGTCCTCTTTTAGAAAGGGATTGGCGGTAAAAACATTTGAATCGTTCCATAGATGTAGAACGAAGAAAAGAATAATTCCGTTGGCATTGTAACCGTATTTAACGCCCATTTCTCCTTTAAAAACTGAGCTGACGTTTAAATTCTCAACAAAAATTCCCAATAATTTCATTATAATTAGATAGTCTTTACCGAAATTTATATTTACTATTTTTTGGTTTTCATAAATTTTAGCGGATTTTAACAGCCAACTATTTGTTTTTTAAAGGGTTTTAATGAATCTCTAGACAAATAAAAATGTTTTATATGCGTAACTATTTGAATTTAAATATTTAATTTCAATTTTTTTCACCTTGTCGAATTATCCCTCCTTTGCTATAATTGATTTATACCTACAGTAAAGCAAGCCGTTCCAAGACCAGAAAGTTTATTAAAAATAAACGGGTTATGAGGTGGCAATCATGCAAAGGAAACTATTTTCCATTTTGATTTTGGCCGGAGTTTGGGCAATTCTATTCGCCGGTTCCTGGGTTCGTCCTACCTTAAATCAGCAAGCCGTTCCGAAAGAGTGGCGACTTCCAACAGAAAACGAGTTGAAAAAAAATTGGCAATGGACCGATCAAGAAATCAAGAATAATTTGCAAGTGACAGGGGATTTCGATGGGGATGGGTTCATAGACCAAGCCAAACTGATGATTAAAAACAACTTTTCCGCGATGGGTTTACTAGTTATTTTTTCTCCAAAAAAGGTTGGAGAATATTGGATGCTTTTGGAAATAGGAAAACTCAACACTTTTAAAAATTATCGAATTGCATCCAAAAAACCCAGCGTTTATGAGGTTTCATGCAAAATAAAGAAACCTTGCTTACTTTGCCAAAAGAAAGAACCTTGTAAAAAGGGCAAACGAAAAATATCCATAAAAACTCCAACTATTGTGGTTAATAACGAAAATGTTTTTATTTGGAATAAAAAGGGAGGTTCTTTTCTGGAACTTTTAAATTCTAAAAGGAAAACCTTATAGTTATTATTTACTATAAAGCCTCCACCTCGGTCCAATTCGCGGGAACGCCATCGGCCGTAAAATAAGCCGACCGGCAAAGAAAAATGATGGGCAACCTTATCCTCTAGGTTTGCCTTGCTAATAATCTAATTATTTTAACGTTATACCGTCGCTGGCGATAAAAGTATAAAGGACTTATAATTCAGGCTACTGTCTAATAGTTCCTTTTTTCCTAAGTTCGCCATAATGACATCGTTAGCTTATTACATCACCGCCGCCCTAGCCGAAATTGGAGGTTGTTTTGCTTTCTGGGCTTGGTTGCGATTAGACAAAAGCGTTTATTGGATTTTTCCAGGGATGGTATCGCTCGTCGTATTTGCCTTTTTACTCACCCGAATTGAAGCGCTATTTGCAGGCAGAACTTTCGCGGCCTACGGCGGCGTTTATATTGTGGCTTCTTTGTTATGGCTTTGGGCAATTGAAGGTCAACGTCCAGACAAATGGGACGTTTTAGGAGCCATCATATGCATTGTAGGCGCGGTCGTCATTCTGTTTGGGCAAAGGCAACAAATCTAGCCACAGAAGACACAGAATTTCTCAGAAAAGACCCTGAAAAAGCAATTAGGACACTAGAATGAAATTGAACGCCTTGCTCTCAATCCTTAACACGGAGCTTGTCCTGAGGTTCTCGAAGGGCGTCTTTGCGGCGGCGCCCTGTGGGTGTTGCGATAAAAATGATTTTAAATAATACTGGGTCAGATTAGAGAAAAGAGAAACCACGATGGCAACGGATAACGATCGTCTTAAAGAAATGCAAGATCAGTTGGACAACTGGAAAATCGAGATAGAAAAATTGAAGGCGCAAGCGGAGACGGAAGCGGCCAACCCCGAAATTCAACTTAAAATTTACAAACTGATAGAAATATTGAGATCGCGGCAGGAAGAGGTTCGGGAAAAACTGGCAAAGCTCCAACACACCGCTGAAGACGATTGGAAAGACCTTAAGCAAGGCATTGGATCTTCTTGGAAAAATATAAAAACAACATTATCCGATACAGGAAAAGCTTTTAAAAAAGGGTTAGAAGAAAACAAGAGAGACAAAAAATAAAATCCACCGCAAAGACGCAGAGGACGCGAAGAACGCAAAGAAAGCAAAGGATTAAAGCCAATAAAGTTCAATAGCTTCTTTGATATTCTCTAAAGCTCCTTCTCTTGTATCGCCTTCTGATATACAACCTTTTAAGGAAGGAACATAAGCCGTAAAGCCACCTTCTTCCGCAGGCTCCAAAATAATGGTGAGTTTCATTTATGAATACCTTAAATTTATGTAATAGATATATCCCAGGTAACTACAATCTGTTTACAAAATTATAAGCTAAATTAACTATTAATAAATAATAAATGTCATAGTGAGCCGCTCGGAGGAGTGGGGAATCTCGTCTTTTACTCTTTGCTTTCTTCGCGTCCTCTGCGTCTTTGCGGTAAAAGCTTTTACTGAGCTTGCCGAAGTAGTACTCGAAGGGGCCAAACATTATTCCTTAAACATTTATCGTGTGAGGTTGAACAATTTTCTTAAATTCGGACAATTTTTCCTCTTTAGCCGTTCTCAGATCGTAATCTTTTTGTAGGTTCAACCAAAATTCAGCGCTTGTTCCAAAAAACAAAGCAAATCTTAATGCCATCTCAGCCGTAATATTACGCTTGCCCTCAATAATATTTTTTATCGCCGTACGATCAACGCCAATTGCCTTGGCAAACGTACCCGGCTTGATCTCCAAATCGTCGAGAAAATCTTCTTTCAACATAACGCCAGGATGCTCGTTGGGTATTGTTTTCATAACACTCCTTCCCTAATGATAGTCGGTGAATTGTACGTCATAGGCATTTCCATCGATCCATCTAAAAATAACTCTATATTGATCATTGACCCAAACCGCATAAAAATCTTTCAACTTTCCCTTCTTTTTTTCCAGTTTGTTCGAAGGGGGAACCGTTAGGTCCTTGATACTTTTTGCTGCGTCAATGTATTTCAGCCGACGTAAAGCTTTTTTCAGAATTTTCAACTCGATCTTTTTCACGACGACGTTGTTATAAATATCTTCCGTTCTTTTATCTTTGAAACTCTTAATCATATTTGTAGTTTAATGCACTACACTTTTATCGTCAATATTTGGTAATTTTTTCTCCCAAAAGCGCTGGCGACCTTTCAGCATTTTTCTGTGGCGGCCTCGCCGCTTCTGTGGCCTTCTGTGGCCAACTCGCCTTTATCCCTAAAGCCATCACTCACCCTTCTCCAACGCTCGCAAAACTTCTTTAAAACTAATCAATCCGGCATGCATAGTCTCAACAATTTCCTGGGCGAGGATTTCGGGTTCGGGCAGGCTATCATTCATACAAGTTTTTTTCTAATTCCTGGAAAGTCAAATGAAATTCAATTGCCCTTACCTAAAAATTCGAGTTTTTGCTATTCAAAAATTCTTACTTTTATAGTAATATTTACTGGTTCCTCAATAACAAAATTAAAGTATATCAGTTCACAAACACCTCATAAATTCGAATTAAATTTAGAAAAATTGCAGTATTAATTTTTACAAGTAATAAAGGAAACTTCATGGTTCCATATTCCACCACTCCGGATAATCGTAAACAAGTTACTTTTTTTTTAGCGTGTATGGCAATTTTGACAACTCAATTTTTTTCAGATTTTTTTAATAAACTTGAGCTAAAAGTTACCATTCCCTCGGCTTTTATGGTTTTTGGTTGCTACTATTGGTTTTTTGATCATTATTTATGGAAAATACCTTTTATTCGTAAAATCCACAATATTCCCGATCTTAATGGAAAATGGCCAGGAACCGTAGAGTTAACGGACGGTGAAAAAAATCACACTGTAAAAGAAGTGGTGGGTAAAATTTTCCAAACTTGGACAAATATTCAGTTAGAAATCTCTAGTAAAGAAACTCGATCGCGTATTGAAACTATTTCTATGGATTTATCTACCCCTGAAAGCCCAACCCTTCATTATATATACTGCGTAGGAGCAGGTGAAAAAATCACCAAAGAAAATGTTAGTGGTACCGGCTGCGGTGAGCTTTTTTCTGAATCAAATAACTCACTAAAGGGAACATCCTTTAGTTCAAAACTTAGGAAGGCATCGCTTTCATTAAGTCGTTAATTGCTTAAACCATTTGATTTTATTGAAAATAATTGTAAATTATATTGCTCAATCAGCCTTTACTATTCCAGATTGTCTATATAAGAAAAGATAATTTTGAAAATCAAAAATTCAATATTAATTATTTATGACCATTCAAGTCAGCTATATGGGTACAAAACGTCAAATTGCTCCAGCTGTTGCCAATATAATCGAAGAAGCCTCTCCTGGCCCCTTATTGGATTTATTTTCAGGAATTTGTGCGGTTGGTTCGGAAGTATCAACTTCTCGACAAATATGGTGTAACGATATCCAATATTTTGCAACGGCTGTGGGAAGAGCTTTTTTTAAGTCCAAAGATCTTCCCATTACTTCTCTTAATGCTAATGATTTAGTATTCGGACTTTATTTAAAAAATAAGAAATCACTTTGTAATAGGTTTAAAGATTTTCTTTTGCTTGAAGATACCGCTTTAAAAAATAATCGTATAAATAAAATAAAAGAAATTGAAATGAGTTTTCCTCATTTAAGTAATTCCAGGGTATTTGAAAAAGAAAGGAAACGGCTAAGTAACTCACCTCAAACTTTTCCATATCGCTTGTTTTCATTAACTTTTGCAGGAGGTTATTTTGGGCTTAGTCAAGCGATTGAGATTGATAGCCTTCGATACGCAGTTGATTTTTTATTTAATAGTAAAAAAATTTCAAAAGACCAGCATCAATGGTTAATTTTGGCTCTTTGCCAAGCTGTTTGTAAAACTTCCACAACAACCGGTCACTTTGCTCAATACATAAAAGTAAAGCCCAACAATAAAATTGAGTATTTTAAACAAAGGAACCGATCAATTTGGCAGAGTTGGTTGTCGTCTTTAGATATTTTAGTGCCAATTGGAAGTTGGCGGTGGAGGAAGAAAAATAAAATATTCCAAAAAGAGGCTTTTGATCTTTTAAAATTACTCAAAAATAAAGCAGAACTTCCTTCTGTTATATATGCCGACCCCCCCTACACGGATGACCAATATTCGAGATATTATCATCTTTATGAAACGTTAATTCGGTATGACTATCCTACTGCAAATGGGATAGGTAGATATAGACCTGATAGGTTTACTTCTCCTTTTTCGTCTAAAAGGATGGTAGAAAAAGCCATGGAAGAATTGATAAAAGGTTGTTCAGTCTTGGGAAGTACATTGGTTTTAAGTTATCCAGATAAAGGACTTTTACCGAATTCAAAAGAATTTATTTCTAAGATTCTAAAGAAATACTATAGAAGTTATGAAATAAAAAAAGATATTTCACATTTTCATTCTTCATTAGGTTGTTCAAAAGGTTTATATCAAAATTCCGTTAATGAATTAATTTTTAAGGCTTTTTAAAAATGGGTATTTCATCTAAGCCACAAAAATTACAACAAATCAAACCTGAAGACGTACTCCCCAATCCTGATAATCCAAGAATGATATTCAGACGGGAAGAATTAGAAAGTTTGTTGTTTTCAATAGGAAGCCACGGAATAAAAGTTCCAATTGCTGTTTACAAGGATGGTAAAAGCTTTCGTCTAATTGATGGCGAACGGCGTTGGCGTTGTGCTATTAAATTAAATTTAGCAACAATTCCTGCGCTTGTACAAGAAAAGCCCTCGCCATTAGAAAACCTTTTGCTAATGTACAACATTCATGCTCTTCGTGAGCAATGGGATTATTTTACTATTGCTTCCAATCTGCAAAAGATAATTATTCTTTTTGAAAAAGAGAATGATCACAAACCCAATGAAACTGAATTAAGCGAAGCTACCGGTTTAACACGAGGGCAGATCAGGCGATGTCAATTAATAATGGGACTCCCTGAAAAATATCAAAAAATTTTATTAGAGGAATTAAAGCTTCCAAAATCAAATCAGAGAGTTTCAGAAGACTTTTTTCTTGAAATGGAAAGATCTCTAAAGACAGTTATTACTAGACTTCCGGAGTTTGAAAAGCAAAAAGATAAAATTAGAGATACGTTAATTAAAAAATATCGAAAAAAAGTGATAAGTGCTGTAACCGATTTTCGGTATCTTTCAAAAATTGCTACAGGAATAAAAAATCTTGGCATTTCTGAAAAAAAAGCTAAGAGAAAAATTGAAAAGATTTTTGATATAGAACAAAAATATGGAATAAGAGAAGCTTTTAAAGAAACCGTAGAGTTTGGTTATGATGAAAAAAACGCTTTAAAACAAATAACTTCTTTAAACGAGTTTTTGGAAGAAATTCATACTGATGAGCAACAATCTAAACTTGATCAGGAGTTTTTGGATGAACTAAAAAAATTATCTAGTTTATTAAAGAAAGTATTAGGGAGCTGAAAGTGAAATTTGTAGAATTCGGCCAAAGCGATTCGTTTTTGAAAGAAGCAGCCCTAAAGTATTTTCAAGGAAAATATGAAAAACCGAAGATAGAAATTGATGAGGTAATTGACTCTAAGTTAAGATGGCGGCCTAACTTTTCTTTTAAATTTACCAATCATTTAACAATTTTAGCAGAGGTTTCAGAGAATCCTTATCCGAATATTTTTAAATTGAATCATGCCGAAATTAATAATATTTATAAGCCAATTTCTATTTTTTGTGTATGCCCTTTAGCATCTTATTTAACAAAACAAAGTGAGGTGAAAAAATTAAGGTCTCATGGATACGGTTTGTTAACTGTTGATAGCGAAGGTCATGTTGAAAAGCAAATTCAACCTATTCCCTTAATTCAACACATCCCCGAAAATGAATTTTTAGAAGAGATAAAAAGTTTTCCTAAAAGAATTAGGTTACTGTTAAAAGAAGCCTTTGACAGATATAATCACGCTCCAGGTGCTGGAATTCAAGAACTATCCCAGACAATTGAGGGGTTTATTCATATTGCTGGTAAAAAAGCTTACCAAAAAGAACTGATTACATCGGTAAATGGGGATGATTGTGCAAGTATTCTAGATAAGATGTCAGCTTCGATAAAGTTTAAAGATGCAATGGCTGGTATTGGTGGAATTAGAAGTTATATGAAAGAGTATCGAAACCCGGCACATCACACACCCAGAAACCCTAAGCAAGCTCATAAAAAATATATCGAATGCCAACATGCATTTAGAGATGGAATAAAGAAATTAAATAGTTTTAGGATAGCTTTAAAAAATTTAGGAATTAATATAAATTCTATCTAAAAAAGTATACTTAAAAAACAATGGTTAAAAAAAGGGAAATCAACTTCAGGTTAGTAGGTCAAACATGTTTGCAGTCGAGTTGGACAAAGCAACGCGGGTAGGAAACTAAACTTTATTTAAGAGGCATAAAGGATCCAAGTATTTTTTTTATTTCCTAACCTCCGTCATTCGACATTTTGATTCTTTATATATTTTTCTACTTTCCTTTATTAAATTTCCCACATAGGGAAAAGCTTCCAATAACCTCCAAAAATAATCCCAAAAGCGATCCCAAAAGCCATCCTGTTTTTGCTCCTTTAAAAAAAAGTTTTCCCCAAAACCTTCGCTTTTTAAAAAAGCTTGAATGGTAGCCCAAGTTTCATTGGTAAATATGGCATTAGTTTGGGATATTGTCTGATTAATATCCATTTCAACAAACTTCTTCAAATCTTCTCCAATTGCCAACCACAGATCTTCCTGGTCAAGTTCAGATGACTTGAAAGCTTCCGGAGGAATACCGGCAAAGCAAAGGATTCTTTTTGCCAATTCACTCCAAAATAAGTCTTTCAGATTTTTGTATGCTAAAAGTAACTTCCTAATACGTATTATTTGGTCGTCAGAGAATTTATTATTTTCATCACCATTTGGCATGACTAATACTTTCCACTAAATTTTCGCGAGTATCAAAACTCAGCCATCATCATTTTTAGCTTGATAAACTCCTGGCTCAACTCGGATAAACCCACATGCAGGATCTTTAATGCCCTTGACGAGAATTGATTCGAGAGTTGAACGCTTAACGCCCTGGTTTTTTCTTTCCTGCAAGTGATGTAAAAGGGAGGAAATATGTAAAGGTCCCATTTCCTTTTTTAAAATTTCGATTACATGATCCAAAATGGTCCTATTGTCCAACTCGTTCTCCCTTTGAGAGTTCAAAAACTCCTTAATATCTTTCATTTGTTTAATCTGTTCATCTAGATCAATAACCCTTGTAGCTATTTCCCTCTTTTTCGATTCAATTTCTTTGATTTGCAAATTGATTTTTGCGATTTCAAATTCAAGATTTGAATGGTTTTTGGGTTCCATAACCTTAACTGTTTAAACAGATTTCTCACAGAATGACTTTATCGGATTTGTGAATAATATATCCTTATAAAACTTCTGTCAACATCTTATTCCGTATTTCGTATGTATATACAGAAAATTACATACACATATAAGAGTTGATAGCATATTAACAACTTGATTAAATGGTCTTTATTCTTTTTATGGACTAAGATAAAAACTTTTGAAAAAAATGGATAAAAATGAAGTCGGTAGCGCAAATAGTTTTGCCGACCTTGAGCTTGACGGAGCCGACGAACTATTGACTCGCGCTCAATTGGGTCATCCTGTTCTTATGATTTTGAAGGAAAGAAAATTGAAGCAACGCGAGATTTCCGATCTTCTTGGGATCGATCAGGCGGAGGTTTCTAAATTGACGACCGGTAAGTATCATTTGTTTGGGGAAGGACGTTTGTTTCGTTTCCTCAATAAATTGGATAGAAAAGTTACCGTTCAGGCTGCTAAACGCCGCGATGGAGATTCTTTGCAAGAGGTGGTTTTTGTTTAAACGCTTTTGGGCGACAAAAGGCCACAGACTAAACTGCTTTCACCGCAAAGACGCCGAGAACGCAAAGAATAAGGCTGAAGGGAATAAGGTAGCGTGCGGCGACCCTTCGAGAACCTCAATGTGACAATTTTAGGGCTCACCATAACAATTAATTGGATCGCTTTACTAATTGTGATAAATAAAAGCATTATGAAATCGCAAAAGCTTTCCTCTAAAAATCAAATTGTTCTGCCAAAAGAAGCTCGCGAGGCGATGAAGGTCAAAGGCGGCGATGAACTTTTAGTTGTCGTCAAAGGTCAAACCACTCTCATCATGTCTAAACCCACCAATTACGCTAAAGCTCTATTAGGCAAAGGCAAAAGTTTATATCCGAAGGGTTATATTAAAAATGAACGGCGTTCTTAATAATCCTTAACTTAAATCGGGTGGATTTATCCAAAGAAATTGCCGATCTGGGCGCACACCTTAGAGCCAAATATAAAATAAAAACTCCGGACGCGATCCTGTTGTCATCTGCAATTCATGCCGAGGCTACTGGTTTTATTTGTAACGATAAAGAGTTACGAAAGGTTAAAGAAATTGAAGTACTTATTCTGGATTCGTGAGAGTCGGTGAGCCAGGGCGGGCCCCTTCGGCAAGTACTTCGGCAAGCTCAGTATAAACTTCGAATTTTGCTATAAATTAAAAATTCGTGAACCGCAGAGGGCGTACTTCGACTAAGCTCAGCACAAGCTCCGAACGCAAAGAAAGCATTGCGAGATTCTTCCTCGCGAAAAACTGCGCGTCAGAATGACGGGTCATGGGGGCTGGTTTTGACAACGTTATATTATATTCTACATGCACTCTTCAAAACCTAAAAGCAAAGTGGTCGCGCTTCGGCAGGCTAATGTAGCGTGCGATCCTTCGGACCGGCGAGATCTCTCCACTTCGGTCGAGATGACAGTTTAATTGCTCGAAATGACTATTAGGTCGAGGCGAGATTCTTCCTCGCGAAAAACTGCGTGTCAGAATGACGGGTCATGGGGGCTGTTTTTGCCAACGTTATATTTTTTCTACTACACTCTTCAAAACCTAAAAGCAAAGTGGTCTTGGTTCACTCCTACAGAGCTCAGCACAAGATCAAATAGAGGTTATTTCATCGAATATTGACATTTATTGGCGTAAATCTCATAATAGAGTACAAAACAAGTGGGAGAAAAAACTATGAGTAGCAGTTTAAACTTAACGTTGACCGATGAACTCCGGGCATTCATTGATCGAAACTGTGGAGATGGGACACTCTACGCAACGCCCACGGAATTTATGAGGGATGTCTTGCGCGAGAAGAAACAACGCATGGAAGCCGCCGATCTACGAGCCGGAATTCTTGAAGGATATCAAGACGCAATAACTGGCCGAACGACAAAGTTTTCAGGCGATCTGAAAAAAGATATGGCGCAATTTAAAAACCGTAAATGATAGAAATAAGGCTTACGGATAGAGCTCATTATGATCTTCAAGAAATTGAACGATATTCTATTCAAACTTTTGGAAAAAAAATAGCGGACCGCTATCTTGAGGACATCCAATCCGCATTATCTCTATTGCAAGAAAAGCCGGACTTGTTACGGCAAAAATCCCAAATTTTCTCCCACTTTAAATTTTACCGAGTACGCGAACATTTTTTAGTTTGTGTTGAGTTGAAAGATTTCCTTTTAGTTTTGACGATAAAACATGGGCAGATGGATTTGCCGAATAGGATCGCGGAATTGGAAACTACATTGACTGAAGAAGCTGATATGCTGCATCAAAGACTATTAGCGACAAAGAAAAAACGCAAAAAATAGTGGATGAATTCGTTGCAAAAGGCTTTTGTGGCTCTTTCGACAGACTCAGGACAATCTCCGCAGGGCACAGAAAAAGGTGGTCGCATTTCGAGAACCTCAATGTGACAATATAAAAGGTCGGAAGGACTGTTTTGGTCGAGGCGACCCTTCGAGAGTCTTAACTCAAAGATTTAACTTTTAGGGAAGAAATTGATCGGTGATTCTGCATGCTATGCCAGAGATCCCAATTTTTTTGTAAATTCAACCAAAACTCCGGCCCGGTTTCGAATGCTTCTCCTAACGATAATGCCGAATCTGGAGACACTCCTCGCTTTCCATTTATTATTTCATTCAATCTTGCATAGGGCCAGTTTAGATGCTTGGCTAAATTTATTTGAGATAATTGCATAGGTTCTAAAAATTCTTTTAAAAGCATTTCTCCGGGATGGGTTGGCGGTCGTTTCTTGGGTAACATTTAAATCTCCTAATGGTAATCCGTAATATCTACGTCTTATTATAAAATATATCGATATCTGATATAGAAAACATTTGAAAACAGTTTTTCCTTTTTGATTGGCCCCTTCGACAAGCTCCGAAAAAGGCTGAAAGGTTATAAGGTAGCGTGCGATCCTACGGACCGGCGAGATCTCTCCACTTCGGTCGAGATGACAGTTTAATTGCTCGAAATGACTGTTGGAATCGAAGCGAGATTCTTCCTCGCGAAAAACTGCGCGTCAGATAATATGAAACAGACGATCAACCTCTAAAGGTGTTATTTATAGAAATGCGAGTTTTTATAATTAACACGATAAAGAAGGAGATCGTCCATGAATAAGATAGCTTATGTAGGCATCGATTACCATCAAGACCTTTTAGCAATAGTGGTATTACCTGAAGGCGAGAATCAACCCGTAGATCGAATCGAATTGTCCAATGATCCTAAGAAGATCAAGAAATAT
>CAZMZH010000012.1:0-121468 GCA_964570665.1 uncultured Nitrospinota bacterium | reverse complement strand
CTACAGATTTTAAATCTTTTAAAAAATCAACTTGACTGCGTCTGTTTCATAGCAGGATGACAAGTCGTGGGGATGGATTTAGATTAGGTTTTATTTGGTCTTATGGTTCTAGGATATACCTTAAATAAAAAGTAGATATGATTTATAGAATACTTACAGCGCTGTCATCCTGATGAGGCCTGTTAAGGCCGAGGAAGGATCTCGCCTCGATTCAATAAATTTCGTCCTGTAAGGCGAAATCCTTTTATCCGTCTTTCTCTGCGCTCTCAGCGTCTTTGCGGTTCAATGGACTTTTGGCTTGTAGCTGTGGGTACTGCAATTAAATAGATTCTTCCTCTTCAGGTTCTTGTTTCCAGATAACTTCTTTCGCCTGATTCTTGATAAAAGCGACTTCGTCCTCTCCATTTTCATCTAAGGTCATGGGATCGTTGACATCCACCACCATCGCCGAAACCTTTTCCATATTGCCGCCCAGTTGTAGAAATATTTGATCGCCATTTTCAAGAACTTCGCTTTTAAAAATGAACAAAAAATTGTAGTAGTGTGAAAAATGCAATGGCGTGTCGCCGTATTTATCAAAAACGTCTTCGTCTCCCATCATTTTATGTTTTTACTCCGGTTTGCCTGGAGGCTTCTTGTAAAAAATGTCGTCATGTTTAAAGTTGTTTTCGCATTTATGATTTTCTATTAAATGTAATTACCATTCAAGTTATAAATCTTTAAACTTTTGGGTTAGAATGAAATCAAGATTAGCGATAAAGGAGAACCCGTCAATGTTCCGAGCGATTCGTGGTTTAGTTTTTGTTCTATTGTTAGTTTTGTTTTTCGGATGCTTAAAAAAAGTAGAATATGTTGATACTAATAGCGGAAGACCCGAGGTGACGATTCGCAAGGGCTCTAAAGCAAGTTTGCTTGAGAATCTTGTCATGGCAATGAGAAGGAAAGGTTACGAAGTAAAACTCGTTAAGGCGCCTATCGTTGAATTTGCAAAACGCACTAAAACAAGGGGAGGCGCACAGGAAGGCAGGGTTCGATTTAAACTCGCTAAAACGGCATTTGGTATGCGTATAATGGCGTCTGTGTATCGAATTTCTAACCCCGGAAGATCCAATGAAAAAATCACCGATATTAGTAAAGACAGTAAGGACGCCAGGGGATTGCAAGGAATGTTGGAACGTATTAAAGACGATCTGGAAAGTTATACGATTAAATCGTTTTGAAGCGTTTCGGTTTAATTTTTAAAATTAAGGTCTTTTAAGAATAAAGCTTTATCTTCTGGGTTTTTTATTTTATCTCCCTTCTGTTGCGCGATAGCCAAATATTTTTTCCCATAAACCGATTGCCTATTTAAAAAATTTGCCCGCGCCACAGCTTCGTATGCATAAGCGACATCGAAGTCTTTCATTTCTTTTGGATATTTTTGAGTTAATTCCAAACACTTTTTCGCGTGTTTTAATGCGTTGGGTCCGTCTTTGGTTACCGTATAAACTCTGGAAAGCAACCAATGACTGCGCTGGTTATGGATTCTAGTTCCGACTTCCAACCAATGGTAACAGGAGGCGTGAGCGGAGTGGATCATGAGTTCGTTTTCTTCTTTGCTACGGCCGCGTTTATCTAATAGTTTCCAGACTTGTTGGTTGGCGGTTTTTGCGAAATGCAGGCGGCATTCCTTTAAAGTTTCTTTTTTCATAGCGATATTCAAAGGTCGAATGGATGTTGAAAAAACGCCTGCAATTATATAACGAGGCAAATGAATCGTTAATTATATACTATGGCCGAGCAGTTATAAATTTAACGAGTTTGAACGTTTGGAAGAGTAAAAATAGAGAAGCTCTAAAACTTTGAAGTTGGGCGAGGGCATTGTCTTAAAAATAAGACAAAATGCTTGGGGGTATAAAAATAAGGATAAAAAGTGGCGCTACTGAAGGAAGTATACTCAACCAAAGCAGCGAGTGTGGAGCTCGCCGCTTTGGTTGATTTTTATTATAGGACTGTTACGTTTGAAGCCTGAGGACCTTTTTGCCCAATAGTTCTTTCAAATTTTACAGCTTGACCTTCTTTCAAAGTTTTGAAGCCATCTCCCTGGATCGCTGAAAAATGAACAAAACAATCTTCGCCTTCGCTAGATTCGATAAAACCATAACCTTTACTATCATTAAACCACTTAACTTTTCCTTCTAACATCTAAATACTCCTAAAAATACTTTGGGAAAATCCATCTAAATTAACTAAGTACAATTCTCCCGATTTTAAATTGATTAGGTCTTAAAAATTTTCTAGCGAGATCTTTTAGGAGGAACCACCAAAGAACGGGTGGTACAAACAAACTGCTTTTAATAGTTCTTCTAAAAAAGTTTCTACACAAATGATATTTCCAGACCTCCTCCAATAATTAACTTAAGGGGATGATGAAAAATGACCGCTTTCAAAATTTTCACAAATTAAGTTATTTATTTTTAAAGGCATTTTTCCTGGTTTTTGGCCATTTATACTGTACCCCAAAAATATTGTAGCTCAATTTTGTAAATAATACTATTAAAAAAGCCAATTTCGCGTCCAAATAAAATAACTTAAATGGAAGTTCTTGCCTTAGTCGATCAGGAAAATTTTTTAATACATTTAATAAAAAATATTAAAACCACCTTTTATGATTTAAGTTGAATTTTTTAATGGTGGTCTCATCTTTTAAATAATTATGAATAAGCGCTTGAGTAAGCTGATAACTTTGCAAAATTCAACTATTTTGACCGACTGAAGTTGTTTTTATAATAGATGTGCGGTACTTGATGAATTGATTTCAGTGTAATTTTAAGATTAGGAAAAAGCTGATTTTTTCAGGAGTTACGCGATTTTACATTAGTAAATTAGCGCTGTATGTATATAATATAGTTTAACGAAACAAACTTATACATATAGAGTTATCCTATGGTCAAGTTAAGCGTCAAAAATATTCGGCCCGGAATGATTTTGGCCAAAGACGTGAAAGATCTCAACGGTCGCGTTTTGTTACCCGCCGATCAGGAAGTTTTATTAAAACACGCCAAAATTTTTAAAAAATGGGGCATCAGCCAAGTTTTTATTAAAGACGATAGGCAGTCAGCCGACGACGACTCCCCAGAAAAACGAAGAAGAGAAAATAAATATTCGTTTCCTATTGTGATTCCAGAAGCGACGATCCAAGAGGCGGAGGAACGATGTTTGGATTTGTTTAAATTTAACGATACCGAACAGCCTTTTATGCGCGAACTATTTCGAATTGCCGTCTGTTATAACGTTAAAAACGCTCCCGATGTAGAGGACTTTGATGTCGTTTGATATAGAAAGCATCGTTAGCGATTCAACCAAGCTTTTTTCGCTACCGACCATTTTTCATAAGATCAACCAAGTGGTTAACGATCCTGAGACTACTTTTCAGGATGTGGCTGAAGTTATCAGTCAAGACGTTAGCTTAACGGCTCGATTACTGAAGATTGCGAACAGTAGTTTTTTTGGGTTTACGGAAAAGGTAGACACCATCACTCACGCCGTTTCGGTAATCGGTTCCGATCAGCTGAGAGATTTAGCCCTGGGCACTTATGTTATCGACGCGTTTAAAGGGATGAATCAAAGTTCCATTTCGATGGAATCTTTTTGGAAGCATAGCATTGCCGCAGGAATCGCTTGTCGGATTATTGCCGTATACAAACGTATGGAAAATCCCGAAAGACTTTACATTGCGGGAATGTTACACGAAGTGGGCCGGCTCATTATTTTTGCCAATTTTGAAAATGAAGTGGAAAAAATATTAGAATCTTACGGCGAGGAAAAAGAATTACTCTGCGATATTGAAAAAAAACAATTTGGATGGGACCATGCCTACCTTGGCGCCAAATTTTTAAAAGCCTGGAACTTATCAGAATCGCAAATCGAAGCGGTGAAGTTTCATCTCAATCCTTTAGAAGCCAAAACTTTTCCAGATGAGACGGCTATTATTCATCTTGGAAGCGTCATTGCTAAAATCCTTGGGCTTGGCAATAGCGGCGAAAAGTTTATTCCAAAAATAGAACCGAAAACCTGGGAACTTTTAGGATTGCCAATGGATCTATTGCCCGCTATTTTTCAGCAAGTGAATTCTCAATTCTCCGAAACCGTCGACGTTTTTATGGGCTAGTGATGAACGATAAACCCGAAGAAAAAAATAAAGCGATCCATCGCATTCGATTTCTGGAAGAAGTTTGTAAGTTACAAACGTTTTCGATCGATCTTTTGACTTCCTTTACCGGGTTTCATGGAAACAAAGATCAAACCCACGATTTAAACTATATATTTGATAAGACCCAAAAAAGCCTAACCCAAATCCTAAACTTTGACGCGTTAGCTTTTTATACGGTTGACGAAGAGGATAACGATTTTATCGTTACTTTTTGTGAGCCCACCTCCCATAAAGATCAAATTGACGAATTTGTCGATTTCGCAGCCGAAGAAGGAAAATTTGCCTGGGCATTAGCTCATACCGAACCTGTAATCGTGAAAGATAAATCTACCGGTAAGGAGCTAATCTTACATGTATTGGCGACTAAATCCAGAGTGCGCGGAATGTTTGCTGGGATTTTAGGAGGCGACAATACTTTTTGTTTTAAAGAAAAGCTAAAGCTAGCTTCCGTTCTCATCCAGAACGCGGCGGATATGGTGGAAAGCGCCGAGCTTTATCTGTTGATCCATCAAAAGAATACGCAATTAAACGACCAAGTGAAATCGCAAAGTGATGAGATTAACGACTTATCGACATTCCCATCCGAAAGTCCCGATCCTGTATTGCGCATTGATCGTGACATGAAATTGCTTTACGCCAATCAATCGGCGCTGGATGTCCTTAGCGAATGGAACTGTGTTGTTGGCGAATTGATTCCCGAAACGTTGCGAAAAGTCGGCGAAAACGTTTTTGCAAAAAAGGCCCATGAAGAGATGGAGTTGGAAAAGCAGGGCAGGGTGATAGCGCTTCAATTCATTTATGTAAAAGAGAAAGATTACCTAAACGTTTATTCAATCGATATCACCGAAAGGAAAAAAGCCGAAGAAGAGCTGGTGGAGGCCAAAAACACGGCTGAAAAAGCCAATTCAGTTAAATCCGATTTCCTATCTCAAATGAGCCATGAGCTGCGGACCCCAATGAATGCCATTTTAGGGTTTGGGCAATTATTGCAAATGAGTAAAAAAGACTCATTAACGCCTTGGCAAAAGGAAAATGTTGACGAAATTATAGTGGCCGGCAACCATTTACTGGCGCTCATCAATCAAGTGCTCGACTTATCCAAGATTGAGGCCAATAAACTCGAATTGTCATTGGAAAACGTTGGCGTAAACTTCAATATAAACGACGCAATTTTATTGATTAAAGGCAGAGCGGACGAGCGTAACATTAATATCATAAAAAAGTTTTCGCAAGATTCTGAAAATTATGTGTTTGCCGACGCCACTCGGTTTAAGCAAATTTTACTCAACCTTTTATCCAACGCCGTAAAATATAATTTGGAAAACGGTTCGATAACTGTGGAAGCGGAAAGAAAGCCCAGCGGTCAAATTTGCATTAAGGTGTGGGATACCGGCCTTGGAATTTCTCCCGAAAAACAAAAGTCTATGTTTGTGCCCTTTGATCGATTAGGGCTAGACGCCAGTACCGTTGAAGGCACCGGTTTGGGTCTTACCATAACCAAAAGATTAACCGAGTTAATGGGAGGATCCCTTGAATATGAATACGTCCAAGACAAGGGCAGTTGTTTTACTATTAACTTGCCGGAAGGACAAAAACCAGCCGACAATGAAGCTCCGATAAAAGACGTTTCCCAAGTTGAAGAAACGGTTAAGGACGAAAAAAAATACCTTGTCATTTATATAGAAGACAATCAAATCAATATCGATTTGGTCAAAAAAAGTTTAGATTTTCGACCTCAAATTGAGCTCTTGTATTCGGAAAGAGGAGACACCGGTTTAGAGTTAATCTTTGAAAGTATTCCAGATTTGATTTTGTTGGATATCAATTTGCCAGGAATGGATGGCAAGGAGATCATTAAACGACTAAAAAGCGATGAAAGAACCAAACACATCCCAGTGCTCGCCGTTAGCGCTAATGCAATGAAGAACGAGATCAACGAAGCGCTAAAACTAGGTTTTCATTCCTACATCACCAAACCCATTAGCATCTCGAACTTCTTGGATGAAGTTGATAAAATTTTAGAAGACCTGGATTAGCCATTTTCTTCACTCGTCCAGAGTGAAATAATTAGCCACTTGCTTTGGAGGCTGGCAACGTGTCCGGCGCAGCTGGTGAAGTATCATTTTTAAATGGCACGACAAGCCACGAAAGAATAAAACCCACCTGTAGGATTCCAATGAAGTAAATTGTTTTCGCTAAATATAAAAACCTATTGGCAGCCTTCCTTGACCTTGTGATAGTATCCATTGCAAGATAGATCCAGTTGGCAGTCTTTCTTTACGAACTCTGGTAATACCTTTTTTATTACAATATATATCTTTGCCACAATAAGATTTCGTTAACATTTCAAGGAAGTAGTTATTATGAGCGAGGAGCAAATTGATAGCGATCAATGGGTGGATAAATACGGCGATTCTATGTTCCGGTATACTTTGCTCCGCGTTAAAGACGAAGAACACGCCGAAGAAATAGTTCAAAATACGTTTCTAGCCGCTCTCAAGTCGAAAGAGACGTTTGCCGGTCGATCATCTGAAAAAACATGGCTATTTGGAATTTTAAAATTTAAAATTCTTGACCATTATCGAGAGATTAAGAAAAATCAAACGTACGATTTGAGCGTTGATGATGACCAAGATCCCTGCGAGTCAGATTTTGATGGGAAAGGGCATTGGTTGGCGCTTCCCTTCAATTGGGGGGTTAATCCAGAAAAGTCGGTCGAGGATAAGCAGATTCTTCAGATACTTTCAAGTTGTATGGACAAACTTTCGGATAAGTTTCGTAAGCTTTTTGTCCTCCGGGAAATAGAGCGAATGGATTCTGAAAAGATTTGTTCTGAATTAGGTATTTCCTCGAACAATTTTTTCGTCATGCTGCACCGAACTCGGAATCAACTCAAAAAATGTTTGGAAGAGCATTTGTTAGAAAGAAAACCCAATGCCTAATTCCTTAAAGAGAAAATTATTTGACTCTATTCTTGATTTGATGAAGTCGAACTGCACCGATACGTCCAAACGAATATCGGAAAATATGGACCGGTCTATTTCTGCTTCGACGTGGTTAAAAATAGGATTTCATTTAGCTCTTTGCGAACATTGTCGAGAATATAAAACTCAATTGAAAACCCTCAGGCATTTGACTCAAACTTTAGAAAAAGAAGCTCCGAATATGGAAACCCAGGGGCGCATGAAGACGGAATCCAAAGAACGTATGAAACAACTCCTCAAAAATAAATAACAGATCTAAAATTCCTTCCAGCTACCAAGCGCAAACTTTCACCCCTCATTCGATCCCATCGATTCAAGTGTCTTAAAAGTCATTCCCAGAGGAAATAAATTAAATCTGTAAGAAAACGAGATAACGCCACACTAATGCCTAGAGTGTTTGAATATAAATCTAACAAGGAGAATTTTATGTATAGGTATGCGAACAGTCTGGCGACAGGTCTCGCCATAATATTGATGGTGTGCATTTCAGTATTTAGCGTCCCGGTAAAGAGCGCTGCCGAAGAGGATAGTTTATACAAACGCCTAGGTGGCTATGACGCTATTAGCGCTGTGGTTAATGAATTTGCCGAGCGTCTTTTTTCGGACAAGAAGTTGGCTCCTTTTTTTGGCGCTTTGAGTACGGACACGCGCGATAGGTTTAAGGAGTTAAATACCTCGCTTGTTTGTTCTGCCACCGGTGGACCCTGTAGTTATTTGGGACGGGCTATGACAACTGCGCATCAAGGTATGGGAGTCGGTAACGACAATTTCGATGTGGTTGCAGGGCACTTAGTGGCAACACTCGATAAATTCAAAGTTCCAGCCGCTGAAAAAGAAGAGCTTCTTGGAATTATTGGGTCCATGCGAGGCCAGGTTGTAGAGCAAAAATAAATGAATTAACGCCCTTTCAATCGAAAGGATCAATTATTGCTAAAAATGGAATTTTAAAAATTAAAAAAATTCCATTCATAAATAGCAGTTTTGATCTTCGCTAGAACCGCTTTGTATAAGAAGAGGTTAACCTCCAGTGGTTGGCCTCTTTCTTAGCGGATAGTTTGGTAAATGTACAGCGAAGCTACTTTAAGGTGGCTAAAAAGATGCGAGAAACGAAAAAAAAATTACGAGACCTCACTCTCGAATTGATGAGATCTAAATGCATCGACACATCCAAGAACATATCAGAAAATATGGATCGATCGGTTTCTGCTTTGAAATGGTTGAAGGTAGGATTTCATTTAGCGCTCTGTGAGCATTGCCGGGAATATAAAATCCAATTGAAAACCCTCAGGTACCTGACTCAAATTTTAGAAAAAGATGCTCCGAGTATGGAAACTCAAGGTTGCATGAAAACGGACTTCAAAGAACGTATGAAACGATTCTTCAAAGAAAAATAACTTCCTTTTTATTCTTCTAGCCATCGTCTGACTCTTGTAAGTTGGGAAAGTCTAAATTGATATTTTGTGGCGGATATTCTATCTTTATAAAGAGGTCGGGCATTTCAATAGTTCAGTGTTATTATTATCTTGCAAAAACGTTCTCAAAAAAAATGGATAAATTTTAAAAAAATAACTCATGAGTGAAAACAATAATATAGAAACTAGAATTTTAATTGTGGACGATAATCCTGTAAACCTCGGTGTTCTTAGTAAGGCGCTGGAACCCAAAGGTTATATGATTCAAGTCGCTCCCAATGGAGAGACCGCTTTAATAATTTTGAGCAAATCGGAATTACCCCATCTCATATTATTGGATATCATGATGCCAGGGATAGACGGTTACGAAACTTGTCGAAGAATAAAAGCCGACGAATTGACACGAGATATTCCCGTCATTTTTTTAACCGCTAATAATCAAACAGAAGATATCGTCAAAGGCTTTGAAGTTGGAGGAGTGGATTATATCACAAAGCCATTTAACCACGATGAAGTCAATGCTCGGATCGAAACCCATATCAACTTGGAAAGGTTTAAAAAAAATCTTAAACAAAAAAATTTAGAATTAGAAGAATTGAACGATATAAAAAACCAATTCCTTGGAATGGCCTCGCATGATTTGCGCAATCCGCTGTCGTCTATTATGGGGTTTTCAGAAATGCTCAAGGAAGATATTGATGATTTGTCTAAAGAAGAGCGGGACGAATATCTTGATACCATTTGTTCAGTGAGCAAACAAATGTTGAATCTAGTGAACGAGCTTCTCAATGTTTCGGTGATTGAGAGTGGCAAACTACAACTCAAATATATAAATAGTTCTTTAAAACGTTTGGTTGAGACGCGAATTAGGCTTTATGAAGCTCCCGCTGGGAAAAAAAATATTATCCTTAAATCCAATTTAGAAGATATTCCAGAATTTCAGTTCGACCCTAATCGGATTGGCCAGGTGTTGGATAACTTGATTACCAACGCCATCAAGTTTTCTCCTGTTGGAAAGCGGATTCATATTACTTTGGAGAAAGAAGAAAATCTTTGCACCGTGAATATCCGCGATGAAGGTCCGGGTATTTCCCAAGAAGATCAAAGCAAGATGTTTCAACACTTTCAGAAATTAAGCGCTAAGCCTACAGGAGGGGAGTCCAGTACAGGATTGGGATTAGCAATTGCGAAAAAAATGGTAGACGCTCATAACGGAACTTTGGGAGTTAAAAGCGCCTTAGGCGAAGGAGCCAATTTTTTTATCAAAATACCGATGGCGATTGAGAATTAAAAAATAGCGAAAGCTAAATAAATAGTTGATTTCTCTATTTTGTAATAGTTTATCCAAATAGAAAGATTAAAAAATTATAATTTTAAACTTCTTGTAATTTTAACCGGCAATGGTAGCCTATTGATGTCTTTCCTTGAAATCTATCGAGGCAAGATCTGAAAAGTCGTAAAGGGCTCTATATATTCGCTACTCCTTTTTGGAGTGGCTTTTTTTTTGCCCATTACCCAAGGGGCAACATTCATTAAATCGAGGAAATTTTATGCACGAAGTTAAGGTTTACGATAGTTCCGGAGTTTTGAAAGAAGTTATCTCAGAAGAAAAGTTAAATATCCGGTCAAAAGAGCAATTGGAATCCCCCTACCTTTTTATGAAAAACAAAAAGAAGCCGGGAAGACCGCCAGCAAAATCTTCTGAAGACGAGGAAAAAGTCGAAGTTTCATTACCTTAAAACCTGGAGGTCTTATCTTGCAAGTACTTGTTTATCAAAATAAGATTGACCTTGCGTTAAAACTTTTAAAACGCCAAATCATCAAGGAAGGTTTATTTAGAGAACTTAAACGTAGACGTTTTTATATGAAACCTTCCCTCAAGAAAAAACTGAAGATTAAAGAAGCCAAAAAAAAACGAAAAGCTTCTAATCGGCGTTGGAGATCCGACTGGCTCCAATAGAAATCGAAAAGACAATTCAACATCAAGTGGTTTCGTAATATAGTCTACAAACCCTTCGAGTAGAGCTTTTTTAATATCAGATTCTAAAGCGTTGGCGCTAATGGCGATGACAGGAGTTTTGCAGGTTTCTTTAAACGTTTTTAGCTCTTTCATTGCCGATATACCATCCACTCCCCCCCACTTAAAATTAGACAATTATTTCGAGAATGAAAAAGAAAAAGCCTGTGTCCTAAGTAGGGACAACAGGCTTTCTTGGAGGAGTAAAGCTAAAACAATATTTTGAGCCGGATAGTTAGTTTTCTTCTTGCTAGGCCAAAGGTATCTTGGCTCGACATTCCCAGCTTAAAATATTTTATTCCTAGGTAAATGCTTTGATTAATTTCGAATAGTACTTTCTACTACTAATTATTGTCCTATAGAGTAATAATTTTATAAATTAGAAAAATTTTGTGATATTATTTGTTTTTAGCGAATTATGTTTTGTGCGGATTATTTGCGTCATAAGAAAGGAGGGGGGAGATTAAAGGAACTTTGTATGTTATATGTCTATATTATAGTGTTGTAAATAATTAGAATATAATGATTTAATTTAATATATTAATTCGCTTATAGCGAATTATTTGTAAATAATTGTGTTTTACTTGAAAAAAATAAAGAGAGGACCTTTATGCGATTACTAAATTATCATCACCTTTATTATTTTCAAGCGATAGCTAATGAAGGAAGTATTGCCGAAGCGTCTAAAAAACTAAGATTAGGTCAGCCGACTTTGAGCGCTCAATTAAAGTCCTTGGAAGAAATTTTGGATACGCAGTTATTTGAGCGTAAAAACAAAAAACTTTTCATTACGGAAGCGGGGCAGGTCGCTCTGGAATATGCCAATCAAATTTTTTCCCTTGGCGACGAGTTGCTAGAGGTTATAGAAAGTAAAAAATTTTCCAAGCGTTCGCATGTGCAAATTGGCGCCTTAGAGAGCTTGCCTAAAAGACTGATTCAACAATTGGTTAATTTTGCGCAAGATGGAGAAAAATGCACGATAACCGTTTTAGAGGGGACGGCGGATTATTTGTTTAGAGAACTCACTGCGAATCGAATTGATTTGGTTCTTTCCAACTTTCCTCCTCATATAGGAGATGAAGGAAACTTCACTTCCAAGCTATTGGTGAGCGCTCCCATCGCCATTTTTGGAACCAAGCGCTTTCGTCATTTAAAAGGCAATTTTCCAAAGGCGTTGCAATCTCAGCCATTCATCCTGCCCACATTGCACAGCAAGCTACGTCACGACTTGGATCATTATTTTAGGATTAACAATATTACAATTGACCGAACTATTGAAACCCAAGACACGAGCGTTCAAAAGATTTTGGGTATTGAGGGGTTAGGGTTAGTGCCGTTACCGGAGTTTGCCGGGCTTGAATTAGTCAAAGAAAAAAAGTTGATTAATTTAGGGCCTCTTCCGGATATAAAGGAGGACTTTTGGATTATTTCTAGCGTACGCAAAATTGCAAACCCGCCAGCCCAATGGTTGATGGATAATTTTGAACTAAAAATTTAATTGATGAAGAGGGTCGGTGGGTTATTTTTTTCGCCAAGAAGATAGATAATTGTCCAACAGATAACGAGTGGAGTTTATAGCCCTTCGATGGAGACGACATTAATTAATTTAATATTTTCGTTATTCTTCACTTTACTTAAATCAATGAACGCTATTCCACCTGCATTGTGCGCGACTTTACTTATAGAGTCAGTCGTTCCGTTTGCAGTTTCTGGAAGTTTAGCCCACTTTCTTTGAAGAGTGGCTTTAATATAATATTTTGCAATTTGTACCTGGGATTTGAATCTAAAAATTTTTTTAATAACAAATTCCATTTCTTCGCAGTTCGATCGCGGTAAAAATAATTTAACTGCCTCCCCATTATCCCATTGCAGTTTTTCCCCTTGATACATCTTTTTGAGATCTAAAACGGTCAAAGAAGATAGAGAGTTTTTCTTATGAGTGATTGCGACGATTTCCCCAAGGGCGGAGCTTACTCCGGAAAAAAACAAAAACACCCCACAAAGAGCGGCGACGTTCCAACGAAAATTTCTGAAAATTTTGTTTGGTTTTAATGAGTTCATTTTGATTTTGTCGTTGCCTATAAAAGTAAAAACGAATGGGTTTGCTAATTGATTGGAGTTTCGGGATTCTGAATTTAAATTTATTTATTCAAACTTAATTGAGGCCCACGGAGTCCAACTATAATTTTGAGTAATTTTAATTATTGCCGAGGCGTAATGAATTAACTGTGTGAGGAGTGTTTTACGCCTTTCAAATGACTTTACACAGGCTTGAGCGAACTGAGAATAACATGAGCGGTCCGTTTATTTGTGTGCCAATATGGTGACAATTTTTTATGCATTGATATCTCATAAAATCTTAAGATCTTAGTCAAAGACTAACGAGTTGAGCTATAATGCAGCTAGCTTCTAAAACTCCCAGATTTTATTTAAACCTATGGATATTGACTCCGCCGTTAAAAAATTAAAAAAAAGTTCTATATTCGGGTTGCTATCCAAATCCGCTTTAAGCGCTCTCTGTAAAAATTCCCAAATTGTAAAACTTTCAAAGAATGGCGTTTTATTTCAAGAAGGCGATCCAGGGGACGTTATGTATGTGCTCCTTCAGGGAAAACTTGAAATCTATACCAGCAATAAGCATATTGCGTTTCGAACTCCATTCGAGTTGATTGGCGAACTGTCTTTAATCAGTTCGCAACCCCGCTCCGCAAGCGTTAAGGCGGTTTCGGTCTCTACTTTGTTACGAATTAGTAAAGATTGTTTCGATTGTTACGTTTCTCCCCACCCTAAAGTGATGATGGAGATCATGAAAGTTCTTTCAAAGCGAAGCGGGTGGGATTTGGAAAAATTGGATAAGGGATATAAAGAACTTCGCCAAACTCAACAGAATTACGAAAAAATTGTCCAATCCGTTTCCGACATTATTTTAAGAGTGTCGCCAGAAGGATTGATCGTTTATGCCAATTCTTCCGTTAGCGCTCTTGGATATAAATCTCAGCAAATGTTAGGGCGGCGGTTAAAAGATTATATTGAAGACGAAGACGAAAAAACAATTTTGAAGGATTTGTTGTTTAAACGAATTGGAATTCGAAAAGGAAAAGCTCGAGAAGTGTGGTTAAAAGTGAACCCTAAAAGCGCCTTATCCAAAAAGAATAAAAAATTATATTTTTTAATCAGCTCTTCGGCGACTTGGGATGAATCTAAGGAGAATAAGAAAACAAAAAAAGTTAATAAAGTTTTTAGCGGTAATCAATTAATCGCTAAAGATATTACGGAAAGGAAAAAGGCCGAAGAGGAATTAAAAAATAATAAAATCCGCCTCGAACAATTAGTTAAAAAACGAACAAAAGATTTAGAAAAAACCAATCGCGAATTAAAAAAATCTAAGGCAGAGGCCGACTCTGCCAACAATGCGAAATCGGAATTTTTATCAAGAATGAGTCACGAAATTCGAACTCCATTGAACGCCGTTCTTGGGTACTCACAAGTCCTTTTAAAGAAAAATTATTTAGAGCCTGAAGATAAAGATAGCGTTCAGGGAATTTCAACCAGCGGGAACCATCTTTTAGAACTCATTGACGAAGTTTTGGATATGTCCAAAATCGAGGCGAATTTAATGGAGATTCACGCCTCAAACTTTGAACTCAATGAACTCTTAAAAAGCATAGCGATTATTTTTGCTCCAAGATGCGAAAATAAAAACTTATTATTGTTTGTCGATAACTTGGAAAAAAAATATTCCATTAGATCGGATGAAACTAAGTTGCGGCAGATATTAATCAATCTAATGAGTAATGCCGTCAAATTTACGGACGATGGATTTGTTTCTTTAAAAACCAGCGTTTCTAAAACCAATTTGTTTCGTTTTGAAATAATAGACTCAGGACCCGGAATTCCAAAAAAAGATCATAAAAGTATATTTGATCCCTTTCGACAAGCCGCTGAAGGAATCAAAAAGTCTGGAACTGGTTTGGGTTTGTCCATTTCTCAAAAGCAGGCTCGGTTATTAGGGGGAGATTTAAAGGTAGAATCTGAATTGGGAAAGGGTTCCAAATTTATTTTGACGGTCCCTTTATCTGAGGCGCCGAAAAGGGACTCAAAACAAAACCGGGAAGACCTTTCAATCAAAAGATTGAATAAGAAATTAAAAGTTAAAGCGTTGATAGTAGACAACAAAGCGGTTAACCGCGACGTTCTTTCCAAGGCATTAAGCTCCATTGGAGTGAAGGTGTTGTCGGTGGCAGACTATTCTCAAACGCTTGATGGGATTGAAAGTTATAAGCCAGATTTTGTTTTCTTCGATATAAAGATTCCAATAACCAATGAAATCGAAATTTTTAAAAATATTAAGAAAAAATTTAAAAAGAAAACTTTTAAATTCATTGCGATGACCGCTTCTGTTTTAAATCATGAGGTGGACGAGTTTATGAAAATAGGGTTTGATGAAGTGATCTTAAAACCCATTCGATTTGAAGTTTTAATTTCTTTGTTGAAGAAACATTTAGACGCAGAATTTGATTATGTGGAGGAGAAGACTCCAACTTCAAATAAATTGTCAGGGTTAATAGAAAACGACGCCAAATTCAATCTTCCAAGTTCTTCGTTGAAAGCTTTAAAGGAGGCGGCCGATTCTGGTAACGTTACTAACTTGACCAAGGAACTGGCCAAAATTGAAAGTATGAACGAAGACGGACGAAAATTAAAAAAATACTTAGAGGAGTTTGTTAAAGTTTACGACCTGATAGGTATTTTAAATTTTCTTAATAGTATAGAAGCTAATTAACGGTCCATCCTCTTTTTTTATATTTTCCTTTTTCCTTAACTTTATTTTCCGTGCGCGAAGAAGAATAGTTTTTACTAGAATAAATACTCAATTCCTTCATACCGCAAAACTGATTTTCCTCCCGCCAAGTTTTCTTACGATACTCTCACATTTATAATGTGTACAAAATTTTTTTCGAGGCCAAAATATGGGTGAAAATATTTGAATTTCGCAGATTTAACTAGACTCTTTTGTCCTTTGATTGTATGTTAATATATAATAAATAAAAACCAATTCCAAAACGAAAAATTATAATTTGAGAGATAGTGTCATTTACTGAGCGCTTGAGAAAAAAGCTGAAAAACCCATAAGAATGTTACTGGTCTATGTGTCGATATAAGGGGTTTTGGTATGGTAATAAAAACGCCAAATAAATTTCGACCACCTGTTTTAGAATGCCTCTATTTGGGTGTGAGTTATTTTTGTGTCGGTATTTTGGGAACAAAGCTGGCGCTGCCTCCTGGTTATGCAACTGCCGTTTTTCCCGCTGCGGGTATAGCGCTTTTCGCCATCCTATGGCGAGGATATTCCCTATGGCCCGGTATTTTCCTAGGGTCGTTTTTCATGATTTTCTGGATATCTTTCCAGAATAACCCAGACTTTTCTTTTATCTCGTTTTTCCCTATGGGACTCTCCATTGGTCTTGGAGCAAGCGCCGGAGCATTATTGGGCTCCTACGCTTTCAAGCGATTGGCAGGAACCCATAATCCTTTGGAGAGAGTATTTACGGTAATAGTGTTCGCCATATTTGCGGCAGCGTTAAATGGTATGGTTAGCGCCAGTGTGGGTGTTGTCAGTTTATGTCTGGCAGAAATTGCATCCTGGGATAAATTCTTAGAAAACTGGTTCACCTGGTGGCTGGGCGACACCATTGGCGTTTTGATTTTCGCCCCCATGCTCCTGGTTTTGATTAAACGTTTTTCTTTCCGATTAAAACCAGTTCAAATTATAGAAGCCATTTTATTACTATTTTTTTTAGTTGTCGTATGCGAGGGCGTTTTCGGAAAATGGTTTACCGATATTCCCCATCCTCTTGTCTTCCTGACCTTCCCCATCCTCATCTGGTTTGCTTTCCGTTTGGATGAACCTGGGACAATGGTAGGGATAGGCTTAGTGTTTCTAATTGCCACTTGGGAAACGATTAGCGGAAACGGCCCTTTTGTCGCAAATCGAAGCGGCAACGAATCTCTTTTATTGCTACAAATATTTTTGGGTTCCATCACGTTGTTCACGCTGTTTTTTACCGCGAACCTGAATGATAAAAAACAAATTGAAGCGTCTTATAATTCTTTGTTTGCGGAAAAGGCATCGCTAAAATATAGCGAATCATTACCCGTTACGTCCCAAGAACCGCTCCCAATATTTACCGAGTCCCGCCATTTTGATAAAAAAATAAAGGAGAAACTATTTGCGTTGCCTTTTCTTTTTGGTCTAGCGATCGTCATTTTAACCATCTTTCTTTGGAGAGGATTGATTTTAGAAGAAGAAGCCAATTTAAACCAGAGCCTCCGTTTGAGAACCGAGAATATCAAGAGTAAAGTTTTGTCTAAAATCGAGCCTCAGATACTCGCTTTAAAACGAATGACGTCGCGATGGGGATTTCAAGGCGAGCCGCGCGAAGAAGAATGGATGAACGATATGAACCTCCATATCACTCATTATCCAGTTTATCAGGCTATTGGGTGGGTGGATCCAACATTTCATGTCCGGAAGATTGTTCCTTTGGAGGGTAATGAGAAGGCAGTGAACTTGGATCTTTCATTTGAAGAAAAGAGACGTCGGACTTTGCAAAGCGTTAAAGAGAATAGAGTTTTGGGTATTACCCCACTCATCAACCTGGTCCAAGGAGGTAAGGGGTTTATAATCTATGTCCCTATTTTTTTTGGGGATGATTTTGGGGGTTTGATTGGCGGAGTATTTCAATTAGAGAAATTCTTTAATTTTATTTTAACTAAGGAACTTCTTGATGGTGTTTCTATCGTTATTTATAACGATGAAGAGGAAATATTTCGAAAAAGCTCTACTCCTTTGCCAGATCGCGATCTCTTTCTCCACAAAATGACTATAAACTTTTACGACGTGAACTGGCGCCTGGAAGTGTGGCCTGATCCAAAGTTTTACAGTAAACACCAAAACTATAATTCTAAAGGGGTGCTTTTTTTGGGGATTTTTATGGCGTTAATAATTTCGTTCGCTACCTATTTTGCCCAAAAAGAACAACTACGCGCAAAACAAATCGAATTAGCGCATGGAAAACTTGAAAATGAAATAGAGAAAACAAAACAAGCCGAAAAGAGAACGTTGGCCGCAAAAGAAGAAGCTGAAAAAGCAAATCGGGCGAAATCTTTGTTTCTTGCCAATATGAGCCATGAGATCCGCACCCCAATGAACGCTATCCTTGGTTATTCTCAGATACTGTTCAAGAGAAAAAATCTGGATGACGATACCAAAGATGCCATAAGAACTATCGATAACAGTGGCAAAAACTTACTTACGTTGATCAACGATGTTTTGGATATATCCAAAATTGAATCTGGCAAAATGGAAATAAAATTGTCGGATTTTGATCTTAGCGCTTTGATCGACAGTCTTTCAAACTTGTTTGAACTTCGTTGTAAGCAAAAGGAATTGCAATGGACGGTGAGAGGATTTTCAAGTCCAAAGATAGTGCGGGGGGATGAGGCTAAGTTGCGGCAGGTTTTAGTCAACCTTCTGGGAAATGCTATCAAGTTTACCGATTCGGGAATAATCCAATTCACTATAACAACTATAGAGAAAGATTTATATCGTTTTAACGTCATCGATACAGGAACCGGCATTCCTGTTAATGCGCAAAGTAAAATTTTTGAAGCGTTTCAACAAGACGAGGAAGGAGGCAAAAAAGGGGGCACGGGATTGGGTTTGGCTATTGTTAAAAAGCAGTTGGAACTTATGGAGGCGGATTTATTTTTGGAGTCAAAAGTTAATGAGGGATCGCATTTTTATTTCGACTTACATCTTCCGCAGTCGGTAAATAAGGTGAATTCCCATAATGCTACAAAAGATTCCTTCTTTCATTTGGCCCCTGGTTACCGGGCCAAAGCATTGGTTGTGGACGACGTCAAAGAAAATCGAGACGTGCTTTCGAAATTACTCGCAGAAATAGGTCTAGAAATAATCGAAGCCACAAATGGTAAAGAGGGAGTGGAAAAAACAAAAGAGGACCATCCTGATATCGTATTCATGGATTTGCGCATGCCAATTATGCGAGGCGAGGAAGCTCTCAAAATAATTCAAGAAGAGCTGGGAAGAGACCGGGTCAAGATAGTGGCAATAACCGCTTCTGTCTTAGACCGTAAAAGAGAAAATTATTTAAGCATGGGCTTTCATGAATATATATCGAAACCTTTTAAAGAGGAAGAAGTATTCAACTGCCTCAATGAATTGCTCAATGTTGAATTTGTTTATGAAGATGTTGGCGTTTCAGAGGATAAAAATTCAGATTTGGAAGGATTAGACGAAACTCAATTTTCCATGCCAGAAGATTTATATGAAAGGATGATGAAATCCGCAAGTATTAATAACCTAACAAAAATGGAAGAATTATTTGAAGAAATGAGAAGGAACAATGTCTCAGAACAGTTAGTCGAACGTTTAAATTATTTTTTGAAGAAATATGATATGAAAAAAGTATTAAAAATATTGGAATCCGTATCCACAACAAAAGATTAGTTTTTGCTAGTATAAATACCTTCTTTTGATGCAGAATACCCCAGTCTAGAATTTATTCTACTAAATAGCCGGTATTTAAATGAAAAAAATAAGAGTTTTGATTGTAGACGATCAACCCCAAAATGTACGACTGGTAAAACAGATCCTTGATATGGAACCTTGTTATTTAGTAGATGAAGCCGTTGACGGGGAAGAGGCGTTTACAAAGCTTAAAGGAAAAAAATATGACGCTTTGTTGACGGATTGGTTGATGCCAAAAATAAATGGGGTAGAGCTGATTAAACGAGTCCGAAGTGAATTGACGCTTCATCCTTACATAATAATGATCACGGCGATTCAATCATCGCAGGCTAAAAAAAATATTCTTGAAATTGGGGCAGATGAATTTATTTCAAAGCCTCTACGCCCAAAGGAATTTTTAGTTATTTTAAAAGAGGGGCTTGCGCGAAAATCCCAGCCATTACCCAAAATTGAAACCATTAAAGTTTCACGGAAAAAGAAAAATCCTCCATTTATGGCTGTTGTGATTGCCGCCAGTACGGGGGGATATGAAGCTTTGCTTCAATTGTTTTCGGGGCATTTATCAGAAAAGGCCGCCTATTTTGTAGTTCAACATGCTCCAAAGTATTCTCTTAATAATATGGCATTAGAATTTAAAAAGTTAACCAACCTCAAGCTAGAATTAGCAAAAGAAGGGGAAAAAATTAAACCGGGCCGTGTTTATATTGCTCCGGGGGACAGGCATCTATCTGTCGATCCGAAAACATTTTCCATTCGTCTCAATCGGGAGCCCAAAGAAAATTATGTGAGGCCCTCGGCAGACCGTCTATTTCGGTCAGCCGCTTTGGTTTTCGGAAAATACACGCTGGGAATTGTGTTAACCGGATTGGGGGTAGATGGCACTGAGGGCGCAGCTCATATTAAAGCGGTGGGTGGAGAGATTCTAGCGCAAGATCCAGAGACGGCAATCGCTCCAAGAATGCCCAAGAGCATCATCTTATCGGGATTAACTACGAATGTGGTAAAACTCTCCGAAATGAATTCGAAAATTGAATCACAAGTCTTATCCCTCGCAAAGAACCTGGAAACTCAAAAAGCTTGACTCATATCCTTGCAAATCTTTTCCGACGAAATTTCCAGCCCAAATTTAAGATAAAAACCCCAAATATGAACAGGCGCTATGAAATAAATTCCCTTTTTGGGAATTTTCCACAATAGTTTTTATATTGTAAGCTCTACATAATGCTTTGATTATTGGTCTCTTATTTTAAAACTCTCCGAAATTATTAGATTTGGCATATCGTGTGCATTATTTGTAATTAGTTTCAGATGGAAAACACAATCCTAAAGAGGTGTTTTATGAAACGCATTACAAAAATTTTAATTTTAATTGTTACCTCGCTTTTATTAAGCGCAACAGTTTTTGCCAAACCTACAGCGGTTCCGATTTGTGTTGAAGAGCCAACATTAGATAATCGCTTTGGTTGGAACGTTTCTCCAAACGGGTTGCTCACCGTGAGTTTTGATCTAAACGGAGATGGAAAATCCGATTACCATACCCTGAGAGTAATTTTACGGCATTACGAATCTCATAATAATATTTATAAAATTAGGGATGAAAATTTAGAAAATTTAGTGTTTTTTGTAAACCGTTATCCGTCTAATTATTATTACTTCACTGGCAAAAAACCCATGTTTTATGCCTTCGACGTGGATGGAGATGGCAACTGGGATATGATTTATAAAGATGTTTTAGAAGACGGCGTCAATGGAAACGAAGTATTTCATGGAAGTCCATCGAAGATGTTTTAGAACATGGAAAAAAATAAATAAAGTTAGTAGCGTTTCGTTTGGCCGGAGAAATTGAGCCCTTCACCAGCCTCCCAAAGAAAACCCATTCATCTTGTTCCTCCTACAAGATGAATGGGTTTTTTTATGTTTTTTTTGGAGATAGAATTATTTTGATGGTTTAGAAATCAATATTAGATTTCCTGTTACATTTATGTCACAATCAATGTCAATCTAATATGAGCAAAATTCCACTGCATAAAATGGATACATTTAAAACTATTCAATCTCTCAAAAAGTTTATGGATGTTTGTAAGATACAAAAAATTAAAAAGATAATTATAGCCTTATCTTTAGCGGTTTTTATTATTCCAGTTTCATATGCCAAGGCAAGCGTTTACGAACCTTTAATTCCGATGGAATATCCTAAGGACAACCCTTGGTCGCAAGCGAAGGAAAAGCTTGGCAAAAAGTTGTTTTTTGATAAAAAACTTTCTGGCGATAATACCAAAAGCTGTAGTTCATGTCATAAACCTAGGTTCGGTTGGACAGATGGCAAAGCAAGAGCGATTGGACATCAAGATAAAGAATTAGCTCGAAACTCTCCTACTATTATTAACTCCGGATATTCAAAAACTCAGTTTTGGGACGGTCGCGCTCAATCCTTGGAAGAGCAAGCCTTAGCCCCTATTCAATCGCCGGTTGAATTGAATCAGGACCTTAATAGCTTAATAAAGGAGTTAAAAGAAGACCAGAAGTATATTGAATTATTTAAAAATGCTTTTGGAGAACCCAGCATAACCCCGGAAAACCTGGCGAAAGCGATCGCAACTTTTGAACGGACTATTGTTTCAAAAACCAGCGCCTATGATCGCTATTGGAAAGGTGATGAAGACGCAATGAGTCCAGAAGCTATTAGAGGGATGAAACTATTTTTTGGCAAAGCTAAATGTTCCATTTGCCATAACGGCCCTTTTTTTACCGACCACCAGTTCCATAATATTGGTCTTGCTGAAGACGCATTTAAAGAGAGCGCCAAAGGTAGAAGCAAAGTTACTAATGAAAAATTTCATGTGAAAGCGTTTAAAACTCCTGGACTGCGAGACGTGGGTTTAACCGGTCCCTACATGCATAACGGAAGCGCTAAAACATTGCAAGATGTGATCGAATTTTACAACCAGGGGGGAAGTTCTAGCGAAAATAAAAGTCCCTTTATCAGTCCGATTGGTATGAACGCTCGGGAAAAGAACGATTTGTTAGAATTTCTTATTTCTTTAGAAAGCGATAATTTGTCTACAGAATTTGAATCTCCAGAAGGTTACTGATTACGCTATTTATTGATTGGTCGGGAAATATTGAGAACAGAGGATAATAACTTTTGATTTTAGGCGGAATAAATAGGAAGTCTGGTACAGGGTTTTGGGAATCGAGTTTCCCGCTTGTAATAATTTCTATTGCGGCGCTGACGATTCTTCTTCTTGTTGGAAGGGCGAGTTTTAACCTTATAGATAAAGAGGTTAAAGCTTCCTTGTTATCTCAATTGCAACAAACTCTCCCCGGTACCGTAAAAATGTTTAAAATTTGGGAGAGAGACGCCGCTTCCAAAGCGCAAGCGATCGCTTTGGATAAAGAGGTCAAAAAAGATTTATTCGTTTTGCTTGATATTGCTCATTCCAATCCAAAACAATTTGAGAAAGTACTTTCTTCAAAGAGCTTGAAAAGACTCCGCGATTATTTAGACCTAATCAATAGTCAATATGGTTTTGAAGGATTTGTCGCTTTAGATTTAGACGGCTTTGTCTTTGCGGCTTCGGATGACCAGGCAATGGGACACAAAAAGCTTTTAGAAAAAACGGGAGATAAATTTTTTAAACGATCTCTTTTGGGGAATTCCGCTTTTGCGCTTCCATTTAAATCGGAAATTCCTCTTATGGATGAAATTGGAAAAATTCATAAAGATTTTCCCACGATGCTGATTTCTTCTCCGGTGCGAAACGAAGCCGGAGCGATTGTAGCCGTTTTGTCTTTTCGATTAAAGCCAGAAGATGTGTTCGCGGATATATTTGAAATTGAGCGTACGGGACAAACAGGAGAAGTTTATGCCTTTAATTCGGAAGGGATTCTTATTTCCAAAAGTCGTTTTCCCGAAGAGCTTAAAGAAATAGGGCTTTTGGAGAACCGACCCGATACTTTATCTATACTCAATATTTCAATTAAAGATCCTGGCGGCGATTTGACTGAAGGTTACCAATCTAAAGGAGCAAAAAAAGATTTGCCGTATACACGTATGGCGATAAGCGCTCTGAAGGGAGAGTCTGGATTTGATTTCGATGGATATCGAGATTATCGAGGCGTCAAAGTTATTGGCGCTTGGAGTTGGTTGAGCGAATTTGGGTTTGGCGTTGCTAGCGAAATGGATTACGACGAAGCCTTTTCCTTAGTCAATAAATTACGGCAATGGTTTTGGGTTCTTTTGGGTTCGCTCATTTTTGTGTCTGTTTTTTCTATTATATTGGCGCAAAAACGGAGGCGGTATCGACATCAATTAATTCGTTCTAAAGAAGAAGCGGAAAAGGCTAACCGTGCAAAGTCTGAATTTTTAGCAAAAATGAGTCACGAACTGCGTACGCCGATGAATGCGATTCTTGGTTTTGCCCAGTTATTAGTAAAAGATAAAAACGAACCGCTGACGGAATATCAAGAGTCGAGCGTCGATCATATATTAAAGGCGGGAAACCATTTATTGGAATTAATAAACGAAATTTTAGACCTGTCGCAAATTGAAGCCGGTAAATTAAAATTGAATCTGGAGCCTGTTAGTCTATTTCCAATAACTAAAGAAATTTGCGAATTGATGCAACCCGTGGGAGAAAACCATGATGTTGCTCTCAAAAACACAATTAACCAGAATGGTATCCCGCTCCTTTATGCGGATAAAATTCGAATAAAGCAAGTGTTGGTAAATTTGATAGGTAATGGAATCAAATACAACCATAAAGGTGGAGAAGTAGTTTTGTCTTTTGAAAAGATAGAAAACGAGAAATTAAGAATAAAGGTATCGGATACAGGACGCGGAATTTCTGAAGAACAGAGAAAAGTTTTATTCCAACCGTTCGAACGAGTGGGAGCCAACAAGAAAATAGATGGAGCCGGTATTGGGCTTACTATCACGAGGTATCTTGTGGAAATGATGGGAGGCCGTATAGATTTTGAAAGCGTTGTGGATAAAGGAAGCTGTTTTTACGTCGATATACCATTATATAAAGAAGAACTTGTTGATAAAAAAGTTTGACGAATTACAAGTTTTGAATCTTGAAGCTTATTTGCGTTGTTGAATTTTTTGCGCTATAACTCTTTCCTCAAACATTCTCTAAAGATCCTTTAAAAATTCTGAAAATACTATCTGTAATGGTTTATCATAAATAGCAAACCATTTAATGGTTAAGTATTCTTTTCTTTCAATAACACCCTCAAAATTCTATGTCCAAATATAAACTAGGGTTCCATAATTTTTTAAACGCTCAACCGTTGTTACTGCCGTTAGTTGAAATGGCCGAAAGCCTTGATTGCGAAATTTGCATTGATTCGCCCTCGGGTTTGGCGGAAAAGCTGCGTTTAAACGAGTTGGATCTTGCCATGATACCTTCAGTTGAATATCTGAAACAAGCGGATAAATATAAAATACTGCCCGGAGTGGCTATTGCCTCTTGCGATAAAGTAGAGACTGTTCTTTTTATCGCCAAAAAAAATTTAGAAGAAATACAAACCATCGCGTTGGACAATCGTTCCAAAACGTCTGTAGCGTTATTTAAAATTCTTTTTGGCGAGAAATTGAACTCCAATGTAGAAATCTTTCTAGAAGACCCGGATCCAGAAACATTGCTCGAAAAATATGACGCCATTCTCATTATAGGAGATCCGGCATTTAAAGCAGGTTTGCAGTTTTCTCATCTGACGGTTTACGATCTTAGCCATGAGTGGTTTGTAAAAACAGGAAAACCTTTTGTTCATGCCGTTATCGCCGTGAGGCCGGAAATAGAATTGCCTAACGAGTTTATTGAAAGTTTTCAAAAGATTAAAACTGATGGGAAAAAAAGAATTCCGGAAATCGCAAAATTATACGCCTCAAACTTAGGCATTAACGAATGTCTTGGCGAAGCCTACCTGAGCAATAAAATTATCTACGATTTAGACGAGAATACTTTGGAAGGTCTCAAAATATTTCAATCTTTATGCTTCGATAAAGGTTTGATAGAAGAAAAGTTTCTCCTTAAGTTTTTGTAATATTGTATTAAAATACCCTCATCATTTAACTTCTCTTTTGACCGCTTTCTAATAACTTTGCCGAATATGCGAATAGAACAGCTCCCTTATATTTCAGATAGTTCAAAGCTATTTGAAAGCTTCGCCAATGATTCTTGGGCGGTTTTTTTAGATAGCGGGCGTCCTCATTGCAATCAGGGAAGATACGATATTATTTCTTCAAACCCATATATCACTTTTGTGACCGAAGAAGGAAAAACTAAAATCCAAAAAAAAGATTCGGTAGAAACTACCGATGAAGATCCATTGAATTTGTTAAAAGATTTGTTGGATGGGAACAACGCGTCGCTAGAAAACGTTCCTTTTTCGGGGGGGGCAATTGGATATTTTTCATATGACTTTGGGCGGTCGTTAGAAGTGTTGCCGCGATTGGCTAGAAATGAGGAAAGAATTCCCGAAATAGTTTTAGGGATATATGATTGGGCGGTTGTTATCGATCACCAAGAAAAAAAAACTCAGTTGGTAGGGCAGGGGAACGACCCCGAAACCTTCGCTTCCTGGGATGATAAAAAAGAACGTATCCTCAATCCAAATCCGTCCATTGAAATTGCAGCCTTCGAATTGACGACAGAATTAAAAAGCAATATGGATGAGGAGGATTACGCCAGCGCGTTTTTTAAAGTGAAAGATTATCTTAAAGAAGGCGACTGCTATCAGGTCAATATAGCGCAACGATTTTCAGCCGATACTCTGGGTAATCCCTGGGATTTTTATAAACGATTACGAGGTAATCATCCCGCCGCTTATGGCGCTTTTATAAAAAATCCCTATGCCGCAATTCTGAGCAGTTCGCCAGAGAGTTTTTTGCGAGTACAGTCGAGGCAAGTAGAAACAAAGCCTATTAAAGGCACGTGTCCAAGATCGTTCAACGACCAAACCGATAAAGAGTTGGCTGAGAAGTTATTTGTTTGCGAGAAAGACCGCGCCGAAAATCTGATGATAGTCGATTTAATGCGCAACGATTTAGGTCGAACCTGTGTTCCTGGAACGATAAAGGTTGACGAGCTATTTAGGGTAGAGAGTTTCCCCACCGTTCATCATTTAGTCAGCACAGTAACGGGAAAATTGGAGCCCGAGAATCATCCTGTAGAATTGTTAAGAACCTGTTTCCCTCCCGGATCGATTACCGGAGCTCCGAAGATACGCGCTATGGAGATCATAGAAGAGTTAGAGCCTAATGCGCGGGGGATTGCTTATGGAAGCGTTGGTTATATCGGTTTTAATGGGGAGATGAATTTAAATGTTGCTATCAGGACTTTAGTGCATAGCGACGATAAGATCCGGTTTTGGGTAGGCGGCGGTATTGTCGCCGATTCGATATTGGAGGAGGAATATCAAGAAACCATCGACAAAGGCGCCGGTATTTTAAAAGCCCTCAACACGTTTCCTAAACCCATCGGCGTTCCCGCTGGCGATACCGTAAAGGGTAACGTGGCGCGCTACGCCAATGTTGGGAAATAAATATTTCATCCCCTCTCCAAAATTTCCCTTCGATAAACCATCAATACAAAAAGAGCTGAATTAATTTAATTACGAAGAGTTCTTTTTGATGGGTAACTTCATATTGAAGATTGTCTGTTTCACTACCTTCTTTTTCTTAACCACCTTGTCCGTCTTGACTGGTTTGTCTCCCTTCAACATGTCGCCTTCGTTAAACATTAGATAAAAGATGTTAAGGTTTGTCCTTATATGGAGGCGACCTAATGTATGGGCAGAAGGAAAGGATTTGTCTGTCTCGATCTCCGAGAGAGTGGTGACTCCAATGCGGAGCTTTTTGGCTAATTGCATTAGAGTGAGTTCTTCCGCTTTGCGCCACTGGCGTAATCTGCTTCCCAATCCGGCGTTGATGAACTTACTAGTGACCCCCTTAGGTTTGGCTCGTAGTCGTTGCTTGTACCGCTTGATCGGGGATTCTATATTTGAGTTATTTGCGGGCGTTATCTTTAATTCTGAAGTCATCCTTTCCATGTCATTTCTCCGGTTCCGCCTTTTGGCTGTAGTAGTCCCAGGTTCCAATCCCGCGTTGCTCACGCGCATGATTGATTACGGAAAACGTTGCGTTACAAAGTTTTTTGCCTTGATCTACCTTCAGTTCAATTTGCGGTAACTTGCTCTTACCGTTACTCGAGACACAATCGGTTTGCCGTCCTTTTACTTCTAGGTAACCGGAGTAGCAGATCACCACTAAATTGTGATAGGGATATTCAATAACGCTTTGGGTTTTTCCCGCATCGATAAAGTAACCATTATCACAACTGAGACCAATGGTGGAGTTGTTACAGGTCGGGCAGTTGGCTTGAAGAATACTTTTGGCCATCGCCGGATCGAGATTTTGCAAAACTTCACTGTCTGGGCTGAGTGGAATGATGCCACAGCCAGACATCGCAAAAATCAGGTAAAACAAAAACAGTCTCTTGAGTGTCAACATGGTTTGGCAGGGAGATAAATTATTTAACTGTGATAGACCGCTTAATCACGAAGCGAGGACGACTAGAGCATGAACCAGAACGAATAGTAGAAAGATTAACCGTCCCTTATCGAACTGTTACTATACGATGAATTTTTCGTATGAGCAATAACTTTTTTGTATGAGAAAACTTTCTGAGGGCCTTTTTTTGTGCGGTTATAATGCTGAGGAATTTCCCTTTACCTGTCATCCTCGTGAAAATTTCGATTTTACTGAATTTTTAGCCGACCAGATGTTGGAGGATACAAGTCGGTTCGGGCTTGGCTCGCCTCTTGAGGCCTTCTCGATTTAAAGACTGGAAAAACGACGAGAAAAATACCGGGATTCGTTAGAGCGTTTGTTAGAGAATTTGTATGCTAAGAATGTTGAATGAAAATAACCCAGAAAACTATAATCGCAGAGTGAATGGAAGATGATCGAAGTTAGAGAATCTCGCTTGTTTTTAAATATTTGGTAACCCAGTTTGTTGCATCGCTAGAGGTTCTAATAGGGTATCTACAGGAATTTCATGTTGTGAATGTAATTCTAACTGTATGTTTAGTCAACTTTGTTTGCCCCTTGTATTAGATTGAGATTCGAAAAAACCGCTAATTTCTCAATAACGACATTAATGGAAAGTGGATTACACATTAAAAAGCTCATAAAATATTGATTTTAAATCAATTGTGACGAAAAAGTTTCTTGGATTTATTATAGTTTTTGAATATACTAGTCCTATATTTTAGAAATCCGAATGAGTTAAGTATTATGGAACTTAGTCAAAATGATGTTGATGCGTTATTTAATCAACAAAGAATAGATGAAGCAGTACCAGATGACGCTCCATTAGCCAATCCCCTGGAGCCTTTGAGAACTTTCCGGTCTTTTATTTCCGATTCTCGTAAAAAGTTGGGCGAGCATCATGCTCGCGTCAAAGACAAGGAGGTTCAACTCATTAATCTGCATAGACAGACTGTTTTAAAAATTCAACAAACACGCAGAATCCCCAAAGAATCAATCGAATTTTTTGAAGAAAGAAAAAGGGATTATGAAGCTATGATCAGCCTGGTATTAAAAGGCGCCAGGGCAGGTCGAACTATTAAAGTGCCAAGCTTTGGTTCTACAATTTTAAAGTAATTTTAAAAACTCCCCGCATAACATCCTTTTTATAATTTCATACCTTTCAAACTCTAATTATTATCGAGCTTTGGTAATGCCGAGTTTATTACAGACTCTTCTGATTTAAACTTCAAATAATCGAAATTCGTATATTGTTTTATCGCTACCAATTTGGCGCTAATTAAAAGCTGATATTGGAGTAATCAAAAGTTTTAATTAATAACCCCTTAAAGTTTAATAGTTTGCTGAGATTCATGTTTTAAGTTGAATGGATCAATTTTAATACGTTTCGAAGCTTATTGGGGGGGAAAGTAATGTTGAAATATTGCAACAATTGTTACTACAATTTGACATTTAAACATTAGATTTCCGACAAAACTTTCGTTACAATTTATCCGACATTCGGAAAGCCGACAGTTTTAATTTAAATTGAATAAATCGGAGACCCAATAGCCATGGAAATGAGTCAAAATGATGTCGATGCCTTATTTAATTCTAAACGCGTAGAGGATGCGATTCCCGATAATTCGCCTTTAGCATGCCCCTTAGAGCCGTTGAAAACCTTCCGCCAGTTTATCGACGACACCCGAGGAAAAATAGGAAAACATCTTCATCGATTGAAAGATAAAGAGGCTCAGCTTATTAAGCTTCATAAGCAAACCATTAATAATATAAAAGAAACTAAAATAATTAATAAAGAAGCGATTAAATTTTTTCAACAAAGAAGACAAGACTATGAGGCGATGATAGCTTTTCTTTTGAAAAATATTCGGTTGGGTAGAATGATGGTGCCTGTACCAAGTTTTGGTTCTTTATCTTTAAGATGTTCTTAATTAAGTCTGGTTTTTTTAAATTTCTTTAAGAGGTTAAAGGTCTACAAAAGGCCTTGGAATTAAGTTTTATGGAATGGGATGCGCTAGAGAATAAAAGAATAGAAGACGTTGTCCAATACGACAGTCCTCTCGCTAAAACCTTGGAAACTCTGCGAAGTTTCAGGGCCTTCATCGATAAAACCAGAGAAAAACTTGGCGAAAAGTATCGTTTGTTCAAGACTAAAGAAACGCAGTTGATTCAACTGCACAGGAAAATTGTTAGCGAAATGAAAGCGGCAAAAAAAATCGGTCAAATTGCTTTGATCTTTTTCCAAGAGAGAAGAAAAGACTACGAAGCGATGATAAATTTAATTTTAAAAAATTCCAGCATTGGAAATGCCAACTAGGCAATAAGTTTTAAAGTCGTAACCAAAAACTTCTGCACATAACGTCCCCGTAAAATAATTTCTTCCCATGTCTTCTTTTTATTAGCCTCGTGTCATTAAATATTTTTGGAACTTTAACTATCTATTCTAAATTTTTGTATGTTTTTTATTATAAAAAACTAAGCGCCGAATGATAAATGTTTCAATATAAGTGAAAAGCTTATACTTTTATATTAGGTTTCCATTTTGGTTTCGGTTATAGTTTTCTAGTTATTTTGAAGACCGCGACTGAAACGTCAAATTGATAAATTGGAGAGTCCACCGATATGGAAATGAGTCAAAATGACGTCGATGCTCTTTTCAATTCTAAAAGGATAGAGGATGCGGTTCCAGATGATTCGCCCATGGCGTGTCCTTTAGAACCGTTAAAAACCTTTCGTAAGTTTATCGACGATACCCGAAAAAAAATAGGTAAACACCTTCATCGGTTAAAGGCTAAAGAGACTCAACTCATTAATCTCCATAAACAAACGGTAAATAATATAAAAGAAACTCGCAAAATAAATAAAGAAGCGTTGGAATTTTTTCAGCAAAGAAAAAACGATTACGAAGCAATGATAGCTTTAACTTTAAAAAATGTACGCTTAGGAAGAATCGTTGCTGTTCCAAGCTTCGGTTCTGTCGCTTTAAAGCAAATTTGATTTAGTTTTTGCTTAAAAGTTTTAATGGAAAATTGAAAAACCCTCTCCACAAAATTTCCTCTTAAAAATAGTCCCAGTTTTTGTAACTCTAGTAGTTCTATTTATCGTTTCTTCGAAGTTAAACTTCCTCAAGTTTTCTCTCTAGTTATCTTTATTCCTACGGCATAATTTCTAATATATTGGTATTTATATATTTATTACCCCTATTTTTTAGAAAATAGGGGTGTGTTTTTTAAAAAAAAATATGTAAAGAATTAAAAAATTTTGCGACTAATCCACAGAAAATTTAAAGTGAGAATTGATTCGTGTTCGGATAATTGGTTATTGTTCCGATAAATCGAAAGTTATTGAAAGAAAAGGCTTTAAAGCCATAAAATTTATAGAATTGTTACTAAAAGTTTACATTTAAGTATTAGATTTCCCGTAAAAAATACGATAGAATTTTTTTGTGATTGAAGAATTTTATTAACTATTTTTAAAGCGGAGCGCGACTAATTATGGAAATGAGTCAAAATGATGTAGACGCTCTTCTAAATTCCAAAAGAGTAGAAGATGCGCCCATTCCCAGCAATTCATCGGCAGCGGGTCCTTTGGAACCTTTAAAAACATTTAGAAAATTTATTACCGATTCTAGGAAAAGAGTGGGTATTCACTTTGGTCGATTAAAAGACAAAGAAGCTCAACTTATTAGGCTTCATAAACAAACAGTCGATAATATAAAACAAACTAAAAGAATAAATAAAGAAGCGATCGATTTTTTTGAGCAAAGAAGAAGAGACTATGAAGGTATGGTAAACATTATTTTAAGTACAAGCCGAGCCGGTAGGATAGTGGCTGTGCCAAGTTATGGTTCTTTGGCTTTGAGATAAAGTTTTCTCTTTTGTTTTCCAGTTTCTTACTGAACCCCTCCCCATTGAAATTCGCCTTTTGGACCAAGCTTTGAAAAAGGGTTATAGGCGACCTCCCATAAGTTGCCGTCTGGATCTGAGAAATAGCCAGAGTAACCGCCCCAAAATACTTTTTCCGCAGATTTAACCAGTTGGCCACCGGCATTTTGTACCTCTTTTAAAATATCGTCTACTTCGTTTTCCGAATTGACATTATAAGCGATAGTAATGGTTGAATAACCTGACTGCGTAACGGTAACTTTTGCGTCTTCCGCGAGCTTATCTAATGGATACAAAGCTAAGGTCATATTGGGTAAGTCATACGCTACAATTTCTTCCGCCTTATCTTCAGATGCCACTTTCCAACCTAGCGAATCGTAAAATGCCCTGGCTTTTTTAAGATCGGAAACTCCCAGCGTGATGATACTTATCCGTTGTTCCATTTTTCGTCCTCCTGGTTATAGGCTGGCTAAATTGTTGTTGGTTTGGTGGAGCCTCGATATATTTTAGGGCGTTCTTAAAAAAGAATACTTTATAGTTCCACTCGAAGAAAGTTGGATTTCAATATTAAGATTAAAGTTTTTAAAATCATTTAACTAATTGATAATTAAGTTCAATTTGAATCCAATGGATATCTATTTGAATTACCCTGTATATTCATGTAAGATTGTAATCTGCCGCTCCACAATAAGAAAAATCATTTTAGTTTACGACCTGTTTTATATATTAACGGCACTGAAAATAGAGATTTTTTTATCGTTGTGAATAAAGAAGTTAAGCATATATCCTACAGCTTAAATAATTTAATTGAGTCCCATGTTACTTCATTACCTGTTATTTATTTTAAGCTTGAGCGGGCGCTAAACGATGAAAATACCGAAACAGAAGAAATAGGACGAATTGTTGAAGGCGACCCTGGGATTGCCGCCCGCCTGCTTAAAATGGCAAATAGCCCCTTATGGGGATTGTCGCAATTTATAGAAACGATACCTCATGCGTTAACAATTGTTGGGAGAGAGGAGTTAAAGCTACTCGCTCTTTCAACCGTGGTAAAAAGCTCCATTCAAGGAATTTCAAAAGATTTAATCGATCTAAACTTATTTTGGAAAAACAGTATTGCTTGCGGCGTGATCGCTCGGGAAATTGGCAGTTTAAACAATTGTTCCAATTTAGAACGATATTTTATGGCCGGTATGCTCCATAACGTTGGAAGCCTGGTGATTTTCAATAAGATTCCCAAAATGGCCAAAGAAATTCTTACCCAATGTGAGATGGAAAATGAAAGATTGTTTGTCATGGAAAATAATTTGTTGGGATATAACCATTGCGATGTTGGAGGGGGGTTGTTAGAAGGGTGGGGAATTCCAAAATCTTTGATCGAAGCGACTTTTTTTCACCATAATCCTATAGATGCGAAAGAGTTTCCTCATTTGGTGTGGACTGTTCATGTGGCCGATATTTTGGCGGCAGAGTTAGAAATTGGAGCTAATGGCGACAGGTTAATTGAAGTTTTAGAAGATACCGATTTGCAAGAAATTGGTTTGAACCAGGAGCAGTGGGAAGAGTTAAAAAAAAATGTTCCAGAAATTATTGAGGATTTTTTAAACTATTTTGATTAAAAAAATCCGCGATCAAATATAGATGAGAAAAGTTTAGAACTATAATAATGGATACCTTACTAAAACAAAACTTGACTGGGAAAAAGATTCTCCTGGTGGACGATAACCCTTCTAATGTTAGCGTTCTACTACATTCCCTTAAATCGGAAAATTATAATGTTTTCACTGCTCCCAATGGAAGGGTGGCTCTAGAAATTGTCGATAAGACTAACCCGGACCTCATTCTAATGGATATTATGATGCCTGAGATGGGCGGGTTTGAAGCGTGTCGAAGGCTAAAGGCCAATGAATACACCCGCAACATCCCAGTTATTTTTATTACCGCAAAAACCGGGCTGGAGAATATAGAAAAAGGCTTTTCAGTGGGTTGCGAGGAATACATTACCAAGCCCTTCCAAATTCACGAGGTCTGCAGCCGAATTAGGACTCACCTTCTTTTGGGAATAAAAAAAAGAGAAGAAGCGTTAACTAATGAGAGAGAACCTGTTTCTATTGTTGGAATGAAGGCATTGATTGTAGACGATAACTCCACAAATATAACTCTCCTGATGAAAACTTTGGAATCGTTGAAGTTAAATATTGCCATGGCTCCCAATGGTAAAGTTGCTATTGAAAACGTGCCTCGCTTTCTGCCAGATTTGATTCTGCTGGATATCATGATGCCGGAGATGAACGGATTTGAAGTTTGCCGAATCCTGAAGGCAGACGAGGCTACCAAAAATATTCCTATTATATTTATCACCGCGAAAAATCAACCGGAAGATATCCAAAGTGGATTTTCCATGGGCTGCGTCGATTATATTCTCAAACCATTTCTCCAATTGGAAGTTCTGGCTCGGGTAAAATCTCATTTAAATTTGAGAAAATTATTTTCCTTAAGAGAAGCTTGGATAAATCAATTAGAGGATGCCAAAACTGAACTGGAACAAAAAGTTTTGGAGCGTACCGTGCATTTGGAAGAGGCGAAGGAAGAGGCCGAAGTGGCGAACAGAGCTAAATCTGAATTCCTGGCTCGGATGAGCCATGAATTGCGGACGCCAATGAATGCCATTTTAGGATTCTCTCAGCTTATGGTGGGAGACCTTGGAAATAATGATAGATTGTCTCTCCAAAAATCTAACTTAGATCACATAAGAAAAGCGGGTCAACATTTATTGGAACTTATTAATGAAGTTCTCGATCTTTCTGGAATTGAATCCGGAAAAATAAAAGTCTCCCTGGAAAAGGTTAAGCTTTCACAAATAATAGAGGAAAAAGTGATGCCTTTTATAAGGGAGTTAGCTGAAAAAAATAATGTCATTCTGATTAATCGGGCTTCTAACCATTCTCAGTATTCCGTTATGTGCGATCCGTTGCGATTGGCTCAAATACTGCTTAATTTGACAACAAACGCAATTAAATACAATAAGGATGGTGGGACTGTTACTTTAGATTCTTCTCAAACCTCGGATGGGGTGATCCGTGTTGACGTTGCCGATACAGGGCAGGGTATTCCAAAAGAAAAACAGGAAACCATATTTTCGCCCTTTTACAGGTTGGAAACCCATCGCTCCAATGTCGAAGGAGTCGGAATCGGTCTCACCATAACCAAACGGCTTGTTGAGTTGATGGATGGCAAATTATTTTTGGAAAGCGTTTCCGGAGAAGGCTCCTGCTTTAGTATAGAATTAAAGGATGCTGGAGAAAGTTGAATCTTAAAAAAATTATAAAATAGAATCATTGGGATATTAAATTGGATACCTTACAAGAACAAAATCTAGTTGGGAAAAAGATCCTCTTAGTGGACGATAATCCAACTAACATTAAGGTGCTAACGCAAACTCTACATGAAGAGCGTTTTAATATATTTGAAGCGCCCAATGGCAAGGTCGCTCTGGACATCGTTCATAATACTTATCCTGACCTCATTTTAATGGATGTCATGATGCCTGAAATGGACGGGTTTGAAGCTTGTCGAAGGCTCAAGGCGGACTATACTACTAACGACATCCCAATTGTCTTTATAACCGCTAAAACTGCGGTAGAAGAAATTGAAGAAGGTTTTTCTCTGGGGTGCGAGGAATATATTACAAAACCCTTCCAGGTCGACGAAGTCTGTAATAGAGTTCGAACTCACCTGTTTTTAGGAAATCAAAAAAAGAAGAAAGAGATTGAGGGATCGTCCATTGCTGGAATGACGGTGATGATTGTTGAAGATAATCCGGTGAACTTAACCGTATTGATAAAGACTCTGGAATCTTTGGAAATAAATATTACCATGGCTCCAAATGGAAAAGTTGCGGTGGGTTTGGCGCCGCGCGTTCAACCCGATTTGATTCTTTTAGATATCATGATGCCCGAGATGAACGGATTTGAAGTTTGTCGAATCCTTAAGATGAATGCTTCCACCCAAAGTATCCCTATCATATTTGTTTCGGCCAAAAGTTTAACTGCAGATATCGAAAAAGGTTTTCAGTTAGGTTGTATTGATTATATTCCTAAACCATTTTGTTACATGGAAGTCCAAGCTCGAGTTAAAGCCCACTTAAAATTACGAAAGCTGTTTTTGCAAAAAGACTCTTATATAAAGCAATTGGAAGAAGCTAAAACTGAATTGAGAGAAAAATTTTTGGAACGTACAAGCGTTTTGCAAGAGGAAAAGGAAGATGCCGAGCAAGCGAATAAAGCCAAATCTGAATTCCTGGCTCGGATGAGTCATGAGTTGAGAACGCCTATGAACGCCGTTTTGGGATTTTCTCAGTTGATGGCGATGGACCTGGGAAAAGAAGATAGATTAGACTTACAAAAATCAAACTTATCTCATATACGAAAAGCGGGGAAACATTTATTAGACCTAATTAATGAAATTCTTGACCTTTCTGGAATAGAATCCGGAAAAATAAAAATAAATGAAGAACAGGTTAAGCTTTCCGAAATAATTGAAGAAAAAGTGATACCTATAATCAGTCCCATTGCCGCTGATCGTAAACTTTCTTTGGTCAATGAAGTTTCCAAGGATTCGGATCTTTCCGTTTTATGCGACCCGTTGCGCTTGGCCCAAATACTTATCAATTTGATGAGCAACGCGGTCAAATATAATAAAGACGAGGGGACTATAACTTTGAGCGCTCATCGAACCTCGGAAGGAATGATACTAGTATCGGTTACCGATACCGGTCCGGGAATTCCAAAAGAAAAACAGGAAACTATTTTCACGCCTTTTTACAGACTAGAAAAACATCGTAATGAGGTTGAAGGAGCGGGGATAGGTTTAACTATAACCAAACGGCTTGTTGAGTTGATGGACGGCAAGATGCATTTGGACAGCGTTCCTGGAGTAGGAACCTGTTTTTCATTTGAATTGAAGGATGCTAGAAACCGTTAAAGCCCAAATTTATATCGCTAGAGAATTTTTCTCAAATTTCATCCTCTTTCTCCGATGATTTATTTATACCAATACCTTATCAATTTCATTCATAAAATGAACGATTTCTAAGGGTTTGGTTATATAAGAAATAAATCCCATATCCAAGGCTTTCTTTTTATCCGCTTCCATGGCGTCTGCGCTAACGGCGATAACCGGTATATTGAGAGTTTCATCTAAGCTTTTTATTCTTTTAAAGGCATCAAACCCATCCATACCAGGTAGATGTATATCCAATAAAATTAAATCTGGCTTATGGGCTTTAGCTAAATCAATTCCAATTTCAGCGCTTGGAGCTGAAATCAATTTTATATCTGTTCTTGAGGAAAAGATTCTTTGAACTAATTCTAAATTATCGGGATTATCCTCAATATAAAGGATCAATTTATTATCTGGTAAGGTATCTCCTGTTGGAGACAAAGTCTTTATTTGGAAATTGTCGTTAACTATAGGCATAACGCCAATGGGAAATTTAATGTAAAAACAGCTGCCTTCTCCAATTTGGCTTTCAAAGTTTATTGTCCCGCCCATCAATTCGGTTAATTTTTTAGATATTGATAATCCTATTCCCGAGCCTTCTGTTGCTGTAGTTTCCGCGCCCAATCTTTCAAAAGGTATGAAGACCTTAGCTTGTTTGTCTGCAGATATCCCTTGACCCGTATCGGAAATTTTAAGCGTTAATATATCGTTTTCTATAGTATGAGAAAGTGTAACTGTCCCGTTGGATCGATTATATTTTATTGCGTTTGACAATAGGTTTATTATGACTTGTTTTAAACGAGTTTGGTTGGCTGTAACAAAGATCTCTGATTTATCGTCCATTTGATCAATAATTCGTATTCCCCCATGCTCGGCCAAAGGCCGCACAAGATCTAATAATTCATTCTTAACCGCTATAATATTCACAGGTTCTAAAGAAACTTTTAATTTCCCCGACTCTACTTGAGCGAGATCCAATACTTCATTAATAAGGTCTAATAAATGTTTTCCCGCTTTTAAAATCCGATCTACACTGTCATCCAATGAAAAATTTTCATATTTTTTACAATCGGCTTTTAATAATTGACCAAAACCTAAAATAGCATTCATGGGGGTGCGTAGCTCATGACTCATATTCGCCAAAAATAAACTTTTAGCCCGAGAAGAGTCTTCCGCTTCTTTTTTTGCTTGAGTGAGGTCTGTGGTCCGTTCATCAATGCGAGCTTCTAATTCAGAATTAATCCGACCTAGTTCTTTTTCAGCTTTCTGGCGTTCGTTAGTTTCTTCTTGTAGCTTTGTATTGAACGCTTGAATATCTTTTGCCCGTATACGCGCTTCCATACTAAAGAAAATGGAAATAAATAATAGAGTTCCCGTTAAAACTCCAAACCCGAGAATAATCCAAGGTAATTGGGAACTCTCTTTTTCAAAGAAAGAGGAACGAGGAACCAGGCGCAGAGCCCAACCGAGATTGAGCAAATCTATTTTCTTAATAAAAGACCACTCGTCAAGGAGGGGAATATTTTGTTCTGTTGAACCGTAAATATTTTTTCCATCCTGAGTTACAGATAAATAAAAATCGTCTTCAAAATCTTTAAATAATATAAAATCTAAAAATGTATCGGTATGAGAAAAGGCAACCAAAAATCCATTGAATTGTTCTTCTTTATAAACGGGGCTTAAAGCCAAAAGCATCTGCCTGCCGTTTAAACTAAACGACTGAAAAAATATTTTCTTTTTCCCGAGAGCGGCATTCTTAAAAAGCTTTTTTTGAGACTGAATGATTTTTCGAAAGTCATCAAAGGATTCTTGTTCGTTATTTGAGGCAACCAACCAGCGAAGTTTAAAGGAGCTATCCAACCAAAACATGGCTTCCCAATTGGAAAAATTTTCAATTTGCGCTCGGGCATCGCTCATCCATTCGCGTTTTGGCGTTCCTCCACGAATGTTCCAACGTACTCCCATTTGTTCTACCGTATGGAGAGCGTTTATCATTTCGGATGAAATAAACTCGCTTTGTTTTTCTAATTCTTTCTGGATTGTTTGTTTAAAATGATTCGTTTCAAATTTTTTCAAATTTCGCCAAAGGGAAACCGTGATAAGTATTGCGATTATCCCTATCGCCAAAGAAATAATGAGAGGTTTAAGGCGTTTATGTCGGCTTAATTGCTTTGGATCGGAAATTCCAGGATCTACTAACAAGGAAATTTACCTCATCAAGTTGAGAGAGAAGATTGGGTTTCGCGGAAAAAATGGTATTAGTAATTTACGCCAATACCTTATCAACTTCTTCTAGAAAATGATCAATGTTTAAGGGCTTTGTTACGTAAGATGTGAACCCAATGTCTAGAGCCTTCTTTTTGTCCTCTTCCATGGCGTTTGCGGTAACGGCGATAACGGGTATATTTTGAGTTTCATCAAAGTTTTTTAATTTCTTATATGCGGTAAACCCATCCATTCCAGGAAGATTTAAATCCAGCAAAATTAAATCTGGCTTATGAGCTTTTGCTAAACCAATTCCTATTTCAGCGTCGGGAGCGGAAATTAATTTAATGGTTTTATTGAATTTAAATATTCTTTTAACTAACTCCAGATTGTTGGAATTGTCCTCAATATAAAGAATTAATTTTTTATCCGTTACGGTTTCCTCAGTTTGATTGGCGTTTCCCTTTGTTAATTCTTCGTGGCTTTTGGCTGGTTTAGCGCTTAAAGGAAATTTAATATAAAAACAACTGCCTTTTCCAACATGACTTTCTAAGTTTAGAGTCCCGTCCATTAATTCCGTTAAGCTCTTAGATATCGATAAACCAATTCCAGTTCCTTCAATATTAGTCGTTTCTGCGCCTAGTCTTTCAAAAGGGTTGAAGATGGCGTCTTGTTTTTCTTCTGGTATACCTGGCCCTGTATCCGAAACTTTAAATATTAAATTTTCATTTTCCATTTCATAGGAGAGAGTGACGGTACCATTTGGTTGGTTATATTTTATAGCGTTTGAAATTAAGTTTAATAAAATTTGCCTCAAACGGGTTTGGTCGGCAGTGACAAAAACATTTGCATTACTATCGATCTCGTCAATAATTTGGATGCCTTCTTGCTTAGCTAGAGGTCCCATAAGAGCTAATAAATCGTTTTTCAATTCATTAATATTTACTGGCTCTAAAGTAAATTTTGACTTCCCAGATTCAATTTGAGAAAGATCTAATACTTCGTTAATAAGATCCAGTAAATGTTTTCCCGCATTTAATATCCTATCGACGCTATCGTCTAAGGAAGAATATTCATGTCTCTTAAAATCTATTTTTAATAATTGGCTAAAACCCAAAATGGCATTCATGGGGGTTCGTAATTCATGGCTCATTCGAGATAGAAATTCGGATTTAGAACTGCTAAGTTTTTCGGCTTTTTCTTTTTCGGTAATTTCGTTTAAGAGGGAATTATTTTTTTCGTAAAGTTCTTTGGAAGCAAGATCCATAGCGCGTTCTAACATTAGATAGTCAGAATCCATTTGTTGATACGCTTCGTCAACCGCCTCTAAAAAATTTTTAACTTCTACTGATTCCAAATCGGTAGAATCAAAATGTTTTTTAATTTGTCGTTTAAGTAATCTGTGCATGGTTATTCTTCCATGAAAGCGGTGACCGTCATGGTTTGATTGTGTAATTGACAAGGCTCAATAGAACTGAAAGGAGCGATTTCTCCGTAGGAATAAAATCCTGTAACTATGGTTTCCTCAGAAAACATATCATAGACAGCTTCGACTTCTTCTTCAACTCGTTGCGACATAATTATTTTTCTTCCAACACAGCTTATAAGAATCGCTAATGTAGGCGCGCTACCTCCCATAAATTTCAATGTGGTTTGAGCCGCGTCAATGGCCCCATCTACAAGCCGGTCGGTGGTAGATTTCATTAATCTAACAAAACTTCCTTGTGGTATATCGCCCGCAAAGGTCATGGTATCTTTATCTTGGTCAATATTTAGGATGGTTCGTACAATAGGCGTTTTCATATCTTCAGTTCTGTAACTCAATGGGAAATAAAATTGATGAGTGGAGAGATCTGAAGATTTTTCTTCCCCCAGGTATTCTTTATAAAGCGACAAGGCGGAAGCCCCATCTAATTCATACAAAACATTTCCCTCCGATTTGGTTACCAGTCGCTCGGGACCAAAAGGCGCAAATCCCCCCATAGAGCCGTAACCAACTTTTAGGTTATCTCCGTAAAAACCAACAACCACTATTTTCTCTTTCTCAGGAGTTTGGTTGAAGCAAACCAGAGTTTCCTGGAATTTTCCTGCATCGCCAGCCAACCCGCCAGTTAGCCCAATATCGGATGGTAGGTTTTCCACCAATCCTTTTACAAGATCGCTCCCGTTGATTTTTATCCCATCAGAAAAAACCAAAACATGTTTGAGTTCGTTTTGATCCAATGAGTTTGCTAACTGTTTTCCCGCTAAAAAACTATTTTCAAAATCTTTAATATCGACATGAGCTATGTTTAGTCGAGTTTTTTCAAATAGGACGGCAGTGACAATGATAGACTTTTCAAATACCTGCGTTCTACATATTTCTCCAGCGGTAGAACAACCGACTATTAAGGCATGAGGGTAATCATTTTGGATTTCTTTAAAATAAGATTCCTCTTTTAAAAGGGAGAAATCGGCAAAGACTAAAACTAACTGGGCTTTTTCAGAAAAAAGTGGCGAGGGCTGAGATGTCCAATCTGAATCGCTCTTTCTATGACGCTGTTCAACTTTCATATTCGCCTCAATTTCAGGTATTTAAATATAATATCAATGGTAAATGTATATTTAGTTGTAAGATAATAACAAAATTCTAAGGATATTTCACCATGGTTTTTTCTGTAAAAGCTTTAAGTAATAGTGTTTTAAGTTATGATTTGCTTATATAAGCTTGGATTATTACTTGAGGGAGGACCTGCGAAGTTGAGTCTTATCTGAGTTCTAAAGTTTTTTGAGCTATGGATTTGAATATAAATTTTCTAAAACTTTATACATACCTTCGGAATCATAATTCCTTTTACAATCATTAAAGTTTTTCAAAACAGCTTTTTCATCTTCATTTTTAGGTTCTAAATCTTTTAATAGTTCATCCATATGAGTGATATTGCAGACTTCAGCCAATTCTCCTAATTTAATCATTATGTTTTCAGGAAAATGAACGTTTGAATAATCTATCTGAACTGGAGGGAGGTTAACCTTTTTTCTCTCTCTCGTCTCGTATTCGTATTCTATGGCAAGTAAGTTCTGCACTGCTGAATAAACTTGATCTCTCCTATAGGGTTTCAGCAATATATCTAAACATCCCAATTGCTCATATTTTTCTCTTTCATGCTTTAAAACAGAAGCTGAGACAATAACAATATTTAATTCATCTTCATGAAATTCACTTTTTAATTGTTGGATTACTTCCATGCCGTTCATGACGGGCATTCGGATATCCATGTATATGATATCTGGTCGATTTGCTCGAAAGCTTTCTAAAGCGTCTTTCCCATTTTTTGCTTCGATCACTTCAATTCCGATATCGGTCAAAAATTTTGACAAAACAGAACGATTTTCTTCAACATCGTCGGCGACTAAAGCTTTGACGCAATATCCTTCCTTTAACCGGACCACTTCTAAGTTTTGGTCCGATCTTGTTTGAATTTTTCTTTTTGCTTTTTGCAAAGGTAAGGTCAGTGTAAAGGTTGCTCCTATTCCTATATCGGAATCAACGGTTAATTCTCCTTTCATCAATTCAGCTTGTTTTTTACTTATGGCTAATCCCAGTCCAGTGCCTCCTTTTTCATGGCCTTCGGAATCCTGATGAAAGGCTTGAAAAATTAAGGGTTGGACTTCCCGCGAAATTCCTTTTCCCGTATCTTTTACTTCAAACTGGTATCGATCTTTATCTTTCCGAATCAATTTAAAGGTGACTCCTCCTTTTTCCGTAAATTTGAATGCATTCCCTATTAAATTGATGAGAATTTGTGTGATCTTTCCTTCGTCTCCATGAACAAAAATGGAATCGTCCATGTGTGGGATTTCCCAATATAAACTTTTATTATCGCTAATCTCAAGGAACATATCGTTCAAACTGCTTATAAGACTTTTTAAATCAAAATCATCGTTGTTCAGTTCCATTCGACCCGCTTCAATTTTAGAAATATCTAGAACATCGTTGATTAAATTCAAAAGATTATTTCCACTTTTTAAAATTGTATGTATCGCCCGTTGTTGATCTTTTTCCAATCTTTTATCGCGCATCAAAATTTGGGTATAACCCAAAATCGCGTTCATAGGCGTTCGAATTTCATGACTTATATTGGCAAGAAAAGCGCTTTTAGCTCGGTTAGCCGAATCGGCCTGGTTTTTAGCGATTAAAACCTCATTACTATATTTTCTCAAATTTTCATTTTTTCTTTCCAACTCCGTTTTCATGGCTTTGAGTTGCTGGTTTTGTTTGTAAAGTTCTAGAAAAACGTTAACTTTGCTGAGAAGAATATTTCGTTTAATAGGCTTGAATAAGAAATCTATTGCTCCGGACTCATAACCCTTGAATATCTGTTTATCCTCTTGACCAAAAGCCGTTACAAAAATGATAGGTATTTTTTGAATTTTTTTATTGCTTCTAATTGTTTCGGCAACCTCAAAACCATCCATGTCGGGCATCTGAACGTCTAAAAGAATTAAGGCAATCTCATGTTTCATGACCAAAAAAAGAGCTTCATTGCCTGATTTGGCCTCAATTAAATCTGCGTCAATCGATTCCAAAATGATTCTCATGGCAAACAAATTTTCTTCTTTATCGTCAACCACTAAAATTTTAGGGCGAGGCAGTTCTAACATGTCGTCTTATTGTATGAAATATTGATAAAGCGGTTCATTTGTTTTCAAACAACCAAATTCGGATTATAGATAAGAGTTTAATCGTATCAACGGGTTTTGTGAGATATTCGTTTGCTCCCGCTTCCATACATTTCTCTTTGTCGCCGACCATGGCTTTTGCAGTTAAAGAAATAATGGGAAGATTCTTAAACGCTGGCATTTCTCGTATCTTTCGCATGGCTTCAAACCCATCCATGACAGGCATCATAATATCCATGAGAACTAAATCGATGTCGCTTTCCTCATTCAGCTTTTCCAAGGCTTCCACGCCATTGGCGGCAATAACAACTTCCATACCAACTTCGGTGAGGGTATGTGAAAGCGCATAAATGTTCCTAGCGTCGTCATCCACCAAAAGTACTTTTCGATTATTAAATATTTGTTGCGAATCATGCAAAATGGAAGGTACTTTTTGTTGCGTAATCGGGAGAGAAGATTCCACGCTATGTAGGAATAGAGCAACGTCGTCCATTAATCGTTCTTCTGAATTAGTTCCTTTGATTACAAATGAATTTGTATACTTCGCCAATTTTTTTTCTTCCGCTCTGGTAATTTCTTTTCCCGTATGAATAATCAAAGGCGGGATGTTGATGGATGCGTCATTCTCCATTTTTTCAACTAACTCATAACCCGACATATCTCCCAGTTCAAGATCAAGGATGATACAATCGTAATTTTCTTCCCAAATTTTTTCTACAGCTTCTTTACCGTTGCTTGCCGTTGAAATTTTTGTAACTTGGTTATCAAGTAACCCTGTGATGTGGGCTCTATCAACCTCATCGCCGTCGACAACAAGAACCTTTCCGGGTTTCACTTTTAGTAATTGTTCAATTTCTAAATGTATTTCCTCAAGATCTTGAGTTTTAACCGGTTTGGTCAAGTAACCCATTGCCCCTTTTTGAAGGGCTTCTGTATCGGCATTTTTGGCCGATACTATAAGAACGGGAATATGACGCGTTTCCAAGTTGTCTTTTAGTTGGTCTAAAACTGTTAAGCCGTCAATATCGGGTAATCTTAGATCAAGCATAATAGCGCTGGGTTTAAACTGAGCGGCTAATTGCAATCCATTTCTTCCATCTCCGGCAGATAGACACTTAAAATTTCTATCGCGCGAAAAACTTATTAAGGTATTTGCAAAAATCTTATCGTCTTCAATGATCAATATGGATTTGTCCTCTTCCTGAATAACCTCACGATCGTCTGGAACAAAGACTTTGGATTCAACTTTTGACGAATGGGATCCATTTACCCTAGATGAGGTAGAATCTTGAGTTTGTTTTAGGTCCGTTTCCTCGCCATCATTCACTTTTCCCCCAACCAAGGGAAGAAAAAGTGTGAATACGCTACCTTTCCCTTCTTCGCTTGTTAGTTGAATCTCTCCTCCCAAAATACCTGTAAGCTCTTTCGATATTGTCAAGCCCAACCCAGTTCCTCCGAATCTACGAGTAATAGATCCTTCGCCCTGTTGAAAAGCTTCAAATATTTCGGCTTGCTTTGACTTTGGTATTCCAATGCCGGTATCTGTTATGGAAAAGGCAATGCATTGATCGTGCGAAAGTGAGATGTTTGAAAATATTGAAGCGCTATCGGGTCGATAAATTTTTAAGGTCACAGAACCTTTGCTTGTGAACTTAAAAGCATTTGAAAGTAGATTTTTTAGAACTTGCTCCAATCGATGTTCATCTGTAACGATGGATTCAGGAGCTTCTTCGGAGAGGACGATGTTGAATTGAACCTTTTTTTGTTCCTTTATTGGATTAAATTGACCGCGAATATTATCAATAACGTTTTCAATATTAATTGTTTGAAACTCAAAGTCGAGTTTCCCGGCTTCCACCTTCGACAGATCCAAAATATCATTGATAAGAGTTAAAAGATCGTTTCCGCCGTTAAAGATGATTTCGGCGGACTTCACCTGCTTTTCAGTTAGGTTACCTTCTTTATTAGCCGATAAAGATTGCGATAAAATTAACAAGCTATTTAAAGGAGAACGAAGCTCGTGGGACATATTGGCCAAGAACTCGGACTTATATTTACCTGAAGCTGCCAGTTCTTTAGCCTTTTGTTCTATATCGATTTTTTGTTGAGCTAGAATGTTTGTTTTTTCATTTAATTCTTCATAAGAAGCTTTAAGTTTTTCACTTTGATTTTGGAGGTCTTCTTCCGAAGCTTTAAGACGTTGAGTTTGTTCTTCTAATCGTTTATTAGTAATTTGGAGTTTTTCTTGTTGGGATTGTAGTTCTTCAGCTTGATTTTGAGTATCCAGTAAAAGTTGCTCTTTTCTTTGCTTTTCTTGCAACGTATAAATAGTAATACCCAAACCGGCGACAATTTCATCCAATAGTCTCAGTTGAATGGGCTCGAAAGTTTTAAAAGCTGCCAGTTCAATAACGCCCATCAACTGCTTTTGATAGAGAACGGGGTGGAGCAATATATTACTGGGGTTCTGATCTCCTAAGCCTGAGTTGATACGAATATAATCGGAGGGAACTTCGGTTAAATTTATGGTTCTCATTTCAAAGGCGCACTGGCCGACAAGGCCTTCGCCAACATTAATTAACTTGGATAGATTTTTCGTTTCTTTAAAACCATAACTGCCTAATAAGGCGAGTTGATTTTCCTTGGGGGTTTGATTGTCGATGATATAGAAAACGGCGTGACCAGCTTCGACTAAAATTGATAACTCCGTAATCATGCTTTGCGCTAATGTTTGTAAATCCTCAATTGTATGAGCCAATCCTAAGACACGAGTGATTTCTGTTTTCAACCAGGTTTGTACTTTATTATTTTCAGTAATTTCCTTTTCTCGATTATCAGCGGCATATTTTTCCTTTGCTAGTCTTAGCATTCCATCCAACGAATTTCTCAGATCTCCTTTTAACCTAAACTCATCGGTGATAATATTTCCCTTTAAGATACTTTCCGAACGACGTATATAATGTTTTAAATCGTCAAGCATTTTGTTGAATATAGAGGCTAATTGCCCAATCTCGTCGTTAGTTACTTTCGCCGTGCGCATGGATAAGTCGCCTTCTCTAACGCGTTGTATCAACTGAACCAAACCGGTAATTGGACGCACTATAGTTCCCGCAATAAGAAAAGATATCCATAGCGCAGTAAGGATGACCAATATTGTTCCATAAAGGATCGTCTGATTTACCCTCTTTGCAGTCTCTTTAGCTTCGGTTTCTCTAATTTTTAACAGGGATTGTTCTTCGGTCTTAAAGGTTTTTAATTTAAAGCGTAATCCGTCTATCAATATTTGTTTCCCGCTTTCTTCTTCAACAAATTTAACCACGTCGTCAATAGACAATTTTTCTTCGTTCATTTTTCTACGCAATACGATTGCCGGTTTAGCCGCTTCCTCTACCCAAGTACCGATCAATACTTGGATGTTCTCCAATCTTTGTTGTTGTTTGGGGTTGTCGCTAACCAATTCTTTGGTTTCCTCAAGAACCTGTTGTAGTTTTAATTGTCCTTTATTGTACGGTTCTAAAAATCTTTCTTTACCGGTAATTAGAAAACTACGTTCTCCGGTTTCTATATCCACCAACAACTTTTCTATTTGTGTCGTTTTATCAAGAACCAAATGCGTGTGCTTCACCCAATTGGCGGTGGATAGCATTGAGCCTATTCCCGTATAAGCGACACTCCCCAATATGGCTACTAAGATCAAAGAAGCGCAATTCCCTAAAGAAATTTTTGTCTTCAGAGTTAATTTGTTGAGCATTTTTCTAAGGCTTTATTGATTGGTTTGCCGGCAAAATATTTTATATTCATATGTGACTATTTTAGAAATGCCGTTATGAAAACGTAAAATTCGAAATCAAATAGTCTCAGAAAAAATTTGTCAAACCTAAGTTTAGTCTTCCGATTTTTTTCTGAGAAATGATCTTAAGTATTTATAATGTAACAGTTTAAGGAGTTTATTTTTTTAAACAACCATATCCCCGAAAATGTAACCAACTTGTGACGTGTCGTCGTAACCAAATTGTGACGTTAGAAAGGTGGTTGAGGCAATTGGGGTTAGTTGAAAACAATTTTATTCGTTAAAAGGAATTTTTAATGGTGTTGATTTAACGAAAATCTTCAAGTTTTTAATTATGGAATAGGGATAGCTAAATAATAGAGCGAATTGTTTTAGGAAAAATCGCTAAAGGATAGGAGGGAGTGACAAATTAGAAAGGAATGTGTTTTGGGAACCCCTCATGTTAGCGGGTTCCCAAAATAGTAGTGTCCACTTTTCAGCCTTGAAGATAAGAAGTTTATCCAAGGTTGACAGCGACATAAATTGAATTGCCGTTTCTTTTTACCAAAAGCAAAACGGAGGAGTTTTTCTGAGCTTTGGAAATCTTCATTTGATAGTCCTCGACGCTCCTTACCGAATGCCGATTAACTTCAACAATAACGTCGCCTCTTTTGAGTCCAGCTTGGCTGGCAGGTTCCCCGGAAGTAACGCTTGAAACTAAAACGCCGTCAGTGTTATCCAGGTTAAAGCTTTGCGCTAACTCTGGCGTTATATCTTGAGTTTGCATGCCCAGGTTATCGCCAAAGGACGTTGGTTTTATCCGGAGTTTGTCGTCGTCGAGAGCGGCGATAGAGATATCCAGGTTTTTGACTTTGCCATCGCGTATTAGTTCCACTTCAACGGATTTTCCAGGTTTTGTTTCCGCTACGATTTTTGGCAATACATCGACTGAGCCGACTTCATGATTGTCAAACTTAACGATAACGTCTCCACGTTGAATTCCTCCTTTGGAGGCGGGACTATTTGGAGTAACGTTTCCTACTAGAGCGCCTCTTGGCTTTTCCATGTCAAATGATTCCGCAAGTTCGGGAGTTAGTTTTTGGATCATAACTCCAAGCCAACCGCGGGTAACAGAACCGTGTTCCTTTAAATCGGGAAGGATTTTTTTTACGACATTAATAGGCGTTGCAAAACCTATCCCAACATTGCCTCCACTACGACCCGAAATGATGGCGGTATTGACGCCAATCACTTCGCCCGCAAAGTTCAGAAGAGGACCGCCGCTATTACCGGGATTAATGGAAGCGTCGGTTTGTATGAACTCGTCATAAGGGCCAGCTCCTATATTACGACCTTTTGCGCTGACCACTCCTGTGGTAACAGTATGAGAAAGGCCAAAAGGATTGCCAATCGCGACAACCCATTCTCCTACTTGCAATTTGTCTGAATCGCCCAAGGTCAAGTAAGGAAAGGTTTCATTTTCACCTTTTTTCTGAACTATTTTTATCAAGGCAATGTCTGTTTTAGGATCAGACCCAATAAGAATGGCGTCATAATACTTATCGTCTTCTAAAGAAATTTTAATTTTATCCGCTTCTTTGATCACATGATGATTCGTTAGAACATGACCTTCGGCATCAATAACGAAGCCAGAACCAGAGCCTTCTCTAGGAGCTCCGTTTCCTTTAGGCATTTGTTCGAAAAAGTCGCGAAATTGATCGGGGATATTGCCAAAAGGGCCTTGAAATTGATCGAAGGGATTGGACCTCTTTCCATCGAAACGAAAACTTTTGCGCGTTTTTTTTCTTTCAGAGATTGCCGTTATGCTCGCTACGGCAGGGTTCTGTTTTTTGGCGATCTCCACAATGGAATTTTCATGGACCACCGTTGTTTGGTTTTCCGAGGCGTAAGCTTTTTCTAAGCTTAGCGGCCCTTTCTTTGCCATTGTTTGAAAAATGAAAAAAGAACAGGCAAAAACCATTGCAAACACAATTGGCATTTTAACAATTTTAGAGTTCACCGTTAACCTCCTTAAATAAAGTTAAAAAAATAAGCAAATGTGAGTTCCTAAACAATGATGTCTTGTAAATAAATAAGACCCAAAAAATTAAAATTCAATTAATGGGAAATTAAAATTTTTTAATTAAATGAGCCTCTTCCATAACCACAAGATTTGTTGTGAAAAATTACTTTTAACGGCAACTTGACTTTAGTTCTCTTAGTTTTATTAATAATTTAGAGAGGTTTATTGTTCCCATTTATTGGAATTGATAAAAGATGAACAAAGAACAATGGCTCAAACATAAGGTCTGGATAGGGCTCCAAACATTTTTCCTGGTGATGGCCATGTCCATGCTTTTGGGAACTCTGGGGTGGGTTATCGCCGGTGGAGCTATGGCTATTTTTGTTCTCGGTTTGATGATTGGTTCCTATTTTTTCTTGCCTAAAATTTCCCCTCATTTTCTATTAAGGATGAACCGGTGCCGGGAATTAAAACCTTATGAGACGCCAAATATTCATGGGGTAGTTCACGCGCTAGCTAAGAGGGCCAATTTTTCAAACCTTCCCACTCTCTATTATTTACCTTCTAACCAATTAACCGCTTTTACGGCGGGTACGATTGATAATGGAGCTATAGCGCTTTCGGATGGATTGCTTCGAAATCTCAACCTTAAGGAGGTTGCGGGCGTATTGGGTCATGAAATGAGTCATTTAAAAAATGACGATTTAAAGGTTCTTTCCTTTGCGGATGTATCCAGCCGAGTTACGGGAATTTTATCTTTAATCGGCCAATTTCTCTTGTTACTAAATTTACCGCTGGTTTTATTCATGAATTATCAATTCAATTGGTTGATTATATTGCTACTCATTTTTGCGCCTCATATTGGAGATTTTCTTTTTTTCACTTTGTCTCGCACTAGAGAGTATGACGCCGATCTTGGGGCGGCTGAATTGACTGGAGATCCGGAAGGTTTAGCCTCAGCGTTATATAAAATACAACAACATCAAAATAGTGTCTTGAAACAAGCGCTATTCCGTGGATACAGAGTCACAGAACCCGTATTGATGCGGACACACCCTCCAACCAAAGAACGCATTCGCCGGTTGCTTGAGGTTGGCGGCAACAAAAGTGAAACCTACCGATTACCAGCCAGAACTACTTGGAATGCCTAAAAACGGTTGCTTCCCATATAATGATTGGAGGAAATTTTCCCAAATTCATTAGCGCTTAGGTGAGATGATTTACAATAAATCTATAGGTTCTTTGGAAGATTACTCGTCGTCAGGGTATGATCTATTTGTTTTTTTTTGTTTTTGCCTACCAAGAAAAGAATTGGTTTTATTTTTTGATAGAAATTTCCTTTCTTTTAATATGCGCTTTTCTCATAGATAGTTTTGTCCATTATCTTCAATACTATTTACGTAACTTATCGCGGCCTTGTCTATAACTTTTGCTATCTCCATATTCGAAAAACCCATCGTAACGATTGTGAGTAGAAATTATTTTTTGGGCATGCTTGATGGGACACCAGTATTGCTCGGTTCGAGCTGCAATTTCTCTTGAATAAGAAATCAAACCGTTAAAATAACCGCAAAACAGACAATTGAACTTTTCCAGTTTATTCAAGTAAGGCAACCTATGTCGGTCTATTACTATATAATCGCTCCGGTTGATAGAATGGATTCCATAAACCGGGAAGCATATCTTTTGATAAACAGTTATAAATGCATCCAAAATTAATGCGGGAATCCATAAAGCATAGATAAATGGAGCGGTTAACGCGAAAAGAATTTTGGATTGATGAATCCAGACAAGGGTTTTCGAAATCCAGGGTTCATAGCGGCGTTCTATATCGTCGAAAGTGGCTGTTACCTTTTGTTCCCATCCAGCCTTAAATTCTTTTTCCAACTTTTGAAAATCGCCTGCTAATTCAAAATGAGAAAATTTAAAGCGATTCAAAAATTTCGTGAACATTTTAACTCCTCTCATTTTTATAAGTTCAATTTATTTAATTAAAGGGAACCTCCAAAAATTTAGACTTGCCATGAGCCTCAAGGACTAGACGATAGCAAAGAAGTAAGAGGCTCCCTTTAAAGTTAAAAGAAGACTAAGTCGAGGTTATGCGGATCGCCCTTTATCTTTAGCGTGGTCATAAGTTTTTGTTTCGCGGATAAAATCAAAATTCGCAGTCTCGCCATTCATGGAACCAGAATTGACGTTTTTTGCCGAAACTTGACTTGAACTTCCGCTACTGGAATCCGTCATTCCACCAATTGGATTAGCCTTATTTGTCCAGACTGCATTGCGATCTAATACACTCGTATTAGGTTCTTCAGCCATAGCGTTTCCCACGCTCACGAGAGAGAAGAAAATCGCGATTAACAATAGAGATAGTTTTTTCATGATGAAGCTCCTTTCAAAATTGAGATTAGAAATTGCCAAATTGGCGTTTTTTCAGGAATTATTCCCTGAATAATTGTTAATTAAAATCAGCGAACGCGGTTAGTTTTCCGAAAAATACGAATATTCAAAATCGTCATACTCTTCTTCGCTTTTTTTTCGGAACTGTTTTCCTTTTCCGACAATCACTCTATTTTGGTTTTCCTCATGGAATTCACTCCAATATCTTTTGCTGAGTTCATTACTGGATATAGTTTTTTTTAATTTTCCTTTTGAATCCAATAGTTTTACTTCATGAAACATGTCTAAATCCTTTTTTAAACATGACTGGATTGTTAATAATTATGAGTAATAAGTCCCATATTGACAAAAAACATCCATAATTTGGGATCGCTTTTGCCACTCTGGCCGACGATATTTTTTGAGCCAGTGAGCCTCGGCGTTTCTATTATTAGCAGGCTCTTTAAGGACTATTTTTTTGTGATTAACGACGTTTTCATTTTTTAATTCCATTTCCATTGTCGCCATTCAATATCTCCTTTGCGAATTCAATTTCAAAATCGATTTAGGAACCCGAACTGCTTTTGTAAGGAACCCTTGGAAAGAGTCCAAGGAGAGGTTAGTAATAAAATTTTCAAAAGCAGACCGGGCCGGTATTTTTCACTTAGTATGTTTAGATAAATTAAGAAAGATCTTTCTTATTGATCCTTAAATTTAAGCGTTAAAGATAGAAATTCCTCAAATTGGCGAAGAGAAAACTCGCCTATCAGGACTCTTCTTTAATTTAGGTATCCGTCAGTTTCGGTTATTCCGAGGCGACAGCAATTTTTTTTATTTTGGTTTTCGCTTCTTGTGATTTTGGAAGCGTCACCGTCAGGATTCCGTTTTTATACGAAGCTTCAACCTTATCGACCTCTATCCCAACCGGTAAGGAAATTTGACGCTCAAACTTTCCATAAACCCGTTCCAAACGATAAAGGTTAGTAGACTCTTGGTCCCAACAGGATTTCTTTTCGCCTTTGATTGTCAAAGCGCCGTCGCTCCAAGAAACATCCAGGTCGTTTTGTTCCATACCTGGGCATTCGGCTTTAACTTGAATGGAATCGGCGTTTTCCACTAAGTCAACACTTAATGGGTAATGCGATTCGTCATTCTTGGCGTTTTTAAAGGGGAAGGAATTAAACAAACTTTTAGTGAAACCATCGAAAAACAATTCTGTTTCCGTGCAAAAGGGATTAACGTCTGTATATAAATTCATTTTTCGATTCCCACCATTTCCATTCAAAGAATGATGGGCCAATGTTGCGGTTCTCATAAGAGGACCTCCTTTCTAAAAAAAGATTGTGATGGAATCTCCCATTAGGTAAAGGCCGTGCGGCGCCTGTACTAGGGAGTTATTAATAAAATAAAATCGGATTTTTTCTTCGTCAAGCGCACAAAAAATTAAAAATTTTTAATTTTTTATGTCGTTTTACATACATTGACCGTCGTATTTTATTAGAAAATATATATAGTTTTAATTTGAAGATTGGGAGAGCATTTCCCAAAATACTTCGATTGGCATTTAACGCAGTCCTTCTATTTGATTCTATGGAATTCGAATTATTGATTTACCTATCTCAATTGTTAGTTGGCTTTTCCCTTAGATAGTTACTGTTCGAATTACTTCACTAAAATAAATCATTTCAGTATAATGGCGGTTTTAAAGCTCCAACCGTTGTTATTAATTTTGGGTGTCCTAATGGTAGACAAAAAATCTTCTCCCTTACTTGGAGATATATCTGGAGGGATTTCTACCGCAATAGCGGGGATTCCCATGAGTATGGCCTTTGGAGCCCTCATATTTTCTTCTATTGGAAACGAGTATGCCGCTCAAGGAGTAATGGCGGGGTTTTATGGGACCATTTTTCTTTGTATCGTTTCCTCCCTTTTCGGAAGCACTCCGGGGTTGATTTCGGTACCGCAATCCCTTCCAACTTTGGTTCTTGCAACGACACTCATAGCGTTGAAGGAAGAATTCCCTATAGTTCCAGGGAGCGCTTCCACGCTCAACCTAATCCTTACGATGGGTTTTTTAACCGTATTGCTAAGCGGCGCCATTCAGTTTGCGCTTGGAGTTTTTCGTTTGGCAAATCCCATTAAATATATTCCCTTTCCCGTGTTAGCTGGGCTTTATAACGGCGCGGCTCTAATAATAATTTTCAATCAGTTGGGCAAAGCTTTTGGGATCGAAAATGTTAGTACGCTGAGTCAATTTATAAGTCATTTAAACGAGACTCAGTTTTTGGCGATTTTGGTAGCGCTATTTACTGGCGGGTCCATGCTTTTGGCAAAACGTTTCAAATTAAAAATACCAGATCCTTTAATGGGACTAATGATAGGAATAACTGTTTTTTATTTACTTGAGACGATGGGTTTTAAAGGAAAAATGGGCGGCGTCATTGGCGCAATTCCTACTGGGATTCCAAAACCCGAATATGTTCCGCTTTTCGTCGACTTAGCGTTTCAAACAGAATGGCTGAGAGCCTTTCCAATCATCCTATTAGGATCGTTAAACCTGGCTTTGGTTAATACCATGTCGTCTTTTTTTGTTTGCACCATGGTGGAGGACCTTACTAATAAACCTGCGAAAAGCTATCGCGAATTGATGGCTCAAGGATTGGGAAACATGGTGACTGCATGTTTTGGCGGTATACCTGGCTCTGGCAACGTCAAGCGTACCCTAACCAATATCAAGGCCGGAGGGACGACTCCTTTATCGGGAGTCATCTGTAGTCTTTTTACGCTTCTTGCAATCTCGATATTGGCGCCTCTGGTTTCTCGGATTCCCTTGGTCGTCATTGCGGCCATTCTGATCACCATTGGAGTTCAAACCTTAGATGCATGGACTCTTGACTTATTTAAGAAAATAACTAAATCGGGTTCGGAAAAAAAGTCTACCGAGATGTTAGTGAATTTAAGTATTGTACTTTTGGTGATGGTTTTTATGATCGTCATCGGACTTTTCCCGGCATTTGGTCTGGGGATATGTCTTTCTATTTTTTATTTTATTTATAAAATGAGTCGATCGACCATTCGCAATTTTTTTAGCGCTCAAAATATTCGCTCCAGACGAGTTCGTCCTACCGCTCATGACGATATTCTGAATACGTATGGAAACAGCATTGGAGTTTTCGAATTGGAAGGAACCATTTTTTTTGGCAGCGCCGACAGTGTCTCTAAAAAAGTCTTAGAGAAATTAGATAATGGTTTGGAATATGTGATTTTAGATTTAATGCGGGTCAATGAAATTGACAGCACCGCGGCAAGAATTCTTCAACAATTACATAAACGCATTGATCCTCAGGGGAAACGTATTCTTCTTAGTTATATACAACCTCAATCCTATATTTGGGGTTTTATGAACGATCTTGGGTTAATCAAAACCATCGGAGAAAAAAATATTTATCCCGACACGGACCACGCTCTTGAACAATGTGAAGAAATGATTTTAAAAAAACATCTGGGGGAGAGTACTTATATTGAAGAAACCTATCCTCTAGATAAGCTGGAGATTTTTAAAGATTTGCAAGCGGATGAAATAAAAATAGCGAGTCAAAACATGGCGATAGAGAAATTTAAAAAAGGGGATTATATCTTCCAGCAAGGCGATAACAATGATAAGTTTTATTCCATTTTGCAAGGTATGGCTTCTGTTTACCTACCAATACCAGGTTCGCCACATCCTAAACGGTTGGTTACGTTTGGGGCTGGAACAACTTTTGGCGAAATGAACCTGTTCGAACCCGGCCCGCGTTCTGCGAGTATATTAGCTGTGGAACCTCTAACATGTTTAAGCATGACTATAGGTGAGTTTGAACGAATAAAAGGAAGCAACCCTGAACTGATTTACAAGATTGTATTCAATATGAGCAAAGAATTTGTCCGTAGAACTCGTCGGTCAGACACCATCATTAGAGACCTAGCGCAATAATTACCATCTGATAATAAATATTAACGCTCTAATTACTTAAATTATGGAAGCAATACACGAATTAGAACCCATCATCATTTTATTACTGGCGGGTATTCTAGCGGTAACGTTAATGAAACCCTTAAAAATGAGCCCGATTGTAGGGTATTTGCTGGCTGGAATCCTCATTGGACCGGATGGGTTTGCGATCATTGAAGAAAGCAAAACAACTCATCTATTGGCAGAGTTGGGCGTCGTTTTTTTGCTATTTGATATAGGACTGCATTTTTCCTTAGGTCATATTTGGGACGCGCGCCGTGAAATTCTAGGCTTGGGTCCCATTCAAGTTTTATTTTGCACACTCGCTTTGGCTGGGTTCCCTTTGGCTTTTAGTTTTGACCCTGTTCTTGCTTTTATTATTGGGGCAGCCCTTGCCCTGTCCTCAACGGCTGTGGTCGCTCAAGTTTTAGCGGGATACAATCAAAATAGTTGTCCTATAGGCTCTGGAGCCATGGCTGTTCTGATTTTTCAAGATATTTGCGCCATTTTTCTCCTAATACTTGCCGATTCTTTTGGAGGAGACAATTCCTCTTTACTTCACATCATGGGAGCTGCCGCATTAAAAGCTCTAGGAGCTTTCTTAGTCACGATTGTAATTGGAAAATATTTTTCTACCCCAATTTTGAAAGGGGTGAGTAGCCTTAAGAACGAAGAAATATTTACCGCTTCAGCGCTTCTCATTGTATTAGCCATGGCGGCGTTTACGGGACTCATTGGATTGTCTTTGACGCTTGGAGCTTTCTTGGCGGGAATGATGATATCCGAAACTCCATACCGGCATTTCATTCAAACAGAAATTAAGCCGTTTCGCGGTCTTTTAGTCAGCTTCTTTTTCATAACCATTGGAATGTCGTTAAACGCTAATACTTTATTTCATTCCTGGTGGCAGATCGTTCTGGTTGTGGTTATTTTGATTTTTATCAAGACCTTGTTCATTTATTTGGCGGCCCTGACTTTAAAGTCTTCCAATAAAACTTCAATGCAATTGGGTTTTTTACTTTCTCAAGGTAGCGAGTTTGCATTTGTTGTTTTTTCTCTTCCTCATATCAATAAATTGCTGGGGGAGGGGCTATCTGCCGTTTTAATTTCCGCCGTAGCTTTAAGCATGGCTCTAACGTCTCCGCTTGCGAAATGGGGATATCATTTTGCCGAACGTATAGAAAGTAAAAAACAAAAACTTCAACCTAAAATGATTGCGGAGTCTGAAACTGAGGAAGGGAAAGTAATAGTGATTAGCATGGGCGATATTGGACGATGCGTCTGCGATGGTCTCGAAGCTCATGGAATTTCTTATAAAGCCATTGAGATAGATCATGATCGATTCACTCAAGCCAATAGAGACGGGTATCCAGTTGTATTTGGAGACGCAACGGATTTGCGGCTCATGGATGCTATTGAGATGAGTCAAGCCAATTTATTGGTCATCACAGAACCTCGTTTTGACCTTGTGGACGATATTGCCCCAGTTGCCCAAAAGAAATATCCCAACCTTGTGAGGTTTGCTGCCATAGAAAATGACCAACAGCGCGATCAATTGGAATCTTATGGAATAAAGTCTGTAAAAGACCGTAGTTTTCCAAAAGGTTTGGATTTGGCTTCGGCCGTATTAAAAACCTTAAAGATTGACGAAAGAAAATTAACTAATTGGATGCAACGTCAACAATCGCGCGCTTTGGAAAATAGGGTGGATCTTGAGAAAATGAACGCTCCGTTTTTAAAGGAAAGCTTTTTCGATGGAGAGGCACAGCAGTAAGGTTTTAAATAAAGCCGATTCTTAGATCCTTCTTCCAAGGACTTTTTGGTATTTTTTAGGTAGATTTTTATGGAGAATGCGGGTTAAAGGCCGCTTTCGACATTATTGATTTTACCGTCGACGAGTTTTTTTGTTTTTTCCTCATTAGTTTTTTACGCCTCCTTTTTTAGCTATATTGAATTTAGTGGCAATTTAGCGGCTATTTAGTTAACGTTTAGCGGCTATCAACATCCATTAGTCCAACTTGAAATTTGGTAACCTATATGTTACTGTTGTGGTAGAAATAAGAGAATATATATGCACCGATAACAGCAGTCCTTTTGCTGATTGGTTTAATGGGCTTAATGTTCAGGCCGCATTGAAAGTCAATACTTATCTTACGCGAATGAGCAATGGAAATTTCTCCACTTTGAAAAGCGTAGGGAGTGGCGTTCATGAATGTCGTATAGACTGGGGACCAGGGTACCGCGTTTATCTGGGTAGGGATGGAGAAAAACTGATTATCCTTCTAGGTGGCGGGACTAAAAAACGGCAACAAGGCGACATCGATAAGTCAAAGGAACTTTGGCAGGAATATAAGAAACGCAAGAAGGAGTAAAGACCATGGCTATTACGCGAAACTTTAAAGAAACCATTCAGGCACGCGCGCAGCGCGATGCGAAATTCCGCACCGGATTGCTTAAGGAAAGCATTGAAAACATGCTGGCGGGGGATCTGGAAACGGGGAAAATACTACTCCGAGATTATATCAATGCCACAATCGGCTTTGAGGAATTGGGAACGGTGATAAAAAAATCTCCAAAGAGCCTTATGCGAATGTTCAGCCCCAGCGGAAACCCCACAGCCAATAACCTGTTTGGAATCATCCATACTTTACAGCAAAAAGAAGGCGTTCAGTTTGAGTTAAAGACTTCTCGTTAATATGGTTTTTATATGCTTATCTTATCCATTCAATAATTCCCTCCTGTTAGCAGGAATAGTGAGAATGCCTTCTAGCCATATTTTTAGCAACTAAGGAAAGATATAAATATTTTTAAGAGGATAGAATGACAAGACGAGAGTATTTTTCATTTCCGTAGAAAATGACCAACAGCGCGATCAATTGGAATCTTATGGAATAAAGTCTGTAAAAGACCGTAGTTTTCCAAAAGGTTTGGATTTGGCTTCGGCCGTATTAAAAACCTTAAAGATTGACGAAAGAAAATTAACTAATTGGATGCAACGCCAACAATCGCGCGCCTTGGAAAATAGGGTGGATCTTGAGAAAATGAACGCTCCATTTTTAAAGGAAAGTTTTTTCGAACAAGAGGAACAACATTAAGGCTTTAAATAAAGCCGATTCTTCGATACTTGTTCCAAGGACTTTTTGGTATTTTTTTAGGTAGCCGTTGATAGGAGAGGTGGGCTAAAGACCGTTTTCGACTTTATTGATTTTACCTTCGGTGAGTTCTAGTACGCGGTCTAAGGATTGCGCAATCTTGTGGCTGTGGGTTACGATGACAAAGGTCTGTCCTGTTTTTTGATTCAATTCTGCTATCAAGTCTATTAGTTTGTCGCTGGACTTAGCGTCCAGGTTTCCTGTCGGTTCGTCGGCAAGCACCATATTGGGCTCGTTGATCAAGGCTCGCGCCAAGGCGACGCGTTGGGTTTCCCCTCCAGAAAGTTCTCCTGGTTTATGGTCCAAACGTCCAAAAAGCCCCACTTCGTCCAATAACATTTTTGCTCTTTCGGTCGATTTAATTTTATCTTTGTTGCCAATGAGGGCAGGAAACTGAACGTTTTCCAACACGTTGAACTCTGGCAACAGGTTAAAAAACTGAAAGACAAAACCTATATTCCGATTCCGAAATAAGTCGAGGTATTCCGGGGTTTGTCCGTATATATCTTCGTCGTTAAATAAAATCTTTCCGCTATCGGGTTTGTCGAGTCCGCCTAATATATGCAGTAGCGTACTTTTGCCCACACCCGACGCTCCTATAATCGCAAGTCGTTCTCCTCTTTCAATGTGCATATCGGTGTTTTGAAGCACTTTTAGAGGGTTTTTTACGTCTTTGTAAGTTTTGCAAACTTCGACCGCTTGCAGAATCTTTCCATTTTGATCGGGGGAACTATTCATAACGAAGACCGTCGACGGGATCTAATTTGGAAGCGCGCCAAGCCGGATAAAGAGACGCCAGGTAACAAATAACGATGGAGAATATGATGATCATGAACGAATCAAAGTATTGGATGTCCGAGGGTAGGCGGCTTAAGTAATAAACGTCTTTAGGGAAGATATCGATTCCTAAAACGCTTTCTAAAAAGGCCACGATTTCGTTTAGGTTGGGGACTACGGTGAATCCGCCAACGCATCCTAGAAAGGTGCCGGATATTCCGACGATTAATCCCTGATAGCTGAAAACCTTCATGATACTATTTCGGGTCGCCCCCATCGATTTTAGTATGGCGATATCTTTAGTTTTGTCCATTACCACCATAAACAATGTGCTGATGATATTAAAGGCCGCGACCAAAATGATGAGAATCAAGATAATGAACATGACGATTTTTTCCATTTTGAGCGCGGAAAATAAATTTCGGTTCATGCTCATCCAATCTCGAGCGTGATAGGGGAATCCTAATTTATCTTTTATCGTCTGCCCAATGAGCGCGGCGTCGTCAATTTCATCAATTCTGATTTCTATTCCCGAAGCTTGGCCTTTCATTCCAAAAAACTTTTGACTAGCGTCTAGAGCTATAAATCCTAAGTTTGAATCGTATTCGTACATACCGGAATCAAAAAGGCCGACCACTTGGAACGTTTTTAATTTTGGGATGAGTCCCAATGGCGTCATACGAGCGACGGGAGAAACCATGGAAACCATATCGCCAGGATAGGCCCCTAAGGATCTTGACAATTCGCGACCTAATATAATGCCGTCGCGACTCTTACCGGTTTTCCCCTCGATAACCGGAGGGTTTTTTAAATAGGAAAGCTTGCCGTCGACAAGATTTTTTTCTAAATCGGATATCTTTGACTTTATTTCTAAATCGATACCGCGGATAACCACCCCAGCCACTCGTTCGCCGCGAGTTAGCATGACTTGGCTTAGGATGAATGGACCCGCGGATTTAACGCCTGGAACGGTTTCGATTTCTTTAATGATATCGTTATAAGCGTGAATTCCGCCACCCGTCAGGTTGCTGACTACGATGTGGCTATTGGTTCCTAGAATTTTATCCCTTAAGTCCTTTCCAAAACCGGACATAACGGCAATGACTATGATCAAAGCCATAACGCCCACCGCCACACCGCCTATCGAGATCCACGTAATGAGGGAAATAAATTTTTGGCTCTTTCGATGTCGCAGATGCCTAAGGCTGATAAAGAGTTCGTAGGACATTGAAAAGTTTTAGGGAAAAAAGAGGATCATTAATTGAAAAAATCTAAAGCGATCTGTTTAGTTACTTTCTTTTTTGAGTAACGGAAATAAAATAACGTCGCGAATAGATTGTTGATTTGTAAACAACATGGTCAAACGGTCGATGCCAATTCCTTCGCCTGCGGTAGGAGGCATTCCATGTTCTAAAGCTCTTACAAAATCGAGGTCCATCCAGTGCGCTTCGTCGTCGCCAGAAGTTCTTTCATCGACTTGTTCTTCGAATCTTTTTTTCTGATCGATAGGATCGTTCAACTCGGTATAGGCATTGGCAATTTCTTTGCGCGATATAAACAGTTCGAATCGCTCGACCAATTCTGGATTGTCTTCTTTCTTTTTTGATAAAGGCGACAACTCCAGAGGGTAGTCGATTATAAAAGTGGGTTGGACGAGTTTGTGTTCCACAAAATGGTCGAAAAGTTTTCCGAGTATCTTGCCCGGGCCGTCTCTCTTTTCTAAGGGAACTTTGTTTTCCAGCGCAAAGGCAACGGTTTTTTCGGGATCTTCCAACACGGATGCCGGAACGCCGCCTATTTCTATCAAAGATTCTTTTAACGCAATGCGTTTAAACGGTTTGGAAAAATCAATTTCTTCTTCGTGCGTTTCGCCGTCAATCACAGAGGTGCAAGGAAACGTTTGTTTGCCGAATACGGTATCGCCGATGAATCTAAAAAGCTCCTCGGTAAGATCCATCAGGTCGTTATAGTCTGCGTAAGCGGTGTAAAACTCCAACATCGTAAACTCTGGATTGTGTTGCGTAGAAATACCCTCGTTACGAAAGTTTCGATTGATTTCGTAAACGCGTTCGATGCCGCCAACGACCAGTCTTTTCAAATAAAGCTCGGGAGCGACGCGTAAATACAGCTCCATATCCAGGGCGTTATGGTGGGTCATAAACGGTTTTGCCGTCGCTCCGCCAGGAATAGCTTGCATCATCGGCGTTTCGACTTCAAGATATTCTCTTTTGTTTAGGAAATCGCGCAGAGCTTGCACAATTTTACTGCGATAGATGAAAACGTCTTTGGCCTCGGAGTTAACAATTAGGTCCACATAGCGGCGGCGATATCTCAACTCGACATCCTTTAACCCATGCCACTTTTCTGGAAGGGGTTGAATGGATTTGGTAAGGAGTTCTACCTTTTTAGCAAAGACGGTCAATTCGCCGGTTTTGGTTTTAGAAAGTTTGCCTGCAACGCCTATGAAATCGCCAATATCGAATTTAGCGAATAAGGCGTACGCTTCGGGGCCTATATCGTTGGATCGAACAAATACCTGCACTTCCCCGGTTCGGTCTTTTATATTGCAAAAAGTAGTTTTGCCATGTTTCCGGCGAGTTATTATTCTACCCGCCACAACATATTCAAGATTCTTTTCTTCCAATTCTTCTTTTGTTAGATCGGAATATTCGGAAAAATTACCAAGCGTTTCGGAAACTTTAAAGCGGTTAATGAAAGGATTGATTCCTTGTTCTTGCAACTCCTGGATTTTTTCTCGTCGGAGCTTTACGATTTCGTTTTGGTCTTCCATGGGAACTTAAAGAGAGTTTGAAAAGTTAAGCGGTTTGCGATAGGCAGCCTATAGCCCGCAATTAATAGAGTAAAATTAAAGAGCGATTATTACACATCTAGTTGAATACGTTCAATTCCTTTGGCTTTTCCCGATCGCGGATCAAGGTTAACAACAGCGGCTCGTAATTGCGTATCGCCAGTCGCGGTTTCAAATCTTCTGGGAAATTTGCTGATAAATTTGCCGATAGCGTTTTCGGTTTTAATGCCGATGACCGAATTTTTAGGGCCGGTCATACCCGCGTCGGATAAATAAGCGGTGCCTTTTGGAAGAATCCTTTCGTCCGCCGTTTGCACGTGAGTATGAGAGCCGATAACGGCAGTAGCTCTTCCGTCTAAATACCATCCCATCGCGGATTTTTCGGAAGTGACTTCCGCATGCATATCCACAAAAATGATAGACGTTTTTTCTTTTAGTTTTGAGATTTCAGTGTCGGCTTTTTTAAAAGGGCAGTCGGCTGGGTCCATAAAGACTCGACCAATCAGGTTTAAAACGCCTACCATTTGGCCGTTGTTCGCCTTTACGAAGCAGCTTCCCTTACCAGGGGCCTCGGCGGGGTAGTTTGCCGGACGCAGGATTTTTGACTCCCGATCTAAAGTCGGAATAATTTCTTTTTTGTCGTAGATGTGATTGCCCGAAGTGATAACGTCGATACCGAGCGCGAATAATTCGTCGGCAATTTCGGGCGTTATCCCAAAACCTCCCGAAGCGTTTTCCCCATTTCCAATACATAGGTTAATGTCGTATTGGTCGAGTAGTTTTTTTAACGAAGTTTCGAGAGCCAGTTTGCCAGGTTTGCCGACGATATCGCCGATATATAAAATATTCATTAAGAAATTAATTACCGAGCGAATTCGGTATATCGAGTCTCCCTCAAAACGGTTATTTTGATTTCTCCTGGATAGGTTACTTCCTTTTCAATTCTTTTGGAAACATCCTTAGCCAAAATGGAAGCTTGCCTGTCGTCTAATCCTTCCGGTTCTACGACAATCCTCACTTCGCGGCCCGCTTGAATTGCGTAGGTTTTATTAACGCCATTAAACGAGTCGCCGATTTCTTCCAGTTGACCCATGCGTTTCACATAGGTTTCTAGCATTTCACGGCGCGCTCCTGGCCGCGATGCAGAAATTGTATCGCTAGCGGAGACCAGAACGGCATATACAGATTCGGGTTCGCAATCTTCGTGATGCGAAGCGATGGAGTTAATTACATAGGGATGTTCGTTATACTTTTTCGCGATATCAACTCCCAACTGCGTGTGGGTTCCGTCGGTCTGGTGATCTACGGATTTACCCAAATCGTGAAGCAGACCGGCTCTTTTTGCCAATTGAACGTCCAATCCCAGCTCTCCAGCCATGATCCCGCATACCCAAGAGACTTCTTTAACGTGTTCTAGAACGTTTTGAGTGTAACTGGTTCTAAATTGTAAGCGGCCTAAAAGCTTTACGATATCCGGATGTAAATTATTTATTCCAAGATCCATAACGGCTTGCGCTCCAGCGTCTTCAATAAAACTTTGCAGTTCTTTTTTGCTTTTCTCGACAACTTCTTCTATGCGGCCCGGATGGATTCTCCCATCGGTCGTTAGTTTTACCAAAGCTCTTCGCGCAACCTCGCGTCGAATAGGATCGAATCCTGAAAGAACCACGGCGCCAGGCGTATCGTCGATGATTAAATCGATGCCGGTGCTTTGCTCCAGGGCTCGAATATTCCTACCCTCTCTACCAATAATTCTTCCTTTGATTTCGTCGTTCGGCAGTTCGACCACAGAAACGGTACTTTCCGCAACATGATCCGACGCTAATCTTTGTACCGCGATAGAAATAATTTTACGGGCTTCTTCTTCCGCTTGGTCTTTGGCTTTTTCTTCAATTTTCTTAACTTCTCTGGCCGCGTCCATTTTGGCTTCTTCCAAAACCATATTTTTTATTTCTTCTTTGGCTTGGCTGGCGGTGTAAGAACTTATGGATTCTAATTGCTTCATTCCCTCATTGAGAAGTCCGCGATATTGTTCTTTTTCTTTCTCCAGGTGTTTTTCTTTATCCATCAATGACTGTCGAGATTTATTAATTTCAAGTAATCCGCGTTTATTTTCTTCGCTCTCTTTATGTAGGGTATTTTCTTTATCAAGCAAGTCGCGTTCTTGTTTCCGTATCTCGGCTAACTTGGCTTTATTTTCTTTTTCTAAGTTGGCTTTAGATTGAATATGAGCCTCTTTGGCTGAAATTTCCGCTACTTTTAATTTGTTTTCAGCTTCTCTTTCCGCTTCCTTGACTATTTTTTTCCCTAATTCTTCGGCGTCCTTGATTTGAGACTCTTTGAAAAGTTTTCTAACAACGTAACCGATAGCGTAGCCAGCGACTAAGGCGAAGGCTGAAGCGAGAATTAAGGTTAAAAAGTTAACTTTAATTTCGAAGAAGATACCCATTTTCTTTACCCCTTCTATTTATATGGACCCAGTTAATTAATGGGATTGCAAAAAAGTACCCGTTTTTCGGTCGCTATTAAATGAACCGGAAGATCGTCTTCCGACTGTGGTAAAGCAGCGACGACCTGAAAATCCAGAGCCACACCAAATCGAAGCGTTTTTGGATTTCCCTTTGCAAATAAACGGTCGTAGTAACCCTTTCCAAAACCAAGGCGTCCGCCCTGGCTGTCAAAAGCCAATCCGGGTACAACAATTAAGTCGATTTTATTTGAATCGACTAAATCATAATTTCCGTCTCCAGGCTCCTTGATTCCATAGGGGCCGGAAACAAAGTCGGAATGAATATTGCGAAGCTTCGCGATTTTCAAATCCGACGAATCCTTTACCATCATTGGTAAATGAATTTTTTTGCCAATAAGATAACTTTGGCAAATCATGTCCCATGTCTGAACTTCTTTGTCTAAGGACATGAAAAATAAAACATTTTCAGCTTTTAGAAACTCGTTTGAGGAAAACAACTTTTCCATTATTAGCGAGCTTTTTTTTATCAAATCGTCATGACTCAATGAATTACGCAATTGAGTCATTTGCTTTCGTATTTGGTCTTTCTCAGTTTTGATTTTCAAAATCGATCCTTTCCCATTATTAAGCTTTCGCAAATAAAGAAGAAAAGGATGAAGGTAAACCGTTAATCAGCTAGTAAGTCTAAGGTATAAGACTGTTAACGGTTTTGGAAATACGCTTTGTTTTTGGGAGGAATATGACAAGACAAAACTTAGAAGCGCTGGTCGGTTAAACAGAGTAACGCGAATAGCCAGTTTTAGTGCCCACTTTAATATCTAAGTTTGTAAAAGCGCTCGAGGTCAATTTATTAAAATCCCAAAAATAAATCGGGTTAATTTGGATTTCCGTTTTATATTAAAAAACCGTAACAGGTTTTAACTTCAACTTACTCCTTAATTATGCATTATAGAAAATCTAATCTCAAGGAGCAATGGTCTATTTAAATAAACGAAGGTAAAAATTGATTAAAGGAATAGAAGAGAAGGAATTTATAGAGAAAGAAGGGAAAAACGAAGAAATTGAAATGAAAAGCGGGAAAAAAGCAGGATTCCCCCATAAAGCCGGATCAAGTACCATCTTTTGAACCTGACAAGCAGGTGGGATATCCGCGTAACGCTTTAGGCTACCTTTTGACTGCAAAGGTTTGCTCACCGCGCCCTGTCCTCAATCCCTCAAAGATAGTGTTGGTCCAAAAAACGATTGTTGATTCGAACCATACAGGGAAACCCTTAGGGTGACTAGATCCTACCACAAGAATTTAGCAGTCTCAAACCCTTAATTGTCACAATTTCAATGTTTATCAGACAGTTTATGAAACATATTGATTTGAAATCGATTTTACTTTTAGAGGGGGATAAAGTAATGATTACTCGTTGCGTATATATTTTGTAAGCGGTCTAAATACGATTTATTACTACGTAAAGAAAGGGAAAAATAGATATAAGTAAAATTATAAAGTATAAGGTTGTGTTTGTAGTTTTTTTATCATTGCTTGATAGTCTAGCTTAGTATTTTTGTTGGAACTTGGATGTTTTAATTCTTCTATTCCGTAATTTTTCTGTTTATAAAACTAACCTTCCCGAAAACTTTAATGGGAAGATAGCCATTTAGAAAAATTTAAACTCTTAGCTCAATAGATCTATAACCAATCGTCTTTTTTTAAAATTTCTTCGCAGGATTTTTCGCATTTCCATATGAACTCTTTAATGAGGCGATTACCTTCTTCGAAATTTCCAGTTTTAAAGTTGACCATTGATAAAAAAAGATAGGATCTAGAGTCGTTAGGATTTAAACTAGTGGCCCGCTTTAATTCTTGGATAGAATTCTCATATCTTTCTTGATTAAAATAAAAAGTACCTAGCGTGAACGGGAATAAATAATTTTTAGGATTTTCATCGGCGGCCATTTTGAAATGCAATTCCGCATATTTCATTTTCTTTGCTTGCCAAAAATATAGACCCTTTAAATAAAGATATTTAGGATTTCTTTTAGTAGTTAATTCGAATGTCTCTTTCCATTCGTTCAATGTTTTTAATGCGGTTTCAGTTTCTTTTTTTATTAAATATATTTCCGCTAAAAATTGATACCTTAGAAAAGCAAGATCAATATGTTTAGGTAATTTAAATAAACATTCTTTTGCGCTTGAATATTTTTTGCTGAGAAAAAAACTGTAGCATAACAAAAAGTTGGCAGAAGGGTTTTTGCTTACTTCCAGATATTTGGAAAGATTTGCCTCCGCTTCTGCATACCGTTCCCCTTGTATGTCCTTCCATCCTTTTACATATAAAGGATATCGGCTGGTATCGATTTCTTTTTGAATAGTTTGGTTAGATAATTGAATTAAATTAGAAATCTCTGGAGAAAGCCAATCGATTTGAGAATTTGATTTAATATTTGTTAATAAACGGTTTTGTACTATAAAATTGTAAATTAAAATCGCCGCCAAATGGCTTCCAGATGGTAAAAAGTGAACGTCTCCAGGGAAAAATAACACGGTTTTATTCTTTTTTTGAAAAGAAATAAAATCGGCAAGCAACCGCTTAATTAATACGCCTTCTTTAGATGGAAAATATGAATTTCCCTTGGGAGGGGGCACTATTTCTAAAACTTGTTTTTCCTTAGGAGTTTCAATTACCAATATTTTAACTTTTTTTTCTATTGCAAAATCTATTATTCGGTCAATAAACAATTGATACATTATCAACATGAGCTCAGCGGTATGTTTATTTCCTTTAATAAATTCTGATAAACGTACACCTTTATGCTTAAAAATGGACGGGTAAAGTTTTTTGTCAATTATCCATTCCACTTTTTCGGAATCTTTTAGATTTATGGATTTAATGAAACTCTCTAAATCATTTCCCACTTTCTTATTAAAAGCCCCAGTAGCCTCAAGGGCGCTCATCTTTTTTCTAGCTAGATTCAATAAATGAGAATATTTAGTCAACTCAAAATAAAATGGAATTTTATCAAGTTGACGAATTAGTTTTTCAATTAAATAATTTTCTTTAATATTCGGTTTTATATCCTCTAGAAAAATCTTTACTTTACCGTCGGTTGTTCTTTGATAACTCATTTTTGAAACTGCGATATTCGGAAGGGGTAAGAAATGTAATAAATTATGGGGGCGTGATATGATTATCAGGTCGGGAGAGTATTTAATTCCTTCATTTTTTAAATAAATTAAATGATTTACAACAGACCACCCACCTTTAGCGACATTAAAAAATTCAAAATCAAAATTTTTTATTTGTTCGTTTAATGTTTTTTCTAAGAAATAACCCAAAGTTTCATCGTCATTAATAGATGCGCCTAACATAACCGATCTACCAAAACCCATAATACGAATCGTTTTTTCTGGTTTTTCGTATGTATAATCTTTTAAACCTCGAAAGTGATTTTTATTTATAGTGAATTTAAATGACTTACCAAAATAGTTTTTTCCTTTAAAATAAATATCACTCTTCCATGCATTTGGATTTCCGAATGCGGGAATTGTATGAGCCGGGACTATTATCTGTGGATTAAAAATCCTAATAGAGCCTTCTAATATTAAGCAAAATAAAATTTCAAAAGTCACTAAAGTAACAACGAATCCAAGAAATTTTTTTATTTTTTGTTTCATTATTGATTGGAAGGATATTTTTTTAAATTTAAAGCGCCAAACTTAACAAGGTAATAAATCGATTATCGATATTAAGTTAACGTTCATCAAGAAATAATTATAATGTGTGATCGCAGGACTATTTAAATAGAAAATCCCGTATTTAAGGGCTCAATTTAAATAGATTAGGGGATTGCAAATCAATAAATATAATGATTATACCATCTGAGTTTTAGTAGTTAATGTTTTTATATTAGTGTTGAAGCAGCTTCAGAAGCTGCTGGCGATTAGCTAAATTGAAGTGCGATGCACATACTTGCAAAAATTAATAAAAATCATCTTATTTAATTCCATTGGTTTTGCCTTATGCTTTGATTACTTTGCAAAGCGTTCAATTTACAATATTTGATAGAAAAAAGTAAGACTATATAGTATTTTAAAAAGTGCCTAGCGGAGAGTATTCAACTTAAATTTCTAACGTTGCATCTTGCATTTAAGTATTATTACTTTAAAGCCAAAACTGAGATAAACACTCTTGATTGAATTATTGCTCCCCATTAATATCACTAAGAATTGTTTGAGGAAATATTAATGCAACGGAACCTCAGAGTGATAACTGAAAATGAATAAGGTGAGTTTACCTAGAATAGCAATATTGGGGCCAATCACAGAGTCGCCAAGCGCTATTAAATTGCCTGAAAAGCCAAATCAGGCAAAAAGTTTACTGAAAACTTATAATTTTACTCGCGTCGTTACCGAAGATAATGAGTTGGTTGACCATATCAGCTTTCTCAAACGTCAAATAGGAACTCCTGAAAAAGATGAATTCTCGGTTTGGGAAATGTTCGGTTGTGCCGGTCTTTTATTGACCTCGCACCTCAGAAGGAATGGGTTTGAGGTAAAGTTCATAAACTATATGGACTCGGAAAATATCGAGCGTGAAATATCGGAGGTTCAATCGTTCAGGCCAGATATCGTAGCTATCAGTACCACATTCGTGCTAACAAAAAATCATTTAGCGATCATTGGCAAGAAACTTAAGACTGCTATGCCTGAGGCTTTCATCGTTGCTGGCGGACATCATATACTGACAACTTTGATGTATATGAATGCGGAAGAGAAAACAAAATATTTAGAGATGGCAAATATTGATGGCTTCATAGAAGATAGCCAAGGCGAGTTGTCATTGCTAGACCTTTGCCGGTTTTATCCAGACGGTCTCGATTCCGTATCAAATCTAGTTTGGCGAAAGTCTGATGGTGAAATAAGACATAACAAACGGCAACCAGAAGACAATAATATCAACTCAACGCTCATTGAAATTGGACCGGAGTTTAGAGACACCGTTGTTCATATCCGAACGGCGCGAAGTTGTGCCTTCAAATGCGCGTTTTGTTCCTATCCGACGATTGCTGGAGATCTAGCTTTGATGGATCTCGACAATGTTATCGGGACTCTCAAGCAAGCTAAACAGTCGGGAGTGAAATCAATATTTTTTATCGACGATACTTTCAATGTGCCTCGCGACCGGTTTGAAGCCCTTGTTGACCGAATGATTGAGGAAGATATTGGCCTGCCCTGGTATTCTTTTTTACGTTGCCAACATGTGGATGAGAACTTGATTAAACGAATGAAAAAGTCGGGCTGTGCCGGCGTGTTTCTCGGGATGGAATCCGGTTCGGACGCAATTTTGAAGAATATGAAAAAGGGCGCGATCGCTAGTTTTTATCGCGATGGCATTAAATGGCTAAGGGAACAAGAAATTGTAACGGTAGGCGCTTTTCTCATTGGGTTTCCGGGCGAGACGGAAGAGACAGTGAAAGAAACCTTTGAGTTTATCCAAAACGCTGGCCTAGATTATTATTATATTCAACCTTTTTATTTTTTACATCACACGCCGGTATATAAACGAGCGGAAGAATTTGGGTTGACCGGCGATGGTTTGTTTTGGAGTCACGATACGATGAAATGGACGGAAGCGGTGAACCACATCAACCGACTGTTTCTTGAAATCGATGGCTCCGTTTTTGTTAATCCTGATTATACGTTATGGGAAATCGCCTACCTTCAAAGCAAAGGCATGAGTCTAGATGAAATCAAAAATTATCGAATTTTGATTAACGAAATGACACAACGCCAAATGGCCACTTATGGACTTGTCCAAGGCAGCGTGACATCGCGCGCCTAGAGTGTCCTTATCTAAAAAATTTCGATTTAGTAGCTTTAGATTTTAACCTGACTTATGATTCCTATCCAGATTGCATCGTATAAACGGTATTAGGCGCTGTCTTTGCTCTGCATATATTTCGACTACTCAACTCTTATCCTCAGCTAAATCAATTGGGAAAGACACTAAACTAAAGTAGTAAATAGAGCCATATAGTATTTTAAAAAGAGCTTCATCGGTTGTATAAAGTACCCGCTTATCGTTACTATTTTTCTTCAACAAAACTCTGACTATAAGGTTGGTAGGGAATATCGATAGCCTTTTTCAAGTTTATTTTTCCAGTAATTTTATAAAAGTTTTTTATGCTTTTTCATAGCGTTGTCTTTTTTAAATTTTTCCTTGTCGTTTTTTCAGTTTCCTTTGTCTTAAATTTTCTTTCTCAAAAGAAAGAAAATGAGAAGATTCATCAATGGAATAAATATTTTTTGTTGGGAGCGAGTTATTTTTTTTATTGCTCCTGGGACTGGCGCTTTCTTGGTCTTCTTATAATATCGACTTTAACGGCATATTTTTTTGGGTTACTTATAGGCAACCAAGAAGCCAGCGAGAAAGGAAAATTAAATAAAAAGCGGCTTCTGTTTTTGGGTCTTTCAATCAATCTTGGGATCTTAGCCTCTTTTAAATATTTTAATTTTTTTATGGAGTCTTTTAATCTTTTTATTAGCCCATTTGATATTAAATTACCTTATATAGAAATCATTTTTCCTCTTGGTATCTCATTTTATCTTTTCCAGTCGATAAGCTATATCATGGACGTCAATTTAAAATGGTTAAAACCCAGCCGAAATTATTTTGACATCGCCTTATATATTTCATTTTTCCCCCAATTGCTTGCGGGGCCAATTGTGAGGGCAGGGTATTTCCTTCCTCAGCTTCTCAAACCGAATACGATCACTCTAAAGAATTTAAGTAATGGGATTCAAATATTTTTGTATGGTTTGTTTTTAAAAGTGGTCATTGCGGATAATATTTCCATAATTATAGATCCGGTATTTAATGATCCAAGTTCTTATAGTCAAGGCGTTCTTTGGGTTTCTTTAATGGGATATTCTGCGCAAATTTTTTCCGATTTTGCTGGTTATTCCGAGATGGCTATTGGCCTTGCATTGGTTTTGGGATTTAAATTGCCAATCAACTTTAATAATCCCTATTTAGCCGCGGACATGGTTGACTTTTGGAGACGTTGGCATATTTCTCTTTCAGAGTGGTTTCGGGATTATTTATTCACGCCCCTACAATTCTCAGCGCTTTTTTTCTTTTCTAAGAAATCATTAAACAGTATTCAAAAAATCTCTTTAAATTTTATAATCACGATGGGGCTAATGGGGTTGTGGCATGGACCAAATTGGCATTATGTTCTTTTTGGGGTTTATCATGGGGTAGGTTTAGTGGTCAGCCACTCATTATCTTTTTATTTCAAACCTAATCCAAAGAAGTATGAGTTTTTTACTTGGATAAAAAGAGCGGGAACTTTCTTTTTTGTCTTTTGCGGCTGGCCTTTGTTACGATCGGAAAATATGAGTATAGCGGAAGATTATTATAGGATAATGTTTTTGGGTAACATAACCGAATCTATGTTAACGATATCCATAAAGGATGTATTATTATTATTTTCCATTATCATGTGTTATCAACTTGTTTGCTTCTACAAAAATACTGAGAAAATTATTTTTGAAAATAAACTATCTTCTACTTTACACACATGCGCATTATTGCAATTGATTTTGATTTTTGCCCCTATAAATCATACAAGCTTTGTTTATTTTCAATTTTAATCCATTTTATTCAATGCCGTGATCCTTTAAGATTTCTTTTATGATATCTGTAGAGATCATTTGCATGGCTTCTTCAACCGAACAACTAATTCCAAATTGAGTTTCTATTTCTAAAATTAAACCTACATGCCTCAAGGAATCCCACTCGGGAATGTCGTCGCGCGTCAAGTTTTGTTCCGTTATATCTATATCAAATACTTCTTTGAAAATTGCTTTCAATTGTTCATTCATCTGAATAGTCCTCTATAACCTGGATCCCAGAAAATAAATGATTTTCAACATTGATTAAATCCATTTCGTAAACTCTTTCCTTACCTGATTCGGTTTTAAGTTTAAATCCTATTCTCGACAAAAAATCTGGGATTTGAATATTTTTTGTTGTAGGAATAAAATTTGCCTGAATAATTTTAACAGATTCTTCATGTAATCTTTTTATAATGGCTCTCAAAAACGTCTCTTCAATAAAACGGCCTAAAACTCTGCAGCTGAGCAAAAATGAATCTATCACATAAATTTCTTCACTTTTAGGATTAATTATTGCCATGCCAACAGTACCGTCATCTCCAAAAATATCCTTAGACTTCAGATAAAATATTTTGGAATTGGAAGACTGAATCATCGCGGTAATATCTGCCTCTGTATACCGTTTCGTAGTAAAATTAAATTGATTTGTTCTCAAGGTCAGTTGAGAAAGTCTTGGAATATCTTTTTGTCTAGGACTTCCAATGGTTAAGACCGTATTCAGGCTTTGAACAAAACTAGTAAAGGATTTGTTTTGGGTTGCTAAATCGTTACGTTGCTTTTTTGCTTGGTAAAATTTAGCTCTATTGAGATCTTCAAATGTTGGTTTGATAGATTCAAAATCATTATTTCTCTGAAGGAACTCAGGATAGTGCGCCGGATTTTTTGGTAAATCTAGAACTTTGACTGAAGGCAGCGTATCTTGAATTAGCTTTCTTTGGGAAGGATCGTCGTCAATAAATACGATACTATCTAGGCCAATATTTAGCTCTTCTGCAATGGATACCATATTTTCTGATTTGTTTTTCCAATTACACCTAATACAAGCAAAATCTTCTTTTTTTAATATCATATGTGGATGTTTTTCCAAAACTTCCATGACATCGTTTAAATTATTTTTGCTGTTGATTCCCAGTAAAATACCTCGTTCTGATATAGCTTTTAATTGTGTCTGAAAAGTATAGAACTCGCTTCCCTGGCCTTGTGAAGAAAGGTCGATTCCTTCAAGGCCGACTTCGCCAATTACTCCGCCCCATAGAGTATTATCGCAATCCAAAACGATACATTTTTTCGGATTTGATTTGACGGATTTAACAACGCTCAACATTTTTTTTGAAAGAAAGCTCATAAAAACATGATCAAATAAAATATCTGAAGAATATTTTAAGAGTGGATTTGATAATCTACTTTTACCAAAAAATTGGGCGAGTTCTTCTAGATTGAATGTGTAAGCGTTATTAAAAGATAACAACTTCTCATTTAAATCTTGGTTTAATCTTATAAACCATTTTTCTTTTTTATTTTGAAAAGCGCTGAATGGAAAGTCAATTGGAAGGATAAAGTTACTAAATATAAACAGGCCTTTACTGTTTATACTAAACTGATGATAGAGCTCTAATATTTTATCGATAACAATTTGATTTTCTTTATCGCCAAGCTCCATATTTGAGCTATTTGGAAAAAAGCTGTTCAATTCCAGAAAGTAAAAAACTATTTCTGGGTCAAACTTACAAAATAAACTTCTTGGATCAATGGTCTCCTGAACGCTTTGACGGCCTTCAGAAAAGTAAACATCTAATATCAAATCTTCTCTTGCTCCTTCCAAGGTCAACAATAAATTCAGTGGACGAATGGTAAAAGAAGACATAAGAGCCACTCGGACTCGTTCTGTAGCTGGAGTTTCCTCTACGGCTTTTAGAATTGGTTTTTCTATTTGAAGGTATTGGTGAAACCGTGTTTGGGGAGAAATACTTTGGGCTAATTGATCTAATTGTTCAAGAGGGGACATTATAACGTGAGGATAATACTTTTCAATTTTTGAGTTTTCTTTAGGATATGATTATATCATATCAAGTCCACCGCAAATAGGAATGTTAACCCCTGAAAGATATTCCGATAAATCGGAAACTAAAAACAAAGCTACCTTAGCTACATCTGAGGGTACTGCAATTCTTTTGAGAGGGGTTTGAAATGCTGTGTAATCTATGACGCGCTTGGGAACCGAACTTAGAAGATTGGTATCTGTAAGACCTGGGGATAACATGTTAAACCGAATACCATGAACGCCATATTCCATTGCCAAAGATTTTGTCAAACCCTGCAATCCAGACTTAGCCATAACATAGGGTGAAAACTTTTCTTGAGGAGAACCCATGATATAAGTAGTAAGCACTGACAAAATGTTACCTCTTTTATTTTCGATCATATCAGGCAATAGTTTTTTTGTGATTTGAAAAAAACCTTTCAGGGTAATGTCGATATTCTCTTGAAACGTTTTCCACTCCAGATCCTTAAAATCAAAGGGCTCTGGTCTTCCTGAAGAGCAATGTATAAAAGTATCTATAAAACCCTTTGATGATATTTCGTTGAAAAAAGCATCTATACTATCTTGATTTACTAAATCGAGTTGATAAATAGAAATAGATCCTTTATTTTTTGCTAATTCACGTTCCAAATATTCAGCGTCAGCTTTATTTTTGTTATAGGTAACCAATACCTCGGCGCCATTTTCGGCCAAGTTCCTAGCTATGGAACTACCAATACCGCCACTACCACCTGTTATTAAAACCCGTTTACCGTTTAATTGGATTCCTTGATTATTTACCATTTCAACTTTTTTTTTTTCTTGAGCATCCAAAACCATGACCTGTGCCTTCCCGGTTAATAGAGTTTCCTCGTTACTCCGCTGAATGCGGCTTTCAAGAGTGATTGTCTGGTTTGCATCCGATTTGTGGATTACCTTTCCCATTACGAAAATTTCATCGCCCACGAAACAGGGAATTAAAAACTTTGTTTGCTGAGAAAGAATTAGAGCGTTCTTACCTGGGAGGTGCATTCCTATTAATTTGGATATTAGACTAGCTAGAAACAGACCGTGTACCACTCTCTTTTTGAATTGAGTGGTTTGGGCATATTGCGCGTCACAATGAAGAGGATTAAAATCGCCTGAAACCTTAGCGAATTCATCAGTCAATTTTTCGGTGGTTTTAATAGAAAAGGAGGCTTCCATTCCAACCGAAATTTCTTCATATTTCATATATGTAGTATTTTTATCCAAGAGAGCGCTTTTAGGAAAAAATTAAGGTTAAGGTTTTTATAAGATATAAGCTCTCACTTAAGGGCTGTTGGTAAAAGGGATTTCGTTTTGGATTTTTTCGAGGGACCGGTTTGCCATTTCTTCTACGTTTTTTTCTAATTCTTCTCGGCTTTTTTCAGAATCGTATAGGTCTTTCGCCATGTTTAGGAGAGTGAGAATGGCCAAGTCCATGGTAGATTGCACCGTCGTGGAATCCGAAATTTCTTTCATCTTCTTTTCCACAAAATCCGCTAACAAATGTAGTTTAGCTGGATCCTGGTCGGTTTTTACCTGGTAAATCTTTCCTTGGATTTTTAGCGAAACGCTTTTTTTCATAGGCTTAAAAGAAGTTATTATTTTCGATTGTTTTTAAAATGTTTTTCATCTCCGATTTAGCCTTACTATTAGATTCCGTTAGTTTTTGGAGACGTTTTTCCAACCGGTCTATTTTTTCCAATTCTGCTTTTGAAGTTTCGTGTTGAGAGGATAACCGTTCTTTTTCTTTTTCTAATTCTTCGTATTTACTTTTTAATTCTTGGTTTTCCTTGCGCAAACTTTGGACGGTTTCTATGAGCCGGTCGATTTGGTTTTCTAAATGTTTGAGTTTATCTGCATTCATGGAAAAATCGTAGCGCCGAGGTATGGGGGTGTCAAGGTCCATTTTTTGAATCTTTTAGATTGAATAATATTTTGCCGAATATTGGTACTCAGGGTCTGTAATTTAACGTTTTAGGATGAATATCTTTTCTTTAAAATATTAGTGCAAGCGTTGGATTTGGGGTACACTTCAGGCCATCAATATTTGAAATTGTATAATCTATGGAAATCACTGAAAAGTCAGTTTTAAAAGGTATCCGAGAAAAAACCAAGCGACCTATGAAAGTCGCAGAAATGATGAGTTTTTTTTCTATTCCCGATAGCAAGCGACGGGAGTTTCGTAAAATTGTAAAAGACCTCGCTTTTAATGGAAGCTTGGAAAGAACACGGGGCGGCCGTTTTTGCGCCCCGGATCAAAAATCTCTCCTTCCCGGAATCGTCAAATGTCGCCCCAACGGGAATGGATTTTTCATCCCAGATGCGGGAGGGGAAGACGCTTTTATTGGTCGCGCTCATATGAAGGGGGCCATGCATCTGGATAAAATTTTGGTCCGCTTGAAATCTGGAAAAAAGTTTGGTCGTCCGGACGCCATTGTGGAACGCATTATCGAAAGAAACACTACAGAATTGATTGGAACTTACGAAACTAGCGAAGGCGAGGGCTGGGTGATCCCTTCCGAACCAAAATATTATTATCCGATCATTGTTCCAAAACGCTGGCGAATGGGAGTGAAAAACGGCCAACTGGTTAATGTAAAAATTACCGAATACCCCACTACGCGTTTCAATCCTTCTGGACAAATTACCGAAGTATTTGGTTACGCAATGGACCCCGAAGCGGAGGCGCGGGCTATCTTGAGAAAACACGGCGTTTTATTGGAGTTTTCTCAAGGTTCCGAATTTGAAGCTGAAAACTTTTCCGAAGAATTGAAGGAAGAAGATTTTAAGGGTAGAGAAGATTTAAGAGATTGCATCCTTTTTACCATTGATGGCGAAACCGCTAAAGATTTTGACGACGCCGTTTCTATTGAACGCACGTCGAAAGGATATTCTCTAGGAGTGCACATTGCCGACGTGGGGCATTTTGTAGAAGAAGATTCCGCATTAGATAAAGACGCTCTCGAAAGAGGCACAAGCGTTTATTACGCGAACGGCGTTGTTCCAATGTTGCCATTTCAACTTTCCAGTAATCTCTGTAGTTTGAAACCCGACGTAGAACGTCTTGCCATGACGGTTGTGATGGAAATGGATAATAAAGGCGTCATGCGGAGTTATAAAATTTTTCCTTCCGTTATTAAAAGTAAAAGACGGCTTACCTATACCGAGGCGTATCGATTATTGAAGGAGGGCGACGACGATGGCGAGTACGGAAAAATTTTTCCAGCGTTGCAACATATGGCGGAACTGGCTCTCATTCTTAAAAACAATCGAATTACAGAAGGAAGCGTTGAGTTCGATCTTCCCGAGTCTCAAATTAATTTAGGAAAGAACGGCAAAGTGGAAAGCATTACCATGTCGGAACGCAATAGCGCGCATGAGTTGATTGAAGAGTTTATGTTATCCGCAAACCGAACTATTGCCAAATTTTTGGCGACCAATCGCTTGCCTGGGCTGAACCGGTATCACGAGTCGCCAGACGCGGAAAAAGTGGAAGGAGTTTCTTTATTCCTGAAAGGTTTAGGAGAAAATTTTGAATGTGGCCAAAATGTTCGTCAAAAAGATTTACAAGAACTTTTAAAACGGACTCAAGGGAAACCCTATAGCCATCCTTTAAACTATCTATTGCTACGGACGATGAAAAAAGCCGAATACTCTTCGGTAAATTCGGGACATTTTTGTTTAGGGTTTGACAGTTACGTGCATTTTACGTCGCCCATTCGAAGGTACCCGGATTTAGCGGTACATCGTATCGTCAAAGATTTCTTAAATGGAGACATTTACGATAAAGAACGCTCTAAACTAAGAAGCAAGACGCTAGAGTGGGCGCAGCAGACGACTGCGCGAGAAAGAAAGGCTATGGACGCCGAACGGGAAATTCAAGATCTACGACGTGCCCAATACATGGTTGATAAGGTCGGGCAGCAGTTTGAAGGGTTGATTGTTTCGGTGGCGGCGTTCGGTTTTTTTGTAGAACTAAGCGATCCCTATGTCGAAGGGTTGGTGAGGATGGCGAGCCTCACCGATGATTATTATATCTATTACGAAACCGAACATAAGTTAAAAGGTCAATATAGGAAGAAAACTTTCCAAATAGGCGACTCCGTTAAAGTTAAAGTGTTTAGTGTCGATTTGGGTCAGCGGCAAATCCAATTCACGTTGCCAGGATTGGCCGAAAATTATTGAAAGAAGCCAATTTTTTAATCATGGACTCATCAGAAAACCCATCAGACATAAGCCAAGCAAAAACCCTGCATCAAGCGGGCGAGTTTGCGGAAGCGGAAAATGTTTATAAAAAAGTATTGGAGCAAGAGCCAGAAAATGCCGAAGCCTTGGCGCTGTTGGGTGTCCTTTATTGTCAATCTTCAAGACTTGAAGATGGCGTTGGTTATTTAAGAAAAGCGGCGCGCTACGATCCTCACTCGCCAGAAACTTATTACAATTTGGGCAAAGCGCTCGATGGTATCGGTTTGTTGGAGGACGCAGTGGCGGCTTATCAGGCTGCCATAAAAATTAAAGACGACTATGCCGCAGCTTGGAATAATAGCGGCGATTGTTTGAGTCGGCTAGGGCGGCTGGCCGATGCCGTAAACGCCTATGAAAAAGCGCTGAAACTAAATCCTATTGCCAATATTCATTTTAACCTGGGAAACGCTCTATTAGAAAAAGGCGATTTGGATAGCGCTTCTCAATGTTACCGCCAAGCTTTGGATAGCGATCCAGGTTTTGCGGAAGCCGCTCTCAATTTAGCGATCGTTTTAAAGCGACAAGGCGATTTGACGGCGGCAAAATCATGGTGCAAGCAAACTTTGGAGATGCGACCGGATTACGTTAAAGGACTTAACGAAATGGGTATCCTTTGCAGTCAGATGGGCCAGACCGACGAGGCTATTGCGAAATACAAACGGGTTTTAGAATTAGATTCTGATAATTCGGTTGCGCGGCATTTATTAGATTCTCTTTTGGGCGCCGATTCAGAAAAAGCGTCTCCCGCTTATGTGGAAGAATTGTTTGACCAATATGCGAGCCGATTTGAAAGCCACTTAGCGGAAAGCCTCCAATACAAAACACCTTCGACATTACACAGTTTGGCGAAAAAAATTCTTTCCGACGACTTCCGAATTTCCAATATATTGGATTTGGGATGTGGTACCGGGCTATGTGGACCGTTGTTTCGACCGCATTGCGGGAAACTTTATGGAGTCGATATATCAAGTAAGATGATTAAAGTGGCCTATGGAAAAAAGATATACGACGAATTAAAGTCGCAAGAAATAGTAGATTATCTTAACCAGATCGAAAATAATTTTGATTTGTTTCTTGCCGCAGACGTGTTTGTGTATTTTGGGAACCTGGAACCCGTATTTCAGGCGATAACCGAATCTGCGGAAGAGGACGCAAGTTTTATATTTTCAACAGAAACCACCGAAAGCGGTTTTGCGTTAAAACCTTCCGGCAGGTTTGGTCATTCCAGAGATTATGTAGAAACCGTAGCAAGTAAATTCAATTGGAAACTGGAAGACGTTCAATCGGATACCTTACGTGTCGAGAACGGACTAAACGTTTCAGGTAATTTATTCTTTTTTCGTCTTAAGAATTAAGCAAATACTATATAGTTCCTCATCGCGTACACCGCTCCCTTCCTTTGCGGCGGCGCGTAATTTATCTTTCTTATAATCGTAATCCGAACTTAGTTTTAAAATTTCTTTTGCCAAAATTTAAACAACGGTCGCTAGTTTTTTAAGGCGTTTTGTTGCCATTTCTAAAATAGAATAAGCCAATATTATTTAATTATTTATTAAGCCCTTTATCCTATTTGATAGAGTGTTCGGAAGTTCTGGGAAGAATATATTTTTGGAAAAAGAAAAATTGTGTAAGATAATTCAATGAAATATTTACGTCTAGCTAAAGGAATTGGCCATGCCATTTTTTTCAAAAGGAAATGTAGAACTAAATATTGGCTTTTTAAAAGTTGGAGCTGACTTAAGCGAGGAAGATCGACAATGCGCCTGGGAATTTTTTACAGAATTGTCAACTCGCGTGGGGGTCACTGGAAAGGTCTTAGGCGATGAGAACTGCGACAACTTTGAAGGGGAACTCTATGATGAAAGTTTAGATTCTATTTATAATTTTTTTAAAGAGTCGCGGAGCATAATGAAAAAATATCCGGTTGGATCTTTTAACCCTGAAGATGTTCATTTAGGATTTTCCATTTACCAATTACTTGAGCTTGTGATTCGTCCTTTTTTGGAAAGATGGCAAGGTCGCTATCGACATTGGTTGAAAATAAAATCTAATGAATCTTCATCTCCATTTGAACTTCAGGATGAATATCCCGATATCGTTCAATTTAAGAAAGATTGGACAGAAGTCAGAAAATTTTGTCGTGAGGTAAAACAAGAATTGATTGAAGGGTATGCCTTAGTAGACATAGATAAGTTGATCTCTAAAAAATAAAATATTTGAAACTATAAAAAACTATGGCCTTATCAAAAGATACCGAAACTCCCGTTCGCATTTATGTCATTTGGCATCCAAAATACAAAATGGGTAAGAATATTGCGCATAATATTTTTAACGATTTTAATCGGGATTTAAATGATCCTGAAATGGCTGGAATCGGAATTCCAGTTTTTTTCCGCTGCTCCCAAGAGCCTGATCAAGAAATTCCGAAGGCAATTCCATTCGAAAAAGCCGACTATTCTTTCGTTATTCCCCTAATCGATGAAAATTTAGTGGTCGATACAGAATGGAGGGACTATCTTGATGGAATATATAATGAGTCAAAGCGACAAAATTCACTTGCCGATGCAAATAAGATAATAATTTTTCCTTTGGCCCTAAGACAAGTGGCTTTTAGAATTCCTGGCCCAATAAGCAAACTTAACTTTGTCCGTTGGGATTTGGAACCGCATTTATTAGCATATCCTGAAATCCATGAAGATGAAGTTTGTAGAAATATATCGGGACAACTTTGCGAAGCTATTTGCCGAGAATTAATTAATTTAAAACGCTCCAAAAGAAATAACAACGTAGAAAATGACACTCAGAATAATTCGCCTGGCGCTTTAACGTTATTTATTAGTCATGCAAAAAACGATGGAGAAGAAATAGCGCTTGCCATCAAAGAATGGTGTCAAAAGTATAATCAGGTAAAAACATTTTTTGACCGAAATGATATTACATTTGGTTATGATTTTTCAAAAGAACTTAAGAAAGCGGTTGAAAAAGGCAGCGCCGCCTTGATTGCTTTACAAACAGACGCTTATTCGACAAGAGAATGGTGCCGTTTCGAAGTTTTAAAGGCAAAAAAAATTAAAGACCTCAATGAAAAAAATAAAAAAAGATATAAAATTTGGGGACGCGTGCCCATGGTGATTGTAAACGCAATTGAGTCGGGTGAGAATCGTAACTTCCCCTACCTCGGAAACGTTCCAACTTTAAGATGGGACAAAAATAAAATTCAAGCAATAATCGATAAAACTATGTTTGAGGTGTTGAAGCAGGAATATCTTGTTCTACTTTTTAATAAAATTAAGGATCGTTATAAGTGGCCTGACGATAAAAAACCTATTTTTCTCACTCACTCGCCAGAACCGGCAACGCTTCAAATGATTTTAAATAATGAAACTATAAAGAATAAACGGCAACTTTGCATCGTTTACCCAGATCCTCCATTAGGAATCATAGAACGTGAATTTATAAATGAAAACTTATGGACTGACCTTGAGTTAACAACGCCAGCTTCCTGTTCGTTGAATACTAAAAAAATTGATATTAATTCTTATAAATTTGAGTCATGAGCACAATAGAAGAATTAAAACCGGTAGGAATTTCAATTTCAGATAGCGAAGATTTGGAAAGTTTAGGTTATGGGCAGGAACATCTCGACGAAGCTATGGACGCTATTGTTGCGCATTTATTGATTTCTAATATTGAAATAGCGTATGGCGGTGTTTTGACTGATACTAAAACAAATTTTACGCAACGTATGTTCAATTTGGTTGAAAAGTATATCGCTTTTCAAAATAATGAAAATAATCGTAAAAGCTAAATGGTGAATTACTTAGCTTGGCCGCATTATTTAAAAGTGGATAGTATAAAAGAATCGGAATTAGCTGCCTTTGCCCGCCTTGAAAGAATAGTACCGCCAAAATATTTGGAAATGGATAGAGACGCTCGCACTGAAGATAAAACTTCTGTAGGGCTTGCTTTAGCAATATCCGAATGTGTTAGCTCTATGCGCGCCAAAATGAATTCTGAAATATCCGCTCGAATTATCATTGGAGGGAAAGTGGCTGGTTATTCGGGTATTCTTCCAGGTTTGGTAGAAGAGTTTATTCTAGCCTATCAGGCAAGGCTGCCAATTTTTCTTATTGGAGCTTTTGGAGGATGTTCCAAACTGTTAATTAAAGCAATTTCCGAAAAAGAAACTCCAGAAAAACTTAAATATAATGCTCAAATCAGAGACGTCACCGAGAAGCTAGGATTAGCTAAGCATTATGAAGAATTTAAAGAGAAACTTAGTAAGAGAAAAGATTTTAAGGTAGAAGCAAGAAATTTAATTTTACCAATAAGTAGATACAGAAAAATGGAAAGAGTTATATCGGAAATTCGTGAAAAAAGGGGTTTCTCAGGTTTAAATAATGGGTTAGATAAATTAGAAAACGAAGTGTTATTTAAAACCGACGATTTAAGAACTATCAACGGCTTGATCCTAAAAGGTATAAAAAAGCGTTTGAAAAACGAGAAACCCATAAACCAACCAAAAAATAAAACGCGGCAAATTTCCAATATGAAAATGAAAAGAAAAAGACGTAGATAAAGTTTGTCTCTTCACTTCCTCTCTTTTATATTTTTAAATAGTCAGATTTGAAAAAAAACCATGTCCAATCCCGAAAAGTTCGACTTCAAGAATACGCAAAGCTCGGTTCATCAAATTTATGAAGAGCTATTAGTTCCGCGTATGTTCACTCCGCTAGCAAACTTGTTGTTGGACCATGCAGGGGTGAAAGAAGGTCATACCGTTCTCGATATCGCATGCGGTCCGGGTACGGTAGCCAATGTCGCCGCCCAAAGAATTGGCTCACAAGGCCGCGTTATGGGATTGGATATAAGCCCAGGAATGTTAGAAGTGGCAAAAAGTAAAACACAGTCAACCGGTAGCGCCAAAATTGAATATGTTGAATCTCCCGCCTATCCATTGCAGGTTGCCGATAATGGGTTCGATGTAACGGTTTGCCAGCAAGGGCTGCAATTTTTTCCGGAAAGGGTAGAGGCCCTAAAGGAAATGGGTCGCGTAACCAAGCAAGGTGGCAGGATAGCGGTAGCGGTGTGGGGACCAATCGAGGAGTGTGAACTGTTTTTTCATCTTTATTCCGCAATGACAGAGACAATTCCATCCGAGATAGCGGAAATGTTGAAAGCCCCTTTTTTCCTACACAATACCGAGGAGATACATAACCTGGCGCAAGAGGCGGGGATGGAGAACGCCAAAGTTGAAACGGTGACCTTTCCGTTAGTGTTCGAGCAAGGAATGGATCAAGCGAGACGAGTTCTTGAAGCGGCTCCGTTCTTCCCACAGATCAAAGAATTATCCCAACCTGATCAGGATGCTTTAGACCAAAATATCAGCGATAGGTTAGGAGCCTTTTTAAAGGGCGACGAAATCCATGTCCAAATGGTTTCGCATATTCTTTTGAATCGTTAATGATATTTTCATTCTCCGCGTTGATTGAAAAGGGAGCTAGAGTTCCAAAGTCCCCACCGCATGTCATTTCGAGCGATAGATTAGTTTTGCTTGTTAATTGGCAAAGGAACTAGAGTTACAAAGTCCCGCGCGCGCGTCATTCCGACCGAAGTGGAGGAATCTCGTTTTTTATACCGGTTATTTCTTATATTTCCTTAGAAGCTTGCGGAGGGATCTCGTTTTTTTTTAAGATTCTTTAGCTCAGTTGGCGCGGCGGTTACAGGAGGCGTTTTGGTAGTAGTAGACCACTTCCCCATCCTTAGGATTTGAATTGACAATAGTGTTTAGCAGTTATAAGGTTTTTCCATGCGGAAAATGTTAATTGTTTTATTCTTTCTAGTAAGCTCTTGTTCTCAGCCAAAAGAAAACGCTTGGATAGTCATAGAGCTTTCTCTACCTGGCGGAATCCCCAAAAAAATGGCTTTCCATAACCCAAGCCTCCCAGACGCCACTCTAGAGGAATGCAAAGCGGGGCTCCCGGATGCAATGCCTGAACTACTTGGGTTCATAAAAAGTGAGGCGCGATTCGAAGGAGCAAAGCTTGTGAATGCGGAATGCATCATGGCTATGGGAGACCCCTTAAAACATAAAAAAGTCAAAGCCAAAGGACAAAAAGTTGAAAACTCTTCTACCTCCAACTAGTTTAGTGTACTACCTTTTTATTCACGTTACTTTTTGAATCATACAAGTATGACATTTTATCTTTGTTCTCGGCCTTTACTCTGCGCCCTCTGCGCTCTTTGCGGTAAAGCTTTTAGAAGTGGGAATTTTATTGAATCGAGGCGAGATTCTTCCTCACCTCTTCGGGGTTCATCAGAATGACAGGTCGTGGGGGATGTTTTAAACTAAGCAAATTTTTGTTTTGCGTTTAATTCTACAATACTTAAAAGCAAAGTGGCGGTCGGTCTTTCCTTCGAGCGCCTCGGCACAGGCAGCGAATGACAATTTTTTAAGTTAGGTTGTCGCTTCGGTTTATTTAATTACCTCCCAAATAAATTCCCACCTCTTGTGACAACAAAAAGTCAAAACAATTGCCGTTGTTTTTCGCAGACATCCCTATAAATTTATATCGAATATATTTTTCCTAGAAAAAACTTTTTTGCGGGTTAATTCTTAAAAACTTTAAAATGCCTTTAAAATCAATTAGTTTATTTTTTTATAAAAGTTTGGATTATAATAAATTATTTGATAAAGGGTTGACAACCTAAAAGTTTTGTAGTCGAATGGTTTCTCATTTCACAATCCCATTGTTGTCGGCGTAGTCGGTAAAACCTTTTGCAAAAGGGGAAAGTCATGACACGCATCATTATTTGTCTTTTAGCCATCGCTTCATTAACGCTTTCAATCGATTTAAAAACACTTTTTGCATTCGAAAAAAAGCAATCGATCGACTGGACAGACGAAGATCGTAGGAGGGCAAAATTATTTCTATCCAATAAACCGTCTTATCGAACGGAAACCCTGGATTTTTCAAATCTGGATACCTATAAACATGTTGTTAAGCAATGGGAAATGGCGGGTTTTAGTAAGGAGCGTTACCCCGGTCTTCATTTATCTTTAAAAAAGACACGGGAAAATCATTTAAAAGGTCACATTTATAAAAATGAAGCAGCTCTTGATAATGACGAGCAAATATTAGCTCCCGTGGACATTATAACGGGAATGGTCGACGGTTCTTATGATTCGTCCAACTCGCCGATAACCTACAACGCTACGGGCGAGTCCAGTGTCTTTCAACCGGAGGCCCAAAATACAACAATCTCAAGTGTCAACTTATGCTTTTACAATGCCTCGTTCGACCCGGTTGGGACCTGTGATAAAAAATCAAATTTGCAGGGCTCTCTCTATGAAGAGCTTAAAAATTCAGTTTCGTCGTCCGATACAGACATTTACGCTTCTCTTCTTGCCTCATACGCAACAATGACAACCTCGGATTTCCCAGAGACAGAACCTTTTACGGAGACAACGACTTATTTTTCCGAACACGCTCAAATAAATTTTAATGAATACGAATCCGCTAATGTTATAAGCATTACCGAGCCTTTGATAGTGTCTGGTAATACTGAAAATAAAAATACTATTGTCTGTGTTTCCAGAGCCGCCCTAGGAAACGGCGGATATGATTCTTTGATATGCGATTATGGCGACGATACTAATCTGGATGTCATTATCAATATTGTTGGAGCTATTCAATACGATCCAAGTCAACCCCCTGAAACTTATACTAACAGTCAGGGCGCTGAAGTCCCGAAAGGCGACGCTTTAATCTATGTAGCTAACGAAAATGGCGGCGGTTGCAGAAATACTCCTTCCATTAGCGGAATCAATTTTTTTGATAACGCAAAAGCCTGTCCCAATAGCGGCGGCTTTACGGGAGTGTGTTACGACTCAACCAATTTAATCCTGAAATGGAATTTTACGAAAGTAGATTTTGGAAAAGCCATAGATCGTCGATGTGGCGATGCAGGGGATATTCTGAAGTTTCGTTTAAATGTTAACGTGACAGATTCGCAGAGTGGAGTGGATTTTACGAGTTCGATATTTTCTGAACCGGGTGTTTTAGTTCCTGAACCGACAGGTATGGGCGGTGGAAAAATTCAAATTCCTGCGCTGCAAATGCTTACGGGGTGTTTACCTCCGGGAGTACAAATTGAAATGTCTTCTGGAGAAACGATGCCCATTGAAAAATTCAAAAACGAATTTGAAGTTGTTCGCGCCGGCGACGGTTCTGCCGTTTCAGTTGCCGGTCTTACCAAAGGCGTAGAGACAAAGCTTATAGAAGTTAAGGACGATAAGAAGCATTCATTACGACTATCTTTTGCCCATCCTGTGATCTTGGAAGATGGAAAGCCGTTACCCGCCAACAAGCTAAAACCCGGTATGAAAGTTAAAACGCGAAACGGAATTTCTACGCTAACGAGTGTCGAAAAGGTTGCCTACGAAGGTCCCGTATATAACTTAACCCTTGCCGAACCGTGGGAACCTAAAACTAAGAGACTGACTGGTAATAGTTTTTATGCCGATGGTTTTTTGGTGGGCGACAACACCCTGCAAGAAAAACTTGCGAAAAAACAAAGAATGGACCCCGTGGCAGCTCGCAAAAGATTGCCTAAAATCTACCAAGTTGATTTTGATAGTTATATGGAGGATTCAAAACGTTAAGATCGGTTCGAATCGACAAAAACTTTTGCGTCTTTACGTCGACGCTTTTTAAGCGTTCCGGTTTAATTTTTTTTTGGATTTTTGAATTATTTAGTTTTTCTAAGAGATAAAACAATCGCTTTCATTATCGGTGTAGTCGGTAAAACCTTTTATAAATGGGGGAGTCATGACACGCATCATTATTTGTTTTTTAGCCATCGCTTCATTAACGCTTCCAATCGACTTAAAAATAGCTTTAGCGTCCGATAATAAACATTCGATCGACTGGACAGACGAAGATCGTAGGAGGGCAAAGTTATTTCTATCCAATAAATCATCATATCGGACTAAAAACCTGGACTTTTCAAATCTGGATACCTATAAGCATGTGGTTCGACAATGGGAATTAGCGGGGTTTTCTAAGGAGCGTTATCCCGGCCTTCATTTATCTTTAAAAGAGGCAAGGGAAAAACATTTAAAAGGCCAATTCGATAAAATACCGGCAACCGCTACGGTTACCGAAGAAAAGATATTGGTCCCCACGGGTATCATAACGGGAATGGTCGACGGTTCTTACGATCCATCCAATTCGCCGATAGCCTACACCGCTACGGGCGAGTCGAGTGTCTATCAACCGGAGGATCAAAATACGACAATCTCATATGTCAGTTTATGTTTTTACGATAAATCTCAAAATCCGGTTGGGACCTGCGATATAAAATCAAATTTGAAAGGCACGCTCTATGAAGAACTCATTAACTCAGTTTCGTCACCCGATACAGAAGTGACTGCCTCTCTTCTTGCCTCGTACGCAACAATGACAGCCTCGGATTTTCCAGAAACAGAACCTTTTGCGGAAACAACCACATATGTCTCGCAACATGCTCAAATAAATTTTAATGAATATGAATCCGCAGAAACTATAAGCGTAACCGAACCTTTGATAGTGTCTGGCAATTCTGAAAATACTAATACTATGGTCTGTGTTTCAAGAGCCGCCCTAGGAAATGGCGGCTTTGATTCTTTGAAATGCGATTATGGCAGCGACGCTAACGACGATGTCATTATTAATATTATTGGAGCTATCCAATACGATCCCAGTCAACCGCCTACCACTTATACTAATAGCCAGGGCGCCGTAGTTCCGGTTGGCAGCGCCGATATCTATGTCGCTAACGAGAATGGTGGCGGCTGCGACGCTAGTTCTCCCGATTCCGGAACCAAATTTTTTGATAACGCTATAGCTTGTCCGGCAGACGATAAATTTACGGGAGTGTGCTACGACTCAGTCAATTTAATCCTAAAATGGAATTTTCAGGATGTAGATTTTGGAAAAGCTCAAGATCGTCAATGCGGCGATGCAGGAGATCTACTCAAGTTTCGTTTAAATGTTAACGTAACCGATTCGCAGAGTGGAGATGAAATTAATAGTTCGATATTTTCTGTCGCGGGCGTTTTAGTTCCTCAACCAACCGGCATAGGCGGTGGAAAAATTGAAATTCCATTATTGGAAATGCTTACGGGGTGTTTGCCTCCGAGAGTGCAAATTGAAATGTCTTCTGGAGAGACGATGCCCATTGAAAATTTTAAAAATGAGTTTGAAGTCGTTCGCGCCGGCGACGGTTCTGCCGTTTCAGTTGCCGGTCTTACCAAAGGCGTAGAGACCAAACTTATAGAAATTAAAGACGATAAGAAACATTCATTACGACTATCTTTTGCCCATCCGGTGATCCTGGAAGATGGGAACCCTTTGCCCGCCAACAAGCTAAAACCCGGTATGAAAGTCAAAACGCGAAACGGTATTTCTACGTTAACGAGCGTGGAAACGGTTGCCTACGACGGTCCCGTATATAACTTGACCCTTGCCGAACCTTGGGAACCCAAAACTAAGAGATTGATTGGCAATAGTTTTTATGCCGATGGTTTTTTGGTGGGCGACAACACCCTGCAAGCAAAACTAGCGAAAAAACAAAGAATGGACCCAGTGGCGGCAAGGAAAAGATTGCCTAAAATCTACCAAGTTGATTTTGATAGTTATATGGAGGATTCAAAACGTTAAGGTCGGTTCGAATCGCTAACAATTTATCTGGAGATAATCATGTCGCGCAAAATGATAATTGGTTTAACTCTGGCCGTTTTCAATCTGTTTGGATTGACGATAGTCGACGCTCAACAAGAAGTGGTCGGCATAGCGATTGATACCAACGGTAATGTGGGAGTTGGAACCGAGAGCCCTACTAAGACATTGCACGTAGAAGGAGATAGCTATACGAAAGGCATATTGTATGGCAACGGTTACGGTGGATTGTACGGAAACGCCGTTATTTTAGAGGCAAGTTCAGCGACTGGTAATGATATGCAAGCGGTGATTCATATTGACGATACTGTTGACCCTCCACTTCAGCCAATTACAATATATGGAATTGACCCGCAAGATCCCAACAACTCTTCTGGGTATAAAACTTTTGTTATCCCTCATCCAATAAATGAAAGCAAGTATCTTGTTCACGCCACTTTGGAAGGTCCCGAAGGGGCCGTTTATTATCGGGGTAGTTCGCGCCTAAAAAATGGACGCGCAGAAATCCATCTACCTTCGTACTTCGAAGCGTTGACAAAACTTAAAGGCCGCACCATACAGTTGACGAATGTGGGCGGGTTTGATCGATTAGCGGTTGAACTTCAGAATGAGGAAAGAATAAAAGGCGGTAAGTTTGTCGTCATTTCCGATAATCCAGATTCTACGCAAAATTTTGATTGGGAAGTGAAGGCAACTCGCAACGACCGGGAGAAACTCGAAGTGGAACCGAATCGAGCTGCCGTCACGGTTTCTGGTCTAGGCCCTTATACATTTGCTTATCCTCGCAACGACATGAAACTTTCAAAAATTTTAAAAGGGGAGAGGTGATTTAGATGAAACGACGGTTATTCATTATCGTTGTTTTAAGTCTAACCGTTTTATTGACGCAAAAAGCTCGCGCCGATGGGACGCCTTCTTACTGGACAGATCCCCCGCCTTTAGATTATATAGAAACAAGAGGCTGGGAAGACTGGCCGTCTTGGAACCAGGGTGGAGACGATATCGCGCCATCCATATCTTGCGCGACTCAAACCGACACTGCAAGTAAGGAAACACAATCGTCATTTCCATTTTCCCAACCTGTTCCTGAAACTAATAAAAAAAGCTGGGCAATTAAAGTCGCAAGTTGGAACTTATTGAACTTTAGTCAAGGGAAAGCGTACAGCAATGTAGGAAACCGTACTGAACGTAAAAAATTATTAGATAAGATGGTAAACCTTATCTCTCCCTATGACATCGTTTTTTTTCAAGAAATACTAAGTAATTGGGGAAACAGTTTCCCGGCTCCGTTGAAAAACCGTTTGACGCCACTGGGGTTTGTTTGCCAATTGGTGACCCCAGCTCTTGGGTGGGCTGGACGCAAAGAATTTTATGCTTATTGTTATAAAAACAATGCAAGCGGCGGCGTATCGATAGTTGTTCCAGGATTTGGCAGCTCGTCTACCATAGCGAACTTGGCTCCTCCTGGTGGGGGGCTGGCGGGAAGCTATTGCGGTAATCAGCTATGGATGAGAGCTCCGGCTTACGCGCGATTTTATGTCAGCCCTCCAGCAGACGATCCGGTATTGTTCTCTTTTTTGAACAGTCATACAAAACCGGCTTATAATCCCAAATTCCTTCCTGGCGGTTCCAAGAACCCCAAAACGCCGCCTTGGTATCCGGCAACAAGACCTCCATCGTTTCCTGTGCCTTCCAAAGGCGCTCCTCCAGCATGGCCCAATGCTAATGCCTCGGTCTTTTATGAGATGAAAGGTATGGGCAAAAACATGGCTAAACTCGCCACAGGAAATGTCATTTTACTGGGCGATCTCAATGCCGATTGCGGTAGCTTGCCAAAATATTTGCAGTCGCATTTGTTTAAATCATGGACCTGGCATATCAGCGGAGTAACAAACATGGGAAAGATATCAAAGCATGGAACCCCGCCGGCAAGCTCAGTGTCTCAAGGAACCTGTACCTACGACCGGTTTCTTTTAAATGCGGGTAGCGAACTTTATTACAAGGCTTCTGGTATTGTTAAAAATGGAATTGCGCAAAGAGTGGATGGAAAACAAGTATCGGATCATCATTTGATATGGGTACAGCTTGGTAAATCCTATGGCACAAAACATAAATCTTCAGGGGTAGTGGTCGTTCAGGCGTCTGCAAAAAAATTAAAGGCAAAAAAGAAAAGTACCCCTGGGTCGAGCCAATCAGCCACAATAACCGGTAGCGGCGTCTCTCTTTATTCCGGTTCAGGCGTTTCTATGAACACGGCCAATCTTTATGTTGTCGATTATGAGGAAGGCGTATTATTCGAGGGTAGCAATAAGATCTCGCTTACCGATGTAAGGGCAAATGGGCCAGATTTTGTCGCTATTATTAATAAAACCATAGTTTTACCAGGTGTAGGTCCAAATTATAACCTGCCTACTTGGGATATCCCATTAGGTAATACGGGATTGTATCGCCTGGTTCTTGACGTTGACGGGGATGGCTATTTTGACGCTAGCGCGGGAGACCTTGTTAATTCTCCCGATGGTTATGATTTTGCCGTTTACGATGACAGCACAATTATGCCCAATGGCGATGTTATCACTGTGGGAGACAATGGGAAAAGTCGCGGGCTTTTTAGCGCCGGTAAAGCCATGAATATTTATTTTTATGCGCAAAATATACCAAGTAGCTATACCAATGCAGACGTATACGTTGTTTCCAAGGAGCGTTTGAATACCGAATACTCTCAAACTAAAGTTACAGGATGGACTTGGGAGTCGTCTAAAGCCAGCGTATACATCGACGATCTAACATCCGTTTCAGTTCCCGTTAATATGAAGGATGGTCCTGTTTATCTAGATAACATCGTAACGACGGATGTTGTGCAAACCTATGAAGTTGCCGCAGACCAAACGATTTTCGGAACTGCCTGGGCGTCGCCAAATAATCTTTTTTCCGAAAAGGCTTACCCAGGGCCGCTTTCGCCGTTTCTGCCCGACATGCCTCCGCAAAGTTCCTACGACGCTATAACCATGTTCGGAGACGGTTGTTCTGCGGACCCCGACCAAATAGGCGTTCCGCTCTCTGATTTTAATATTATCTGTAATGCGTCTAACCCATTCGTCGAGCTTTTTGGAAATATTTACTACGTTGTTATTGATGTGAATCAAAATGGTAAATTCGACGGTCCCGATATTGTGAATGTGCAGGATATAGACGATATTGATAATTATTTTGCAGGCTCGTCAGATCCAATAGGACCCAGTACAATCGATACCGCGGCTATTCAACAATATCAAGCTTTCCTCGTCAATCGTACCAATATGAAATTTGTTCCGGATACTTACGGAGTTTATGGCAATACCACGCAAAATTTATCGAGCTATGTGAATTGTTCCGACAGTTTGTCTAAAACATTTTATGAAGCCGCCGTAAAACCAAGCGCACAGTATGGATTCTTTCTTTATCCAGAAACGGAATATGAGAATTTTAGCGGCCTGACCGATCCTATAAATCGTTATATGAATTTATCGATCGATTCTAATGTTTCTCAATCGGAGGATGTTTTTAGAGCTATGAAAGGTATAGATATTCAAAACGGCGCTGCGTTCAGTTCTCCATCATGCTTTACGGCGAACGAGACGATTTCTTTCTACTCAGGCTCTTACTCGCTTAGCGGAGCGACAGGAGAACGCAAATTTATAGCCAGTCCCTCTAAAAATCCGGATGGACAGGGTCCTACTTTTCAGATTAAACCAGGCACAATCATAAAAACGATAACCACGGGTGGGGTGATGGTATTGAGTGTCCTTCCTTTTTTGTGAGACGAGCGTTCCTTGCAGGTGGGCGGATTGGTAATGTGTTTTCTTGGTTCGATGTTAATGAGTGGTTGGAATTTAATGAATCGGAGCGAGATCTTTCACCGATACGGAACCTGCACTGAGCGCAGTCGTAGTCTATCGCTTCTGGATGACAAGTAGTGGAGTATGTTAGAAACCGACGTTACTGTTTAACCAAAGCAAAAACTAACGCACGTCATTCAGACGACCAACGGGAGGAAGAATCTCGAATTACGCTTTTGAATTAATCTTTTTTGCTCCTTCTTTTTTTGCATTTGGAGTTTATCTTGAACGAAGTCGAAAGATCTCGCTTCGACTTAAATAAATTCCTATTTAATTATGGGCTTATTAGTACAGAGTATTCCTTGGTGTGCGGGGATTGACGGGGTGTATTTTAATGTTGAGAAAGTGAGTGATTGTCGCTCTTTGAGAGCCTCCTAAGGGGCATGCTTCTCCGAAGCATAGATCCCTCGACCTTGCTCGGGATGACTATTAAATCGAGGCGAGATCTTTCGACTTCGCTCAAGATGACATGCTGTGGGGGCTTTGTAACTCTAGTTCCTTTTTCAATTAACGCGTGAAACGAGTCAGGCGCTCGAAATGACGTGTGTGGTGGATCGAAATGACTATTAAGCCGAAGCGAGATCCTTCGACTCAAATAAATTACTCCTTTTTTACCGCAAAGAACGCAAAGAGTAAAAGCAAGAAGGCATTACAATGTCGAGGATTTGCGATAGGTTTTTTTAAAGCAAGTGAGTGGTGGGAATTTATTGAATCGAGGCGAGATTCTTCCTCACCTTTTCAGGGCTCGTCAGAATGACAAGTCATAGGAAATCAAAAATTTAATGAAATTTAATTAGCGATTAAAAGAGATACCAAAAACCATAAGTTCTAACAATATCTCATCTACTCCAAATTTCATTGCATGTCATCCTGAACAACGTGAAGGATCTCGCCTCGAATCAAATAAATTACTTCCTCTCTAGCTAACCGTGCATAATCAGACCGATTACTCCCATTTTTCTCGAACACAACTTATATTAATATAACACTGAATTTCGGAGAACCAAGAGACGCTGAAAACCATTGAAACTCGCGTTTTTATCTCGCCAGCTATTGACAACGCAAGACGTGAGAAGTATGTTTAGAGTAGCTAACTATCTGATTTAGCGTAATCTATGCGATTTTTTTTCAGGTAATTTAATGGTTTTTGGCTTTTCTAAATTTGTTTCCGTGAGAATTTACTTAATTTTTCTAATAATTCTTTTAGCGGTTGCTAATAGCTATGCCGATGAGATTCCAATACGCGAGCAAGAAAAAATAGCTAGAAAGCAAATCGCCGAGTGGTTAGAGGACGTTTCCTATGGCGATCCCCTTTCCGAAGAAAAACGAAAAGCGATACAAACTCAGCTAGAAGAAATCCAGCTGTACTATCACCACAAATCATGGCTACCCATTGTCAAAGTGATATATGGCGCTTTAAATAACTATCATCCAACAGTTGAAGAGGATGAGCTTGCCGAGTCAAATGAAGAACAAGACACCGCGCTAAGCGTTTCTGAAGAATCTAAGACGTTAGACAAAATGGACGCTGGAAAAAATGTTATTACCTCTAAAAAATGCGACGCGGAAGAATACAAAATATCGGAAGTTCTTCATCATGGAAAAATTATTGTTTTGCGAAATGGGACTAAGTTTTTAATTGACCGAAACGATATGAAAGAAACTTCTCACTGGGGGCATTCCGATGAGGTCATGATTTGTAAATCGCATATGGTGATATCTGGGAACTCTTTTGAGTATTACGAATTAGCTAATTCTGATGACGATTTCAGTGATTTTGTAAACGCCAGCTTGATGGATTAAAAAGGTTAAGGAAGAGGAATTAGAATTTTTTTTACTTAATTTGCTCAAAAACGTTGTTTATTTCTTCTACATCATAGTCCTGAATTTTTTGAACTAAAAACTTTACAAAAACTTTCTCATTTTCGGCCGAAGGATTCCAGTTTTTAAGTTCTCTTTCGAATTCGGTAATATTACAGACCTCTGCAGCCCTTTTTAATTTTTTAAGCACTTCTTCCGGAACCGATAGAATTTTAAAATCGATTTTTGGTTCGGATTTTACTTGTTTCACTTCTTCATAATCGTACTCAACGTCCAACGTTTTTTTAAGAGACGCAAATATTTGTTCCGTCCGAAATGGTTTTAATACGATATCCTTACATCCCAGCTCTTCGCATTTTTGACGGTCTGTTCCCAGGATTGAAGCCGAAACTATAATTATATTTAAATTATCTTTTCCAAACTCTTCATTCAATGCTTTGATTGCTTCTTCTCCATTCATCTTTGGCATGCGAATATCCATGAAGACCGCGTCGGGGCGATATTTCTTGAAATTATCAATAGCTTCTACGCCATCATTTGCAAAAAACACTTCTACCCCAATACTCTTTAATAATTCAGACAGAGCAAACCGGTTTTCGGGAATATCGTCTACGACCATAGCTTTTACAGTATAGTCTTTGGCCAATCGTTTAACTTGCCGTTGGCGACTTGTTCGTTTCGGAGATTCTTTTTCACCAGGAGCAAATTCCACTCTAAAAATAAATTTTGCTCCTTGTCCTTCTTCTGAAACGACTTCTAAATCTCCGTTCATTATTTGAGCGCATTTTTTGCTTATCGCCAGACCTAAACCGGTTCCGCCAGTTTTCAGACCTTCGGCGTCTTGCCGAAAGGGCTCAAATATTTCTTCCTGAGCTTTTTTGGGAATTCCCTTACCCGTATCCATCACTGTAAAAATGAATTCATAATTTTTAGGGTTTTCTGCGATTAAAGAGACGCTTCCGCTTTTGGTAAATTTGACGGCATTTCCCAATAAATTAATCAAGATTTGACGTAATTTTCCTTCGTCTCCAATTACGGAAACGCTATTTTCAAAGTTAACGAATTTAAATTTTAGTCCTTTTCCTTGGCAAGAATTATCGAACATTGAAATCAACCCATCTAAAACATCCTTCAAATCAAAATTTACAGGATTCAAGCTCATCTTTCCCGCTTCGATTTTAGAAATATCTAAAATATCGTTGATCAAATTCAGTAGGTTGTTTCCGCTTCTATTTATGGTTTGAATTGATTTTCTGTGGCTATCGCTAAGTTCATCGTCTCGCAATAAAATTTGAGCGAACCCTAAAATTGCGTTCATTGGGGTTCGTATTTCGTGGCTCATATTTGCCAGGAAGATAGATTTGGCGCGGTTGGCTTCATCGGCTTTTTCAGAAGCTGCGGCCAGTTCTAAGTTTTTTTGCTCCATCTCATGTGCCCAGCGTTGTCTTTCTTGATTAATTTTAAAAAAATCCACAAATACTTTGACTTTGGATTTTAAAATCTCTGGCGAAAAGGGTTTCGTTATATAGTCAAAACCGCCGGTAGCGTATCCTTTAAAAACATGAGCTTGATCAATGCTCAAAGCGGATAAAAATATAACGGGAATTTCTCGAGTTTGTTTTCTAGACTTAATTAACTCCACCAGTTCGAACCCATCCATCTCCGGCATTTGTACGTCGGTAATGATCAGCGCAAAATTATTGTGATCCAATAACTTTTTCAAGGCTTCTTTTCCCGAAAGAGCTTGAATCAAATTATAGTCTGGCGTCGTCAAAATAGCTTCCAAAGCGGTTAAATTCTTTGGATTGTCGTCGACAATTAGAATGTTTATTTCTTCCGGTTTCATTTGCTCGCTATTAGATAAAGTTCTTGATCTTCTCAACTAAGAGATCGAAATCTATCGGTTTCGTTAAGTAATCGGAAGCGCCCGCAGCTAAACATTTTTCGCGTTCGCCTTTCATAGATTTAGCCGTAGTGACTATGATGGGCAAATTATCCAATCCTGGCATTGTTCTTATTTCTTTAATGGTTTGGTAACCGTCCATTCCTGGCATCATAATATCCATTAAAATCAAATCAAAATTAGAGTTTTCATTGAGCTTTTCAATGCATTCGTTTCCTCTTTGCGCATAATCTACTGTGGCGTCCAAATTTTCCATAGCGCTGGTTATAGCGAATATATTTCTCATGTCGTCGTCGACAATTAGTATTGATTTATCCTTTAAAGAAGTTGTATTAATTTTTTTGGAGGGCGGAATCTTTCCGTCATTTTGTACTTTTTTATTGCCGTTTACATTTAATAAGCCAGCCAATTCTTCTAAAAGGCGTTGCGGCGATCTTGCGCTTTTAATGATAATTTTTTGAGATAATTGCGTTAATTCTCTTTCTTCCCGGCCGTTTAAATCCTGAGCGGTGTAAATGATGACAGGTAGGTTTTTATGAACGACCTGTTCGCGAATTTCTCTTAAGAGGTCAAATCCCGACCCATCTGGCAAAGACAAATCCAAAATCATGCAATCAAAATGAAAATTACTCAAGAAACTCCGAGCTCTTTTGCTATTTATGGATTCTGTTAATAGAATACTTTCAGTCGTTATAAATTCCGATAAGATTTTTCGTTGTGTACGGTCGTCTTCTACGAGCAAAACTTTTTTGAGGCTGTGAACTTTCTGGACGATATCGAGACAAAACGCTTTCAGTTCTTTTTTATCTTTTGATGTATCAATAATTCCTTTAACTCCTATTTCGATCGCTTCATCTACCTTGTCTTTTTTGCAAATGGCATAAAAAGGGATGGTTTTAAAATGAGCGTCTCTTTTCAAAATTTCCAACGGAGTTAATTCGTCGATCAAGGGTAAGTCGGTATTGATTAAAACGGCTCCAATCATATTATCCTGGGCAAAACTTTGGACTGACTCGACAGTATCCTTCGTAATAACTTGTCCACCGGCTTTTAGAATCGTCTGTTTTAAAAAGTCGGACTGTTTTTGGTCGGTATTAAAAATCAATATCGGAGGCAAGTTATTTATTGTCAATTGGGGTTCTGATTCTTCTTTCTTTGGTTTTTCTGGTTTCTTTTTATTTTCTTTAACGACTAATTCAGCTGGAGAAGAGGAATTTGGTTCAATTAATATAGGGGCTTCTTCAATTTCTTCAGTTCTTTCAGTATTCCCTTCGATGGATGAGGGAATGAAAAGAGTAAAACGACTTCCTTGGCCAAAAACGCTTTCTAATTGAATTTCTCCGCACAACAGTTGCGATAACTCGCGGCAAATTGAAAGCCCCAAACCGGTTCCGCCGTATTTTCTACTGGTACTGCCATCGGCTTGTTGGAAGGCTTCAAATATTGCGCCTAACTTGTCTTCTGAAATTCCAATACCGGTGTCAGAAACGCAAAAAGATACAACATTTTTTGCTTCTTTTAAGTCAGCTCGATTGAATTTAATATGGGGGTTGGCTTTTCCAATTTCTAAAATGACGTTTCCACTTTCGGTAAATTTAAACGCATTTGACAGCAAGTTTACTAATATTTGTTGCAATCGTTTGACGTCTGAATGAAGGGAAGTAAGCGAATCTAAAATCTTAACTTCGAATTTGACGTTTTTGTCTAAGGCAACTTGTTCATAAAGCCTGTTTATATAATTGGATACTTCTTCCAATTTAAATGTTGATAGATTTAAGTCAATTTTTCCCGCTTCGATTTTTGACAAATCCAAAACGTCGTTTAATAGTCCTAACAAATCGTTTCCAGATTCATGAATGGTGGTGGCATATTCTTTTTGTTTGGCGGTCAGGTTGCCGTCGTCGTCGGATAAAATTTTTGAAAGAACTAGGAGACTGTTCAAAGGCGTCCTCAGTTCGTGCGACATATTAGCGAGGAACTCCGACTTATATTAAGAAGATAGAGCCAATTGTTTTGATTTAGCTTCTACTTCTTTATTTTTAATTTCTAAAAACTCGCTTTGTTTTTCCAGTTCCTCGTTTGTAGCTTGCAATTCGACTTGTTGGCTTTCTAATTCTTCGGTTTTTAATTGAACTTCTTTATTTTTTTCGTTTAAAACGTTTTTTTGTTTTTCAAGTTCTTGATTTGTAGCTTGCATTTGAACCTGTTGAGCTTTGAGTTCTTCGGACTGTCGTTGCGATTCCTCAAGTAATTGCTGGGTTTTAATGGTGTGAAAAATATTGTTTATCATAATGCCCAGACCTGATGCGACTTGTTCCAATAATTGTTTTTGTAAGGCGGTGAATTCTTTAAACGACGCTATTTCAAACACTGCCACCAAGTTATCTTCGTGCAACACCGGTAAAACGGCGATGTTTTTTGGGCTTGCTTTGCCCAGTCCCGAGCTAATTTGAATATAGTCGTTTGGAATATTTGTCAGAAGTATCGATTTCTTTTCTAAAGCGCATTGCCCGATCAATCCTTCGCCTAATTTAAATCGGTCGGAAACGTTTTTGCGTTTGGAGTAGGCGTAAGAAGCGTATAAACGTAACTCTAAGCCAAACTCAGTTTTCTGGTTTAAATAGAACAACCCTAAGCTGCCTTCGACGATTGGCGTGAGTTTATTTATTAATATGGAAGAGAATTCTTCCATTTCCTTAATGCCTTGCAAACTTTGTATTATTTCGGAAAGTTGTGTTTTTACCCAATCCACTTCCTGTAGTTTTATTTTTTCAAAATTGAGTTCTTCGATGGCTTTTTGTTCGGCGTCTTGCGTTTTTTTCAATTCTGATAAATCGTCTACAACTCCATTAAATATAAAACCGCCAGAGGTTTCCATTTGGCTAATGGACAAAAACATTGGAAATGTTTCGCCTGTTTTTCGTTTACCTTCTAACTCTCTTCCAACGCCAATTATTTTACTGTTGCCCGTGTCCAAGTATTTTTTTAGATAAGAATCGTGTTCTTCTTTATAAGGGGAAGGCATAAGCATTTTTACGTTTTTACCTAAAACTTCCTCTTCGGAGTATCCAAATATCGATTGAGCTGCCTGGTTGAGATTTTCAATGATCCCTTTTTGATCGATGGTTATCATTGCGCTCATTGCCGTATTCACAATACTGAAAATGCGTCTTTCTTTTTCTTCTAAACCTTCGTTGAGAGCGTTCAAATTCTCTTGCATCTCCCGCATCGAATTACCTAAAAGATTTATTTCATGTATGTCCGTTTTTTTGATTTCATTATCGAGTTTGCCCATTGAAATCTGGTTTGCAACGTCTATTACTATCTGCACAGGGTTTGCTAATTTTCTCTTTAGCCAAATGCCAATGATTGTAGAAACTAAAATGGAAAGCAAAAAGGTGAAAAAGAGTAATTGATTGAGAGTTTTAAGGGTTTCCCTATTGGTGACTAAATCTTCATCCATTAGTATCTGTTGGTTTTCCGACATTTTTCCCAGTATTTTTTTAATATTTTTTGCTAACGGAGCGGCATTATTTCTTAACAAATATTGGGAAACGTTCCACTTCGGGGACGTTCTAATTTTAAACATTTGAGCTGGAAGTTTTTCAAATTTTGTTTTCGCTTTTTTAAGTTTTTTAAAAATTTCCAATTGTTTTGGATTTAAAAATTCGGCGGCGTTATCAAGATCTTGAAATGCATCGCTGTTAATTTCCCAATATTTCTCATAATCTTTTTTAAAACGAACATCTTCCTTGATTAAAAAGGCCCGAATATTTGCAAGCGCCATACCCATTGATCCTCTAAAATCGGACATTATTTTAAATAAACCTTTTCTTTGGATCGTGTTTGGGTTAGTCATTTCCAGTTCAATTATTTGTGTGATAAATGTTGCGATGTTTTGCGCTAAAGGAGCGGCGTTTTCAAAGAGAATTTTATTGGCGGGAAGGTTTTCCGGAGTATTAGCAACGTCTTCAATTTCTTGTTGGAAAATTTTAAATTTTTCTAATTTTTTTTCTAATTCGTTCAAACGGTCGACATTTTCTGGGTTGGTCCAATTTTTAGATAGTTTTTGCAATGTTTTAATTTGTGGTTTGATTCTCCCATTCCACGTTTCTTGTCGTTCAATTAGAAATCTATCCTTCCCCAATATCATCCAGCCTCTTAAAGCCGCTAAGGATTGGTTAATGCCATTCAACATCTCTAGGCTGGCGTTGGCTGTGGGTTTTCTCAATTGATTGATTCTATCGGTAATTATTATCGTTTTATTGAGCTGGAAAATTGTCAATGAAATAGATACAGCTAAGATAAATCCGATGGAAATAAATCCCAGTCCTATTTTTTTCCCGATAGTGTTAAATTGCATACCGTGTTTCTTTTGGAAAAACATTCATGTATATTTTTTGGTCGTCGCTAATCTCTTGAAAACATTTTTGATGCGAAAAGCCCAATAGGCTTTCGCTAGATCCCAAGCATAAAAAACCTTTATGAATTAAACTTTCATGAAATAAATCAAAGGTTCTTTGTTTTAGAGTTTCGTCAAAATAGATCATCACGTTCCGACATAGGATTAAATGCATTTCATTGAATGCGGCGTCGTGCGCTAAGTTGTGCTCTGAAAATAAAATCGAAGAAAGTAATTCTTGGTCAAGGGTCCATTCCTTTTTGCCTGTATGAAAATAATCCGCCAACGACGCCAGTCCTCCCGCTTTTTTGTAATTATCTTCAAATAGTTTTAATTTTGAGGAATCAACTTCCCCTCTTTGGGCAATTTCAACGGCTTTGCTATTTAAATCGGTTGCGTATATTTGAAACTTTTTTCCCAGTCCCATTTCTTTAAGCAATATGGCGGTGGAATAAGCTTCTTCTCCCGTTGCGCAGCCTGCGACCCAAACATTAATAGAGGAATAAGTTTGTAGAAAGGGGATGACCTGCTCGCGTAAGTAAAGAAAGAATTCAGGGTTTCGAAACATTTCAGTGACGTTGATGAATAAATCTAGCAGAAGAGTTTCAAAAAACTGTGGATCGTACAGAAGCCGTTGAGTCATTTCAGACAGGGTATTGCATTTTGACAGGTGAGCTCGACGCAATATTCTATTCGCGAGGGTGGATTTGACATAGCTTCTAAAATCATAACCATATTTTAGATGCAACGCTTCCAGCAATAGCTTGAATTCTATGGTTTGGTTTTCATTTTCCCAAAGCGCTGCATGGTCGAGTGGCAGCGTAACTTCTGAATTTAGATTGTTATCGCTCATCTATTTTCCATAAACAAAAAGTTATGGGGGGAAAAAGGATTACAAAATGAACTAAAAATTATTCGAAATTTAGTTGAATTACCCCTACAGTAGTTTAGTTTAAATTTTTTTCTATTCTCTAAGTATAAAGTATTATTGGCCAAAAAAAAGTTCTATTCTAGTTTGTTACAATAAATTTTCTTTAGTTAGTCAAATGTCTCAAATCTTTGATAATTACCGCTTAAATTGTTATCTGATAAAACGTTAAATATCTATCTAGGAATATTTGGAGTTTATTTTTTTCGTTTTAACTAATTAAAAACTTTATGATAAATTCGATAAATAGAGTTTCTATGTAATTTTAATTTTTAATAGCTTTCCGCAAAACTTTTAAGACAAATTTGAAATAAAATTTGTTTTTTTTCTAATTTTATCTCTCCGGTTTAAATAATTTCTTACCTGTAAAGCCATCCATTTCTTTCAAGTTATTAGGACTAGCGAAAAATTAGCGTTGAAAACGTTTATACTGAGATCGGGTTTTTGATTGCAAAAAAAGCCCTTTATTTATATGAATTTACATAATTTTGGGCTCTTTACCTATGCCTCAAAAAATGTTCTTATATTAGGGGCCTAAAAAAGGTTTATTGTTGGCGTCTTTGATTCAGAACTATTTCAAATTTTGATTGTTAGTTTATGAGCGTTACCAAACAAAAAATGATTTCTTTTTTCGCCGAACGCTATGCGGGAAGCGTTCAAACCCGAGGGCTTTGGTTATGGTCGGATGGAGAAGGCAAGGATATTCCGTATTTGGATTCTCCACAAAACCAGTGGACTGAGTTGTGGGCGCTTGCAGAAAAAGAAGAAACGAGTATTGCCCCTCAAAATATTATTCAGGAAGCTTTGCTAGACACGCCTGGCGACGAATTCTTGATCGGTTGTTTAATTTTTCTTACTGAAAAAACCAACGCGGCTATTAAAAATAACGCCAGATTAGTTGCCGAAGTATTGGAATACTGGGGCGCTAAACTAGAGTTTGATTCTATTAATAGCGCTCTTTTAATTTTTGGAGATTGTTCGGTTCGAGAAGGTTTATCGGCATTGATCCCCGCTTTAAACGACAACTTAGACGAAGAGCTTTACGATAAATGGGAACCCTGGTTCCAGAAGATTAAAAAAGAAAAACAAACGTTTTCAATAAAAGGGATTTTCGTTCTATTAAATCTGATGCTGGATTCTTTAATGGAGAATGATCCAAGAATCGAAACGGAAAATTTTCTACTGACGGCTCCCAAAGCAAAAGCGTTTTTAGAAAAAAATTTAAAGAGCCTTGAAGATATTCCGGAAGTCGATACCGCTCAAGATTCAAAAATCGATCCTGAAGGACTCATGAAAGTTAAGCCCAACGATAAATTACTTTTGGACTCCTTAATTAAAGAATTGATGCCGCTCATTGCAAGTTTTACAGAGATCAATCCCAAAACGTTAAATCTCATAACGAATACCGCATTTAAGGGTATTCAACGGATTTTTGAGATTAGCAAAGTTATTGCCAGCGAAAAGGAGTGGCCAGGAAAAAGCAAGGCTGCAGAAATTTGTTATAAATCAATTTGGGCCACGAAAGCCAAGAAGACGGAAGATGAGACAACTAAAAATTCGTAACGAACAACTGACGCCGTTTGAGGAACGAGGTCTCCAGCGGTTGACCAAGGCAGTCAATGGCGCCTGGCCGGAGATATGCGAAAAATTAGGGGAAGAGGGGGTTCGTAAGCGAATTAAAAAAGCTCTATTACTAGCTCATAAATATAAGATCATCGTCCATCCAAACGTGACTCGCGTTGTTCATTTAACGTTTCTATTGGATAACGACGAGTTTGATACCACGCCCGATACCGGTTGGGCGAAAGCGATTTTAAACTGGGACGATAGCGAAAAATTTCGACTAACGGCATTAGAGTTTAGGGCAGAGAAAGAATACGAGAAGAAGTTGGGGGTTTGATGAATACGTTTAAATTATTGAACCGCAAAGACGCAAAGGACGCAAAGAAAGATAAAAATGAGGAAGCTAATAAAATCATAGGGAATTGTATTGAAGTTCACTAAGCCCTTGACCAGTATTATTAAAATTTAACGATCGACAATGTTTGGCGCAAGAGGTTTTGGTATTTCTTTCCCAACAGAAATATCCAATACTCAGGAATGGATTTGTATACTTTGTTCTTGAACTTTCTTTCTTCGTGTCCTTCGCGTTCTTTGCGGTAAAAAGTTTTTTAAAAGATTAATTCGGAGTTGAAGTTTTGGCGGATCAAGAGTTTCAAATTACATTAGACCCGGCCGGTCCTTATTCAAAGGACGACGAGGTTACGGTTAAAATAACGCTGAATCCTCCTCACGGAACTTTTTCGGGAAAAAAATCTACCTTTGAAATGGAATGCTCTCAGTTTCAGCCTTCCACCGTCAAAGCGACTATCCGCAAGGACCAAAACACCAAAGTCAAAATCAAAGGCGTCGATCAAGGCCCTATCGATTTTGATTTAAACGTTATTCAAAACGATTGCGCTTACGATATCACGACGGGATTGGAAATCACCGTTAACGGGCTGCCTTTAGTTAGCTTTGCCGACCCCGCAATATCGCCCGTAGACGATTCCATCGACCTTGGCAACAACGAATATCCTATCGGCCATTCCAACATCAATTTGAAATTAAACGCGGCGGCGCCTTCTAATGGCGCCAAGGCCACCATTACCAGCGACGCGTTTAGCGGATCACATGAAGTCAAGTTTGCGAAAGGCGAAACAACTGCCAGCGCCAAAGTATGGCTGCAGGAGACCACTGGCGAAAGAACTCTGAGATTAGCGGCAAAAGAATATTGTATTAAAGATTCTGCCGCAAAAGATATACCGGTAAATGTACGGTCTCCTAAAATCAAATTTTCAGATCCTCCTTTTAAATCGGGCGTTACCGAGGAAGGAGGAAAATACGTCTCTAAACCGGGCGATACGATTGCTTTTAACCTGGAGTTTGATTATAAAACTCCGGCTGCAGCTAAAGGTAAACTTACCAGCCCCGCTTTAAAAAGAGATAAAGAATTTAGCGTTAGTAAAGGTCATGCCACCACGTCTTTTTCCTCCGAGATTGGTCCGGAGGATCAATCCAAAGGCGACCAGGAGATCCGTTTGATCAACGAAAGCGGTTGCGGTCTTGACGAACCCAAAATCGCTAATATATCGATTGTACCGCCAGCTTCTATTGGTTTCGAAGACGGCGATAACTGGATCAAGCCCGCTCCCGAATATTGCGTTAAAGATAAAGTAACTTTTAAGGTCAAACTCAACGACCCAGCGCTAGAAACCAAGGTATATGGCAAATTACAAGTCGGTTCCGGCAGTCCCATCGATATAACCGTCACTAAAGACGAACAGTTCGCGGAAGTTCCCGACATTGAATTAACGAAATATGATTTAAAGACCAAAGTAAAAATCACGCCTGAGGGAGAAACCAAGAAGGGCGCCGTTACGGAAAAAACCATCGCCGTTCATCATGAAAATAAAGTTTCTATAAATAGCCCGACACAGGAAGGTCCGTTTTATGTCGGCGATAAGGTAAAGATCCCGTTGGTGTTGAAATATGTCGCGACCGGAAACGATTTGGCTGCCAAGTTAAAGTGCGATGCGTTACTTGATACAACCTACGACGTTAATTTTCAGGAAGGATCGCAGGAAACCGAAGTCGAAGTTGAAATAACCAAAGCTCCTCAAGAAAAAAAAGGAACGGTTACTTTTGAGACGGAAGAAAAATATCGTGTAGACGATAGTAAAAAAAGCGTCGAGTTAAAAGTTGAAACCATATTTGAAGTTTCCTTTGCAAATACGAAACCCACTCCTGAAGGTCCGTATTATGAGGGCGACAAGGCTAAGTTTACGGTAAAACTTTCCAGCGCGGCGCGAAAAGCGGGTAAGGTCGGCGCTTTAAGTTGTGCTGACGCTTTTGACAATGTGGATATCAATTTCGGTAAGGGAGAAACGGAAAAGGAAGTCGAGGTAACTTTTAAGGCGGCCACCGAACTTAAAGAGCTCAAGGCCACATTCGAAATCCATAAAGCTCCTTACCAGGAAGCGACAAAAGATATTGAATGTAAATTCAGGTTGGGCCCGTTTCCTAAAATTCGATTCGACAACTCAAAACCGGTTTCTTCAGGCGGTAAAAAAATAAGCGATGTTTGGAATTTTAAAGCCCGCGACGACGCCAAATTACGCGTTAATATCTTAGAAAAACCTCCGCAAGCGGGGGCGAAGGCGAAAATTACTTGTCCTAGTTTTGAAAGCGACTATGAAGTTGAGTTTACGGAAAAAGGTCATAAGGACATTGACGTAAACTTCAAAAAACCTACCGACGATAACGAGGTTGAGCTAGGCGTTGTTTCAGGTTGCAAGTTAAACGCCGACCACGTCAAATTCAAAGTCAAAGCCGAAAACAAACGCACCGTTAATTTTGCGACTGGAGACGATTGGGTGACTCCCAAGGCTCCGCATTATATTCAAGACAAGGTCAAAATTAAATTGGCTCTGGAAGGTCCGATTCCCGATGCCGACGTTAAGTTTAAATTGAAGAGCGACGGTTTTGACGAAAAGCCGATTACGATTGCCAAAACCGCGTGGACGGCAGAAAGCCAGACACATGAAGAGGAAATCACCTTAACAAAACACGCCAGAGTTTCTACAACCCATATTAAGTTAACGGATAACGAAAATTGCGAACTGGGTTCCAACGTTGATAAAGAGTTTCCCATTGGAGATCAAACCACGGTTGGTTTCAAACGCATGGGAACCATCGCCTGGACAGAACCGAGCGGCGACTTTTTTCAGGGCGACAAGTTTAAAGTAAAACTTGAACTGAAGAACCCGGCTCGGGAAAACAATAAGGCGTTGGCGGCGATTAAAGTTTCCGAAGAAGGAATTTTCCCCGCAAACGCCGACGCGGACAACAAAGAAGTCTATCTTGCAAAGTTCGCTAAAGACGCTAAGGAAGCGGAAATAGAATTAGAATTCATCAAACCCGAGGATAAAACCAAATATGTCGCTAAAGAGAAGACCGTAAAGATTACCTTAGAAGCGATTGACGACACTAACGTTATCTTAGACAGTCATAAAGAAATCAGCGTCAAGATCAAACCGTTTCCCGAAGCCTATTTTGGAACAAAGTCGCCCATCAAGGATGTTAAAAAACCAAGTGGCTCTGAGTTTTTTCCATTCAGGATCACGCAAAAGCCTGTTATGCGCGTCAAGTTAACGGAGAAACCGCCGCAAGGCGGAGTGAAGGTTCAGTTGGTCGCCAAAGCCTTTGGAACGGATAAGAAATACGAAGTTGCTTTTACTGGAGACGAGGTGCTTAAAGAAGTTCCGGTGGAGATGATCGACGTTACCTCTACCGATTCGGAAGAGATAGCCATCGAGGTGGTCGACAGCGCTCGGCTTCGTGAAAATTATCACAAAGTAAAAACGAAAGTATCGGACTGCGCCGTGTTTTTTCACGACAAGTGGATCAATCCCGCAAAGGATAAACATGCTGTAGGGGATAGGGTTTGGATACGTTTGGAAAGGAAAGCTAAAGACGCAAAAAATTTGATAGCTGGAGATATCGCGGAAATTTCATGCTTCGGTTTTGGTAAAGACAAGGACGACTATTATAAGCCTCGTTCTTATATCGTGACATTTAAGGAAGACGAAACGATTTCCGAACCGGTTGAAGTCCCCGATCTAGAAATATACAAATCAGTGACAAAAGGCGGCGACGGTTCCCGGCCTTCAAAAGGCACGGGGCTTCGTTTCCCCGTTTTGGGCGGTTCTGCAAAAACTGTAGAGGTTACGTTAAAACCTTTGGGGATTTATGGGGAAGGGGAATGCGTTAAAAAAGAGATTGAGGTGCAACCGTATCGCGTCTTGCACTTTGCGACGAGTCATCTCAATTCAAAAAATGAATACGTCATAAAAAGTAAAAAGAAGTTCATCATAACGTTAAGCGCTCCTTCTCGAAAAAACACCATCTTTCGAATTTCCTGCCCGGCCTTTTCTGGCGTTTATAAAGATAAAAATGACGACGGTACCTATCAGCCCGGTATTGTGATACCGGCGGGTAAAATGACCCGAACGGTCGAAGTGGAGTTTGGACAAAATCCTAAGGCGGTGGACGACCCGGAAGAGACTGAATACGAAATCAATTTGGAACGCATTCGCGGCAACATTTCAATTTTTGGCGAAGATGTTATTAGAGCAACCGGCGGACGCGACCCCATTCACATAAAAACCGCTCAAGACCTGCGCGGCGTTTTAAAAGTAAAAGTAATCACTCCGTACGTATACTTTGACGACCAGGAACCTATTAAACCCGCTCCCACTGCTGGTCGGGATAAGTTGCCCATTTTAGGCTTGGATTCTAAGATGACTTTAAAGGTGGCGCTCAGTCACAAGGCCCCTAAAGATACCAAAGCTCAAATCACATCGTACGCTTTTGGCGGTCAAGCTTACGATGTTGAGTTCAACGAAGGCGAGCTTTCCAAAGAAGTCGAGGTTCATCTAAAGAAGGGCGATGCGGAAAACCCAATGACGATTACCGTACTTGGGAAAAAATTATGTATTGGTAAGGAAGCGAAGTCGGGAAGCGACAATCCCAATCAACTCAAAGTCAGAGTGAAACCGATGCCGGCCATCCGTTTTCCTTTTCCTCCGCTGACGGGAGATCGTCTTGATGAACAGACTTTAACTTCTGCGGCGAATCTTTTTTCCGAAGAACCTTTAGATGATATTCAGGCGATCGAGGATTCTGAGCGTGGCGAATGGATTGACCCCATAGATCAAGACTTTGTGGTAGGAGATAAAGCAAAAGTTACCGTTCACTTGAGTCAACCCGCGCCGGATGACGGTATCACCGCCGCTTTAAAATGCCAGGCGTTTTCCAGCAACTATTCGATAAAGATTCCTAAAGGCGAAGACACCAAAACGTTAGATGTTGAGTTCGTGAAATCTCTCAAGTCGCCAAATTTGAACGTAACTATTGAAGGTTTGGATCGTTGCGTAACAGGTTCCGAATTTGTGCGGATGGTGAAAGTGTATCCAGATCGTCCGGTTTATTTTCCGCCCCGCGAGTTGATGAAACCCGACGGTCCGTTTAATTCCGGCGACGACGCTTATGGCGGTCCTTTTATTAAAGGCGACAGAGGCGTTATTTTTGTGAGGTTAAAACATCCCGCTCCGGTAGCGGGAGCGACTGCGAAGGTAACGGGACCGTTCCCCACTCAAACCGTAAGCTTTGATCAAGGGCAGCAGAAGAAGGGAGTGCGCGTTACTTTCACTAAAGAAGGAGCTAGTTCGCAAGACATCAAACTGCAAAAAGGCGAGAACACTGTCCTTGGAACCAAGGTGGCGCAAAAAGTTTTAGTAAACACTCCAGAGATCAGTTTTGCCAGCCCGCCGGTTAAAGATCCGGATCAAGTGATTACTGGCGGCAAAGCATGGATAGACTTGAAGCTATCGACACCCGCTCCTATTAAAGGGTGCTCGGTATTAGTAACCAGTCCGGCTTTTAAAGCGACAGACGGTTATACCTTAAAAGTACCGTGTGGCGAAAAAGAAGTGGGTTTAGAAGTTTTGTTAAAAGACGAATACCAAGACGGCGGTTCGGAGAAGGTAACTATTAAAGGACCGAAGCGGTGTAAATTGGGATCGACTAAAGAAATCACTTTAGAAATCCATGTCGGACCGCGGATCGGATTTTCCAAAGCGAAAATGAGTCCCCCCGCCACTACAGAATTTGAACAAGATGCCGAAGCGACTTTAAGTATCGAAGCCAATCAGGCTCCAGACGACGACGTTCTTGTAAAAGTCAAAAGCACGGCTTTTAGCGGCAAGGTGTATGTGGTGAAAGTTCCTAAAGGGAAAACGGCGGCGGTTAAACAAAAAGTCGTTCTTTCGCGGGGATTTACCAAGTCGACGGCGGGCGATTTACAGCAACAAAAGATAATTTTAGTCACCACAAAAGGTTGGCAAGCCGACCCAACGCCCGATAAAGCCGAAGAAGTGGAACCCAATGCGCACGTTATCTATATAAAAGTAAAAACCCCGGCGGGCGACGACACCGAAGAGAAGTGTCCGATAAAGGAAGCGGAAGAGCAAGAAGCGATCAAAAGATTGATTGCCGAAGAAGAGAAAAAAATGGAGGAAGAGCCGGAACCGGATTTTAGCAAACCGTGTAATTTAGAGATTATGTATCTCACGGTTAAGCATGGAGACACTTTGGATGACGGAGACGTTAAACGCGGTCCGGCAAGTAACGGCACCTTTGAAGTGGTGCGCGATAAAAGCCTCGCTAAAGTTCCGGAAAAGGCTTTGGTATCGACTCCGTCTAAAATTCCTATTATTCAAGTTATCGGCGGTAGGGAACTTCACGATCCACACGTAGAAGATCCGGAAGAAACCTTTCATTACACCGCTATAGAGGTGGAAGTGAGGCCGCCTAAAAAGTATTGCAATCAGCAGTTTGTTTTTAGCGGCGGAAAAGTTTTGCAACATCCCATCATAATGATTCGCGACCGTATCAAAGGCGAATTAGGCAAAGCCGAAGCCCTTGCGGCGCGGACGGCGGCTCGCGTTGCCGGCGCGAAAGAAAGCGCCGAAATGAAAATCGACGCGGCGAAAGAAAAGGCTCTGGAAAAACCCAAAAAAGCGCTTGGCAAAATCGAGGCGGTGCGAGGAGTGACCGAAGATAAAGCGCAAGCCATGTTAGACCGAGCGACAGATTTATTTGAACCGGTGATGACGGTTAAACGAAAAGCGACGGATATCGTTTTGACAAAAGTAGGCGACACATTAGGAATGGAAAGGGAAGAAGACGACGAGGATGAGGATGAAGAAGAACAAGATACGGGAGAACAAAGGTCGCATCGGCCCTGGCTGGAACGTTACGAGTGGTGGCCTATAGAGCCCGCCCCCGGTAATGTGCGTTCAAAGTTTCCAGATCCCGAGAGCGAAGAAGAAGTCGACGTTGTTCCCGTGTTTGAGTTTCCAGTTTATCAAGCCCACCAGATTTGGCATGAGGATGCGGAAGCCAATTCCGATAGCGACGAAGACGATGAAGACGGTTTTTCTTTAGTTTCTTTTGAGACAGAGACGACTAAAACAGGAGACGACGAAAAAGAGCAGGGCATCGGATTTTTACGCGACATTATGTCGGCGGTTAGTTTTGCCCATATGAAACCTCGGCAATACATGATCGAGTTGGAAAGTTGCGGTATTCCGGATGTTGAAGCCGACGACCCTCCGCAGAAAGCGGATAATTTAAAAGCGATTATTGAAGTTTATCCATCCGACGAGTTTTGCTTGCATTACAAATTTGATTTGGGTATTCCCGCAGTGACTGTGGGCGCGGAAGGGAAGTTTTACGATCCGGAAAAAGGCACCGACGAAGGAGAAGGGATTAAGGAAGAGGAGGGAGACGATTCCGAAGAGGTAGAGGAAGACGAGGAGGAAAAGTCCGACGCTTTTTCATTTAGTTTAGGCTGGGAAGAAGACGAGGAAGAGGAAGAAGAGGAGGAAGAGGAGGAGGAAGACGAAGATATTGAAATTGAAATCGACGAAGCGGACGGCAAAGGCTGGTTAGAAGTTGGCGACGAAGGCGACGACGATGAATGCGAACAATCGCAATTAAGCGGCGCTAAAGTTTTGTATCAGGCCGATTATCGAGCTATCAAAGAAAAGCCTAAAACCAAGAAACAAGCCGGCGAGCCGCACAAGCCTAGCCGCGTGTTTCATGAGTTTGGCGCCGATGAAGACGAGGACGAAGATGAAGACGAAGGTTTGATCGCTCAATTCGTCTCTTATTGCCAAGATAATGAAGTTTACGAAGCGGAAGTGAAAACGGGTACCGTTTCTTCTTGTGAAGTTGATTTTGACGTGGCAACGGGCGGTAAACTTTCCGAAACCCAGCAATTTTTAGACGACAATCTATTTGGGTTTGCGGATTTTGATTTAGACTTCACGCGTAATGGCAAGACGGGACCGTTTTATTTTCAAATCACAAAAAGTATTGGCGCGTCGATTCAAGCGATCCGCGCCATCGTCGCTGTCTTCAACGGTTTTTCGTCTGGCTGTAACGTTACCTTTGGATGGGGCGTTGAGTTCAATATCTCTTTCTTAGAAGGCGATCTCAGTTTGTATTGGGGATGGAAAGAGTACGAAGATCATCGAGTTTTCAAATGGTATTCCGTTAAATTCGATCTTTCCCTTATTAGCGTGAGCGCGCAAGTCAACGTTGGTTTTTCGGTTGCCGTGCTGATGGTCAAATTTCAAGCGGTCATTTATGGAAAGATCACCATTGGCGCAACCCTGGCCGCAGGCTTTGAACGGCAAACGCCGGATACCGTCACTCCCGAATGGTTGGACACTTGGATAGGCGCTATTGGCAAAGCGGAGTTGGGCGCGAATTTGGTGTTGGTTCACGAAAACGTTTTTCACTGCAACGCCGCTATAAAAACCGGCTTTGAATTAAAGTTTCGTATTTCCCCCGGTTTGATCGATCGGTTTGGCGTCGAGTACATGATCTATTGGTTGGGCGTTTCCGTTAGCGGAACCTTCAAGGTTATTGGCTTCAAAGAAAAAACAAAAGAAGTCAAAATCATTGAAGGCAATCCTAAAGAGCTTCCTTGGAGACGAGGAGCGATGCCAAGAAAAGCGTCTAACGCTTGGTGGAATATTAAGAAGATCGTAAACCTTGCCTGGAGTAGAGCGGTTTATCAGCACAGTCGCGCATTGGATCGATTGCGTCGTTATCAGGAATTGCAATTGGATATGGTGAAAGCTTCCAGGCATGGCAGAAGAGCCAAGACCGAAGAGATTCCATTGTATCGGTTTGAAGGCGAAGATACCGATTATGAAGGTAAGCGGCATTGGGGAGACTTGGAAGATAAGTTCAATAAACAATGGGAAGAGTGTGTCGAAGCTTTTAACTGGGAACGAAAAAGCGTACACAGCTCTATATTGCATCGTTCTTATCGATTAGACACGCGGCTCAATTACTTTCAGAGCAGTATTGAGGATCGGCTTTATTACATCAAACAAAGGCTTTGGGCGATTGATTATATTAAAGACGATATCATCGCTCTCAACGAAGAGGTCGCGGAAAAAGAGGAAATCTCCGACGACGGCGACGGAGCCGAAGACGAATTGAGAAAACAAGCGAAAGCGCTTTCTCGTAAAGACGAAATTAATATTCGCGAGCGGTTGGGCAAACGACCGTTGGCAAAACTAGACGCGGAAATAAACGATTTACGTTATTACGCGCTGAAAAGAACCGAATGGTAGACAAGAAGAAAAAGAAATTTTACGTTTTTGAATGCACTGCCAGCGGAGTGAACGCCGAGTTTTACTTGAACGATATTCCGATAATCCGCAGAGGACCGGAGTTAGGGAGATCTTACGGCGGTCCGTGCAATCAATATTTGATAGACGGCGTTAACGAATTATCGGCCATACTGGTTCCAGGCGATAGTCCCAGCGAATCGTTGCATTCTAAAGGCGGTAGGCAACGCATCAAGTTAGAAGAAGAGGCTTTTGTTAAAGCCGAGCTTTCTATTTATCCTTTTGGCGCGGTGATGGGCGGTCCCGCTAAAAAAGTATTGATGAGTATCGATTGGAAGTTAGAGGCGAACCAATGGATGGTGTTTCAAAAAGCGATTGGCGCACGCATGGATTTAGGAAAATTGTTTGGCGAATGGGAATGGCAAAAGGCCCCAAGGATAGAATTGAATGAAGAGACGGTTAAAGAAATACATAAATTTATTGAAGATCTCCATTTATCCTTAGCCGCAGGGGACCCGGATTTGTTTTTGGAACTGGGCGAACCCAGATTGAAAGATTTAGAAAAAGCGTTCGATTCGCCACCCGGAGAGAAAGAAGAATTGATTCGAAAAGTCACGTTGGACGATGCCGAACAAGACTGGTGGGGAATGGAAGACATCAATCCCGACGATTACGATCTTAGGTTGTGCGCACACGATAAGATGGTGGAAATTATAAATAAAAAGTGGAAACCTATATTACAAGAATCGCCAGACTTGGAAGGCGGGGTAGGGACCTACTCCATGACCATTAGCAAACTGGACGATCAATGGAAAATTGTTCGGTAATAATTTTTATGTTAATTGAAGAATAAACGTTGGATACATAGTTTTCGTCGCGTGTCATCCAAAAATAAAATTGTCACACTGAGCTTGTCGAATTGCGACTGCCTCTATCAGTTAAGAATCTAGGTGTTAAAGGGGAAAAAGTCAGTTAAGTTGATAACAGTCCCCTCCACGCGTCATCCCGAGCGCCGTCGAGGGATCTCGTTTTTTAACAACGGTTAGTTTCAAGGGAAAAGGACCCATTGAAAACAAACATAATATCTGTATCGCAGGAATTTCTGCTGGTCAGCGGACCGCAAGCCCTGGACAAGACCATGCCGCACATTGAGTTTGGTCGACCCGACCGCGCGGCGGACTTTCTGCAAAGGCTAGGCACGACCCCGTCAAATATGGCTGCGATGCGCGCGGCTTTAGCGGATGGGTCGCCATATGAAAATGTTGATGGATTGAGCGAACACGATGTTTTTTCTCAATTAGCTTCTTTAATAGTGAATGGAAGCGTCAAAGTCATTGTTCCTCCCATGCCCGATAAAATAGTGGGACCGCCTATGAAGCCGTTCACCGTCACGCCAGCGCAAGCCGAGGCTCAGCAAGTCAAACCGCCGCCAAAAGAAGAACCGAAAAAAGAAGAAACGAAATACGACGTTTCGCCAGAGGTAGCGGCAGACCAAGCGGCAACTCTAGAGAAAGCGGCGGAGAAGGGTTCGCCAGTATGCGAAAAATGCGAAAAGGCGAAGAGAGAGCAAAAGAAACAGCAGGAAGCTAAAAAAGCCCAACCAAAGCCAGCAGAATCAAAAGAAGAGTTGCACCCATCTCCCGCAAAAGGATATGCCGTTCAGCCAGACGTTGCCGCTAACCAGGCTGCGACTTTAGAGAAAGCGTCGGAAAACGGATCTCCCTTTTGTGAAAAATGCGAAAAAGCTCGACAAGAACAAGCCAGAAAAAAATCTCAACAGGAATAAACCATGGAAACCCCAACGAAACAAATCATACATAACTTTTGGACATTGAACCAACCGCAAGTTGGTAAGCCATCCTATGCCGAAAAAAATATTTTTGCCATTTTGGATGGCGCCCGGAATAAGAAGATATACTCGCGCCTCAAAGAATATTCTCACGACGTTTATACTTGCTTGTACGAAGGACGTTTGCCGGAGGTATTACGCTTCGCCGCACCTTATTTGGTAGAGTTGCATAAAGATCATTTCACCCAATGGCTTTTAGAAGAAGCGTGGGGGGATAGTTGGGGAATATTCTTAATCAGTACCTCGTCGATTAGAGACGTGCGCCGACATTTACGCAGGTTTTTGATGGTGGAAGGACCCAACAACAAACAAATGTATTTCCGGTATTACGATCCAAGAGTTTTCAGAACCTACCTACCCACATGCAATCCCGAAGAGTTAGCCACTATCTTTGGACCGATAGAAAGTTTTATATCCGAAGACGAAAACCCCAAACGCATGATCCATTACACCCTCAAAGACCTTGAGTTGGAGAGTAAGTTTATAGAGTTGCGGGAATAACTTTATTACTTTGAGTGTAAAGTATCCTCCGCGCGTCATCTCGAGCTTGCCGAGAGATCTCGTTTTTTAAAAAGAAATCATCCTGAGGTTCTCGACGACCACCTATGGTTAATTCACAGGCAAACCTTTTTTACCGCAGAGGCGCAGAGAGCGAAAAGAGGGTAAAAAGAAAAGATCATGAACTTTCAGTTAGTTTGGTTAACCGAATAATGGTTCTAATCGTCATCCTTGAGGATCCCTGAAAGGGTGACGAAGGATCTAGGTATAAAAAAAGAACACAAAACTATAATGGACTTTGTCTAACTAACATCCTCTTGCTTTAAGTTTTACAGTGTCAACGCAAAACAAAAGAACGCTTAGTTTAAATCGGCCCCCTCCGCGCGTCATTCAGACGACCAACGGGAGGAAGAATCTCATTTCTCGAGTAATTATAGTGAAGATATTTTATCTGTCGGAAAAAGATAATAAAGACTTTAGGTCGATACACACGTTAAATTTATTATCTGTTTTATTAATCATCCACACCTAGCGCTATAGGGAAAATGAGATCCTTCGCCGATATTTAAATATCGCCTCTGGATGACGAGTCATGGGTATTAAGTAATACCGAGTTTGTTTTTTGTTCGTATCTATTAGTTAAACTTTTAAAAAGGAAAACAAATAAACGGCTATATTAAACACAGTATTTTCTGCGTGTTATTCTGAAGGGAATCTCCTTTGATGAGCTTGTCCTGAGGTACTCGAAGGAGGGAAGGATCTCGCCTAGTTTTAATAAATTAACATCATGAGCCACGTCGAAAAAAAACGACCACCTCTATGTTAGACTTTGAAACACAGAATGCGTCCGAATTAACTTTCTACATTTAGAGAAGGTTCCTATTTTATGAGATACAATATTTTGCTTATTTTTAGCGTATTGCTTTTCATTACCGCTTATTCCTCAGCGGCAGAAAATAAAATTTTCAAGCTTCCATCGGGAAAAGAAATTAAGGTGCTGGGTGTAGGTAAAATTCACTTTACAGAGAGCAGTCCCGCTTTGACGCTTAAATACGAAACGAAAATCAGTATCGATAATTTTGATTTATTACGAAAAGAAGTTGAAGAGATATGGGCCATGTTTAGAGGGGACGCTCATAAATCTGGACTTACCAATGCGATTATAATGGCGACAAGTCCCCCTATTAAAAAAGCCTTAATTTTCAGTAAAAGCAAGAGTCAAAATTTTTTGACGACTAAAAAGGAAAATGGAACGTGGGAAATGATCGATTGGAAGCGCGATTATGAAAACGAAGTAAAAGACATATCGGAAAGTTATTTAGAAGCTAATAAAAAATTGGATACGGTCAACATGGCCAAAGCGTTTCACTATCCCAGCTCATTGACTCAAGAACAATTAAAAGAAAAAACTGCGGATAATTCAAAATTTCTAAAATCCCTGGTGGATAAGCTAGGTGCGATTGACTCATTTAAACAAGGTAATTCTCAAATGGAAACTCTCTATTTGAACCTTTCAGGCGCTACGAAAGAATATTGGAAGAAATATCCAATGTTTAAACGAGCTATTTACGAAGTTAATTTTTCTAAAAAAGGTAGAGGATTCTTGATTTTTGGTTTTTCAATTATCGAAGATAAAATGGTTATTCATTCAATTTTTTATGCCCTTCCGAAGGAAAACCCAGAAGCTGAATTGGTATTCAAGGAACTCAAAGAAGATATTGCTAGCCTAATAAAAAAATAAAAATTCATCCAGAACTGGGAACTATCTATTGGCCAAACGGCGCCGATTTAGAACCCGACGTTTTATATTCCAAGTTAACCGGTAAACCCGTCTCCGTTTAGTTATAAATTAACATCCTGAGCAACGTCGAAGAAAAGCACGATCGCCTTTGAGAGTCAAAATTCGTTTTCACTAATGATTTTTAATAATTAAACTATTTTATTTTTTATGCTGTGCAAGCCAATTTTGCGCTCGCTCTTGCCCTTCTTTTATTTGCTCAGGATTCATTTTTTTCTCAAGAGTTTTTGCCATTTCCCGAGCAAGTGGAAACCCAGTGGCATTGGAGACGCTATAAAATTTGTACGCTTCGATAATATTTGAGTTTAATCCCATTCCATTTTCATACATTGATCCCAGAAGGAATTGGGATCTGGCATTACCTTGTTTAGCCGCTAGCGAATACCATTTAAAAGCTTTTTTAAGATCTAGGGTAATTCCCTTACCGTGGTAATAAAAATTTCCAAGACTGTATTGGGCTCTTGCAAAACCTTGCTCTGCCGCTAACGAGTACCATTTGAATGCTTCTTTATAATCTTTGGTTACTCCATGACCTTTTTCATATATTTCTCCAAGTCGGAATTGAGCGTGTTCTTGCGCTTGTTCCGCTGCAAGAGAATGCCATTTAAAAGCTTTTTGATAATTTTTCTCGATTCCCCTTCCGATTAAATACATTTCTCCAATATTCAGTTGTGCCTCTTTGTCGCCTTGTTCCGCCGCTTTCTTAAACCATTTAAAAGCTTCTTTATAATCTTGAGCGGTTCCTAATCCTTGGTAAAACAAGGTTGCAAGATAGAATTGCGCATCTGCATGGCCTTTCTCCGCGGCTAGCTTATACCAGTTGACTGTTTCTTTATAATTTTGGACGACTCCATTTCCATCTTTGTATAAAGTCCCAAGTCGGTATTGGGCGTCCATTTGGCCTTGCTCTGCAGCTTTCATAAACCATTCAAAAGCTTCTTTATAATTTTTAGGAAATCCTCTCCCCGCAGCATATAAATATCCAAGCTGGTATTGAGCGTCCCTGTGGCCTTGCTCAGCAGCTTTCATAAACCATTTAAAAACTTCTTTATAATTTTTAGGAAATCCGCTCCCCGCAGCAAGTAAAAAACCAAGTCTGTATTGCGCATTCGAATCGCCTTGCTCCCCTGCAAGAGAATACCATTTGATAGCTTCTTTATTATCTTTGGTTACTCCTTGGCCTTTTTCATAAATTGCTCCAAGTTTGTATTGAGCTTTTGCATATCCTTGTTCTGCTACCAGTAAATACCACTTTTCCGCTATTTTATTATCTTGAGTTACCCCTCTTCCAATAGAATACATACGTCCAAGGGCATACTGTGCGTTTACATCGTTTTGCTCTGCCGCTTGCGAGTACCACTTTAAAGCTTCCTTATAATCTCGGAGAGTTCCTCTACCAGTTTCGTACATATTCCCAAGACGGTAAAAAACTCCTTGCTCATTTTGTTTTGCGGCAAGCGAATACCATTTGAAAGCTTTTTCATCGTTTTTAGAGGTTCCCAACCCATCGTCATATATGAACCCAAGAAAAGCTTGCGCTACTGCGCGACCTTGTTCTGCCGCTGGCAAAAGCCACTTTCTTGCTTTTTCATAATCTTTAGGAACTTCTAATCCTAGAAAATAAGTACTCCCAAGAATGAATTGAGCCTCAAGATAATCCTGTTCTGCCGCTTTTACATACCACCTTAAAGCTTCCTCAATATTTTTATCGACTCCTTTGCCTTGGAAAAACCATTTTCCAATAGTGAATTGAGCTTCCGCGTCCTCTTTTTCCGCCGCCAACGAATACCATTTAAAAGCCGCTTTGTAATCTTTGGTTACGCCAAAGCCATTGTTAAACATGACGCCAAGATTAAATAACCCGGTTTTATTACCTTGCTCTGCCGCCAGCGTATACCACTTTAAAGCTTCTTTATAATTTTGTGCGACTCCTTGACTATGTTGATACATAGCTCCAAGGTTGCTTTGAGCGTCTGAGTGACCCTGTTTGGCCGCAAGCGTGTACCACCTTAAGGCTTCTTTATAATCTTGAAGAATCCCTAAACCTTTCGAATACATTAACCCAAGATTATGTTGGGCTTCTGCCACGCCTTGTTTTGCGGAAAGCGAATACCATTTAAAGGCTTCTTTGTAATCTTTTTTAACTCCTATTCCATTTTCATAACTATGACCAAGATTGTTTTGCGCGACGGCATTGTCTTGTTTTACGGCAAGCGAAAACCAATTGAAGGCTTTCTCATAGTCTTGTTTAACTCCTTGCCCATATTCATACATATATCCAAGGTTGTTTTGAGCGTTAGAATTATCTTGTTCTGCAGCTCGCATATACCATTTGAAGGCTTCGTTAAAATCTTTGGCAACTCCTTGTTCATTTTGATATAAAACGCCAAGTTGACTCTGGGCTTCGGCATGACCTTGATTCGCCGATAGCGAATACCACTTAAAGGCTTCTTTATGATTTTTATCCACACCTAGGCCTTTATAATATAATTCTCCGAGACGGAATTGAACGCTCGCCTTACCTTGGTTAGCCTGAAGAATTAATTTATCAAATAGGGTTTTGTAATTGCCTTTATTTAGAGTTTCTGTGTCATCTTGTAAATCGTTTGGTATGGCAATTGTGGGAAGAAAAAATAATATGGTAACAATCAAAATTGAAGAGACTTGTTTATTCATGGCAATGGATTAAATCGATAATTTTTAATGATTTTAATCTTACCAAACAAGTTTTTTGCATGCAAAAACTTTTCTTTTAAAAGATCATTTTACTTTTTTGCCTAACTCTTCAAAACTTAAAGCGGGGAGGTGGTCGTGCTGATCAAGATAGTTGTATCAAAGGATTCAAGACGACCCTTCGACCTTACTCCCAAGGAAATAGAATGGAAAATTTATTGAATCGAGGCGACCCTTCGACAGGCTCAGGGTGACATATTTTATTCAGGATGACATGCTGAGGGGATTGCGTAGAATAAAGGTTAAGTTTTGTTTAGCGTTTCTTTCAAGATATTGGATTCGAGTATTTTAGGATTGCTTTGACCGTATTGTTGGGCTTGTTTGAAGTGGTCCGTTGCAGTTCCTATATCTCCCATAAACTTTAACGACAACCCTTCGTTGAAATGGACTTCGCCGGATTGAGGAGCGATTTGTTCCGCTTTTCGAAAGTGTTTTAAAGCGGTTTTATAATGTCCCATTTTATAATGCGAGACGCCTTCTTTATTATGAGCAATGGCCTCTGGATTCGAATCGGTTAACAATTCCAACGGTTGTTCGGGAAGAGAGGTTTTGGGCAGATCTTTTAAGTTCATTTCCTTCGGCGTGTTTGCTTGATTTTTCCCTTCACAGTTTGCCAAAAATGTTATCGCTAGAGCGACTAGAAAAAATAAAAGCTTATTTTTAGTTAGGGTTTTTTTGGCGAAATAATACATGGTCTTATTCTACCTAATTTAGAGCCGCTTGGAAGAATAGATATTTATTGAATCGGGGCTGGGTCCTCGGCAAGCGCCTAAGGAACTAGAGACAATAACCGGTATAAAAATCGAGATCCCTCCATACTTCGACTGGCTCAGCACAGCAACTGTGATTAAAGTCAAGTATTTGTAACTAGGTTTTGTTGCCA
>CAZMZH010000011.1:0-149579 GCA_964570665.1 uncultured Nitrospinota bacterium | reverse complement strand
AGTTAGTAAGACCTACAGGTTTCGCCCGTTAATTGATGAAGGAACTAAGGTTACACAGAAAACCATGGCTTGTCATCCTTCACCGATATTTTAATATCGGTGAAGGATCTCGCCTCGATTCAATAAAATAAACTCCTTTTTCCTTAGGAAGTTCAAACTTGTCCGAAGTTTATTCTGAGCCTGCCAAGGACGTCTTTGCGACAAATTGAAAAAAAACACAGAGTATGATGAACAGAAAAACGCCATAGATCGCGGTATTTCGAACCCTTAACGTAGAGAATATTTATGACACCCGAAGAGATGGAAAAGAAGATGGGCCAACTGATTGCCAAGGCTTGGGCTGACGAAGATTTCAAGAAACAATTGCTCGCCAACCCGAAGGAAGTCGGCAAAGAATTTGGACTCGTTATGCCGGATGGAGTAGATGTGAAGGTTGTCGAAAATACGGACAAGGTCTTTCATTTTGTTTTACCACCGAAGCCGTCCGATGAATTGTCCGACGACGATTTGGACGAAGTATCAGGGGGATTCTGTTGGTCTCAGCCAAAAAGAACCGGCCGCCTGACTAAAGCGCAGGCGGCAGCCCAGTTTCGTGTGTTTTAGCTTATCCGACCTTTGAGTTATTAATTGTGATGTTTCACCCAAACAACATCCTTATTTTAGTTCCTTATTGGGGCAAACTTTACCCGTTAATTGATGAAGGAACTAAAAGAAGAAAACAAAATATTGTCATGCTGAGGCGAGAGCCTGGCCTGAGCCTGTCGAAGGCAAGCACGACCTCCACTTTTTAGTTCCTTAGATGACAAGCTTTGCTCATCTGTATCAATGCCTCCTCTGCGTTCTCCGCGGTGGCGCCCGGAGTTTATCGAAGGAGGTGTTGCGATAAAAAATTAATTCCCCTTTTGCGCACAAAACCAACTATACTCATGAACACAATATCGGCATAGTGCTAACAAAAATTTTGCCCCTTAACTTGGAGAAAGTCATGACACCTGAAGAGATGGAAAAGAAGATGGGGCAACTGGTTGCCAAGGCTTGGGCTGACGAAGATTTCAAGAGAAAATTGATCGCCAACCCGAAAGAAATCTATAAGGAGTTTGAAATCGATGTCCCGGAGGGGATAGAAGTTAAAGTTGTAGAAAACACGGACAAGGTCTTTCACTTCGTTTTACCGCCTAAGCCGTCTGATGAATTGTCTGACGAGGCTTTAGATGGAGTCAGCGGCGGAGGCTTCTGGGACTTTTTTAAAATACCTAAGAAGAGAAAGGAGAAGGATACTTTTTCTGATAAACCTCACAATTGTCATACAACGATGGGTGTATAGCAATAATTGTTATATTTAACGTCGACGAGGTCCGGTCTTGAGTTTCTACATATCGTATCGATGAGCGCGGCATAGCCAAAGCTGCGTTTCATTTAGACACTATATCCGTTAGCAATTATAAATTAATGGCGCACCAATCCCGTGACATTGTTAAGTATAGACAAGCTCAGACGGTCGACTCTTGTTGATCAGATCGTTTAATTCGTGCCTATCTTTACCTCGGTCCCTTCGACAGAATTTATGAGTCCATTAAGGGCGAGCGCAGCCTGACAAAACCAAATGTTCTCTCAAGTTAAGGAAGCTTAAGTTCATGGAAAAGCCTAATACGATCGCCAACAAAAGCGTCGCTACCTTGGCGGCAAAGGCCTTTGCCAGCGCCAATCGATTCTCTTTTGGGGCGCTGTTCGGCGGGGAAACTGAAAAGATCCTATCGCATTTAAAATTCAGTCAACGCCTTTTATTAAAGACGGACCCCATTGCATTGCGACAGAAAAACCAGCTATCCAAAGAGAGATCGGTTCGCGATGAGTCCAAGCTAAATAATGAATTACGCGAGTTTTACCCCAAACAACTGATGGCGATATATCACCAGATACGCGCCAGCGTTCCATTGATGGAAGTCGCCCGCAGTGAGTGTCGTCGATTGGCGGCGGAAGGAGATCCCGTAGCCGAACTATTGATCGACTACTGGGACCAGCATATCATTGAAGAGACCGGACACGATGAATGGGTACTCCAGGACCTAGAGATTTTGGGGATTCCGCGGAAGGAGACGATACTAACGTTGCCGCCAAAAGCTATCGCGGCTTTTGTGGGACCGCAATATTATTGGATATTTCATTGTCATCCAGTGGCGCTATTGGGCTATTGCTTCGCCCTGGAAAATTACGCATCGGATATGAATGAGGTTAAAGATTTGGAGCAAAGGACCGGTTACCCTACGGAAGCGTTCCGCACCTATCGCGGGCATGCAGAGGCAGACGTTCACCACCGCCGGGAGTTGCTTGAGTTTATGGGTCGACTTCCGCTAAACGAATGGCAGGAACGATTAATCATAAAAAGCGCACTGTATACCTTGCGTGGATATGGATTAATGATATCAAGCGCGTATCTATTGGATAAAAACTCCGCAGGGAGCTGGGATTTTACGGAGGAAGAATGAGTTTCCTGGAGCGTCCTATTTTCAAACCTCATCTTCGAGTCGAACCCGTTCCGGGAGAAGGCGTGTTTCTCTTGCATGAGCGGGGGCAACATGTTTTGGAAGGCAAACTGTATGAACAAATAAGCCCCTTGATCGACGGGCGAACCACCGACGACCTGGTAAAGACCCTTGCGGGGAAGGTTCCGCCCAACAAAGTTTATTACGTTTTAAACTTACTCCAGCAAAAAGGATTCGTCGTCGAGTCGAAAAACCATTTTCAAAATGGTCATGCGGCATTCTGGTCGGCACAGAATGTAGACTTGCAACAGGCGGCTGACCGATTAAAAAAAACTGAAGTATCTCTGACCGCTTTTGGCGATGTTGCATCGGCTCCCATGAACGCCGCTTTGAAATCGTTTGGCGTTTCTTTGAACGACACGGGGGAATTAGGAGTGGTCGTCACCGACGACTATCTGCAATCCGGATTGGAAACATATAATAGGGAACAAATCAAGAGCGGTCGGCCCTGGATTTTGGTGAAACCGGTTGGATTGGAATTGTGGTTCGGGCCGGTTTTTCGTCCGGGAACCTACGGGTGCTGGGAATGTTTGGCTCGGCGTATCCGGGATAATCAGGAAGTTTCCAGTTTTGTACGCCGATTATCTTCAAAATCAGATTTCTTACCCGTCACTCCAGTTTCCACCCCGGGAACGCAACAGATAGCCTGGAACCTGGCCGCTTTGGAAGTATCCCGAATCGTCATCGACACCCCGACTATCATTTCGGAAACGCAAATGGCGACGCTGAACTTATCGACCCTGAAAACACAGATCCACAAATTCCAAAAACTGTCAGATTGTTCTATTTGCGGTGAAGTCAAACCAGTCGCAAAGCCGCAGGCCCCAGAATTGCAAAGCGTTAAAAAAAAATTCACCAGCGATGGCGGACACCGAACCGTAAGCCCCGAAACCACCTTGAAAAAATACCGGCATCTAGTCAGCCCCATCACCGGGGTGGTCCAATGCCTTGAACCGATCAGCCCGGATGAAAAGGTTCCGGTTTACATTTCGGGGTCTAACATGGCTATGCTTCCCGATAATTTAAAAATGCTCAAGTTAGGCTTGCGGAGCATGTCTGCCGGCAAAGGAAAAACCGAAATCCAGGCCAAAGTCAGCGCCTTGTGCGAAGCTATCGAACGATATAGCGGACTGTTTAAGGGGGACGTATTTCGAACTCGATCGAGCTATAACACGTTGGGCAAGCAGGCCATTCATCCTAATGACTGCATGCAGTTCAGCGACAGGCAATATAAAAATAGGGAAACATTGAACGCCCGCGAATCAAGGTTCAATTATGTAACTGAAAGATTAGATGATGATACTGTGATTTCTTGGACTCCAGTCTGGTCTCTTTCGGGAAAGCATTGCAAATACCTGCCAACGTCTTATTTATATTTCTATCCCAAGAAACTGGACGAACCCGATTTCTGTCGGGGAGACTCCAATGGCAACGCTTCGGGAAACACGTTGGAAGAGGCGATCCTGCAGGGTTTTTTCGAGCTGGTAGAACGCGATGCCGTGGCGTTGTGGTGGTACAACCGGATAAAAAAACCGGGAGTGGATCTGGCGAGTTTTGAGGAACCTTATTTCGCAGACCAGATCGACTATTATAAAACGTTGGATCGGGAAATTTGGGCGCTGGACCTGACGAGCGATTTGAGGATTCCCACTTTCGCGGGATTGTCGCGGAAAATGATCGGCGACACCGAAAATATCACTGTGGGATTTGGATCGCACTTCGATCCCAAGATCGCTCTGCAACGCGCTTTAACAGAAATGAATCAAAGTTTGAACTTCGCCAAAGGCTTTGAAGAGAATTCGGATCATTCTAAAATGGACGATGAAATGGTACATTGGTATGGGAATGCGACTCTAGACAACCAACCCTATCTGGTGGCCGATGAAAATCAAACACATAGTATGTTGACCGATTATTCGCTATTGTCGACCGATGATTTTCTAGAAGACGTGCGAACTTGTCAACGCATTGTCGAAAACCTGGGAATGGAAATGTTTGTGTTGGACCAAACCCGGGCGGAAACTGGATTGAGCGTGGTCAAAGTTATTGTACCCGGCCTGCGCCATTTTTGGGAACGGTTTGCTCCCGGCCGATTGTACGACGTGCCCGTGAAAATGGGCTGGCTGGAGAATCCCACTCCAGAAGAAGAACTCAATCCAATCCCCATGTTTCTTTAACAGCGTTCGCGTTAGCCAGCCTAGGTATCGCCAAATGATTTTTTTTATTGCGCTTAAGAAACCGGTTGCCTTGACGGGAGATTCCACCAATGGATTTTGCTTGAATACCCCAAAAGGGCCTCTCAAGTTCAAAAGTCTAAAGCCTGGATTAAAAACCGCCATCGAAATACTTTGCGCAGAAGGAACCGATGAAGAAACCCTTGCCGATTTATATATTCAGGCAGAGGGTTCAGGATCGCTTGCCCGCTTTTATTATAATTTGGAGCAATTCCGAAAACTCAATTTAATTTGTTATCCTTTAAACCAGAATGGTCGTTGCATCGCGACCTTGCAACCTGGTTCGCCTCAGTTCAATTTTTTAAAAACCACCATAAATCCAGACGCAAAATACGTTCTATCGCGATTCGCTTACCTGCATTCTGAACAAGAAACAACCGTTTTAGAATCGTCGTTGGGACATGCCAAAATCCAACTTCATGACTGGAAAGCGGCGGCAGTCGTCCATCAATTGGCAAGCCCGCAAACTTTGGCAGAGCTGCAAACCTTGAACCCGGAATTTGCCGAGAACACTTTGGAAACGCTGATCGCGTTTTGCCTGAGCGCTAAGGCCATCGAACTGGCAGACGTACAGAACGGCGAATCGGTAAAAGAATCTTTACCTCTCCAACAATGGGAGTTTCACGATTTACTGTTTCATGCCAAAAGCCGATTAGGAAGACATGATAATGGGTTCGGAGGCACGTTCCGTTTCTTGAATACAATTGATCCCAGACCTGCGGTCAAACCTGCGATGAATGACGACGGGATCGATTTGCATAAACCTGATTTGGAATCCCTCATGAAAAATGATCCTTCTTTCGCCCAAGTGTTAGAAAATCGACAATCGATTCGGAGTTATGGGGATGCGCCTTTGGACAGCAAGCGCTTAGGAGAGTTTTTATATCGGGTGGCCCGAGTTAGATCCCTGCAGGATGCCGATCCATCAAAGGGCGTTTTTTATCCAGCGTCCAACCGTCCTTATCCCGGAGGCGGGGCCTGTTACGAGCTTGAACTGTATCCTATAATACACCGCTGCGAGGGGATGGAACCGGGGTTATACCATTACAATCCCTTGAAGCATCAATTAAATCTCCTCCGGCCATTGGATTCGGAAGTGGAATGTCTATTGAAAGACGCTCAAAATAGTTATGGAGGAGAGACGTTTCCGGACATTTTGATCACCGTCTCCGCACGATTCAACCGCGTCAATTGGAAATATGAATCGTTAGCCTATTCGTTAATTTTGAAAAATGTAGGCGTTTTATACCAGACGATGTACCTGGCTGCAACTGCGATGGATCTCGCTTCCTGCGCTTTGGGCGGCGGCGATGCGGATGCCTTTGCGCGGATTGCCGGTTTGGATTACTATGCCGAAACATCCGTCGGCGAGTTCATTCTTGGAAGTCATCCCTAACCAATAAAAAAGATAACCTCCTTCCCTACTTTATCTGTCTTCCAAAGTTATAAAATTCTTTGACCACAATTTGCCCACGGCATTAAAACCATTCTTTCACTTAGACAGACAAATTTTTTCTTCAAAAACCAAGATATTCAGGTAAAAAGAATCATTACTTCCAAATGCGGCACTATGAGAAAACTGTTCTGTATCCGGCCTTTGGGGCCGTATGCACTTATAGAATTATTTCCTTCATTTAAAAAAGGAAAAAACCATTTTGTTTCAATATTTTAATTGAAATTGGAATTGAGACAATTGAAGAGAATCCAGACGATATAAATAAATGAATTGTAAAGGATAGCCCCAAGGGGAATCGAACCCCTGTTTCCGGCGTGAGAGTTCGAAGGAAGAGAATTTCAATACCACTTAATTTTATGCCTGTAGCTTCGTTTCTTCTTTAAAATCAAGGGTTGCTGGAAATTCTGAGGATTATGGGGAGTCCGGTTACTTACGAGGATTAAGGTCCTGTTGGCTACAATTTGGCTACAGTTCCGACGATCAATATAAAGGAAGGTTCCCTACCCGACCAAATGATTATTAATCAGTAAGCTGTAGTTCATATCCCACCGTCAACTCCAGTTAGTTAAACGGGTTCAATATACCTAGGCAAATGACCTATATTTGCCTCAGGCATTCCTTTTTTAACCTTTGGGCAAAATCACTGCATCCTTTAAGTTATTCAGATCAAGGCGTCTTTTGTGGTTGATCTTGTAGTTGCTATTGTCAACCTTTGGAGTCCGGAATGGATTTTTCTATTTCAAAGCTTATGGATCGGGATTTTTCTTTTTATGGGAAGAAGTAAAGTGACCGGTTCGGAACTATCATTTTTTTTCATAGAGACCGTATTTAATCAAGCTTATTTCGCTTCCATTGGAATGGGCCCCAGATACCCTACAATCCCTCTCAAATCTCTTTCCGCAACGTGTTTATTAGCAATCCCTGGAGTCATTTTTTCCCAAAATGTTTCTGGAAAAATATCTCTCTGGAAATTACTGAATAAATAGGCAAACCCATTCAAATCTTCAACCAAAAATAACCCAGAAACTTCAGAATCCCTAGGAGCAACCAGGATGCGTGATAATTGACCGGAGTCTATGGAATATGCCCAAAGAAAATCAGCCATGTGTTTTTTATTGCTGTCTTCTCCAATGAACAATGTTCGAAGGCTATCCGAATATTCTAGACCGTCTGGGTTTGCAATTAAATTTGAATCACAAGACCCTTTACCGTCCCCCTTTCCAACTAACAAAGCTTTCATGTTGATAGCAACCCAATCACTGGGAATAGGGTTTCCTTCGGTATCTACTCTATTTCCTCCCAGGTCGCTTTCATATATCAGACCACAATCCAAATCTTCGAGATTTCCAGTTAACTGTATGTCATCCTGAAAACGTGCCTCATTTTTTCCTGCCAGCATACCTTCATAAGCTTTGGAAAGAGCGGTATATAATTTTCCATCTTTTCGATTGAAAGCTTGTCCCTCCAGCTTTGTGAATTCTGCTGTAGCGCCCCGTAATGCAGCGAACCGACGGGTTTCCAGAAACGCTGCGGCCGTTTCCATTTCTGGTTTTATTTTGAGGTATTCTATTTTGGGATCTAGAAGGATCTGTAATGGTTTCTCAAGCAACATGGCTTTCCCATTTACAGAAAGATCGGTTGAAGGCTTTTTTTGGGGATTTTCAATTTTTGGAGTATATCCTTGATCGACATAAATGGGACGAAATCCTTCTGAAGAAGCGGGAGAAACCATAAAAGATTTGTTCTTCTTCCAATCAAAAATATCAGAAAACGTTATCCTCTGATTTAAAAATTCCCGAATCGTTTCTTCTTCCGTATGACCTAATTTGATCCATCCCAAATCGGCTTCTCCTCCACCAAAAGCTTTTGTTTGAAACCATTTTGCGGCATACAATGTTCCCGAGGTCAAATCCTTTTTCCGGTCGGCAATAAACATGAGACGAATCCCATCTACTGCATCATCGGATAAATAAACGGTCCGTTCATCGGGCATAACGATTCCAAGTTCCAAACTGATTCTTCCCATCGCATATCGTTTAAAAACCTGTGTCTTTCCTTCCGAGTCCACTTGGATTTCTATGGGAAAACCATATCGATAAGGATTAGCCCCTCCCTCTTTCACGGTTTTCTTTGGAGTCCCCAGGTATAAATTTATATTTTCAAGCGACTTGTTTTCAAACCATCGGGCATTGGGTTCGGTTTCTTCAGATCCCAAATGTGTGTTCCAGGGAGTCCTGCTTGCAGCACAGGGAACCCAAAATCCTTGGACATTACTAGAGTCAATATTTCGCAGATGTTTCGCAGTTAACTGTCCGTTGTTAGTATCTTGCTCTAATGTTGTCAGGTTTATTGTCATCGGAGCAAAATATTTGGATTTAAAGGGAGGAAGACTCTTATCTTCGTTCTCTACCCAACTATGAAATTCGAAGTGTGTTACCAGGAAAAGAGAACCGGAATCTGAAGAAACTTTTTTGGGAATCCTGAGAAAAGTATTTCCATCTGGGGCGGATGAAAAAATGGGGCCCTTACGAATCCGAAAGGGAAGTTGAGCCGAGCCCCAATCGGTGATGGTATTTCCCCTACTATCAATAACAGCTCCCGCATAGCTTTCCTCAATACGATCTCCCGAACGGAATAGCTCCTTATAATTTAAAAAGATTTCCTTAGAAGATTGATCGTCATAAAAAACTCGAATAGCCGACCTTGTATAGGGGCTTTCAAGCGCTTCGATTTGTTCCGGTATCGGAGTGGAGGTGAATTCTGCCCGTACGATTTCTCGAGCATGAGCAGAAAACGATCCCATAAAAAAGAAGACGATTAATAAATACCATTCAACCCAAAACAGGTAACTGGACTTAAATTTCATGTGACGAAATCTCCTATATAAATGGACAAACGTCTTAGGAAATGGTCTGGCTGAGTTGTATGGACTCGATACAATCGAACTGGGCCAGTTGGTCGTTTACAAGCTCTTGAAATTCTTTCAAACGAGCTTCGGACAGAGCCTCAAACCTTAAAACCAATACCGGTTGGGTATTGGAAGCTCTCACGAGAGCCCATCCATCAGGGTAATTGATCCTGATTCCATCAATATCGATTACTTCAAACCGACTTTTGAAGTATTTCGCCATTTCCTCCACGACACGGAATTTTTCTTGATCGGGACAATCGATGCGAATTTCTGGAGTGTAATACGTTTTAGGAAGATCAATTAATAGTTCGGACAACTTTTTATCCGATTGATCTAAGATTTGAAGTAACCGACAAGCGGCATAAATTGCGTCGTCAAAACCAAAGTATTCATCTGCGAAAAAAATATGCCCGCTCATTTCCCCAGCTAAAAGCGCTCCTGTTTCTCGCATTTTATTCTTAATCAAAGAATGCCCGGCAGCGGTCATAACAGGCACTCCCCCTTTTTCTTTAATATCGTCAAATAAGTTTTGAGAGCATTTTACTTCTCCAATAATGGTCGCCCCTGGATGTTTGCTTAAAATGTGACGAGCAAAAAGGATGAGGAGATGATCTCCCCAAACTATATTTCCTTGATCGTCTATGGCGCCAATTCGATCCACATCTCCATCAAACCCAATCCCAACATCGGCTCTTTCATCTTTAACGCGGGTTTGTAAATCTTTTAAATTTTTTTCAGTTGTAGGATCTGGGTGATGGTTAGGAAACTCTCCGTCAGGTTCGCAATACAACTCATTGGGTTCTAAACCTAAACGCCATAAAAGCTCTGGGCCAACCAACCCAAAGCATCCATTGCCTCCATCCACCACCAATTTGATAGGTTTCGAGATTTGAATTCTTTCGCATATATTTTTTATATAAGCTTCTTTAATTTCCCTAGTTTCCAATTGCCCATTCCCCAACACAAAATCTTGTTGAAGAATTTGACGATATAATTCGCGTATTTTATCTCCATAGATACTATTTTGGCCAATTGAGATTTTGAAACCATTAAACTCCGATGGATTGTGGCTCCCTGTGACCATAACTCCGCCATCGGTTTGAAAATGGTGTTGAGAAAAGTATGAAACTGGCGTTGGCACAATACCAACATCAATTATATGGCAGCCTGTAGATATTATTCCTTTAGCCAAAATTTCGCGAATCATATCAGAACTTGGCCTCACATCACGACCCAACGTAAGCGTTCTTCCTCCTGACCGCCGAAGCATGGTACCGATCGCCTTCCCTATGTTTTCTACAAATTCAGGCGTCAGATCGGATTCCACTACGCCTCGAATATCAGATTCTCGGAAAATATCCGGATTAATTGTTTTAAGCATTAATATTCCTTATAAAAATCATTACAACATTTGATTTAAGGATAAAACGAAAAAGGAATTTAGTGGATTAGGAATAAGTTAGAAAAACTGGAAGGAAAACGCTTTAACGTCTAATAAAGATCAAACAAAAATCAAATCTTCGTTTGTTAGATTTTCATTAAAATTATTCAAATTATTAACATTGTCTATCATAATATTTTACAAGAAAGAATTTAACTTTGAATGCCAAAAAAATCATGACAAATTCCCATTCTTTCCTAAAATCATCCGCCATTGAGTTGAAAAATAGTTTTATCCAACTCCCCACCATTTTCCAAGATTCTCTTTTAGAATCCGATAAGGAGGCCTCATGCCACAGTCTAATGCCGTTTTAAAAATTCAACCAAACGAAAAAATATCAAATCCGGAAACTCCGGTGTTAAAAACCATCAAAGAAGCTTCTGAGCAACCAATTTCTTCAACGCCTTCTTCAACCCTAGACAACCTTTCTGAAGAAATAACGGAATGGGACCAAAATGCATATGAAAAATTAGTAACGATAAAACTAACTCAGGAACAAACAGAACGCATCTTGGAACCGGCGCAAGTATTCCCAAAACAAGATACGGTCACAGCTTTGCACTGGCATCCTGAATTTGTTCCCATGGAAATTATTCGTCAACGAGTTAATGCAACCTTTCCCAACAAAACAAAGGAATTAATTATTCCTACCCAACATAATGAAATTCTCTCCTACGACGGAGAGTACTCTGGGGTTGAAGTTGATTGCTACGCGCCTCAATTTCAAAAGAAAGTTCAATTTCTTTTACATTTTGAGAATTCTAAAATTGAAAACGCCGATGTTCTCAGGTCCATGTGTCATCACACTAGAAATTATCGATCCTCGCAATTATTTGAATTGATGGATTCGATCATAGATCCCAAATTCGAAAACCGATTACAAGCCGCCGCGACCTCAACGGCAGCCGACGACGACATCATTCGATTTGTTCAATGGGGAACCCGAAAATTATTTAAACTTTTTAACAAAAATGAAACTTCAACGCCCATAGATCATATCAAAAATAAACTTCTAGCTAATTACTTCGACTTATTGCGTCTACAGTTTGACGATCGGTTGATCAACCGCGCGCAATCATTTATTAGAACGGTTAAGAAAATCGTAAAAAAAGAATTCAGCCCAGAATATTTTTATCGAGCCGAGGATTTTATTGAAGAAACGCGATCGCTTGGAGGAGGGATCCTGATTCCACATCCCGAACAGTTTTGGCCTATCTTATTGGCAGAATACGATGTTGATGGCTACGAGGTTTGGAATCCGCAATCACGGCAATACACAGATTTTCTTATCAATGTAGTTGCCAATCATAATAAAAACAGAAACGGCCGAAGAAAACTAATCATTTCCATGGGCGACGATTGCCACATGGGAGAAAAAGTAAAAAATCCGGAAGTTCAAAATAAAGAAAAAGCGAGCCGGCAAATTGGCGTTCAGTTGGCATGGGAGGATTTACACATTCGAAAAAGTTTAAACCTGGCCAATATGGACCGTTTGAAGCTTATTGAAGAGTATAAAGCCCGGCTCAATTAAAAGAACACTGTTGAATTAGTACATTTCACGACTTTTTTAAAACCCCTATGGGGTTAGAGAGGGACTTCTATGTTTTTGAAGACCAATCCCTGATATTCAAACTTTTTTGCAAAGAACAGATTATGGCTGATTCAGAAGACGAATTCAAACATGAGTCGATACAAGATACCGAGCTTATCATTAAGTATTTGAAGGCTCTTACTGAAGGCTTTCAAAACGGAAAACTTCTTTTTGGAACTAAACAGAAGAAGTTTATTTTAGAACCCAATGGGTTACTTCGAATGGGAGTCAGCGCTAAAAGAAAAGACCGTAAAGTAAAAATCAATCTTAAAGTAAGTTGGACTGAGGGGAAGGAAGGAAAAGACCTTAGTCTTGACCCGTTAGAAATCAAAGCTGGCAAGTAAGCTAAAACATTATGTCGGATGTTAAAACCATATTAAAGGGCGATATTGCCAACAATCTTCAACTGATTATATTGGAAACTACCAATCAAGTTGAAGAAACACTAAAAGTTTTGAACAAACCCACCCCAAAAACAATAGACAAAATTCTCGCCCGGGACGACTACATAGATAATTTAAAAAGCGTCATTGAAAAAGAGAGTTTTTATAGCAGTATCAAGAAAAAACTCACCAAACGCGAACTGGATATTATGCGTTCCCTATACATTATTGGCAACAACCTGGAGCGCATTGCAGACTTTGCCGTCAATATCGTTAGACAAACTGAATACTTAGAACCTCACGAATTTATCCACCGATTCAATTACGATCAAGCTTTCAAAGAAATCTTAAGTTCTTTAAAACAAATAGACAAAGCCTTTAAGTCAAAAAACCTAAATTTAGCCCTAAATATTTGCCGTTCTGAAGCAAAACTTGACGAGTTCTTTAGCTTAAATTTTAGACAAATCATGAGCGATTTACGACGCGGAGGAAGCGACACAGAAAACCTGGTCACAACTCTTTTTATTTTGCGTTATTTGGAACGAATTGGAGATTCTTTATTAAATATTGGCGAAGCCATTATTTTTGCAATCGTGGGAGAACGAGTCAAAATTCAGCATATCGAAGGCATGGACGATTCCATTGAGGCCATAGACGTTAAGGGCTCGCTTGAAGAACTGAAAATCGAAGCTTTCTTAGGCACTAAATCAGGATGTAAAATTAGTCGGGTTCAAAAAGAAAATGCGAATGGGAATGATAATAACTATGAACGGCCCGTTATATTTAAAGAAGGTAAAGCCAACAAACTTGAAAAAGAAAAAGAGAACATCGAAAAATGGGAATCACTTCGACCTGGGCTGCCTCCCAAAATTTTTAGTTTTCAGAAAAACGGGAAAAACGCCTCTATATTATTAGAGTTTTTACAAGGTCCTACCATTCAAAAATCTTTATTGGACCCTAAAGGATGTTGTCTAAACGAATCGGTTGAATTGCTTCAAAAACTTCTTTGGGACATTTGGACACAAACTCTAGAACCAATTCCCATATCAGCAAACTTTATTAAACAATTGAAATCTAGGGCCTCTGATATTCATAAAGCCCATCCAAAATTTAATTTAAAACCTCGACAAATTGGAAGTTTGGTAACCTACTCTTTTGAAGAATTGGTCGACGAATGCGGCGAAATTGAAAAAAAATTAAAAGCTCCATTTTCGGTATGGTCTCATGGTGATTTTAACCTAGACAATATCATTTATAACGATCAAGAACATCGAATTCATTTTATCGATCTCTATCGGTCTGGTCGTCATGACTATGTTCAGGACATTTCGGTTTTTTTGGTTTCTATTTTCCGAATGCCAATTTTTATGCCAGAAGTTAGAGATCGGATGAATAAACTTTCTTTAGATTTTTTTAAATTCGGCCAAAAATTCGCTAAAAAAAATTCAGATCCTACTTTTGAGGTCCGGTTAGCATTAGGTTTGGGACGGTCCTTTTTTACATCGACGCGTTTCGAATTCGATGAAAGCTTTTCGGAAACTATGCAACAAAGAGCGCTCTATCTTATGGAAAAAGTCGCTTCGCACCAAAATCAACCGTGGGAAAAATTTAATTTGGTTCCAAAAGTATTAACCTATTTATGATCTAACATTTTTATGGTTTAACAATTATATGAAAAAAATTGGAATCATAGGGGTTCCTGGAAGCTGGTCGTCGGAACATCTAGCGGATGCCGTCGAACAAAAAACAGGAAACCGTCACTTAATAGACATGGCCAACGTTTCATTTGACCTTGAAAGTGATTATATCGGTCAGCGATCTTTAGACCTTCGATCCTTTGACGCCTTTATCATTAAAAAAATAGGAGCTCAATATTCCCCAGACTTGATCAACCGTTTGGAAATTTTAGATTCTCTTTCTCAAGGAGGAATACCATTTTTTTCGCCCCCAAAAAGTATTCTGGGTCTGCTAGACCGTATGACATGCACGCTCAAACTTAAAAAAGGCAATATACCCATTCCATCTACATTTTTAACGGAAAGCATAGACGAAGCCTACCAGGCGATACAACATTATGGCAAAGCCGTTTTAAAACCTCTTTATACTTCTAAAGCGCGCGGCATGGAAGTGGTTGAGGCCTCTAATGGGATACGTCCAAAACTGGAGTCCTACAAAGCTCAGGGAAATAGCATGATCTATATCCAAAAAATTGTCCCAATTCCCGGTAAAGATTTGGGTATCGTTTTTTTAGGCAACGAATATTTGGCAACCTATGCCCGGATCCCTAAGAAGGGCTCGTGGAACACCACCATCAATTCCGGCGGGAAATATGAACCTTTTGAACCATCTCAGGAAATTATCGACTTAGCTCATCGAGCGCAATCTCTTTTTAATTTGGATTTTACATGCGTGGATTTAGTCGAAACACCAGATGGGCCAAAAATTTTCGAGGTGTCTGCTTTTGGCGGTTTCAGGGGTTTGAAAGAAGCTCATGGAATCGATGCGGCGCCTTTATTAATAGATTACACTTTAAAAAGGTTAAAAAATGAATAAACGCCCTGAGTCAATTCAGGAAGCCCGGCGACAACTTGAAAACAAATTTACTTCGTCTCATCGATTAAAGTTGATCTTTGGCGATTGTCGAATCGATTGTTTGACAAATTCGGAAAAATTGAAGCAAGACCTGGCACACTATTTCAAGCCTTTCATTTCTAATGTCTCTAATAACAAACCTCATATCACAATCCATTCATTTGAAGGAGACATTCCAAATTGGGACTTAGATTTAACCGTAAAACAGCCCGATCCAGGAAAGACCAAAATTAAAGAAGAATTTGTCGACCTCCCTGATGGACGTCTAGTTAGAAAACGTCTAACCGGTATGTTGTTCCTGTTTGGCAAAGGTAATAACATCGCTATTGGTCCTTGTATTCAAAATTCGAATCAAGTTATCAATTTCATCAATAATCGATTTATGGAATGGAAATTAAACCAGGACTACTTCCTGGCTCATGCCGCTGGAGTTGTTTGGCAAGGAGCTGGAATTTCCATGGCCGGATTTTCTGGAATGGGTAAATCAACCCTGGCGTTACACCTAATGAGTCGAGGGGCTAAATTTGTAAGTAACGACCGATTATTATTCAAAAAAGAGGACTCTGCAATAAATATGATCGGCGTGGCCAAACTACCTCGAATAAATCCAGGAACCGCTTTAAACAACCCGGATCTGCAAGGTGTAATGCCTAAAGAGGATTGTGAAAAGTTTAGAGAATTAACTGGGGCCGAACTTTGGAATCTGGAACATAAATACGACGTATACATCGACGAATGTTTTGGCCCAGACAAATTTGTCTTAGCGGCGCCCATGAACTTAATCGTTATGTTAAATTGGGATCATAGCAATAAAAATTTAAAGACAAATTTCGTAGATTTTGCAGACCGTAGAGATCTTTTGGGAGCCTTTATGAAATCTCCCGGATTATTTTACGAACCTGAGGAAATAGTCGTTCAGGATAACTTATCGGATGAAAGCTATGTTTCTGAATTGAGTGGATTTCCAATATTGGAGATTTCTGGCAGCGTCGATTTTGATGAAGCTGCCGACGCTATATCAAATATCATCAATTCAAAAGACGGCAATAAAAATATCAACCAAAATTCGATCTCAGCGTTAAACGTTAATTAACATTTTTAAAGGAGGCATTCATGTCAAAGCAATCTGTAAGTTTAAAAGGCGAAATGGATTTAGACCGAGTAATCACCCATTTAGAGGAAATAGTTAACGGTTTGAAAGAAGGAACAATTTGCATCCAACAAAGTACCGATTTGGTTACGTTAAAACCTTCAGGTAATATTGAAATAGAGCTTGAAGCTACCTTAAAAGGCGACAAAGAAAAGCTATCTATAGAATTAAGTTGGAGGCAAGAGACGGAAAAAGAAGCTCCTGATCAGGATTTCAAAATCACATGTTCAGAACCTGAAGCGATTGAAGAGCCGGTAGCCGCTGAATAATTTAGACTAAGTTTTTATTTATTAAAACCACGCCAGAGTGTCCCGAGCGGGAATTTTTTGGCGTGGTTTTTTTATTTTTCCTTAGAAATTAAAATTCCTAACCCTGATCTAATACAAAGCTAACAACCCTGTTGTTAAATAAAAGAAAAATTTCTAAGGTTCTTTACTATGATTATTCACCGACATCCTCATAGCTTTAAACCTCGCATATTGTTAGTAGATCCTAATATTTTTTTTCGTTTGTCCATGCAAAATGAATTAACGGAAAATGGTTTCGATGTCCGAACAGCGTCTGACAGTATAGAAGGAATTAGAATATTGCTAAACGAAAACAAATTTTCCGCCGTAATTTCCAACCAGGATTTAATGTACATGGATGGAGTTAGTTTTCTTTCGGCTGCGACAATGTTATCGCCCGACATTTCAACCATCCTATTAGAAGATGCCGACTCCTCTCATCAAGACATTGTTGAAGGAATCAATCTTATACTGAAAAAACCTTTTCAAAAAAATCAATGGATTCATAATATTGAATCTACTCTCGCCTAGAAAATTCGTAGATAGGCTAAATGAATACTACGTCAATAAAAGGATGACATTAAAATCCGATACTCTCGACATCCCAAATAACAACTTTGACTTAGGTTTTTTTGAAAAATATCTCAGTATTTGGGTATTCCTCTGTATTATTTTTGGAATAACGTTAGGTCATTTCATTCCTGAGTTTTTTAAAACTATAGGACGTATTGAAATATTCCAGGTCAATATCCCAGTTGCAGTTTTAATTTGGATTATGATCATTCCCATGCTTTTGAAAGTAAACTTTCAGGCTTTGCATGAAATCAAAACGCATTGGAAGGGCATAGGGGTTACCGTTTTTATCAACTGGGCAATCAAACCATTTTCAATGGCTGTATTAGGTTGGTTGTTTATCTCCAACATTTTTGCGCCTTACTTACCTCCCGATCAAATAAATTCTTATATAGCAGGTTTGATAATTCTTGCGGCTGCGCCGTGTACGGCAATGGTGTTTGTTTGGAGTAATCTGACAAAGGGCGAACCAAATTTCACTCTAAGCCAAGTTGCGTTAAACGATACCATCATGATTTTTGCCTTTGCTCCTATCGTTGGTTTACTACTTGGGTTATCTGAAATTGTTGTTCCTTGGGAAACGCTATTTTTATCTGTAATCCTTTATATCGTCGTTCCCGTCATTGCCGCCCAAATTTGGCGGTCGATTATGTTAAAAAGAGGTGGGGAGCAGGAACTTCAAAAACTGGTTCAAAGGCTAAGCCCATTTTCTCTAAATGCTCTTTTGTTTACTTTAGTTTTATTATTCGGATTTCAGGGGAATCAGATTCTTTCTCATCCGATGATCATTGTAATTATTTCAATTCCTATTATTATCCAAGTTTATTTTAACTCTGGATTAGCCTACATTTTAAATCGAAAGTTTGGAGTTGCCCATTGCATAGCGGGCCCATCGGCGCTTATCGGCGCAAGTAATTTTTTTGAATTGGCGGTTGCTACAGCGATTAGTTTATTTGGATTTGATTCCGGAGCGGCGTTAGCAACCGTAGTGGGAGTCTTAGTCGAAGTCCCCGTAATGCTATCAGTTGTGCATATAGTGAATCATACCCGTAATTGGTATGATAAAAACTCAGGAACCGGTTAGTTTATTTACTGGAAAACTTGAATTCTCCAAGTAAGGGTAATTATATCTTATCGGAGTGGACGTAGAAGCTAATGATGGAACCTGTCACTCTACTTTTACCCATATAGACTAAAATTCCAATCCATAAGAGTTGGAGAAAAAGAATGACATCAGGTCGCCAAAGCGTTTTTAGGCCTGCAAAAAGGTCGATTGAGGGCGATTTAAAACCTGAAGCCACGCTCATGATTATGAGCGAATAAATTATGGCGACAAAGCTTAACCACAGATAAGCTTTGCTATTTCCCTCGCCTCTAAAGTCCGAACGGAGAAATTCCGCAACGATTCTCCATCCCTGTGAAGACATTATGGAAATAAATAGAGCCGCTTGGAAATAACTTTTAACGAACAAAAATAAACCAATCAGTCCGCCTAAAATGCATATCAAAGACGAAAGCGCTTGCACGGGGATGACAGGTTTGCCCTCCCAGCCATGGGCGTAGGAAATTTTTTTACTTTCGCCAGAAAAAATAAAATAAAAATTCTTAAACATTTTTTTCAACTTAGGACTTGAAGTTTCTAGCGGCTTGCCGTAACAACAACCAAAACTGATACAACCTAATCGCCCTAATCCTTCGCCAATGCAATATGAGATGGTAAACGCCGCCAGTATTGGAACGATTTCCCAGCCTACTTTACCCTCTGGAAAAAAGACTTCTCTTAAGAACAAAACTAACGAGGGCGTAAAAATGAGTCCTACAAAAAAAGCTCCACAGGTGGTGAAGGTATTTTCTTTTCCTTCAATCAAAACCGCCATTCCTTTTGCGGCGGGAACACTGAGACATAAAACAGAACCGGATAAAACCAGGCTCGCAAATAGCGGAATGCCTAAACCGCCTAACAACATAAAATTGACGAAAACGGCAACGATTAAACCCGTGGCCACTAAAAAGCCGTAATAGGTCAGGTTCACTCCGGTCCATTCTTCGCTTTCTATTTTCTTTTCGGGAAAGGCCGCCAAAAACTGGCGATCGCGAGGAAAGGTTTTGAATCCCCAAAGGAGATACGTAAAACAGGAAATACCAAACAATAATATAAAGGTTTCGTTAAATGTCATATCATCACTCTTAATTTTTTGGAGTCGCTATAGGCGACCGCACTTTGACGTCGGTTTCGACTAATGGAGTTTGAAGATCAAACGAGAATCGGCTTTCCGCAAACGGGTGAGTCATGTTAGAAACAATCTCGGGAGCAAACTGGACTCTATCTTTCTGAAAGAGCGTCACCACCGTACTGCTTCCTGGTCTGAATAAGCTTTTTGGTTGACCCTTTTCCATAAAAAGAGATCGTTCCATATCCTTTGGGTCTTCGTATTTATGCGAGCTGTAGCATTGCAGGATATCTCCTATCATGAGCGCGACAACCTCTACCATCGCCACCAGCCCTATATTACTTCCTCCTTCTACGTCGGTGTCTATGATTGTCACGTTTCTTTTATTTTTGGAATAGGGCGTCGCTATTGTGACCAATGCGCTTGGATTGCAGGAATGATATGTCCCCAGAACTTCGTAAAAATCTACTACCTCGCCCGATACAGGAGAATGGTTGTAATGATATTTTTCTGGAGTTAATCGGAAAACGGCAAATTCTCCATCTGCAAATTCTTCGCTCCAGTCAACCACGTCTCTTTTCAAAAGTTCGTCGAGACAAAAAAACTTTTCTTTCAAAAACAGCTGAGAAGTTTCTTCCATCGATCCCACCAAAACTCGCGAATCGGCGGGAGACACAATGGCGTTGGCATCGCTGGGTAATGGTCGACAGTTCCAGTATTGAATTTTTCGCTCAAAAACTTTTTTGGGAGTGTCTAGAAAATCGGGATGATCTACGCATTCCGAGAAATTAAAACCACAACGTTTTAGAAAGTTTTGATTTCCGGACAACCTGAACCCCAACGACGACTCATAATTTAAATACCCCAATAAACTGGAAAACCTGGAACTTGTTAATGCATTGAACATTGTGGGAGCTTTTTCCCTAACCCCTGAGTACAACCATTGGATTATTGGGTCCGCAAACATTTTTTCGTCGACAACTTTGCCCGTTTCTCTTTCAACATACTGGTGCTGTCTCATAGACTTTATTCCTAATATTTTTTTGGGGAATTTGATTCTGTTTGATTTCAAACTTGATATCCATTAACAACAAGCTGATTACTTCTTCTAAAATTTCTATGGGAACGTTTTCTTCGAGCAGGCGCTTTTTTACAGAATCTAAAAAAGTTCCAACGGTTTTTTGCCTTATAACATCGCGAAGATAGCTTGTTTCTTGCGCATTTAACGATTGTAAAAAACTGGATCTGGACAAACTCAATTTCAATGCTACAAGTCCTTCTTTAAAATGCTTTCGCCGCAGACTATTTCTATAAAAACTTTCGGCGGAGGCGTTAAAATCTCCGCTCTTTAATTCGAACGGTGAAGACACACCCGCTTCGTTAATGATTCCTTTAGTTATCTTGCCGCAGGTAGAAAAATCATCTTTATTTAGAATGCGCTCTTTTAAGTCTCTGATGGTTTCTTGGACGTTTAAGAGTTCAATGAGATCTCCCGCTTCTTCTTCCAGAATAGTCACTAACGCTTTTTGATATTCCTGGTTATGGATTCTTAAATATCCTGGGTACCTACTGCTGGAACGAATACGCTTAACTTTTTGCAAAATTTTTCTTAAAAATAAATTTTTTGAATTGTCACGGACATAAAACGTAGGGATATTTAACGCCGCCCCGAAGAAGATTTGTCTCCTTTCGCTTTCGACAAAGGGCAGGTCTTGAATATGCCGATGGTCAACGCCTTGATTCGCCATCAATTTATAAGCGTACAACGTCGTTAAAATTTGTAAATTCGCGGCGTGTCCCATATCGTCATTGATGCTGTGGAATAAAGAGTAATACCTCCCCTCAAAACCTGAGTACCCCATCTGGGAATATCTACGCAGTTTGCAAAGGAGGTAGAGCGACATTTGATTGTCGAAAACTCCCATTTGCATGAGATCGTTTTTTAATTTTTCTTCGCTATCCAATTCGCCATTCAGCGAGGGACAACTTTCCGTGCTTAAAATCCCTACCAAATAATCGATCAAACGGAAATCAGGAATGTAGTCGCCTCGGAACCCGAAAACATTATTAATCGAATTATCCAACCATTTGGGTCCAAAAGGGGTAACCGGTTTACCAAATATTTTCAGTTTTGCTTTCTTGGTCCAGCGTCGCCAGATCATTCTTAGATGCGTGTAATGCAATTCATGCGGTAGAAAGCCTAGGGCTTGTTCTGGGTGAAAGTCTGCAAATTCCATCCTATAAGGCGCGGCGCTATAGGTTCCCACAAACAAAGGCAGAAAATGTTCTATTACTTTTATCGCTAAATCGCCTAAGTATTTTTCGTGCTTTTCGTTAAAACCGGACCGCTTATATTTCAACGCATCTGATAATAAAAGACTGCCAATACTTAAATGGGTTCCATTATTAGCTAAACTGATATTGGACGTGTTTGGAAGAACTACCAAATTCCGGTTAATGATTCCACATTCGCGAAGCTTTGCAATTGTGTTCAACTGACTGCGGCTCAATACTTCGTGGCACAATTTCATGTAATGGTGTTTTTCTTCGCCTTTATCCCAACCAGACAGACAAGGACTCATGAACAACTCTCTGTAAAAAGAATCTGAGATGCAGTCATTCAGATTCTTTTGCATGATGGCCGGTCTGGGAGAATGAAATATGATCGCGTTTTGTCCGGATTTTTTGAGTTCAAATTTATGGTTCGCGTATACAATCAAAAGCTGCGTCAATAAAAACCGTTTGGAAGTTTCATGAGCTATTGAGGATCCACCTCCGGTTGACGGTTTTATTAAAGAAACGTAAAAAGAATGGGTTTCTGGCGAAGTGTTGTCGTTGGCGAAATTCTCGAACGCTTCTATTCCTGTTTCAATAATTTCTTCGGGTAGATTATCAATCGAGCCAATAACGTCGGCCAAAGTCAGTTTCAGCAAATAACTGAGGGGAACTCGTAAATACTCTTCACCATCTTTTTCATATAAAAACTTATGGATATCTGACCGCGTTCCATTTTCGGGAGCGCTTTTATCTTTAAGCAGGTCTCTTCCTAAAATCTGTTCCGCAAATTCGCTTAGCAAACGCTTGGGAAATCGAATCCAACTGTTATCCCAAACTTTTTCAGTATCTGGATTCAAAATATTTTCAATGTCGGTTATTACGTTCTTGGGGCTTTCTCCCGATTTGGATCGTTTAAGGACGTTTGAAAAAAAGTTTGAGTTCTTAATGGTAATAGGAAGGTCTACATTTTTTGCGTTTCCAATGACTGCCGCCTGCAATTCGGATTCTGAACCTGCGGTAACATCGTTTAACGAAAATGGAAGGGATTCTATAAGTCGATCGTTTGATGAAAAGTTAACTCCTAAAGCTTCGAACGCTTCGTTGATAATATCGGAACTTGGATTGGAATTTGAATCCCAAGGGTCTACTACAGGTAAGGCTATTTTTTTTCTAGATTTTTTAAATTCTTGAATACTCAAAAAAACTCTCGAATTAATTTATCTCATGGTAAAGATAGATTAAATTTGTGGTTTTTTCGTTATGATTACGTTAGGAAGTGATTATATTGATGGCGAACATTTAACGCTTAAAAAAAGATCCATGAAAGAATCCAAATAAAGACCTAATGATGAATAATCAGTTTCTCTGTAACATTTCGACCTAGATAACCCTTGTTATTTCTCATTATTCCGAAATGACTTATTTATGACTGACAAAACCCACCTAGATGGAATCAATAGAATTTATGGAATTGTTTTAAGAGCCTGAAAAATAGGCAAAAAAGGAAAACCTTTCAAAATTAAGACTGTTATTAAAAACACTAAAATAAGTTTCGTAATCAGTTGGCCGTATGAATTAAGTTAATTCCCTAAAAACCCTAAAAAAAACTGTTTCCGGCCTGCAGGCCGATTGCCCAATAATATCGGCAAATCGATTTCTAAAAAAGAAAGTAACTCATTTAAGTTTAATCGATTAGGATGATTATAAAAATTTTGATAATCATCAAAATTCAACTATTGGAGGAAAACTTGGCTACAAAATGGCTACATGTAAATCTAATGAAAAATTAGGTGGGGCTTAAAGCTTTGATTATAAAGGAGTGATTGGTAGCCCCAAGGGGAATCGAACCCCTGTTACCGGCGTGAGAGGCCGGCGTCCTAGCCGCTAGACGATGAGGCCACACTGTTTGGATCAGGTGGGTAAAAACTAACTTTAAAATCCGTCGCGGTTCATGATTGGAGGTCCGCCGGATTTTCGGTTTTTGCGTTTTTCTTGTCGTACCGCTTCTTCTGCTTCTAAATCTCTTCTGTTGACGCCTTTGACTAACCAAACCATCAATAAATAGGAGGGTATTGAGAGGGATACCCACACCAGCATAAAACTACTAGCCGCAAATGCGCTGGGATCGGACGTTTCCGCCCCGCCTAGAATAATCTTCGAAGCTAAAAATCCCATGAATGCGATCCCCATGGCCATCAATGCCGAAAGCGACGCTTTATGGGATAATTCGTTAAAATATAACCCGGGAAATAACTTAAACTCGGTAACATAAGATCCTATCAATGCAAAATTAAACGCAAAAAACAGAAAAATTATCAGTAAATCGCCGTTGATCACTGCCATGGTACCCATTATCATATATAAGGGAGCGACTAACGCGGTTAAGAACGGATTTGTATTTTTATCTACGGTCATTTTTTTCTTCCTAAAAAAAACGGCTCGGGCATCAAACGCCAAACCTTCAAAAAAATCAAAGATTAAACAAAGTAACGTTTTCCGAGCGTCAAATTTTCTCTTTTTGAAATATTAGTTTGATCTTTTTAACCTGTCAAGATAAATTGGTTAAGGCTTTGGCCTATTTCGAGGTTTCATTCGACTGGATTACCTATTTAAAATCATCGAATTATGCGAATAATCGCCGGTTCGGCCAAAGGCAGCAAATTATCAAGCTTTAAAGGGGATCAAATCCGCCCTACTCTAGACCGGGTTAAAGAAACTCTTTTTAATATTATAGGGAATGGTGCGGTTGACTCCCGGTTTTTGGATTTATTCGCGGGCACTGGAAATATAAGTATCGAAGCGCTGAGTCGCGGCGCTCAAGAAGCGGTTTTAGTCGATATCGCTCCCGACTCCCAAAAATTGATTCACAGAAATCTGCAAAAATGCGGATTTGGAGACTCTGGAAACTGGGATTTGCTAAAAATGGACGCGGTTAAATCCATTTCAGCGCTCAACGCTAAAGGAAAAACTTTTAACTGGGTCTATATCGACCCGCCATTCGGCGCCAACCTTTACGATAGTTGTTTATCGAAGCTTTCCAATTCAACTATTCTAGAAGATGACGCGTCTATTATCGTAGAACACTTTTTTAAGGAAACGCTCGCGGATAACTATGGTCAGCTTAACCGTTATCGCGAAAAAAAAATTGGCGACTCATGCCTTTCCTTTTATACAATCAATCAAACGCAATAAACATTAATACCTAATAGATGAAACCTAAAATAGTCATTGCAATGAGTGGAGGAGTCGATAGCTCCGTTGCCGCCGCCATATTAAAAGACCAAGGCTACGACGTAATCGGTATTTCTCTCCAATTGTGGAACTACAGCGCCGATACGGATAACCGTTTTGGAACCTGCTGTTCCCTGGACGACCTGGCCGACGCACGTCGAGTTGCCGACAAAATTAAAATTCCTTTCTATATATTAAATATGGAAAAGGAGTTTCGTAAAGACGTGGTTGATTACTTCGTTTCGGAATATATGCAAGCGAGAACCCCTATCCCATGTACTCTATGCAACTCAAAAGTGAAGTTCGACGAACTCATGGTTAAAGCCAAAACTTTTGGTCGCGATTACGTTGCTACCGGTCATTTCGCTTCTGTCGTTAAAGACGATTACGGCAGACTCATGATCAAACGCGGCGATAATCGCGTCAAAGATCAAAGTTATTTCCTGTTCAATCTAACGCAAGAACAAATATCGCGGGTTATGTTTCCATTAGGCGGTATGACAAAAGAGGAAGTTCGCGATATCGCTAGATCGTTAGGTTTGAACATGGTTTCTGAAAAGTCCGAATCTCAAGAAATTTGCTTCGTTCCCAATAACGATTACAAAGATTTTATTGCCAGTCAAATTGGATCGGAATCTTTCCAAGAAGGCAACATCGTCAACTCTGCTGGAACTGTTTTAGGAAAACATCAAGGTTATCCAGGCTACACAGTTGGACAACGGAAAGGGCTCAATTTGGGCGGATTGACCGAACCTTATTACGTTACGAAAATTGATCCCGATAAAAACGAAGTCGTTGTCGGCCCCAAACAAGAAGTGTTGGGAGCGGAATTTTACGCCGATCGCGTCAACTGGTATTCCAAGCCGGATACGGAAGAATTTTTAGACGTTCAAATTCGTTATCGTCATTCAGGAGCGCATGCCAAAGTAACCCCCCTACCCGACAATCGCGTCCATGTCGAATTTGACGAACCGCAAAACTCTGTAGCTCCGGGTCAAGCCGCCGTTTTTTATCGCGACGATTGTGTTGTCGGCGGAGGCTGGATTGAATGACGGAAGCTCTGCAAACGGCTATTGAAGCCGCATTAGCCGCTGGCACGATTCTTAAAGAACGTCGCGATAACTTCGGTCCCATAAAATACAAAAGCGAAATTGATCCGGTAACGGAAGTTGATCTGGCGTGCGAAAAAAAGATCATCGATATTATTTCCACTCGCTATCCAGATCACGGGTTCCTCGCTGAAGAATCTAATAAAAGTAGGAACCTCTCCTCCCCTCATAAATGGATCATCGATCCCTTAGACGGGACTGTTAATTTTGCCCACGGTTATCCCTGTTATTGCACATCTATCGGTTTGGAGAGTAACGGGCAAATAGCGCTAGGCGTGATTTATAACCCATCACTGGACGAATTGTTCGTCGCAGAAAAAGGCAAAGGCGCTTTTTTAAATTCTAAACCTATTAAAGTCTCCGGCATATCCGATCTCAAAAGAAGTATGCTAGTCACTGGTTTTGCCTATGACGTGGGCCATGCAGAAAATAACAACCTGGATCATTTTGAAAACTTTATTAAAAGTTGTCAGGCTGTGAGGCGCCCGGGATCGGCCGCTCTTGATTTATGCTACACGGCAATGGGGCGATTCGAAGGTTTTTGGGAAATCAAGCTCCATCCGTGGGATATGGCGGCCGGTAAACTGCTATTAGAAGAAGCGGGCGGTAAATTATCACTTTTGGACGGTAGCGACTTCGACATTTATCAAAGACAAGTCCTCGCAACTAATGGTCTAGTACATAACGCTATGTTGGAAATCCTCAAAAAAGGCAAGGCTGCCGGAGTTCTCTCCTAGTCGTCCTAAGAATTTAAAAACTATATTGTTCATCACCTCTACACGATTAAATAGCGGTCGCCCTTCGAGAACCTCAGGGTGACAATTTTTATTTTTTCAAAACGAGATTTTTAGGGAGACTCTTAAGGAACTATAATAAGGAGGTCGCAGTTCGACAAGCTCACTGTGACAAAATTTTTATTTTTTACTTTTAGTTCCTTTTTCAATTAACGCGCAAGGCTAGTCAATCCCTCAAGGTGACATTTTAAAACATCTATTCTTTCAAAACACCTAGAGCAAGATTCGGTGGATTGATAAGGGCATACTCGTAAGGTGTGTAACCGTTGTTATCTTTAGCTTGTCTATTGGCGCCGTGCTTATATAAATCCTGAATAATACCAACCTGTTCCCAATATGCCGCTAGATGAAGCGGAGAACTCCCATTCTTATCCTGAAGATTGATATCGGCACCTTTTTCTAACAGTAACCGAAGGGCCATTCTGTTACCTCTCTTTGATGCCCAATGTAATGCCGATCTTCCTTTAGCGTTTTTCAAATCAATGGTAGCTCCTCTCTCAAAAAGCAATCGTATGAGGCTTTCATTTTCATTCATGATCGAAAAATGCAAAGGCGCGTTACCATCGATAGATTTAGAGTTAACATCGGCGTTCAAATCTAAAAACAGTTTTACAATATCAATATTATTCCAACGAACCGCCAAATGCAGAGGCGTTAATCCGTCTTCATCTTTAACGGAAATGTCCGCTCCCTTTGATAGAAATAACTTTGTTAACGCAAGATTTCCTTCCGTTGCAGAAACGTGAAGAGGGGCAAAACCATCGGCATCTTTTAAATGGATATCCGCTCCACTTTCAACTAAAAGTTCCATAATTTCATTTTTGCCGCTCAAGATTGCCATAAAAAGAGGAGTGATTCCCTGCGCCGTTTGAGCGTTTACATTAGCCCCCTGCTCTATCAGAGCTTTGGTTTTTTGCAAATTTCCTTCTTCAACCGCTTTATGCAAAGGAGTTTCATTAATCGCCTGGGCAAAACCAAAAGATAAAAACCAAAAAATAAAGGTTAAAATAATTTTATTTATCATTATCTATTAATTGTTGATTTGCCAAAAAGGTTAAACAAATATGCTAAGCCAGCAATATAATTAAGGAGATTTAGAAATAGACCCCGCAACGATTTATAAAATAAACCAAACAAATCTCCACCATTGAAATTACTTTAAAACCGAATATTAATTCTTGATAAAATTGTAATTGCAAAGACGCTGTGCAAAAATACTAAAGAATTTACTTAAGTAAACAGTACATTTGAAAACTTGAGGAGTTTTTATAAGGACTAATTGAGCTAGTAAATCCCCCCTTGACCGATCTAATTTTCAAATTCCCTTTTATTGATCAATTTCCAATACAATGAACCCCGATAATAAAGCAATAACAATTTTAGGGACAACCTTTTTTGTTTTTTTCTTAGCGCTCACTCCCCTTGGATTGTTTGACGATTCCATTCCCAAAAATTGGCACACCGGCCATTATTCCGTTACCCAAATTGACGGAGCCGATGACTCCGGTTACTACGCATACCTCCGATCGGCTTTTTTTGACGGAGACCTGGATTTCATTAATGAGAAGAGATACGCTCACATTGAAAATTTTACTTCCACCGGCTACGTTTTTAATAATTGGACCATCGGACAGAGTATTTTATTCTTACCCTTCTTCTTATTAGGTCATCTAATTGCGATCGTCTTAAACAATTTCGGATATTCATTCTCTATAGACGGGTATTCGACTCCTTATTTAATGGCTACAGCCATTGCCTCCCAAACCTATTTATTTTTAGGTCTATTAATTTTATTTAGAATTCTAACTAAATATTTCCATCAAAATTTCGTTGTAGTAACAATAATTGGCGTTTGGCTAGCATCCCCTCTGATTTATTATTCCTTCATCCGGCAAAGAATGGCCCATACAGTCGAATTTTTTATGGCAGTGGTATTCGTCTATTCTTGGTTAAAACTTAGAACCTCAGAGGACAATGAAAAACACGCGTTTTTAGGTGTCATCTTGGGTTTATTTTGCATGGTCAGAATACTTAATATCTCATTTTTCGCGCTCTATTTTGTCGATCAATTAGTTTTAAAGAAAATTTTTTCATCAAAAATTGACAAACAATTTTTAAAAGGCTTTTTTCTTCGCTCCTTTTGGATGCTATTATTTTTTTTTATAGCGCTTTCGCCTCAACTTTTAATGTGGAAACTACTCAATGGAACGCCCCTGCCAACTCGTAATCTACAATTAGCAAACGCTGGTTTAGAGTTTTTATTTACCCCAACACTTTTAAAAAATATATTTGACGTATTATTCAGTCCACAATGGGGATTATTGATCTCGTTTCCGATTTTCATTTTTTCGACATTAGGTTTTTTTGTGAATAAACAATTAAACGAGATAAAATTTGGCATTCTTACCTATATCGCATCAATGATTTTAATAATAGCAATCTTTCCAGGAAATTCAGATGCCTTTGGCGAACGCCATTTTATTTCCTCAATGCCTCTATTAGCAATTGGCTTAGGCGGGATAGTAAACAGATTTAAAAATGTTCCAACAGCATTGAAAGGGGGAATTATATTAGTATTCTCCTTTGCTGTTTTACAGTATTTTTTATTGATCCAATATAAAACTAACATACCTTATAACGATCCACATTTTTCTCTAAAAGCTTTATCTGGAATCCAAAGTTTATTTTTAGAAAATAATCAGCTATTAAGCCGTTCAACAAATTTTTTACGAATCCTACTTTCTGCAAAATCAGAACTATTTAATCAAGAAAGTTTTTTGTTTTTGTTTTTATATCCCAGCGCACAATTAGTTTGCATTGTCCTCATTTGCTTTTTATTTTTAAGATTCAATAAAACTACTATAGAAAAAAACCGGTTTTCAAAAGGCGCTATGATTTTGATTTTGCTCTCAAACCTGATTTGCTTTCTTTATATTTACAAAATTATGCCTGCCAAAACACCTGAGCAAATTAAAGCAAGACATCTTTATGCAAAAGCAATTAAGGCGGGAAACATTAAAGCTATAAATGGAAACATAAAGGAAGCGCTCAGTCTATTTTCAGATGCCGGTAAAAACTTGCCCGATCATTGGGGATCTTATTTTAAAATAGGCTCAGTTTATAACACGCAATTATCATATGAAACCGCGAATAATTACTATCAAAAAGTATTGGAATTAAACCCCTATCATGCAGAAACATACAGAAATATTGGAAGAAACCATTTTCACCTCGGCCAATTCAAGGAAGCGGAGTTCTTTTTAAAGAAATCAATTGAACTTGATCCATTTAATGAAAAATCTTTTCATTTTTTAGCGCTCGTACTCCTTGCGGACCAAAATAGAATAGTGGAAACTTTAAAAATGTTTGAATATTCATTGGCCTTAAACCCAAATTATAAAAATGCACATTTAAACTTCGCCGTATTTCTTGGTTTATTAAAACAAACGCAAAAAGCGATTTTACACTTTAAAGAAGCGTCTCGCCTTGGAGTGAAAATGGAAAAAATCCGAAAATTGACAAACCAGCTAGGTCTGTCTTTTGAAAATTAAATGAAATCCGATATTAAATCGATAGCAATCCTAGGTGGAACGTTTTTTATTTTCTTCTTAGCTCTCACCCCTCTCGGTTTGTTCAACGATTGGATACCTAAAACTTGGCATACGGGATACTATTCCGTTATGCAAATTGACGAAGGGGACGACGCTGGATACTACGCATACCTTAGATCGGCTTTTTTTGACGGTGACTTAGATTTTATAAATGAAAAGAAATATGCACACATAGAACACTTTACCTCTACTGGCTACGTTTTTAATAATTGGCAAATTGGACAAAGCATTTTATTTATTCCGTTCTTCCTTCTAGGTCACCTATCCGCGATTATCTTAAATAATTTAGGATATTCTTTTGCTATTGATGGATATTCATCCCCTTATTTTATCGCCACTGCCATTGCCGCCCAAACCTATGTATTTATAGGTCTATTGTTACTATATAGAATTTTAGCAAGATATTTCTCCCAAACACCCGCATTAGCGGCAACTATAGGAGTTTGTTTGGGATCTCCTCTAATATATTATTCCTTCATACGACAAAGAATGGCGCACGGCACTGAATTTTTCCTTTCAATTGTTTTTATAATGGTTTGGCTAATATATCGAAACTCAAGAAACAAATACCATCACGCTCTTTTGGGACTGGTTTTCGGATTGTTATGCTCAATAAGAATGATCAATATTATGTATTTGTCTCTTTATATTGTCGACCAAGCCGTACAATGGTTTAAATGTAATGAAAGAAAAAACTACTTAAAGCAATATTTAACCGAAATTATTTTTTTTGGTCTTTTTTCCGCATTAGCATTAACCCCTCAACTTCTAGTATGGAATCAATTAAACGGATCTCTACTGTCATATATAAATAAATCACTAGCCATAATGAATGCGGAAAGCAGTTCGTCAAACGTTTTAGCCTTATTAGGAGATAAAGTTTTTCAACTATTCTTTGGCCCAAAATGGTCATTGATCTTAATGACTCCCATATTCTTTCTGGGAACTTTAGGGGTATTTTTCATTCGAAACTCGGCAAAAGAATTATTGCCCGGAATACTAGCTTTTTTGTTTTCAAATTTTCTGGTAGCGATGACTAATCCCGATTCTGCATCTTATGGGAATAGATACTTAATACCTTCTATTGGTTTTTTTGCGTTTGGGATAGCTGGAGCAATGGACAGGTTTAAAAACAATCAAAGCGTATTCAAAGGGGGAATTGTATTAATTACGTTATTTATTATTTTACATTATCTTGTATTAATCCAGTACAGGACATCGTTATCTTATTTTCACCCACAATTTACGTTAAAAGCCTTATCGGAAATTCCAAATCTTTTTTTAGAAAACAGTCATCTTTTAAGCCGTTCCACAAACTTTTTCAATATACTATTTTCAATAAAACCAGAAACTTTTACTAAAGAAAGTTTTTTATTTTTGTTTTTATTCCCCAGCGCACAATTAGTTTGTGTTGTTTTCGCTTGTTTTTTGTTCAATAGATTTAAAAGTAATTTTATAGAAAAGAATAATTTCGCAAAATATGCTTTCAGTCTTCTTTTACTTTCAAATTTAATTTGTTTTTCCTACCTATACAAAATCATGCCGACCAAATCGCCAGAACAAATAAAAAAAAGACATGCCTATAAAGTTGCAATTAAAGAAGGCGACATTAATGCGCGAAAAGGAAATATAAAAGAAGGGTTGCGTTTATTTACTATCGCGTCTAAAAACATACCCAAGCATTGGGGGTCTTACTTAAGAATGGGATATGCCTATGACGCGCTATTAGACTACAAGATGGCTAATAATTATTATAAAAAAGTTCTCGAACTAAACCCATACCAGATAGACTCTTATCGGAAATTAGGAATAAATAATTTTCGCCTCGGTCATTACCAGGAAGTGGAATTCCTTTTAAAAAAATCAGTACAACTTGATCCACTCAACAAAGAATCATACCATTATTTAGCTTTACTCTTTTCCGAACAAGAACGAACTTCGGAAGCCATAAAGATGTTTGAGATGGCATTGGCTTTAGACCCAAATTATATAAGCGCTCACTTAAATATTTCAATATTACTTTTTAATTCAAAACAACCACAAAAAGCAATTTCACATTTTAATGAGGCGTCTCGCCTTGGGGCCGACAACGATAAAATTCTAAAACTAGCTCGTCAACTTGGATTAACAGCAATAAATTAATACTAAAAAATATTCACTTTTTAAGCGCTATTCATCAGTATGAGGGTGTAACAAATAAGTATATCCATTTAAACCTTCTTTATATAAATCGATAAAATCGTCTGCTTCTTTCTGAGTAATTTGTCCGTTTTGAACGCTGGAAATCAAAAATCCAGCCATACGTCCCTCTAACTCATCGGCGCGAAACTGAACGTAATCTAAGACGTCTGTAACGTCTTCTCCTTCGATAATCTGTTCATAATTTAGTTCGCCATCAGGAGTTAAAGAAACATGAAACGCATTGGTATCCCCAAATAAGTTATGCAAATCGCCTAAAATTTCTTGATAAGCGCCAGTAAGAAAAATTCCAAGGCGATAGTTTTCTCCAGACTTTATTTCATGAACGCGTAAGGTATTTTCGGTGTTCCTTTCGCCAATGAAAAGATCGATTTTACCGTCGGAATCGCAGGTAATATCCTCAATTGTGGCATCGCGCGTCGGCTCTTCATTAAGGCGTTGTAATGGAACAACAGGAAATACTTGATCGATAGCCCAAGAGTCCGGCAACGATTGAAAAATAGAAAAATTACAAAAATATTTATCCGCCAAATCCTTTTTTAAATTCTTCAATTCTTCCGGCATATACTTCAAACGACCAGCCAAACTTTGAATTTTTCGGCAAATCCCCCAATAAATTCTTTCTGCCATAGCGCGATCTTCAAGAGAGATCAGTCCTAATAAAAATTGGTTATTGACTTGTTCTTTTAAATGAACCGCATCATGCCACGATTCAATTATATTTTTATTAGAGGTCAAAGAAAGCACATCGTACATCTCTTTAACGACTTCGGAAGCTTCATCTCCAATCGAAATTCCATTTTTCCAATCGGGAAACGAAGTCACATCCAAAACGTTAAATACCAGGATAGAATGATAGGCTGTCATCGCTCGACCCGATTCTGAAATAATATTGGGATGCGGTAAATCTTCTTCCTGGCAGATTTCTAAAATATGATATACGACATCATTAGCATATTCCTGAACGGAATAATTTGCGCTAGAAGCAAAAGTCGATCGCGAACCATCATAATCTACCCCTAACCCACCGCCAACGTCAATATACTGAATATTACAACCTTGCTTAAGTAATTCAGAATAGAATCGACCAACCTCCTTTAAACTGCTCTTAATATGCCGAATATTAGTGATCTGGCTACCCAAATGAAAATGGATCAACTTAACACAGTCCAAAAGTTCCGCTTCTTTTGTAAGCGCCAAAGCTTCCATCAATTCAATGGAATTCAATCCAAATTTTGACTGTTCTCCGGAAGAACCCGCCCAACGCCCAGAGCCTCCGCTAACCAGTTTTATTCGCAAACCAATATTAGGCTTGACCCTAATTTCTTTAGCAACTTTAATGATAATTTTAAGTTCGGAAAGTTTTTCGACAACGATAAAGATTTTCTTCCCAAGCTTTTGTCCCATCAAAGCGAGACGAATAAATTGTTCGTCTTTATATCCGTTGCAAATCAGTAACGCTTCCGGGTTGTGCATGATGGCTAAAATAGCGTGCAATTCTGGCTTTGAACCCGCTTCGAGCCCAATATTATAATTTCGACCAAACTTAACAATTTCCTCAACAACCTGTCTTTGCTGATTCACTTTAATGGGGTAAACGCCATGGTATTCGCCTTCAAAGCCATACTCTTGCGACGCTTGTTTAAATGCATTGGCTAATTTGGCGATACTGGCGTGCAATATATCCGAAAATCGAATTAATGCAGGTAAGGAGTAACCCTTTTGCCGAATATCCTCGACTAGATCTTTCAAATCAATCGAATGCGGATTATTCATTTGCGGTCGAACAATCAAATGTCCCTTTTGATTGATTCCAAAATACCCAGCGCCCCATCCATCTACATTGTAAAGTTCCGAAGAATTTTCAACCGTCCACTTTTTCATTTATAAAACTTTCAAAAAATAAAAAAACCAATATTTATTAGATATCCAATTAGAATAATTATCGCCACGTTTGTCAATTTATTTCAAACCTTTATAGAACCTTTCTACATCAGATTTTATTCAAATTCCATTCGCATACCCTCTATTTTATGATAGAGTTCGAGAGTTTAAAACTAAACATTTATTTAACTGTAAATATCCCTAAATAGAGTCTCTGTAAAAGAACGAGTTACCATTTTTAAACATTTATCAAAAATAATTTAAATAAACTTAGACGTTATAAATATAGGAATTAAAAATGAAAATCGAAGATGTAAATGTCCGGGATATCGTCGACAAACACGGAGCCCCGGTTTATGTATATAGTTTGAGCAAATTACGCGAATCCATTATCGAAATAAAAGACCTGGCTCCTATTGTTCGCTATGCAATGAAAGCTTGTTCCAACATTACCGTGCTAAAAGAAATGTTAAACCAAGGAATCAAAATAGACGCCGTGAGCGTATTCGAATGTCAAAGGGCGCAACGAGCGGGCTTTAAGACAGAAGATATTTGTTTTACCAGCGACGTATTCTTTAACGACGAAGAACCCAATTTTTGTTTAGATAATAACATTTACGTCAATTGCGGAAGCCTTGGTATGTTGGAAGAGTATGGCCAAGCATGCCAAAAAAGAGGAAAAGAATCCAATCCCGTTTCCATCCGTATCAACCCAGGCGAAGGAGCAGGCCATTCAAAAAAAACAAATACGGGCGGCCCCTACAGCAAACATGGAATTTGGCATCAAAATCTTGACGAAGCTAAAGCCATCGCGAAGAAATATGGAATTCGCATCAATGGCATTCATACTCATATCGGATCTGGCGGCGACTTAGTTCATCTAAAACGTATTACCGGAAAACTTGTAGAATTTGCAAAAGATTTTGAAGACGTCGAGATTGTCAACTTTGGCGGCGGATTGCCTTACCAATATAGAACAGAACTACCGCAAGAAGATTTATCCGACTACAAACCTATCCTAGAAGAACGTATCCAAATATTAGAAAAACATTTTGGACGAAAAATCGAATGCGAAATCGAACCCGGTAGGCGTTTTGTTGCCGGTTGCGGATACTTGCTTGGAGAGGTTAGATCTCTAAACCATACTTTTGACGAAGATGGCAAACGGTTGGACTATGTATTGACCAATGTTGGATTTTGTCATTTATTACGCCCCATGGCTTACGGATCTTATCACCCCATATGGTTTCAAGGAGACGATCTAGGCTCGGAACAAGATTTAATTGTAGCGGGACCTGTTTGCGAATCCGGCGACGTTTTGACCCAAGAAAATGAAGAGCCCGTTACCAGGAAATTACCAAAGCCTTCGCCTGGAGACGTCGTCGTCATCGGTGGAGCCGGAGCTTATGGATATGCAATGTCGTCCAATTACAACACTCAACCTTTATTACCAGAAGTGGTCGTGGAAGGCAATAAGTTCACCCTCTCTCGCCGCCGTCAAACATTGGATGATATGTTAAGAGAAGAAGTTTAGTTTGACGAAGTTCTTATGACCGCCACGCCAAGAGGACGTTTGTAAAATAAACCGACTTTTTTCATCTCTTTTGTGTCGGGTATTTAATCAAACCCGTAATAAATTGTGAACCAAACATGCAACCGCTTAATAAGGCATAAAAAAAAAGCCAGGTTTTAAGCCTGGCCTTTCCTTCCTAGCTAAAGATTTCCTTTTAGATTCCTAAAATATAATCGGACACTTTTTCATTTTTCTGATTCCAAAACTTTTTTACCGTTGCTCCATGCTCCTGTCCACGTATTGCCATCAGGCAATGTCAAGGTTCCCTGGCCATGCGGTTTGTCGTCTCTCCATCCCCCAACATACTTATAGCCATCAGGCCATGTTTTGGTTCCCTGGCCATGCTGTTTGTCGTCTCTCCATTCTCCTACATACTTACTTTCATCAGCCCACGCCAAGATTCCCTGGCCATGCATTTTGCCATTTTTCCATTCCCCCACATACTTTTCGCCATTAGCCCACGTTTTGGTTCCCTGGCCATTAGCTTTGTCATCTTTAATTTCTCCTTCATACTTATCGCCATTAGCCCATGTGTAGATTCCCTGGCCATGCCTTAGGCCATTTCTAAATTCCCCTACAAACTTGGAACCATCAGGCCACGTTTGGATTCCCTGGCCATGCTTTAGGCCATTTCTAAAATAACCCTCATATTTGTGCCCAGAACTAAAAATATTAGTCCCATAGCCGTTCACACAGTCACCTGAAATACAACGGCCAGTCTCGGCATGATCCGGGGTGAGCGAAACGCATGAAAATAAGAAGAACAGTAGCGGAATGATTGATAGTCGGGTTATAGACATAATTAACCTCTCGCTTAATCTTTGGTGGCGTATAGGAATACTCTCGTGAATTATCATATCACGAAGGCAACATAGGATTGGTTTACGGGATTCCATAAGCTTGAGTATACTAGAATCTTCTTTACAAATTCTTTAAACGCAAGTTCTTACTATTACAAATAAAAAAGGCTAGGTTTTGAGCCTGACCTTCCCTCCCTAGCTTATGAATCCACCGCAAAAGCTTGCCATTAGTTATTAGTGATTTTGCTCTCTTGTAACCTATTGAAATTTTAGATATTATTGACAAAGTAAAGCAGGTTGAATACGATACAAAATAAGCTTCGTAAAACACTCATAAACAGAGCCTTTTTTTAAAGGAAATTTATGTCGGGATTAGCCTACATCAAAATTCTAGTGGTCGACGACGATCCGCAAGCAAGAAACTTCTTAACTCAATATTTGCAAGAAGAGAACTGTAATGTCAAACAAGCTCGCGACGGCAAAGAGGCGTTGGCGATGTTTGTAGATTTTAAACCCGCTGTAGTTCTTTTGGATATCAACATGCCAAAAATTAACGGGCTTAAAGTTTTAAAGATGATTAAAGAGAAGTATCCCGAAGTCCATGTAATCATGACTACGGGAGTGGCTACACTAGCTGCAACCAGGGAATGTTTGGCTAACGGGGCTTTCACTCATGTCGTAAAACCCATCGATTTTGACCAACTTCGCGCGGTTATAGCGCGAGCTTTAGGTATTGAAGAGGATTGGAGTACTGCAGCGCCAACCACTTATGACGAAGACCAAGATCTTCTCATTCAAGCGATTATTGACGCGCTAGAAGCAAAAGGACTTGTGACTCGAAAAGAAGTAATGCAACATTACTTAAGAATAAAGAATAAAAAATAACCTTAAATATCAAATTTAATCAACATTAACAGGCCAACCCAATTGTTTTTATTCTATTTTAAAATAGCTTTCTAATTTTTCTGAGAATTCATTTGGATCTATTGGCTTCACAATATACTCTGCAAAACCGGCCTCTTTCGCTCTTTCAATTTGTTTCTGCATCGCATTAGCGCTAATTGCAATCACGGGAATATCTTGAGTTTCTTCGTAAGTTTTTAATTTTTCAAACGCTTCAAATCCATCCATTCCTGGAAGATTTATATCCATTAGTATCAATTTTGGTTTATGGGCTCTAGCCAATTCCAATCCCAGAGGAGCGTTAGGGGCGTCCAATAAATTAATTTCAGGAAAGTCTTCCATTATAATTTGCTGAACCAAATTTAAATTAGTTGGGTTATCTTCAACATAAAGTAAAGTAAATTGCAAAGTCTCTTCCACGACATCTTCCACTACTTCCTCAGGAGCAACTACAGTCGCTTCAACTTTTTCTCCAGTATCGCCAACTTTTTGCAGTTCGATAATAAAACAACTTCCTTTTCCTATTTCACTCGTTACCGACAGCTTCCCTTCCATCAGTTCAACCAAGTTTTTAGTTATAGTCAACCCAATCCCAGTACCCTCAATTTCGGTACCCTCAGCGTCTAGCCTTTGAAACGGTTCAAACAACGCTTTTTGGTTTTCTTCGGAAAGCCCTTCTCCGGTGTCGGCTACCTTAATAGCAACTCGATTATCTTCAAGGATTTCGCAATCAAAAGTTATCTTCCCCTCTTCACTATTGTATTTAACGGCATTCGATCCTAAATTTAGCAAAACCTGCTTAAATCGAACTCGATCGCCCATTAAACATAAATCTGGATAATACAAAACATGGTTTACAACGCGGATATTTCTTGTTTCGGCTAAAGGTAAAATTAATGAAATCACTTCGTCAATCAATTCGTTCAATTGGATTTCTTCCATACATACCGTCATGGTTCCCGATTCAATTTTTGCTAAATCAAGAACTTCGCTAATCAGTTCTAAAAGATGTTTTCCCGCTTTAATAATCTCTCCGGTATTATTCATTTGCCGTTCGGAAAAATTATTTTCTTTATTGCGTTTAAGTAATTGCGCAAAACCAATAATTGCGTTTAAAGGCGTTCGCAACTCGTGGCTCATATGAGATAAAAAGTCTGACTTAGCTTTATTAGCACGGATAGCTTCTTCTCTAGCCTTGATGGATACTTCTTCGGCCTTTTTCCTTTCGGAAACTTCTCTTTCTAAATCTATATTGCGTTGTTTTGCCTCTTTAACCGATCTTTCCAGCTCCACCATCAGTTGTTTATTCTCATCCAGGATTCTTTTCTTTTCCAAAACCCTTTGGATCGAATGCATAATGGTTTTCTGGATGCCTTCGTCTTTAATCAGGTAATCGCTCGCTCCCTCATTAAGAGCTTTTAAAGCGACTGAAACTTCTCCTTTACTGGTTAAAATAATAATAGGAACTTCATTTCCAGAATCGCGCAATTGTTTCATTAAAGTCATACCATCAATCTTTGGCATTACTATATCTAAGACAATGACGTTAATGTCTTTATTTTTTTGGCAGTAATCCCAGGCTTCCAAACCGTCTTTGCAAGTCTCTACATCAAAGGTATCGGATTGAATCGTTTCGGCCAAAAACTCACGAACTAGCGGATCGTCGTCGACTAATAAAACTTTGGTGGCATCGGCATAATCGTACATCGTTTATTTTCAATTATCCGGAAAGGTTTTAAAAATAGAATCTCAAAATGATACAGAGATTTTAATAGATTTACATCCCGAAATTTAAAACTCAGAGTAAATCAATTTTCTTTAAAGGCCTAACTATATAGAATTAAAGGCATTTTAATGTTTTTTAACGTATCTAAAAACTTTGAAAGGAAAATGCTGATAGGCTATTTCTCAAATAATTGATCAATTTTTTGAGCCATTTGGACATCGGCTAGGGTGACGCCGCTTACGGTATGGGTCCAATAACGGACTGTAATTCTTTTATAATTTATGAAAATATCTGGATGATGATTATTTTCTTCGGCGGCTTCGGCCACCTTATGCACAAAATCAATTCCTTCCATAAATTTTTTGGCGTGGTTAACTCTTTCAATAAATGGAACGCCTTTTTCATTTTTCCCGGTCTTCCATTCAGGCGCCATTTCTTTTAGCTTCGCCGCTAACTCCTCATCGTTCAACGCGGTCTTTTCGACCATTTTAAAATCTCCTAAATTAGAATTTCTATTTGATCTTTTTTAAATGGTCAGCCAATCTTTTTCGCAAAATTTCTTCGCTAACTTTAAACTTAAACCACTCTTCCCCGTCCACTCTAATCACTGGAATCTTTTGACCAAATAATGACACTAATTGAGGATCGCTAGAAATATTAATTGATTTCAATTTAGCGGGGAAATCAGGCAATACAGATTCTATAACTTCCTTTGCTTCGTCGCAAAGACTACAATCGTTTTTAGTAAAAATCTCTATATTAATTTCATTTGTCGGCATAATCACATTGTATGAGTCATGGTTGTAAATTTACCCCACAAAATAAGGGCAGTAAAAACAAATATTACTATGGCCAATACAGCTCTGGCCTTAGGACGTTTCCTCCAATCTCTCTCTTCGTCTCGATCCACAAAAGGAACCGATAAAAGCAAAAAGATTAATATCGGAGGAACAAAGATTAAACTTGGAACCCATAAATTCTCCAGCGCAAAAATCCATACAAACTGCCATGGCGGTTTAGTAACTTCCATACCAAGTACAGGAGATTCCCCTAATGGAGGAGTAACCGTTAACGCTAAAACACAAACTAAGAAAAAAATCCCTATACCCGCTTTTTGCAAGTAAGCCATATGGTTCGTAAACGGTATAACTTTATCCTTACCTGAACCATCGGGTAAAGGGGAAAGTTGATGGTACTTAATATAAAAAATATGAAGACCTAATAAAGGAATCGCTAACAACGGCAGCAGCGAGATATGACTCATATAAATACGAGTCAGTAAAGGAATTCCCTCAATAAAGTTCTCTGTGAAGGGCAGTCCAAAAATCCACATTCGATCCGCAACCCAAAGGAAATGCGCCAACGCCTCGTATCCCTCTTGGTCCCACTTAAGCACCGTTCCAGTAAAAAGAAAACAGCCCATCAAAATGAGTAACCCGACTCCAATCAACCAATTTATCTCTCTTGGGAACTTATAGGAAGCCGTATAAAAAACACGTATCATGTGCAAAATCATAGTCACGGACAAAATTTCCGCCGCCCAGAAGTGCACTCCACGCAAAAACCATCCTAGGTAAACCTGATCCATCAAATAATGAACGCTCGCGTTAGCCCTTTCAGGATCGGGGGAAAAAAATTGAGCTAATAAAACTCCACTTGCGACTAGAATCGTAAACGCGGATGCGGTCATCCCTCCTAGCGAATATTTTAAAGTATTGGCATGCTCTGGAATTTTGTATTCCAGTAGCTGGAGACCAAGCCTTTTTTTTAGCGTATTAAATTGTCCGTTATCAGCCATTAAACCGGTTTGGAGAGAATAGGGAATAAGAAAAAAATTAGAAAACTTTTCAACCCAACTAACTGCGACGCATCACTGTAATCCCAAAAATTAACCCAGCAACTAAAGTAATTCCAGCCGCAGAGCCATACCCTTTTTGGGAGGTTGACACCCATTCATGTTCAGAAATTTTAATTTCTTTTTTTATATGGCTGGAATGGCTTCCTTCCTCGCGGTTCATTTTTTGTTCCACTTCATTTTGAGTGGATTCGGAAGCCATGAAATCTGATCTACCAAGGGAATGATCCATTAAGTCATTGCTGGGGTTTTCTTCATCTAGAACGGAATACATATTGTCTTCCTGTGAGTTTTCATTTCCAAATTCAGAAGAATCCATAGGAGAATGATTCTCACCAATATCTTGAGAGTATTCGTTAATCTGTTCAGCAGAATATTCGCTTGAATTAGCAAAACAAGTTCCGCCAAAAATAACCCCTACAAATAAAATAATAAAAATTTTATTAAGCATTATCTTCAAAACCCACTAATTGCTGAAACGCTTGGACAGTCTCGTCGGAAGCCCAATCTCTGGGTCCAACTGCTTTATGAACAATGATGCCATCTTGCCGAATTATGAATGTTTCAGGAACTCCAGTGGTTTTATATAGTTTTTTTGCAATTTCACTGTCTGGATCCAACAAAACTGGGAACGTCAAATTATATTCATCCATAAACGGTTGAATTAACTCCTGTTCTTTATCTACGCTAACTGTAATCATTTCAAAACCTTGAGCCTTAAACTTATCATAAAGCCTTTGCATCGACGGCATTTCAACTTTACAGGTACCACACCACGTTGCCCAAAAATTTAAAAAAACTACTTTACCTCTATAGTCGGCTAATTTTATTTTTCCGCCACCCAAAGTTGGCAACTCAAAAGAGGGAGCGATGAACGCCTCTTCAGGGTACTCTACTTCGAAAGGTTTAAGCTCAACCTTATTCAGAAACATGATAAAAAAGGAAAATAGCGCCGTCACCAAAAAGGCATACGGCATATAAATCATAAAGGGTTTATTTCGAAGAACTTGTTCCATAAAAGTAAAATAGATACCTTATAAAAAATTAACGTTTTAAAATCCTAATTACGTTTCTTTACTGAGCTTGATATTCTTATATTCGATGAGGTGTATAGGGTCGGTAAAACCTTTTATCAACATCTATCACTATTTCGTCCAATGTTTTACCTTTTTTATACAACTCGTATGCATAAAGAACCTCATTAATACATATATCGCACTTAGACCCATGATTATTAGTAAAACAAGTTAGCAAATTCTTATGATTATGCTCTTTTTTGCAGTAACAATAGCAGAATAGGCTATCGAGAATTTTTGGAATTTCTGCCGCAATTTTATACGCTTGCCCCGCTTTTCCAGCAAACATAGCCGAACTGAGGACAGGTCTTTGCTCGATCAATTGTCCAAAAGCAGGCGCAATTGGATTTCCACTCATTTGAGGCTTTGTTAAAAAATAAACAGTCGTCAAAACAGCTACGCTCAAGGCAACCATAATAATAGGAGCTAACTTTGAAGACTTGGTTTGATTCTCTGATTGCGTTCTATTCTTTTTTTGACGATTTTTCTTTCCCATAAAACACTTGAAAAATTGTTAATTAGATATATTCATTATAAGAATTAATTTTAACCAATACAAGAGAGTCTCTGAAATCCTAATTTCCCATAATTGGATCTATATTTTTGTTTTTCACCCTTCCAATATGGATTCTTTAGAAATATTATAAATTTTCTTTTTACTATCTAGGTTAATGTCCCCTTTTAGGACGACTCCTTTTTCAAATCGAAACCTTCCTTCCAGCTTTAAAGATTTTAATTCGAGTAAGTCGGGGATTTCTTCAAATGAGTTTCTATATGTTTCGTAATCATTAAGTTCTTTTCCAAAGGAAATCAAAGGTAAAGATTCGATTTTTCGAGCAGAATTTTTTAACAACCTACCCTTTTTTAAATTAAATAAATTAGACTGAACAACAAACAAATCGCTTGTTTTTTTAACCGGCAAAAACCGACTTCGCGGAACCACAAGTCCCATCGCATCGTCAAATAATTCAACGGCAAACCCCATAGCCGTCTCTAATTGTAAAGCTTGAATTCCTTGAACCGTTTTTGGGTTAGCTATAACTGGAAAATTTAATGAGCCCTCATTTAATCTTTCTTTTAGCTTCTTAAGATTAATCCAAATGCTGTTGGTATTAAATGTTTTAAATTTATCCACCCCGCAAAACTCCTCCATACCCTCTGGCGGAACTTGAGCCGCTTCCAAAAGCCCTAGCTTGGATCCTACTTGATATAGAGTTCCACCTTTAATGTCTGACAATGTCTTTTCCGAAACTTCTAAAATAAACGAAGGACCGTCATTTATTAAAAATGAAGCGATACGCGGGTCAACCGTGGCTCCTAAATTATCTGAATTTGAAATGAATAGTACCTCTTTACCCTGTTCCAACCATTTATCCAACAACCCCTGGTTTTTAATACAATTGTATAAATCGCCATGACCTGGAGGGTACCAAGCGTCAATGCCATATTCTTTTTCCGACAATGGCGCTAGCGAATTAATTTCTAAACGTGGAAATTTATTTTGCAAAAAACTGGTAACTTTTAAATCGTCCTGATATTTTTCTAATATCTTTTCGGTATCCTCATATGTACGAAAACTATTCATTAAAACCAATGGGATTGAGGTATTATATTCTCCGTTCAATGAATTGATTTGTTCAATAATCAAATCCAAAAATGATTTACCATCTCTAACGGGAATAGCCGACTTGGGTCCAGAACACCCCATCGAAGTACCCAGCCCGCCATTCAATTTTAAAACGATAAGTTTTTGAAGCGCATTTTCTTGCTTGCCTTGATCAGGCGAAGGTAATTCTTCATATCTTGAAAGATTAAGAGGATCTGGACTTTTTACCGATTCCCAATTAGAAATTAAAGTCGGCCCTTCTTGATATTTTTTAACTAGATTTAAAAACTCATTTACTTCTGTTGGGTTTAATATAATCTCTAATTTTGATTGGAGGTCGGAAATATGAATCATAAAGCTAGACTAGTTAATAAAATTTTAGCAATCTGTTTTTAACGATTTAATGTAATATTTACTGCGAATTTAATAATTTACTTGTTTTCTCATGCTGATTTTTAATACCAACATTTATGAACCGGATGACAATCCTATTTTACCGGTTAAATATTCCCAATCATGGCCAGGCACGGCAGGTTCCGAATTAGATCCTTATAACTTATTTTTATCGACGCTAACTTCCGATAGGCAAATTTTTCACGATCTAATACAACAACCCTTAGAAAAATCCCAAAAACAAATAGAAATCCTATTTCCACATGCAGCGCGCTTTGGCAATGCAAAAGTTCTAAACTCTATATCCAAAAGACTCTTAGAGGGATTAGTGAATCGTAACGATTGGCAAAAAATGAATTCTTATCATTTTTGTTATCTTTACGATACTCTTTCCGGGCATATAGAAGACTATTGTTATAGCGACGAAAACCAACGTAAAGAAATTATCCCTGAATTGAGAGGGGAATCTATCGACTTCAACTGGTTTTTAAATACCTATTTTTTCCATACGGCCTTTTTGATCGATCCCGACCGATTTTTCCTTATGGAAAGCTCCAAAAAAGAATGGTTAGAAAAATGGTCCCCGTCCTTATTTAGCGTTATCAACGCATTAACTCCTTCGGAAGAAGAAACGGTCCTTACCCAACTTCCCGCAAAACCTTATTCTAAATCTTCTTAATCAAATTTTTAGTTTTTCAATCAAATTTGCGATTCAATTCGCTTTCAATTTGGCTGATTAACTTGCTATCTTCCGGTTCCATTTTGCTAGCAAAGCTAGCCACGGGACATCCCCTTCTATCCACTAAAAACTTGTGAAAATTCCAGTGCACCCCATTTTCATTAGGTTGCCGCATTCCTTTAATGAGATAAGTCGACTTAACAACCACATTAAAAACTTTAGATTTGAAATTATTCGGATAAATAATCGGTAAATTAGCTTCCATTAATAATTTATACACTGGATGAATGGGTTCACTTAAAATAGCGATCTTCTGAAAAATAGGAAACTTAACGTTAAACCTTTCCTCACAAAAATTGAGTATTTCATCTTCCGAGCCAGGTTCCTGGTTTGCAAAATCGTTGCAAGGAAATCCTAAAATCTCTAATCCATGTTTGTTGTATCGATTATGAAGTTCTTGCAACCCTTTATATTGAGGAGTTAGTCCACATTTTGAGGCAACATTAACCACTAATAAAACTTTCCCACGAAAATCGGAAAATGGAACGATATCCCCCTTTACGGTTCTAATATCGAACTCATAAACAGAACTCATTTTTTCCCCTACTGATTAAAAAAAGATTTAAAATAGTCGCAGAAAACATTATCTATTAATTCATAGAGCAAATGAGAATAAATCGATTAAAATATGATTTATTTAATACACCCCTATGCAAAAATAGCGTCATCTAATTAGACATGTTGATATTTAAAAAAAACATAAAATATGCCGATTACTCTTTACTATCATGTGTCCCTCAATTAGAAGAAACTCCAGATCCAGGGGCTCCATTTTTTAATCCTGTCCAATATGTTCAACTTGCGCTGGAAGAAGATGATAACCTCTTAAATATGGTTGCGAAACAACCGATAACTTACCACAACGAGGACCTTAAACGGTTCTACCCAAAAGCCCATAAGTTTAGCAATTTAAATACGGTACAACAACTAATTCAAAACCTTTACGATGGTTTGGATTGCGAGGCTCCTTGGTATCGAATGAACACTTATCACTTTTGTACTTTATACGATACCTTATTTCGATTTACATATAATTATAATAGGGATCCAGTAAAGGAGAGGAGAAAAACTCTTCCCGATTTAGACGGCAATCCAATTTCTTTTAACCGGTTCGTTAAAGAATATTTTTTTAATACCGTCTTTTTACTCCCTGCCGAAAAATTCAACAATATCTCACCGGAAGAAAAAAAAAGAAAAGGTTATTGTTGTCCTTACCAATTTGGAGCGATAAATGGCTTATTGCCTACTCGCGAAGAAATGGAACTTACCGAATCGAAAGATTACCCTTACACTTTATACGTTTAATCTCTCATTCCAACTAACCAAATTAACCGCTTAATTATTCTGTGAAAAAAATTTCAAAAGCAAAAGAAATGCAGGCCGTCGACGCTTTTTCAATAAATGAATGCGGTATCCCAGGTATTGTCCTAATGGAGAATGCAGGAATTCGATGTGTAGATACCGTCTTAAAATATTTTCCAGATTGTCTTCAAAAAAAAATAACAATCGTCGCTGGAAAAGGAAATAACGGAGGCGACGGTTTTGTCATTGCGCGACACTTTTTTAATAAAGGCGCCCATGTTCAGGTTTTATTAATTGGAAAACTAAATTCTTTAAAAAACGACGCTAGTATAAACGCGGAATCGGCTTGTAAAATTGGTATTCCAGTTAAAGAAATTGACAAATCCAATATAAAAAGCTGTCGGCATATTTTAAATCATAGCCATTTAATAATAGACGCTATTTTTGGCACAGGGTTTAATAAAGCCGCTTCTGGTATTTATGAAGAGATCATTGAAATGGTCAACCAGTCTGAAAAAAAGGTTGTCGCCATTGACATTCCATCTGGAATCGATTCAGATTCAGGCCAGTTTATTGGGCCAAAAATAAACGCTAATTTGACCCTTGCGCTCGCCTTGTATAAAAAAAGCCATTGGCTTTTTCCTTCTTTGGAAGCGATGGGCGATCTGGAATTAATTGATATAGGAATACCAGAAAAAGCCGTAAACTCCGTTCAAATAGGAGTCAATCTTTTAGAAGTTGAAGATATTCAAACTCAATTTCAAGATCGCCACGCAAATTCCCACAAAGGAACTTTTGGTCATGTTCTTTTACTTGCAAGTTCTTCGGGGAAAACTGGCGCAGGTGGTTTGGCCGCTCTAGCTGCATTGAGATCGGGAGCAGGGTTGGCCACTTTGGCTATGCCTAAAAGTTGCCAACAATCTTTAGAATCGATTCCATTAGAAGCTATGACTGTGGGTTTATCAGAGATAAAAGAAGGCTTTTTAGCTCCTTCCGCAAAACAACAAATTTTAGATCTATGTAAAGATAAATCTTCGGTCGCAATAGGACCTGGTATTTCTACCGAAAAAGAAACAATAGAACTATTAGAAAATATTATTCCCGAGCTAAATATACCTCTGGTTCTGGACGCTGATGGTTTAAATTGCTTGGCGCTTTCTTCAAATTTGTTATCGTCTTTGAAACCTGAAACTATTTTGACTCCACATCCAAAAGAAATGGCCAGGATTTGTGGACTTAAAACTCAAGAGATCTTGAATAATCGAATTGATGTAGCTTCCGAATTTGCCCAAAAACATTCTATTTATTTGATATTAAAGGGAGCTCATAGTGTAATTGCTTTACCTGATGGAGAAACATTCATAAACCCCACAGGAAACTCGGGAATGGCTACTGCCGGTTCGGGGGACGTCTTAACTGGAATGATTGCTGGGTTTTTAGCGCAGGGTATGTCTTCAAAATGGTCTGCTCTCTCTGGCTGCTATTTACACGGTTTGGCTGGCGATCAATTTGCAGAAAAACAAAGTAAAACCAATTTAATTGCTGGCGATCTTTTAAGAGAACTCCCCCAAACCATCAAATCTCTTTTTCCTTAGCAAATGGAACTAACCACTCAATCAACAGAAGAAACAAAAGCTTTTGGTCAACAAGTTGGACAGTGTCTTAACCCAGGCGATGTCATCCTACTATTTGGGGGACTTGGCGCTGGAAAAACGTCATTTGTACAAGGTTTGGCTTTAGGATTGGATATCGACTCAAATTATTACGTTAATAGTCCCACCTTTACCATCATCAACCAATATTTAGCAAAAACTCCTATCTACCATATCGACTTATATAGGATAGAAAGCTTTGCTGAAATGGATAACCTTGGATTGGAAGAAATTATTTATGGACAAGGGATTGTCATAATTGAATGGGCAGAAAAGCTCTTCCAACCTCCTTCATCTAAAAAATCTCTTTATTATCCCTTAGATAGTCACCTTGAAATTTCGATTGAAATACAAATGGAAAATCAACGACTTTTGAAGATTAAAGCTTTAAATATGAAACACATAGATGACTTCCTTTTTTCTTTACAAAAAAGGCGCCATATGGCATGATCGAAATAGGTATGGCATTTGCATAAAGGGGTTTTTTCCGTTGATTGACCATATTAGGAGATTTTTACTCTTATTAGGCGTTTCCTTAATTTGTTTATGTGGGTATTACTTCTATACCAACTTTTCCCCTGCCTTAATGCCAGTGAAAGTTACTTTAACCCCTTCTGGGGCAGATATAGAAATAGAAAACTTTAAAATAATTCATGAAAATTCCGGGAGAAAGGAATGGGAGCTTAAGGCTAAATTGGCTCAAATCAACCACTCTCAAAAATCGACAAAAATGACGGGAGTAAAAGTGGAGTTTTCAACAGAAAATCGCCAAAAATTTTGGGTTTCAGCCGATTCGGGTCATTTAAATACAGAAACTCAAGATTTTGAATTAATGGGAAATGTACATTTTACAGCAGAATCCGCCCAATTAGCTGAAAAATTTCGGAATGGACAAACTACCCAAAATCCTTAAGCCTCCTAATAAACGATAATAGATTGTGCATAAAATATTCAATATTTTGGTTATATTTGTTTGTTTTTCCGTTTTATTTCCAAGCCCTAGTCAATCGCAAAATACCACAACGAGTCGCCTCAATCCGGACGAAAAAGGCCCAATTGAAATTAATTCTGACAGAATGCGTTCGGAAGAAGGCGGTAAAAAAATTATTTTTTCTGGAAAAGTTAAGGGTCAATGGGGAGATCTGACAATTGATTCAGATATTTTAGAACTTTATAACGATGAAAAGGGTAATCAAACTGACGAAATTGTCGCTATTGGAAATGTCGTAATAACAAGAGGCTCAAAAAAGGCCAAAGGCGATAGAGCGGTCTATTTAGATACTGCCCAAAAAATTATTCTCACAGGTTCGCCAAAAGCGACTGCTTGGGAGGAAAATAATATCATTGAAGGCAAAGAAATGATTTTTTTACTAGATAAAGACCGTTTTGTAGTAAATGAAAGAGTTCGAATGAAATTTTACCCAAAGAATAATAAAAAGGGCTCAAAGTCAACTAAATCTAATTTAACTGGGACTCGATAGATTAGTAACCGTGTTTAATAGTTTACGCGCTCAAGGCCTTGTAAAAGCTTATAGAAAGCGAACGGTTGTTAATAAGATTGATATTGAAGTCAATCGTGGTGAGATTGTGGGATTGTTAGGTCCTAACGGCGCTGGAAAAACCACAACCTTTTATATGGTTGTGGGGCTCGTAAAACCAGATTCAGGCAAAGTTATGTTAGACGATGAAGACGTAACCAAACGCCCCATGTTTCAACGCGCTCTTAAAGGTATCAGTTATTTACCGCAAGAGGCGTCAGTATTTAGAAAGTTAACGGTCGAAGAAAATATTGTTGCCGTTTTAGAAGGACTAAATATTTCAAGTTTTGAAAGGAAAAAGAAAGCCCGATCTCTTTTGCGGGAATTGAATATTTTACATATTAAAAACGCAATGGCCTACTCTCTTTCTGGTGGAGAAAGAAGACGCGTGGAAATTAGTCGAGCATTAGCGACTTCCCCTGTGTTTATTTTGTTAGACGAGCCGTTTGCCGGAATCGATCCTATTGCGGTTTCAGATATTCAATCAATTATTTCTCATTTAAGAGATAAAGGCATTGGGGTTTTAATCACCGATCATAATGTTAGGGAAACCCTTAGCATAACCGACCGCGCTTACATCATTAATGGCGGTAAAATCATCGCGTCTGGTTTGCCAAATGATGTTGCGCAAGACGAAAAAGTAAAAGAAATTTATCTCGGAGATAGGTTTTCCCTCTAGGTTTAAAGGAGTTTTTTTATGGCAATGGAGATGAGATTAAATCTCAAGATGAGTCAGAAGCTTGTGATGACTCCTATGCTTCAACAAGCCATAAAATTATTACCATTAGCTAGATTAGAGTTGGCTCAGTTAGTACGCCAAGAAATAATGGAAAATCCAATTCTGGAGGAGATTTTTGAAGAGGACCTCCCCTCCTCCAGCTCCGAAGAAGAGGAAGAAGTACCAAAGCCCGAAACTCTTCCAGAAGAAAACTTTTCGGTGAACGAACCAGAAAATCCATTAGACACAAAAGAAACAACTTCGACAGAAGATGTCGATTGGGATGCCTTAATTCAGAATAATATTGACCAAGGTTTGTCTAGCGATCAATTCATCGATCATAGTATGGAATCCCCCAGCTTCGAAGCCACTTGTAAAAAAGAAATTACTCTGGCAGACCATTTAATTTCGCAGTTAGTGCTTGCTTTAGATACTGATGAAGATAAATATATTGGCGCTTGTATAGTCGGCAATATTCAAAACGATGGCTATTTAAGAATTGAGCTTGAAGAGTTGGTAGAAATTTGCCAAGCCCCCGAAAAAGATGTTTTAAGGGTTTTATCTATAATACAAAACTTCGATCCCACAGGTGTTGGCGCCCGTAATTTACAAGAATGTTTAGCAATCCAAGCTCGTGCGTTGCCCGAAAGAAACCCTTTAGTAGAAAAACTGATCGATGGGTATATTGACCGACTAGAAGAAAGGCAGCTTCCAAAAATCGCAAGCGAATTGAAATGCAATTTACATAAAGTATTGCAAGCTTTCAAACAAATTCAATTACTTGTGCCAAAACCGGGACTTATGTTTAGTTCCGAGACGTCCGATTACGTCTCTCCCGATTTAAAAGTTATAAAAAAAGACGGCGAGTACGATGTAACTCTGATGGACGGCGAGGTTCCCAATATTCGGATCAATCCCTATTATCATAATATTTTAAAAAATTCTAAAGAAAGCGAAACCAAAGAGTTTTTAGAAGATAAATACAAATCCGCCGTTTGGCTAATTAAAAGTATTGATCAAAGAAAACAAACAATTTATAAAGTCGGAAAAAGTTTGGTCAAACTTCAAAAGGATTTTATGGATCGAGGACTTTCATACCTCAAACCAATGGTCCTTAAAGAAGTGGCCGACGATATAGGTATGCACGAATCCACAGTGAGCAGAATTACGACTAACAAATATATTGATACCCCCCAGGGACTATTTGAACTAAAATTTTTCTTCCATAACGCCATTAAATCTTATATGGGGAATAATCTTTCTTCCATTCGCGTTAAAAACATGATAAAGGAATTGGTCCATGAAGAAGATTCCAATAAACCTTATACAGACGATCAGATTGTAGAAATACTAGGTAGAAAAAACGCAAAAATAGCCCGCCGAACAGTCACCAAATATCGCAAAGAACTAAATATTCCCGCGGCTGGAAAAAGAAAAAGGTTATTTTAACTTTTTTCGAATTCTTTCAAGTTAAAATCTTATATCTCAACTATATCGATTCACTCTCGTACGGAGGAAGGCATGAAATTAACCGTCACAGGAAAACACTTAGAAATAACACCTGCGATACGCGAACGGTTAGACCAGAAGCTAGAGAAAACACTATTGAATTTAGAAGACCATACATCGACCCATGTTGTTTTAGGATCCGAAAAACACGCACATTGGGTAGAAATCACTTTAAAAACGAAAGGCTATTCTTTGCACTGTAAGGAAGAAACTAGCGATATGTATGCCGCCATCGACCATGCAGTGAATAATATTGAAAAACAACTAAGAAAACATAAAGATAGAGCTCAAAGCTTAAATAAAAAACAAGGCACAGCCTCAAAGGAAGTTATAGACGAATAGCTCTTCTTCATTAATCCTAATTCTGACTCGACCATTAACTGACTTTAAGCGAACTAATGAAACTCAGCGAAATTTTAAAAGAAGATTTTATCATTGCAGATTTAAACTCCCACGATAAACGTGGGGTATTAACCGAATTAGCCAAATTCCTTGAGGAAAAAGGCGCTATCAAAAGTAAAGATACTCTTTTTGATTCCCTTATGGAAAGAGAAAGCTTAGGAAGTACCGGAATTGGAGAAAATGTAGCAATTCCTCATGCTAAATCGGAAGAAGCAGAACAGATCATCACTCTTTTTGGAAGATCCCATAAAGGAATTGATTTCGACTCGTTAGACCAAAAACCTGTTCATTTTGTTTGCCTTTTAATTGCTCCTTCAAATTCGACAGGGCTCCATTTAAAAGCGTTAGCAAGAATTTCAAGGTTATTTAAAAATCAATCTTTACGTGAAGAAATTTTAAAAACTGGGAGTACAGACGAAATTTATTCTCTCCTTGTGGAGGAAGATTCAAAGTTTGCCTAGTTTTTTCTAAACAATTCATTACCCGGTTTCTAATCGTATCCGTATTAACTTTTAACTTTTTCTGAGATAACAAGTGTATACAGGCATTTCCGTTTCAGACGGCATTTCTTTTGGTAAGGCTTATCTTTTGGATAGATCTAAAGTTGGCGTTATTAAAGAACGACTTGAGCCAGAAAACGTGGAAAAAGAAATAAAGCGCTTTATAGAAGCAATCGAAACGTCTAAAAACCAACTTTTAGATATAAAAAACCGCGCGTCAAAAAACGACAACAAATTCGGAATTATTTTAGATACCTATCTATTATTGTTGGAAGACGAAGTTCTAGTAACTGATACCGTAAAAAATATCCGATCAAACTTTGTTAATGCAGAATACGCAATTAATCTTACTCTTCAAAAATTCAAAGTACTTTTTGAAGGTATGAACGACGATTACATGAAGGGGAAAAAAGACGATCTGGAACTGGTGGTTCAAAGAATTTTGAGAAACCTTTTAGGACACGATCAAGAAAGCCTTGAAGAAATTAATGGCCCAGTTACTCTTATCGCTCATGAATTAAGCCCTTCTGATATGCTGGCAATAAATAAGGAATTTATCAAAGGAATTGTAACCGAATCGGGCGGATTAACGTCTCATGTTGGTATCATCGCTTCCGCCTTAGGAATACCGGCAATAGTTGGAGCAAAAAATATTGCTTCTGCGGTAAATACGGGTTCTCAAATAATCGTTGATGCCATCGCGGGTAACGTGATCGTTAACCCTTCTGAAGAAGAAAAAGTTTCTTATGAAACCAAAAAAGAAAACTATGAGAAATATCAAAAGCAATTATTAGAAAACATAAAACTGCCTTCGATTACAACAGACGGTCACACCGTCCAATTAATGGCAAATATTGAAGGCGACCACAATTTAAAAATGGTAAAAGACTTCGGCGGCGAAGGTATTGGGCTTTATAGAACCGAATTTATATATATTGGTAGAAAAAATCTTCCTAGCGAACAAAGCCTTTTCGAAAATTTCAAAAAAGTAGCTGAAGACTCCAACCCCCATCCTGTTGTAGTCCGGACTCTCGATGTAGGCGGAGATAAAGCCTTAAGTTTCTTAGACGTTCAGGAAGAGCTTAATCCCGCTCTGGGGCTCAGAGGCATAAGAATGTCTTTAAACTTTCCAGAAATTTTTAAAACTCAATTGCGTAGTATTCTCCGCGCAAGCGTTTATGGAAACTTACAAATACTCTATCCTATGGTTTCTTCCATAGAAGAATTGCATGATGCCAATCAAATTTTAGAAGATATAAAGTTGGATTTAAAGGAAGAGCATATAGACTTTAACATGGATATTGAGGTTGGAGCTATGATAGAAACTCCCTCTTCTGCCGTTTGCGTTGAAGAAATCTTAAATGTTGTCGATTTTATCAGCGTTGGAACCAACGATTTAATTCAATATCTTTTGGCTGTAGATAGAACCAATGAAACAGTAGCTCATCTATATGAAGCATTTCATCCAGCAATCATAAAAACGCTAAAGTTTATTTTTGACGCCGCAAACAAAGCAAATAAAAAAGTCAGTATTTGTGGTGAAATGGGAGGAGATCCAAAGGCGACCTTATTATTGCTTGGCCTGGGGAATATTAACCAATTGAGTATGGATCCGCATTCCATTCCCAAAATAAAGAAAATAATTAGAGCCGTTGATATGAATGAGGCACGCAGATTGGCCGATAATGTTTTAGAAATGTGTTCTTCAAAAGAAATAAGCCGATACATTGATGAAGAAATGAAAAATAGATTTCCAGAAGACTTTAATAGAAACTTAAACTATCAAGAAAAACTGTCTGTTTGAATCCTAAAATAAATTTTAACCTCTAGTTTTTTATAAAACAAAATTAATTAGAGATTTCTAACTTTTTAAAATATCATTTTTTGACTACTAAATAGATAATTATTCACTTCACTAATAGAGAGATTTAATATGAGTAATGGTAACTTTTTGTTTACGTCCGAGTCAGTTTCTGAAGGACATCCAGATAAAATGGCGGATCAAATTTCAGATTCCGTTTTAGACGCTATCTTGGCCAAAGACAAACACGCACGAGTTGCCTGTGAAACCCTGGTCAAAACTGGATTTGCCATGGTTGCGGGAGAAATCACAACATCTTGCTACGTTGAGATTCCCGAAATAGTGCGCAATACAATTAAAGAAATTGGGTACACAAGTTCTGATATGGGATTCGATTATGAAACCTGTGGAGTTATGACAGCTTTAGATAAACAATCGCCCGATATCGCTCAAGGAGTAGACGACGACAAGCATGAACAAGGCGCCGGAGACCAAGGAATGATGTTTGGCTACGCTTCAAACGAAACAAAAGAACTAATGCCCATGCCAATATTAATGGCTCATCAACTAACTCGAAGATTAGCCGATGTCAGAAAAAACGGAAAACTTCCTTATTTAAGGCCGGATAGTAAATCTCAAGTTTCCGTTCGTTATGAAAACGGCAAACCCGTTTCAATTGAAACGGTTGTCATATCTTCCCAACACGACGCAAAAGTAGGCAATAAAAAACTTCGCGATGAAATTACTAAGCAAGTTATATTAGCCACAATTCCAGAAAAGCTCCGCGCTAAAAAAATGAAGATCCATATCAACCCAACAGGTAAGTTTATTATCGGCGGACCGCAAGGCGACTGTGGTTTAACCGGACGTAAAATTATAGTTGATACTTACGGAGGTTTCGGGAGACATGGCGGCGGAGCATTTTCCGGTAAAGATCCTTCCAAAGTGGACCGTTCGGCTTGTTATATGGCGCGATATATAGCTAAAAACTTGGTTGCCGCAAAAACTGCGGACCGCTGCGAAGTCCAGTTAGCCTATGCTATAGGAGTCGCCGAACCCGTTTCGGTTTTAGTGGATACCTTTGGCACAAACAAAATCGATCCGGCAAAATACGAGCGGTTGGTACGCGATCATTTTTTATTAAAACCAGCGGGTATCGTAAAATCCCTAGACCTTAAAAAACCAAAATATCGGCAAACCGCCGCGTACGGTCATTTTGGTCGAAATGAAAAAGGATTTACCTGGGAAAAAACCGATAAAGCAAAAGCTATTAAAAAATCCGCAGGTCTTTAAAATAGAATACACACTTTAATTTAAAAGGCGGCTACCTAAACGGTAGTCGCCTTTTTCTTTACCCCTCGCTTTTTTATGCGCGTTAAACCCATCCATTCCTGGGATATAACCAAAGACGACGCAATTCCTCTTCAAAAACAACTCTCTCAACAAATTCAAGTAATACCGCTTAAAAAAGATCCAAAAATTATCGCCGGTACCGATATCAGTTTTCAAGGTGATATCGCCTACGCGGGAGCCGTTTTATTTAAACTACCCGACTTAAAGCCCATGGCTTATTTTATTTACAAAGGAAAGGTATTATATCCATACGTTCCAGGTCTTCTATCGTTCCGCGAAGCTCCAATTCTTTTAGAACTCTTCAAGTTAGTCAAGCCAGCGCCAGATTTTGTTTTTTTGGATGGCCATGGTCTTGCTCATCCGCGTAAACTTGGACTAGCTTCTCATATTGGGCTATTTATTCAGAAACCCACCGTTGGTTGCGCCAAAAGCAGGTTATATGGATCTTTTGACGATCCTCCAACTTCTAAAGGAACCCATTCGCAATTACTAAATCCATCTGGCGAACCAATAGGCGCTGTGGTAAGAACTAAAGAACGGTGCAAACCCATTTTTGTATCGCCCGGTCACCTAATCGATTTGAATGATTCCATTACCTGGACACTCAGATGCGTTACAAAGTATCGAATACCTGAACCCACCCGATTGGCCCATAACTTCGTAACCGATTATAAACGCGAAAAAATAAAATAAAGTTTTCACAAAAACTAATGCCGAGTCGTTTCCTAACCATTCATTGCGCTAAATGCGATGCGTTCATCGTTAAATATAGGAAGGAGGGGTCTGGAAGCCTCATTCGTATGTATTTAGAACGGATGACCGCGCCAGACGATAGCCCTAATGGATTTAAAAAATCGATAAAAGAAAAAAACGTAAGATTAACTTGTTATGAATGCGGAAAAATACTTGGCAAACTTAATCCCAATTCATCTCCCGCTTCGTATAACTTGATCAAAGGCGCTTTTAGAAAAAAGAAATTTGACGATTAATTCTCTAAGATTTTTTTGCAACGACTAAATATCCTGACTGTCCATATACTTCTTTAGTAGATACGATCACAAAACCCGCCTGGGATATTTCATCTTTCATTTCTTTGAGGGAAAACCATTTCCATTGGCCGCTTTTTAATTGAGAATGGATAAAATTCAAACCCAATATTTTAGCCAAAGGATTTAAAAACCATTTTCTTATTAATCTTACAAAAACGCCTTTAGAGTTTTTGTCCAAACGAACGCTTTCATAAATAATAGAATTGGGATTATAACTTTTGGAAGGATTGGTAATAACAACCATTCCACCAGGTTTGATTAAATTGAATAAATCATTCATTAAGTTTATTCTGGCGTTAGTGTCATAGATTGTATACAAAGAAAAATGGCAAATAAGAAAATCTATCGATGCCGCTTTTATAGGAATTTTCCGGGAAAAGTCCGCTTGTATACAAAACACATTTTTCTCAATGTCAAAACCATTAGTTTTGGATTTAGTTCTATCTAAACCTGCTTTTAATAAATCCAAACCAATATATCGTACGCCTCTTTTAATGTCGGGTTTTAAAAATCCAAGCGCTTGGCCAGTCCCACAACCCATATCTAATATTAAATCTTCGGGAGTTGATTTAATATTTTCAACAGCCCACTGTAAAGAAGCCAAATAAGCGGATGGAGTTAATAAATCATATAAGTAAGATTTAAATCCAAATTTCCAATAATTCTTGTATAATTTCTTAAAAATCAATAATGCATTCCTTAATTGGAGTCTATTATTGTAATGTTTTTTTTTCGAAACCTTAACCATTCGAAAACGAAATCGTATTTCAATAATAAAATAAATACGAAATTTTTATCTATGGAAATTCCCAAGAAAGTTCCCTTACATGTAGTCGACGATTGCGAACTCTTTGACGAATTATCTACTCAATCATTGGACAATCTTAAGAAGTGGGTAGAAGTAGAAAAATTCGAAAAAGAAGAGACTATCATGACAGAAGGCCACAAAGGCGATAGGTTATACATTATCGCCGAAGGCAGCGTCGAAGTCTTTCAAAAATTAGATTTCCATATAAACCGAAAGATTCGAGATTTAAAAAAAGGCGAACATTTTGGGGAATTGGCTTTATTAAGCTCGGAAAACATCCGCTCCGCTTCCGTTAAAGCGTTAGAAGAATCCACTGTATGCTTAACCCTCAGTCTGGCCAACTTTGAAACTTTAATAAGATCAGACCCAGATATTGCGCTCAAGATGAGCCATAAGTTCTGCGAGCGAGATCATGATAATTTACAACTCTTAAAAACCGATCTCGGAAACGCTTTCAAATCTATTATAGAAGCTTTAGGCGCTATTGCAGAATATAAAGACCCAGAAACGGGAAGCCATCTTAACCGTGTTAGCGCTTTTACGCGAGAACTCGCTAAAGCTCTTAAAGAAAAACCTGGCTATGAGTTTATAAACGAACATTTTATTGACCTCATCGAACTTTCAAGCCCGTTGCACGATATTGGCAAGGTAGGCGTTCCAGACCATATTCTATTGAAACCGGGTAAGTTGACTCCAGACGAATGGAAAATCATGAAACAACATACCGTTTTCGGAGCGCAGGCTATCAAAAAGATTTTAAAAAATTTTAGTTATCCAGAATTCCTAGAAATGGGACACAACATCGCTCTTTATCACCAAGAGTTTTGGAACGGCAAGGGATATCCAGAAGGACTGGCTGGCGAAGATATTCCCCCAGAAGCTCGTATCATGGCCGTAGCCGATGTATATGACGCCCTTCGTTCGAAAAGACCTTACAAAGAAGCTTTAACCCACGAAGTAGTAAAAAAGGTAATCGTACAAAGTCGGGAAACCCATTTCGATCCAAGAATTGTGGATGCCTTTATCGAATTAGAAGCCAAATTTGAAAAAATTTTTGATGATTTGAGCATAGAGGAAGAATAAACCTTAAATTGTCTTTTTGTCTTTAAAATCTTATTAGCGACAAACCTTTTTAAAAGTTATTTTATTAGTTAAGTAGAAATTTTTAGGATTAGTTCAAAAGGGAAATTTACCATGGCCAAAAAACCATTTATTAATAAATATGGTTTTGTAGAATATCCATTTCTTCACGATACCCGTAAAGCTAAAAACTGGTGGTTTTACAACTTACTGGAAGACTATTTAAAACGCAGAGCCAGACAAACTTACGGTATAGCTGATTATACTAGAGATCACATGGACGAAGATTTTAAAAAAATCTTAGGAACAACAAAAATAAAAATTTACGCTATCGTTCCATCGGGAATGGGAATGATTTTTCCCTTAATTGGAAAGTTTGCGACCAAAGATATAATCGAAGTCGAGGACCCCGTGCCGTGGCTTGAGGAAAAATATGGCGGTAGCAAATATAAAGTAAACATCTACCACGAAGGCACTTTTGCCGGTACAGAAAACTACAAAACTCATGGCGACCCGGCCTGGGAAGAAATAGAAGACGACGAACTTACTTAAGAAACTAAATCTCTAAAGCTTTGAAGCTCCTTCCTTTTACATAGGTAGTAAAATCAAAAACTTCAAAAAAATAAACGTCTATATTCTTTATATATTCGCGCTTATTTTTTTTCTCGAAACCTCAATTCGAATTTTTATTCCACAACCCATTTTCGATAATCACACTACTTCCTACTTTGGACTGCCAACAGCGTTCAGAGCGAATATTGTAGTCGACAGATCGCTTGAAAAGTTTCCTTTTCAAATAAAAACAGACAAACATCGCCTACGTAGTTTTCGGAAACTTTCTTATAAAAAACCACCAGGCGTTTATAGAATTTTATGTATCGGTGGTTCTATATTTGCAGCTACGGGAGTAAACAACAATGAAACTTTCGCCTATTTCTTAGATCAAGAATTAAAAAAACGCATTCCAGACAAAAACTTTGAAGTCATCAATGCAGGCAAAAACCTATGGGAGCTGGCGGAGTTTGACACCTATTTTGCGAATGAAGGATACAAATACGAGCCCGATTTAACGATCGTTTATTTTCATAGTGGAGAAATTTCTACTATGAACTTTTCGGAAATAGAATTTGATACCTTTACATTCAAAAGACTTTCAAATCATCATATTGAGTTAGAAGCTCGTGGATTAAGCTTTAACCAAAATCTAAATACCACGTCGGCAACAATACTAAACAATATTCAAAACTTACCCTTTTATGACAAACTCTTTTCAATTTCTCATCTTTTAAGAATTTTAGAAAATCATTTTAGAAAAAATTTAACCCTAGATAATGCTCTTCCCAGCAAAACCTCAAAAATAAACTTTGATACCATTTTGAAAACTTCGGACTGGAACCAGGAAGACGTTTTTCAATGGAAGACTGATTATGGAGAAATAAAACGCTCTTCCTTTAGGCAAAAGGAAGCAGTTTTATACAGTATTGGGTTAAAAAAATTTGCGCACATATTAAGCAAAAAAAAATCAAAACTTTTAATTTTAACGATCCCTTCCCCAAAAGAAATTTTAAGATTGGAAAACTATTCAAATGATTTTAAACCTTTTTCTTTTGGCTATCAGGATAATATTTATTGGCTTGATTTATTAAAACCATTTACTGAAATACAATATCAAAACCTCATTCCTTTAAATTATCCTAAGGTCATTCACTGGACACCTGCGGGGCATTTCCTTGCCGCTCAATTAACATTTAACAAATTAATTCAAAAGAAAATTATCCCCTATTCCGAAAAAACGCCTATAATTCAGTTTAAAAAAAACAACCAAAATTGGACCAAATCCCTTTTAAATTCCAACACAAGAATATCTAAACAGTTAAACGAGCAGGGTTACGCTGATTTCGTCAAGGGAGTGGTATATATCAACCTAAATCGCCTTGATTTGGCCGAGAAATTTTTGAAAATAAGTTTAGAAAAGTCTTTCAATATTAGCGATACTTTATGGCAACTGGGTAGGGCCTATTTTTTTAAAAAAGATTTTAAAAACGCTATAAGCTTTATACAACGAGCCATTAATGATGGATTACAAGCCACAGACACGGTTTACACTTTACTGGCTAAATCTTTTTTCAATTCAAAAAAATTCGCTAATGCTGAGTCGAGTTTTCGAAAAGCTATAGACTTTTTTCCAACCAATTATATTAATTATTTAAACTATGGGAAGATGTTGTTTTTTCAAAATCGATTTAACGACTCATTGAACGCTTTTGAAAAAGCCAATGCATTGTTCCCAAACAATGTAGACACTCTTTTAGGAATTGCAAGTTCCTTACTTAGAATAGAAAAAAATGAAAAAGCTCTTGAGGTTTTTAAAAATATTTTAAAAATCGATCCGAATAATATTCCCGCTCAAAAAGGTTTAAATTATTTAAGAATAAAAAAGGCGCGCTAGCCAATCGGCTAGCGCGCCTAAAAACTCCAAACATTTTATTGGGAGTCGCTCATAAAGATGAGTTAATTAGATTATTAAATTTAATTTCAAGCAAACCTAGATATCTGGCGGACCTAAACTCATAATAGCCCCTCCAAAAAGATTAATAACTAAATTAAAAACCTAAATAAATTTTCTTAAATTCACCTTTCTATTAAAAATTAATAATATCTAGGAGAAACCAAGCAATAAGGTGGATTAATCATTTTACAGACCCTCCTTATTTAAAGAAATTTATATGATTAATATGTTCCCATATCGCAAAAAGTCAATAGGTATGATTTATTTTTTTCCACAAATTCAAAAAATTTATTTTTCAAATATTTAATTAAAAATTAGCGGTAACCAGAACACTGTGAAAAAAGTAATTATTATAGATCCCATTATATTTACAACAACGCCAATTCTTGCCATTTTAGAAATAGTTACCCAACCTGAACCAAAAACAATAGCGTTGGGTGGAGTTGCAACCGGAAGCATAAAAGCAAAAGAAGCGGCCAAAGCCGCTGGAAACATTAAATAAATAGGATCAATATTTCCTTTAACGCTCATTGCTCCAAGAATCGGCAATATCATTGTTGCCGTTGCCGTGTTAGACGTAAGCTCTGTAAGAAAAGTAACCAGAAAACATACAACGAAGATGATTGCCCAAATAGGCAATTCAAAAATTCTGGATAATTGCGATCCAATCCACTGATCTAACCCGGTTTTACCAAAACCAGCCGCTAATGCGAACCCCCCGCCAAATAATAAAAGAATTCCCCAAGGCATTTTTGTTTCTATCGTTTTCCAATCAAGCGCGAAAACCTCTTTCTCTTGTTTAGATTCAAGCTTCCCAAATAAGTTTAAGGGCACGCAAAAAAGTAGTAGAGCCATTGCCATCGCTACAGTTGAATCTTGAATTAAACTGGGATCGGTAAACGATTGCGACCAGCCAGGAATAGTCCAATCTGAAAATTTTAAAGGTTTTCTAAATATCCATAGTACGGCTGTCATCCCAAATATCCAGGCCACAAACTTTTCTTCTCTACTAAAAGTCCCAAGCTTATCGACTTGTTCCGATAAAACACCTCGTGAGAACTTAAAATCAATTTGTCTCATGGGTATATCAGAGCCAAATCGACATAAAAATACCCACACAAAAATTATAAAAGTCAAAGCTAATGGCAAGGCAAATATCATCCATTTCCCAAAAGGTATTTCAGCGGCTCCTTGTGAATAATTCTTAAATAAACCGGCTAAAACAACATTAGGGGGAGTGCCAATCAATGTTGCAACACCGCCAATACTTGCGGAATAAGCGATGCCCAGCATTAAAGCGCAACCAAGACTTTTCTCAATTAATTTCGAGCTTTCCGGACTCTCAAAACCTTTCATAGTTGCGCCTTCGGCTAATTCTTTTATCACCGCTATAGCTACAGGCAACATCATTAACACGGTAGCTGTATTTGATATCCACATAGAAAGAAAGCCTGTGGCTAACATGAAACCTAAAATAGTTCGTTCTGGATTTCCGCCTATTGCCAAAATGATGTTTAGCGCGATACGCTTATGGAGTCCCCATTTTTCCATCGCAATGGCGATTGAAAACCCCCCAAAGAAAAGAAATACCAAATGGTTCGAATAATTTGGAGCAATTTCTTTTGCCGACATGATCCCTAATAAAGGGAATAGAACTAAAGGTATTAAGGCTGTAACAGGAATAGGGACCGCTTCGCCTACCCACCAAATAGCCATTAAAGCAACAATAGCGGTAAGCTTGTGCGCAGAAGGAGGCATTTCAGAAGGAACAGCCAAAACGGCTAAAAACACAAATAGCCCTAGAAAAAAGAAGGAATATTTTATTTTAAGTCTTGTGGGAGTCAATCTTTAGAATCGGATAAATTAACAAAGGTTGGTCCGTGTTAAAGAAATTTTAACACGAAAAGTTAATTCGAGAGCCGATCCTATTTTTAGTAATAATACAGTAGTCGTATTAGGCAGTTACTTTTTCCATTATTCTTTCTCCGCCAATGATATGTTTATGCATATCAAGTTCTTTAGGCGAATGGCCCAAGGCAAGAGAAATTAACTGGGGAAGATGCAGAATCGGAATATCATAACCTTTTTCTTTGAGTTTGCGAATTTCTGGTTGGTAAGAATCCAAACTCAAATGGCACAATGGACAACCGGTTACTACAACGTCGGCCCCGCTTTGAATTGCGTCCAACAAGGCGTTGCCTGCCATATCCAAAGATGCGGTTTTATTCATCATGATAATAGGAAACCCACAACACTTGATCCTACTTTCGTAATAAACAGGTGTGGCTCCAAGCGCTTCAAAAATATCTTCCATGCCATGCGGATCGTCGGGAGTGTCGAAGTCAGACAGACCTGAGGGACGTAATACATAACAACCGTAAAACGCGGCGACTTTTAACCCTTTTAAGGGTTTCTTTAACTTCGATTTCAGGAGCTCCAATCCTTCTGGAGTCGATAAAATATGGGCAAAATGTTTGATGTTGATTTTACCGCCTTGATACTGATGACCGCCATCCTTTAAGACACCGTTTATTTTATTTTTATATTCGGTATCCGAATCGATCTTACATTCGGATTTTTTCAAATTGCCCTGACAAGTGGAACAAATGGTAATCAAATCCAATCCTTGCTCTTCGGCAATTGCAAAGTTCCGAGCGTTCAACGCGTCATTTAGAATGGGACTCTTCTCAGAAACCACCCCAGCTCCGCAACAAGAGGCGCTTTTCATTTCAACAAAATCAATGCCAAGCCCATCTGCGGCTTTCATTGTAGATATCATCAATTCCCGAGTAGCGCCTTTGGCGACACATCCGGTGAATAAGGCAAACTTCATTCTCCTAACTCCCTATAAATTCGCTTAACGTCGTCGGCTCCTTTAATAGATCTATGAATGATTGGTGGAACTTTACCTTTTAGCAACATTCTGATGCCAACTGGAACCAGTTCCAAAAGACCTTTTATATTAAAGAAACCCATTGATTCGACGGGCAGTTGATTCTCGTTTAATCGCCCGCTATGCTTAACAGACTTTGTAAATGACAAGGCATGCCTTGCCCCATTGTTATTATGAACACCTTCTTCTAAAGCAGTAGCCATAACTTCTTTGATACGATAAAAAGGTTGAGCTGGTTTTGGGCAACGCTCGACACACTCTCCACAATGAGTGCAATCCCAAATGCCGCCAGGTTCGCTCAATGCTTTAACTCGTTCCAGAGTTGCATTATCTCTAGAATCATTAACAAACCGTTGCGCTTTGGCCAATGCGGCCGGCCCTAAGAAATTATCATCAACCTCTAAAACATTACAATCCGAGTAACAAGCGCCGCACATAATACAAGTGCTGGAGTCGTCAATGAGTCTAAATTCTTCAGGAGATTGAGTTCGTTCTTTTTCTACAGGTGGGGCAGTGTCGTTATGTAAATAGGGTTTGACTTTATCTATTTTTTCCCAAAAGGGCTTGAAATCGACGACTAAATCCTTAATGGGTTTCATATTGCCCAAAGGCTCTATAGTTATTGTATCGTCTTTATCGGCAACATGCTCCGCTTGTCGTTGACAGGCTAAAATTGCATGACCATTGGATTTAATCGCACATGATCCACATATAGCGCTTCGACACGACATCCGATAAGACAAACTACCGTCTTGGGTCCACTTAATCTCGTTGAGACAATCCAAAACGGTTATTCCCTCCGTCGTGTCAACCTCAAACTCATCAAAATAAGGCTCGGGTTGTTTTTCCGGATTATATCTTTTGATCCTAAAAGTGGTCATTAATAAGTTCTTTCTTTTGGTTGATATTTGGTAATGACAACAGGCTTATATTTAATATCAATAGAATCGTCTTCGTTCTTATAAAGCATAGAATGCTTTAAAAAGTTTTCATCGTCTCTTTTATCGTAGTCCGTTCGGAAATGACCGCCACGCGATTCTTTTCTATCCAAAGCGGCGGTGGAAATAATCTCCGCCATTTTAAGCATATTGCCTAATTCAAGGATTTCGTAAATCTCGGTGTTAAACAGCTTTCCTTTATCCGTTACTTTACCTTTTTTATAACGTACTTGCAGTTTTTTAATCGTGTCGACGCAAACTTTTAGTTTTTCTTCATCGCGAAAAACTCCACAGTTGGCCATCATGATTTCTTTCATTTCGTTACGAATATCATTATAGCTTTCAGTTCCTTCGCTTTGATAAACGTCTTCCATAATCTTTAGAACTTCAGTCTTTTGATGGCTTTCGTTGATTTTCTCAAAACCAGTTTTGCTAGCGTATTCCAATGCTGCCTTGCCAGCACGTTCTCCAAATACTACAGCTTCTAGCAAAGAGTTTGTCCCTAAACGATTTCCACCATGAACCGAAACACAAGCGCATTCGCCTGCCGCAAAAAATCCAGGCATGTGTGTACCCTCGGCATCAACAATTACCTGACCAAATTTATTTGTTGGAATACCACCCATCGAATAATGGGCTGTTGGTTGAATTGGTAACGGGTCCTTAATGCAATCAACGCCAATAAAGTCTATGCCTAATTGCCTAATTTGGGGAAGTCTTTCCATTATTCGAGCCTCGCCCAAATGTCTGAGGTCCAAATTAATGAAACCCTCGCCTGGGCCTTTTCCTCCGCCTGCCCTTCCAGCATCAATCTCACTTTGTTCTGCACGAGCTACAATATCTCTTGGAGCTAACTCCATTCTGGATGGAGCGTATTTTTCCATAAACCGTTCGCCAGCTCCATTGGTTAAATAACCGCCTTCACCTCGAGCGGCTTCAGAAAATAAAATTCCCTGCCTAAATAAACCCGAGGGATGGAACTGAACAAATTCAGCGTCTTCTATTGGAAGACCCGCCTCAAAAGCGGCAATAGCGCCATCTGCAGTGCTGGCGAACGCATTAGAAGTAATTTTAAAAACCCTACCATAACCCCCAGTAGCAAAGATGACGGCCTTACCTTGAATAACTTCTACCTCGCCAGTTCGAATATTACTGACAACAATCCCTTTGCACTGGCCATCCTCTATTATTAAAGAATGCATACTCCATTCGGAATAAATCTTAATTGATTTGCTTTGTTTTAATACTTGTTCATGGAGAGCATGAAGAACAGCATGGCCCGTGCGGTCAGCAGAAAAACAAGCTCTAGGCTTGGAGTGTCCGCCAAAACTTCTTTGTGCGATTTTTCCGTTTGCCATTCGGCTAAAAACGCACCCCATATGTTCTAATTCATAAATTACTCTTGGGGCCGCCTTAACGTATTCTTCCACCGCATCTTGGTCGTTCAGATAATCGCCGCCCTTGATAGTATCAAACATATGCTCTTCCCAGCTGTCGCTCTCGACATTGCCTAAACTAGCGGCTATGCCACCCTGCGCCGCTCCGGAATGCGACCTGGAAGGATACACTTTGCTCAATATGGCAACGTCCAACTCTTTGCAAACCTCTAACGCTGCCCTCATTCCAGCCAAACCAGAACCAACAATCACCACATCATGCTTTATCATTTTAAATCCTAAACTTTACTAAAAAGCTTTTAACCGCCCAACAAATCAACAATATTTATGGAGGTATAGTTATCAAAAAAGTGCCATTCAATCATTTATCACCCTTCCCGTCAATAAAAATAAAGAATTGAACTTGCAAACCTCGGTAAACCTTTTTAGAATACAGGCAATATTATCTGACCAAATATAAGTGTTTCCAGAAATCATACAAAACCCTCCATTTAGAACTAGCCTTTCGATTTGACTTCGCCGTCTCTTGTTAAATTTGATTCATTAGAAATCCCGGAATTAGTCCTCAAAGGAATTGCCGAGGCTGGATTCGAATTCTGCACGCCAATCCAAGCCAAAACGTTACCTATCTCATTGAAAGGAAAAGACGTTGCGGGCCAAGCCCAAACAGGAACCGGTAAAACAGCCGCTTTTTTGATTTCCCTTTATACACATTTAATCAAAAATCCTATTCCTGAATCAAAAAAAGCCGGTTGGGTCGCTCCAAGAGCGCTGGTCATAGCCCCTACCCGCGAATTAGCCAGACAAATTCAAAAAGACGCAGACGTTTTAGGTAAATACTGCGAATTTAAAACACTTTGTGTTCATGGCGGCATTGATTACGAAAAACAAAAAAATAAAATTAAAAATGGTGTCGATATTCTCATTGTCACTCCTGGCAGATTAATAGACTTCTATAAACAGAAGTTCTTCAGCTTAAAATCAGTAAAAGTTTTGGTCATTGATGAAGCTGATAGACTGTTTGATATGGGATTCATTCAAGATACACGTTATATCTTGAGAAATATTGCGCCATACAATAGTCGACTCTCCATGCTATTTTCCGCAACTCTTTCGTTTCAAGTTATGGAACTTTGCTACGAACACATGAATAATGCGGAAAAAGTTGTCATCGAACCTGGAAAAGTGGTTGTAGACGAAGTGGAACAATCGCTTTATCACGCAGGCTCTTCTGAAAAGTTAAATCTACTATTTGGACTGCTTAAAAAAGAAGGCGCTGAAAAAACAATCATATTTTGCAACACCAAGCGTGCAGCTGAAAATGTAGAAGCTCAACTCAGCCACAACGGTTATAAAGCCTCCCAAATTAGCGGCGACGTTAACCAAAGAGTGCGCATTCGAGTTATGGAAAAGTTTAGTTCGGGCGAGATCGATATATTAATTGCGACCGATGTTGCTTCCAGAGGATTGCATATAGACGATATCAGCCATGTCATCAACTATGACATACCTCAAGACCCAGAAGACTATATACATAGAATTGGCAGAACCGCGAGAGCTGGCGCAAAAGGCATCGCTATTTCATTAGGATGTGAAGACTACATCCAACACTTGGAACGAATAGAAGAGACGTTGAAGAATAAGATTCCCGTCGTATGGCCAGAAGATCATTTGTTCGTCGATTACAAAGCCGCTCCACCAAGACCAGAAAAGGAAAGAACTGGCCCGCCACCAAGAAGGAATGGCGCTTCTAGAAATGGTTCCCGCCCGCCTCGTGGTCGAGGTAGGCCTCCAGGTAATCGAACCCGCAATCCCCGACGAGGCGGTCCCTCTAAAGGCTAACTTTTTAATACATACCCTATTAGATTACCTTCATTTTAAAAACAAACAAGTGGAGGAAAATTTCGTTTTATAACCCCACGAATCAAAATTAAAAAACTCTCGAGCAAATCTGGCTAAAAATATAACAAAGTTAGCAAAATGATTCATTTTTCAAAATATTCACCATGAATGCAACCATTACGAAACAAGTATAACTTTAATTTTTAGAGCCCACGATTGGACCTATCAGGCATTTACAGCGATAAATTAAAACATATTACATCCTTTGCTATTTATATTTTTGTAGGTATATGTCTTTATTATTTCTCGTTTAAAAACCAGTTTATTTTTGACGATTTCCATTACATCCAAAACAATCCACTTATAAAAACAACCGACCCCCAAAACTTGGTTGGAATCTTTTCTTCATTTTATAAGTGGGACTACCTCCCTCTCACCTTATTTTCTTTTGCCTTAGAGTATAAATTATTTGGACTAAACCCAGTTGGATATCACGTAACTAACTTTGTTTTGCATATATTGAATTGTTTATTGGTTCATATACTAATTTACCACTTAACAAAGTCTTTTTTTACAACCTGTTTGACGAGCCTTTTTTTCCTAATACACCCAGTTAATGTAGAAAGCGTAGCCTGGGTATCAGAACTCAAAAATCTACTTTCTTTTTTGTTTTTTATAGCTGCATTCATTTTGTTCGTTCAATTTCAAAAGAAAATTCTTTCCGCTTTTTTATTTACCTTAGGTTTGTTAGCAAAAGTATCCATAATAATCCTTCCTCTATTGTTAGTATTATATGAATATTGCTATACAAAAATTCCATTAAAAAAAGCAATTTGGGATAAATGGCCCTTTTGGTTTATAAGCCTCATTTTTTCTGCAATAACTCTTATGAGCCATTCATCGGGGAAAGGAATTAAAGTAAGAGTTGAAGGCGATGGAATCCATTCCTTATACAGCATGGTCGTAATCTTTAAAGAATATCTGATTAAGCTATTTCTCCCATTAAACCTAAACGTATGGTATGCAGATATTATTTTCATATCGCCTTTAAATTTAAAGGTGATATGGGCCTTTTTGTGGATAGTAGGCTTCGGACTGTTATTAAAGATATATCGCCAAAAAAACCTAACTATATTTTTTGGCTTAAGTTGGTTTTTAATCTCGCTATTACCGGTTTCTCGTATAGCTCCACTAGCTCAAATGATGGCTGATCGTTGGCTATATATACCTTATTTAGGTTTGTTATTAGCTATATTTTCGGCAATAAGAGTTTACGCAAAGAAAGCAAATTTTAACGCGAAGAATTATTTTTTCCTGTATGTAATATTAGGAGTTTTATTTACTCTCAATATGAGCTTAAGTTGGGAAAGAATCCGAGATTTTGAATCTAATCAAGCTTTGTGGGAGGACAGTGTTTTAAAAAGTCCTAACAATCCAACAGCTCTTACCGCATTAGGAAAAGTATATTTAGATGATGGAAAATTTAATAAGGCCTTGCCGCTCTTTAGGAAAGCCCAAACATTTGTTCCCGCTAATCCTAGTCCAAAGCTCTATATGGCTAAAGTTTATCAAAAACAAATGAAGTTTCAAAAAGCGGAAAAAATTTATTTAGATGTTATAAAAGAGTTCCCGGGTCGGTCTTTCCCAAAAGTGGAATTGGGAGCTTTATATACCTTACAAAGCCGAAATAAAGAAGCTCTAAATATACTAAACAAAACTTTAGAAACAGATCCCAAAAACCTTGCCGCGCTAAATAATAAAGCGTCAATATTAATAAAATGGGGAAGAACAAAAGAGGCTGTCCAGATCTTAAAAAAATTAGTCGATGAAGACTCCCAAAATGCCTTTTTTATGCGGCAACTAGCCTCAGTTTATATTAATCAATTAAACCAACCAGAACTTGGAGTTTTCTATTTAAAGAAAAGTTTAAAACTGGATCCCGATTCAGCTGAAACCAAAAAAGCTTTATCGACTTTGTCTGACTAAATAAGATTTGATTTTGGTCCTGGATACCGAGTTTACTATGGGATAAAAAAAATTAGCCAATTTGCATTTTAGCTGGCGATAAAAAAATTCAAAACACATGAAAAAAAAATACGAATCATATTCTCTTTATAATTCGATTATTGAAGTAGTTACTAAAAGTCCTTCTTTTACCAGCTATTTACAAAATAGTTCTACTTTTATTGATAAAATGGGATTTTCTTACGAGATTTATTCCCAATTGGGAATAAAAACCAAAAGGGACAAGGCTTTAAATTCCTTATTAGTTTTGTTTTTTGAAACATGTAAAAAAGCGGCTAATGCATGCAGAAAAACAAACTCTAGAAAAGGTACCTTGAGCTCAGATCAAAAAACCGATCTCATTAGAGCTATTGTTTTTTTTAAGAATATTATTTCAAATGAAATAGATAAACCTGAAAACTTAATTCAAAAATTTGAAAACAAAAAATCAAAATTTTTTAAAGATTTTAATCTAAGACGCTTTGAAAAAGACTCAAATGAATTTAATCTTCTTGCCGACAAAAAACCATTGGTAGAAGAATCGTCAAATGAAAGGTTTCAAAATAAAAAGCGGGAAGATAGCCTTTTAAAAAGACTTTGGAAAGACCCAAAAGCCGCCGTCGCTTACCTCAACGATTTATTGCAGGATGATGATAAAGGGCTATTTTTGGATGGCTTACGAGAGTGTGTAAAAGCCAATGGCGGGTTTACTGAATTAGCTCAAAAAACTGGAATAAAACGCGAGGCTCTTTATCGTGGCCTTTCTGAAGGTGGAAATCCTAAACTTTCTACCTTAGATAATGTATTAAACACCTTAGGCTATGAAATAAAGCTCGTCGCTTCTTCCAAAAAAATAAAAAAGACTAAAAATTAAGCTGAAGTTAACGGTATTTAAGAGAACTTAAGATATCAACACCCTGGGCCAAATCTTGTTTCCTTTATAGCAATTTGACAACCTCTATATTCCCCACTTCAATCTATTCCCTAAACGGAAAAATTAACACTTTCCTCTTGTAATAAGAGAAAATAGTTCATAGTCGATTGGCTATCTTCATCAATACATGCTCTCCTATATAAGAAAAATACCTCTATAAACATAATTAAAAACTACTGATATTTTGAGAGTTATATCATTTCCATCAATACTCCCTTAAAATTTCGTATTTTTGGCATGATTTTTTCATAAAAATGCTGAGCGCCAATATACCTCTAATAGAAATACTCATTTGGGAGAACACGGAATGGACGCAATGCTTGGATTAAACTCTCTAGTAAATAATGGCTTAAAGCAAAATTCAGAAACTCAATTAGAGAGTTTCAATACCAACTCTAGTGGTGGATTAGACTTTGAAGACATTCATAAATATGTCGAACAAAAACGCGAAAATGAACGATTACTTGAAGGTTTTCAACAGGTAGACCTTAGCGGCGACGGAGAAATCACCTTAGAGGAACTAAGAGCGCTTAAAGCTAAGCTCGTCGTAGAACAAATAAACAAATCAGAAAAAGACGACGGCCTAGTTAACGATTCAGATTTAGAAACTTTCTATGGAGTGTCTGGCAGTCAGAGCAACGAGTCTTCGAACGTTTTTAATCTAGCAGATATTGACGATGATGGCGAGTTTTCTCTAGATGAGTTAGAAGCTTTGCAGAGAAGATAATAAACAAACCCAGAAAACGCAAACTAACAATCTTTATAAAATTGGGAACTATCCCTTTCTCTTTTACAATTCCTTTTTTAATTGAATGAATCAAAAAGCATAATCTCTCTACTAATAATTTTACTTTTTACATTTTAATAAATCTCCTCGATTGTATTTTTAAAACCATCTGATGAGTTGAGATTTTATTTATATTTTTTTTCTTGGATTCAAAATCGTTGTAATTTGTTTAGTTAATTTATAAACGCAAAAAACTCCTCCATAACCGCTAAAGTTTTTCCTCAAATAATCCATAAAGTAACTTAAGGACGAAAAATTTTATCGAAAAACGCCGCTAAAAGGAGGATCAATGGTTTATGAAAAAATCCGTAAAATAGACAAAATAGAACCAAGACAACCGAGTTTGGATGGCCAATTCGTTGAATCAACAGGAGCAAAAATCACTTTGGAAGAAGTTAAAAAAATAATGGAAGGAACTACCTGCGGGAAACAGTTGATAAATGAATTTGAAGCAGAACTCAAAATCATCATTGAGGATACTAAAAGAGAAAAGAAAGCTTTAGAAAAGTTTGAACGGAAAGCTAATAAAATTTTAGGAAAGTCGGATCAAACAACAAAATCAAAATACACTATAGAGACTTAAAGGCAATAAATGGTCGTTAGCGCCTCAGATTCTAGAAAAATTTTCCCATTATTTCTTATATAAATCATTTATCTTTTCCTGGTTCTAAAAAAAGATTTTTTTTTACCTTGAAAACCATTGATTTCATTAAATTTATTGGACAATAAAAAAAAATGGCTTTCAATCTCTAAGGTTTGGCACATTTCTTTCATAAATAAATTAAAAGAAAAGTTTTTGCCGATAAAAAATAGATCAAAGGAGGCTTTATGATTTTCGAAATGATTGATCGAACTCTAAATAACCGAATGTTTGATCGAGCTCTTTACACCGGAAGAATTCATTCAAAAATAAAAAGCCAATCGGATGCCCCTAATATTGATTTTGCCGAAGTACAAAAAAACTTGCAGGAAAGTCGAAGATTAGAAAGCTCAGAAAAAATCGACGTCCACGGAGACGGGAATTTGAATACCGACGAAATGAAGCACATTCGAACGAATATCACATATAGACGAATTAAACATTCGGATCAAACAGAAAGCGAAGGATTGGTTCAAGCAGAATAAAACTTTATTAAGATATAAAGCAATTTTTCCGGATAAACCTATTAACCTTCCGTTTTAAAACTCTAACCTTTAATAGCCTTCACAAAATTGCCCCGACGCCTTGGAGGCCTCGCCTCCTTGGCGCCTTCCTAGAGAATTCTAATAAATTAAACTATAGTTGTTTTTCTATCACTGACCGTCCATGTCGGCGTCAAGTATTGTATTAACTATTTCTTTTGCCGTATCAGCGCTTCGGGATTCACCTGATACTTGCGCCGTAACAATAGCTCCCTCAAACAGAAGGTTAATTTTCTCGGCGGCAGATAGAGGGTTAGGATGTCTCATCTCTTCCAACAAACATTTTATATATTCGTAAGTTTCCACCTTTACAGTTTGACTTAGCTTTCTAAAAGGATTGCCTTGTCTAGAATACTCGCCTACAGCATTGATAAATAAACAACCGTAAAACTTGCCACTTTCAAACCATTCTTTTTGCAAATCAAATATAACGAGCAATTGTTCTCGAGGCGATTTAGCCCTTTCTCGAACCATTTCCCAAAAGTAGTCTCTAAATTGATCCGAGCGGTATTTTAAAACCGCAAGGATCAACTCATCTTTGGAATCAAAGTACGCATACAAAGTTTTTTTTGAAACTCTCGCCTTTTTTAAAATAGATTCAATTCCTGTGGCATGAAAACCGTTTTTGTAAAACAGCTCCATCGCCGCCCTAACTATTTTTTCGCTTTTCTTTAAAGTTTTTGGCATCTCTATTTACCAAATTATTAAATTTAATTTTATGAATGTAATCATTTCATCGCAACTTTGTCTTCAATCCTCTTAAAACATTACACAGCATAATAAAAGTAAACCGATCATTCTATATAAAATAAAAAAATAAACCGATCGGTCTACTTTTTTATCGCATAAGTAACTATATTTAAACATTTTAAAAATTCATTTTAAATTTTTTGAAAAATATTGTAAGGTTTTATTTTATAGAAATACTAACTTTTGAATGAAAAAGTAGGGCTAAAAATAGTCCAGAGTCTTCAACGCTAAACTTTTTGAGGAATCTTAATTGTGAATATTACGGGTTTATCGCCCAACTCCCTGGTAATTAAAGACACAAATGGATTTGAGAACGAATTGCATCGCCAAGATACTATTTTGCAAAATGAAAAAAACGGAAACGCAAATGATTCTGATTTTGAGCAAAAAAATCAAAAAAATATTTTCACAAAAACTAGAAAGACTGTTAAGAAAATTGAAAACCAAGACGTTTCTTGGCCCATCCGCAATAAGCTAATCGTCCTCGTCATATGGGTTGTAGTAATTGCAACGCTTGCGTCTAATTATTTAAATCTTAATAAAATTGAGACTGAACTTTTCAAGACCAACCGAGAGCGATTGTCCTCTTTAAAAGAAGAAAAGAAACGACAAATAGAAAACTATTTTGATCAAATGAAAAAGCAAGCCATTATATTCTCTAGTAATTTCACTGTCGTTTCAGCCATGGAAGATTTCACCATGGGATTTGTAAATGCATTCAAAGAATCTGAAGGAAAGCTGACTTCAGAATATGAAAACAAATTACGCGATCGTTATCGTTATCAAGTAAAAATGACGCATGGAGCCGACGAATTAGACTTGAAGGGGTGGTATCCCTATGGAAAAACGTCGCAAATTCTTCAATCTCAATATATTTCGGAAAATAAATATCCTATTGGCGAAAAACACAAACTCGATAGAGCAGATGGCGACAGCCTTTATTCCGAAGCTCACCAAGAATACCACCCATATATCCGCCAACTTTTAGAAACTTTTGGTTACTACGATATTTTTTTAGTTGAGCCGGAAACAGGATTCATAGTCTACTCGGTTTATAAGGAAATCGATTATGCTACAAGTCTTAAAACAGGTCCTTACGCTAACACCCCTATTGGCCGAGCCTTCAAATCTGCTTTAAAAACCAATGATCGAGATGCCGTCATTATGGAAGACTTTGAAACTTATGCCCCTTCTTATAATGCTCCTGCAGCTTTTATCGCGTCTCCCATGTACAGTGGAGAAAAATTAACAGGCGTTCTCATATTTCAAGTTTCTATCGAAAAAATCGACGATATAATGACAGGCAATCACGCTGGTAAAGGTGAAGTTTATTTGATCGGACAGGATTATAAGTTAAGAAGTAATTCGCGTTTGTTTTTAGATAATCCTCATCATTACTTTGAACAACTCCAAACATTAAAGGTCAAACCTGAATTAATTGAAAAATCCAAAGCCCTCAATATTTCGATTGGCATAAACGAAATCACTACTCCTGGAACCATAGCCGCTATAAAAGGTAAATCAGGTTTTTCTACATTCAATGGTTATCGAGGGGTTAGCGTATTAAGCGCGTACAGTCCGTTGGAAATTCTCGGATTAAAATGGGGAATCCTTGCGGAATTGGATGAAGCTGAAGCTTTTGCGATGTATGACGAATTACGGAATGAAACGATCATGTCGTCAGTAATAATGATCGTTTTACTTTCCATTTTGGGAGTTTTGGTTTCGAACAATACTGCCGAAAACATTCATAAAATTGTCAATGCCGCCAAAAACATCAAACCTGATAATTGAAAACAAGCAAAAAAAGAGAAAAAATCAAATTATTAAGATTCGATAACTTTATCTTAACCGAGAAACCTTGACTCTTTCACTTTAAAAAATCTAATTTTGTAAAAGTTTTCTCATCTATCCCAGGTTATATTTCTTAAGCATTCGATAAACAGTGCTTTTTCCCAAACCCAATTCTTTGGCTGCTTGGAGCACGTTACCATCCGTGACAGCTAATGCGTTCTTTAAAGTCTGTTCCAAAACGGATTCATAAGGAATTATTTGAGAACTTTCTTTGCTGAGAGAAGATTCGGTTGCAGATTTATCGTCATTTTTAACGTTTGAGTTTTTTGGCGAAGAAACAATTATTGGAGCAACTTCCTGAAATATTTCATCAGGTAAACAATCTAAATCGATTGCTCCTGTCTCATTGATTATCGTGGCCTGGTAAATGGCATTTTCCAATTGTCTTATATTCCCCGGCCATCGATAGCTTTTAAGGGCAGCCATAGCGCCAGGAGTGAAAGAAAAAATTTCCTTATTTAATTCTTCCTTGAATTTTTCTAAAAAATGTAGGCATAACAAAGGAATATCCTCAACACGGTTGCGTAAAGGAGGAATTTCCATTGGAAAAACAGCTAATCTATAATAAAGATCTTCTCGAAAACGACCTTGCTCCACTTCAGATTTCAAATCTTTATTGGTAGCGGCTATTACTCGTGTATCAACAAGAATCTTTTGATTATCCCCAACCCGTTCAAAATTTCTTTCTTGCAAGAACCGAAGAAATTTTGCCTGGGTTTCTAGGTTCATTTCGGCCACCTCGTCCAGAAAGAGGGTTCCGTTATTAGCCAACTCTAACTTTCCGATGCGCGATTCCGTAGCCCCTGTAAAAGCGCCTTTTTTATGACCAAACAATTCGCTTTCTTGCAAAGTTTCAGGAATTGCTCCGCAGTTAATGTCTACAAATAATCCCTTTGAATAGGGACTATTTTGATGTATGGCACGCGCTATCAGCTCTTTTCCTGTCCCGCTTTCTCCTAAGATTAAAACGCTAGCTTTGCTATTTTCTACTTTCCGCGTTTTTACTAATAAGTCGTCCAAGGCTTTACTTTTCCCTATAATTCCTTGTGGATTAGCCCCCTGTCGTAATTCCTCTTCTAATCTATGGATCTTTCGTTTTAGGGAAAATTGCTCTATGGCTTTATCTAATGTAGTAAGCAATCTCGTTTCATCAAATGGCTTAACAATATAATCGTACGCTCCCATTTTTATAGCTTTCACAGCCGTTTCGGCATTATCAATGCTGGTTGCCATAATAACGGGAATATCCCTATCCGCTTTTTGAATGCCTTCTAACGTTTCCAATCCTCCTATTCCAGGCATCATTAAATCTAAAACAATTGCAATAGGATCCTCTTCTAATGCTTTAAGGCAATCCTCTCCATTTTCAAAATCCGTAACCCGGTAACCTTTTTCTTCTAACCAAATTTTTAAAAGGCTTCGAATTTGAGGATCGTCGTCTACAGTAAAAATCAATTCATTTGGCATAAAAAATCACAAAATCAACGCTTTAACATTATAAGAAATGAAATATAATATCATAAATGTACTTTGCAAAAGGGAATCGCGGACCAATCGATTCTCTACTTTTCTTAAATGGATTATCGTTGGGCCATTATTAAAAGACTATTTTAATTTTATTTTTCCCAGGAGAACCAATGACTATTGATTTTTCCCACATCAAATATGGGGTGATACTCGCATTAATCGCTATCCTTTTCGGCGGTTCGTTAGGATTATCCTTTGGATGTTGTGAACACTCTTTAAAAGATTATTTAAAAAATGAAGCGACCGGCGCCATAACAACCAAATACAAAGGCGATCAAGCGAAAGCCGACAAAGTTACGAAAAAATCATGGGTCTATTACAAGCGCGCTCACTTGCATTCACAAACAATGGGAGCCATCGCCATCGTATTTTCTTTGATTGTTGCCTGGTTAGGATTTGCTCCTAAAATACAAATGGGAGTGTCTATTTTGAGCGGTTTTGGGAGTTTAGGTTACGGAATATTTTGGTTATTGGCAGGATCTCTTGCGCCAAGTATGGGATCTACCGGAGCGGCAAAAGAAGCCGTGGGAATCGTCGCCCAACTATCCGGGGCAAGTTTTTTTATATCTGGAGTTATCGTCTTTGGTTTTGTTGTTTATAAACTTTTGTTACTGCCGTCAAAATCAGCTCAATAAGATTCTACTAAAACTAATCGTGTTTCTTTATTTCGCCGAACAGCAACTTTTTCTATGAAGAATTGTTGTTCGGCAAATTTAAGTTCAAAAAATTAATAAGACATCAGTTAGATAAAGCTTAATTCAATTGGATTTGCTCTTAGCGAAAACGATAGTCCTATAATTTTTTAGAAATATTCATGAAATATCTTTCTTTAAATAGATTCCAATTCAGTTGTATCGTTTCCCACTTCTTGCTTATATTTATATTTGCCTTTTTATCTCTTCCCGCTAACGCCCAAGAAAAAGGCTCGGACGATTCCATTCATGATCTCGCTTCTCGAAAAAAAGAAATCGTTCAAACTGAATTATTTCAAATCATTCAAAAAAGCTCCGCTATCGACGAGGCTTTAGACAAATTAAATAAAAGCATTCCCACTCGAGATACATTGGAACGAATTGCTCAACTGCAAATTGAATTGGATCGCCTAAATAATAGCTTCGAGGTTCGCTCCACTCAGCTTTCCGACCAAGATATATTATCTCAAAACAAATCGAGAGACAGTTGGTTACTAAAACTCCAAGATTTAACCAAACCTCTGATCAATATTCTTCATAGGCTTTCCGAAAAACCAAGGAAGATAGACCAATTACAAGAAAAAATTCGACAGTTAGAAAGAAAAATTGAAGTATCCGAACAAGCCAATAAAACTATAGATGAAATTGCCCAAGTTCGAGGTCCATTGACCTTAACCAATTCCAATCAACTCAATGAATTTCAAGAACGGTTGAAAAACTTAAAAATAAAATACAACGCCAAAATTTTGGAGTTGGAACTTGAAACGGCGCATCAAGAACTCAGTCTACTGGAAGGAGACAAAAAAACTCTTGTCGATATAACTTCAGAGTTTTTAAGAAATTTTTTCAGCGTGCGCGGAAAAAACATTTTATTCGCTTTCGGAGCTTTTATAGGACTATGGTGGATTCTTAACCGAATTGGGAAATTACTGGACCAACGTTCGCCGTTTGGAAAAGCAGTTAAAACAGCCTATGGATTCCTAACTATGGCGGCGTGTATTTCGTCTAGCGTGCTGGTCTTATATTTACGCAACGATTGGCTCCTTTTAAGCGTTGTCTCCCTGATTTTACTCGCGGTCTTTTGGACATCTCGGCAAATCATTCCCGAGTTTTTCCACGAACTAAAAATGGTAATGAATCTCGGGCCGGTTAAGGAAGGGGAAAGGATCATCTGGAATGGGATTCCTTGGCTAGTGAAAGAAATTGGAATGTACACAACTTTAGAAAACATCAATTTGGAAAACGGAACTATTTCAATTCCAGTATCTTACTTAGTCGAAGAATATTCTCGTCCCGTCGCAAAAGACGAATATTGGTTCCCAACTCAAAAAGGTAATTGGGTATTTTTATCAGATAAAACATATGGAATGGTTCTATCTCAAACGATGGAACAAGTCGTAGTCTTAAGCGACGGTTCTAAAAAGTTTTATCCAACACATGAGTTTTTAAACTTAAAACCTATAAATTTATCGACCGGTTTTAATTTGCTAGTCGAATTTGAATTGGGGCACGACTCTCAGTCAAAAATTTCCAACAAAATCCCGCAATTATTCGAAACTGAAATGCAAAAGCAGTTTAAGGATCGCCTTGAAAAAGTTCCTCCCGACTTTCACGAAGTTAATGTAAGATTTAGCGAAATAAACGCTAGTTCATTAAATCTTATGGTCAACGTCAAAGTGAATGGTAGGTTGGCAAATAATTATTTTCTTTTTAAGGGTGAGATTAATTCAGCATTGGTACGTATTTGCAACGAAAATGAATTCGCGATTCCATCCAATCGCTTAACAATAGATTTTCCCGATTCCGCTAAACTTTAGATACTTTCGAAAAGCAAACGATTCTTGTTGAATAGGTTTATTCGAATACGCGCTTCGTCTTACCAATCAACTTTTAATTATAAACCCGACCGATTCAACAATTCTGTATATTTGTTATTGACCGTTTCAAACCTTTTAAGAACTACCTTAAGGAGTTGGTCCTTAAATTTGACTTGTAATTTAAAATCCATTCCTTCTAGCGTGTCAAGTTTTATTCCCATAAGAATAGTTGAAGTGTCCGCCACCGCGTTAGATGTTCTTTTTCCTAATCTAAGTAATGACATTTCTCCAAAAACCGCTCCCTGGTTCAATTTGGTAAGCGTGACCTCTTTATCTGGCATCGTTTTAGTTATCAAAACCGAACCTCTTAAGATGATATAAAGAGCTTGATCGGTATCTCCTTCTTCAATTATCCGTTGGTTTTCTTCAAATTTAAAAAAAAGACTTTGCCTAGAAGCAAGATCTTCTAATTCTTTTGGTTTAAAATTTGCGAAGAAAGGAACCCCTTCCAACCATCTAACAATATTTGCAGTATCCATAGTCATCTCCTAATTAAACAATGGATCTAATGAACTTCCTTAAAGGACGCCCGTTGTATTAACCGCTATTGCATCCTTAATGACAAACCTCTTATTTATAAGAATTTTTGTTGGACAATTTAAAACTCCTTAGCCTACCCGAACAATAGTATTTAGAAGCTTCAATTGTAACTTTTTTTGTTTCGTAAGGAAAAACTTTATTATCCGCAGTTCGATTTTGAATCTTCTCAATGAGTTTTAGAGAAAGGTAGGATTTCTTTATTCGTTGTCTTCGGGAGGTAATTTGCAAAGCGCCTCGACGTGCTTATTATCGACAACTTCAAATCGTTTAAGAACAACCTTAAGCAATTGATTTCTAAATTTATTTTGCAAATGAACATTCCAATCGTCCATATGCTTAGGTTTAATTGCCATCGTAATACTCATAGTTTCGGAAGTGACTGTGGAAGTTCTTTTTCCTTTTCTGAGTATTGACAATTCTCCAAAAACTGCGCCTTCTTTAAGTTTATTTATTAAAACTTCTCTATCTTGCGCAGTTTTTGAAATTCGGACGGCGCCTTTCAATAGGATGTGAAACGAAACATCCGATTGACCTTCTTCGATAATTTTATCGCCTTCGGCATATTTATAAAAATATTTTTGATCCGAAGCTAATGATTCTAATTCCTCTTTATTAAAAGGAGAGAAAAAAGGAATCGTTTGCATCCAACGCATTATAGTAGTGGTATCCATCAATTCATCCTTTCACTTATTAAAAATAAGTGTCTAATCTAAAATCAAACCGACCAATCGACTTTTAGCTCTTGAACGCCTTTCCCTTTACTTTTGTATTTTACGTAACCGTTATCTTTGCCAAATAAAAATAGGTCGCGGGTAATTTCAACATCTTTAATACAATATTGCTCTATAAGGTCCATTTTCCCCTCTTTAAACCATTTAAGCGCCAATAAGCCATCTGCGCTTTTCTCAGCCCCAAAACTTTCTTGAGCTAAGTGGTTCAAACTTAAACGAAACCCTAAACGTTTTTTAACGTCTACCAGCATATCAAAAGTATTAATTTCGTTAAGGTCTACTTTTGAATAAGGTTGAAGGACGGAGTAATCAAATCCAATGACATTAAACCCTACAACAAGGTCCGCTGATTTTAACTTTTCGACCAATTTTTCCGCATCTTTTTCCCAATATGAAATATATTTTTCCTCTAAACTATCCCAAACCACTCCAACAGAAAGTTTCATGAGGTGACTATTTCCCCATCCTCCTACATCATCAGAGCCTTTTTGGGTCTCTAAATCAAAATACACAACTCTAGGTTCTTTTTTTGCTGGCTTTGGCTTTTTTTCTGGTTCTTTTTTGGTTATCGAATCGGGCTCTGCAAATAAATCGAATTGTTCTGACATAGCGCGTTTATTAAATAAATTTAAAAATATCTTTATACACCACTCTAGATATTTTTTCGACAAGTTTTATAAAGCCTTATGAATAAAAGCTTTTTGAAGAACTATATCACGCAAAAAAGTTTTAATACTTTTTAAGAATACTAAAAAGCTGTTTTCCTCGCCTCTCAAATGGATTCATTGAAAAATTTTCAAAACTTCCATTACCTTTTATCTATGGAATAAAAACCCAACAAACCAAAATCTTTAAAAACACACAACTCTATAAACCATTTTGGTTTTGTATTTGCATTCTAAGTTTTTGGGTACAAGCGAGTCACAAGTCCGTTTTTTTTAAGAATGCATAAACCTTTATAAATAAACTAGTTTTAAAATATAAGTATAAAAATAAAACTAAAATTAAGCATTTGAAATAGGAAATATTTTCCGATCAATTCCAATACAAATATATAAATTAAAAAACTAAAGTTACTATTTTCATGAGTCGATAGGGTATTTAGAGAGCAATTTGTACTTATTCAATCGGCGCAAAATTGAGGGAACGGTATGGCAGAAGCAGCGATAAATGGATTAAATTCCGGATTAGATACAGCGGCAATTATTGATGGTTTGGTGGCGCTGAATAGACGCCCCATTGATGTAACCATTGCTAAACGAGATCTTGAAATTGAAAAGCTGGCTTCATTTGAAGATTTGAAATCTCGTTTGTTGACTTTTAAAAGTCAAGTAGGCGATATCAATACGGAAAGCGAATTTCTATCAATAGCAGGCGCTTTTTCAAATAATTCCGCATCTTCTACCAATTCGGTCGTCGAAGTAACCACTACCTCAACAGCCTCTTCTGGCACTTTCTCGTTTACGGTTAATCAATTAGCTCAGGAAGGGAAATTGATTTCTCAGGGCTTTGGCTCTCTCAACGACGATATTGCACAAGGAGTTTTTGAAATATCGGTCGGTAGCGAAACTACATTAATAGAAATCAATGAAACCAATAATACCGTAGATGGCCTCCGATTAGCGATCAATAACTCTGGCGTAGCCGCCAATGCTACTTTTTTAAATGATGGCGATAGTAATAGCCCACTTCGATTAGTAGTATCTGGAACCAAAACCGGAGCGGAAAATAATATTTCCGCAACGTTGTTCCATTCGGTAATCGGTGGAGGGCTTGTTGATGCCTTAAGTTTCACAGAAACTCAAACCGCACAAGATGCGGTAATAACGGTAGACGGCGTACAGGTAGAAAAATCTTCTAATACGGTAACCGATGTTATTAATGGGGCTACTTTAAATCTCCAGTCCGCAGGTTCGGGAATCATTACCTTACAAACGGACACCCAAACAATAACGGACAAAGTCAGTACGTTTATTGAAGGTTATAACGATCTTATGGCCTTCTTAAATTCCGAATTATTTTTTGATCCCGACACTAATTTCACCGGAACCTTGTTTGGTAACTTCACAACACAAAACCTTCAATCTACATTAAGAAATGTTATTAGTAGCGCCATTGACGGCGTAACTGGCGACTTTCAATATTTATCTCAAGTTGGAATTACCACTGAAGATACCGGTCTTCTTTTACTGGACGAAGCGGAATTTGCCAACGCTTTGAATCAAGACATAGGTAATGTTTCTCAGTTATTTTCAAGTCAAGGTTTCACAACAAATTCCAACGTTACTTTTGTTGGAGCCACGGACGATACTGTCGCAGGTACTTATGATTTAAGAGTATTAAATGGTGTCCCACAATTAAGTAATACGGGAGCGAACAATTATGTGAACGCTACCGGTTCGGGAACTTTCTTTGCCGGAGCAGAAGGCACCGACTCCGAAGGACTGAATTTTCGAATATCCTCTTTGACTGACGGAGACTATGGAACCATTACTTTCGCCGCAGGAACTGCCGAAACTCTAAATCGCGAACTGGCCAATCTAACAGATTCTTCTCGTAACGGCCCTTTAGTGGCGGAAATTGATACGGTCACGAATACCATAAGTGATTTTGACGAAACTATTACAGATCAAGAAGGAAGAATCGAACTATTTGAAGAAAATCTGAAAGCCCGGTTTTCTAACCTGGAAGTTGTAATTGGACGACTGAACTCGCAAAGAGACGCTTTTAATGGCGCTTTAGCGGGAATTCAAAGCGCATTTGAACCAAGATAAGGAGCAAAGGGAATGATTTCGGGAGCAGCTAGACATTATCGACAATACCAGCAGGATGATATTTCCACCTCAAGCCAAGGTCAGCTCATTCTAATGATGTACGAAGGAGCCATCAAAAACACGTCTATTGCTGTCGATTGCATAGAAAATGATGATATATCTGGTAAGGGATTACATATACGTAAAACCCATGACATTATTAATGAGTTATCTCTAGCATTGGATATGGAAAAAGGTGGAGATATATCTACGCGACTCGAAAGACTTTACCAATATATACTCAGCCAACTCACCTTGGCTAATATTAAGTCTGATCCAAAAATATTAAAAGCAGTTTTGGCAGTTTTGAAAACTCTTCTTGGAGCTTGGACCGAGGTTATCAATAAACAAAAAGTCGAAGAACCCACTCCTCCAGAACAAGCGTTAAAAAGGATTGCATCAAAATGTTAAGATAAATCCACGATCTACATTGTAAATTAGATACAAACTATTCAAACCCCCTTCAGTTTTTACATTTAAACACTTCAATTATTATATTTCCGCCTTAAATATAATTAAAGAATCCTCTTTTCCTCTTCCATTAGAAATACACCTCATATTTCTTTACTAACCGCTTCTCTATATTTAACAAACTCCTTTTATTTTATTCGAGTTGTAAAACCCGTTACTTCCTTTGACATAAAGCTAAACATGTGATAAAAAACAGCAATTTTCTTAAATTTGAACCCATCTGGAAGTCCTCTTTAGAATCGTTAAATTAAAGAATTCAGAAGCCGATTCTTTTACTTACATAAGGAATTTTTTCGGCGTTTTTACCATCTGAAGATTCCAGCAAACCAACCGCCAGGAAAAACATGAAAATTCACGAATACCAGGCAAAAGAATTACTTAGTAAATACAACGTGCCCGTTCCAAACGGCATTTTGGTCGACAACAAATCCAAAGCGGCGGCCGCCGCGAAAAAAGTTGGAACCGTTGTAACCGTTGTTAAGGCTCAAATTCACGCAGGAGGCCGAGGAAAAGGCGGCGGAGTTAAATTAGCCAAAAGTCCTGCAGAAGCCGAAACTCACGCTGGAAATATTATTGGAATGACTTTAGTCACTCCACAAACCGGCCCCGAAGGTATGTTAGTCAAAAAGGTATTGATTGAAGAAGGAATGGATATCGCTCAAGAACTCTATTTGAGTATTGTCATTGACCGAGAAATTAGCCGTTCATTGATCATAGCCAGCGCGGCCGGTGGAATGGAAATCGAAGAAATCGCCGAGTCTACTCCGGAAAAGATCATTAAAGAGCCCATCGATCCTATCGAAGGAGTTCAACCTTATTTGGCTCGTAAAATCTGCTTTGCTTTAGGGTTGAGCAAAGAGGCTATGAAACCGGCCATCCCATTTATAATCAATCTCTATAAGGCTTTCCAAGCTGAAGACTGCGATATGCTCGAAATCAATCCATTGGTAGTCACCCGCGACCACCGCGTATTGGCTTTGGACGCTAAAGTCAACATAGACGACAATGCGCTTGGACGACATCCCGCTACGGTAGATTACCGAGATATCGACGAAGAAGACCCAACGGAAGTCGAAGCCGGTAAATACAATCTCAATTTCATTAAGCTAGACGGAAATATTGGCTGTATGGTTAATGGCGCAGGTCTCGCTATGGCTACTATGGACATCATCAAACATTCGGGTGGAGAACCTGCCAACTTTTTAGACGTTGGCGGCGGAGCAAACGAAGAAATGATTGAAAACGCTTTTCGGATATTACTTGCAGACCCTAACGTAAAAGCGCTATTCATTAACATATTCGGCGGAATTCTTCGCTGCGATATTTTAGCGAACGGCGTAGTCAACGCGTCCAGAAAACTGGATGTTAACGTCCCCATCGTTATACGTATGGAAGGCACAAACATGGAAGAGGGGCATCGTATCCTTAAGGAATCCGGGCTAAATTTTGTCGTAGGAGACGGAATGAAAGACGCGGCAAGAAAGGTGGTAAAGGCAATCAAATGAGCATTTTAGTCGACGAAAACACAAGATTGATCGTCCAAGGAATCACCGGACGCGAAGGTTTATTCCATGCCGAACAATGTAAGAAATACGGCACCAACTTGGTTGGGGGAGTCACCCCTAACAAAGGCGGGCAAACAGTAATTGGCGATGTTCCCGTATTCAATACGGTAAAAGAAGCCGCTCAAAAAACCAAAGCCAACGCAACAATGATATTTGTTCCGCCCGCGTTTGCGGCAGACGCCATTTTAGAAGCGGCTAATGCGGAAATTGATTTGATTATTTGTATCGCCGAAGGAATTCCAGTTCACGATATGGTCACTGTTTATCGTGGATTGCAAAACTCAGGTTCTAGATTGGTTGGCCCTAATTGCCCAGGCGTTATTTCGCCCGGTAAATGCAAGATCGGTATTATGCCCGCCCATATTCATAAAAAAGGCAACGTCGGTATTATTTCTAGAAGCGGGACATTGACCTATGAAGCCGTAGGGCAGTTGACCGCTTTAGGAATCGGCCAATCTACCTGTGTAGGAATTGGCGGCGACCCAATTATCGGATCACGGTATATTGATATACTGAAACTTTTCCAAAAAGACAGAGGAACCAAAGCCATTTGTATGATTGGAGAAATTGGCGGTTCCGCAGAAGAAGAAGCGGCGGAATACATCAAAAAGCATGTCACCAAACCTGTGGTAGGTTTCATCGCTGGCCAAACAGCTCCTCCAGGTCGACGTATGGGTCATGCAGGCGCTATTATTTCGGGTGGCCAAGGCACTGCGGAAAGTAAAATGAAGGTGATGAAAAAATGCGGTATCAAGGTTTGCAAAAGTCCAGCGGACCTCGGCAAAACTATCGCTAAGTGTTTATAAAGAATTAGGCAAAAAAAACAAAACCCCTTATTCTGCCTTTGTGGCTATGAATAAGGGGTTTTTTTCATTATTCTAATTGAAAATTAATCTTCGTTTTTCTTGAAATTTAAGTTTTTGAGTAGTTTGGAGTAAGCCAGCTCGTCAAATCCCCTATCCTTCCGAAAGTTATCGAAATAGACATTGGCATATTCTTGAATAATTGCATGTAAAGCTTCATGCGGGTCCATACCAGCCTCTTCCAATCTTTTTTGGGTCTCAGTAACAAATGGAGGACTTTCAATGAGTATTTGTCGGTCAACTCGCACATGTAATACAGTATGGACAAATGGATTTACGATTTTACCTTCCACTTCTTGCGGATAACAAGCCAACTCACCCATTTCCCATAATTCGTCGTACTCCGGATGCATATCCATAACAAAATCGATTCTTTCGTCCATTTCCTCGATTTCTTCTCCATCTCGTCTTTGTGCGGCGACTTTTAATATTCTCGCTTGAGACTCTTTATCAAATGTAACCATATTCCCCTCGTAATATACAAACCATAGATTATGCTGACCTCGGAAGAACCGATATTGAATTCAAAGTAGAGTTTATGGAGTTTCAGTAAAATGCGTTTTTCGTAATTTACCGCCTCCCCCGTAAACCATAAATACTCTTTTTCCTTGCCGAACATGGTATTTTGCCCATGCTGGAGATTTTTCACCATAGCTGGCGTCAGGATCTTCACCTTCTGCTTTTAAAAAGTCAGGGTAGTCCATTCCAGTATCAAATACATCCATTAATAAGCAGTCGGTATTAAAACCTTCTCCGGTTAATTTAATTTGGCTTAAAAACTTTTGGATTTCTTCGGGATTGTTCATCTCTAGCGCTTGCATTTTTTGAATCTTCCTAATAAATTGAAAATGATACACGAAACCGTTATGATTTAACTAAGTCAGTTATGATAATCTTTACAATTGAATTTTAGAGAATTTTCCCATTTAGTAAAGAAATTATCGCTTATATTACTAATTAATTTTTTAATTTCTACCTGAATAAAATAATGTTTACTCAAGAAAACCTCATCCTTCAAAGGTCCGAACCAAGCGGAAATGGCGGCATTCAGTTTTTATATGAGGTCAACGGTTATGGTCTTTTGGCGATCAACCCGCCAATGGAAGAAATTTCCCAACTTCATTGGGAAGTAGACGTTATAAAATACACCGATGTGGACAAATTTCAGTTTGAAGTTTGCCATACCACAGAATTAGCCGATAAAACGCTGGTATTTTATAATGACAAAACATTCAATGAATTTTTGTTAAAAGCCTTTGACTATTTCAAAGAACTGGATAAGCTGGAAAAAATGTTGTGAATTTTGCGGGTTTTTAGCGAAAAAAAACCTTTTAATTAACAATCCCCACACTATTTCCGTAAAAACCAAATTTTTCCACCTATTTTTTTCAAAACTTTTGAAAAAAATTGTATAAACCGTAGGATTATGATACTTTACGGTCACTTAAAGTGACAATAAACGTTTATATTTTAATCGTTTTAAATATATATACATATTTATAATTTTTAGTAAGGAGTTAACCCAATGTCGGACAGTAAATTATATATAAAAGAAATGCCAGCGGATTGGGTACCCGGGCGCGATAAACAAAAAGTGGTTAGCCCAGAATATATGTTTCATGAGGCCCCACGAGAACAAGTATTTATTACTGGCAGTGAAGCCGCTCGCGAAGCTATTCGACGGTCAAACGTAGATATTGCTATTTCATACCCAATTACCCCCCAAAGTGAAACCATGCAACAAGCTGGTTACCTTTATGATGAAGGGTATATTGGAGAATATTACAGAGCCGAAGAAGAAATTGGCACCATGTCCGCCATTGGCGGTTCTTCTAGAGCGGGGATAAGATCCTTAACCGCTACGTCTGGCCCTGGTTTGATGCGCGGAATGGAAGCAATCTCCTCTTGGCCTGGGGCTAGAACTCCACTGGTTCTTTTAAATATGTGTCGGGTTATTAACACTCCCTTGGCTATTCAACCAGATAACATCGAAATGTCTTTTTTGATTAACTCCGGTTTAATCATGTTACATGGAGAGAACCAACAAGACTTTTACGACTTTACAATGGCCGCTTTCTTAATTGGCGAGCAAGTAGACGTTACCTTACCTGTTTCCGTATCGGTTGACGGTTTTTTTGTAACTCACGCTCGCGGTAATGTAAAGATGCAATCTGAGGATTTAAAATTACCGCCTCGCGATGGTTGGAGATCTGCAGTACCTGCGATGGATAACGAAAATCCACCCGCTCGTATTTCTCGAGACGCTCCAATTCAAAAAAGTAATTTTATCAGCTACCATATGCACGCTAGTTGGCAGCAGGAAGTTTTTGCGGCTACCGAGCGAGCTAAAAAATATATTGAAAATTATCTTGGCGGCATTATTGAAATCGTTAACCCAGATGCCGAGGTTATGCTCATTGCATCAGGCGCCGCTGTTTCACAATCAAGAGAAGCTATTCGTCAAAGCAGTGAAATGGGAATAAAAATTGGATTGATTAAGGTCAAAGCCATTCGACCATTTCCAAAAGCTGAGATTCGAGAAGCTTGTAAAAACGTTAAACAAATTTTTGTTCCTGAATTCAATCAAATGGGTTGGATGCATAAAGAAGTATGCTCTAATTTAATTGGTTTTACCGACGCCAGAATCGCTCCAGGACCTCGGGTTTATGGTGGAATGACCATGCCTACCGAAATGATTCTTGAGTGGCTGGAAGAAGGAAGAAAAGACAAACCATGGTTTTTCCAAGATCCTTTCTAGGAAGTTGGTCGCCTTTGGTTTTCTTTTTTATAAATATTTTAAAATAAAAATTAATATATAAGATCTTATTTAAATGAAAGGATTGAGTTATGGCTCATGACAATTTAACCCCATCTCCAGGTTATTTAGAGTGGATGCCTGTTGAGTATCAAGATTTGGTAAACCTCGGACCTTACAACCGTGAGAAAAAACCAAAAGTTACAGATATGGGTAAATTTAAAGAAATCATTGAAGAGCATCCTATGTGTGCAGGATGTGCAATGACTCTTTTTATTCGACTTGCAATGATCGCATTCCCTAATCCAGAGCATACGATCATTGTTGGAACGGCTGGTTGTGGCCGATTGGCTATCAGTCAAGCTTCTATTCCGTTTATCTACGGAAACTATGGAGATACCAACTCTGTCGCTTCTGGTTTAAAAAGAGGTTTGGATCAAAAATATCCTAATCAACCAAAAGACGTAGTTGTAATGGCTGGCGACGGCGGATTGATTGATATTGGTTTCCAGGGGTTGATGCATAGCTGGTTCCGACAAGAGAAATTCACCACCATCATGCTCGACAACGAAGTTTATGGCAACACGGGCGGTCAGGAAAGCGGAATGACAGCTCAAGGCCAGATCCTTAAAATGGCTCCAAGAGGCAAAGTGAATACTAAAATTGACGCTATGGGCTTGGCAAAAGTTGCTGGCGTTGACTACATTGCCCGAATCGCTCCTACTAATCCTTCGCGCGTTGCAAGGACTATTAGAAGAGCCGTAATGATCGCTCGCGAAGTTGGTCCAACATATATTCAAGCTTACACTTCTTGTAATATCGAGTATGCCATCCCTACCGGCGACGTAATGCAAGACGCGTTTGATATGGAAAAAGAACGATACGGTTTCGAAGAAATTATTTCCGATAAAGCTAAAGCTTATTTGGATGAAATCGAAAAGAAACCTAAAAAAGTTAAAAAATAAAGGGAGGTAACGTCATAATGGCAGAAGAAGTCCAACGATATAATATCCGGATGGCCGGTGTTGGTGGTCAAGGTGTTGTAACAGCTTCCCATATTGTTAGTAACGGGGTTGTTATTTCCGGCGGACATAGTTCGCTTGTTCCTTTTTTTGGATCGGAAAAAAGAAACGCTCCGGTTGAAAGTTACGTAAGAATTTCCAATGGCGAAATTTATGAAATTGGAGAAATCATCTATCCCAATGTTTTGATGATTTTTCACGCTCAGGTTATAACCCTTGGAAAATCTTACACCATGCCCTTTTATAGCGGTTTGAAAAAGGGCGGGATCATTATCATCAACAGCCGAACTCCTATCCCTTTCTCTGCGGATGAAGAAAGAGAACTAGAAGAAAATGGAGCCCAAATTTGCTATTTGCCTGCGACGGAAATGGCCAATGATTTAGCCAAAACAGAGTTAGCTACCAACATGGCAATGTGTGGCGCTATTTCTGGTTTGTTTGGACTTCCGGATCTAACATCTCTTGAGGCATCCGTTAAAGACCGGTTTATTGGTAAAGGTATCGTTGTTTCTGGCGGTACGGCGGCTTTGGATAGCGCGATTGAAAGAAAGTTCGCCAAAAAACAAAAACTATTGGAAGCTAACGTTAAAACCTTAACGGCCGCTTTTCAATACGCCATTGATCAAGGTTGGGCAAAAGAAGCCAAAAAACGGCGAGATGAAATAAAAGCTGCCGCTGCGGCTAGCGCTTAATTATTTATTTTGTGGAGTAATCATGTACTATATTGCTAGTGTTGACACTGCGAAGTGTGCCGAGTCCAATTGTCATCTCTGCACAACTTATTGTCCAGAGTCCAACTGTATAAATTACAGCGAAGCGGATAAAACTGCTTACGTTTCAGTTGATAGATGTAAATCTTGCGAAATTTGCGTTTATATTTGTAAAGAAGTCGCTAAACATGACTGTATCCAAATGAAATGGATCGATAACTTAGAAGATGGCTTTGTAATCAAATATAGCGGCGTTGTTATTCGCTAAAGTATTTCTTTTAAAGGTATTTGGGTAGATTTTCTTTCTTCCCAAATACCTTTTTTTTGTTTTTAATCAATCTTAATACGAAGGAAATCAAACGGAATGGAAAAAACTCTGGCTATTTTGAAACCAGACGCGGTAGAACGGAATTTAATTGGTAAAATTTTGGAAAGAATCGAAGGAAAAGGTTTTAAAGTTGCCGCCATGAAAATGGCTCAATTGAGCGAATGCGAAGCAAAAGGCTTTTATCATGTTCATAAAGAAAGACCATTTTTTGGAGAATTAACTTCGTACATGAGTTCCGGACCTGTCGTATTGCTCGTGCTATCTCGAGATAACGCTATTAAGGAATGGCGCAACCTCATGGGAGCTACAAATCCAGCGGATGCGGCAGAAGGCACAATCCGCAAAGACTTTGCCGTAAATATTGAAAAAAATTCAACACATGGTTCCGATGCGCCTGATACGGCCGCTTTTGAAATTTCTTATTTCTTCAGCGAAACTGAAATCGTCGGATAAGTTTGCCCCTCCAATTGCTTTTAGGTTAAAATATTTAAATACACCAAAGCTTTTTATTTAAGAGAGGGCATATTATGAGGACATGTGGCTCAAAACTAACGGGCGTTTTAACGGGTTTAGTATTTTCACTTTTAATTATTGGTTTTACTAACGCAAAACCAAATCCCTCATTTACTTTATATAAAAATACTCTTAACCAGGGGATAGTTATTTATCCTAGCGCTGGGCCTCAGAGTAAATTGGTTGATTTCGTAAAAAATCAGGATTTTAAAGAGGTTGACCGGGGCCAAACGGTAATGCGGTTTGGAACCAACAGGGAAAACTTAGCCCTAATGATGCCGGAGAATGTCCAAAATAAGCACGGAATTAAAAAGTTTATTTTAGTTCAACAATTAGGCCTTAATGAATTTATGATAGGCGTTTACGACCCAGAATGGGGTCTCACCCTGCCAAGCCCTATTTTTGGAATAGAAGAGTTAATAGCCAATATTCCAAAAACGCTAAATGTGTTTAATAATGTTAAAGACGGAATAAAAACCTAGTTTATGGGGTTACCATTTTTATACTGAGGATATAAATTATGCCTTTTTACGATTACGAATGCGAAACATGTAAAGAGACTTTAGAAGTTTTACAAGGCGTCAACGACGAGCCTCTTAAAGAATGTAATAAAGATATCTGCCCTAAAGAAAAAGACGGCGGAATACTTCACAAAGTGGTTACCAATATGAATTTTCACCTCTATGGTTCTGGGTTTTACTCTACGGATAATAAGAGGAAATATTTAAAATAATTTTTCTCCATTATTTTTATCGCATAAATTTTGGAAAGCTAAATTTCCTGTTTATCCGATTGTATGACTAAAAGACCAAACCTAACGTCCTATATTTTGTTTCCTAAAACTTTGGAACCAGACAACCTAATCTACTCTAGCAAACTCATACACATATGATTTTTTATATTGGAGAAAAATGATTTACGTAACGCGAAGAGTGGATTTTTGCGCCAGCCACAGACTATTTAACCCAAATTATTCAGATGAAAAAAACGAAGCCATCTATGGGAACTGCAGCAATCTGAATGGACATGGACATAACTATATTTTGGACGTGACTATCAAAGGAGAAATCGATCCAGAAACCGGTATGGTCATTGAATTAAATACCTTAAAAAAATTAATAAAAACTGAAGTAGCCGATTTCATGGACCATAAAAATCTTAATCTTGATGTAGGCTTTCTGGAAGACATTAATCCAACGGTTGAAAACTTAGCCGTTAAAATCTGGGATCGTTTAGAATCTAAAATCCCCAATGGAACCTTACACGAAATAAAACTATTCGAAACCGAACGAAATTTTGCGGTTTATAGAGGTTAAATTAGTGAAAGATTTAATTCGTAATCAATTAGTAGCTATTGGAGAAGATCCTTCAAGAGAAGGATTGCAAAATACGCCAGAACGTGTAGAAAAGTCGCTTAAATTTCTAACTAGCGGTTATTGGGTCAATATTCAAGAACTTGTAAACGAAGCCTTATTTCAGGAAGACTACAGCGAAATGGTTATCGTTAAAGACATTGAATTTTATAGTCTTTGCGAGCACCATATGCTTCCATTTTTTGGAAAATGTCACGTCGCTTATATTCCTAAAGGTAAAATTATTGGTCTAAGTAAAGTGCCAAGAATTGTAGACGCTTTTGCGAGACGCTTACAGGTGCAGGAAAGATTAACCAATGAAATCGCAAACTGTCTTGATGATATTTTAAACCCTGAAGGAGTTGGAGTGATTTTAGAGGGTCTTCATCTTTGTATGGCCATGCGCGGGGTGCAAAAGCAAAGTTCTTATACCACTACCAGTTCTATGGTAGGATGCTTCAAGAATGACGAAAAAACTCGTGGGGAGTTTTTAAGCTTAATAAACTCAAAAAATATCTAAATTTTACAAAAGGAACCTCTAATAATTGTTTTTGCTACGAACTATCCTTATGAAATAAGGGCTTGTGAGTTGCCTCAAATAAAAATATCGGACTATTAGAGATTCCCTAAATTCTTTTTTTTAATCGTCCAAACCTGTTTAAATGCTTTTTTCTAAGTTAGTTTTCATTCTAAAAATTTTGAGACTATCGACCCTTGAGCGATAACGATAATTTAGAAATTACTCTTGAGTCGACTCCATATATTCCTGAAATATTTGGAACTCAAGACTCAAATTTAAAACTTATAGAAAAAAACTTTCAGGTAACCATCACAGCCCGAGATAATTCAATTAAGCTGTCGGGCCCCTCTTCTTCCGTTTCAAAAGTCGAACGATTATTCCACCAGTTGTTCGAGATTATGGATTCGGGTTATTCTGTTTTTAATGGCGATATTAAACACGCCATTCGTCTTTTTTCTGAAGATGAAAACACCGATCTCAAATCAATACTTTCAGAACGGATCGTACTACCCGGAAGGCAAACTCAGATTTCCCCAAAAGGGAAAAACCAAAAAAACTTCATTCGTTGTATAAAAGATTCCGATATAACTTTAGCTGTAGGTCCAGCGGGTACAGGAAAAACTTATTTAGCCGTCGCTCTGGCAGTAGAAGGCCTTTTAACTAAAAAATTTAAACGAATTGTTTTAACTCGGCCTGCTGTAGAAGCTGGAGAAAGCTTAGGTTATCTGCCTGGGGATATAACCGAAAAGATCAATCCCTATTTAATGCCATTATTTGACGCCCTTTACAATATGTTAGAGCCACAAAGGGTTCAACAAATGATTCAAGAAAATATTATTGAAATAGCTCCCCTTGCCTACATGCGAGGCAGAACTTTGAGCGACTCTTTTATAATTTTAGACGAAGCTCAAAATGCCACCCAAGAACAAATGAAAATGTTCTTAACTCGATTAGGCGAAAAATCTAAAATGGTGGCTACCGGAGACATCACCCAAATTGACCTATCGACTCCCAAAAGATCCGGTCTTATCGAAGCCAATTCTATCTTAAAAAATATTGAAGGAATTAGCATCGTTAATTTCAATCACACCGATGTTGTCCGTCATCCCATCGTCCAAAAAATCATTCAAGCGTACGATAAGAAAAACTCTTACTAATAAAACTTTCTACATATTTCGGTGCAAATCAAATTTTGCGGTATGAGCGGGTTTGCCATTTTGATGAAAAACCCATTCATGCTTTAAATGATCGGAGCTTAACCACTTTAGGGTCAATTGATGCATATGGGAATCTCCGCTATTACTGCCATCTAGAAAATCAAACTTAACCGTATTAGAATCCCCTGTTTTTGTCATTTTCATTCGCGGTTGATTCCCAAATGCGCAATAGTGCGTCATAACCACCTTGTCGCCGTCTCCATGATAAACGCTCAACATCTCCTGTTCTGTCCCTGGAAATAGCTTTTCAACTAAAGCGGTTCCCGCCGACGTCAAATGATATTCAACCACCACTTCGCGTTTTCCTTCGGGAGTATTCTGAATCCCTTTCCAATTGCCTACGAGTTTTTTCAGTTGATCAAATTCAGCCGGAGGATTAATCTCTGGCATTTTGTGCATCTGTTTCTTTTTGTCTTCCGACGCTTTCACAAGGTTTGATTGTACGCCAAATAGAAAGATAGTGACTGCCATTGCCACTGTAAAAGTTTTAAACAAACCCACTATCCATCGTTTCTCTTCCATAACGCCCTCCTATTAATTCTTTTCTCAGTTCATTAATTTTTATTTTCGCCACACTCGCTGTCTGATTCAAAACAAAAACCTTCCACTTTCTCTCCTTCTGATATAGCCTTTAGTAAAGGAAAAGCATGCGTTTTCCAACCTTCTCCAAAGCTATTAGCTCCCTTCTGATTCGGGATGTTATAGTGTCTTAAGGTCAATCTTGTCGAATCGTTTTCGATGTTTAAAGTAATTTCTACTGTCGATTCCCCCGGCTTTAAATCTGCAACGCCACCCCAGGTAAAAACAACTTTTTCATAAGGTTTAATCTCAACATATTCTCCTCGACAATGCATGCCGTCGTGAGTACCGATATGGAAAATACCGCCAGGTTGAGCGTTGGCTTCCACAATTTCTCCAAACCATTCCTTCATTTTTGACTCTTCAGTAAGATAAGGAAAAATTTTTTCCGGTTTGGCGTTGATGACAACTTCTCGAGTAAATTCAAAAGACTCAGCCACGTTTCCCTCTCTTTTCTTGATTTTCGTTTTCGACAACTGTTTTTAATTTTTGCAACCTCGGTTCCCAAAAATCTTCCAAAAATTCTTTTAAAGAAGCAAATCCTTCAGGTCTCGCTTTGTAAAGTCGGCTGGTACCTTCCCTTTTCTCGGTTAAAAGTCCGGCTTTTTTTAAAACGCCCAAATGCTGCGAAACAGCTGGTCTTGTTATATCTGCAAATCTTTCGGCAATCTGACCGGCAGACATTTCCCGAGTCCGAACCATTTGTAAAATTGATAGCCTTGTGGGCTCTGCGATCGCTCTAATTACTTCATACATAAAACTATGTTAGAATATACTTACGTAAGTGTCAACTTAAATTTAGTGCAAAAACTTACAAATAAGGCTAAAAAGTTAAAATCGGCCTAAAAATGAACCATCCCGCCGCAAGCGGACGAGCAGCGTATACGACGCTCCTATATTTAGTGTTATTTAAAAAACGTGATAAGCCCCGGGGAATTAAACCCACTTTTGGGATTAAATCATTTTTGATTCAAAGTTGTTCTAAGGGAGGCTTTCATCTTTTGACGATGAGGAAAAAGTTGTCGCCTTATTAAAAGGCAAAAACTTTTAAAATCGATCCATGATCAAATCATATCTTTACGCGTCATTATTCCAATGACTTTTCCTTCTTTTGTAACAGCTAAATGCTTAATTTTACTCTTATGCATCTTTTCATTGGCTTCTTCTCTTGTTAAATAATGATCCATCTTTATTAGAGGTTTTGACATGACGGATGAAATTGAAGTTGCTTTCGGATCGACTCCTTTTGCAAGCGCTCTTGTCACTAAATCTGTTGAAGTAACAATTCCTATGCAATCTCCATTTTCTTCTATAAAAATTGAGCTAATACCATTTTCTGCCATAATTTGAGCCGCTTCCTCAATTGATTTATCTGATGAAATACTTTTAACAGGAGACGACATGAAATTTTTAATTTCATCCATGGAAAATTCCTCGAATTGGCCAATAAGTTGTTAATATCTATTTAAAATATAGATACATAATATACGTTTTTATTTTAATAGGATAATCTATATTAGGATTAAATATGCATTTTTTTTAAAAATTCTTATTATTTTATTATCCAATTAATCTTACTATTCTGCTAAAAATCATCATAACTTGATGATAATACCACGCTCTTCCTCGCTTCATTCCGAACGCCTGACTCGTTTCAAGCGTTGATTGATCAAGCAACTAGATTTATAAAGTCCCTCCCGCGCGTCATTCATGTTTATGTTCACTAATTCGGTGATAGAATTTCGAGCATTTTTTTTGGCGTATTTCCATTAATTGCTTGATGAGGTCTCGCGGTGTTGTAATAAAGTAAGTATTGTTCAAGTTCTTGTTTAAAGTGGTTTAGGCTGTCGAAGTAGGTTCCTTCGATCAAGTCATCGTTGAGCGTTCTCCAGAACCTTTCTATCTTTCCATTTGTTTGCGGCCTATAAGGTTTGATGCGTTTATGTTTAATGCCCAGTTCCATGAGCATTCTTTCAAACGGATGGTTGTCTTTAGAACCGTTGCCACAAGAAACTTCGGGTCCATTATCAGTCATAATGGCTTCGAACTGAATTCCATATTCGACATTAATCAGATTAAGCATCGCTAACGAGGCGAACATCACGTCTAGTGATATTAGCGATCTAACAATACTAGCCCAGGCAATTCGAGAAGCGTCGTCGATCACGGCGACTAGGTAATAACGTGTTGGATCGTTGGCGATCAAGTCTTTGGATAAATAGTGACAATCTAGATGGCCCAGTTCGCCGGCTCGTTGCTTAATAATTTTGCGTCGGTTTTGTTTCATCGGTTCTTTTAAACGGCTTAAACCATAACGACGACAAATCCGATAAATCGTCGTAGGAGACGGTGTATGAGATTTCAACGTTTCAGATAAAATAGCATGAATCTCATATCGGTTTATACCCAAACGACGTTGCTCTAATACCTTCTGCTCGATAAAACCTAACGTGCGACGACTCTTCCATTTAGGACCGCGCTTACGTGGAAGTAAATCCTTATCAATCCCGCTTTGAAGGTAACGATTATAGTACTTCGCAAACGTTTGACGGTTCGTTCCATGGTACGAATAAAAATCCGACGCAAAACGAAAACTAGGATGCTTCTTCGCTTTTACCAACTCATATTCCGATATCATATGACGCCATTTCTGGATGTAATTACGTTCTAACGTTTTATCTTCGGTGTTACGTCTCATAACTAATCCACCTCCTAGTAATTTATGACTCAATATCATAAATTACTAGGAGGTGGATTAGTGAACATCTACAGGGATGACGATTCTTGGGGTTTGTTTAAAACCACCGTCACTTTAGGCTTACTTCACAAAACTCCGCATTCCCTTGAACCGTTTCAGCATTTAGAGTCTCGGTTAAACACAGAATGAGTCCAACTATTCAAGACTATTGATAGCCTTGATCAGATCAACTTGAAATCCCGGGATTTAACTTTAGTATTTCCGAAAACAGATAACCTAAAGCTTCAATTTGACTTTTCGGATTAAAGAACTAACTTTCATTTAGATAATTTATTAACAAAATCAATATTCATTCTTAACAATTGTAACAAATGGGACAAACGTAACATCAACTTTCATAAATAACAACATTTCTTTTGTTATCAAAATTATTCGATATCAATCTTCCCTTTCATATGCCAAATTTATGGCTTGATCCGATTTTTTCGAGTAGAATAAACCCTCACAAATTACAAACTCCAAACTTTTCTAAAACCCATTGATTTCTCGTATTCTAAGCGGAGCCATTCAGGGCATCGACGGATATTTAGTCGAAGTAGAAGCAAATATTGGTTATGAAGCGCCTGGGTTCTCCGTAGTTGGGTTACCCGACGCCGCAGTAAAAGAAAGTACCGACCGAGTTACCGCCGCTCTTAAAAACTCGCGATTTGAAATCCCATTTGGTCGAATTACGATCAATTTGGCGCCTGCAGATATCAAAAAAGAAGGTTCGGCGTTTGATCTCCCAATTGCTCTTGGCATATTGGCCGCCGACGGAATAGTTAAAAAAAGCCGAATAGACCAATTCCTTATTTTGGGAGAACTTTCTTTAGACGGCAGAGTCAAACCTGTAAAAGGAGCGCTATCGATTGCCGCTATGGCAAAAGAAAAAGGACTTTCAGGAGTTATACTTCCAAAGGAAAATGCTAATGAGGCGGCAGTTGTGGACGGAATCAATATTTATCCAGTAGAAACACTATTGGCCGCTATCGAGTTTATTAATGGAGAAACATCTATAGAGCCTATTAGCGTTGATATACGCGAAGAATTTGCAAGTCGTTCAACCTATGAACTAGATTTAGCCGATGTCAAAGGCCAACAGCATGTCAAACGCGCCTTGGAAATTGCCGCTGCAGGCGGTCATAATATTTTACTTATCGGCCCTCCGGGAAGCGGCAAATCAATGCTGGCCAAACGAATACCCTCCATCCTGCCTCCCTTTTCCTTAGAAGAAGCTATCGAAACCACCAAAGTACATAGCGCTAACGGTCGACTACAAAATGGATTGCTAACCAAAAGACCCTTTCGTTCGCCTCATCATACGATTTCCGATGCGGGATTGATTGGCGGCGGTCGCAATCCAATGCCAGGGGAAGTTTCTTTGGCAAATAACGGGGTGTTATTTCTAGATGAACTTCCGGAATTTAAAAGAAATGTTTTAGAAGTGTTAAGGCAACCCTTAGAAGAAAGAAACGTAACCATTTCCAGATCTGCCGGGTCCATCACCTACCCAGCCAATTTTATGTTGGTCGCGGCGATGAATCCTTGTCCCTGCGGCTACAAAACCGATCCAAAGCGTGAATGTAGTTGCTCGCCTTTAAATATCAAAAAATATCTTTCAAAAATATCCGGGCCCTTACTCGATAGAATCGATCTACATATCGAAGTGCCTACATTAGAGTATAAAGAGTTATCGTCTGAGTCGGGAGGTTCCACTTCAAACCAAATCAGGGAACAAATAGAAATAACAAGACAAGTCCAGCTTGATCGATTTAAAAATATCGGCGTGTTTGCCAATGCACAAATGAGCGCAAAACTATTAAAAACACATTGCCAATTAGACGGAGCGGGAAAATCAATTATGGAAATGGCGATAGACAAACTGGGACTCAGCGCTCGCGCTCACGATCGGATATTGAAAGTTGCAAGGACCATTGCCGATCTCGCCAGATCGGAGAACTTGCTCTCCGAACACGTAGGCGAATCCATTCAATATCGCACTTTAGATAGAGAAAATTTGTAATAAATTTAATTTATTTAAAAGCTTTTGTATTCTTCCTATAATTAAACTTAAAACATAACCCACTTAAATCTCTCAAAAATTTTTCCTTAGATAAATAATTATTAACCAAATAAAAAAGATTTGGATTTGCTCTAATCAACATGACTGATCAATTCGCGGAAAACATATCTGGAGAAGTTAGGGAAGCCGCTAGCTTTGCTGGCGCATTCAAGCGTTTTTTGGCTTTTTTTGTAGATTTTATTATTTTAAATATGATTGCCGTAGCAATTACTTATCCTTTTTCCAATTTCATTTCACAAAATCCCGAAGTTATAAGCTTGATTACATTTTTATTTATTTTTATTTACTTTGGAATATTTGATAGCAAGAAATTTTCTGGTAAGTCGCCGGGAAAGAGGTTATTCAAAATCCAATTAATTCAAAGTAATGAAACTTATTTAACTCCCAAAAATGCTGGATTAAGAGCTTTAATCCTCCAAGCGCCGATTATAGTTTATGGACTGATTGATCTAATCAGAAACATGACAGCTTTATCATGGCTTATTAATTTGATCAATATTGCAGATTTTATTCTTTACAGTTTATATTTGGGAAACGTCTTTTTTCTAATATTTCATCCACAAAAATGCGGAATCCATGATCTTATTTTTAAAACGTGCGTTATCAAAAAAGGCAAAATAACAAATTATCTTGGCATTACCTTAAAACCAATTATTGCGGCTGTTATTGGATCCTTGAGTATTACTTCAATTTTTATATTTGTATTTTTTTCTGTTAGCGATTTAATGAAAAATAACAACAACCCTACAGGCAATGATTTATTAGAACCTTTAGAAGCATTCAGAAGAAAAGTTGAAAACAAGACCCAAAAATATAAAATTAGTAAAGATAATATCGGAATTCATTTAAAGACTAGTTCTTTCAAATCCACAAAAATGGCAGAAGGTGAAATAACAAATAGCATAATAATTACTATACAAATCGCATCATCGGATTTTAACGACAATTTTAAACAAGAAATATTTAGTCAGCTTTATCCCCTAGCCGCTTCAAGTCCAGATCTTAAAAATCTCAACTTTCAAAATGTGGTCATCCGTTTAATTGTTCAAGAATATATTGGAATAATGTCTTATAGTCGGACCGAAAATCACCCTAAAAGCGTTAAAGAGATTTTAAATAATCAAATTTAGAAATTCGTCGGAGGTTATATTAGAATTGGAAATTTTACAGAACCACTTCATTTTTTATTTTGGAGAAAAAGAGGAGTTTCATCGAGAACAATACACAAACGAAGACTTTTCAGTCTAGGTACTTGAAAGGAGTTTGAGGTGGGCCAAGACAATTAATCTTCAATAAAAGCCGATCAAGACTGAGGCTTTTTTAAATCCCATTCGTCGTTCACATCTTCTTCTATAGTATTTTGATTGACCAAATCTGTATATTTTCCTTCGAGACGTTCAAATCTTCTAAGCACAATTTTTAGTAATTGGTCTTTTATTTTAGCCAGTAATCGTCCCTCTAAGTTTTGTAATGTATACGGTTTGAGAACCATAATAATACAAGTTTGATCTGCGGTGACGCTAGACGTTCTTTTCCCTTTCCTGAGAAGAGTCATCTCCCCAAAAATAGATCCTTCTTTTAGGACGGCTAAATTCAAATCTTTGTCGGACGTTTGTTTGCTTACTCGAACGGAACCTTTTAGCAAAATATACAGCGCCGTGTCTCTTTCGCCTTCCTGAATCACTCTGTCATTTTCGGAGTATTTATAAAAATGACTTTGATCCGAAGCTAAACTTTCTAACTCTTCTCGTTTAAAGTCTTCGAAAAAAGGAATGCCTTCCAACCATCTAACTATGGTGCCTGTATCCACTGATTTCTCCTAAAAAGACAATCCAATATAATTATTGAGGCTAATTATAAATTCGTTTAATCGTTGACTAATAATATTCATTAAATATTCTAAGCCTAAAACCCACTAAAGTCTTTTTTATCAAAAACTTAATCAAGGATCAACCGTAATCTTTTAATAGATTTAAATAATAGGTAAACGGAAAAGAATTTATTTTAAAAGTTTCATTAAAGCAGGATTAATTATTCTTCAAATTTAAAAAAGTTATTATCGCAATTCAAAATACTTAAATAAAAGATGAAATTACTGTGATTTTAAGTCTAAAGTTTTTTCAAAAAAAATTTTATTTTTAAAACCAAGATTCCAAAAAGTTGATTTAATAAAGTCAGAAAATGTTTTATTAAAATAACAACGTCAAACAAACCAATTAGAAAATATCCTAGAATCAATATATATTTATTTACTTAAAAAAAATCCGCCTCCCAACATCTTCATGCCAATAAAAATCATTAAATCACTCACCCTCAATCAAATTTATATATTAACATCTTAAATTTAAGACAACCGTAACAATCATTACGTAATTTTTACTTAAACGTAACATTTTAATCTCTGAAATAATTTTATATTGAATTTAAGTTTAATAGCCCCATCTATCGGAAGGTAATACTAGCTATGAGATTAAATCCCTATATAAAAGTATTTTTAGCTTCTCCGATTTTGATACTTCTTTTTTCTGATATCAGTTTTGCCGAACAATCAAAAGAAGAAGAATTAAAAGAGGTAATAGAAGTTGTAAAAATTATGCTGATCCTTGGTTGCGCTGCCCTTGTATTGCTCATGCAAGCGGGATTTGCATGTTTAGAGGCTGGGTTAGTGCGAGCCAAAAATACAATTAACGTCGCAATGAAGAATACAGCGGATCTTGTCTTCTCCGTTACCGTTTTTCTCTTTATCGGCTACCCAATAATGTTCGGCGATTCATTTGGTGGCTTTCTCGGATGGAGTAGTCCTATTAAGTTTCTTGCCGAAGCCTCAAGTTGGGATCAAACATTTTTTGTATTTCAAGCTATGTTCGCTGGAACAACTGTTACCATTGTTTCAGGTTCTGTAGCCGAACGAATGCATTTTATTTTTTATTTAATTTTAGCTGTTTTTATTACTGCAGTTATTTATCCCGTTGTAGGTCATTGGGCATGGAATGGGGATGGGTGGTTAGCCGGAAAGGGATTTATTGATTTCGCAGGTTCAACGGTAGTTCATTCTACAGGAGGATGGATTGCATTAGCCTCAATCATTGTTTTAGGACCTCGTATTGGACGATTCAATTCAGACGGTACTATGAATCGTATGCCTGGTCATAATATGCCTTTGGCTTTACTGGGTAAATTTCTTTTGTTTTTCGGTTGGTTCGGGTTCAATTGTGGATCTGCCTTAGAAGCTTCAGCTTCTATCTCACACGTTTTTTTCAATACCCTCGTCGCCGCTGTATCTGGCGGATTGGTTTCTTTTCTCTTAGGCTTTTTTGTTGATAAGCGTTTTTACCCAACTAAAGTGATGAACGGTATTTTAGCGGGTTTGGTTGGAATTACCGCCGGTTGCGATTCGGTTTCATTATCAGGATCTATACTTGTAGGGATGTCTTCAGGACTTTTCTTAATTATTGGCGAAAAGATAATCAATTCTTATCGATTAGACGATGTGGTTGGAGCTATTCCCGTTCATGGTTTTTGCGGCGCTTGGGGTACCCTAATGGCTGGAGTCCTTGCTATGGATTCAAAACTAGGAGATACAAGCCGTTGGGATCAAACTATTATCCAATTACAAGGTATCGGATCAGTATTTGTTTTTTCATTTGGAGTTTCTTATATATTTATCATTTTATTAAATAACATTATGGATATGCGCGTTCCTCCGGAAGACGAAAAACGCGGTTTAGATATTACAGAGCATGGAGCTTCATTAGGAGCCGATTTAGCCAAACCTATTGAAGATATGCAGCAATTAGGGGCAAAAATGGGTCTTCAAATTAATACTTCTAACGTTGCCGTAGGAGATATAGACTCCTTAATGTTTACCGTTGAAAATATGATGGGTAGTCTCATAAAAAAAATTGAAGGGCTTTCTATTAACATTTTAAATCTTGCAAAGAAAATGTCTCCCGAATTAGTAATGGCTAGTACAGATGGCAATAATTCCATTTCAACGGATGAAGCTTTAAAGCTATTAGAGGATGTTGAAAAAGAAGAAACTGAAAAACAAATTCAAACAAAAGATAATGTTCAAAAAATGCTAACTGTCGTAGAGGCTGCTTCAACAGGCGATCTTACTCAATCCATTGAGGTTACAGGAAAGGACGCTGTGAGTCAGGTTGGAATAGGACTAAAACAATTTTTTTCCACAATCAGTCATAATATTGGAACAATTTCAACCAACGCACAGACTTTATCCACTTCTTCAAGTAAGCTTGAAGAAGTGAGTAAAGAAATGAATGGCAACGCCGAGGAAACCTCAAAACAAGCTGAATTGGTTTCTTCTGCGGCAGCAATAGTTAGCCAAAACGTCAATACAGTAGCCTCAAAAGCCAATGAACTTAATTCAGGAATACAAAATATTTCTCAAAGCGCTTCAGAAGTTGAATCAATTGCATCTGAAGCAGTTACTGGAGCGGAAAATGCCAAAGCAGTTTTAGAAGAATTGAAGAAAAGCAGCATGTCCATTGGAGAAGTCATAAAAGTTATTAACTCCATAGCTGAGCAAACTAACTTACTTGCATTAAACGCTACTATTGAAGCAGCGCGAGCTGGCGAGGCAGGCAAGGGGTTTGCCGTAGTTGCTAATGAAGTAAAAAATCTGGCCGGCGAAACGACAAAAGCAACCGAAAATATTTCCAGAAAAATTGAAAATAGCCAACGAGATACTGAAAAAGCGGTCGAAGCCATTTTGTCCATGGCAGACTTCATTAATAAAGTGAATGATTTAAGCGGAACAATTGTTATGGCGGTCGAAGAGCAAACAACGACCACAAATGAAATGGATGAAAGTATTCAAGAAGCGGCCAAAAGCGCTTCCGATATCGCAGAAAACATTACAAATGTCGCAAGAGGAGCGGAAAGCACAATGACAGGGGCGACAGAAACCCTTTCATCCGCTAAGGAATTAGCCGACATGTCGGAAAACTTAAAAGGCCTGGTAAGCCGATTCAAATATTAGTTTTTTTCTTCTCTCTTTATCGTATTTTCCGCTTCCCTCCCCTGTATTTTCATAAATTTTAACGTCATTTCTTTGTCCCCCTTACTATAAAAGTAATACATAAGAAATTGATTGCTCTTAGACTTATCAGGATTGATAAAAGTTTGAACCATTTTTTTCGTTAACGACAAACTTGGTAAATGCTCTACCATAAAAGCGGTCGCGTTACCGGCTATAGGATTCGTTACCAGGCTATCTATTTCTGTCCCTCCTTTATCCTGCTCAAACCCAGGCGGCCAAGGGTTATAAACTCCAATAAAAGTAATAAGGATAGATATCGCTAAAACCCCTTTAAAAATTTTTATATTTTTCTTTTCTAAAACCACAGGAGAAAAAAATAAAATAATGGGGATTATTGGAATTAGATAACGAAATCCATAAGACCATCCGCCAAAAGAACCAACGAAAAAAATGTGTCCTAAAATAAAAATTACACAGGCGCTTATTAAACTTCCTATCCATCTTTTCGAAAAAATTTTTTCATGTCGATAAGCTTTAAGAATTCCAGCCACTCCAAAGATTAAAATTGGAGAAACCGTAAAAAACCCATGAGAACCAAACAAACATTTGATCGGATACAAATAACTCTCAGGCAATAAAACTCCAAAAAGATTAGAGGAAAAAGCGCTGCTGTAATCATGTCCTCCCGAAACAAACTTAGGAGGCAAAAAGTGTCCCACAGTAAAATAATTCGCCGATATAAAAAGTCCAACAAAGGCTACTATTGGAATAAACAACTCCTTTATACCTTTTATATTTTTTAAATCGTAAATTATTAGAACAACTACCGGGAGGAATACCAAACCAGGAACAATATCTATACAAAAAGCCAACCCAATAAATAATCCGGATAATACAGCGCGTCCCAACAATGCATAATAAAAAGATGGAAAAATTAAAGCCGCCGCTATGGTGTGATTATTAAAGGTCGCAGAGAAACTGGTTAATATGGTTCCCGTAAGTAATGCAAAGGTTACCAGTTTTCTAATTTCAGGCTTTATTTCCGGGTAGAGGCCAAGAGCGACATAAAATTGAGCCACCAGGAAAGACGTTGCGCCGCCAACAATAATTAGGGTTAAGAAGTAAACAACAAGCTCTTCGTTTTCTATAAAAGAAATCCCAAAAGATTGCTTAAGAACCCAGTAAATAGCGGCGCCAATACCTCCCAATAAAGGAGGTTTATTAGAATAATCATGATTGCCTATCGTTATTTTATCGCGCGTCCATCGATACCTCGATTGATCTATTTCTGAAACTCCCCGGTCTACTAAAGACTCCATATGGGCAAAACGAGAAGCGTCGTTCCCAGCTAGGAAAACATGGCTATGGGTAATTAAACTAAAAAAAATAAATGAAAGAAAAAAAACCTTATAAGACAAATTATCTTTTAATTTCATTAAACGAAATATTAGAGATGAGATAAGGCCTGAATTATAACTAAGGAGGGAATAGTAAATGCCTAGCTGAAAGGTTAGGCAAAACAACGCCCCGCTATAAGCGGGGCAGTAAAACTAAAAGCAACAATTTAAGATAATGATTGAACCCGTTCTAGCGGAGAAACAATATCAGTTAACCGAATACCAAACTTTTCGTTAACAACAACAACTTCGCCTCTTGCAACCAATTTCTGATTAACTAATACTTCTAACGGTTCGCCAACTAATTTAGTCAATTCGACAACGGAACCTTGGTTTAATTGCAATAAATCGTTGATAAGCATTTTGGTTCTTCCAAGTTCAACCGTTACGGTCAAAGGAATATCTAAAATTAGATCTAGGTTTCGAGTTTCTTCTTTCGCGGCAACGGCTCCTCCTCCGCTATCAAAATCCTCGCCTATAGATTCCTCACCGTCGAGATCCCCAATATCTCCTAAATCTTCGATAAAATCGGTATCTCCATCCAAACTATCTTCCATGGTTTACCCTTCCCTTTCGATAATATCGGTTATTTGAACGGCTTTAGCTCCACGTGAAACTCCTGGGAACCCTCTAAACTTCTTAACTTCTTCAACCGTCACTTCTAAAGGATCAGAAACGTCGTTTCCTAAAACGATCGTCTCTCCAATCTTCATTTTTAATAAATCGCGAGTGCTCATTGTAATTTTTCCAAGTTCTACCACCACTTCTACTTCGGCTTGCATCAATTGAGTGCGCAAACGCCGCATCCAAGCTTGATCGACTTCCACTTGCTCACTCTGGAAGTTCTCTCGCAGCTTAGGCATAATCGGTTCAACCGTCGCATAAGGTATACATACCGTGATAGTTCCAGAAAACCCTTCCATTTCAACTTCGAACAAAATGACCAACACAACATCGGTTGGGGGAACTATTGCGGCAAATTGCGGGTTTACTTCCGATCGAACATAGTTAACGCTAACGGCATGAACCGGTTTCCACGCTTTTTCAAAATCCTCAAGCGCCTTAACGACAACGCTTTTTGTCATTCTAATTTCAATAGCGCTAAAATCGCGTCCAACAATTTTTAATTTTGAAGAACCTGTTCCTCCAAAAAAAGTATCTACTAAAGAAAATACCAGTTTGCTTTCAACAACGACCAAACCATGTCCACGTAGCGGTTCCATCCTGAAAACGTGCAAACTCGAAGGCACAGGCAACGATTTTAAAAATTCTCCGAATTTTACGGTATCGGTGGAAACGGTACTTACGTCTGCGGATTTTCTCAATAAGGTAGAAAGAGAGTTACGAAACAACCGGGAAAACATTTGGTTGATAATATCCAGCGTGGGTAATCGACCCCGAATAATCTTTTCCTGACTGGAAAGATCATAGGGAACAACGCCAGATACTTCTTCCGGTTGGTCGCTTTCGGTTTCTACATCACCATCGCCAACGCCGCGTAATAAAGCGTCAACTTCATTTTGAGAAAGGACTTCACTCATAGGTTCAATCTATAAAAAATTGATAACAGCGCTTCCCACTATTGTACAACAATTATTGAATTACGAATTCTGTAAAATAAGCGTCTTTTACATGTCCTAAAACAAGAAATCGATTTACTCTCGTCGTAATTTCATCTTTCAATTTAAATTTACCTTGAACAGAGTACACGTCCTCAAAAGATTTACTACTCAATAAAATTAAAATAGAATCGGTTATCTTTTGAACATTTTCGTTCACTTCTGCATGGACCTCCGGAGAGCTTAGTTCTAAAGTAACGGTGACTTTTAGAAATCGGTTACCTTCGCTATTGGCTAAGTTCACAATAAATGGCTCTAAAGGAACCATTACGCCTAGACCCGGTTGAACTGCAATTTCTTTCTTCTCAGGTAATTTTTCTTCGCCTTCAACAGGGGCTTCGCCTTCTGCAGGGGCTTCGCCTTCCTTCTTCTCTCCCGCAGGTTCCTCCGCCACATCTGGCTTTTGGAAAAATGTAATATATGCGTAATAACCGCCGCCACCCAGCAAAGCTAGCAAAACAACGATTATTAAAATAATCACTACTTTAGATTTCTTGGGGCCCTCTTCTTCGCCAAAATCGTCTTCAGCCATGAATTTTCTCCTTAAACGCCTTTAGGTTTTTTCAATTTATTTGAAACCTAAATCAGCGTTAAAACTGCACCGTCAAATTAACTCCAAATATATTAAGTAATATAAAGAAAGCAAGGGCCATGCCGGAAACAAGTTTTCAGTTAAAAAACTTTAAAAAACAATAACTTAATATAAATAAATAAGATTTACAAGCATCATTGCGATAATTTTTTTCATAAAAGCTATTTATGAAACACGAAGGCCAAATTATCAAACTTTAAGGTCAAAATCGGGTTTTGTTTAAATTTGTGGCTTTTTTTAAGGGTTTGCGCATTAAAAAAGCAAATTCTATAACAATATTTTGGCAAAAATCTTTCAAAAAGTAATTCTCCACATAATAACTATATGATTTTAAAGGAGTTACTTACTAAATTCCACTTAATTCTTAAAAAAAAATTCACCGGTATAGATCTTGAAATAAAAAATAATTGAATCGAATTAATTTCGACTCTAAAAAACTTAGTTTTTTATTTTTTCAATCTTCAAACGAATACTTCGGGAAAATTTTACCCGTTAAAAATTTCCCAAAATTGTTTAAAGCTCAAGGGGTTTTCTTTGAAATAGTCCCCTCATCGAAATTCAAATTAATCGTTTCATAATTGATTGTTTAGGAGAATTTATAAATGAAAACCCCACTAAAACGCTTAATTTTATTATCGACGCTATTACTTTTCTTTTTAGGAAGCTTTGCCGAAGCCGCAGAGGAAACGGCGACCATAAATCAAGCAGATACCGCTTGGTTAATAGTTTCTTCGGCTTTGGTAATGTTAATGCTTCCAGGCCTCGCTTTATTTTATGGCGGCATGGTTCGAAGAAAAAATGTTTTAAGTACCTTAATGCATAGCTTTATTCCATTAGGAGTTATCACATTCCAATGGGTTTTAATTGGGTATACGTTATCTTTTGGAGCCGATATTGGAAAGTTTATAGGAGGGTTAGATAAACTATTCCTAACTGGAATTACACATGAAACACTAAATGGAACGATTCCCGACTTATTATTTTGCGTGTTTCAGATGATGTTCGCCATTATCACTGCCGCATTAATTAGCGGGTCTATAGCCGAACGCGTTAGCTTCAAAGGTTATGTAGTATTTATTTTCCTTTGGTCAACCTTAGTTTATGATCCTCTTTGCCACTGGGTATGGGGAGGCGGTTGGTTAGCTGAATTAGGCGCCTTAGATTTTGCTGGAGGAACGGTAGTCCATATTTCTTCTGGTACTGCGGGGCTAGCGGCGGCAGTTTACTTAAAAAAGCGTCGTGGCTTTCCAGGATCTTTAATGATTCCACACAACGTACCATTTACATTATTAGGCGCAGGGCTGCTCTGGTTCGGATGGTTTGGATTTAATGCAGGTAGCGCATTGGCTTCGGATGGATTAGCCTCTTTAGCGTTTATAAATACTCAAATTGCCGCTGGAATGGGAATGATTGGCTGGATGTTAGCCGAGTACATTAAAGTGGGTAAAGCCAGCGCCCTTGGTGGAGCCTCTGGAATCGTAGCTGGGTTAGTCGCTATCACCCCCGCAGCCGGCTTTGTAGAGCCTGCCTGGTCCATAGTCATTGGAATTGTTGCTGGATATATCTGTCAAGTAGCGGTCACTTTGAAAGTCAAACTTGGCTATGACGACTCCTTAGACGCTTTTGGAGTTCATGCCGTTGGTGGAGCTTGGGGAGCGCTCGCTACCGGGCTTTTCGTAACCGTCGGTGGAACTGGCCTTTTAGATGGAAATATCTCCCAAGTTGGTGTGCAAGTTGTAGGGATATTAGCTGCAGCTATATATTCTTTTGTTATAACTTATGGATTAGTTGCAATAATTGATAAAACTATTGGTTTTCGAGTTGACGACGAAGAAGAAGAAATGGGGCTCGACACCACCCAGCACGGAGAAACTGGATACAATATGGTTTAAATATGTTACAATCGCGTCACCTTATTGATATATTGGTTGACAAATATAAATAGTCCATATAAATTAGATGTAATTTCAATTAAATTTTAAATATTTCAAACGCTTTGGAGGAGGAGCGCGATGAAAAAAGTATTAAGTTACGCCCTAATTACTTTATTAGGATTGCCGATTTTTGTTGGAACGGCTAAAGCAGAATCAAGCTTAGAATTGTTAAAAGATATTGAAGTACATGGTTTTGCCACGTCTTCTTATTTATATAATTTTAACGAACCATCAACCGGAACTAATGCGTTTCGTGTTTACGACACGGATGACAATGCATTTAAATTCGATAACGGCGAATTAGTTCTCAAAAAAGACGCCGCTAATAAAGGCGATATTGGTTTTAGAGTAGATTTAACCTACGGGTTTAGCCAACCAGAAGTTAATAAATCTTCCAGGGGTCCTAATGTAGCCGGTACAGATGTTTCCGACGATGAATTTGACGTTCAAATCGCGTTTGTATCATATAATCTCCCTGTCGGGAATGGATTACAGTTAGATTTTGGTAAGTTTGCTACCAACGTCGGTTCAGAAGTAATGGACGGTTATGACGGGTTCAATTATAACTTTTCAAGAACTTTTGCTTTTAGTTTCGGTCCATTCACACACACCGGTATCCGAGCCAACTATGCTTTAAACGATATGGTTGGATTGCAATTTTTTGTTGCCAATGGACAAGATAATACTTCTGAAGATAACGACGCAAAATCTATAGGCGCCCAAATTTCTGTTGCTCCTATGAATAATGTCGCTCTTTATTTTAACTACTTCGGCGGTCCAGAAGTACAAACTGGCGATGCAGGTAATTCAGATGATTTCCGAAACTTTTATGATTTCGTTGGAGAAATTAATTTCACCGATTCTACTTTGCTAAATGTAGATGTTGTGTACGGATCTGAAGATAACGCGTTGGGCGCTGGACTAGACGCAAATTGGTTTGGAGTTGCGGGGATTCTTCGCCACGATTTCAATAACTTCTTTTCTTTGAATGTCCGCGCGGAATATTTTGACGATGAAGACGGTTTCCGCTCTGGAACAGTACAAGAGTTAGTGGCTTTTACCGTAACTCCAGAGATCCGAATTCATAACAATTTTGTTATTCGAGGCGAATACCGCCACGACGACTCTGACGCTGCTGTTTTCGACGATGAAGGCGTTGCCGATGACAGCCAAGATACTGTCGCATTAAACGCTCTATTCTATTTCTAATACTTTCGTTTTATAAAAGCCCTGAAAGGTATTAACCTTTCAGGGCTTTTTTTGTCTCTAAATAGCTCTCCAACAATCCGACGAAATAACCAACCGTACGTAATTTTAAAAATCTTAGCAAATCGCAAGAAATAAAACTCACTTGTGGTTTCAAAGCAAACTCTTCTTTATTTCTCCCCACTTGAAGCGATAGAATAGGTCTTTCGAATTCTTTTCTCATTTATAAATGTTGACCGAAGACCAAAACACAATCATATATTTAATGTTCTTAAACGGGATAATCTTTCTTGGTTTAAATTTTGTGGCGCAAGCCATCGTATTTCCAGGACCTCCGGGTTCAAAAATCAAAGGGTATATGCTAATTGTTGCGGTCATCACCGCTTTCTCGGCGCAACAAGAATTTAGAGGTTTGGTCGCTCTAGATTTTTCTGCCAATATAGTTCAAACGATTTTATTGACCGGCTTTATCGCGCCAACTTTTTTTCTATCTTTATTTTATTACCGAATCAAAAAAAACCGACAACTAAAAGAAAACAAAACTCAAAACTCACCGGAGGAAGTTGATGAGCATAATTGATCTTCGAAGCGATACGTTCACCCAACCGACAGATGAAATGCGCGAAGCGATGAAAAACGCAACTGTTGGCGACGACGTTTTCGATGAAGATCCAACGATCAACGAAATACAAAGTACCGCAGCGAAAAAACTCGGCAAAGAATCGGCCCTCTTTCTTCCAAGCGGAACAATGGGGAACCTGGTGTCAGTTTTAACTCATTGCGGGCGAGGCGACGAAATTATATTAGGAGACCGGTCTCATATTTTCCTTAATGAAGTGGGCGGAATATCCGCTCTTGGAGGTGTCCATCCGCGTATTTTACCCAATGAAGACGAAGGCACGATATCCCTAGAAAAATTAGAATCCGCTGTAAGACACCATAACCTCCACTACCCTCCCACACGCTTGGTTTGTTTAGAAAACACTCATAACTTTTGCTATGGAACTCCCATAAAAATTGACTATATGGCTGAGGTTGCTTCTTTAGGAAAAAGGCATGATTTAAAAATCCATTTAGACGGAGCTCGAATTTTTAACGCCGCTACGGCATTAGGAGTAGCGGTCACTGAGATAACCCAACATGTGGACACCGTTATGTTCAGCCTATCTAAGGGTTTATCTGCGCCCGTTGGCTCCATCATATGCGGCTCGAAGGAATTTATTACGAAAGCGAAGAAGAATCGAAAAATGGTAGGAGGAGGTATGCGACAAGGCGGACACCTTGCCGCCGCAGGCCTTATTGCATTGGAAAAACAATCAAAACGATTGCATGAAGATCATGAAAATGCAAAGACCTTCGCAGAGTTTATTGAAAAAATACCAGACATTCAAATAGATCTAAAAAAAGTTCAATCTAACATTGTCTTCTTTGGAATGAACTCAAAAAAAATGAGCGGTCATGAGTTTATCTCTAAATTGGCCGACCGGGGAGTCAAAATCCTTGAAGCTCAACCGGGATTTTTTCGCGCCGTCTTTCACTGCGACGTTTCAAAAGATCAAGCTATACCCGCCGCTAAAGCTATCCAAGAAGTATTAATATAAGCTTTAGTCGACCACAACAACCATATGACACGCGATTTCCTGCGACAAAGTAAAGCAACAGAGTTAAAGGTATTCTCTTCCTCAAGCTAATTTAAGCCAATTCAAATTCCTCTTTCTATTGGAATTACTAAGCTCAATTGTTAAAATTGATTTTTGAGCATTTTTACTTTTTTTAATGCCTCCCTTAATTATTTCTACATCAAACCTAAAATAATTGACAAAATAATCCATGAAGCAGTTTCTAAAAAAAGTATTTATTTTTTTTCTCGCTATTTTCACGATACTGATAGTACTAGAATTAATAATAAAGACTTTTTATCCACAAAAAATCTCGCCAAACATAACCGCCGCCAACTTTGGATTGCCAAATTCATTAAAAAGCAATATACATCAAGAAAAAACTAACTCGCAAGGAATAAAATTTAAAATTATTACTAATGACAACCATATCCGAAGAGCTGTCTCGACGGATTATAAAAAACCTAACAATCTTATTAGAATCTTGGTTCTTGGCGATTCTTTAACCTTTGGTATGTCGGTGGGCAATAGCGAAACATTTTCTTTCTATCTTGAAAAAGCTTTGAACGAAAAAATTAAAGAAAAAAAGTTTGAGGTTCTCAATAGCGCCGTTCCAGGATGGGGGCCATTAGAATACTATTTTTTCTTAAAAAATGAGGGCTATAAATATAACCCTGATTTGGTAATACACGCCCGTGAAAGTTCAGATTTTGAACAATTAAACACAAGCCAAATACGTTTCAAGAATTCATACATCAAAAAAACAGGAAACAGCTCTCAAGTTTATTTAGAAGATCCTCAAATAATTCCTTTCAAAACCAAATCCTTTGATTATATTAAATCTCAAATCATTCAGTCCTCACCATACGAATTCCTAACTAATCACTCTCATTTCATAAATCTTTTTCGTAAGCGTTTAGCTCTAACTATTGCCGAGCCTCCCATCAAAAATCATAATGACGATAAAACAAAAGAGTTTCTCTCGGAGGCGAAGAAACCAGATACATGGATTATTAAAAGCAATGGCAAAGAAAAAAGGATTTCCGGCTCGTTTAGTTTTAATCATATTAGCGAAAAGATTTTAATTGAAAAAACTCAGGAATTTGCACAAAAACAAGGGTTCAAATTTTTAACGTTTCAACTCCCCTATCATTTTTACGTATTAGACTCTTCATCTCCAAAAAACCATTTAAATAAATTAATTCCACAAACCCCCATTTTTAACCCCCTGAAAGCCGTAAGACTTTTTCAGAACAAATTTGCAATTCCTCTATTTTTTCCTGGCGATATACATTTACTTCCATCGGGTCATTATTTAATTGCCCATCTTCTATTCAACTATTTGGCGACAACACCTAAATATAATTTTAATATCCCAAAAACTTTAATTCCGTTTACACAAGATCAGATTTTCGAACAAATCTCCCATTCGGATTTAGACATTATCAATAAAGTAAAATTGGAACCTTTTTGGGAGTTTACCGAAGCAATGATTTATAAAAACCAGCATCAAATTGATAAGGCCAAAAAAGGCTTTCTTAATTATATAGCCATGCGACCGAATGACTTTAGACCTTATTTTCATCTAGGTAAGATTTTCATAACTGAGAAAAAATATGACAAAGCGGCAAATTATTTTTTAGAAGCAAAACAAAAAAACAATGGAGTTGAAAAAACTAAACTTAATTATTTCTATGCTTATGCCAGCAAATTCGCAAAAGCTTGGCCTTTTATTCAAAAAGGCAATCTTAAAAAAGCCTTGCCCTATTTGAAGGAATTGAGCCAATTAAAGGGCCATTTTCAAAATGAAGCAAATAATATGCTAGCTCTGTATTATTTGAAACAAGGCGACTTTAAAATGGCAACTTTTTATAAAAACAAAGATTCAAAAAATAAAGATTTGGAAAATACTTTAAATAAAAAATTACAATTTAATTTAAAACGCTAGTATTTCATGAATTTTAAAATATAAATTGAATGTATATACGTTATCCAAAACTTACTTTATTTTTTGCAAATGTTTTCGTATTCGTTATTTTATTTGGAACAATAGAGATAGCCTCTTGGTTGTATTTAAAATCTTTATGGGGGAAAAATATTGAAAAACAAATTGCACAAGAATATTTAGATTTTAGTTCTGACGTAATTAGGAAGCTTTATGAAACGGAAAATATTGAACCTATAAAGAAATTGCTTGCAAGAGGGGGAGCTCCGTTTAATGAAGACTATACAGATCACATATTTTTTAAAAGAAAACATCGAATGCGGCGTGTCAAAAACCAAGCCGCCTGGCCTCCGAAAAAAAATAATATAAATATATTTTTCTTTGGAGGTTCCACAACCTTAGGTTATGGAGTCTTATATGATCAATCTATCCCTTCTTATACTCAAGAACTATTTTATGTAAAAAAAAGATTAAACGTCTCCGCATATAATTTTGGACAAACCTCTTACGCTTCAATACACGAGTTAAGTCTTTTCAAAGATATCCTTCTAAACGGTTTTATCCCTAAAATAGCGGTTTTCATTGATGGGTTGAACGATTTGTATTTTGCTTTTTTGTATGACAAGACCTCAAACTCTTTTCTAAAAATTTTTGAAAACTTTTTTAAAAAAACAAATTTCAATAAGGTCTTTAATATATTATTTGGAGCCAAAAGTAGTAATAAGAGTATAGAAAAAGCTTTAGATTTGTTAAATACCCACCGAATGATTATAAAAAAAGAGTTCTGCGAAAGGTTTGGAATTGTTTGTATTTTTGTTCATCAACCCGTTCCTCTTTATCATTACGACATCAAAAAACATTTGTATGTTAACTATAAATACAAAGGAAAATATAAATTAGCTTTCGGGTTGGGGCAAAACATCACTTATGGCTATGAACTTTTTAACAAAAAAATGACCAACAATGAATACGCCAATTTAAAAAACCAATTACTTGATTTATCTAAATTCGAAATTGATGCCAATTTATATATCGACGCCGTCCACTATAGCCCGAAGTTTAATCAGGCAATTGCTATGGAAATTATAAATTTTATGGAGAAAAATAAAATTTTTGTCCGCAGGTGATTGTCGCTTTATTGATGTTTGCTTTAAGTTGCCAATCTGAAATAGGCTGTGCCCTCATCAGGTTCCATAGTCAAAAAGGTTGTAAAGCTACCTTTCATATCTCATTGATTTAATTTTTTATAACGCAACCCTTTAAGAAATCAATTGACTGGATTCAGTTCAAGCAATTTTGCAATTCTTGCGTTGGTTTTTTTCAAACTAACTGTATTATCAAAACTGAAGGGATTCAGGATTTTTGGTTTTGGAGACAAGTTCATGTTAGGCATATTTTTGGCGAGGAAATTATATAGAATCCAGGCAACTAGCCTGTGTCCGGCGGGGGTCCAATGATTGTCGCTAGGGAAGAAAATTGGGACATCTAATTTTATTTGCGCTTTGATAAATGATTCCAAAAAAAATAGTTGCAAAACAGAAGGTATTTGATTTTTTAAAATTGGAATTTGCGGAGACGCGACCATTTTAAGGGTTTCCATTAGAGTAGGAGAATGTACTATTAAAGGTTTTGCCTCTAAATCCCTAACCATATTTACAAGATAGTTAATCATGAAATAATATAAGACGGTATTGGCTTCGGCTTTTAAAATACCTTCATTATTATTTTTAGAATTTTTTTTGATAGGGTTGTTTTCTAATCGCTCCAAGTTCAATTCAAATTTTTCAAATTTCCAAATGGTTTTATCATAACCCTTAAAATCAATTGATTTGAGGAAGTTATCCAATTGTTTCGATTTGTCGATCAGAGATGGACGAGAGGATTGGACAAGAGGTTGGAGGCGCTTTCGAACTAAATAGAATAATTGAGAATAACGCGTTATTTCCGAAAAAAAGGGAAATTGACGAAGTTTCATCATCGTTTGATGGATAGACCAACTTGAATCAAGTACAATTTCTGGACCTTTGAGTGTTATAGTTTTCTCAAAGCTTTCTAATCCTTCCCATGAAATAAAGTCCACAAATTTTTGTCGAAAATCATCGGAGTGAATACTAAAAATAACTAAATCTGGCGAATATTTATAGCCTTCATTTTTCAAAAAAGTTGCGTACTCTAAAAGTCCCCACCCGCCAGCTGATGCATTAATAACTTCATAGCGAGTTAAGTTATCCGATCCATTCAAAAGTTTTTCTAAATGTGATGAAAATAATTCGTCATTATTAACCCCGTAGCCAAAGAAGATCGAATCTCCAAGACATAGAATCCGGTATGTGTCAGGTGGTTTAGAATACTGGAAATTGCGTCGACTTCGAATCCGACCATGGTTAGTGAAAATATGGTATGGTGGGAAATTGCCCTGATTGATCATATCGATATCAAGATTGACCAATGGAGCTGTTGGAATTCCGAACGCCGGTCCCTTAATAATAGGGATAATATCTTGCGGAAGAAAGTACCGGATAGCCCCTTCAAGTAAAAAACAGGACGCAACCAGAGTAAAGCAGAAAACTACTAGTTGTTTAATAAAACGAGGTTTCAAGATTTCATTTAACTCAAAAGATCTAGTACTTATTAAAGGTTAAATTTAACTATCTTGAATTGTATTTAAATAGAACTTGAAAGTAAAAGAGTTATTTATTCTTATCCAAAATTTTGATCTGGATTTGGTGGCGATTCGCTTCTATTTAAAGAAACAATGGAACTCAACCCTGTAGTCATGCCTTTAAACCATTCTCAAATGAAGAGGTTCTGGAAAAAATAAACATTTTTCTTAATATAACCGCTTGAAACGCTTAGTCCAAAAGTTTCCGCACAAAACTGACCATCTTCAACTGAGTCAGGACCGGGCTTGCATACCCAATTTTAATTGGCTCTGAAGTTATAGCGGTCATGGATTTTTTTCAGAAGAAGCCTTGAATTCTGATAAAGGACTGCTAGAGGTTTTGGAAATCATTGGTTATCTTTTGGGTAGAATATTCGAACGCTGTCAAGTCTACCTACAACAGGAAGAATACAACGAGCGCTTATGAAGTCTTTACCATCTGCTCGAATCCGCTCGGCAAACAGATAGCAAGCAAATCGCAAATGGGATACATGACGAATTAAGATAGTATTACATCGCGCAAATAATATATTAAGGAGATGGCCTTCCGTCTGACAAAAGTCATTTTTTTATTGCACCCGGCGATTCTATTTATCTATCCTAGTAATAGAATGAAAAATTTCTCCCCTTAATATTGGCGCTCCCCCTGCCCCAATCTAAAGGCAACGCAAAATGACGAAAATAAATAACATAATTTTAATTGGCATTTTTTTACTTTTCCCCATTTTTATCTACTCCAAACCCGCTTCTGCAGAATGGAATTGCTCTTCAATTGAAGAAAAATCGGTAAAAATTGAAGCTTGGATTTCTAGAAAAACTTACAAAGACTGGAGATTGATTGAAGAAGAAATGGAAATGATGGGCAATACAAAGGCTGTTTTATGGAAGTATCCTGCAGAAAACCCATCGAAAATTATTGCCATTGGTCGATGCGTTCCAGGCTATATCGCCCAACATGCAATTCGAAGCGCATTGGCTTTTACTAAAGGGGTTAACACATTAGTCCATCAAACTTTTGTCCATGATCATTGGATTGGATTAGCGACTTCTATGTTCTCTGAAAACCAACTTGGTCGCCTCATAACAGAAAAAGAAATACGTCAACTATTAGACCCAAGTTTAAATACTATCGAGTTTCATAAACTTTATAAAAAGCTAGCGGCTCAAGATAATATTGTTCATACATTTGGACTCGACCTGCCTAACCCTCAAAAAATAAAAGATTAAAAAAATACAATAATTAAGAATACTTAACAAAACTAACCCAATCTAATGGATCAAGGTATTTCGGTAAATTATTAGAACTAAATTCTAGATTTTTTCTCGTTTTTTGAAGGTTCGCCAAAACGCGATAGAAACTTTGTGATTCAAGTTGATGGATTCATTAATCCGCCAAATAGATCATTCAATTCTCAAAAATGGGAGGTTATTAATTCATTATGAAACCAAAACTTCGCATTTTGCTACCCATTCATGTGGGGAAACTTGGCCAACAAAACGTCCCTCTTTTTGGGTTTGAGAGAGCTTGGCTAGCAGCTTGTGCCGACGGGAGTCAATGGGTTCTCCCCAGGCTTTTCCTCTAAGCTTAGGTTTTTCAAGATAAACTTGGAATTTGGAAAAAAGCATTTTTCGCTCTTCCATTTCTTTTATTAAAGAATTTATCCAGATTTCTAATAAGTCTTCATCCTTTTCCGATTCGCAGTCGATAAAAAGAGAATTCAATCCTCTAACTTTTTTGGGATCAATAATAATTGACACCGCTCCCATTGCCGCATTTTCAAACGATTCTCTTTTTGTAGCGCCAGAACCTTTTATGCCAAATCCTGAATCTAATTTAAAATGTTCCCAGCTTTTTTTTTGCATCAGTTTTTAAATTGAAATTAATCGATTAAGAAAGAGAATAAGGGGACCTCTAAAAATTGTTTTTGGCCACAAAAAGGCCTTATGAAATCAGGGCTAGCGAGTTGCCGCAATTTAAAATATCGAATAATTAGACCTTCCCTTATTTGTTTTCATCTTCCAATTTTTCGTTTTCTAAAACTTGCGCCTCTTTGTAATCTTTAATAATCGCTTCCTGTTCATCTTTTTTAACAGCCAGATAAATTCTAATGGTTTCAAACTGAGCGCTCTGTTGGATTCGAACAAGCTTCAATCTAATGAGTTCTAATAATCCCAAGAAAGTAGCTACAATTTCGGCTTTAGAATTTAATACCGTAAACAAAGAAAAAAAGGTGACGCTTTCCGAAGAGTTTAATATTTCTAAAAGTTGATCCAGCTTATCGGCGACAGAAACATCGGTCACCTTCATTTCATAAGAATCTGAAACTTTCTTTTGGTTAATAACTTTTTGAAAGGCCTTCAACAAATCAAATACGTTCGTATCTTCTGGAAACTCCTCGTCTTCAGCAGGAGGAATTCCTCCGCTTCTTGAATAAATTTGTTGCCTCTCGCTTTCCATTCGCCTCAGTTCAAAAGCGGCATCTTTATATCTTTGATATTCTAATAATTTTCGGGTTAGTTCTTCACGCGGGTCTTCTCCTTCGTCTTCCAAATTTTCTTCTTGAGTTTCATCGCGCGGTAAAAGAGTCTTAGATTTTATCCTGGTTAATTCAGCGGCCATTATTAAATATTCGCCTGCCAAATCAAGGTTCAAATCCTGAATCATTTCGATATATTGTAAATATTGTTTTGTGATTTCTGCCACGGGAATATCATAAATATCCATCTTCTGTTCTTTAATTAAATAAAGAAGCAAATCCAACGGACCTTCAAAAATATCCAACTTTAATAAATAGGAAGAAGATTTCATAAATTACTCACTTAACCTTATTTCTTAAATAAAGGACGTTAAAAATCGCCCCAAAAACATTGCACGATAGATAATACAGCAATAGGAGCCGTTTCAGCTCTCAAAATTCGAGGTCCTAGCGAAACAGATTGAAACCCATGCTCAATCGCCGTTTTGATTTCATTTTCTGTCCAACCGCCTTCTGGGCCAATTAGTAGAGCAACTTTCCCTTTTGGCGTATATTCCCGTTCAAGATCAGAAAACCGGAGGCTATTTTCGCTTTCCTGGAATATTAACTTAATGTCATATTTTTCATTATTCGAGCAGAATTCTTCTATCGAGTTTATCGGCTGTAATATGGAAGGAATTCGAGCCCTACCCGATTGTTTAGAGGCTTCCATCGCAATTTTTTGCCATCTCTCGACTTTTTTAGTCTGTTCGGGTAGCTTTAGTTTTAAAGCGCATCGTTGAGCAACTATTGGAACAAAACTAGCTACCCCCAGCTCACAAGATTTTCGAACGATATCGTCTAATTTCGTACCCTTTAAAATAGATTGTCCCAATGTTATTTCAACAGGAGACTCATTTTGAATGCGGTCTCGAGACAGAATTTTACATTTAACTTCATTGCGCGTCGACGAGGTAATTTCTGCATTGTATTGAAAACCTTCCCCATCAAAAATAGCGACGGCATCCCCAAGCCCTAAACGCAAGACATTTCTAATATGAATAACATCTTGACCTTGAACCACAATTTCATTGCTTCGAATATTGTCCAAAGCCACAAAAAAACGTCTGCGATTTTTCATAAATTTCAATTAGGTTTTTCTAATTCAAGAATTTCCTGGAGGGATCGGATTTCATAATTCGGTTGAATATCTTTATTGTTGACGATCCCGTCTCTATTTAACCAAGCGGTGCACATCCCAACTCTCATTGCGCCCCCTACGTCGGCAGTTAAATCGTCTCCTACAAATAGCGTTTCTTCGGGAGGTAAATCAAGCCGTTCAAGGGCTAATTTAAAAATAGAAGGGTGCGGTTTTCTAAAAGGAAATTCGGAAGAATATATTGAAAATTCAAAATAGGAATCTAATCCTAAGCTCTTCCTTTCAAAATGCTTCATAAAAACTGGAGTTGTCGTGTTGGATATAATCCCCATTCTAATACTCAACTCCTGTAATGCCGCCAAAGTGGATTTCGTGTCGGCATAAACCTTCCTGGGTTTAATTAACTCTTTATAATAAACAGTCATCAGTTCATCAAGGGTGGTCTTTCCTTCAATCTGAATATTGAAGTAAAATAAAAGGTAATTCAAAGCCTTATCAAAGCAAGCCTCAAGATGGCACTCTTTCGATATTTTAATCATTTCATAGAATAACTTTAGCGGTTTTCCATAATCCAATCGAAAATTTCCTATATCAATTTCCAAACTTTCCATAAAATCCGACATCTTTTCAAATCCTTTGGAATTATCTTCTTCGACAAAATCGGTTAGGGTATAAGCCCAATCGAACAAAACAGCTTTGAATGGAAATTTCATGGCGCGGGGAATTAAAGTGTTATTTTTGTTTCCGTAACAATCGCTTTACGGTTATTTACAGTTTTCGAAAGGCTAAACCAAAGGACGATAACGGTTTTTTAAGATTTTTGAAAAGAGACAACTTGAAAATAATGTTTTCTAGAAAAAAAAAGGGTGAAAAATGAAATAAATGTCAAAAATATAATAAAATGAGTTAGTCTAGGATTACTGATCGCTTCAAATAATGCTGGTTCCAAGCGCTTCTAAATTATTTGAAGACTAAAAAGTTAATCTGCGGAATAGCGGATATGATAACCACAAAAGTAAAACATTTTCCAAAAAATATTTTATCAAATAAAGAAATTATTGAGGACGCTTTAAGTAAAAACTGTATTAAAGCCTTAATAATTCCTACCAAATCTATCGTTTTAGCTCGTTGGCTACGTCTGCAATGTCAATACGGTTGCGACCATTTCGGCCAAAGACTTACATGCCCCCCCTATTCTCCAACAGCAGATGAGTTTTCCGAAATTCTTTTAGATTATAATCGAGCCCTGTTAATTGAAACCCATCAATCTGATCAGGTTATGGAAACTGTCACTGGGTTGGAAAATGTTCTAAAAAATCAGGGTAACTATAAGGCGTTCGGTCTTTGCGCTACTACCTGTAGCCTGTGCGACACATGTACAACTGAATCTCATTGTGAGCATCCAACTAAAGCGCGTCCAACCCTTAGAGCATTTGGAGTCGATGTACCCGCAACGCTTAGCAATGTCGGCTGGGACATACAAATCAGTATGGATTACTGTAAAGATGGGGCTATTGGCCTCATTTTAATGGACTAATCCTTCCTTCGAGTTAAAAGCCTTTAAATTCTTCCTTCTATCTAGTTTTCACTTTAGAAAATTCCAACTTACTTTCCTTAAGTAATTCAAAATTGTCGTCGTTTTCTGTTTATAAATTTATAATAATTTATTAAAATAAGAAATCTATTTCATATCTTTATATTTAATTTTTACAAACGCCTTCAGGTCGTTTTTTCCCGAGTTTACTTTAAATGGCGGAAAATAAAAAAATAACCGAAGATGATTCAATTATATTTCGTCAGGGCAATCGCTACTCCCTGGAAAAATCCCTAAAACATTTTGCCGTCAAAAAAAATCCCGAAGCCCCTCGAGCGGTTTTGGCCGGAGCTTCTGTTTACCCGCAAAGCTTTGAAAACTTAATCTTTGAAAATAAAGATTCTCCTGACTTCATAGAGCTTTATAGTATCGATACAAATTGCCTAGAAAAGGCGATGGAGATTCTTCGTAGCCAATGCAAAGACATCCTTTGGGTTTCTCACGTATATTTTTTTCCCGAAGATCCAAACGGCCTATTAATTCCCACAAATTCTATTTATATTGAAGTTAAGGAGCAAACCAGCGACCGGGAAATAGATTTGATTTTAGATAAACATAATCTAAAAATCATCCAAACCGATAAAGAAGAACCTAATTTCTTAACAGTTGGTTTAACCCAAGAATCCCGGTTAAATCCGATTAGGATTGCCAATGCGCTGCTTGAAAATGAGTGTATAGAAGTGGCCGAACCTGATTTTCTTTCAGAACTGAAACTGGCTCCTTATAGACCAGAGAATCCTCTATTTTCCAAACAATGGCATTTAGAAAATACAGGAGGCGTCAAAATGCTTCGTGGCGCCGATATTTCGGCTCCAGAAGCTTGGGAAATAACTCGTGGATTCCCTAGCGTCACTATTTGCATTATGGACGATGGCGTGGACACTAGTCATCCAGATTTTTCTTCTCCTGGAAAAATTGTCGCTCCTCGTGAATTTAATCAGAATGAAAACCCCCCGCTACCCATTTTTGCGCAAAATAATCATGGAACCGTATGCGCAAAAATCGCATTAGGCGATGAAAACAATGACGGAGGAGCCGGTGTCGCTCCCCTTTGTTCGCTAATGCCAGTTAGAATACGAGGCAGAATATCCGATAAAGCTATTAAAGATTATTTTGATCATGCCAGATTAAATGGAGCTTCTATTATCAGTTGTAGTTGGGGTGTAAAAGCAAATTTTTTCCCCTTAGGAACTCAAGCTTTTAAAGCTATCCAAAAAGCCGCTAAATATGGGCGCAAAGGTTTAGGCTGTATCATAGTTTTCGCTGCGGGTAACGACAACCGTCCTGTCAGCGGTTTCCATAAAGGAACGCGGGTTTTATCTGGTTTTGCTTCTCACCCAGACGTTATAACCGTCTCCGCTTCAAATAGCGAAGATAAGCGAAGCCCTTACAGCAATTTTGGCTCGGAAATTTGGGTTTGCGCCCCAAGCAGCGGAAGTGGACAATCCATTGTGACTGGAGATCGCGATGGAAACCCGATTCAAATTTCCGAAGAATATGAAATAGCTTTTGGCGGTACTTCCACCGCCGCGCCTATAGTTGCTGGAGTTTGCGGTTTGATTTTGTCGGCCAACCCAACATTGAGCCGAAAAGACGTTAAAATGATTTTGAAAAAAACCGCGCAAAAAATTAATCTCGTAAGAGGCGAATACGATCCTAGAGAACATTCAATTTATCACGGCTGGGGTCGAGTCGATGCGGCACAATCAGTCCAATTAGCCAACAGTTATAACAAAAACACCCAAACAACAAGCGCTTTTTCAAGAAGATTAACCTTCAAAAAGTTTCCCGACCTTCCTAACTCCGAACGCTATGTTAAAGTAATCTCCGATTATACCCCCGTCAACGAACCTGGAGAAATTCAAGATATAGAAGTTGCGATAAACATCCACCATCCTTATCGAGGAGATTTAAAAACTTCAATAGTTGGTCCAGATGGCACAACGGCAGTTCTAGACAATAGAAAAGGTGGAATCCACGATAATGTGCCCAAAACTTTCAATTTAAAAAATTCACCGGGTTTAAGACAGTTTCTTGGTAAGCATGCATCCGGCTCGTTCAAGCTTAATGCCATCAACTACGCCGAGACCAATAAATGGAAACTAAAAAATTGGTCCATTACTGTAGAAGTCGCTGGAGCTAAGCGCGAGGAGTGGAAAGAAAATCCAAAAATCACAATTCCCGATAACGATCCTCAAGGAATCACACGAGAATTGAACGTCAACGGAAACGGCTCTTTAAATGATATAGAAGTTACCGTAATAATAAGTCATACCTGGATTGAAGATCTTATCATTACGCTTGAAAGTCCGGACAATCGCAAAGTGATTCTACATAATCGCGAGGGTGGCTCGCTTCACGACTTGAAAAAAACCTATAAAATGGAAGGAAATCCAGCTCTTGAATCGTTTGTAAAGGATGTGAAAGACATAAATGGAATATGGAAACTTAAAGTTTGCGACCTCAATTCAAGCGATATTGGAATTCTACAATCATGGAAGCTTAAGTTAGTTACTTAAAATCACCATCTTTTTTAAATCATCGTCAAAATGACGGCCATTATTAAAACAGATACTAATTTATATCCGCAAAAAATTGCGCCAATAATTTTTGAGCGATTCTCCCAAAAATAAGGCGGCATCACCACCGGGACAATAGCTCCCAACCATATCAAGAATGCAATTCCAACCGCATGTCCCGTCGATTGAACGTTGACAATTCTAAATAGATAAGAAAAAAATATCGCTAGCGCTATTGCCGATAAACCGCTAGATACATAGGCGCTATTTGCTCCTGCGAGGTCTTCCGGTTTTTCTATTCCCATTTCCTTCATCCAAATTTCCCCAAACCCTGCGGGAGAATACCAAAAAGCCCCCAACCCCATATCCGCAATAACGGCACAACTGATTCCAAGAAAATTAATATCGTTCATCTTAGATCTCTCGATATTTAAAACAAAATTGAAGCTATTTACTTAAGAGAATCCACCAACAATTTTTCTAAGTTCCTGCAATTCTTTACCGTTAATTCCCAAAAAATATAAAATTAATTCCAAATTGGAAATGTTAATGCTTGCCCGAACATGTTGCTGAACAATAGGTTTCGCGTTGAAGGCGATTCCCAAACCTGCTTTGGCCAACATATAAATATCGTTAGCTCCATCTCCAACAGCAACAACCTGCTTTAAGGAAAACCCTTCCTTCTCGGCAAGTAAAACCAACTTTTTTTCTTTTGCCTTCGCATCAATTATTTCACCCTTAACTTCTCCGGTTAATTTTCCCTCTTCGACACCCAATTCATTTGCAAAACCATAATCTAATCGATACTTATCTTTCAAATGGTCAATAAAAAACTGAAAGCCGCCGCTAACAATAGCAATTTTATATCCAAGGTGTTTTAAAATTTTAACTAAAATTTTTGCGCCAGACGTTAAAGGTATGTTTTCTCTTAGTATTTCTAAATCGGATATAGGAAGCCCTTTAAGCAACGACACTCGAGTTCGCAATGCTTCTTCAAAATCCATTTTTCCCGCCATAGCTTTTTGAGTGATAGCTTTCATTTCGTCTTCAACGCCAGCAAGCTTACCCAATTCGTCAATAACTTCGCATTGCAAAAATGTCATATCCGCATCCATAACAATTAAGCGTTTATTTCTGCGAAACATAGTGTCTTCCTGGATCGCAATATCGACGCCTCTATTTTCCTTAAACTGGACTAAACTGCTCAATAACTCGGATGAGGGCAAATTGTCTCTCATTCCAATCACGAACTCTAAAACGTGGTAATCGCCCGAATCTAATTGTTCAATTCTAAGAATATTAATATCCAATTCGGCTACGGTTTTGGTAAATTCCATTAAGGCTCTTGAGTCAATCTTTTTCCCCAAGACGGTAACAACATGCCGATGGCTATACTCTAAACCTTCTGCTACGCCTTCCTCAGGATAGCTATAGTTAATTCTAACATCTGAACTTTTTCCGTATTCGTCTAAGGATTTTTTTAATTCATCATCGCCATCGGAATTGGAACTCTCCATCAATAAAGACAGGTTTAACATATCGTTAAATACAAACATTTTTATATCGGCTATTTTCCAATCAAATTGAGTAGCCTTTTCCACGACTTTTGAAAGAATTCCAGGACGGTCGTGACCGGAAACATGAATATGCAGTCTGTTTTCTGACATTTAATAACTTGGCGAATAATTTGGAGGGTAGATGAACGACCCTGCCGCAAGCGGACGGGCAGTGTATACGCCGCTCCTATATATAGTGTTATTTAAAATACGTGACAAGCCACGGAGAATTAAACCCACTTTTGGGATTTAAAAGCGTAATTGATAATAGTTTACTTAGCTAAAGTGTAGAATAAAAATTTCGACGATCTAAAGAACCAATGATATCTATCTAATCTCTGGATTTGTATCGCCAGCCATCGCGTTTCCTGCAAGACCAGCCATCATTGACGTTAAATTTTTGTAAATTATCCAAAGTCAACGATTGGAATATAGCAATAATCCCTTCTCCATTTATAGAATTATCTTTTAGATGGAGGTGTTTTAAATTTTTCAAAAAAGGAGAATTAGCCAAACATATTAATCCTTTGTCTCCGATTTGATTATTATTTAAATTAAGATATTGGACATTTTCCAATAATTCGCATTCTGCTAGTTCCTTAACTCCTAGATCTCCCAACTTGTTATCGGCCAAATCAAGCCAGGAAATTTCTTTCATTCTTTCTGAACGCCACAATAATTTAGCTTCTTCGGGAACTAAATCAACTCCGCTAGCCATGAGCTGGTTACCGCGTAAGCGTCCCTCAAAAAGTTCTTCAGCGGCATTGAATTTCTCTCTCGGCATGTTTATTTAAAACCTTTCAACATGAATTAACAAAAGATATCAAAATAAACCCCTAAGGTTACCCTTAAAAACACAAAAATTCCAGTAACCTCTCAAAATTTTTATCCAGAACCTTTTCTAAATTTTCCGTCTTTTTTACCCGGCACGTAATTTTTATTTTTTAACTCATTGGGAAGATATTGTTGCTCCACATAGTTGCCCGGAAATTGATGAGGATACTTATAATCGACGCCATAACCATACTTCTCGGCGTCTTTATAGTGAGCGTCTTTTAAATGATCTGGAACCGGAAACGATAACCCTTTATTTTGAATATCGTTCAAAGCGTCATCAATAGCGACAATCGCCGAATTATCTTTAGGAGCTTGAGCGACATAAATAACCGCTTGCGCTAATGGAATCCTCGCTTCTGGCATTCCCAATCTCTCGGCAGCTTCGGTGGCTGCCACAGCGATTCTCAAAGCGTTAGGATCAGCTAAACCAACATCTTCAGCCGCCGTTACCATCAATCGTCGAGTAATAAATTTAAGATCTTCCCCGCCTGCAATCATTTTAGCTAGCCAGTATATAGCCGCGTCTGGATCTGATCCTCGCAAACTTTTTTGAAAAGCGGAAGCATGGTCGTAATGTTCTCCTCCGCCTTTATCATATAAAACGGATGTTTTTTGTACGATCCCTAAAATAGTCGACTGGTCGACACAATTGCCTTTTCCAGCCTTCATAAATGCAAAAGCGGCTTCTAAAATATTTAAAGCTTTTCTGCCATCTCCATTTGCCAAAGTTACTATCAAGCTTATCGCATCTTCGTCAATAGATTCTTTACTTCCATCTAACCCATTATTTGAATCTTCCAAGGCGCGAAAAATTAATTTCGAGATTTGTTCGGATTGCAAATATTCCAATCTAAATATCTGACAGCGCGACCGCAAAGCTGGAATAACCTCAATAGAAGGGTTTTCTGTCGTTGCTCCAATTAATCGAATAGTCCCGTTTTCGACTACAGGTAGAATCGCGTCTTGTTGCGCTTTATTAAATCGATGGATTTCATCGATAAATAATACTGTCGGGCCTGAATAAGAACCTTTAATCTTTCCCGATTGAGCTATTATTTTTCTTAGTTCTGGAACGCCCGCGTTAACGGCGCTGATTTCAAAAAATGGACTCTTTCCTATTTTTGCCGCCAACCGAGCGACAGTGGTTTTTCCGCAACCTGGAGGTCCCCATAATATAAAAGAAAAATTCGACCCGGATGCAATTAGCTGCCGAAGAGGTTTTCCTTCGCTCAGGATATGATTTTGCCCTAAAAATTCTTCCCATTTTGTTGGACGCATCCTTTCGGCAAGAGGCCCGGTAGGGTTTTCGGGAGTCGTTTCAATTTCGGAAAATAAATCCATAGGAAGTTATTTGCTCGATAAAGATGAAAAAAATAATTTAACACACGTCTTGTTCGGGTTCATTCAATAAATAAAATTAAGGTAAATCTATAAATCCATCTTTTCCAAACAGCTAATTCCTTTGCGCAACGGTACCCATGTTGCGAATACCGAAAGTAAAACCGCTATTCCATAGCATATGGGAACATCTAACCCACCTACAGATCGGAATAAGAACTTTTGATTAAAATGAACGTATAAAGGCCTGGCTTCTAATATCACTATAGCCCCAACAAATGCCAAACCAAAGATCATGAATAAAAAACCTCCGGTTCCTGCCGTTATCTCCGACACATTTTCATGGCGAAACTTTGGGAAAATGGCGCCCATCCCCAATCCCAAACCCGTTAATCCTAAAGAAATCAAAAATGCAGCAGACATTGATATGGTCATAACATAAAAATCAACGTCTAAAATTAAATTGGAAATAACAACCAGCATTTCTCCAACTATCAGCAGAATTGGAAACAGAATCCAAAATTTGGCCATTAGAAACTGACTCATAGAAATTGGCGATGTGTAAATTGTCCAAAACGACCTGGATTCCAAACTAACTACAGGAAAAACGAAACGTGAAATCAATGCCGCCAACACAAACCCAACCAAACCGATATTTAAGACCGAAATAATATTTTTCATAACGGTATTAAGGTATGAAAGGTTCATGATATTAAATATATAAACTGCCACAATAGCGCAAAGGATAATTGACTGCGTCCATTGTGTGGGATCGCGCGTTAAAGCTTTAAGATCTTTTGACCAAAGTGTCTTGATCGTTTTCCAATGACCTCCTCCGGCATCATTTTTACTAACCGTTTTGGAAAAGTTTGTTCCGCTTGCTGGGGCTTGTGTAGCTTCCTGAAATGATTTCCACCCAGCTGTATAAATCTTTCGTCCTGTAATCAGAAAAATCAAAAAACACAATGCACTAGCAAAAACAAAATACCCAAATTGGTATAAAGAATCGACAGGACTGCCCTGAACCCAAGCCGTCATTCCTCTAACCATCCATGCGTTAGGTAAAAAAGCAAAATCTGGAACTTTTAAATTCTCCACAAATTGAACAATTGATTCTTCCGAAACTTCTTGGCCAAAAAATTTTTCTGGAGATAAAAAACGAATATAAACAATTAAAACAACCAAAACGCCAATTCCTAAAAAAGATAGAATACGGTGTGTCTGTTTTGCCGGAAAATAATAAGTCAACAGTAAGGTTCCAAGAGCTCCAACAAAACATGGAATGGAGGTAAATAAAGGAAAACTAAAACCGACAAAAAGATAGTAATTTAGCGGGAGTTTAAAATGATCTCCATACGCAAACACAATAGGAGTTGCAAATAAAATGGTAATCCAGGAGCTATGAAAAATGCATAATAGTAATCTGGAAACAATTAGATTGTGAGTCTTTATCGGTAGCGCATGAAGGTTGTCCAAATCATGAGACAGATAAAAAATGGACAAAGAAGAAATAAACCCAGAAAACAAACCTAAAATAATCAAGGTCAAATAAACGGCATTTAACAATTGAACAATCAATTCATCGCCAACATCCAATGGAAGACCGTCTAAATAGCGAATAGCGTTTAAAAAGAAAGCATAATCTAAATATAAAAACCCTAATCCCAATCCGACGACAGTTATCAATCGAAAAGTTTTTGTTGCGCTTAAAGGAAGTACGTTATTTTTAAGGCTTAAAAATCTAACCCTAAGTAAGATCCAGGTTAAATTCACTTCGAGCTTTCCTCTACCCAATTCGAAACAAATTCATCCATCCACCTTCGATCTCCAGAACCGTTTTTATTTCTTTCAATATAACCCATATGCCCTCCTTTTTCTGGAGCCGTATAAACAATCGCTTCGCTTTTAGGCCATTCGGTAAAAGTTTCAGGTGGAATAAAAGGATCGTCTTTGGAACAAACAATATGAGTGGGAACTTGAATCTCTTTCATGAATCGATTTCCGCTACAAAGGTCGTAATACTCTTCAACGTCTTTATAACCATTTATAGGGGCCGTATATACCTCGTCAAACTCCCAAATGTTTTTATAATGTTTGGTGGGTAAGAATGCATCAGGAAACTTTTCTTTTATTGCTTTAATTTGAGCTCGAATCAACCCCATATAATACACATTGAAAACCCTATTTCGAGACTCGTTAGAAAGGAGCCAACTTGCCATCCTCAAATCTGCTGGAGGGTTAAAAGCTAATGCACTACAAACTTGAGGAGGGATAGTTTTAGATTCACCCAAGTATTTCAATAAAATATTACCGCTCAATGAAAAACCAATTATCTTTAATTGCGAATCGGGATAAAGCCCAACAATAAAATCGGTAATAGCGGCAAAGTCTTCGCTAGAACCTCCATTCCATAACGAATCGCTCATACCCATACCGGGTCCACTGCCCCGTTGATTTATTAAAAAAACTCGATATCCAAGACGACATAACTTTGCGCCAATTCTTTTCATATATCCCGAGCCGGAACAACCGCCCATTCCGTGCGCTAATAAAATAGACCCTTTATCAATATTAGATATCGAATATTCAAATAAAGCCAAAGCAACATTACTGGATATCGGAATGTTGTGGCTAAGAGGCTCTGGCAATTCTGATTTCCCTTTAGCTTGAGAACCAATTATAGTTTGCATAACGCCTCCAGAAATAAATGGATGCGGTTCAAATTTTTTCATAAGCAACTTAAGATATTTATTTTATTTAATTGTTACTGGAAATTTAAAAAACGAGAACTAGCATCCGCAATAGGAATTAGGTTAAGTATTATATCAACTACCTAGAAATCATGCCAATTACCTATGAGCGTTTTATAACGCTAAAACAATCGACTCTTAATTAAAAAATAAAGCTATTTCCTGAACATTTGGCTTTATAATTAAGCGTTTTGTTTTAGTTACTCAAATAGTTTTCTATTATTTTCTAACTACAATGGTCCTCCTTAAAAAACTTATCTTTGGATTTTCAACCTTCCTATTATTTTCTTTACTGAGCGTTAGCGTTAATTTTGCCGAAATAGATAAAGCGAACCAACCCGACTTTTTAACTCCGCACGAAAGACAATGGTTGAAAGATCATCCAAAAATTATTCTCGCTGGCGAAACCAGTTTCCCTCCATTTGAATTTCTTAATGAGTATCAAAAATATAAAGGTTTTTCAGTAGACTACATTCGAATTATTGAAAGTTTGTTAGGCATCAAGTTTGAGATCCAATATTGGGACCATTGGGACAAACTTATGGAAGCCGGCCAAAAAAGAAAAAACGATATTTGGCCCACGGCAACACCGACTCCTTTCCGTCTTGAATTTATGGATTTCACCAAACCTTACATTAAATTAGACGCTGTTATTTTGACGCGAAAGAACATTGATAAATCCATGAAAAACCTGGAATCCCTGACAGACATGAAGGTTTCGGTAATATCAGGTTTTGGAATTCATGAATATTTAATAGAAAACTATCCAGATATTATTTTAGATGTTGTCCCGAATACTGCTGAAGGTCTTAAAAAAGTTTCTTTTGGGCTTGTTGACGGTATGGTTGTGAATATTGCAATGGCTACCTATTTTATGGAGAAGGAAGGAATTACCAATCTGGAAATTAGCGGAAAAACTGAATACACATACGAGTGGGGTCTAGCTTCGAGAAATGATTGGCCTGAACTAAATTCTATTTTGGAAAAAACATTAGATCAAATCGATCCTTTGAAGAAAAAAGAAATTTATAGAAAGTGGGTCGGTTTAAAAGTAAAAGAAGGTTTAACATTAAAACAATTCTTAAGCATTTTGTTTGGAACGCTAACGGTTTTTGGCATCGGGACCATTTTGATTTGGAACCGCTCTTTAAAAAAACAGGTCGAAACCCGGACCATCGAGTTAAACGCAGCTAATTCGGCAAAAAGCATATTTCTCGCCAACATGAGCCACGAAATCCGAACTCCAATGAATGCAATTTTAGGTTACGCCCAAATCCTCGAGCGCGAACCCCAACTGGAGAAAAAACATAAAAATTACATTCGAAATATTCTTTCCAGTGGGAATCACCTTTTGAACTTGATTAATGAAATCCTCGATTTATCAAAAATAGAAGCTGGGAAGATGGAATTAACGCCAACTAGCTTTGATCTAAATTCGCTTGTTAAGGATATGTCGGCAATGTTTGAATTACGCTGCGAAGAAAAACGCCTCCGTTGGATAAACGAAGCCGAAGGAAACGAATCGATTTGGGTGTATGGCGACGAAACCAAATTACGTCAAGCGCTCATAAACTTACTAGGCAACGGAGTCAAGTTTACCGATTCTGGAGAAATAAAATTGAAATTAACCCACCAAGACAACGAACGTTTTTTGTTCGAAGCGATTGATTCAGGAAAAGGAATCCCGGAAGATGCACAGAAGTCTATATTTGAACCTTTTAAGCAAGATGTCGAAGGGAGAAATAAAGGAGGAACGGGGCTGGGGCTTGCAATTTCTAAAAAACAAATCGACTTAATGGGAGGAAAATTAAAAGTCGAATCAGAAATAGGAAAAGGATCGCGGTTTTATTTCTCAATTAAACTACCCGCTACTTTAAAAAGACCAAGCTCAAAAGAAACGGAAAAGTATAAACAAGTTACAAAAATCGCAACTGGATATTCAATCAACACTTTGATTGTAGACGATGTAAAAGAAAACCGAGACGTATTAAAATATTTTTTAGAAAATCTGGGACTCACTGTTTCTTTATCGGAGAATGGTTTGGAAGCCGTAGAACTTGCCCAAAAGCATCCTTTTGATCTCATTTTTATGGATATTCAAATGCCAATTATGGACGGTATAGAGGCTACGCGAATCATCCATGATGATGCAAATCTCAAAGGTATGAAGATTATTGGCATTTCGGCATCGGTTTACGATTATTCCCCTGATAAATTAAAGGAAATGCAGTTTGACGACTTTTTACTCAAACCTTTTCAAGTTGAAGAAATAATTTCCTCAATTGATAAGTTACTTACCGTTAAATGGATATATCAGGAAGCAGAAGTTGAAAAAAGCGAATTGGAAACAATATCAACGGATTTTTCCAAGATAACTATTTCTTCAGACTTACACTCCCGATTAAATGGTTATGCAAAAGAATTTAACTTAACCGATTTTATGTCTGTCTTAGAAGAGTTGAGACAATCCAGCGATTCTGGTGGGAAACTTGCCAACCAATTAGAGAAACACCTCAAAACTTATGACTTTACTAAAATTCAAAGTATTCTAAATGAGGTTAAAACTGAATCTCTCACCAATTCCTAATTTTTATTCCACATGATTATAATATTTTCAAAAAATACTAACGATTCAAATTAAATTCCAAACGGAAAAAATTAAGGCCATTAAAAAATGAATTTAAAAACAGCTTTCGGTTACGCTCTAATTTTATTACTTGGGGCGTTTATAAATATTCAATCTTCCACAAAATTGTACGCTGATACAAACTTTGACAAAGGAGTATCATTCCCATATCCAGTCCCAATTGCTCGCGGTACCCAGCTTTTAGATTCTAAAACTTTAGCGGGTCCTAAAAATTTTTTTTCCGGCTATCCAGCCCAACCTAATAAAAAAAAGATCAATGTTGTTATTGAAATCCCAGCAGGGCAAAATGCCAAATGGGAAGTATCTGAAGATGACGGAAAGATGCATTGGGAAATAAAAAAAGAAAAACCTAGAGTGGTTTCTTATTTACCTTACCCTTTTAATTATGGAATGATTCCTTCAACACTTCAATCGACGGAAACTGGGGGAGATGGAGACCCCATAGACGTTCTTATTTTAGGTCCAGCTCTTCCAAGGGGATCAATAGTGCAGGCCACAGTCATTGGCGTTCTTCGCTTAAAAGACGATGGGGAGCGCGACGACAAGTTACTTGCTATTCCTGAAAAAGGCCCATTTAAAAATCTAGACTCATTAGACAATCTAAATTCAAAGTTTCCTGGAGTTCTAAGAATTATCGAAACCTGGTTTACTAATTATAAAGGGATAGGTAAAATTGTTTCAGAAGGGTATGGCGGCAAAACTGAAGCGCAAAAGCTATTTAGCGAAGCCATTCAGGGATTTAGAAATAGAGCCCATTAGGTTCAATTTAGGCAGGTTTATTAGCTTAATAACGTTTCCATTCAAACTAGAGGAAGTAAAAACTAGTTTTTCTCTAAAGGTAATCGGACAAAGAAAGTAGTCCCCTCTCCTTCAACGCTTTCAAACTCAAGCTTTCCATTCATTAAGTTAACTAAATGGTTCGAAATTGTTAATCCAATTCCAGCTCCATCGATACTTGCCGTATCAATATCCAATCGGTCAAAAGGTTCAAATAAGCGGTTATGTTTATTCGCGGGTATACCACGACCATTATCAGAAATCTTAATCGTGACAAACTCTTCATTTTTTAATACGTCGATTGAAACGTTTCCATTGTCCCGGTTATATTTAATTGCGTTGGAAAGCAAACTATATAGGACTTGTTTAAGGCGAATATAATCGGCAGGCAAAGAAAGATTTTCGTATTCCTCTATTTCTATTTTTATTTCTTTTTCTTTGGCAATGGGCTGAATTTGGCTTATTACTTCGTCCAATATAGGGTGTAAAAATACTTCTTTAATGGTTAATTCTAACTTCCCAGATTCAACATTGGATAAATCTAATACTTCATTGATAAGTTCCAATAAATGCTTCCCGGCATCAGTTATGGTAGTCAAATCTTTCTTTTGCACATCAGTTATGGGATTTTCTTTATCTCGGACTAACAATTGAGAAAACCCAATGATCGCGTTTAGCGGTGTGCGTAATTCGTGGCTCATACGCGATAAAAACTCTGATTTTGCATTGTTGGCTCTATCTGCTTCTATCTTGGCAGCCATCAAATGCTCTTCTGTTTTCTTGTGAATCAACTCCGCTTCGGCTCTTAATGCAAAAACAGAAAGTATAGTTTTTGCATTTTCGGTTTCATTCATTGGACGGTCGTCCATAACCGCCAATATGCCAATTTTATTTTTAGATTCATCAAATAAAGGAACTCCTAAATAACTTTGGATATTATTAGCTTTAAGATTAACATTGGTTGGAAAAATTTTTTGAATATCTTCGGGAAATAATTCCATCTTACGACTCTTTAAGACGTTATCGCAGGGAGTATTGATCACGGAATAATCTTCAACTTGAAGAAACTCACCTTTTCTCCAAAAAGCTAATGTCCTAATAACTATCGGATCTTGTGGTAAACATTCGCCAAAAAATGCATAACGAACGCCTAACGCCAAAGCAAGATTAGAAACCAATGCTTTAATAAATTCGTTCCCTACTTCGGAAGAAATTCCTTCTAAAATGGAACGCATTTGATGAAATATTTTTTGATATCGCTCTTCACTTTCACCAACGGCTTCTTCAGTTTGTCTGCGCTGAATAAGAATTCCGGCAAGGCGCGCCATCGAATTTACAAGTTGAATTTCAAAATTAGTGGGCCTTTTTTGTTCATTGAAATAGGGACAAAAAGTACCAAGAACTTTTCCATCTGTGTTCTGAATGGGCGTTGACCAACATGCCTTTAAGCTATGCGGCAAAGCTAAACTTTTAAACTTTTCGCAAAGAGGGTCTGTAGCTATATCTTCGACTATGATCATCTTATTTTTGAAAGCAGCGGTACCACAAGCCCCTACGGCCGGACCAATTTCAAAACCATCAATCGCCTTCCTATATGCTTCTGGTAGACTGGGCGCCGATCCGTTGCGCAATATTTTTCCCGTTTTATCAAGAATTAAAATAGAACAACGGATATTTGGAATATTTGATTCGGCTGTTTTAATAATAGTTTCTAAAACTTCCGAAAAAGGACAACCTGTTGCAATCATTTCCAATATGTGATTTTGACTTTCCAACACATCTTCGACTTGCGATTGACTTTTAAATTCTTGCAACATTTTCTACTCTTTTGTTTCCAAAATCGTTAAAATAAAAGACATTCAACCTTACATCGATTGTAACTTAAACTTGTAAAAAACAAAATAAATTAAAGATAAATACTTTTGTATTTAGTAAAAAACACTATTAAATTTTTAAATATCTAATTAATTTGAGCTTATCTGTGAAATACAATTTAATCGATCCCACCGTTCAAATCTTTTCTGGCATGATAACTGCTATTGCCTCTGCTGCCATTATCCCCAATTCATGGAATATGTTTTCGGGAATGGTCTCTGGAGGAATGATGGGTATGTGTTTTATGATCATTTTGATGATTCCACTAACGGCAATATTTGGTGGATTCGAAGTAATGATACCTCTCTTTTTGGTAACAATGACGTGCGGAATGGCCGGAGGAATGATGGGAACCGTTGGTAGTATTTCGCTATACCATGTAACGCTTACGGGAGCTATAATCGCATCGATAATCTATGGATATGTCGCATGGTCCGATTATAAATTAAAAGGGCTGGTTTCTAATGAAGACTAAGGCAAGGGGATATGACCGTGTTGCTCGGTTTTACGACTTTCTTAAAAGTGGCGATTCAAGACGTTGGAAAAAACCACAAAGGAATTTTTTCAAAAATATTAAAGGACGAGTATTATATGTTGGAATTGGAACTGGCCAGGAAATTATCAACTTTCCTCCTCACCTGGATATCGTTGCTATTGATATAAGCGCTAACATGATGAAAAACGCCAACCAAAAAATCAAAAAATATCCCGGAAAAATTACTCCTCTTTTAATGAATACCGAATCGCTGGGATTTTCCGATCAAGTCTTCGATTCAATCATTACAGTATGCGTTTTTTGTACGGTAGAAAACCCTGTAGATGGATTTAAAGAATTAAGGCGAGTCTTAAAACCTGGTGGCAAAGTTTATTCTTTCGAACATGTCTTGAGTCAAAATCTATTATTTGGGGTCATTTTAAAATATATGAACGAATTTTCTACCCGTCTTTCTGGAACTAGGTTAGACCGAAACACAAAAGAAAATATTCGCAAGGCGGGGCTTCGAATTGAGTCCGAAACTAATATCTATCAGGATATCGTTAAGGCATTCGTTTCTTATTAGCGATAATAAAATAATTTTGGATTAATTTTTTTCCGGCTAGTTTTGAGCCTAATTCTTTGGCTTTTTCTTGATCGGAAAAACTTCCGACACGAATTTTAAACCAACTGCCGCCGCCGCGCCTGGCGGTTTGTAAAATGTACAACCCATCAATCCCTTTTTTCTTTAATTTCGCGATCATTTTATTAGCTTGCTTCTTACGCGTTGTCGCGGCTATTTGTAATGTATATACAGTTTTATTTTGTTTTTGAGAGCGCGCTTCTAATGCAGGTACTACAACTTTTTTAGGTAAAGCCGAAGGCTTAATAAGTTTTGGATTTTTTTGAATCTGAAAATAAATGACCCCTCCAAGAAGGAGAATAAATAAAGTGGTTAGTTTTGTCCCAACCCCTAATCGGCCAAATTGAATAAGCATTTCAATTCCACCCAATAAAACTTTCTTTGTTCCTTTTTTAAGGAATAAAAAGAAATACCGAATCCATTCTTTTATTTGTTCCCATCCCGATCGCACGACTCCAAATTGAAATTGCAATCGCCTTAGGGTTTCAAGATCTTCTTCGCCAAATAATTTAACTCTCTTCCATTTTTCATCAACTTTGTTATTCAATACCTCCTTTGTCAATTCTTCCTTTTGTTTTTCCGTCAATTTTTCGAAAATTAGCCCGCACTGAACATGTAAATCCGGATCAACAGATTCCCAATGCCCTTCGCAATAACTTTTACCTAATAGAACCTTAATCCTTTCAGAAGACGACTCCGCAAAAGGTAAAGCCTTAAGGAAAAATTTCAGAGCATATTCATCAGTGCGATTCTTTTTTAAAAGACGAGGCAGAACAAAATGAGCCACTGCAGAAGAGTTTTCAAGTCCACTTTCAATGACTCTTATAAATACGGGTTCTATTTTTTGATTAAACCGGTTCTGGCTCATAAAAATGTCAGCCAAATGAGAAGCTATATTTTTATCTTCAATTTTCCCGGTTCTAAACATCAAAAGTAATAGATCAATCTCTTCTGCAGGTAATTGACTTTGTCTTTTTAACGCCGCTAGAATTGGCAAGCGGAACCGAGAATCTTTTGGATCCTGCAAATATGCTTTTAAATAAATCCGAAGAGTCTTGTGGTCGTCTTTACCCATTGAGTGAAGATAATCTGCATACTCTTTAATTACATCCGCACGTAAACTTTGTCCTTTTCTGGGAAGAAAACAGGAGGAGTAAGTAAAACTTATTAAGCGTTCAAATTGAACAATAACCTCAGCTTCGTCTTCGTTGGCCTCCATGTCTCTAAGTTCTTTTAAAGCCTTTTCAAATCGACGTTCACCCCACACGCCATAAACCACAAAACCAAAAAACAAAAATACTATGGCTAACACCCAATGCAATATATCATCGTCAATCTTACCTGCAGTGGATGCTACTTCATGAAAAAAATAAAGGATCATAAATCCTAAAAATCCCATCAAAAAAAGGCTTATCCCAATTCGGACAAGAAAATATTTAATGGTTTGATAGGTCATAAACTACCGTCGGCATTTTTAAGAGTTGTTGTGGCTTTTGGAATAGCCTCTTCATTAACCTCTTCGTGATTCAAGAAAACATCCTGACTCAGTTTCTCTTCTGGTTTTGGAAATTCCAATTCTTCAGAAACTGCAATTTGAAGAGAGTTAGCGCCTAATTTATCAGTTGGCAATCCCGTTTGATAATCCACGGGAACAAACTTTATTCCTTCCGGCACGGGAAATTGTTTCTTTTCTTTACCTTTCAAAGCTTTTTCCATAAAGAATGTCCAAATTGGCGCCGCGCCGCGACCGCCCGTCATTTCTCTTCCATTAACGTCCGTCATGGGTTCATTATTATCTTTTCCAACCCACACAGAGGTAGACAATTCCTTGGAAAACCCTATAAACCAAGCGTCCTTACCGTCGTTAGTGGTGCCAGTTTTTCCTCCCGCGGGCCGGTCAAATCCCATCCTCCTTACGCTCCTTCCTGTGCCTCCTTCAATCACTCCTTTCATCATATCCACAAGGGGATAAATTGTCTTAGGAGAGTATTTTTGAATACTTCGAAAAAAACGTTCGTGAAGTCGGTGCCCGCTAAAATCTTCAATCTTTTTAATGAAATAAGGTTCATTCCAAATCCCTAAATTTGCTAAGACACTATAGGCGGCAGCCATTTCTAAAGGAGAAACTCCGGAAGTACCAAGAGCCAACGATAAGTTATTGCCAAGAGGACTCATAATTCCAAACCTTCTAGCTGTCTCAATTACTTTTTCCGGCTTAACTTGCCAAACTAACTGAGCCGATACCAAATTAACCGAATGCATGAGCGCCTTTTTCAAAATAATATTGCCCATGTATTTATTGCCAAAATTTGCGGGAGACCATGGTTTGCCTCCAGGTAAGTTGAAAGTTACAGGCTCGTCCACAACAACGGATCCTGAATGATACCCGAGAGTTTCCATACCCGTTAGATAAACAAACGGTTTAAAAGAAGAACCTGGCATTCTGTTATTCGATACCGCTCGATTAAATTGGCTATACGAATAGTTCCTACCGCCCAACATTACGCGGACGGCTCCCGTTTGATTTTCAACGGAAACTAAGGCAGATTGCAGAAGCTCCTTCTCTCCTTCCTCGACTGGCATATTTTTTTCTAAGAATTTTAAATGGTTGTTGACCGCCTCCTGGGCGTACTTTTGCCAACGGGTATTCAGAGTGGTAAAAACTTTAAGTCCGCCAAAATATACGAATTCCTTGCCATAATCTTTTTCTAATTTATCTAAAATATAATCTACAAAATATGAGTTAGGATCTGAACGTTCATTGGGCGTCGTTAAATTTAAGCTTGAGTTGAATGCCTCAACTTTTTCATTCGCATTTATATAACCTTCCGCAACCATTCTTTCTAAAATATAAAGCGCGCGTTTTTGAGATCGTTCATAATTTGAAAATGGATTTGCTTGATTTGGCGCGTGAGGGATTCCAGCTAAAGTAACGGCTTGCAATAGAGTCAAATCTTTAGCGCGAAGGCCAAAATAAACTTTACTAGCATCCTCCACTCCATAAGCCCCATTACCAAAATAAATCTGATTGCTATAAGCTTCGAGAATTTCTTTCTTACTAAATGAAACTTCCATCTGTAAAGCGATCAATAGTTCTTTAACTTTCCTCAACCAGTTCCGCTCAAAGGAAAAGAATAAGTTTTTTGCTAATTGTTGGCTGATCGTGCTGCCGCCTTGGATAACGCGCCTTTTTTTCAAATTAACATATAAAGCCCTGGCCAAAGCAATGTGGTCTACTCCCTTATGTTTATAAAATCGAGCGTCTTCAACAGAAACAATCGCATTTAAAAAATAAGGTGAAATTTCGTCTATGCCAACTGGATTTCGACGTCCGAGAACTTTTATTAAATTTCCATCGGAGGAATAAATTTCGGTAGGTAAACTTAAATTAAGAAAACTTAATTTTTCCGGTAGCCTGGGAATATCGTTTTTTACATTAATATAAACGACAATTGAAATGACAATCCCAAGAAGGATCAGGCTGTAACTAAAGAAAAGTATTCTTTTAAAAAATTGGAGGATCAATGTGGCTCTTCGAAGGCTAGATAAAATAAGAAGCTAACAATTATTGTATTGATCGAAAGTGAAATTTTAAAGCTATTTTTTTGCTTAGACTTAATTTTTAAAACTTTATTTTTTAACGTTTTTCAATTAATTACGCTAGTAAGGTAGGAAGAACACAAAAATTTAAAAAATTACTCCAAAAAAAAGCAGTCAACAACCACCTGAGTTTTCTCCAAGTTTCTTGAAAAACCGAGAAACGAATTGGCTATTTTGAGTCTGAACAATAGTTACGACTTGGCTAGGGTCGGGTGGCGTTAAAATAGTAACCGAACTATTTGTGCTTCCTCCAACAATAGATATGCTTCCTCCGCTAGAAGAACTGCTACTCGAACTACTTGAAGAACTAGAAGTCGTCGATTGTTCAAGAGTAGTAAGAGTACCTCCATTAGTCGTTATTGTACCGCTATTGCTTACTGAATTTCCCGTTAGCGATACATCGCCGCCTTGAGTGGTAATTGAGCTGGTAGAATCTAAAGTAACTCCACCTCCATCTAGCACATCGGAATCGCCTCTTGCTGAAAAACCGGCGCTTTTCCCAGATATATGCGCTTCAATACTCGACCCATTAGAAATGCTAACAGAACCTTTAGCGTTAAACGCTAGATCCTTCCGATAAATGACTTTGCTTCCCGAAAGCGTTATTCCCGATCCAGAGGTAATTGTTGTGGCCTTAAGCCCAAAATCAGCGCTATTTACGGTTATATCTCCCGAAGTTCCAAGGCTGCCAATATTTAAAGTAGGAGTACGTATACTGGCCAATTCGTTTTGATCTAAATTAAATTCGCTTGCAGCAGATTCGCCTATACCTATAGTTTTTCCGCTAGTGGATTGATTGATTGTAACGGAACCTCCATCTGTAAAGTTACTATCGGTAATAATAGATCTAAAATTGGTAGTGGAACCTGAAATATTAGCCGATCCGTTTAATAAGTCGATATCCCCCGCAGTGATGGATACTGCTCCGCCAGCCGTTCGCACCGTATTATTAACTCCCTGAGTGTAAGTGCCCACGCTTCCATCGTCGCTATCCGCGTCAACCGTATAGTCACCGCCTCCAGTTTGAATATCGCCATTAACCGTAACTCCGTCGGCTCCGTTTAAAGTTACTGCGCCTCCATTAGTGGTAATTTTACTAACGCTCACCGTTCCGCCAGATGAATTCATAGTTACGCTACCGCCTTGAGTCCTCAGTTCATCGGCAACATCCGTGAATGAAATCGTGCCAGCCTCGTTGGTCGTTGTAAAAGTAACCGAATTACCGGAGGTTTGCTGTAAATCCAGAAGATTGTCGGTTAAATCTGCAACCGTAATGCTAGTATCAGCCTGCAAAACGATATTAGTAGTTGCTCCAACAGTTTCTAAAGCCTGTTCAGAAATTGTAGTTGCACTACCAGACTCGTCCGCAAAAGCAACAGTCCCATCCGCCGCCCCAACTAAACTATCGTTAGCGCCGCCGGTTCCATCTGAAATAGTAATACTATCAGGGTCCAATAATAAAACGCCTGTCTTTCCGTTAATAGCGGTGGTATCCACTTTACCGTCAAACCTAAGAATTTGTTTACCGGATACTTCCACAAAACCGCCATCTCCCGAGGCATCGCCTCCTCGTGCGTCAACGGTTCCAAAAAATCGTGTGGTGTCGTCTGACCAAACGATCGCTTTACCGCCATCTCCCGAATTTATCGCTCTGGCATTCAATATCACATTTTTGCCGACATAAGATTTTGAAGCGTTTTTTACGGTTCCTTGCCCCTGATAATCACCTCCAATGAGAATGGTTCCTCCTCCATTATTCCCGGAAGCGTTAACGCTGGCGTTACCAAAAAGGCCGACTTTATCTCCTAAAATATGAACCCTACCTCCGCGTTCATCGCCATCCATACCAGAAACGTCAATAGAGCCAGTCACATTAGTAACGCCCTGGTCGCCACCGTTTAAGAAAACTCGACCTTCTCTTTTTTCAACCGTTCTGGCTTGAATAGTCCCGGTATGACTAACCACGTTATCAAAAACTTTTACGGCATCGCGCGCAGAAAGAGCAACATGCCCCCCATCCGACTGAAGCGTTCCAGAGTTAATGACGCGATCGTGCGTCACATTACCCGCCGTGTCTATAACGTCCCCTCTAACCGGTTGAGTAATTTCAAAATTAATCAATCCATCTCCGGTAAAATCCAAAATGGCGGCTTCTCCCGAAGCCATATGAATGGAACCTAAATTAGCGACAACAGTTCCTTTATTTACGACCGAAGGAGCTAACAAACCTACATAGCCATTATCGGCATTTATGGTTCCTTCATTTATAATAGCGGCTAACGGTCTATCTGGATCTTGAACAAATGAGTAACGCCCATCAAGAAAATCATTATCGCTCAAGCTAAGAGTCGAAGCCATCAAACCGCCAACATCAACGCGTGCGCTATGCCCAAAAAAGATTCCAGATGGGTTCAACAAAAATATTTTTCCATTCGCCAATAATTGTCCTAAAATTTCGCTGGGGTTACCGCCAGTTATTCGATTGAGCGCTATCGCTTCCGAATGAGGTTGTAGAAATTGAACTTTTTCATTCGTCCCAATATTAAACTGTTTCCACTGAGAGATGAGCCTATCTGAGTTTTGCTGAATGATTAATTCGGTTCCACTAGGCTGTTGGAAACTACCGTCGCCCGATGTAATTTGACCATCGAGAGGCAACGAAAATAATAAGGTAGGAAATCCCCCTAATAAAAAAATTAGGAACCCAACGGTCAATGCCGTCGTTCGAAACCATTTTTTCATTAAGTTTGTCATCAACATATAAATGAACGACCCCGCCGCAAGCGGACGGAGTATCCTATGAAAAATATTATTTTAAAATACGCAGCAAGCCACGAGGAATTAAACCCACTTGTGAGATTAAGATTCCAATATAAATACTAAGGCCCGCAAGCGCTCAAAATGCCTGGATCAAAAGGCTCGTTAAAAGACGCAAAGTCTTGGGCGTTCCCATATCCTCGATCGCCAGGTCCTACTTTGCCTAGAAAAAACTGATTCTGTCCATTACCGCCTGGAGAAGCAAAACCTTCTCGTCCCTCGGACAATGCGTCTAAATAACCTTTCCTAGAGTCAATGGACTCTTCATCTGCCGCCGAAGACGACTCAATTGAATCGCGGATATCTTTTTCTTCTTCGTCTTCCGAGGTCTCTGATTGCTTTTGAACATTTATTAACGACTGATTGGATGCGCTTGCAAAGGATTCCACTCTGCCTAATATGCCAATACGTATAGCTGAAAGTTCTCCGCCGCTTAGCGAAGCGGGTAACTCTGGCGGTTTGCCCGACTCAACAATGGTACGAGACATAGGTCCAACAATGACCGAACCGGGAACTCTCGGGTCTCTATTTTGAGTGGCCATAGAACCCGCTTGATTTGCAACAATGGTTTCGCCAGGAAAAGAACTTATATAACCTTGAGTACCTCGAGAGGATAAGTTTGCCACAGGGCTGACAATCTTAAACTTAGACTTTGAGTGCGTTTGCGATTTATTAATGATATACATGGCAAAGCCGTTGGCTATATCAATGGTGGTTTTCCTTAGTTTATCCTGTGGAGAATAAACATACGACTGCACTTTCATGGTGGAGTTGGGTCCCAAAGCTATTAGGCTATTATCGTTAAAAAGTATTTTTAACCGGCTCCCGCGTTTTGTTTTATAAACGTCTTTTGCGTAAACCAATTGTTGAAAATCAGCCGTCTTCCAAGGCGAAAACGTAACTAAATTTAATAAGCCTTTCTTTTGTTGTCCTTCCGTTTCATCTATAGTGGCAAACTCAACTTTACCGCTAATGGCGATAACTTTTCCAACCGGTTGATCGTCAGCCCAGGAGTCGACAGTCCAAATAATAAAGAACAATAAAAATACAAGGGAAACGCAATTCCTTAAAGAATTATTTATTTTTTTAGAGAATCTAAGCATCGTCAAACCTAAAAGCCATAAAACCGTTAACGTACCAAATTCCGTTCGTTCCATCCGAAGGATTTGGACCCCTTACGGGAACGCCATAGCTTGCGTTTATCCCAAGAAAAGGAAAAGAACCATCTTGAGGCAAAGTCATTCGGATCCCAGCGCCGGCTCCCGTTATAGAAACGTCGGTTTCGCCAGGTTGATTATTGAGAACATAAGCCTCGCCATGGTCGACAAAACCAAACACTGAAATATGATTTCTTAAATTATATAGCTCTCCTAAGAAATTAACCACCCCTGGAATCGGCAAAACATATTCTAACGTACCGGCAATACCCTGGTCGCCCGACTGATCCGCTAACGGATATCCCCTTATCGAACTAAACCCGCCCAAATAAAAAAGATCGGGAGCAAGGGCGCGTGCGCTGGCAATTTGCCCAAGAGACTTAATCACAAAATAGCTATCCCAAAACCCGGCATTTTGCGTTCGAGAGAAACTATACGCCCCAACAGTTACGTCGCCTTCTCCAAGAACCCTTGAAGCTAGAGCCCGGTTTTCGTTTGTTTCGTTAAAACCGCGATGCACAGAAATATCAAAATAACTATGTCCTTGAAATTCGTCCTTATAGTCGCCGGAAATACCCAAAAATCCGCCAACGAGTTCGTCTTCGCTCGAGGTTTGATTTTGTATAAAATTAGAAAACTTTCGAAAATCAAATCCAGCGCGCGCTTTTATAAGACCTCTCCTGGAACGATACAACGGTTGAACCAGTTCCAAACTTCCAATATTAGTTTCACCACCCGCATTCAACGCCGCCAAATCTAAGCCTAAGGTTTGCTCGGAATAAATATACGAAAATCCAGCCGTTCCGCCGCTATCGTTAACGGGAATAGAGTAAGAGGCTTGAAAAGTTTTTTGATCTTCGTCCGAATCAACGCCTCTTAGGGATAATTGATCGCCTAGTCGCAGAACATTCCCGGCGGTTGCGGTAACTCCAAATCGGTTTCTACCCGTAAACTCAGATCCAAAGTTATCGCCATCAAGAGCAAAGGTATAAGGCAATGGCTCTTTTATTATAATTTCCAAATCGGAGGCGCCTGGAACCTGACCGGGTTTAACCAAAGACTTAGCCTGCACCCCGGTAATGCTGTTGAGCTCTAAAAGAGCGCTTTCCAAAGTTTTTTCATTAGGAACTCTCTCTTTTGTAACCTTTTTAAATCTCTTTAAAATTTCTTTAGTGGGAATCGTTTCGTTGCCAGTGACTTTAATATTCCCAATTTTACCTTCTTCGACAACGATCTTAACGAACCCATCCTTAACTTCTTGTTTAGGAACAAAGGCTTTGGCTAAGAAATACCCTCTCGAAAGATAATAGGCGCGAATTTCTTGGCTATACAGATTCAAAACGCCTAAAGTCATGTCTAAACCTTCGCCAACATCCACGATAGGGGCTAATACGCCATCGGAAAATACCGTGTTTCCTTGAATATCTATCGCGCGAACGAAAAAAGTCGGACCCGCGCCAGGATCTTTCACCTTACGACCGTCGTTTATTACGTTATTAGAATCCGAAGAGGCTTGACTCGAAAAACCCGTATCTTCCAGCAATCTCCCTTCGACAATACCTTTGCCATTCGAACGTCTATTGCCGTTTAATTCTTCGTCGCTATAACGGGTTTCACTAGCTCCCACTTTTTCCATCGCCCACGTTGTTGCGTTGGCAAGCAGGGTCTTACCTCCAGAAAACCAACTACCAAACATGGATTTATTTTCCTTGGCGCTAGATTGAGGCTTTTTGTTAGGGGACTTAGAAAATCTTGGTTTTGAAGTTGTTTCCGTGGGTTCAACAACCCTTCTGGGGTTAGTTTGACCGCTCCATTCATCCTGTGGGGATACTTCTTTAGGTTTATCCGATCCTTTGGAAACGGCGGGCATATTTTCCAAAAGAAAACGAGCTTGCTCGATCACTCTATCGGTCAAAGGTAATTTTTTTTCAGAATCCGGTTGGTAGCCTTGCGACTTATTCTTATTTTGGGAATTTTGTGCAGGTTCCGGTTCAAAAATAAGCCATTGCAAAAAACCCACAACATCGGCTTGGATAAACGAGGGTCGCGGCTTGGCGACTTCGGCAGTTTGGCCATATCCCAAAAAAACGAGGGAAACGCTCAGCGCTAAAACCGATTTCATAAATACTTTTAGCGACGGCACAAACTTAATAAATCCGCGAAAAACTATTGCTTTCACAAAGCGAAGATTCCTTTCCCCGCAAAACCTTTGCAGAAACCTGCTTTTAGAGAATCCCTTGAAAACCAACTTTTTTAGCCCAACAGTATGCTCACCGGACTTCAATAAAACCGCATAAGGTCAAAAAACTTAAGGATTTCCATCAATTTGTCTGAATATAGGAACTATAAAGGATTTGAGATAAGAAATCAATAATTTTATAAAATTTATAGTAATTTTATGGTATTTACATTTCTTAGAAATATGAGAACTCAGAGCGCTGTTTTTCCATTTCATTGTGGGAGGGAGTTTGGCTTTTCTTCAACTGTCATCCCGACCAACGCGGAGGGATCTATGCTCCAGAGGAGCAGGTTCCCCTAAAAACCGAGATTCCTCGGCAAGCTCCTAAGAAACAACTTCGCCTGTGTTTGGGTTAAGTA
>CAZMZH010000010.1:0-165361 GCA_964570665.1 uncultured Nitrospinota bacterium | reverse complement strand
CGGAACCATGCCAATCCGGCAATTCTTCTTGCGCCTGCTTTAACACGGCTTCTGGCAACATCGCTGGGCCCGCACTGAAATTATATTTTCTGGGCATTACAATATATCTCCCTACTTTCCTTTTTAATTAATAATTACTATGTTCGTAAAACCGCCTGGGTTTTGGCCATTTTATCATGCCAAGTTTGCCCCTTTTTATCGAAAGCGGCCCAAAAAAAACCTAAACCAAATGCCATGATCGAAACATTCAACCCAATAAATCGAACCATAGATACCTTAAAGTTCATGGGTTGGTCGTCTTCGCGCACAACGATAATTCTTAGTAATTTTTTACCTGGGGTTTGGCCTATTTGCCAAGTAAACAAAATAAAATATAAACCCCAGAGCAAAAGTACCAAATGTAATAAAACTGAAAACAAAATCAACATTTGAGACAATTCCTCCAACTGCCCAGAAAAAGCGGCTTGCATAATTTGATCTAGAGAAATTTCTCGGTCGCTAAAAAAAGGATCTATTATTATCCAACGAAGAACTTCTAATATCGCAAAATCGATTAAAAACGCAACTGACCGTCTAAAAAGTCCAGCTTGTTTTTTCATCTTTTCAAAATCTCAATTAAGCGAAAAAAGAAATGTACACCATTTTTTAATAGTTTTTGCAAAGAAAGAGGAGAAAACTTCTTAAAAGTTTCTATTTTTTCAAAATCTACCATTAATTCTGGGGATAAAAAAAGAATAAATGCTAATTATTGAAAATAATAAACAATCTTAATCATCGTCAATGATTTCAATTTCTAGCTCAATCTCGTCCTCATTTGAATCCGTAGAATCTACCTCAATTTCTAATTCTTCAACTTCTAATTTTGGTTTTTCCAGAGGAGTTTGCTCTAATTCTGGCTTAGCCAAATCTTTGTGGTTTTCCTGATCTTCCTTTAATTTTGAATCTATCGTAGCTTCTAAACCTTGGTTTGGTTGGAGCTCTTCAAGTTCCAATTCATTTTCAACTGGAAGTTTAACTGCATCCTCATTAAAATCCTCTCTATCTTTTGCCTCGTCAAAAACCTCTAAATCTGTTTCTAATTCAAATTCTAAATCATTATTTACCGGTAACTCAGGATCTTTATCTTCAGTAATTACTGGGTTAACTTTATTTTCAATCTCCGGCTCCAATTCAAACTCAACATCGCCATCTATGGGAGATACCATTTCCTCAACGCTGCCTGCATTCTCAACTTCTAATTCCTTAAACTCAAATTCTACATCGCCTTCAATACTATTTTCCGCTTCTTCAACAGGTTGATTCTCTACGTTATTGTCAACCTCAAAATTTTCTAATTCAAATTCAACGTCTCCGTCGACTTCAGTTTCCTGCTCATTTACAACACCGACATTAGCTTCAGTCGTATCAGCGCTCAAATCTTCAAGCTCAAACTCAACATCGCCATCTACTTGAGTTTCCCGCTCATTTACAACATCGACACTCGCTTCAGCCGTATCGGCGCTCAAATCTTCAAGCTCAAACTCAACATCGCCATCTTCTTGAGTTTCCCGCTCATTTACAACATCGACACTCGCTTCAGCCGTATCGGCGCTCAAATCTTCAAGTTCAAATTCAACGTCATTATCAGCTAAAGTTTCTTTCTCATTGACTTCACCAACATTAGTTTCGACGCTTTCCACCCCCAGATCTTCAAGTTCAAATTCATTCTCTTCATCGATTAAAGTTTCTTGCTCCCCGACAACATCGACATCAAGTTCGGCGCTTTCTACCCCCAGATCTTCAAGTTCAAATTCATTCTCTTCATCGATTAAAGATTCTTGTTCTTCGACAACATCAACACCAGGTTCGGTCGTTTCCACTCCCAGATCTTCAAGTTCAAATTCATTTTCTTCATCGATTAAAGCTTCTTGCTCTTCGACAACATCGACACCGGGTTCAGCCGTTTCCACTCCCAAATCTTCAAGTTCAAACTCATCGTCTTCATAGGCTAAAGTGTCTTGATCTTTGGACACATCGACATTAGCTTCTGCGCTTTCTACTCCCAGATCTTCAGGTTCCTCTAATTCTAAAACATCATTATCTATAGGAATATCTAAATCGACTTCCCCAACCGGGTCCAACTTCTCTTCTGAATCTGAGACTTCTAATTCTGGTTCTAGTTCAAATTCGACTTCATTATCACTCTTATCGGATAAGTCTACCTCCCCAGCAGGCTCCAAATTTCTTTCATCATCAGATATTTCTAACTCAGAATCTAGATCAAGATCAAAATTTCCCTCTTCGGAAGACATTTTTGTATCCATGCCATCCTTTTCAGAGCTAGTATCTAAATCTAAAACAAAATCCTCGTCCAAACCTTCTTCAGGAATAACTTCGCTTTTGGCATTATCAAGATTTTCGGCAGCGGCAATCCCTATTCCACCAACTAAACCGCCTGTTCCACCAGACATAGGCTGATCGCTGGATTGCGGAGAGTTACTTAAATCACTCGTAGACTCGTCGGACAAATCTAAATCAAAATCGGAATCCGACGGAACTACTTCTTCTAAAGGTGGAGAATCAAGGATGGGGGATTCAAGACTACTTAAATCTGAAGACTCAATCTCAAACTCTTTTTCTTGTACTTCAACAGCCGAGGAAACGTTAGAATTACTTACAGAACCAACATAAATTACAAATTCTTTATTTCGAACCAAAACATTTGGGTCATTTTGGGAAAGCTTTTTTAAGTTGGTTCCGCAGTTCCCACATTTTTTTGCCAGTTTAAAACTGATAAATCCGCAATTTGAGCAATTCATGGCTATAAATTCAAACTAACATAATTAATCAGGAAAATAAACGCTATTACCTTCACTTAAAAATGGCAAGGATTAAACATAAAAAACGAATATTTCGATTTTATAGAATAACAAAACAAAATATTATTTTTATATTAATTATAACTAAATTTAATCAAATAATCTTGGATAAAATTTGACGGCAACTTACAATTTCGATAGAATTCCTTTATCCAAACTTTTTTTCGAATCATTTGTCGAGTGCCCAGTAATGAACTTCAAAAAGCTCAGCTATTGTTTAAATTGGGTTCAGTTTAAATTTGGCGAATTCCTTTTCCCGGTTTTGGAATTAATTTTTCGATGGACTGATAACCGAGACAGTGAAGTTAAGAAACACTTCCAACAAGCTCAGTTATCATTAGAAAAGAAAAGAGTCAGTATAGCCATCCTAAATTTAAACATGGTTTTGAGCATTAAACCGTCTCATTTTCTTTCTTTAGTCTTCCGAGGAAAAATTTATCTACAGGAAAAGCGTTTTAAACTTGCAGGGGCCGATTTCATGAAAGCTTACAAAATAAACCCCTATCGATTTATTCATTATGGTTTATATAACGATTATAATAGTTGTATTAACCTTGACCGTCAAAAAACTCCAAGCCAAGACCTTTCCAAAGCCTTAGATTTTTTCAACCAACAAGTAACCAAAACGAATAACGAAATTTCGGATAACGAAGTATCTTTCCCTGAAACTATGGAAAACCCGCTTCCACCCTTCGAAGACTGTGAGTTTACTCAAAAAGAAAGATCCAAATTTTCCAGGATGGAACCTATCACTAAAGAAGAAATCCAAGAAACGGATTGGGATAAATTGAGTAAAACGTTAATATCAAAAACTGAAGAGCAATAACAAAGTTTCTCTTTTCTTTTATTTTGCAAACTCCTGAGCCTTGATTACAAGAACCGATATCGAACAGTTGGAGAAATCTGTCTTAGCTCCTTACGCGGTTCATAGCCAAAATAGCCAGGGCCGTAAACATAATGAGCTAGAACATACATATAGAACTCGATTTCAAAGAGACCGGGATCGGGTCATACACTCCTCGGCATTCCGCAGATTAGAATACAAAACACAGGTTTTTGTATATAGAGAAGGGGATTACTATAGAACACGCTTAACCCATTCTCTCGAAGTAGCCCAAATTGCCCGCTCTATTTCGAAATCGCTACAGCTCAATGAAGATTTGACTGAAGCCGTTTCTCTAGCTCACGATTTAGGACATCCTCCTTTTGGTCATACAGGTCAAGCGGTACTAAATAAATTGATGAAGCCATTTGGAGGCTTTGAGCATAATCAACAAAGCCTGAGAATCGTTAAATTCCTTGAAAAAAAATACCCAGAGTTTGACGGATTAAACCTCTCTTGGGAAATTTTAGAAGGAATTTGTAAGCACAAAAAAGACCCAGAAAACCCAATAACAGTAAATAGTAAAATAAAAAACCCATCTTTAGAAGGACAAGTTGCAGACAGGTCTGACGCAATTGCTTACACAGCGCATGATCTTGACGATGGCATCACTTCAGGCTTATTAAACGCCAGTCAACTCAGCGCCAATGCTCTGTGGAAAGAAAATGAAACTGAATTGGAAAAAGGATATTCTAACTTAGACGATAAACTAAAAAAATATCTCATGGTCCGAAATATTATTAATATATTGGTTTCGGACTTCAGAGAGAATACCACCAAAAACATCAAACAATATGAAGTAAGGTCTCCAAATGACATACGTACCTGTAAAGAAAAAATTGGAGACTTCAGTTCGGAAGTAAAATCTAAACTTAACGAACTAAAAAACTTTTTATTTAAAAATATGTACCATCATCCTCGAGTTTTGAGGATGGATTTTAAAGCGGAAATATATTTAACCAACATATTTGAAGCATATATGAGTAATAATGAGTTGCTTCCGCCATCCGTTTTATCCAAAAAACATTTAGGTGAAAAAGAACGTCTAATCTGCGATTATATTTCCGGCATGACAGATCGCTTCGCTATTAGCGAATACAAAAACTTATTCAGCCCCGATATTTAAAACCCAGTCACTAAAATATAATGCCCAAAATACGCTCCGTATGCGTTTTCTGCGCTTCTAGCCAAGAAGCATCCCAACCTTTAAAAGATCTAGCCACAGATTTAGGTCAAAAATTAGCGGCAGAAGGAATTTCTTTAGTGTATGGGGGAGCTTCCATTGGACTAATGGGATCTATTGCTAGAGGAGCTCATAAATCTGGAGGAAAAGTTATCGCAATTTTCCCCGAAATGTTTGTGGGAAAAGATATTGATTTTGCAGAAGCAGATGAGTTTATAGTAACCGACGATTTGCGGGAAAGAAAAACGCTAATGGAAGAAAAGTCGGATGCATTTATAGCCCTACCTGGCGGAATTGGAACTTTAGACGAGATTGCGGAAATTTTAACGCTCATTCAATTAAAACAAATTTCAAAACCTTTAGTTCTCATTAATTTCCAAAATTTTTATAACCCGTTAATTAATTTTTTTGACTCGGTTGTTCAACAAAAACTAGCAAAAGAAAAGTTCTTAAAATCCTATTTTTTAGCGGAAAATAACGAAGAGACTATCGACTATCTAAAAAACTATTCATAAACGATGGAAAAGAAAAATGCTTCTTGTGAAAATTATTTTTTCTAAATTGAAACAACTTTTAAATTGGGATGCAAGTTTTCCCGAATCATTTCCTCTATAAATTTTAGAGTGCCTTGGGTTGAACTAGGACAAGTCCCACAAGCCCCTTCATACCTAATACGAATAACTTCTCCCCGAATTTCTATTAAAGTTAAATCGCCTCCATCATTTGCTAGAGCGGGTCGAACTCCCTGATCAAAAATTGCGTTTACAATTTTTTCCTTTTCAAAGTCCGGAAGCTTCACGAAATCTTCTTTACAAAATCCTTCAGTTTTTGAAGTTTTTTCCGGTGAATCAATATTTTTAGAAGAACGCTTTGGGTAATGATTTAAAGAAATCTCAATAGCCTTTTCAATCATTTCGGTTAACGATCCCCAACCGACCACTGGAGATTTAGTTATAGTAACGAAATCATCTTTTATAAAAACGTTCTCAACCCCGTACAAATTAAACACGGCTTTGGCAAATGGATCTAACAAAGCTTCCTCTTGAGAAGAAAAGTTTATCGAGTCGTATTCTATAGCAACTTGGTTTAATGCAAAACGATAGGCATCTGGATTTGGGGTAGTTTGGATCTCTATAACTTTAAACCCTTCTTCTTTTAATTCAGAGGATTCTTTGGGGAGTTGAGAAGAGTTCAAAGAAGTTTTTTCTCTAAAAATTAAATTCAGTAGATTTTTAAAAAGTTCTTTCATAAAACTTTAAGCTAATCTTTCTCTTTTTGCAGTTTCCATAAATATGTCTAAAGCCGTTTGATCATACAATATAAAATCAACACGGTTTAACTTCACCCGTTCATTGCTAAGAAATCCATGAACGGCCTTCAACATAATATCCGCACAGCGATCGACTGGGAACCCAAAAATCCCCGTACTTATGGCGGGAAATGCAATGGACGATATATTTTTTTCTTCCGCCACTTTTAGACTATTAAGGGTAGCGCCCAGCAGTTTAGCATCCTCTTCACCCTCGCCTAATCTGGGGCCTACGGCATGAATCACATTACAAGCTCTCAAATTGCCGGCAATGGTAATCACTGCTCCGCCAACGGGACAATGACCGATTTCGTCGCAGGCATCTTGAATAGAAGGACCGCCTTTTTTGCGAATAGCCCCAGCAACACCACCGCCAAGAATCAAATCTGAGTTTGCTGGATTCACTAACGCTTGGCAATCAGTTTCGGTAATATCTCCCTGGATAATACGGATTTCTTTTTCGCCAACTTTTACTATCATTTTCCTGTAGAACCAAAACCTCCTTCGCCACGTTCTGTTTCATCCAACGTGTCAACTTTGATAAATTGAGGCGCTTCTACTTTTTGAATTAAAATTTGGGCTATTCTATCTCCCCTGACCACCTTAAAATCAATTTCTGAGTGATTAAAAAGCAGCACTCGAATTTCTCCTCGATAACCGGAATCAATCACTCCAGCTCCAGAGTCCAATCCATGCTTGACCGCTAGCCCGCTTCTAGGCCAAACGAGTCCAACGAAACCTTTAGGAATGGCCATGCTAATTCCTGTCGGCACTAAACAACGCCCATTCGCAGGGATAATAATATCTTCCGAAGACCTTAAGTCTGAACCGGCATCTCCTTCTTTAGCGTTCTCTGGGACATAATCGCCTTTAACTTTACAAACAATTTGTTTTGGGTTAGTCATTATTAATAGAAACCAAAAGAATTGTTAAGGAAGTAAGTTGGTAGGATCAAACTTTTAAAAAATTCTAATAACAAAATGGCCAAAAGCCTAGCTTTTAAAATTAAAAGCCAGGCAATAACAAATTAGATGAGAGTACAAATTTCTTTAAAACCCCTTACCAATTCTAGCTAAATAGGTACGAATTTCCTTTTCAACCAATCCATCCCAATTACTAGCTTCCTTAGATAATGTAGCTAAAATAGTAGCTCCAGTTCCAATTTCTAAACCGTCTGCAATAGTTATCAAAATTCTTGGGCCAAAATGTTCTACCAAATCAAGTTCTTGAGCTCCTTGAAAAGCGCCTTCTTTTCCTGCCGCCATAGCCCAAGTCTTAACTACGCACAGCAGGGCTCTTTCCCGTATATGAATATCTTCAATACCCTGTAAATAAGCTTCGGCTTCCATTTCACCGGCTTCAAAGCGATCAACTAGATCTTGGAAAGTCTCTTCCTTCACTTCCATTTTCTTTAACACATAACTAATCAATTGACCTTCATGCTTCTTTAACTCGTCTAAATTCCACGTGTAGTGGGTTTGCGTAAAACATGAACCAGGTTCTTTTATTTGAGCTGTCACAGGAGTTAAATCCGAAGGAGCCTGCAAATCAACATTATTACTAAACGAAAACCCTGAAGGACACGGCTTCAATAATTTTTCTAATTCAAGACTTAATTCATTATCTTCAAACTCGTAAACAGTTCGTAAAGCAACCCTGACAGGATCTTTATAGCTAATGAAAATTTTATTGGGGCAATTAGATGCTGTGCATCCAACTTCATAACCTGTTGCTTTTTCTTTTTCGTCTTCTAACTCTTCGTCCTCTTGCTCTTCATCTTCCACATCTTCTTCAAACTCATCCATAATTAATTCCAATCAAAAAAATCGTTGGCAACAAATTTTGATTCCAATTCAACAACTCTTAACTTTGACGTTCTGAGATGCATTATTATATTTTATATAAATTTCTAAAGGCGACCAACAATTCTAAACTATAAAAAATTAAAAGTTTTGAAGCTCACAAAATAAACTCATCTATTGAAACAAGGATTTAAAAACCAATACCTTCTAACTTGACTAACTATCCCATAAAGCGAAATTCGCAACTTTATTAGCGCCTTAGGTTTGCGAGAAAAATACTTTTATTTCATCTAATCAAAAAATTACTCAAAAAAAAACCATCCATAGCGACAAGCGCTATGGATGGTCTATAACTAAAAGCTGAATTAACCTGCGTACGCTTGACCTAAACCAGCAGATTCGCCAGCGCCACGATCATGAATGACTTCACCCGTTGTTGGGTTAACCGGATGCATTGTGATAGCTTTATGAGTACTACATACCACCATACAAAGATCGCACCCCTTACAACGGTTAACAATAACGTTTGCCTTCATCTTTTCCATATCCATAACGATACAGTCCGCCTCAGGGCAATACATTATACAAAGCCGACATCCTTTTTCAGCTATACATTTATCGTCTTCGACAAGAGCAACATTATACACTTCTTAAATTCCTCCTTTTCCTAAACTAATTTATAGGTTTTATTTTTAGAAAAGAAGTTTAAACCGCAACGGCTAAATTCTTATCTTTAGCCCATTCAACGGCTCTCTTGTGGGACTCATTAATACACGCTATATTTTTCTTCAATAACATTTCTTTCTTAGCGTATTTCTTAGTAATAGCTTGGTCCAAAGACGCCGTACCACCAGAAGCGACATATTTTTTTCCAAACCTGTCTTGAATAGCTTTATCCAAACCCTCTAATGTTACGACCCTCGTTACTCCAGCGCATGCGCCAATCATAGCCATGTTGGTAGACAGTTCGGTACCGCCAATTTCCAAGGCCATTGATGTCGCATCAGTGTTATATACAGTGACATTTAGCTTATCAAGCCTTTCATGATCCGCTTTACTTAAAAGATCGTCGGTAGTATTGATAATAACTACGCCGCCTTCTTTAATTCCTGAATAAAATGGAGCCGTATAGCTTTTTTGCATCGTAATAACTTGCGCATGAAACACCATAATTACGTCGGGAAAAACTAATTCGCCTCGGTCATAAATTTTTTCAGGACCAATTCGAGCGTAACTTTCAGCAGGAGCCATTCTTTTTTCCGCTCCAAAGAATGGATTGGAGATTGAAAAAAGACCATCATTATTAGCTGCCATTGCCAATACATGGGCGGCAGTAACAGCGCCCTGACCGCCAAGGCCAGAGATACGAATATTCATTCTAGTTTTCATAAAACAACACTCCTCCTATTTACGCTTTAGCTGCCGCTTTTGCTTTTTCACGGGCTGCCTTTTTAGCTGCTTTTTCTTTGTCGTCCATTTCCTTAATCAAGGCTGCTGCTGCGTCGGTAACATATTCTTTGTAGGTAAACCGACCGCCAATACTTTCAGAGTCTTTCATTTCATCCAAACCTTCCATACTTTGTTTACCAATTTCTAAAATGCATGGAGTATAAATTTGAACGTATGTTGGTCCAATTTCTCTAGCGACATGAACAGCATTTCGAATAGCTTTTTCAACTCGGTTTGGTTTACTACTAGTCATCATAACAACATAATGACATCCAGCTTCTCTAGCTATCTCTGGTAACCTAACTTTATCGAAAAGTTTCCCCACAGGCGCCATTTTAGAAACGAATCCTTTTTGCATCAATCCGCTTTCTTGACCGCCGGTATTTGCATAAAGCTCGTTATCAAAACAAATAGTGGTGAACTTTTCTTGACGAAACCAAGATTGCATGGTCATATCCAAGCCGATGTCAACTGTAGCGCCATCGCCAGCCAAAACCACAACATCTTTTACTTTATCAGGATGTCTCACCATCAACGCTCTCTTCAAACCAGTAGCGATTGCATTTTGGTTTCCAAACAATGAATGAATATTATGAACGGCTACCATTGGAAACACTAAGCTTGTACAGCCTGTCGATCCAACAAATACGGTATCTTCAGGAGCGGGTAAACTGGCTAAAATATAGCGAAAAGCAATAGATTCTGGGCAACCAGCGCACAAAGAATGCTGCTCGATTAACTCTTTACTTTCGCCAATATCTTTCCATCCACGACCTTCTTTACCATAAGTTGCGTTCTCAACCATGTCCTGATACTCAGGTGGCATGATATCGTATAAATCTTCGCAAATTTTAATTTTTTCAGCGCTCATGGCTAATTCCTTTTTATAAATTAAATTTTTTAAAATTTATTACATCTTAATTTTTTCTACTTCCAATCCGAGAGCTGTTTTAATCTCAACCACGATCACTTCGGATGGCATTGTCATACCGCCGGCAACATGAGGTCCGGCAATAATTTTGTCGTTATCTGGAACTACAGCTTTAATTTCTCTAGCTAACCAACCTGTAATATTAAACTCAGGAACAAAAACAGTCTTAGCGTTTTTAAGAGCTTCTCGAACTTCTTCATGTGGGAACGGTCGAATAGTTTTTATTTTAATCAATCCAACTTTAACGCCTTCAAGTTCCAACAGTCTAATCGCTTCTCTACTTTGAGATACTGCAGTACCAGAACCGATAATAAGAATATCTCGATCGCCATTTTCTATATCAATCAAACCATCTAACAATGGCATGGTGTGTTTTCTAGATCGTTCAACAGCCGCATGAATCTCCTGCTGCCAAGAAGCATGGGTTGCGTAATGAATATAATTAGATTTCATAATAAAAGGATCGCGCATCATTCTTACCGGTGGACATTCCATATCCATACAAGGAACTGGAGATTTATATGCATCGTATGGAGGCAAACATACATCGTCTGGAAGAATATCAACGGTATCCTTTGTATGCGTAACAAAGAAACCGTCGCAACAAACAGCAATAGGAACATGAACATCTGGCTGCTCTGCGACAATAAAACCCTTCAAAATAAAATCGTAAAGATCTTGCGCTGTCTCGGCGTGCCAAATCAACATACCCGTCTCTAGCAAATAAGACATTTCTAGCGTATCTGGTTGAATACTTAATGGAGAGTTAACTCCTCGGCAGGTTACGCAAACTTGAATTGGAAGACGAGAACCAGCCCACATTGGAAAATTTTCCATTGCTCTCAATGTTCCAGGCCCAGCCGTTGTCGTAAAAACTCGCGCTCCGCCAAAAGCGGCGCCAGCGCATTGGCCCATAACAGCGAATTCACTTTCGCCTCGGAAGTAATCTCCAATATATCCATCCGCAAACAACTCGCCAATCAACGCCGCCGCTTCACTCTGCGGAGTAATCGGGTATGCAACCATTACGTCGCAGTGAGAAACTTTTATGGCCGACTGAATTACTTCACTACCAGTAAAAAATTTTGTAATTCTCTCTATCCCATAAAAAAATTCATTAGGTTCGGTATGAACCTGATCTTTTTGGTTTTTTTGACCAATTTTAACGTTGGTAGAACTTATAATTTTCCGATCTTCTGGAATTACTTTTTTATTCATAACCTAAACTCCCTTATGACTTGGCGAAGTTACCACCATGGTTTTGAAGTTTTATAAAAATATAAAATTAATTCCCTAATTGCTTTCGCGCCATTTGGGAATGTGTTTAAATTGAGAAAATTCAACCGCTTCGCTTTTAACTCCCTCATCTTTCAACTTCTTCACCCACCAAGTCAACCGTTCAATCTTCTCAACGGTCGCGTCACGGAAAGATAAACAAGCGTCTTCATGGCCAGCTTGAGCGCACATTGCCATCGTATAGCAATTCGTGCCACCACGAATAATTTTCAATGATAAGTTTGCTTGATGACAATGCACTCCAACAAATATGCAAACATCAATTTCATTATGCCAAATCGTTAAGTTTGGATGATTCGGATTGATCTCAACTTCCGGATTAATTTTAGGATATTTAGGCCGATAATCTGCCATTGGAATCAAACGAAAAGGACCTGCATCAGCCAAAGCTCTTATAGCTTTCGCTTTTTTTGCCGCTTTTTCGTTCCAGTGCCAAAGCACCAAGGGCCCTGGGAAAATTGTTGGAACTTTACCGCTCAAAAATTTTCGAGCGGCCATTTCCATGGCTTCTTCTTCAGGCACAATTGTGCCTCCAATATGTCCTTCACCTGGATCAGGCAGGACATTTCCCATTTTCGCCGCAGCGGGCGGTAAAAAACTTTCTGGTCCTGGCGCTACTTTATATAAATCCATTCTTTAATCCTCTTCCTTCTATAATAGGTTTGAGCGGACACTATATCACCCTATGGTGAATTGTCAAACCTATTCAATATAACTAGTTAACGATTATTTTAAAGGTTTTGAAAAACTATAAAAAAACAATTTATATCTAATTAAATATCCTTAAAATAGTAGCTATACCCCTTATATTTAAGGAGATATATACATTATACTCCTCGGAAACCTAATAAAAAAGTCCTGATTTCACTAATCTGTATAACACAAAAAATACACTATTAAATCCTTTTTGGTTATCTTTTCCTATAACTGTTACCTAAGGGGTTTCCGTCCCATTTAAAAAAAACTAACTCAGGAAACTTTTCACATCTTAAAAAAAACGATGCCCCTCTTCAAATCTTTGTTTTTTAAATAGTTAAATTAGTTTATTATATAGCGTGGCAGTCCAACAGTGAGTTAACAATTGTTGTGAGTTATACCAAGGTTACATGTGAAAAAAGTTGAAATCTTTACTGATGGTTGTTGCAAGGGTAATCCAGGTCCAGGAGGTTACGGCTGTATTTTAAAATTCCAGGATCGAGTTAAAGAAATAACTGGAGCTGAAAAAAATACGACAAATAATATAATGGAAATGACTGCTTGTATTGTTGCTTTGGAACAACTTAAAGAACCCTGCGAAGTTGACTTAACAACTGACTCGCAATATGTAATTAAAGGTATTACCGAATGGATTCATGGTTGGATAAAAAAAAATTGGATTAATTCCTCTCGTCAACCAGTAAAAAATAAAGAGCTTTGGCAAAAACTACACTTCCTCAACCAAAAACACAAAATTTCTTGGCATTGGGTAAAAGGACATTCCGGTCATCCAGAAAATGAACGTTGCGATCAACTAGCAAACGAGGCTTTAACTTCAATTTAAATACTTCTAAACTTCTCTACCTTCCTTAAATTAGTATGCTCTATAACTTAAATACCCAAAGATACTTATTATTATTTCTCTTGATAACGTTACTGAACTTTTCAAACGGTTGCGCTGGATGGAGAGATACTTCTAAATTGGACCGTCCATTTAATAATAGCAAAGCTTTTAAAAGTGACTCAGATTGGGATCAAAAGAAAAACTTTGAAAATTGGTCTTCCTTACCCGAAGATAAAATTGACCCAAAAACCTATGGAGCGTCGTCGGGACCAAAAATTCTTGACTTTTCGGGCATTCATAAAAAATATCCTCGATTAAATTCTTCAGATTTAATTTTACCCCTTCCACAAACTAGCGGTTCCTCTAATTCAAAAAACTTTCAAGACGATTTAAAGGGCGAAGGGTTATCCGAAGCGATTCAAAATCATCTAGCTGTTTTAGTTTATCAAGATCCCGAAAAAACTCTCCCGATTGGAAACCGCCAAATTTCAATCCGGAGAATTATTTCGACATTGCAAGCCTTTCTAGATTTATTAAATCGAGGGTTATCATCAGAAGAATTTTCGCAAAAAATTGAAGAGGAATTTGAATTAATCCAAACGGGTAAAGGGAACAATTTAGAAGCCTTATTTACGGGATATTATACCCCGGTGATTGCCGCAAACAGGTTTCAATCTTCCAAATTCAATTATCCTATTTACAATAAACCCCGTCGCTTATCTAAAAATAGAATATTCGTTCGCCAACGAAACCCTGGGCAACCTTACGCGGCATTAAGCTTTATCGATGGACCAAATTACACAAGAGAAGAGATAGACGGTTTCCAAGCGCTTAAGCATAGCGGGCTGGAAATTGCTTGGCTTCCAAGCGAGATGGATCGATATTTTTTACATATTCAGGGGTCGGGGATCCTTGAGTTCCCAGACGGAGAACTCCAAGGCGTTCAATTTGCTGGAGCCAATGGTTATCCCTATCAAAGCGTGGGTAAACGCATGCTTGCAGAGGGAGCGCTATCTCCTTCGCAAGGATCCATGCAGGGAATCAAAAAACATTTCAACAAACGTCCTCAAGATATCCCAAAATACTTATATAAAAATAAACGATATATATTTTTCGAGTTTTCCGACGGAACGCCTAGAGGATCAAGCGGGACCCCTGTCACAGCTCATCGATCAATCGCAACTGATACCTCTATTTACCCACAGGGAGGTCTTGCATTTATTTCATCCAAAAAACCCGTATTAGACGCATCGGGTAAAGTTATTAGCTGGAAACAATTCTCCCGTTTTGTCATAAACCAAGATACGGGTAGCGCTATTAAAGGTTTGGGTCGAGTAGACCTATATTTTGGAATTGGAAAAAAAGCAGGCCAAGAGGCAGGCCGCTACATGCAGAAAGGCAACCTTTATTTTTTATTACTCAAAGATAGACCCGTTGAATTTTCTAAAAATTCTAATGGCTATTCTGGTTCGTTAAATAAATAAACTAATCGCTTATCTATCGCGTCAAATCGACGGTCCATAATGTGTAATTCGTCCTTTGATCGGTCCCCTTGTACTGCTGAATAATCCAAATTAGCTGGATTTCGCCTAATCATACAGCCAAAAGTAACCGTTTCCTCTTTTTCCTCAACCTCTAAAAAATTAACTGCTCGCATCATCGAAAGACCTGTAGTAACAATGTCATCTATAATTAAAAAGTGTGGATCAGTTCCCCAAGAAGGTTTTACCAATTGCTCAAAATCAGTCCTTTTATGTGGAATAACCGTAAAAGGTAATTCCATCATCTCGGCAAGTTGATAACCAATCCGAATCCCCTCGGTTTCGATACCAACAACAATATCAAACATTCCATGTTGGTTTTGCCATTGGTCTAATTTGTATTTTAGCAACTGGCAGTAGGCTCGGTTCATTGTGTCTGAAACGGCGGAGTAATCATAATTATAGGAAGACTTAACCCCTGAATCTAACGTAAAACTCCCCTTTTCAACAATTCTTGAGAACACTGGCTTTTCTCCTTTGCGGATTAAATAAAAACAGTTAAATAGGACTAATCAATATGAGGCGCCAATCAATAAATAATCAAGTAAGTTTTTCTCAACACGCCAAACATGTTGGGATTAAGAATGTCCATTATCTGCCCAACCAAACTTACCGATTAATTTAACAAATTTACATTCGGCTACGCATTTAGATTCTACGCGATCTTCTCGTTTAGTCACTACAGTCAATTTTTGACTTTCATCATCCCCAATCGGAATTACCAACCTCCCTCCATCTTTTAATTGATCAACTAAAGGAGGAGGAATTTTTTGAACTCCTGCGGTAATCAATATTGCGTCATAGGGACCTTGATCTCTCCAACCATTTGTTCCATCGAATATTTTATAGACGATATTTCGGTAATTCAAGCGATCTAGTAACTTTTGAGAAGTCTGCCCTATGTTTTTTATTCTTTCAATAGTAAACACTTGCTCAGCCAATTCTGCCAAAACTGCCGTCTGGTATCCCGAGCCAGTTCCTATCTCCAATATCTTATCTTTTTCCGATAGTCTAAGTAGCTGAGACATTAACCCAACCATATATGGCTGAGATATTGTTTGGTTTTCGCCAATTGGCAACGCATGGTCGCCATAGGCTCTATGTTGCAAAGCGGCTGGAACAAATAGATGGCGCGGAACGCGACTCATAGCTTCTAAAACGCGTAAATCTTTCACATCTCGCTCTAAAAGATGGCGTTCAACCATTTTTTGTCGATGTCCAGCGTATTGCTGAATTTGGGATTCTGAGAAACTCATTCAGGAGAGATTTAATGTTTTGCCTTTTTAGGCGGGAAAGCAAAGTTTAAGAATATACCTTCGCAATAGGACGGAAACCAATATTAATTTAAAGCGGTTGGTCGTTTTGAACTCCAATCTGTTTCTCTAGTCTGAGCAAAAGGCCCATAAAGAGTCTCTTCCGGCATAAGGATATCTAACTTTTTAGGATTTTTATAAAATACTAAATCCCATTTATCTTGGCACTTATCGTACTTTAACAAGTAAATATTTTCATCGTCCGCTTGAACTTTAAAGTAAACGGAATTCTCTCCATACCAACGGTCGATTATCTCTTTAACCTGATATGTTGAATGGTGCAAACTGAAAGCCATAGGCTTCTCGTTCACCGTATATCCAGAATAGCATTGGACCTTAATCATGTCGATTATATTAGGCTTTTAAGGAAAAAATGTAAACATTTTTTCTAGATAATGCTTTACAAACTGTGATACATTTTCGAAGTAATCCTTTAAAAATCAATAGTAAAGATTACTCCCTACATGGACCGCCCTCAAAAATATAATATCGAATCACATCTGAAATTATTGGTAGGAGAGCGTAACCCGCACACATCAATAAAAGAACTTCATAAATGCGGGAAATACATTACGAATCATTTCAAAAGCTTAGGCCTTACGGTACAAGAAAACCCTGTTGAATTTGAAGGAACCCTTTCAGATAATATTTTGGGAATTCAACCAGGTTTAGATTTATCGGCTCCTTATTTCGTTCTTGGGGCACATTACGACACGGTACAAGGCAGCCCAGGAGCTGACGACAACGCTAGCGCTGTTGCGGCTCTATTGGAAATCGCTCGCTGTTTAAGTAATATTCCCTTAAAATCAACTTTGATATATGTTGGGTTTACGTTAGAAGAGTACGGCTTTATTGGAAGTAAATATTTTGTTAATAGAATTCCGTCTTATGGAAGCGGCGTTATATCGGGGATGATCTCTTTAGAAATGCTTGGGTTCAGAAACCCTTCAGCTGGGTCGCAAACCTATCCCCCATACATTGACTCGACTAAATATCCAAACTCAGGTGACTTTATTGCGCTTGTAGGTAATGAACCTTCTCAAGAACTTGTTTATCAATTAATGGAAGCCCTAAACGCCGCCACTCCGGATCTACCAGCAGAAATTCTGGTTGTCCCTGGATCAGGCGATAACTTTCAAGAAGTTCGGTTAAGCGATCATTCCCCGTTTTGGGATCAAGGGCACAAGGCTATTATGGTAACCGATACGGCATTTTTTAGAAATCCACACTATCATCAACCTACCGATACTCTAGAGACATTAGATTTAGATTTCATAACTGAGGTTTCGGCAGGTGTGGCAGAATATTTGAAGAGAGCCCTGAGCTAAACAATGACTAGTTCTTCTGATGATTTTGATCTCGATCTCCCACCTCCAGAATCGTCATCGGATGATTTTGATCTTGATCTCCCTCCCTCAGAATCGTCATCGGACGATTTTGATCTTGATCTCCCTCCTCCAGAACCGTCAGTGGTGCTTAACCTGCTCAAAAAAAATATTGGAAAATTAAAACAAGAAATTCCTGCAATCCAACCCGACAAACAAAGTCCCCAACCGCTTCAGGAAACTAAAGTTGATAAACCGCTCCCCAAAAAACGTATAGGTTTTTTACGTTTTGTTATCAATATTATTGGCCTTGTTTTTCTCTTAATTATTGCCGCAGGCATATTAGTAGAGCTTTACGTACCTCGCGAAAAATTGAGAATCATAGCGGAAAAACAATTGACCAAGACTTTAAATATTCCCGTTTCAATAGGTAAGCTAGATTTCAGCATATTAAGAGGTTTGGAGTTATCTCAATTAGATGTAGGAAAAGGAGGCAACTTACTACATATCAGGTCGGTCATATTGGATTACGATTTATCCAAACTCCTGCAGGGAAAATTTATCCTTAATGAAGCGGCAATAGATTATCCAGACATAAAACTAATATCGCAAAATGGGATCTGGAATTTTCAACCTCTTTTAGAGCTTGGCAAAACACCCAAAAAGCAAACGCAAACTCCTAAAGAACCCACGAGATTACCTCCCATACCTATTGCGGCAGTTTTTAACGAATTGAGGATTAAAAACCTAGGGTTTTTACTCAATCAAGATAACGATTTAGTAGCCCGATTGAGTGGACTCAACGTAAAAGCCACCGGAAATTTCAACTTAGAAAAAATCCGCGCCGATTTAAGCGTTTCGATAAATGGATCAAAAAACAAACCGAATTTAGAGTTTCGCCAGTTCTCGTCAGAAACCGACGTTAAAACTAATTTAACGACAGCCTTCACTCTTTCGGCAAAAAACCTTTGGGAATTTGTGTTAGGCGGTCGTTTAAACCTTTCCAATAGTTTAATCAAAGTAAAGAAAACTTTACCTTCCCCTAACTTAGAAACGGACTTCAGGGCTTCGGTAAACTTAAGAAATGAATCCGCCCAACTAGAGCATTTACTCTTACAAATCGGAAACAACAATCAAATTGAAATAAATGCCATAGTAGCAAGGTTTAAAACCAATCCAGTTTTCCGAGCAGTTTTAAAATCGGTCAATATGGACCTTTCAGAATTAACGGGATTTATCGCTCCTCTAAAAATTCTTCCCGCAATTGAACTTCAAGGAAATTTTGGAATAAAAGATCTTAAAATGATCGGAGAATTAACCCAAAATCAGCTTAAAACAGCAGAAATTCCAGCCGGTTCAATAAATCTAGAAAACGTCGCTGTAAATTACCCAGAAATGGAAGCTAATATAAAGAATCTTTCCGCAAGTTTAGATTTAAGAAATATACGTTTAGAGAACCTCATTCCTCAATCGGCAAAAGCTAATATAAGTTTTCAATTAGATTCTGCAAACTTTAAAAACTTTAAAGCGGAAGATTTAAAACAGAAATTGGAATTTATTGGAACTCAGTCGGGTCTAACAAATAACAACGCGAAATTTGAAACTTCCTTAAAAAAAGCTGAAATGGATCATACAGAGTTGGGAATACTAAAAACCGATTTTTCAGCAAAAGGTTCCGCTAATGGAAATTTTGCAAAAGGGGATTTTGATTCGCTCAAACTTCAATTTGCTTCCGGCCCTCTTGAAAAATTAAGTTTGAACGGAAAAGTTCTCAGTTTTGGCAAAAAATTTTTTAGCCTAGCTCAATTTTCAAAAATCGACTTAAAGCGAGTCAAACCCTATCTACCAAAAGCAACCTTGCAACAAATTGGACTTTCCAAATTGGATGGGACCGTAACTGACAATATTAATGTTGAAGGAAATTTAAACGAAGAATTTTTTCCTGAGAAAATCGACACTTCAATTGAAATAAACTTTAATAAAATTAACGTAGGCGTTCCCCACGTCTCCATAAATAATCTAAATCTAAAAACCGCCTTACAAGCCTCTTTAACAAACAATCAAAAAATAAAAATTCCCGCTATCAATATCGATCTAGATATGGACAAAGCTATAACTCCTAAGCTGGCATCTGTAGGGCCTATCAAAACTAAATCTATTATTAAAGTTGGTAAATCAATTCCCCTAACGGGAAACTATGGAATGGTTCCCATAACATATCAGACCAATATAGGCATTGAGTCTGTTGAGCTTTTAAATCCAAATGCAAATCTTTCAGATCTTAATTTAAATGCAGATTTAAAAGCTGACTTATATCCTAAAGAAAAAGACGCTCGCAACATTTCACTCGACGGAACAATCAATGCAATCAAAATTGCCGCATTAGATCAAATCAATGCGAAAGGTTTCGAAACAAAGTTTTCCCTAGATGTAGGCGATAAAACATTGGTAAACACTCAAACGAAAATAACCGCCAATATCATTTCTCCCTCATTCAAAATGGATAAAGATTTCTTCATGGGATTAGAAGAAATACAACTAAAAACCGAAAGCCGACAAAACCTGAAAGAAGGGAATGTCGTTATTCAAACCGCTCAATTATCCCTTCCCTCTTTGTTGGAAATTGGAGCTCAAGGAAATTTAACGAACTGGGGAAAGTCATTCGACCTAAAAATTAAAATGCCAAAAGCAAACCTTGGAACCATTTGGGAAAAAGCTCCCGAACCAGTTAAAACCCAGGCTCAGAATTTAACTTTAAAAGGAACTGCATCGCTTGATATCTCGGCAAAAGGCGAGGCTCCAACTCCTTCCGACCTTAAAAAATTCAAATTGCCTCTTGAACTTTCCGGTAAATTTGAAATTAAAAATGCGACAGTTTCTCTGCCTAAACTGGCGGCGAAAAACTTTAATGTATCTGCTAACTTAAATTATAAAGACAACCAAGGGCAAACGGCTCTTAAGGTCAAAGTTGGCGAATTTAAAGATCAAAGCGTTCAGGCTTCCGGGGAGGCAACTTTCAATCTCAATCTAAATGGGAATATCCCAACGCCTGAAGCGGCTAAGAAACTTGAAATCCCTTTAAAATTAGGAGCTCAATTTGGCGTCAAAAATGTATCGGTTCAAATCCCACAAAAAGGGGTAAAAATTGATGGGCTTTATCATAATTTAAAGGCAAACTTTGAAAATGGTAACGCCCAAATCCTAGGGATAGTTTCAATCGCTAAGCTTTTGAAAAAAGATATTCTTGGAGAACAAACTTTAAATCCTGAATTTCAATTCAACTATAAACTCCAAAATTGGAATCAACTTTCGTTTTTAAAACAAAACTTTAAAATCCCCGCAATTGGCATGCAAGCTTCTGCAACGGGTAAAATTGAAGGATTCAAACAATTTCTTGATAAATCTCTAGATCCCACCCCCGACAATCTTATAAAAACGATAGACGCTTCTTTAAAGGTAAACGCTGGATTAAACGCAAGTTCCATACCTCCGCTAATGAAAGAAATAAAAACTACCGGCGGCTTGAACTTTAATTTTAATTTGAATCAAAATGCCGGCAAACAAATTGAGGCAGGAGGCAATCTTGGATTTGATAGTTTTAATTTACTGATGGAACCTAATATAGAGATTCAAGAAATCGACGGTAAAATTATTTTCAGTAAAAAACTTTTATTAAATAAAAGCGATTTAACTTTAACTCAAAGACCTTCTATCACAGCCGCCCAAAAAGGTTATTTTTCCCAGCTAAGAGAGTTTTCTCCTTTCAAAGATATTTTTACAATTAAATCTCTTCGATTCGATAAATACCGCGCGCAAAATATCGGCGTAGATCTTTTTTATAAAGACAACCAATTACGTGTTGAAAGATTTTTATTAGACGTTTTGTCTGGCGGGGTAGCGGGCAACTTGTTTTTAGAACAAACGCCTCAAGGTCCAACGTTGAAATATTTTACAGAGTTCGCAGAATTAAGCTTTGAAGACTTAACAGGCCAAAAACTTAGCGCATCCAAAGAACAAACTGAAATTGACGGTAGCGTAGAACTGGACTTAAAAGTTAATAATGAAAGCGAAGAGGTAGGTTTAGAAGAAATTAAGGCCAAAATTGCCATCACTCGAATAGGCGAAGAAGCCTTGGATAGGATTTTATTGTTTTTGGACCCAGAAGAAAGCAAACCTGCAATTGTTTCCACACGCTCTAAACTAAAACTTGCCACTCCTCACCAATTATTCGTTGTTTTGGAAAATGGAAATTTGAGCGTGGATATTCAATTGAAAGACAAACTTTTAGGCAACGTAATTCAAGCGCCTGGGCTCAAACGAATTTCGGTAAGCTCTCTAAAACAATTCAAACAGATATCGGAAACCTTAAACAAACTTTCAAAAATTAAAAACGTACTGCAATATTTGTCAGCCCAAGGAGTTTATTTTGATTCTGAAGGAAAGATAAAACTATTTTAGCTATCTTCAAATCTAAGATAGAGTTTGAAACGACGAACCACGCCCAACCAATCCTAATTTTGGCAATACAACTTCTTTTCCGTCGCCATAGGTCACCCGGCCAATAACGCTTGAGGGCGTTCCATGTCTTTCTAAAATACCAATCGCTTTATCCGCGTCGGCTGGATCGACAATAACACAAAAACCGATCCCCATATTAAATACTTCATACATTTCGGCGTTAGAAATTCGACCTCGTTCCTGAATTATGCGAAACACGGCGGGCACGGGAAGATCTGATTCTATAGAAAAACGAACGTTATCGACAGCAAGTCTATTTAAATTAGTGAGTCCGCCACCGGTAATATGAGCCATACCTTTTATATCCACCGAATCTAAAAGCTCCATAACCTCCGCAACATATATGCGGGTAGGATTTAGTAGTTCCATACCTAAGCTATTACAAAAGGCTTTTTCATGATTATGTAAATTTGCCTTTTGCTCTTCAATCGTTTCACCGAGCAATACTTTACGCGCTAAAGTTAACCCATTAGAATGTATACCCGAACTTTCAAGCCCAATAATTACGTTACCCGGCTTGATTGCCTTCCCAGTATTTATTTTGTCAATTTTTACGTGGCCGATACATGACGCGTTTAAATCAATACCTTTTACAATCTCTCCTACTTGAGATATTTCACCGCCGCTGATGCTTATTGAACTTTGCTTTGCTCCCTCGGCCAATCCCTTGCCAATTTCTTCAAAAACTCGGCCATTCGTTTTAGGGCATGCGATATAATCAACCAGACTGATCGGTCGCGCGCCTACGCAAATTGCGTCGTTAACATTCATAGCCACACAATCGATACCAATCGTATCGTACTTATCCATCATCTCTGCGACTACTATTTTAGTTCCAACTCCATCGGTACAAAAAGCGATGCCTTCGCCATTCCCTATATCTATTACGCTAGCGTAAAACCCCTTACCTCCAAGCACAGGATAGTTTGGGTTAAATTTCCATGTCGGAGATATATGGCTTAAAAGTCCGCTTAATGATTCTTCTGCAGAATGTGTATCCACTCCACTTTTTGCATATTGCGAATCTTTTGAATCGTCTTTTTTAGTCATAACGCTTGTCTTGTTAACTTAAAGATTAAGGGAAATATTAACTTATATGGAATTTGGAATGGGCCACAAGAAAAATCTTATCCCGTCCATCAAAACCGTCTGGTCCTCTTGTGCGCCTAGTTGTATATTAAAAATATATTCTCCTCTAGGAACAAAGCTCATATAAATCGAAGTAGACCATTTTTCGGCCCACAAACCGTTTTTTTCGTTTTCAATTCGAAGATTCATACCAGGATTTAAAGGTCCTATTAAAAACTTGCTGAAAATTTTCTCTCTAATTTTATATATCGGAAATGAGAAATAAAAAGAATTATCTTTATATAATTTTGATTCTGTCAAATTCCTAACGTTTACAATAAAAATAGACCATGCGTGTTTATCCAAAATCATTTTTCTCTCAACCGAAGCTTGAAATACTGCATGATTTTCAAAAGCGGAGGAAATTTTCAATGAATTTCGACCGTTTAAAACACTATCTTTCTCTAACGACAAAGTCCCTTTTCCCGAAATCAATTTCCAATTCGCCTTAGCTTCAAAATCATCGTCTAAAATAGAAATTGCTTCTTTATCAATTAAAGTAAACATTTTCAAGGCATCTTTAACTTGAGTTACGCGCAATGTCTCAGCAGAAATGTACTGCTTAAATAGACTTATATTTTCCACTCCATTAGATAATTGAAAATTCTTTAAATCATTTTCGTTGGGAGAAATAAACTTTAATCCAGTCAATTTATTGGATTGGACAATATTCTTAATTTTTTCGGCTATCAGAGTTCTTGCATATAAATATTGGTTTGATTTATTAACAATTAGCAAATCCAATGGATCGCTATTCTTTAAAAGGCGAACTTTATAATCTTTTCCTTCCCATTTCTTACGTAAATAAACCGAATTCCATACATAATATAGGGAAAATGAAACAAATAAGCTTACTAATATCGCATTTACCAATAAACCGTCCTTTAATCTTAGCGCTTTCGAAAGCCTCGAACCAACAGATAAAAGTCCCGCCGAGGCAAAAACAACCAATATCGGAAAATTGAAAAGGAAATTCCTAGGAAATCCAGATATCCCCACCAAAGCGCAAAAACCTATCGGGAAAAAAAATATCACTAAAGGCAATAGTCTACAATAAACAACCTTTTTATCGACGCAAAAAATTCCGACAAAAATAAAAGGAACAAAATAAACTAAATTCTTTTGAAAAATCAGTGAAACTGCGGAAAGATTATTTTGCCAAACAGATTCCCCAACCCTACTTTTATAATAATTATTTGCCGCATCAACTATTTGATCAAAAAAAGGCCAATAGAAAATAAAGGTAACCATCCCCATTGAGAGGAAAACAATCAAAAAACCAAAAAACAATCCCTTTCTTTCCTCAGAAGTATAGCCTTGTGTTCTCCAGTAACTTGGAACAAATAAGACCAACCCAATCCATACAGCCAAAGCTAAAAAAAAATACACATTTGTCGGCAAGGTATATACGGACAAAAAACCAGAAATTACTAAAAGCGTTCCAAAAACTTTGAACCTCTTTGTTTCAAAAATTTTTAAGACGAAAAAAAGAGCCGCCGCCGAGAAAAAAATTATAATGCTATAGCCTCGAGCAACTTGCGAATAATGAATATGTATAGGAGAAATAGCGGCAATAAATAAACTTATTCGCGCCACCCAAATATCAGAAAAAATCTTTCTAGATATAAGATAAATAAAAGGAAGAACGCCTACTCCCAAAATAAAAGAGGGAAATCTAATAGCGACTGCGTTCTCGTCCCCTCCAATCCAGACCATCAGTTGCACTAAAAAGGTATTAAAAATTTGATGACCACCCAGGTCAAAATGAGTCCAGTTTCTCCAAAAAGAAACATATACTCTATATAATAGAAATTCGTTTTCGTCTCCCGGCCCTAAATCGCTATTCAAGCCAAATCCTCTTAGGCAAACTCCAAAAACCATTAAGGTTAAGAAAATGATAAGAGAATTTTTACTCTCAGGAGAAAATTTGTTTGTAGAATTTATTGGAACCAATTGAAATCCATTAATGTCAAAATGTTTGGATGAAATTTCTAACCCAGAAAAACATTTCTTAACGATTGCTTTTAAAACTCAAGGTAACTTTAATCCTAAATTAACATTTCAAAATACGACTCATTATAAAAGACGCCATTTAATATTAAAAAGCGTTCAAAATACTTAAGTGCGAACTTCCGAATTCAGTATCGAATCACGGAAAAGATCAGAGCCGCAAACAATTATATTTGCTAAAAGCCCTATTATCCCCGCGTGAATACCCCAAACTAATTTATGGTTCGTTTCAGAAAACCCTAAATCTCCAGAAAATGTCAAAATCATAGTGGTCGCTAAGCCAACAAAAATTCCCCAAAGAGCCCTGTTTGCGGTCAATCCCTTCCAATGAATACCTAAATAAAAACAAGGAACGCATTGAATAAGTAATTCAAACTTTAACTGAAGCAATTGAACCAAAGTCCCCTTATAAGCTAAGGCAAAATACGTTATGGGAATCATCAAAAACCAAGTCGCTCTTTTTCCAAATTGCGTTAAACTTTCTTCCTTAGCGTCAGGTTTAAACAAAGGCCTGTAAAAATCTTGCGCCGCAATAGAACCTAAACTCAATAAAGCAGAATCTGTCGTCGACATAACAGCGGCAACAAGAGCGGCAAAGATCACCGCTACAGCCCAATAACCTATAGAAGAAGTTTTAGTAATTTCCAAGCAAATCAGGGAAAAAACGCTTTCTGAAGAAAGGGCGTCTTTTCCCTGAATCAAATTCTGAGCTTCAAGACTAGGCAAATGGGCAGCCATTATAACCCCAACAACTACGGCGATTAATGCTGTACAAAGAGGTAAAAAAGCCATCACAGCTAACGATCTCTTCAAAACTTCCGGTTTCTTCGCGGAAAAAATTCTTTGGATCGCTTGCGGGTAAATAGCTCCGCCAAGCCCAACCATCACAATAAAGCTCAGCCAATGAAGCCCTCCTTCAAAGTTCGGACGATCTATTTTTATTTTCGTTGCGGGATTAGCTCCAAGTTTAGCTACCGCTCCGCCTAAGTCGGAAATATGGTTTAAAGTTAAAACCAGTAGCAATATAAGACCGCTTATTAAAGCGATTCCTTGAATAGCGTCAGTCCAAGCGACACTACGCATTCCGCCCAATGATTCATATATCAGCATAATCACGACCAACCCCACAGCGCCTACCCAAACTGGAATTCTTCCTTGAGAAATGCCGGCAAAAGCCACTCCTAATGTTTTTACTTGGGCAACGGCGAAGTTACACAATGCATAAACCATTAAAACCGACACGACAATCCTCAAAGTTTGGCTTCCGAATCGGTCATAAATATAATCGCCAGGGGTTATATAATTTCTCTCTATACTCAAACGGTATAAAGAAGGGGCAAATAGCAAATATGCGGCTACGATCGCAGTCATAAAATGGACGCATACTAAAAAACCAAAGCCATTCCGATAAGATGCCGAAGTAAACCCCACAAGTGTGTTGCCGCTATATTGAGTGGCAAACAAAGTCATGATCAATACAAAAAAACCAAAACTTCGGCCCGCCAGAAAGAAATCGCTCAAACTTTCATCTTGCCGCTTAAAACGCGCCAATGCTCCAATACCCAGCATAATAGCCAAATAAATCCCTAAAATAACAAAGGACCCGGCTCCAAAAGACAAAGAATTTTCTGTCATCTATTTATTAAACTTTTTAATACCCAAACAAAAAGGCAAGTTATTGAGAAAATAAGGAATTTAACGGTAGCGAGGCTTTAAAGACTATATTTTATTCAATTTCTAGAAATTATTTCGAGACGTCTTTAAACGTTCCGTTGGCTTTCTTTGAGATTTATATTATTATGTTAAGATTTAATAAAATCAATGAGAATCGAGTGAGAGGTTGGAAAAATACCTCCAATCTTTGACGTGGAGTAAACGGTGAAATTAAGCGACGTTCTAAAAAAGCAAGCAGACCTTAAAACTAAAAAAGAAAATCCAAGTCCTCCTCCACTTGCAGGCGGAAAAACTTTTAGACCTAAAGCTAATGCAGAGAAAAAATCAATCGTCAAAGTTTTAAGGACTAGAGAAACTCCGAATTTCCATGCTTTACAATTTGTTCTGAATGCTTTCGTCCTTCAAAACGGAAAAAGAAATTATTTAACAAAAGAAGATTGTCAAGGCGACCGCCTAGGAGAAGAACTGCTTGAGCTAGATCCGGTAAAAAGCGTCTTTATTATGGACAACTTTGTAACCGTTACGAAAGTTGACGACGTCGAATGGGATTTTATTAAAGACCAAGTTTGGCAAACTATTGATCGATTCGCTCATTATTACGAAACCGTCGAAAAAGAAAAACCAGATAACGAACTCTTCTCAAAAGATTTCTTAACGCTATCTGAAGAGGATAAACTCAAAGCCATAGAAGCTGTTTTAGATCGATCTATTCGAGCAAATTTAGCGCGCGATGGAGGAGGCGTCGAACTTAAAGGAATAGAAGAAGATGTCATCCTAATCCATTATCAAGGAGCCTGTAGCAGTTGCTCCACTTCCGCCTCGGGAACGCTTCAATTCATAGAAAAACAGGTTAAACAACAGTTAGATAAAACTCTAACCGTAAAATCGGTTTAAGCTCTAAGCATTAGACGAAAACTGTCGATCAAAAATTCAACTCTTTTAAAAAAGTCAACATCGCATTTTACTCAAGCCCCTATTAGGAACTTTTAAATGACTCAAAAATTTTACGCTCGTCTTGTATTCTTACTTTTATTTTTTTTCATTTCGACTACCAACATTGCGGCAAAAGAAGAGGTTTTTGCCGATCATTCCAAGGGAATGAATATCCCTGAAACCGTAGCAAAAGTGAACGGCCAGTCAATCGACTCCCATTACGTAAAATTTAAGTTCAATCGTATTATGGATAACTTAAAAGGCCAGTTAGAAAAAACCTTCGGGGGGTCGGGGAGCGAATCGGAAAAAATACTTGCCGAGCAAAAAGTAAAAATCATACACGACGTTATCAATACCGAGGTCGTCAGAGAATTGTTGCGACAAGAGGCAAAAAAAGCCAACAAAACCTCAGACCCCGAGATTGTCGAAAAAGAATTCAAAAAGTTAATGTCGGCCTATCCAAACGAAAAAGCTTTTGAAAAAGCCTTACAAGAAAGAGAACTTAGTATAGAAAGCCTCAAAACAAATATTGGCATCGACCTCATGATCGAGCGTTTAGTCGAAAGCCAAATCCGAGCTAATATTAGAATCCCAAAAGAAGATGTCGATAAGTTTTACGAGACGCATAAAGAACGATTTAAGCGGCCCGTATCGTATCGAGCGAGACACATTTATATTCCTCACTTTACCAAGGAAATGCTGAAAGACATTCCCAAAGATCAAATAGAAGCAAAACAAGCCGAGTACAGCCAACAGGCTTGGGAAAGCGCAAAAAACATTTTGGCGGAAATCCGCGCCGGAGCCGATTTCTCTGAAATGGCAAAAAAATATTCTCGCGACGCCGCGACGGCAAAAAATGGCGGCGACTTAGGTTTTATGTATAAAGGCGTTTTTCCGCCCAACTTCGACGAGGCGCTTTTAAAACTTAAGCCCAACGAAATTGGCGACGTGGTTAAAACCCCTTACGGTTTTCACGTTGTTCAATTACTAGAAACAAAACCAGCAGACACTGCGCCGTTTAAAGATGTTGAACAACCCATTTTAAAACACTTGGTCACGTTGGAAGGTCAAAAGAAATTGGCCGAATATACCGAAAGCTTAAAAAAAGATTCAAAAATTGAGATCCTATACGGTTCTTGAAACTAATCGCGGATTACGGCAAACGCCCGTCTTCAACCGCGCCGTTATTTTTATTCATTAAAAGGTTTTATACCTTTTGTTATTTATTTTAGGAGTTCAAAATGGCTACATATACAAAAGAACAAGATGTTGAAACAGCTGCGGAGGATAATTCAGAAGCTCGCGAAACATTACGCGAAGTTTTTGGAAATACCGCTCGCTGGCAATCCGACTTTAACGGCTTTTCCGCCGCTATTACCGTAAACGTCGACGGTAAAGAAGAAAAAGGAACGATCACCGTTAAAGGCCCTAAAGAAATTGAAGTCTCGCTACAAGACGAAGAATTAAAAGAATTCGCCACCGAAAATTTAGCTTCTATCGCAATGCATCGCGGTCCTCGTTCTTTCGAAGAGTCCGACGGTAAATATAAACTAAACTTTGGCGACGACCCAGCCCATCCTTTAGGACAAAGTATTGTCATGGGCGGCGACGGCATGAGTTCTTTTTATAGAGTTAAGGACGGCAGAATTCAGCAAATTAACCGCGCAACCCCAAGAATGGCTTTCACCATCAATATTGAAGAAAGCGTTAAAAATCCAGACGGCAAATTTCTTACGGGAAAATATTCCGTTTATTATTTTAATAAAGACGGTTCGATAAAAGATGTTGAAAGCTACACCGATAAATACACTCGAGTAGCGGCATCCGATCTTCCCGAATACCGAAGAATCATTGGCGTAAAAGAAGGTAAAGTTTCAGTTAGCGCTATGTCGGTTTCAGATCACAAAATGCTATAAAAAATTAAGCAACTCAAAGAAAAAGCCCTCTTCCGCATATCGGAGGAGGGCTTTTTTTGATCTCTACTTCAAAATAAGCCTGTTGCAAAGAACAGTGTTTTTGCAATCAGCAATACCCGCCCTCGCTAATTCCCTTACGCGATACATCGACATACCAAAAATAATTAACTGCCAGTTTCCTCACTTACAATCTCAAATCGATCAATTTCTGAAACGCCCGGTTTAGACTCATCGCACGGCAACTGGATTATTTGCCACCACGAGTCCTTGGGTCTCCATCTAGGGTCGTTTTCATCGCTTGCCGATTCCGCGCAAACCTGAAAGGTCTTACCCACAATAGAATGCGACGTAATTTCTAACGACACAAAGTGGTGGGTCAAGGCTCGCAACGCCAAAGCCTGCATAGCCCAGTCGGGAGCCGAACGTTTTTTTATTTTGCGCCAATCCGCAAAAGGCTTTAACGTCGCCCCGCCTCCTCCGGAAACAATATGAACCGCGCCGTTCCCTTTTTTATATCTAGAATCGACCGACTTTTTGACCGGCAACTCTTCGCCGCTACCAGGAATTCCTAACGCATGAAACCGTTCGTAAGAATGCTGATTCCCCGACAATACCAAATCAGGCTTTAAAGCATTTATCCATCGTAATGCGTTCTTTCGTTTATCGATAAACCAACCCGAGGTCAAGGGCGGCTCATGTATCGCGACAACCACCCAAAGTCCCGCGCGTTTGGCGCGTTCAATGCGCGGACCAAGCCAAGGCGCAGGATCGCTTTCTTTCTGCGAATTCAAAACTGCAAATAAAACCGGACCAATTTTTTTAGTTCCCTCAAAGTTTCCTGGACGAGCGCTAGCCACAGACAACGGCTTATCGAATGGCGTGTCTAATTTGTCCAATTTGTCCCAGCACCCCGAAGCCATCGGATCGCGAATACTGGGAGGGAAGTCGTTATCCCCCGGGACAAATAATCGGAATGGAAAGGAAGCAACAAAAGCGCCTCGCGCCTGCTTTAAATAACGAGGACCGCAAGAACCGGGGAATAACTTCGATTGATAAACAAAGTCGCCTAAATGCAATAAGACATCGGGACGAGACTCTCCGATAGCTTTTCGAACAGCCTCAAACCCAGGACGATAACCGCGTTCGCCAATGCCGGTGTCCCCTACAACAGCGACTTTCAATTTATTCTCTTCAGCTTGGGCGTTTAATGGCGAAACGCTAAAAAATACCGCGAACCAAAACCATTGGCTTAGTCTAAAATATCGACCAAACAATTTAATGGTTTGGCTTTGCAATTTCGAACTCGTCAAAAATTGAAAGCTCTTGCGTCTCCCCTTCGCAAGCAAGTTTCGTTTTTCCCCATATGTCGGTATTGTCCGGTCGCCAGCGCGGATCTCCAGGAGCGTTTTGCGGACAAACTAAATAAGCGGTTCCGGCAATTTTCTCTGGGGTAATCTCTAAAAACACAAAATGATTCATTACCGCTTTTTTTGCCACCGCTTTTCGAATCGACTTCGGCGGTTTATGGCGTTTTGCGCGGCCTCCTTCCTGGTCTTCCGCAAAGGGCCGAAGTAAGGCGCCGCCGCCTCCCGTCACAATATGAATCGAACCTTCCCCACGCTTAAAGTTAGCGCTACCGTCTTTTCTTTTGGAAACTTGCAGACCTCCATCCGATTCCGGCGATCCTGTTGGGAAAAATCGTTGATATCCATGGTGATGACCGGCAAAAACCAAATCCGGTTTCAAACGATTGACTGCCGCAATATTTTCCGCGTTTTCAAAACCTGGATTGTACCAAGCGGCGCTTAGAACCGGCTCGTGAAGAACAAAAATAGTCCAATCGTCGCGACCATTCTTCAATAATTGCGGAACCAACCACTCCCTCGGATCTTTCCAATTATTGGAATCTAATATCGCAAAAAAAACGTTATCTATTTTTTTAAATCCCGCCAAAGCGCTAGGTGTCGGATCGCCATTGGGAATAGGATCGAACGGATCGTCCAAGTCGAGCAAATAATCCCAACAACCAACCGCGGAATAACCTTTTCTTAGATTGATGGAGTTTTCAACGTCGTTATCCCCCATAGCAAATAACTTATGCGGAAATCCCTTGACCAAACTCTCTTCCACTTCTTTACGATATTCAGAGCATTCTTTGGTATCGCCATTGGGGCGATAAATAAAATCGCCAGCGTGCAGTAAAACGTCGGGGTTCAGCTCTCGGATTTTCTCCATCACTTTTTTAAAACCCGGATTGTAACTCCGTTCCCCAATACCCGTATCGCCAATAACGGCCACTTTCAAAGCCCCAGATCCATTGGCAATAGCCGAACTTACCGTTAAAGGAAAAACTGTAATTAGAGCTAATAGAAAAAACCGTCTCATTCCGTCTCCTTATTTAAAAATTCGGGCAACGTTTCCACAAAAGCTCGGATTTCGTCGCGAACTCTGCGGTAAGGAGCCAAACGTTCGGACTCCGATTTTGCATTAGCCGCCAATGCGGGAGGGTCGTCGAACCCCTTATGAATCACTCGAGTTTTTCCCGGAAATGTCGGACACGTCTCATCGGCATGACCGCATACCGTAACCACCCAATCCAATCCATTTTCCGCAAATTCGTCAATATGCTGAGAGCGCTGAGAAGAAATATCAATCCCCACTTCTTCCATTACCCGAACCGCGTCCGGATTCAATCCCTTGGGTTGAGTTCCAGCAGAATAGGTTTCCATCAATTCGCCTTTAAGATGGCGCGCCCACCCCTCTGCTATTTGGCTGCGGCACGAATTACCGGTGCATAAAAATAATACTTTTAATTTATTCATCAATTTTACTAGTTTTGTGTTTAAAAATCCTTTAAGAAGTGAAAATACCGTTAAAAACTATTATATGGAAACATTGTTAGATAAACAATTCGCCTGTACGTGCGCTTTCTAGGCATAACTTGAGATTTAACCCAAAGAAGAAGATTAAATCGGATTTAATCTCCCTAATCCGCCCAACCTAAAAAACGAAAACTTTTTCGCTTTATTTTCGTTTTATTTTCGTGTATTCTTTTAGAAATTAATAAAAATCTCAAAAGTGAGCGAGAAAAGTCATGGGTCGAAAATGCATAGTCAGGGAAAGTCGAAGCTCTATTGAAGGACCAGATCGGTATCCAGAATCAAAAAATAAAATCATTTATCTCCAAACCGCTTCGCAGTCTACTCAGTCGAGGATGCCAAATAATACGCGAAATGAAACTCTGAACAAAATTACCGGAGAGTTACTAAATGGTCTGTTCGTTCGAGAGTAACGCTCAAGGGTAAATGGACAAACCCAAATTTAACAGAAACCTTATAAACTAGTTTCTTAATCAATCAATATTCAAACAAAGATCAGGTACTTTTTCAGAGGATAGTATGAAAACTTTAACTAAGCGACAGATGGAAATTTATAACTTCATCGAAAGCCACATTGCCGGACGCGGTTACGCACCCAGCATCACCGAAATTGGTCAAGAGTTTGGTCTGTCCTCGCCTGCAACGATTCACAAACATTTGATCCATTTAGAAGAAAAAGGACTGATCCGTCGAGACGCGCATCGCAGTCGCGCTATCGAGTTGACGAAGGAAGATACTACTTATAAAGCTTTAACTACGGAATATCCATTGCTGGGTTCCATTGCCGCCGGATATCCCATTCAAGCGTTAGAAAGTCGAGAAACCGTTTCCATATTGCCCGACGCAAAAGATAAAGACGTTTTTGTTTTACGCGTCAAAGGAAGCTCAATGATAGAGGACCACATTCAAGACGGAGACTTTGTGATCGTCGAACGACGCAACCGAGCCGAAAACGGAGAAACCGTGGTGGCTTTAATCGATAACGAAAACGCAACGCTGAAGCGATTTTATCGGGAAGATGGCCGAGTTCGCTTGCAACCCGCTAATCCAGAAATGGAGCCCATTTTTGTCGACAAAGGCGATTTTAATATTCAAGGCGTGGTGATTGGCGTGATGAGGAAATTTAAATGAGAATACTTCAAATCGTACTGAGAAAACAAAAAGCAAGATTCGTTACAAAATTAAGAGTGGCAAAATAGGATCGCGCTTCGAGACACGTTGAGTATCTAAGGGCAGGTCTCAATGCGACAAATATTTAATAAATCGAGATTTCAAAACCCACTTTGCTTGGGCTTATAAAGTTGCCATCCCAATGCTACCGAAAGATGGAGAAACTCGTTTTCATTTAAATAATTGTCATCTCGGTTCTCGAGGCGCGATCACCTTTTCGCTCGTCATCCCGACCAACGCGGAGGGGTCTCGGTTTTGGTTTTTTGTTTCTCCATAAACACTGTAGACGAAGGCTACTTATGGCATTACGACGAACTATTTTACATGTGGACATGGACGCGTTTTACGTTTCCGTAGAAGAAACGCTAAACCCATCGCTAAAAGGCAAACCCGTAGTAGTCGGCGGCGATCCCAACAAACGCGGCGTGGTAGCCGCAGCCTCGTACGCGGCCAGGGAATATGGAATCCACTCCGCAATGCCAACAGCGCAGGCCAAGCGACTGTGCCCGCACGCGATTTTTCTACGCGGCAACCATCAACGTTACGCCGAGTTTTCCAAACGAATATTCGACATCTTTGAAAAGTGGTCGCCGCGCGTCGAACCCATGTCCCTCGACGAAGCGTATCTCGACCTATCCGGTTGCGAACGCCTCCATGGACCAACGCTAAAAGTGGCGGAGCAAATTCGCCAAGCGATTAAAGAAACCGTCGGCGTCAACGCTTCCATCGGCATCGCTTCCAACAAACTGATCGCAAAAATTGCTTCCGAATATTCAAAACCTAACGGCATGCTATGGATAACCGACGGTATGGAACAAAAATTCCTCGCTCCCTTAGCGATCGAAAAGATTCCGGGTATCGGCCCTAAAATGGCCCAACGACTCAAACAAAAGGGAGTTAAAACCGCCAAGCAACTCGCAGAATTGCCGTTAGAACTGTTAGAAACCGTTTACGGCAACCATGGCGTATCGCTCTACCACAAGGCGCGTGGCGTATGCGGTTCGCCCGTCGCCCCTCGCGAAGAAACTTTATCCATTGGCCGAGAAACCACGTTAGAAACCGATTCCGCCGACCCAAAGTACCTGCTCTCTATACTCAGCTTTTTAGCCGAAAAAACGGCGGCGGAACTGCGCCAAACAAGCCTTTATGCGCGTTGCATCACGTTAAAACTACGCTACTCAGATTTTCAAACCGTCACCCGCTCGCAAACGCTACCGGCGCCCACCCTCGACGACGAAACCATTTTCAAAACCGTCGCTCGGTTATTCGAAAGCTCCTGCGCTCGCCGAACGCGAGTGCGGCTCGTGGGTGTCCGGCTGTCCTCGCTAACGCCCAGTTACCCGCAACAAGCCGATTTATTTTCAACGCACAATCTTGAGAGTCGAGACAACCTTTACCGAGGAATCGATCGCATTCGCGACAAATACGGATTTCGCTCCATTCTTCGCGGAACCAGCGCTGCCGGCGAGTCTTCGGCAAGCTAAGAGCGGCAAAATCATGCGCTCGGAATAACGCAGCTCATAGGTTTTGCTGTATACTGTGACGAATAAGCCCATTAAATCCCAAAGTAATTGAGGAATCGGCCATGAGGATAACGTTATTTGTTTTAATTTTATTTTTTGGAATGGCGACTAACGCGCCAGCGTTTGACTATAACGAAACCGAAGCAATGAAAGCCACAAACGCCTTCAAAAAAAAGATCGAAAAATCTCTACCCATTGTCAAAGGCAAGATTAGCGGAATGAAAGCCGACTCCGACGACGGCCATCTCACCGTAAAAGTGAATAACGGTTTTAATGAGCTCAAAAAATCGGAACGGCAGTTGGTTTTCAAAACTCTTGTAGCTTTATGGAAAATAACGCCAGAAGTAAAAAAGAAAAATTACGGCGGTTGGGTATCGGTTGGGCTATGGGATTACGCAAAACTAGAAATGATCGATCTCGGAACTTTTAAATAAAAAATTAAATGCAACTTCTTGAACCGCGGAGGGCGCAAAGAACGCAAAGAAAGATGAGGAACGAAGAGCGATTACAACTTTGTTTAAAGTTTTTGAATCAAATACGCAAAGCAAAAATAGACTTAATTTAAAACCTTCACCACGACCTGTCATTCAGACGAAGCTGCTTTAGCGGCGAGGAAGAATCTCATTTAGAACCTTTGCCTCTTAAGGAAACCCAGATTAATAATTTCCAAGTTAATCTCTAGCTACTTAGGATCCTCGCTTCAGACTTTTCCCTTTACTCGCCTTTAATCTTTCTCTGCGTTCTCTGCGGTGAAAAGATTTTAACCCGTCCCCTCGAGTTCCTAAATTATCCCTAGCTCCTCATTGCCAACAATGTAAAATGGAGCGCAATGGGCAATGATACGCAAGATCCCGAATCCCCAAAACGGAACTCACATAAACTAAAAAACTGATGTCGCGACTTCTCGAATTGATCCAGCAAACCCCCAGAACCAAAATCATTTCAATCTTAGCTCTGGCGATGGCATTTGGTCTCGGTATTATTCTTCGTCTCGAAGCTTTGAGCGAAGTCACGATCAATGAATGGATCGCCCGGGACTTTGATAGAGCCTTCAATCTAATTGACGGAACCTATTTCCCCCTCGCCGGACCGGAGACCGATCTGGGCGGACGCCTACCTGGTCCCTTCATGTATATGGTTCTCTCCCTGCCCCTGCTGATACATTATTCCTACGAGTCCCTCTTTGTCTTCAATTTTATTTTGAACGTCATCTCGGTGGCGATGCTCTTCCGGGTACTGATAAAAAACTATAATTTTAATATTGCCGCTCTGGCTTCAGGATTGTTGGCCATCAATCTCTACCACATTGGAGCGGTAAACTTTCCTTTCAATCCATCTTTTATTTTTCCGCTAGTCGTCATCGTCATAGCAATTCTACTTGAACTGGTTGAGAAGCAAACTCCAAAACGTCTGACGCTTCTGGTCGCCACCATTTGCCTCGGCATTCAATTTCATTATTCAGTCGCTCTGTTTTTGGGCGTGGCTGTTTTTCTTGTCGTCCTATTTAAAATACAGATCCCGAGAAAAACCTGGGTAACCATGCTCGTAACGGCCCTAATCTGCTTTTTGCCCTACGCGATACATAAAGCGCAAACATTCTCCCCAGCCAACACGGGAGGAACTTTTACTTTTAAGGAATCGCCAACGTTTTCGCCGTTCTCCATCGTCAAAATGGTAACGGCACAAAACACGATCGCGCGCATCGCCAATTCCAAACGCACTTGGAACGGAAGACCATTGAACGACGCGGTCAGCTTCGCTTGGCGGCTGACGCTTTCTCTCGCGCTCTACGGTCTTTTATTTCATGTCGTAAGAAAATCACGCGCCGAAAGTATGCAAAGCTGTTCCAAAGAAATTGCGGCAGTAACGCTGTTTTACCTACCCGCCTTGATTTATGAAACGGTCAATCCCAACACCATGCATTACTGGTACACCTTCGCTTTTGCAATACCTCAGACATTGTTGATTTCGGTAGCCGTGCATACACTCTACAATACTGGGAATAAAATCGTCAGGCAAGCAACACTGGCAGTCCTACCGGCGCTAGGGATCGTTTTGCTCTATTCTTCCTATAACTATTCACGGTCTTTTGCCGATCCGCCGTGGAGCAGTCCTTCCGACTATTACGGATATAAATATCGCGACTCCTCAACCGTTCTGAAAGCTCTGATGGAGAAGCTCAAACTTTCGCCGCGCGAGTTTTATGACCGCGTTTTTTTACCGGATTTTCGACCCGCTTCTTTGAAAAGATTGGAACTGATCAACTCAACCCTGCCAATCCCTCAAAAACCTGGGGATGTGGACAAAGAACTCAGTTGTTATTTCATCATCGATCCACAAGCGGATCATGAAAAAACTCGTCGCAACCACGACGAGTTTCAACAGTTGCAAGAGGCAAACCTCGTAACCGTCGAGGACGCCCAGCCTGTGATCCTTGCTAACAACAAGTTCTCAAAAATTTTCATGGTCTTTAAATACCGGTCCAACTACCGCCAATCCTGTTACAACAACTCCTTCAATGCCTTTGTCGTCACTAAAAGCATTCGCGATCTATACCGACAGAGCAAAAGACTCAGTCACGCGTCCCATTTTGTTTTGAGTTTTGACAAAGTATCGGAAAAAGAAAAATACAACGACCGGAAAGAGCTCATTTTTTTTGAAGGCGAATACGTCGTCTTCAACACCCACACGCAAATTCCTTTTCGGTTTCGACTGACCATTGACAAGCGAACCGATCCCCATTACTTACGTGGAGAAATCGAAAACCATTATCCCTTCGCGATCCCAAATTTTTGGATGAAGAACCTTGCGGTCAATCTCGGCATTCCCGACATCTATCGGTTCGACATCCTTCCCGAGCGCCGACTGACCAACTTCCCCTGGGGAGTGGCGAATCAATTCGACATGGGATTCAATAAATGGTTTCGCGAGATTCCGTTTCCGGAAAAGCTCAATCTAGTTGCCGGGGAATTTCGGATAGAATTGGAGTGGGATATCGGTTGGATCAACAAAAGCGAAGTCAACCCCAACCGCATAGCTCCGCCAGGATGTTGCCAATCCCACCAAAAAAACCAACTGAACCTTAAGTAATTCTTATTCTTGAACCGCAAAGGACGCAGAGGACGCAAAGAAAGCAAAAAGAGAGGAAGGTTAAAAATCAAAGGCAAAACTTTCAATTCTCTTTTTTTAGTATGGGAATAAAATTAGAAACTGGTTTGTTATTTTTATAGATGGGTGTCGCTTTTGGTTTTGCAGTTCAACAAATTAAGGATTCTGTTATTGCATTTTCTCAAGAACTTGTTTTGCCTTTCTTTGCGTTCGGAGTTTATCCTGAGGCACTCGAAGGGCGTCGTCACCCTGTGGGTGTTGCGGTAAAAAAGGTTTTCAACCCTGAGGAGGCGCTTCCATCCCCGCAATATAAAACGGCACGGGATGCGCCGTTTCAACGCGTCGCGGCAACTCTTCTGGCGACAGCAATTCGTAAGCGGATTCGCGAACTTTTTCTTTCGTCGCGGCTTTGTGGATGGATGTGAACCCGTCTTCTTTGAGAGGTTGTAGATTGATTTCGGGGGTTTCTTTGGTTAAAAACAAAATGAAATGCAGTTTTTTGAATTTTCGTTTAAGCGTTTGAAGTTTTTTAATATCGGCTTTCTTTTTACGAAGAGCGTATACGATTAAATCCGGCGACAAAATATTGAGCATTTTGAAGCAATCGGTCAACCCGGCAAAAGACATGAGCGTGAAACTCTCGTGCTTGATGAACTTCGCGAGGTGAATACGTTCGCCTTTGACGGAATCGACAATAAAAACGGTTTTGTGATCTAATTTCCCCACACTTCAAACCCTCCAGTTTTAGAACCTGTAGTTTAGCATCCTTTATACATTATTGTCATGCTGAGGTTCTCGAAGGATCGCCTAAAAGTTTGCTTCTGGATGACGATTCGTGGGTGCGGTGAAAAATCAAGGTTACTTTAGAGCCAAATAGACTAGAAAAGCTTGTGAAGCACAAATCAAACAATCAATCCACTCAAACACATTCTCCCCCGCACGTCATTCAGAGGAGCGCTTTGATGAACTCAGCACACACAGGCTCCGCGACGAAGAATCTCGAATTGCGCTTTTGACTTTTTAAACCGAGATCTTTCACTCTTTCGACTGAGCCCACCATGACATTAAATTTTTTCAATATGACATTTTTTATCTTAGCGTTGATTGACAGAACCGTTCATAATTGGCAGAATAAATTACATAATCAATGAGATTTATTTTATGAGTTCCGAAAAATATAAAGACCGCGTGGTCTTGTTAATCGAAGACGACGAACAATCCCGAGCGCTGCTCATTCGCGCTTTGAAAGCCTTGGGATTCGCCCGCATCATCGAAGCTGAAAACGGTCAAGCGGGACTGAAAAAGCTGTACTTAAATAAAGTGAATTTAATTATCTGCGATTGGCGAATGCCGGGTATGAGCGGTTTAGAATTCTACAAAGCGGCTGAAAAGGACGGTCTTATAAAAGACATCGCTTTTTTGATGGTCTCCGCGGAAAATGAAAAAGAAAAAGTTATTGTAGCCTTGAAGGCTGGCATTAAAGACTATATGGTAAAACCAATCGACGTCGATCAGCTTGAAAAGAAAATTGAAAAACTATTGGGTGAATAGCCTCTATTTTTTTCCCTCACATCTCTCCACAATTGCTTTCCGGCCCTCCTCACTTAAAACCAAACTTTTTCCTCATCAGAGTCTAGTTGTCTCTTGTTCGTTTGACGAAGAAAACTCAAAGTTGGTATTAAAATGCAAGCTCGCGTTGATTAGCGATTTTTTAAACCAAAAGCTGTTTTTCCATTTCCAAAACCAATTTATATGGTAAATTGAGGCCGAAATTATTAACCTCGCCTTTTAAAGCTTCCATGACGACCAACGGCAAAAAAATTCTACTCGATATTGGCGGCGGAGTTTTGGATCAAAATAAAATAGAACGCTATCGACGCTATTTAGGCGACGATTATGATTCCAACGATTATTGGGTTTTGGATAGAAAACCGCTACCAGGAGTTAAAACAGTATGCGACCTGACAAAGGGATTGCCCATAAAAACCGCATCTGTCGATGAAATTATTTGCGTTCACGTTTTGGAACATTTACCAGACCTGGAATCCCCCCTAACTGAAATTCATCGAATTTTAAAACCGGGCGGTACCCTAAAAATTTGGGTGCCGCACTGCTTCAGTCCCATCGCGTTTGGCGATAGCACGCACGTTCGTTTTTTCACATTCGAGACGTTATCCCAATTCGATAAGAAGAGCGGCGGTTCGTATTATTACGACACGCATTTCGTTTTGATCCAATCGCGAATTCAGATTTTTCGTCGGTGGTATAAACCCAAATTGCACGATAGAATTTTAGAAGCTTGTATCAACAAGAACCCAAGAAAAGGCGAACGGTTTTTAAAAATCTTGCCCTATAAAGAATGGGAAGTTTATACCGAATTTCAAAAAGAAGCCTGATTCTCTTTTAGCCATCACTCCCGTCATAAACTAGACTTTTAAAGACACATGCTTCTCCGAAGCATAGATTCCTCGACCTTGCTCGGGATGACTGTTAAATCAAAACGAGATCCTTCACCAAACCTAAAGGTTTGCTTCTGGATGACGGGTCGTGGGAACTAGTTTGGGCTTAAGGGACTTTGGCTTAGTGTTTCACTAACAAACTAAATTCTTAAAATCTGGGAAATAACCGCGTAACCTGGATTCCTTGCCGGCTCTTTTAGCCTCTTCAAGAATGACACTTCGACAAAGTTTATGCTGAGCCTGTTGAAGTACTGCCAAAGGACCTGGATGACTATTAAATCGAGGCGAGATTCCTCGGCGAGCTCGGAATGACGAGCGGTGGGTACTGTTTAAACTAAGTTGACTATCGTTTAACGCCTACTTTTCAATACCTAGAAACAAAGTGGTGGTCGTGCTTTCCTTCGACGTTGTTCAGGACAAGCTCTTTAATGGAAAAAACTCCTCCAGGATGACAAGGAGATAGTGGTGATTTGTAGCGCTAGATCTATTAAGAGAGTTTTTGCGTTTAACTCTTAAATTTCCATTTTTCCAGCAACCGATTGGGTTTGACATTAGTAGAAGCGGTGTGAAAGACTATTACTATGAAATCATTCACAACGTCGGTTTTTATGCGGCTAAAAATATGGCCGTTTCTTTTCGTTTTCCTATTATTCCCGCTTGCTTTTGCGCAAGCAAACGACCGCGTTATCGTCATTAAAATTTCGGGCGCTATCAATCCGGTTGTCGCGGAGTTCGTTTCAGCGGAAATTGAAGCGGCTAATCGCGAGGGCGACCATCTAGCCGTCCTTGAAATGGATACCCCTGGCGGCCTAGATACTTCCATGCGCACGATTATTAAGTCGATTCAAAGTTCGCGGATTCCCGTGGTCACCTTTGTATCGCCACAGGGATCCCGAGCGGCTTCCGCCGGAACTTTTATCGCTATCGCTTCCCACATTGCGGCTATGGCTCCTGGAACTAATATTGGCGCGGCTCATCCTGTAAACGTCATGGGTGGAGGGAGCGGCGGCGGAGATAAAGAGTCGACTCCTATGGAAGACAAAGTGCTTAACGACGCTTCGGCTTATATCCGGTCGTTAGCGGAATCGCGCGGTCGCAACGCGCACTGGGCAGAACTGGCAGTGCGCAAAAGCGTTTCTATTTCCGCCCAGGAAGCAAAAAGGCTAGCGGTGATCGATCTGATCGCAAACGATATGGACGCATTATTGATGGCCATCGATGGTCGCGAAGCGACTGTCGGCGATAAAACTTACACAATAAAAACAGAGGGAAAGCATAGAGACACGCGCGAGATGACGCCGCGTCAACAAATTTTAGACGCGATTTCTAATCCGAATATTGCCTACATCTTGATGATGATGGGCATGGTCGGCATTTATTTTGAATTATCCAACCCCGGCCTGATATTGCCCGGTATTATTGGCGGAATCAGTATGGTTCTGGCATTGTACGGCATGCAATCGCTACCGGTTAATTACGCCGGTTTGTTGCTCATGGTATTAGGAGTGTCTTTATTTATCGCCGAGCTAAATTTTGCAACGTTCGGATTGCTTTCGCTGGGAGGAGCCATTTCATTATTTTTGGGATCGATCATGTTGATCGACTCCGACGATCCCGCTATGCAAATATCCAAAGCGGTATTAATCCCGACTTTGATTTTGTCAATTTTGGCGGCGGCGGGAACCCTTGTCCTGGCTATGCGCGCGCGGAGATCGGTCCCTATTTCAGGAGTCGAAGGTATGATGGGGGCATCTGCCCAAGTCAAGACCGCTTTGGAACCGGAAGGCGTCGTTTGGTTACATGGAGAAAGTTGGAAAGCCCAGTGCGAAGAATGGGCTCAACCAGGAGAAACCGTGATCGTCGAAGCTGTGGAAGGACTCACAGTCAAGGTCAAACGTCCCGAATCAAAATCTGAAAAGGAATAGCCGTTATGGAAACTACGATCGCTTTTTTAATTTTAACTTTAGCTTTAATTTTTACCGCCTTTAAAGTTCTTCCGGAATATGAACGCGGAGTGGTTTTTCTTCTTGGGAAATTTTACAAAATTAAAGGTCCCGGCCTAATCATCATTATCCCGGGTATCCAAAAGATGATACGCGTGAGCTTACGCACAGTTGTTATGGACGTGCCGCCGCAAGACATCATCACTAAAGACAACGTAACCGTTCGGGTTAATGCGGTTGTCTATTTCCGCGTTATCGATCCCCGCAGAGCGATCATTGAAGTAGAAGATTTTTTATTCGCAACCTCGCAACTTTCTCAAACAACGTTGCGCAGTATTTTGGGGCAAAGCTCTTTGGACGATTTGCTTTCCAATCGAGATTCTATCAACAGTCAATTACAATCGGTTATCGACGAACAAACGGAACCTTGGGGCATTAAAGTATCGAACGTGGAAGTTAAAAACGTAGACTTGCCGCAAGAAATGCAACGCGCCTTGGCCAAGCAAGCGGAAGCCGAACGGGAAAGACGCGCTAAAGTCATTAAGGCCCAAGGCGAATTTGAAGCCGCGCAAAAAGTTGGGGAAGCTGCGGATATTATCGGCGCACATCCGCCAGCGCTGCAATTGCGGTTTTTACAAACCCTACAAGACGTTTCGGTCGATAAAAGCACGACAACGTTCTTCCCTATTCCCATTGAATTGTTCGAACCATTTCGTAAATTTAGAGAAGACGAAAAACCAAAAGACTCATAAAAGAAGGCGATAAACTCTTCTATTTTGAGCGAGAGCTGGCGACCACCGTTTTTAAAATTTTCCGTAACCGTTTGGTTAAGATTTTTAGGATTGGCATCATCGCTTGTGGATTTTTTTTAGAGATAACTTTAAATTGAGATTGAGTGATCTCTTTAATCATGGATTCTTTAAGAGCTGTGGCGGTAGCCGACCGAGGTTGACCGTCTATCAATCCCATCTCTCCAACAATTTCCGTTGGTTCCAAAACGTCGATGACGACCTTATCTCCATTACCGTTAGTGGTAGAAATCTCAATTTCTCCCGACTCAATAATAAAAGCGGAATCGCTAAAACTTCCCTCTTTGAATAAGGTTTGACCTTTTTTTAAAACATAACTTCCCATTATTACTTTTACTCCAAATATAAGGTTTAAACCCTCCACTCACTTAATTTGAAGCAAACTTTATGCCGAAAATTTTGTTAATTTAAAACACATTCTATTTAGGGAAGTTTCGCGAAGGGAAAAGTTTTTGACTCCAAAAAACCTTAATATTTGTGTACACAGAGGGGCATTTTTGTCTCAATTTGACATTTTATTCCATTTAAAAAAGGAACAATTTAAGGCAATATCTCTCGCTGACCTAAAAATTCGCATCTAAAGGATCTAGAAAAAATAACCGGAATAAAAACCGAGATTCCTCCGCAAACTCCTAATGAACTAGAGTGGAAATATTTATTTAATCGAGGCGAGATCTTTCGGCTTCGCTCAAGATGACATGCGGAGGGGACTTTGCAACTCTAGTTCCTTTTTCAATCAACGCGTGAAACGAGTCAGGCAGTCGGGATGATGCGCAAAAGTTGGAAAGCTCTTTAAGCTTTGAGCGCCCAAAGAGCTCTTTTAAAGATATCTATTTTTAATTTAAATTGGGTGCGCAGTCTTGGCAATTTCCATATAAAACCATTCGATGCGATTGCAACTGAAAGCCGAATTCTTTTTCTGTACCCACTCGTTTAATTTCCGCAAAAGGATAATTAATTTCAATCGCCTTACCGCAACCTACGCACACCAGCCGATCCTCGCTTCCTTTCTTTGAAGCGAACGCTTTTCCATATTTTTTATCTTTTAAATCATGTTTGGTCTCTGTTACTTTTTCTAAAGCCATTTTCTTTTCCTTCCATTCAATTTAAAAACATTTGATTTTTTGGGGAGTCGAATTTTTCTCAAAAAAAATATTAAAAAAGTATTGACATAATCTTTAATTAATATAATAATGAAAATCAATATCAAATTCAAGAAAAAATAACTACTTTAAATTATGCAGCTCACGAAAACCAAACAGTCTATGCAACAAACCTTAAACGGGTTAAAGGCTATGGAGTCTCCGATTAAACTCTCTATTCCTTTATCAAACTAACGACTAAAAAAAATTCACTTTAAATTGATAATGACAATCAAAATTAAAATTAACCTACTCACTGATGAAACTCTAAAAAAGGACTTTTTACCCTATTTAGTCATTTCATCATTTTCATTCTGCAAAAGGAGTTCGGGTATGGAAACCATAAAAACCAAAAACAACAATCAAAGAAATTCAAACATTGCGACTCATTGGATTCAAAAAAATTGTTGCCTGCACCCCGATCACGATTTAAAAAACGCGGTTCTTTATTTAAGCGCTTTGAGCTTGGCTCCCGCGTTAAAACTTTTGCAAGTAATCAGAGAGTCATCGGGAATAAAACACACGTGCGAAGAAAGCGTTGCCAACGAGTTTAGACATTCTCTGTTGCCAAGCTAAATAAATTTACGCGAATAAAACTATCAATAAATAAATAAGAAAGGCGGATCGCGAATGAGCGTTGCAATTATAGGCGGATTAGATCGGTTAAAACGAAATTACGAAAAGATAGGACTCAATATGGGGTTAAACGTTAAATGCTTTTTCCAAAGAATACCCGATATCCGAAAACGATTAAATGGCGTGAAAGGAATCGTTATCTTTACGGGAACGACGTCGCACCCTTTAGTCATAGAAGTCTTGCAAGCCGCTAGGCAATTTAACATCCCGGTAGAAAGAAGTCATTCTAGCGGAGTCTCTAGTTTGAAACGTTGCTTAGGAGAACTAAATTTTGGGGAGGGCGCAGTATGAAAATAAATTTCAAAACAATACTTTTAATCCACCCCAACGAAAAAAAACAGAAAAGGGTTATCTCCATTTATACAAATAACTTTAAAAAACGAGATCATTCATGTTCATGAAACTTTTCGTCGTCACAAATTCGCTTTTATCAATTGGAGTTCTTTTTTTAATTATTTTGGCCGCTTCGAATGAGATGGGACTTTCTTTTGGCTAGATAAAACCTAAGCGGCTTTTCCTTTGGCAGCCAATGACTCCGGGAAAAGCCCTGGCTAAGGAAAGGGGGTTGCGCCCTTTTCCTTTGTCTCTGGTTTTTGAATTTTTGCTTCCTGGCTCAGGTTGGCAAATTGACGAATAGTTTTCAAGCCTCCCCCAAATCCCCTGTTCGTTGGTTTGTTGGCCATGCCAGGAAGAATCTAATTGGTCGGATTTTCGGCTTGCCAAGCGCTTTGTGCGAGGCTACCTCCCTCCGCTTAACGGCCGTTAATCCGGCTTATCCAATAAAGGATATTTTAAAAGCGCTTCAATTAAATATGTCTCGGCATTTTCTACAAAAACAACAAAAAGTAATTTTTTTGCCATCCTGAAAAAAACCAAAACCGACGTTAAATTGCGGTTTCTCCACACTCTTTATTTGGAAACGTCTTTCTTCCACGAAGCCGCATCCCAGGCAAATAAATTGATCGATGTCTCCTTTCGAAGACTCGTCAACCTTATAGGATTTTCCGAATTCCAACAAACCTTTTAGAGTATTCACTTCGACAACGTTATCCATCACTCCCTTTTTTTGTGAAGTCATATTGGATTCCTTTCATACTTTTAAAAGAAGGCTTTCCAGAGATTGATCCAAAAAAATCTCCAGCAACCTAATTCGTAAACTTTCACGAAATTTTTTGTTTTTATTTAAAAACGGTTGACGAACCAACGAAGAATGAACCCTTGGAGGAGGTATCGTCTATTAGTTCGCCAACCGTGGGGGTGTATGGTTCGGTTTAATTCTTTTAAAACTTGGCCACTAACCCGTCGTATTTAAAAAGCTTAAATATTGTTTCTAGCTTCGGCCAATCTAGAACGTTCATAACTCTTATATAAAGTCATGCGTTTGCGGAACTGTCCCGCTTCATTTTGAATTTTTTGGCTTTTATGTTTTTGCATTTTCCCGATTTGGCGGCTGATGGATTTACCCAATGGACTGGGACCGGAAAAACACGCCGCTGCTATTAGTAAAATGGCTATCGCGGCTACGACCATACCTTGAATTGAACTCTGACTCATTTCGCCCTCCTTGGCAAATTGTTAATCTTTCTAACTTTATCGGGTTTAATCTCAGGCTCATTAGCGTTTAAAGCCTTAAAAATGGCCTTTAAAACCCATAACAATCGTAAGAGGTCAAAAAACAATAACTTTCGTTATGCCAATATTCGGATTATTTACACTTCTAGGACAGGAATTTGAGAAAGAAACTCAAAAAGTCGATCTTTTTTAAATACGTCAATATACTCAAAACGCTATTTAGATTAAGGGGGGGGTAATAACGAGGAAAGCTAAATCTATCTATTTAGGAAAGGTCAAATTTTAACTTCAGTTCTTTTAACTGTTTTACATCTACCACTGAAGGGGCTTGCGTCATCAAACAGGTTGCTTTTTGAGTTTTTGGAAACGCAATGACATCGCGAATTGAATTCGTTTGGGCCAGCAACATGACCATTCGGTCAAGACCCAAAGCTATTCCTCCATGAGGGGGCGCTCCGTATTGGAGAGCGTCTAACAAAAAGCCAAATTTCGATTGCGCTTCTTCTTCTCCAATACCCAGTAATTCAAACATTTTTGTTTGAATCTCATTTTGATGAATACGAATACTACCGCCTCCAATTTCGTTCCCGTTCAACACAAGATCGTAAGCGCGAGCGCGCATAGTTTCTGGAGACGATTCAAATTTATCCAAATCTTCCTCTAATGGAGCGGTAAAAGGATGATGCATTGCGGCATACCGCTTTTCTTTTTCATCGTAATCCACCAAAGGAAACTCTGTAACCCAAAGAAATTTATTTTGTTTTTCATCGATCAAACCCAACTGCTTGCCCAAGGCCAACCGGATATTGGCTAACGCGTCGGCCACAATTTTTGGTTTATCGGCGACAAACACTAAGGTATCTCCAGGCTGGCCGTCCATCTTAGTCACTATGTCGGCAATCATTTCTTTTGAAAAGAATTTAGTTATTGGAGATTGTAAGTCGTTAGGATCGTCTGGATTTATTTTTATCCACGCCATTCCCTTAGCGCCATAGACGTTCGCCAACTTTATGAGATCGTCCAACGCTTTTCTGGACAACACTTGCGAACTATTTTTCACATTAATTGATTTTACTTGTCCGCCCGATTTAAGAACTTGGGCAAAAACTTTAAAGTCCGTCCCCTTTACAGTTTCGGTCAAATCCACTAATTCCAGACCAAAGCGAATATCCGGTTTATCGGAACCAAATCGATCCATGGCTTCGCGGTAGGTCAGCCTAGGGAAAGGAGTTTCTATGGTTTCCCCTAAAACCTCTTTATAAACTTTGGAAAAAGTTTCTTCCATCAATTTATAAACATCGTCTTCCTCGATAAAGGACATTTCCATATCGACTTGCGTAAATTCTGGCTGACGATCGTTGCGTAAGTCCTCATCCCGAAAACATTTCACAATTTGGAAGTAGCGATCAAAACCGCTCACCATGAGAATTTGTTTAAAAATTTGCGGCGATTGCGGCAATGCATAAAAGTTTTGCGGGTTCAATCTGCTAGGCACTAGATAATCTCTAGCTCCCTCGGGAGTGCTTCGCGTTAACATGGGAGTCTCAAGCTCGGTAAACTCGTTTTCATGAAGAACGTTCCGCATGATTCGCGTGAGGTCATAACGCAATTTCATATTTCTTTGTAAGTCCGGACTTCTTAAATCTAAAAATCGATATTTTAATTTTTTAGATTCTTCGACGGCCTCCCCTTCCCAAATATCGTAGGGAGGGGTTTTAGAAACATTAAGAATTTTCAAGTCGCTAACGTAAACTTCAACTTTTCCCGTGTCCAGTTTTGGGTTTGCCATCCCCTCCGGTCTTGCCCGTACTTTGCCTTTGACGCCAATGACATAGTTGCCGCGAATATTATGAGCTTGTTCATGCGCAATTTCGTCAATTTCAGGATTCAAGACAACTTGAGTGATTCCATGTTTATCCCACAAATCTACAAAAATTAATCCGCCATGATCGCGCCGAGTATGAACCCATCCGCATAAAGTCACTTCTTCGCCGATATGCTTATCCGTAAGGTCGTTGCATCGGTGCGTTCTGTTTAAAATCGTTGTCATTCTAAAGTTCCGTCAAAGTATTTTTTGTAATAAAAACAAAGAAAAGCCTAAATTTCAACGAGTTCCGCTTAGGCAGGCAAACTTGGTACTATACTAGAATAGGATTAATCTTTCAAGATTGGGAGTGTCTTTCAGGCGGTTATTTTTGTTCTTCAGCTTCTTGGGCGGCGGCTTCGGCAATCGCATCTGCCGCTTTCTTAGCCTTCTTTTCAGCGTCCGCTTTCTTCTTTTCTTCTTCCATCTTTTTCTTTAATATTTCGTTTTCCGTTACCATAATCGGTTTTATTTTAATCGCCGTGGGCGAATTTACCGTTAGGCAAGATCGCGCGCAAACTCCGCATCCCGTGCAAACGTCTTTATGAATGACGGGTTTCATATCCCTTTGCGTAATGGCTCCGGGAACGGGACAATCGATAACACATTGTTGGCAGTAAATATTTGAATACGCTTTACAATTTTTCTTGTTCAATATGGCGTGTCCCATATTGACGTCTTCGAGTTGAACCGGCAATAAAGCGTTGTCTTCGCAAGCCGGAATACACGGCAAGTCGGTGCACATTACGCAGGGAGTTTTTATGGGGTCTATATAAGGCGTTCCCATAACTAAAAAACCCATCGATTTGGGAGCTTTGCGAATAGCGTCTTTAGGGCATGCGTGTATACAGGCGTCGCATCGAGTACATGCTTGCAAAAAATTTCTTTCGGAAATCGCGCCGGGAGGACGTATAAGCGGAACACGTTTCGTTATCTTATCGACAGCCTCGTTAACCGTGTCTATTTTTTTAGAAACAGAATCGACAGCCGGTTTGGCGAAGTAATGAACCCCTTGCCGCAAAAGATTCCTGCGATCCACTTCGGTGTCTTCGGGATCGGGCTCGTCGTCGTTCCCAAAAATATTGAAAAATCCCGAAGAGCCACTTTCTTCTTTAGCGACAGGTTCAGGATCTTCCTCGGGGACAGGCTCAGGATCTCCCTCTCTTTGAACTAAGCGAACCTCTACTTTAAATTCATCTTCTTCTTGTTCTGGAACATTTTCTGCGTTTACCCCATCGGCAGCAACAGCAGGATTGACTGAAACAGGTTCCTCTGGTGTGGAGCCGAATAAAGATTTAATCCAATTCCAGATTCGTTTAAAAAACCCTGGTTTAGGAACCTCCACCGGAGGTAATTCTTGTTCAACAACCACCTCGGGGACTACGGTCTCTTCAGCTTCGACAACCGCTTCTTTATTTTTTGAAGATTTCTTCTTTTTCTTCTTTTTCTTTTTAACCTTGGCAGGCTTATTTTCTTCGGCGTATTGTTTGACATTCATAAAACCAAACAAATCCCGTCGAGAAACATCTTCTTTGGGTTCTTCTACCTGAGGCTTTTCTGTAATGGTTTCTTTGTCAAGACTGAGAGGGCTGCTGGATTCTTTTTCAGTCTTAATAGAAGAATCATTTCCACGTTGATCGGCAGAAATGTGATCCTCGCCCATCTTACTTTTGGGAGGGATTTTCTTATTTTTAAACGTCTCTTTTGATAACTTGTATCTTAACGACATGTTCTATTGTAGTTCCTTGATTTAAACCTAACGCTTTTAGACAGTCTTGAACAATCCATTCACTCGCGCACAAACCGCCTTAACGAAACCTTAAAAAGTTAGGCTCTTACCAATTTTTTATTCATCAAGTCCCAAAATAATTTAAAAATCAGGACATACTTATTCTTAAACCCAGCCAAACCCATCCGCAATATTCTTAAAATCGTACCAGTTTTGCGCGTCTGAATTTTGGAGCATATAATCGTCGGAGGCCATTACCAAAGGATGCCCCTTATTGATAAAAGATTCTGGAGATGGAAACCGCAATAAAAATACCGTTACGCTAACCCTTCCTAATTCCAAAATCTCAGGGGTTTCTTCTAATTTCTTTAGGACTTCGCTTGAGTTTTCTGGAGTGATTGATTGAAATATCTCAGCCGTTAATTCTTCCAAATGAGGATGTTCGTCGCAAATGACTGCGGCTTTTGCTTGAAGTTCCAAGATTTTTTGAAAATCTTCTTCGTCGTATTCGCCTTCCATTTTCCCTTGATCCCAAGCGGAACCCTCTGGGTTTCTTTTCCCTGGCTCGTCTTGACGTTCGGTAGTTTCGCAAAATGCCAGATTTGCCTCATCCAATATTATCTTTGCTTTTATTTCGTCGCTAGTCTCATTTCCAGACATGGGTAATTATAATTCCTCTTTTATAATGAATAACTTTATAGAGACCCGGGTTAAAAACCCGAATTCCTTACTCCCGTAACTATATGATATCGTTTTCGAAAGTCGTTTGCTTTTGATTTAAGATGGTTCTTATTATAGTTCGACAAATTGATGGAATCCACTATGAACCCATCATTTTTGTAATTTTTGAGATTTCTGCGAAAACTACCGCAAGAAGGTTTTCGAAATATTAAGGGTATGGTACCATAAAAAGTTCCCATAATTGCCAAGTCGGCCGCTATAGCTAAATTTTGGCGTATTGAGAAAACATTTTTTAACGATCCTAAAATCAAATGGTTTCGAACGATAAAAATAAAGTAATGTTGTTGTTTCCGCCGGAATGGGTTCCGACGGCGCCGTATTTAGCTTTGCCAACGTTAACGTCTGTTTTAAGACAAAACGGGATTGAAGTGATCCAAAAAGACGTAAATGTTGAAATGTTCGACCATTTTTTCACCAAAGAATTCTTAGAATTCGTAATGGGCCGTATCAATGAAAACCTAAAAGATATGCGGTTTAAAGAACGATTGGGAACCATCACAGAAGAAGAGCAGGAACTAAAAAAAATGCTCTATCAATACACGTTCCTCGACCTTAAGCACCACGCTAAAAAAGTGGGACGCGCTAAAGACATCATTCGTTCCAAAGAGTTTTATGAAATTGATAAAGCGGAATGGGCTCTCAACGCTTTTAGAGAAGTGATGGAATTTATTTCCATTTCTTATTACCCAGCGAGTATTAATTTTTATCCGGTAGAAAGTAATTTGAATGTTTACCGACCCTGGGTTTCGGACGACCTGTTAAAAGCTCCCGACGACGAAAAGGTTAATATCTACATTGATCTGTGCAAGCAATTGGTATTTCCAGCGGTAGAAAAAGAAAAACCTGGGCTGATTGGGATCACGCTAGGCACTCCCGTTCAACTGATGTCTGGCATGACCTTTGCCAAATTATTGAAACGACAATTTCCGGATATTCATATTACAGTGGGCGGTAACATTGTCACGCGTTTAAAAGAAGAATTTGGCAACAAAAAAGAGTTTTTCGATCAATCGTTTGATTCCTTTATTTGTTATGAAGGGGAACACGCCCTGGTTGAATTAGTGGAAGCGCTTAAGGGCGAACGCGAGATGTCAAACGTCGCTAATCTTACTTGGCGCGAACCTGGCGGACGCATTCGACGCAACGATAAAATGCATCAAGAAAACGTTTCAGAATCTCCCATACCCGATTTCGACGGTTTGCCGTTCGATAAATACTTCGCGCCAGAAATGATTTTGCCTTATTTAGGAACGCGGGGATGCTATTGGGGTAAATGTACTTTTTGCGATCACGGCGCCGGATATATCGACCAATTTAGAGCCAAACATGCCGACCAAATAGTAGACGAGTTGGCTCAGATCCAAGCGAAATATAAAAACAAACATTTTCTTTTCACCGACGAATCATTTCCACCGGCTTTATTTATCAAGCTACCTGATTTGATTATCGAGCGCGGATTGGATTTTTATTGGACCACGTTGATTCGTTTCGAAAGCCAATTGATCGAACCGGAAATTTGGGACAAAGCCGCAAAATCCGGTTGCCGATCTTTATACTTTGGTCTGGAATCCGCCAACGAGCGAATTATTAAATTGGTCAAAAAAGACACCAAAATTGACGTCGCCATTCAAAATCTCAACGAAGCCAAACGCGTAGGTATTTGGAGCCATGTCATGGGATTTTTTGGATTCCCAAGCGAAACTCAGGAAGAAGCGGAAGATACAAGAAGATTCTTATTAGATTATCAAGACATCATTCATTCGGTTGAAATGTACTTTTTCGTTTTGTATAAAAACGCGCCCGTTTATAAAGACATACCCAATTACAACATCACCGTGGAAAGTAATCCCGATCACGATCTGGCATTGGACTACTATTACACTCCAGACAGCGGACTCACTATCAACGACGCGATGAAACGTTATGAAAGTTTTTACCAAAACGATTTCGAGCCATGGGCCTTGCGCTTAAACGCGCGCGAGCATGTTTATCTCTACATCACCCATTTTGGCACTAACAATTTGCCGCATATTTATGTAAAAAATCATCCCGACCACGAGTCCCTTCTCGAACCCGAAGCGATGATGTAGTTTTCAAGCTACGTTCTGATTGAGGAACTAGCTTATAGAACAACCGCTAAACTAAAGTTAGCATTCATTCAGTGGAGTCGCCACCGCATGTCATCTTGAGCGGAGCCGAAAGATCTCGCCTCGATTTAATAAATATTTCCACTCTAGTTTCTTAGGACCTGTCGAAGAGTCGCCTCTAAAAGATTTACACCACTTGAAAATATTATCCCGCCGTCCGGTAAGTTCTGATAAAATATCTCATCTATTTTATTTGGTAGCGATCCATGACATTAGGGGAAAAAATTCTTAAACATCGCGAAAAGGCTTGTATGTCTAGGGAAGAGTTCGCAATATTGCTTGGCTTAGGCGACCCGTCAAGAATTGAACAATGGGAGACAGATGCATCCGCCCCCGACGTCCTTCTACTTGATGAAATGACAAATATTTTTGAGATTTCTAAAGATTGGTATGTCGATAAGGAAGATGTCTCATTCCATGATTTCTTGGACGAAGTTTTAGATATAAGGGAACTGGTCACGTACATCGCTTTTCATGGCGACAGGCACTTCTTTAAAGAAGCCGCTAATACACTCAAAGAAATCAAAGCCCAAGTTGTTCAGACAAATAAAGAAAAAAAAGAAAAGAATGAGTGAGCATTTTGATAGCTCCTCATTAAAACATCACCTTAAAAATCTCCTATTTTTAAATCTTTTGCTACTCACGCCTAGAGCCCAAGGATGAAGTGTCCTTCGGCTTCGCCCAGGGAAACTGCAACTCTAGCTCTTCTTCCAATTAACAAGCAAACGCTCAGAGTGGCAATTTCAAGGCTCTATAGTAGGCGCCATACAAACCAATATCTCCCCCGATCAGGGTGGGTTCTATATCGGGGATGGTTTGGACGAGGGTGTACTTGGCGACACTCTTCTTATCTGGAATGATGCGGTCAAACTGTTTGATTCCAACCGATCCCATTATCACAATTTTTTCCGGGTCGTAAGCGTTTACTAAAATTCCAAATCCGTGTGCGTTATAGTCTTTCACTCGTTCTACTAAACTTGCATGAGCCGGGTCATCGAACATTTGCGCAACTTCGATATTAAATCCTAATTTCTCTAGCGTTTTTTCAATCCCTTGCCCCGAGGCATGCGCTCCCCAACATCCGACATGGCCCTGGCATGGATTGGCGGCCTTCAAATCTTTTTCAATAACGGAATGTCCTATTTCCGTCCTCCTATTATATATTTGGCCGTCGACTACCAGACCAACACCAATCCCAGTGCTAATCGTTACCAGGCAAAAGTTTTTGATTTTTTTCCCAACTCCCATGGCCAATTCCGCGTTCACCGCCATGTTCATATCATTTTCAAGCAGAACTGGAATCTTAAAATAGTCTTTTAGACGATAGGGAAAGTTTACGCGCTCTTCAATTTCTAAGGGTTCAGAACCGTACATGATATCGCCTTCGACGGGTCCGGGAACTCCTATCGACACCGCTTTTATTTTTTCGACGTCTAAATCAGTTTCTCTGGCGCGTATGATTTTTGAAATATTTTTAATTTGCTGGGTCAGCGCTTCGGGGTCATTTCTTTGCGAGGATTCAAAGCAAACCGAGCCTTTTATTTTTCCATCTTCTATTAACGCTCCTCGGATGTTTGTACCGCCGATATCGAAGCACTCTATAATGGTTGGGGGATTTGGGTCGCCTTGCATATGATTTGACTTCTAAAAAGCGGTTGGTTGATAAGATAAAAAACGTTTTACTAATATACAAGACGAGGGGAAATTAAAGGTAGTGATTTTATTGAGGCGGGGCGAGATCCTTCACTACTTCGGCTACGCTCAGCACAAGCTCATCAAAGGAAAACCGCTTCTGGATGACGTGCAGTAGGAGCTGTGTTGAATTCAGGCTTATTTTAGTTCAGCAATAACTCTCCAATACTAAAAACAAAGGATGTCGCGGTCCGAGAGCCTCCTAACCGGTATTAAAAACGAGATCCCTCGACGGAGCTCGGGATGACGCGCGAGAGGGACTTTGTAGCCCTACCTTGACAATTTATACGCAAGCAGATCTACCGGTCAGTGTGACAAATATTCGATCAATACAACTGGGCGACGTGGCGTCCGTACCCGTTGTGGATTTGGGTTAGACGTTCTTCTTCGGTGCCAATAATTTTTTCGCGCGATTGCGACCAACGGGGATGCGGAACGCCTGGATTGACGTTTGCTTCAAAAGTATATTCCAATCCTTGGGCGGTCGTCCAAAAAGTCGGGGGTTGGTAATCTAAAAACTCAATCGTCTCTATCGATTTGGCGCTCTTGTATCCGTATTTCCAAGGAACGACCAACCGAATTGGAGCGCCATGTTGCTTTGGAAGCGGGTGCCCATAAATCCCTACAGCCATGAAAGTTAGTTTATTCATAGCTTCTTCAATCCGTAAACCTTCCGTATAAGCCCATGGGTACCAAAACTTCAATTGGCCGGTAGCTGAAAATGGTCGATAGAAGGTGGTAAACGCTACATGGGTGGCTGACGATTTTGGTTTTACTTTATCGATAAGAGCTTTTAAAGGGAAACCCGTCCATGGAACTAACATCGACCAAGCTTCAACACAGCGAAGCCGATAGATTCTTTCTTCCATGGGCATCGATTTAAATAAATCGTCCATATCATAAACGCCTGGACTATCTACATGACCTTTTATTTCCAATTTCCATGGTTTGGTTTTTAAAATCTGCGCGTTATAGCGTGGACCTTCTTTATCCGAAGAAAACTCGTAAAAATTATTGTAGCTTGCGGCAATTTTTTCTAGAGCTATTGGACCGTTCACCGTATAGGAATTATCCAACTTGGCCGGGTATATGGCTTTTTCTGCATCGGAGGTAGGAACTGGAGTTGACGGTTCTCCGCTCTTGACAGAAGGCGCGCAACCGGCCCAATTAAGAGCGGAAAATAAAGCGATTGTGCCCGTCCCTTTGAGGAACTTTCTGCGGTCCATGAAAACCGATTCGGGCGTCGTTTCGTTTTCAGATACTTCCCAGCCTTTTGGAATTTTTATATTAGCCATTGCATTTTTTCTAGGTGTGGTCGTGGTTTCCTTCGAGCGCTTCAGGACAGGCTGGCTCACCATGATTCTTCGGCAAGCTTCTTCGGTATAAAAACCTAGATTCCTCCACTTCGGTCGGAATGACGTGCAGCGGGGACTTTGTAATTCCTGTTCCTTAATTAATCAACGGGCGAAGCCAGTCAGGGGCTCGGGATAACTCGCGAAAGGGTCTGTATGACTCTAGTTCTACAATTAACTTGCCCATAACTTCATCGATTTTTAATTCGAAATATTTGTCGGATAGTTTTCATATTCCTTACACTTTTAAAATGTCGGAACAATCAGATTGGCGATATTTAGCTTAAAATTAAATCTCTTTGCAAACAACACTGGTGGGAGGAGTTTGACCGCAATCAATTGTTTCGGTTCGCCCATTTGCCGCGCCGCCACATGCGGTGCTAATTCCCATTTGTATGGTATCCATCTTTTCCATTCCATTTACTTTTTGGCACACTTTAATATCGTTATATAAAATGCAAACTTCGCATTCGTATTTGGCGCCCGTCAATAACGAATAAGTAGTGAACGCCATAAACGCTACAAATCCAAGTCCTAGCCAAACCCCTTTTTTCATGATTACGACTCTTCCGGAGAGTTATTACTTGCCCCGTTTGAAGAAACGAAGTAATGCTCTCTATAAAATTTTAATTCGTCGATCGATTCTCTGATATCGATCAACGCTTGATGAGCTTCATTTTTCTTAGGTAATTTGGGTCCCTTGGGATACCAGCGCAATATAAGTTCCTTAACGGAAGTGACATCTACGCTTCTATAATGGAAAAAGTTGTGTAGCTTCTTCATGTATTTAAGTAAAAATTTTCTATCGTGCCCTATTGTATTGCCGCAAAGCAGCGTTTGATTTTCAATACCATATTTTTTCACAAACTCAAGGGTTTGCGATTCTGCATCTTCAGCAGAAACTTGGGAGTTTTTTACTTTTTCTATCAAACCCGAAGCTCCGTGGTGCTTCTTATTCCAATCGTCCATCCTATCCAATAGGTCGTCGTCTTGATGAACCACCAAGCAAGGGCCTTCCTCTAAAATATTCAATTCTTTATCTGTAGCAATGGTCGCAATTTCAATGATGGCTTCTTTTTCGACATTAAGCCCTGTCATTTCTAAATCTAACCAGATTAAATTTTTTGGGTTTCTTAAACTCATAGGAAAATTTCTTTATTAACTAAATCAGGATATGAACCATTTACCTAGCGCGACTTTTCTAAAATAGCCTGAAAAGCTTCGCTATTAGCAAAAGATTTAATTTTAGGGTCCTTGGCCACTACGCCTAAATCTTGGCCATTAATAGCTTGCATCAATTCTTTATCGTCCAAGATTTGTTTTACGGAAGGATCGTTTTGAAGATTCTGAATCATCTGCATTGTTTCGGGGTCTTGCGTCAACTGATTCCGGAATTGCGATACTTGCGAATTTACGTTGGAAGAAGAAACCGTTGGAGAACTCCGATCATCGCTTGAAAAATCGGACTGCGAATTTCTATTGGACCCGTTTCTACCCGGCATTTGGATTGAAGTTATTTTACCCTCCGATAACTCAAATGTTCCGAGCGACGGAGAATTAAGAACATAAATGCCATTAGAAAATGACATCACCTCGGCCTGGATAGAACTACCGTCGTTAAGGCGAATTCGGCTTAACTTTCCGGCAAACGCAGAACTGTCTAATAAAAAAGCAACTAGAACGCCTACCCAAGCAAGACAAATCCATTTTCTAACAAAGAGTTTCATCTTCTAAAAGTCAATTTTTAAAGAAATTAAGGATATCTCTAATAATTCAAAATTTTAATTTACGGCTACTCGCTCGCCCTTTATTTAAAAGGGAGGCTCGCGGCCAATAGCAGTTTTAGAGGTTCCCTTAAACCGGAATTATGCCGGGGAAAGGTAAATTATAGCATATTATTGGCCTTAAAAAAGAACAGACCGCTACTAACCTATGACTAACAGGCTAAGAATTAATCTTATATTTGTTTAAAAAAGAAGGACTTAGGAGAAGGAGGGGATTCCAAAATGGGCAGAAGACCGACCCGGTATCGATCTTCTGCCCATGGAGGAGGAGAAAATGACTATAATCACTATATTACTTTGGGATTAAAATTCCATTAAGTTTGAATTAAAAAATTTTAATAAAAAAGAAATGAGGCAGGGAGACTTTAATGAGTTTCAATAAACTCTTCTTCTAAAATGGATTGCGGTCTTTCCAACTTCATCAACGCTTCGTTTATCGAACTTTTAAATAGATCTTCTTTCATTAAAATCTTTTCTACATCTTCTTCTCGTACGTAAATGATATTAGACGCGGTACCGTTATGCGCATGTAACACTGCGCGCTGAATTTCTAAATTCCATTCGGCGAAAACCTTGGACTCCATCATAAACGCCCCAACAATATCTTTAGATTCCACTTTTACGGCACGACCAATAATCTTAACTTTTGTTTTTTTGTAATTCACCGACTTTGATTGGTCAATAGGCGTTACGACTCTGCCCTTATAAAGAGAATTCAACGATTTTCGTTCAAGAACAACTTTTTGAAGCTCTTCTTTGATTTGCTTCTGTAAGAAAAAGAAATTTGAAAATTCAATTGGATCTCCAGAAGCGGTTCGAATTTTAAAAACATCAAAAGCCTTCCCGCCTTTTGTATGTATACTCGCTTCCGTGATACTGATTTGGTTGAAATACAAAACTGCGGCTATGTCTAATAAAATACCTGTTCGATCTTGAGTACAAACAACTAAATCAGACGATTCTCCAGGAGAAAACATCATCTCCACGGCGAAAGAATTTTTTGAATTTAAAAACTCATTGTAAATTTCCAATTGGGTTTGTAAATCCCGAGGCAAACGGATTAGCTTCATAAAATCTAATTTGACAGCATTAGAAACCGCGCGTTTTTTCTTGTGATGTAAAGTGAACTGGTAGAAGTTTTTTAATTGGTCAATTTGGGAAGCTGACATTTTCATCTTTGTGCCGCCACGATCCGAGTAGGTCAATAAAATCAGCATTTTTAGGCGTTCTTTATCATGCCCCACTAAATCCCAAACCATTTCGTATGTGTCGTCGTCCTCAGGATCCAAAAACATTAAATCCCGCATCGTTAAATGTCTCTCAACTAGAAACGCAACATTTTCGACTGTTTTTACATTCCAATACCCCAGGTTATTTAAAATTCCTGGAATAAGTCGGGATCCGACAATTTCTTCATTCTGTCCAGGTTCTTTAACTCCTTTTCCAATATCATGAAGCAAAACCGATAATCTAAGGGTCTGTTTATCTTTTACCGAATGGTAAAGATCGGATAAAAAGGGATCTGCATCGTGGGCATTCTCTAAACCATTTAATTGATCTAATGCCGCTAAGATATGAATATCTGTGGGAAATTTATGAACATAGATATCTTGAAGAAGGCCACAGAGAGCTTTAAACTCTGGGATAAAGAAATTTTGCAGCAGACCAAATTCATGAAACAACCTTAACGCTTTGGCAAAATGCTTTCCACGAATAACGTTTTTGAAACCTTCTTGGGCTTGCTTCTTTATCTTTCCTCTAAAAAAAAGAGGGGAAAACTGATCGACATTTTGCTCAATCGCCCGAATAACAGGATAAGAAATGTTATAATTATCACGTGCTACGTAACTTAAGATTTGAAAAATCAGATTGGGATTATTTTCTAATTTTGTTTCACCGTTCCTTGTGAAAATAATTTGGCCTTCCGCGTTGACTCCTAAATTTTCGTTTAACGTTTTAATTTTTTTGGGGTCAAACTTTATAGCTTCTGAAAATAAATTACGGCTATGTTTTTTTAAGGGGTAAGCGGCATTGTAAAAATAGTTTTTGTAAAAGGCAAATAGCTCTAACCCCATGGATTTAGCAACCTGCTCTCTTACTTCAAAACTCAAAACGTCTCTTAACGCGCTTTGTTGAAGCGAATGGAGAAACAGCCTAGTTTTAGCCAAAAAATTAAGGCCATTTTGCATATTTTTGTAAGCGGTTTCTCCTAATTTTCCCTTATCATATAACTCTTGTAATAATTCGAACTGATTAGCCTTGTCTAAATTATTTAACGTTTTTTCCTGAAAAAGAGCCCAATACAATCGAGTAAGCTCTACCTTAACGTCCGGCTCTTGAGAAAAAACCGTATTTTGAACTTCATAGTAACTCGCATGAGATTTGCAGTAATCTAAAATAGGGGCTTTATTAAGCAAAACAGCCGTTTTAACGGCGCTTTTAAATTCGCTAAACGACAAAAAATTACCGCTTACGAGTCGACAATCAATGATTGAACAAAGCCAGGCAGGATTCGAAAAATCAAATTCAAAATCAGATCCTTCTTCATTTTGAATAATATGAGTTTTGGTTTTAAAAATTCCTTGGTGAATAAAAATATATTCAAAATTTTGTAAAACTTTAGGAACAAACTGATTTATTGTTTCATCGGATGTGGTCCGAGTAATTATCAAAACATCTACGTCGGAGCGAAAATACATTTCCTCTCGACCGTAACCGCCGCAACCTGCAATTGATATTGGGATATCTTGGAGAGCGATTTCAGTTCCATTAAGCCGGTTAGCTAGCCATACAGCCGATTTAAAAGCGGCGTTCAGCGAAGCGTCTACTAATGCGGTGAACTTTAATAAAATAAGATGGCTATTATCGGTTTTGGCCAACTCATCTTTTAAATCTTCAATTTCACCGTGAACGATGTTTAAAATTCTATTTTTGAATTCGAGATAAAACTTTTGGGGATCAATTTCTTGGGAAGGGGTAAAATCTGCCGGCTGTATTATTTCTTCAATCCTATGTCTAATATTGTCAACATAGCCTTGAGAAAATGTTCTATTGGTTTTATAAATATTGTGCATGGGAGCCGATCTCCATCACCGCGCCAAAAGCCGAAAACTGACACAAAACCTGTTGTTTTTTAAAGATATATCTAATTTTTGAGAATTGCAAGCAAAACTCTAACTTTTTTCAAATAATTTCACCGAAACTAATCGAAATTCCTTTACTATTACAGATACAACTTTTATGCCGTTTTCGGGATAAAAATTTTGACAGATTTTGATCATTTGTGCTAATAAAAACCTTGATAAAAAAGCCTTCTCAGGAGCGTATTCCGAATGGAAATTAGAATTGGCAAAGCCAACTTATTGTCTGGAGTCCAAAGAGTTCAAGGGGTTGTAGAAGCTAAAGGAGCTATGCCCATTTTATCTTATTTATTAATTTCGACGGACCAAGACGGCGTTTTCATCCAAGCGACGGATTTGGAAGTCGCTTTTCGCGGGTATTACTCAGCTAATGTTGTTGCAGAAGGCCAAGCCGTTTTAAACGCCAAAAAATTACATGATATTGTTAGGGAACTCCCCGACAGCGAAATTCATATTACCCAGGAAGAAAATAACTGGGTCACAATTAAATGCCAAAAATCCATTTTTAGACTTCCTGGGTTAGCTGCCGATGAATTTCCAGCTTTTCCAGAGTACGGGCAAAATAGCCTCATCGATTTTAATGGTGGAGCTTTAAAAGAAATGATTCGCAAAACCTCGTTTGCGATATCCACCGACGAAACCAGAAAAGGAATTAGCGGGTTATTGCTGGAAATTGAAAAAGGAAACTGTTGTATGGTGGGGACCGATGGTCACCGTCTTGTTTCCGTGCAAAGGCCCTTACCGGAAGGAACAAGCCAAGGAGAAGAAAAGTCCGAATATTTATTGCCAAGAAAATTAATTAGCGAATTGGCAAAATTTATAGAGGAAGAAGAACAAACTATTTCTTTTTCAATTCAAGACAACTTTTTAGCCTTTACTCAAGGAAAACAGGCTATCGTTTCGAGAGCGGTTGACGGAAAATTTCCAAATTACAGGCAAGTTATTCCAAAAGAAAACGAACTTCTCATTTCTATAAATAAAGAAGACTTAAGTCATGCGATGAAACGAGTGGTGCTGCTTGCCGACGAGCATTCGAAAATGGTTCGACTGGAAGCAAAACCCAGCCAATTATCATTAAACTCCGATACCGCAGACCAAGGAGCCGCAAAGGAAGAAATCGCCATTGAATATAAAGGCGAGGAGGTCGCAATAGGTTTAAACGGTCGTTATGTTTTAGATATTTTAAATGTTATTGATCATGAAGACGTTGTTCTCAAATTAAAAGATAAAGATCATTCCTGCTTAATTACAACTGAAAAAGATCCTGGGTTCCTTAGCCTTGTTATGCCAATGCGCCTATAGACTCCTTTGTCCTATTTAAAAGTTTGCATAACTTGTAGCGCGTTTAAATCTCGCATTCTTTTTCTGCGAATATTTTGCGTTTGAGTTACCCTTCTGCAATTTTCCCCTTTTGCTTGTTAATAAACGCGAGTATTCCTAACTTTTTCCAGCCTCGCTAAAAGATCGTTTATGAATCGTTAATTTAGTCAAAGCCAGCAAATTCTATGATAAAATAGCGCAATCCCAAAGAAGATCGCGACGCACGCGATATTTATTTTCCTAGGCCTTGGCCTTACCTTCTTGGACTTAAACATTTCGTTTTGTTTTGAAAATAATATTTTAACGTTAAAAAATTTAGCAGAGGAGCTTTAATAATGGCTATTAGATTAGGAGATACCGCGCCAAATTTTACTGCGGAATCCACAGACGGAACCATTGATTTTCACAACTGGATTGATGGAAGTTGGGTTGTATTATTTTCTCATCCGAAAGATTACACTCCGGTTTGCACCACAGAATTAGGTCGATTAGCTAATATGAAGCCTGAATTTGATAAAAGAGGAGTGAAAGTAGTCGGATTGAGCGTGGATGATGTGGACTCTCATCACGGCTGGGTTAAAGATATCAACGAAACTCAAAACTGCACGGTGGGTTACCCTATTATCGCCGACCCAGAGAAAAAAGTAGCGGAACTTTACGACATGATCCACCCTAACGCTTTAAATAACCTAACGGTTCGATCTATCTTTATTATTGGTCCGGATAAAACTGTAAAACTCATGTTAACTTATCCAGCTTCTACGGGAAGAAATTTTGACGAGTTATTACGCGTTATCGATTCGTTACAATTGACGGCCAATCACCAAGTCGCTACGCCTGCAGACTGGAAATGGGGCGAAGATTGCGTTGTGGTTCCCGCAATTAAAACCGAAGACATTCCCGATAAGTTTCCAAAGGGGCATAAGGTCATCAAACCTTATTTGAGAACGACTCCTCAACCTAACATTTAAACCAATTCGCCCTCGTCTATCCCTCAAAGGGATAGACGTCCGGCGACTTTTAATTTTTATCTTTTTCAAAACTGTTTTCGATGAATCCCAATCCTAATAAATCCAAAATTTCCTCATTAATTCGCCTCATGGACGATCGAGACGAAACGATTCGGGATTCTGTAAAAACACAGTTAGTGCAAATCGGGGAAGACGCCATTCCTTTTTTAGAAATTGCCGCGCGAGACGAAGATTTACGAAAAAGGTCTCAAGCCCAGGTTGTTCTAAAAGAAATATTTCCTATTCAACTTGGCGAAAAGTTTAGAAGACTCTCTCAAAAATCTGGAGCCGATTTAGATCTTGAAGAAGGAATTCATCTTCTAACACAATTCGGACACCCGGAATTTGAACCCGAAACCGCAAATAGCGCTTTAGACAGCATGGCTCAAGAGTTAGAGCCTCGGTTGTTGCCTCACTTTAAGCCTATTGAAACAGTTCGCGAACTGAATAAATATCTTTTTCAGGAAAAGGGATTTTCAGGAAATGAAAAAAATTATTTTTCTGACGACAATTCTTTTTTAAATAAAATTCTTTCAAATAAAACTGGAATTCCAATTTCCTTATCTGTCCTCTGTATATTAATTGGAAGGCGCCTTGATTTGCCGATAGTTGGCGTGGGTATGCCATGCCACTTTATTGCAAAATACGACGTTCTATCGGGACCTGTCTATTTTGATCCTTTTAATAAAGGGCGAATTTTATCGTATCGGCAATGCGTTGAATTAGTGGAAGGATTTGGATTAAAATTTGAAGATCATTTTTTGTCTCAAAGCGGCAATCGAGAAATCTTAATTCGAATGATCAATAATTTGATTATGGTCTATAAGCAAAACAACGAAAACCAAAAAATGGATCAACTGACGCAATACGTTCAAATTCTTTCAAAACCTAATAATAACGCTACCCCCTACCGATAACGGCATTATCCATGAAAAATAAAACAGTTCTAGTTACTGGCGCCGGAACGGGCATTGGGAAATCGATAGCTAATAATCTTTCCGAACTAGGTTATTCCTTAATCTTATTGGGTAGAAACCTATCTCGATTGGAAGAAACTAAAAAGAACCTAAAATTTCCCGACCAATGCCAAGTCTTTTCTTCAGATATTAGAGATTCAACCTCCATTAAAGACGCATTGGCCAAAAGTTCTGTGGAATCTTTATATGGCGCAGTGATTAATGCTGGATCTGGCGGCGAAAACAACTACGGAGCAAACGATCGTTGGCAGGAAGTGATTGAAATTAACTTAACGGGGAGTTACAACACAACACAAGAGTGCTTGCCTTATTTAAGAAAAGACCCTAATCCCTTTAAGAAAATTTTGTTCATATCTTCAATTTTAGCGAGATTAGGAGTTCCAGGCTACACGGCATATTGCGCTTCCAAAGCTGGAATTTTGGGATTGATGCGATCTTTTGCGGCTGAATTAAGCGGAGAAAATATTTTAGTCAACGCTCTCTGTCCTGGTTGGGTAAATACGGATATGGCTCATGAAGGACTGGACGGAATGGCATCGGGTATGTCCATTTCGAAAGAAGAAGCCTACAAAATGGCAATGTCGCAAGTGCCTTTAGCAAAAATGTCAGAACCGGACGAAATTGGAAAAATGACCGCTTTTATGCTTTCCGACAGCCAGAATTCGATCACTGGACAAACTATTGACATCAATAATGGCGCGTTGATGCCATAAAAAAAGCGGAAAGGGATAAATCCCTTCCCGCTTAAAAAATACTTTTCAGTTACGCAACAACAGGCTCGAATCGTTCCGGCGATTCAGGTTGGGTCTCGGAAGTTTCTTCCGTTCCGGCCGTATCTTCTACTTGGCTTCCAAGAGCTTGAACCAATTGATTTGCCAATAAATTCTTAAAATCTTCCAAGTTTTTCAGTAAGCTGTCTTCTGGAAATTCTTCTTCGCTATCATTAAAAACTGCGTCTAAAACAGACTGAACCAAACCGGCCAAATCTCTTATTTTTGGAATTTGTTCTTCTGGGAATTCTTGCGCTATATCGTTAGCCAATTGGTTAAGTCCTTCAGTATTTCCATTATCAAAATATTCTCTAACCGCTGAAGTTGTTTCAGTTCTTTCTAAACTCAATTCGATATCCGTCAGAGTTCCTAAAGATTGCGCTAATACGGAAGCCGCTTGGCCAGGGTCAAAACCCGATTGACTAAAAAAACTTTCAGCTAATGGAGATATGCTTTGCGCTAACTTTTCAATTGCGGCTAACTCTTCTTCATTAAGATCGCCTTGCACTTGTATCGAGTATTGAGATGCCGCCGATGCGGAAACCGAAAACTCTCGTACAGATTCTCCATTTGAGAATTGAGTGGAACTTTCGGATTCAGAGTAGCTAAGTTCGTTAGAAAATGAAATTGACACCAAGTCCCCTTCTTCGGTTTTGACATTTAAACCTGCAGAAGTCGATAGCCCAAAACTAGTCTGAGAAGCAGCTTGCTGAGTAATTTGGTTAAGTGAACTTGTGCCGATGGCTTCCATGATATTTTCCTCAAATGCTTTTTTTTAAGATTTATCGCTCTTATTACTATATTCATCGACGTTCTGGCAAAAAACATGAGCAAAAACTAAAACTAATAAACGTTTTTTCTATTTAAGGGAGTCTATAATAATTGGAGTTTTTATTGGTTTACTATCGCTTAATCGTTGTTTTAATGGCCAAATCACTTGAGATATTAGACTCCCCAAAGTTCTCTTTATTTTAATTTTAACCAGCGGATATACGAGGGGAAATTAACCGAAAATGTCTTTAAAACGGGGATATTTTTTATCTTTATTGGATAAAAGGGGATCTATAATTGGCCAATCAATTTTTAAATCAGGATCGTTCCAGATGATTCCACCCTCGTCTTCAGGGTAATAGTAATCGGAACATTTGTACAAAAACTCCGCAGTTTCGCTTAACACGCAAAACCCATGCGCAAACCCTTTAGGCACAAATAGCTGTAGCATATTTTGCCCGCTTAATAAAAATCCCACCCAACGGCCAAAAGTAGGGGAGTTTTTTCTAATATCTACGGCAACATCAAAAACCTCGCCTTGCGTTACCCGAACTAATTTATCCTGCGGTTTAGAAATTTGATAATGCAGTCCGCGTAAGACTCCTTTACTGGATTTAGAATGGTTATCCTGTACAAAATCTAAAGAGATCCCGTCGTTTGCGTATTTTTTTTTACTATAACTTTCGAAAAAAAAACCCCTGGGATCGCTAAAAACCTTAGGTTCAATCAATAGCACCCCTTCAATGGGAGTTTTCCAAATTCCTAAACCAGTCATGATTTCTTTCCTTCAAAACTTTATTGGAGTTTTCCTTTATTAAAAAAACTCCGAATCTTTTTTAAACCAAATTACCTAATTTTGATTAAACAACTTACAGAACTAAAAGCGGACAATTTTCTTTAGGGATTTTTTTAATAGCCGATAATAAAACAAAACTTAATAAACTTCTTAAAAGAGAGGCATACATGGAACCGAAAAAACCTCAAAAAAAGCCCTCAAAAAAAAATATTAACTATCAAAAGCTTTTAAAAGATCTAAATATGAATCACCAATTTGTCCCTTTATTCTCTCCTTTAAAACTTATAAAACTGCCAACTAATGTAAATAATTGGCCTTTCGAAATCAATCTATAGAACAAGATTTAAGATTTATTGCCTTCGGAACCCATCGTTTTAGTTGCAAAAGGCATGGCCATTATAAAGTACATGAGCATAATCACTTCAGAATCGTAAAAATTAACTTCAAAAAAACCTCCCGACAAGAATCCAATTGCCGCAGATGCAGCGCCAAAATGGATCCACCTAGTTTGATCTCCAGGAGGAGGTTTTCCACGATAAATTTCTAAAAAAAATAAAATCCAAATACCCGTCCAAGCGGATAACCCCAAAAACCCCACATCAACTGCAAGTTGTATGAAATTGTTATGCAATCCTTTGTATCTCTGTAAAATTTTGGCATGTTCTGGATATTTTTGAAATACTTTGTCCACGCATTTAAATCCGCAACCAATCACAGGATTATCTTTAAAAATTTGCCATCCTCCCGACCACAATTGCATTCGAATTCCCAAGGTTCGATCCTTTAAGTTAACCATGCTATAGATTCTTTCTTTAACGGCCGGTGGCGATAAGGCTACAGCAATAGCCAAGACAAAAGGGACCGCAAGCAAAAGTTTCTTTTCTCTCACAAATATTAAAAACACTCCTCCCATTAAAACCCCTAGCCAAGCCTGACGGGTTAACGTAAAAAACAAACAAACTGTAAGAGAAACGACAACTGCTATAGTAAAGGGGTCTTTGAAAGAATAAAAAAGCCATCTGGAAAGAGCCAGGAGGAGAACTAACATTAAAACCCCAGCAAAAGTCATGTAGATACTCATGGTTCCATCTACCCGGGACTTTTCTGAAATACCCGCCGAAAAGGCTTGATAAAAACCATAGCTGGCGGCAATTAAAGCGCTTGCGAATAAGACTTTTATTAATAAACTTTGGTTATTAGAATTTACGCAATTTAGAACCCAGAAAAAAATGATCGCCCAAATCATCTTTTTGAGCCCAGACAATCCATGTAATATATCGCCGGAAAATAAAACGGCTAAGACGCAAGCCCCAAAAAAAAATAAAAAAGCATAACCCAATGGAGCCTGAACATCTCCCCAACTGCGGGTTATCGAGACTTTAACGATCCAGCATAACGCCCCTATGACCACGCAAATTTGAGTTAAGCTGATAGAAAATAAAGCAAACGCCGCAAATCCCAATAAACTGAACTGTATGACTTTATCCAGAATTGGCAAATATCGATTTATGGGTATAACTTCAGAGTTCAATAGAAAATGCTCTTGATAAGATTAGAAATTAAAAATTCAACCTTAAAAAATCCATATATTTCTAATTCGGAGACAATATAAATGATTGGCGAAATATTATCCATCTATATAAAATGACGTTTTTAGGTCAAATTAAAAGAGAAATTTGACTGCTCATGGTGGAAAACCTATAATCCAAATCTTTGACAAAATGTGGCTACAAAAAGGATAAAACATAATGCAGTTAATTCCAGCCGTCGATATAAAAAATGGGAAATGCGTTCGGCTTTCGCAAGGTAAGGCAGATCAAGAGACCATTTATTCAAACGATCCGGTCTCTATGGCAATTCATTGGGACGAAGAAGGAGCTGAGACAATCCATGTCGTCGATTTAGACGGCGCATTTACTGGAGAACCCGCTAATCTAGGATTAGTGAAAGACATCATCAACTCCAGTTCGGTGAATATCCAGGTTGGAGGAGGTATTCGCTCAATGGAAAGTATTGATACCTATATGGACCTTGGAGCGGCTCGAGTGGTTTTGGGCACAATTGCCTTTAAAGATCCAAAATTGGTAGAAACGGCAGCCCAAAAGTATCCAGGCAAAATCATAGTAGGTATCGACGCTCGAGACGGGAATGTAGCTATAAAAGGATGGGTAGAGGTGTCGTCTAAAAAAGCTACGGATTTCGCTAAATCTTTTGAAGATATGGGAGTCGCCGGCTTTGTATTTACCGATATTAGCCGGGACGGAATGCTTGAAGGACCTAATATTAAAAGCGTTAAAGAGTTTGCCGAATCAACATCAATCCCTGTAATAGCTTCAGGAGGGGTTTCCCGTTTGGATGACATCTCTAATTTGCTTACGCTTAAATCGTTAGGCGTAACCGGCGCTATATTAGGCAAATCGTTATATGACAAAACAGTTAACTTTGGAGAAGCCTTAAAGCTTGTAGAAGAAAATGCTGGCTAAACGAATCATTCCTTGTTTGGATGTAAAAGGAGGCCGTGTAGTAAAAGGCGTTAATTTTGTAGACTTGAGAGACGCTGGAGACCCTGCAGAGATTGCTGCCGCTTACGAAGCTGAAGGGGCAGACGAACTTACATTCTTGGATATTGCCGCGTCGCACGAAGGGAAAAAAACAATATTAGACGTCGTCGCCCGTACTTCTGAAAAAGTCTTTATGCCATTAACGGTTGGCGGAGGCGTTCGAACTCTTGACGATATAAGGGCTTTGCTTAACGCCGGAGCCGATAAGGTTTCAATCAATACAGCTGCCGTTCAGAACCCCGATTTTGTAAAAAGCGCAGCGGAAAAATTTGGCAGTCAATGTATTGTCGTTGCAATAGACGCGAAAAGATCCTTTCCGAACGATCCATCTCCCCTAAATTTACAAAAATGGGCGGTAGACCGTCCCAACCTAATTTTGTCAGAACCTGAAAACGCTTTACAGTGGGGAGTTTTTACTCACGGCGGCAGAAAACAGACAAAAATCAACGTTCTGACATGGGCGATTCTAATGGAATCTTATGGGGCAGGAGAAATACTCCTCACGAGCATGGATCGCGACGGTACCAAAAAAGGCTACGATAACGAATTAAATCGAACTATCTCTGAATCTTTAAGTATTCCTGTAATTGCTTCCGGTGGGGCCGGCAGTCCAAAACATCTATACGATGGTTTAACAGAAGGAAAAGCGTCTGCAGTTCTCGCCGCCTCCATTTTTCATTTCAAAGAATACACTATTCCTGAAACAAAGCTTTTTTTAGCGGAAAAAGGAATTCCAGTCAGGGTCTAAACCGCTCCACTTTCCTTTATTGTTAAACTTTTTGCTTCCGAGTCTAATATTGCCGGAACTCCTAAAGGCAGAGTCCACATTTCTTTTCCATGGCCAATGGGGCAATTCATTAAAATGGGAAAGGTAACATTCCTAAAAAAATCGGATATCGTTTCCCTAAGTGTATACGACTCATTCTTATTAGGCTGACAATTTACCATCTCTCCAAAAACTATTCCGCGAATTCCTTTAAATTTCCCGGCTTCTTTGAGCTGCCATAACATTCCATCAATTTTGTATGGTCTTTCGTTAACGTCTTCAATAATTAGTATTCGATTTCGCGTTTGTATCTCATAGGGCGTACCAAGCGAACGAATCATAAGAGTTAAACAACCTCCAGCTAACCTTCCCTCGCTTTTTCCAGGCTTTATTGTCCAAGCATTTCGTTTCGAGTAACTATACATATCCATATTACCCATAAGCGCCTGGCAAAAAGGCACTCGCGATTTCTTCATAGGCGTTCGTCCAAAACTTCCTGCCGCCATAGGACCATGAAAAGAAATAAGAGAGCATTTATAGTTTATATAATTTAACAAAATCGTTATATCGCTAGATCCAATAATAGGTTTGCGCGTCTTTTTAATAAGACTATAATCCAAATAAGGAAGTACCCGATTAACTCCATAGCCACCACGAGCGCATAAAATAGCCGAAATCTCGGGATTTTTAACCATATTCATGAAATCATCCGCTCTTTCCTTATCCGAACCCGCTAAAAACCCTTTTTGCAATAAAGCATTTTTTCCTAAAGAGCAATGGAATCCCATTTTCTTTAGGAGATTCATTCCTCTCTGCAATTCTTCAAAGTCAGTAGGACCCGCTGGCGAAACAATTCCAATCAAGTCTCCTTTTTTAATTTTGTTTGCTTTATTCAATTTTTTTGCCTTTTTTAGAAACCCGCTAAAGTTCTAATCATTTTTTCCGATAACCAAGTTGAGGTTAATTGCGGCCAATGTTTTCGTTTCGGAAAGCCGTATAAAGCTTATCCCTTATTACGGGATTTTACCTTATTTATATAAGCGGAAATTAAAAAATATTTTTGGAGTCCATCACAGGTGAATTTTGTCCTAAAGCGCTCAAGATTTTTTCCGAAAAATAAGATAAGGCCTCATAGAATCTTGAAGTTCGAAAAAAGATTCTATAGTACCGCATCGATTTTATCGGAAAAAAACGTGAGTTCCTTTAAGAAAAGGTTTTTTTTAATTTTTGAAAAAAAAAGAACTCCGATACTAAAGTTATCAACTTTTTTTCCGATAACCAAGACAGGCCATGATTTGGCTTAATGAAACTGAATAAAAGGCAATCTTTGGTTCATCGGTCTTAACGGTAAATTAATAAAGGTCCATGAGCCTTTAATACGGCAATACTTAAAAATATTAATAAAAATGAAAATTAAGCTAATACATTTTAATTTTTTATCCGAAAACCCCGATACGGCTATCTTTAATTTCTTGAATCTTCAGGTAAGAATGCGGCTTTGGGCATCGGTCTTAACGGAATTTTTATTTAATTGCTTGATGTTAATTTCAGAAACTTCGAAAAATTTGCCTCGGAAATTTAATTTTAAAGTACTTGATATTTTTTCCGATATTCCCGTTGGGGGAAAGCTTTTTCAAAGTCGCTCAAATTATAGAGCAGACAAATCCTCATCGTGTATATCGTCACTTTTAATAAGGATGGTAAGCGTTTTTTCGAGAATTAAAAAATCATTTGCCATTTTTCCTAATGAATTGTTTTTTTTCAAAAAATCTTATTTAGAGTTTACGTTTTTTTGCCGAAAACCCGAAGTGGATAGCTTTATTTTATCCTTCAAAAATGTTGAAACGATAACCCCCTATCTGCTTTATCGGAAAATTTAATAATAGCCATTAGGCTTTTTTACATAAAACCTGGTCTTTTTTAAAATTTAAACCTTCTAATAGGCGGAGGATACCATGCCGGTCCGAATTAATAACAACATCCCTTCATTAAATGCACAAAGAATTTTGGGTAATAACAACGATCGTTTAGCGCAATCCATCGAACGGATTGCCTCAGGGGTTAGAATCAATCGGGCCGCCGACGACGCCGCTGGCCTAGCTATTTCAGAATCCTTACGATCTGATATTCGAGCTTTACGGCAAGCAAACAGAAACGCGAATGACGGGATTTCTCTTTTGAATACAACGGAAGGTTCCCTAAACGAGCAATCTTCCATTTTAATTCGTTTGAGGGAATTGGCTTCTCAAGCTTCAACAGGAACGGTTGGTTCCACAGAAAGACAAACGATTCAAATTGAATTTGACTCCCTGAGAAACGAAATTGACAGAATATCAAACACGTCGGAATTTAATGGAACCAGACTTTTGGATGGATCGCTTGCTTCGACGGTAGCGACTGATTCGCAACTGATTGTTCAAATTGGGTTGGATGCAACAAGCAATAGTCGTATCAATTTCAACACTACAATTGGTTTACAGGCAATTTCTTCTACCAGTTTAAGCATTGATACTCTCTCCGTAACGGCGGCGGCAGGAGCTTTGACTGCTCTGGATTCAATAAACTCAGCTATATCTTTAGTTACGCAGGCTCGAGGTAAGGTGGGAGCGGTACAAAACCGGTTGGTTAGAGCGATTAATAATCTGGCGACAACGACCGAAAACTTACAGGCCGCAGAATCTGCTATCAGGGACGCTGATATTGCCGAGGAAGTCGCAAATTTAACGCGAAACCAAATTTTGGTTGCGTCTTCGACTGCAGTTGCGGGTCAAGCCAACTTGCTTCCACAATCGGTTTTACAACTTTTAGGTTAGTCAGCGCTATTTTTTGGAGCGGGTTTATGCCCGCTCCAAAAAAAAATTATTATTTTTTAAACCTTAAAACCTTCTCGGAACAATTTCATATCAAAACCCGAAAACCCAATAAACAAAACGCTTAAGGATCTCACACAATCGATTTAACGATCTTTTGTGAACCCGCCAAGTAGATAAATTACCCCCTGTTAGGTTCCAATAAATATTTCCAAATTAAAGTTATTAATAAATCCTCCGATAACCTTGTTGAGCGCAACACCGCCCAAAGTAAAGAGGCGGTTACAACTCACGCTTATCAGACTTTACGGAATAAAAATTAAATTCCATTAGAGTTTTTTTTTAGGCGCGTTAAACAACGATGATAAGGAAAGTCATCGCGAACTAAAACATTCCTTAGGAGGAGGAAAAAGTCATGCCTGTTCGAATCTTCAACAACATCCCATCTTTGAACGCTCAAAGAATTTTGGGAAACAACAATGATCGTTTAGCTCAATCTGTAGAAAGAATCGCTTCTGGTATTAGAATCAACAGAGGCGCCGACGATGCTGCGGGATTAGCAATTTCAGAATCCCTACGTTCCGACATTAGAGCTCTCCGTCAAGCCGTACGAAACGGTAATGATGGAATTTCTCTAATTAATGTCGCCGAAGGAGCGCTCAATGAGCAATCGTCAATCCTTATTCGCTTAAGGGAGTTAGCCTCTCAAGCGTCTACTGGAACCGTTGGTTCTACAGAACGACAAACTATCCAATTAGAATTCGATTCCTTAAGAACTGAAATCGACCGTATTGCCAACACCACAGAATTTAATGGAACTAAATTAATCGATGGAACTTTGGCTTCTACAGTTACTTCGACCAATCACATTCTGGTGCAAATTGGATTGGATTCAAGCTCCGACAGTCGGATTAATTTGAATCAACAAATTGATCTTTCTGCGGTAACAACATCCGGACTCAGCGTAGATTCTCTTAGTGTCACTTCTGCAGCAGGAGCTTTAACCGCTTTGGATGCGGTCAATTTGGCTATTACTTCCGTAACTCAAGCGCGGGGTAAAGTTGGCGCCGTACAAAACCGTCTTGTTCGAGCGATTTCAAATCTTTCGGTTTCAACCGAAAACTTACAGGCCGCCGAATCTTCAATTAGAGATGCAGATATTGCCGAAGAAGTTGCCTTGCTTACGCGAAACCAAATTTTAGTTGCAGCTTCTACATCCATGGTCGGACAGGCAAATTTAATACCACAATCCGTTTTGCAATTACTAGGATAGTTCATTCAATTCCATTCGGGGAAATTTATCCCGGATGGAGGCAGTGTAACTTTGACTGGAAATTATTTCTAAAAAGAGGCGGGTTATGGGTAAAACACTACATAAGAAGATCGAAGATCGATCCATAAAATTCTTTCCCTTGGAAAAGAAGCAAAAAATGGGCGTAAGCTTACGCCCTAAAAACTGGGGAAACTATTTTCGCGATTCGCAAAACGAAAAAACTGACGTAGAGAACCTACTCATAGATCAAAAGTTATGTTCGACTCAAATTTATCTAAAAGAAATAAAAGAATGCGACACTATCTTATCTAAACAGTCAAAGCGGCTTCAATTACTGGGTCAACTTCTACTGATTCATAAAAACCCAAACTTGGATGAAATTGACAAGTTTCATTTACAAAATGCTATTCAAAGACTGCTAAGACAAACGGATATTAACTCTAGCCTTTTAGCGGAAAAAGAGAAGTTTATTTTCAACAAAAAGTCTCTTGAAATAATCTTGCCACCAATCATTTTAGAAGAATCGTATATGAAGGTTGGGTTACCGTCCAAACCACTATTTGCGAAAAACTACAGTGGCAAAACCTTTTCTCGATTTATTTTCAGTAGTTTTAGTCCGATTTCCAAAATAATTGAAGAAATTTCCGAAGAAACCAATATTTTGGAACAATTTCGAGCAAATCTAAGTCCTATTAATAAACAATTCCTCTGGACACAAGCTTATTGGAAAACATTGATGCAAAACAGGGATGATTCTAAGGTCGATATCCCATTAAAAACAAGAAAAGAGATCGTTAAATTGTTCGAAATTGGGTTAGATCCACCAATTTTATAATTTTTTTTATAAAATCCAATCTAACAGAAAATTCTTTATTTTTAACGTTTTCCACGTTTTTTTTATCCGCTCCGCTTGAGGGAGAACTCCCCCTACCCTTTTTACTAGCTAAAGTAAATCCTCCAAAATCCGATAGAGCATCCAAGACACAAAAAGTCTTTAAATTAAAAAAGTAAATTTTTAGCGTATTTCCTGGTCAGCTCAAAAATTTCTGAATAATTTAAGACTTTTGATCTAAAAAATATTTCTGGCCTTTCCTGGTTGGCTTAGAAATTCTTGGAGAATTATTTGAAAAATAATTTGTAGTTTTACATTTGAAGCACCCTGGTTTCTTGTTTTAGCAAGGAGGTTAAAACAAGTATTAGTTATTCACGACTCAAGGAGGAATCACCATGCCAGTTCGAATCTTTAATAACATTCCCTCGCTTAATGCCCAGAGAATCTTGGGTAATAACAACGACAGACTAGCCCAATCAGTAGAAAGAATTGCATCCGGTATTAGAATCAACAGAGGCGCCGACGACGCCGCTGGTCTAGCAATTTCGGAATCCTTACGATCTGATATTCGAGCCTTAAGACAGGCCGTTCGGAACGGAAATGACGGAATCGCATTGATCAACGTTACAGAGGGTGCCTTGAATGAGCAAGCCGGTATTTTAATTCGGCTAAGAGAACTTTCATCTCAAGCTTCTACCGGTACAGTTGGATCCACCGAACGTCAAACAATCCAAATTGAATTCACGGCGCTTTCAAACGAAATCGACCGTATTGCAAACACCACTGAGTTTAATGGACAGCGTTTGATTGACGGGTCCTTGTCCTCTACTGTATCAACCGACAATCAAATTTTGATCCAAATTGGATTGGATTCATCCGCCGACAGTCGAATTAATCTCAACACTCAGATTGACTTAACTGCTGTAACAGTATCTTCGCTCGGTATCGATTCATTGAGCGTTACCTCCGCTTCCGGAGCCTTAACCGCCCTCGACTCGATCAACGCCGCTTTAACGGTTGTTACCCAGGGCCGTGGTAAAGTGGGTGCCGTACAAAACCGGCTCGTAAGAGCGATCGCGAATATTTCGGTTAGTACTGAAAACTTACAAGCTGCGGAATCTGCTATCCGAGACGCAGATATCGCTGAGGAAGTTGCGTTACTTACCAGAAACCAAATTCTGGTACAGGCTTCTACGGCAATGGTTGGTCAGGCAAATTTAATACCACAGTCCGTATTACAGCTCTTGGGATAATTTCAATAATAAGTTTAGGAAGAATAATAAAAACTTTATTATTCTTCCTTAAACTTGAAATTATTTCTCAGCGCATAAGTTTCCATATTGAGGGAAACAACCGGTAATGGTCGATTCTAAATAAAAACCCGCCGGGTTTGGTAAAGCCTTTAAGATCAAGCCAAACTCGGCGGTTAGTTTCGATTACAAACCTCCCAAAACAAAAAAACCGGCTTCGCGCTACTCCTTTCTTCTCCCTCTCTTAAGAGAGGTCGTTACCCCCTGCGAAAAAAACTATAAAGTATTTCAGACCAAAATCCGTTAGGAAATTCATGACGGACTTATACCAATTTAATTCGAAATTTAACCATTTAATTTCTCTATATAAAGGAAACAAGCATGTTAAAAACATAACACTGATTTAAAGCTTCATTTTTTCCTGTTTTGGCAAGGATGCCGAAATCAAAACAATTAAAAATCACGGAGGATTTTTAAAATGCCAGTAAGAATATTTAACAATATTCCCTCATTAAACGCCCAGCGTATTTTAGGGATCAATAATGACCGGTTAGCGTCTTCAGTCGAAAGAATCGCTTCCGGAATCCGGGTAAACCGGGGAGCGGACGACGCCGCAGGTTTGGCGATTTCAGAATCATTACGTTCCGATATCAGAGCTTTAAGACAAGCAGTTCGAAACGGAAACGACGGAATCGCTCTCATTAACGTAACGGAGGGAGCGCTCAACGAACAAGCTGGAATTCTCATCCGGCTTAGAGAGCTCGCTTCTCAAGCGGCTACCGGAACTGTAGGTTCTACCGAACGTCAAACTATCCAATTAGAATTCACCGCGTTAAGAAATGAAATTGATCGTATCGCGCAAACGACTTCGTTTAACGGCCAACGCTTAATCGACGGATCGCTTTCTTCTTCGATTTCATCAAATCAACACATTTTGATTCAAATCGGGATCGATTCATCAGCAGACAGTCGAATTAACTTAAACCAACAAATCGACCTTGGTTCAATTACCTCTTCTGGTTTAGGAGTAGACGTTTTAAGCGTTACCGCTTCCGACGCCGCTTTGACCGCTTTGGATGTAATGAATAGCGCAATAACGCTTGTTACGCAGGGTCGTGGTAAAGTCGGAGCCGTGCAAAACCGGCTCGTAAGAGCAATATCCAACATATCGATTTCTATTGAGAACCTAACCTCTGCAGAATCTGCTATTCGAGATGCAGATATCGCAGAAGAAGTCGCTTTGTTAACGCGAAACCAAATATTGGTTCAGTCTTCTACCGCTATGGTAGGACAAGCCAACTTGATTCCGCAATCGGTATTGCAATTACTACAGTAATTCAACAACAAAATTAAATAAAATATTTATTGAAATTGCCATTGTTTTAGCAAGGAAGCTAATAACAGTATGACAAAATCATTTTTCACGGAGGAAAATTGAAATGGCATTACAGATTTTTACCAATCTCGTTTCTCAAAACGCGCAAAGAAACCTGACAACAAACAACGACAGGTTAGAAAATTCTATTAAGCAAGTCGCTTCAGGACAAAGATTCCAACAAGCTGGCGAAGATTCCGCCGCATTTTCTATCTCTCAAACATTACGAGCCGATAATCTTGTTTTACGCCAAGCTTCAAGAAACACTAGCGATGCCATCGCCTTAGTAAATACCGTAGAAGGATCCATTGGAGAAGTTTCTTCCATTTTGATTCGACTTCGAGAATTGGCGCAGCAATCAGCATCCGGAACTATCAGCGACACGCAACGAGAAAGCGTTCAATTGGAGTTCAATCAGCTGAGAGAAGAGTTGGATCGAATAGCAAACACAACAGAATTCAATGGACAAAAATTGTTAGAAGGTTCCTTATCAAGGGGAGCTGGTAATCCTTACATCATCCAAACTGGATTAGACGGCACCTCCGTTAACAGGTTCAATCTCAACGAAATTTTAGACGTCGACGACTTAAGATCCGCAGCTACAGGTCTTGATCAACTTTCTGTCAATACTCAAGAATCGGCGCTTGCCGCTGGCGGAGCGATTGAAGTTCTGATAGATGATATTATTGAAACTAGAAGTCGAGTTTCTGTAGCCGCCGAAAGATTAGCGAGCACAGAATCGCATATAGATCGTTCTGTTGAAGAAAACGTCAGGGCAGACTCAATCGTGTCTGATGCCGACCTTGGAGAAAGTTTCGCCAATTTGACGAGGCAACAAATTCAAGTACAAGCTTCTACCGCGATGGTAGGACAAGCCAATTTGAATCCTCAAAGCGTACTTCAACTTTTACAATTAAACTAACTCATTCAAAATCACTTAAAATCCGAGGTTATTAATGTATAAAATAAATTTTAAGAATGTTAGTTCCAAAGCGTTGGCGGGAACGCTTCAAAAGCCCCCGTCTGGAAAATTTTTCAAAAACGCAAAAATTCCGTTGCAACCCTTGTCCGGGGTAAGCGGGGTGTAGTCTGTCCGAATCTTGATTTGGAGGCCCCCCAACCTGGGGGGGGCCGCCAAGTTTTTTTCGAACAGAAATTTTTAAATCGCGTAGCTTGAAAATTTGGTAATGAAACCATTAACTGTCGCCGTCATTGGATGTGGAAGAATCGGAAGCCTTTTGGAAGAAGATCCATTGCGCGGCAAACCCTGTACGCATGCAGGAGCTTTTGACGCTCTGGCTCAAACCAAAATTGTATCCGGATGCGATATAAATCTGGATCGACTCAAACGGTTTGGCAAACGCTGGAAAGTTGATAATTTATTTTCCGATTACAAAGAAATGATTCGCAAAGTTAAACCCGACATCGTTTCTATTGCTACATGGACACATTTGCATTCGGAAATGGTAAAAACGTCGGCGCGTTTGGGTGTCAAAGGAATTTTTTGCGAAAAACCTATCGCTATAAACACGTCACAGGGAAAAGCGATGGTTCGCACATGCGAAAGTAAAAACGTACCTCTTGTGATTAATCATGAACGGCGTTGGGATCCTTACTACCGTAAGGCTAAAAAATTAATAGAACGCGGTAAAATAGGAGAACTTCGCACTATTATTGGGAATGCATTATCATGGATTCCTCCAAAACTATTAGCTTCGGAACATGGAGGAGGTCCATTATTTCATGATGGCACTCACTTAACAGATTTAATGCTTTATTTTGCCGGTCCTCCCGATTGGGTTTCCGGATTTGAATTAAGATCTAATGGAATAAAATATATTGAAGAAACTGCAGCGGCCACGATCCGTTTTAAAAATGGAACCATCGGCTTCATCGAAGGCGGAGGAGCCCGGAAATACTTCAACTTTGAATTGGACATTCAAGGATCCGAAGGAAGAATCCTTATAGGGAACTCGAATAGACAGCTCTATATAACAAAAAAGAGCGGCAAATTTACGGGTTTTCAAGAACTTGAAAAAGTCTCCTTCCCCGAAATAAAAAATTACGAGAGCCCCTTTATTGGAGGAGCTCGAGATTTGGTTCGCCGTATAAAAAAACAAACGCCAAGCGCCTCTTCTGGAATGGATGGACTTAGAGCCCTTCAAATCATTACATCCATCTACCGATCCGCACAAAACGACGGCAAGCGGATAAAAATCCGTTAGTCAAACCCTTCTCAAACGCAAAATATCCCATCATAAAGCTTTCCGAACATTATTTTTCATAATAACCGGTCTTAAAAAAAACAACCCAAATCCCAATAAAATCATTAAAAAATTTTAATTGAAAAAAGTTTTTTGAGTATGATATTTTTTAAAATATTAAATTTAATATAGAGCTGTTATACTTCCAAATTCGCTATTCTTAGCAGGAGATAAAATGATTGCGGTCGATAGTTTGACCAAGTTTTACGGCCCCCGCCAAGCCATTAAACAACTGACATTTAATATTGAAAAAGGGGAAGTCGTAGGTTTTCTTGGGCCTAATGGCGCCGGAAAATCTACCACGATGAATATTTTATCGTGCATCATTCCCGCTTCGGGAGGTTCGGCGAAAATTGGCGGATTCGATATTTTCGAAGAATCCTTTGAAATAAAAAAGATTATTGGATACTTACCTGAAATTCCGCCACTCTATCCCGATATGATAGTATCCGATTACCTACGTTTTGCGGCGGGAATTCGATCCGTTCCCAAGAATAAAATCGACGAAGCTGTCGAAACCGTTTTAGATAAATGCTGGCTCAATGACGTTAAACACCGGATTACAGGCCGTTTGTCAAAAGGTTTTCAACAACGGGTAGGCTTGGCGCAAGCTCTAATCCACGAACCCGAGATTCTGATTCTGGACGAACCAACTATCGGTCTAGATCCTATACAAATCATTGAAATTCGAAAACTAATTAATGAACTCTCTAAAGATCGAACTATCATTTTAAGTTCCCATATCCTTCCAGAGATTACTCAAATCTGCAAACGAGTCATAATAATCCATGAAGGGGAAATTGCAGCTGTAGATTCTCTTGAAGGGCTCACCGCTTCATTACGAAAAACCGAAAGAATCCAATTGACTATTCGCGAAGGGCATAATCAGGCCAAAGAAATTCTCGAAAAAATAAAAGGCGTTATTTCCACCAGTCAAAACGATAAAGGGGAATTTCAAATCGAATGCGAACTAGATTCCAATTTACAAGACGAGATTGCGCAAACAACCCTGAATAATAAATGGGGACTTGTCGAATTGAAACAACCTGCCGTTTCGTTAGAAGACGTATTCCTTAAACTCACTACCGAAGAAGCCCAGGCTTAGTTATGAGATCCACTTTTATAATAGCTTTCCGGGATTTGAGCTCATTTTTCAAATCGCCTATTTTTTACGTATTGACCGCGGTATTCTTGATCTTATTCAATTATATCTTTTTCAATATTTTAAATTTTTTCAGCTTCCAAAGCATGCAAGCCGCGCAGTTTGCCGGCCAAATGGGCGGCATGGGACTCAATCTTAACGATATGGTAGTTCAACCTGCCCTACACAATATGGGCGTCATTCTTTTGCTCATGATTCCGTTGATTACTATGCGCAGTTTTTCAGAAGAGAAAAAAAATAAATCTGTCAATTTATTATTATCTTCCCCAGTGCAACTCCACGAGATCGTTATTGGAAAATTTCTAGCTTGTTTTTTCGTAGTCTCAACCATGATTGCGTTAACGCTAATTTCCATCGGCATGCTATTTAACGTTGGGGAACCTGAAATAGGACCTATCGTTACAAGCTATCTGGGAATGTTGCTAATGGCCAGTTGTTATATTTCCGTTGGAGTTTTGGCCTCCTCTTTAACGGATAACCAAATAGTCGCCGCCGTAATGAGTTTTGGATTCACCTTATTCATGTGGATCATTGGGTGGGGAGCGCAAGCCGCCGGTTCCGACTTTGGAGAACTGCTTAAATATCTTTCTCTTATCGATCATCTCGATCCTTTTTTTAAAGGCATACTAGACGTGGGCGATCTTGGCTATTACCTTTCGGTTATTCTTTTCGGATTGTTCCTAACCCATAGAACCCTTGACTCTAATCGATGGAGATAATATAGATGTCGAAATTTATTTCCATATCCGGGTGGCTCGGACTGTTTTTTCTATTAGCCGGGCTTTTCGTTTATATTGTTGTCCCTTCAGAAACGATGATTGCCGGTTCTCTGGCAATCGTGGGACTCCTGAATGGCGGCTTCTTCGTCTTTTCTGAAAAAACAAAAATCAAAAAAGTTATTACCGGACGAACGGCGGTGCATGGGGCGAACTCCGCTATTTTAACCATCGCTTTTCTTGGAATCCTCGTATTCGTTAACTTACTTTTATCAAGACACAATCACCGTTTTGATTTTACCGAAGGCGGCATTTATACCCTTTCTCCGCAAACGACAAAAGTTGTTTCTTCTTTGGATAAAGACATAAAAATGACCGCCTTTTTCCAGACGGAAGCTCCGGAGAAAGCCGAGTTCCAAACATTAGTAGACGGATACATGGGACTTTCCGACAAAATTGACCTTAATTTTGTCGACCCCGATAAAAGTCCCGCTATCACAAAACAATATGGGATTAAAACCTACGGCACCGTCGCTTTAGAAAGCGGTTCCAACGAAACTAAAATTAACAATCCGACAGAAGATAACCTGACAAACGGCATTTTAAAAATTCTCCAGGATCGAAAAAAGACGATTTATTTTCTCGAAGGTCATGGCGAAAGAAATACACAAGCCAGCGGCAAAGAGGATTATTCACAAGCGAAGGCGGCTCTTGAAAAAGATGGACACGCTGTCAAAACTTTACTCCTTCTACAAACGGCACAAATTCCTCAAGACGCGGATCTAGTTTTTATAAGCGGACCGCAAAAACCATTGGTGGATAAGGAAGAAGAATTACTAGAAGCTTACTTAAACAAAGGCGGCGCCGTAATATTGCTGGCAGACCCACAAACCGACCCTGGTTTAAAAACATTATTATCCAAATGGGGTATCGAGTTAAGAAACGATTTGATCATAGATCCTCTTTCTAAATTATTTGGAGGAGACTTTGCAGCTCCCATCGTCAATCAATTTGCTCAACATGAAATTTTCAAAGACTTTGGACTCAGTTCCATATTTCCTTTATTAAGATCCATCTTGATAAAACCAACAGATGGCGTAATAACTGTTGAGTTATTTAAATCGGGCCAAAACAGTTGGGGAGAAACCAATGTTGAAGGCGGCAAGGTTCAATTTGATCTAGGAGAAGATACTCAAGGCCCATTGATGGCGGCAGTAATAGCAACCAAGAAAATTGGCTCTCCTTCGCAAGACGAAGAAAACGCCGCTAAAGAAACAGATTCCAAAGAAGAAACAAAGGAAGGACGGTTGATCGTAATAGGAGATTCCGATTTTGCAAACAATTCTTATTTTGGTTTTTCAGGTAACGGCGATTTATTTTTAAATATCGCATCCTGGATGGTCGAAGAAAAAAACCGGATATCCATTCGCCCAAAAGAAAAGAAAAATAATCCAATCCAATTAAGTCGAGCGCAAGGAACCCTTATCTTTTTAGTAACAATAATAATAATTCCAGGAGCGACCCTATTTGCTGGGTTTAGAACCTGGTGGAGAAGACGCGGCTTATGAAATTTAAAGGCGCTCTGGGGATGACCTTGGCCCTGGCCGTCATAGGGTCATACTACTTCTTAGTCGACATCCCCGCTGAAAAGAAAAAAAAAGAGAAAAAAGAACAGTCCGAAAAAATCGTTTTATTTGACGAGAAAAACGTAACCAGCTTATCCCTGTCTTCGAACGGTTCTAAAATCAGCTTGAAGAAAGAGGGCGAAAATTGGAACATTTTAGAACCGGTCAAAGCCAAATCGGACGAAAGCGAAGTCGATAGCCTCCTCAATACTCTAAAAACCGCAAAACACAGTCGAGTCGTTGACGAAGCGCCAAAAGACTTATCGGCATTTGGACTAAAAGACCCCAAGCTCACGCTTACGTTGGGCCTCAAGGAGGGGAAAGACACATCCATACTTGTAGGGGACACCTCTCCTATTGGTTCGTCTCTTTACATAAAATTAAACGATAAACCAGCCGTGTTGTTATCCTCCGTATCGCGCAAAGATCTGAATAAGTCTATATATGATTTAAGAGATAAAACCATTCTCGACTTTTCCACAGGAACCATTTCAAAGATAAATATCGAGCGAGAAAACATAAAAATTGGATTTGAGAAGAAAGAAAATAACTGGACTGTTCAAAGCGGCGATCTGAATTCAAAAGCAGAAAAATCCGAAGTCGATAATTTACTCAGTTCAATTGACGTCGGGAAAATTAAATCGTTTGATAGCGAAGATCCAAAAGATCTGACAAAGTTCGCACTAGACAACCCCTCGATAAAAGTAACGCTCACCGAAAAAGACAATTCTAAATCGCATATCCTTTTAGTCGGATCTAACAAGGAAGATATTTATTACGCAAAGAGAGAATCTACCAAGAACGTTTTCGCTCTGGAAACAACGCTTATTGACAAATTTCCAAAAGATCCTTTAAAGTTTTTAAGTAAAAAACTTTTCGATTTTGTTAAAGAGGATATAACCGGGTTTGAAACTAAAACCTCAGGCGAAACAATTGAGGCTGCCAATAAAGGCGAAAAGGAAGCCGATTGGAAATTGGTAAAACCAACGCCAACAGAAACCGACACCGCAACTGTTAATAGTCTGTTGTTTGATCTTACCGACGTCCAAGTCGCAGAGTATGTCATTGGCAAAGCCGATAGCTTAGAACCTTTTGGTTTGGACACTCCAAAAAAATCTTTTACGCTCCATCTAAAAGACAAAGGTGAACAGACATTGCTTATTGGTAAAGAAACCGAAGTGAAGGAAACCTTCTTTGCAATGCGGTCTGGCGATTCGCCAATATTCACGGTCAAAAACGATGCGTTAGAAAAAATATTCCGAACTCTTCACGAATTGCGAAATAAAAGTCTGGCTTCGCTAAAAATGGACGACGCAAAAAAAATTGAAGTGAAATATTCAGATAAGACGTTTGAGTTGGTAGCGTCTGGCGACGACGATTGGCTTTTAACCAAACCGGAAAAAGTCGACAACATGAAATCTTTTAAAGCTCGCGATATATTGTGGACGCTCAACAACTTAGAGTTCACGGAAATAATTGAAGCCACTCTAACGGATGAAACAACGGGATTGAATAAACCTAAATTAGAAATCACCGTTTGGGATAAAGATAAAAAACAAATGGCTCATTTAAAAGTAGGAAATAAAACGGAAGACGCACTATATTATGCGCAAGCTGAAGGTAAACCGTCCGTCTATAAAATCAGAGAACGTTTCCTCGACGAAATACCCAGTAAACTCGACGATTTCAAACCCGCTCCCCCACCGCCCAGCAAAGATTAATTAGCTACAGAAATACACAGAAGAGTTCGAGGCGAGATCCTTCACCGATACTTCGTATCGCTTCAGGATGACGCGCAGAGGGGACTTTATAACTTTTATTCCTCGATCATCCAACAGGGCGGGCTTAGAGTGACAATTTTTAAGTTTAGATATTTCCTTCAGAGCCTTAAAGAGGCTCCTTAAAGATGACGTATAAATAGCCTGGCAATTTAAAGAAAGGCGGTCGCCCTTCGAAAACCTAAGGGCGACAGTTATATATTTTATTCGCTGAGTAGTTTGACAATTTCCGTTTCGGTCTTTTGGTAATTGCCTTTGCCTAAGTGGGAATAGCGAACATTTCCTGTTTTATCGATTAAAAACACGGCGGGCCAGATTCGGTTGCCATATTTTCTCCAAAGCTTGAACCCATTGTCTTGAACGATTGGAAACGTCAATCCTCTTTTCTTCGCAGTCCAAGCTAAATCTTCCATGTTTCTTGCGGCGCCATATTCTGGCGGATGAATGCCAATGACAGCCAATCCTTTTTCCTTATAAGTTTCATGCCAACCTTGAACAAAGGAAAAAGCCTGAACACAAGAAGCGCAAGAAGAGGTCCATAAGTTTATTAGGACCACTTTTCCACGTAATTCTTCCATGGATTTAAACCCGGGGGAATTGATCCAATTTTTCTGTCCGTCAAATTCTGGGGCTTTAAAAGCGACTAATAGAACTCGCTCATCTTCGATATCTGAAGATGCCCAAACAACTCCCTGAAATCCTAAGAAACTAACGACGATCCAAAAAACCAATCTTAATACCACTCGATTTATCCCCATGGGGACCTCTTTGGCTTTTTAATTCTCTATCTTTTTAAAAATTTCTTTTTCTTATTTTTTATCTCCGAAACAAAAAACTTTTTTCAAAACTAGGATTTTTCCTACTTGTTACAATATGGGCGCATTTATTTAACTTTCAACCCCTGATAAGAAAAAAAATGGAAACAGGGAAATATATCAATGACTTATTACATGGATACCAAAAAGCAATCATCGTTATAACGGCAAATCATCACACGGTTTGTAATTATCTGGAGGGAAATCCTGCCTTAACAGAGGATATTTCAAACAATTTGAAGCTTTCACTTAAAGGGTCGGAGCGCTTATTAAATGTTCTTTGCGGATTGGAGCCTCTCCTAAAAAGCGCTCTTTATACCACCTACCAGCAAACATGGCGTCTTATTTAACATCCTTGGGGAACATTCGATGAATCAGAGGGTGAGGCTATTGCAACTGGAGTGGTTACTGGTTTAAAAGCTAATTAAAATAGATTTTTTATTTGCCGACAACCAAAGCGACGCCTGATATAGCAAGCGTCGCGCCCGCATATCCTATGGCTGTAATTTTCTCTGGTTCTGTATAACCAAGCCAACTTACAATCGCCATGGTCGTCATCGTAACAAAGGGATTGAGCGCTGTAATCATACTGATGTGACTAAGAGGAATATATTTTAAAGACTCCAATAAACTACCATAGGCCAAAACTGTGTTGAGCCCTAATGAAACGAGAAGAAGCCAACCTAATCCATCCGCTTTTATCAGTTCCACCCATTGCGTTCCGGGCATCAAAATAAGCGCCGCGAGCCCATAAACCAAAAAGTTTAAACTTTGGGCTTCGTATTTTCCAGTTAACCGTTTCACAGAAACTGCATAAATAGCCCAAACAATTGCGGAAACAACTATATTCCCGTTAGCGGTAAAATACTGATCTGGATTTGCAGAATGGCTGCTTTGATCAAAATAAAACGCGATAAACCCCATTATCGCCAAGGCAAGCCCAAACCATTTTCCTTTATCAAAACGCTCTTTGAATAAAACGGTTCCTGCAATAACTACTAATAAGGGAGCAACCTGAATAACAATAGCAGTGTTGGAAGGACCGCTTAAATCCAACCCTATCATGAAATAGTAATAATTAGCGGCAAGGCATATTCCGGCTAACAAACCCAACGTAGGAGGACGAGCAATTATGGTTAACGGCTTTTTATTTCTCCAGGTTAGGTAAGCAAACAAAACAAAAAATGCAAAGGCGAAGCGAAACCAAACGATGGTAGGGCTGGAAAAATCTTCCAGAGCAATTTTGAGTAAAACTGGTAAAACTCCCCAGAGTAGGCAGGTGACCATTCCAAAGGAAATTCCTTTTAAATAGTTTGCCCTAGTTTCGCTCATAATTTAACCTGAAATGGTTCGAAATCTGGCGCACTTACAGGAATAATAAAAAAATTTAATATTTAATTTTAATGCGCAAGGTCGGAAAAATTTTTCAGGAGCGTAAGACCTAGCTTTTGACTTTTTTCTGGATGAAATTGAAAAGCGTACATGTTGTCTTTGCGAATTCCACAGACAAAATCTCCGCCATAATCTGCCGTAGCCGCAACGACGCTTTGATCGTCCGGGACAACAAAATAGGAATGAACGAAATAAAAGTATGAATTATCCGGAACGCCATCAAAAAGGGAGGATTCAGTTTGAAGTTTGACGCGATTCCATCCCATGTGAGGAATCTTCAGTTCGCGATTCTCTTCTGGAAACTGAAATTTTTTAACTTTGCCTGGAATGAGATTCAACCCGGCATGCGAGCCAAATTCTACGCTTTCAGAAAAAAGCAATTGCAACCCCAAACATATGCCCAAAAACGGTTTCCCGCTTTGCGCGGCCTTTTGAACGCAATCGATTAAATTAAATTTTTCGAGGTTGGCCATGCAATCTTTAAATGCGCCAACTCCAGGTAAAATAACCGCTTTTGCGTCTAAGATATCTTTGGGGTTACTGGTGGCTTTGCCTTCGGCTCCAACGGTCTTCAATCCGTTTTCGACAGAACGAAGGTTGCCCATTCCATAATCGACAACCGCAATCACCTACAACGTTCCCTTTGTCGAAGGCACTCTATCGGATCTGGAATCGATCTTTACCGCAGAATCGAGGGCGCGAGCAAAAGCCTTGAACATCGCTTCAACTGCATGATGCAGATTCTGATAATATGGACAACCGATATGGAGAGTGGTCCCGCTATTTGCCGAAAACGCTTGGAAAAATTCGGCGACCAACTCGACGTCAAAATCTCCAATTTTTGTTTTTGGCAACTTCGCGTTAAAAACAAAAAAAGCGCGTCCGCTGATATCGACGACACATTCCGCCAGAGCTTCGTTCAAAGGAACTCGAATATCGGAAAAACGCTTGATGCCTTTTTTATCGCCTAATGCTTTTTGGAAAGCCAAACCTAAAGTAATACCAACGTCTTCCACAGTGTGGTGGCCATCAATTTCGGTATCCCCTTTGGCTTGAACTTTCAGGTCAAAATATCCATGTCGGGATACTTGATCGAGCATGTGGGATAGGAAAGGAATGGGGGTGTCAATCTCAGAGCGGCCCGTTCCGTCCAAATCGACGGAAATTTTGATCTCCGTTTCCCCGGTAGAACGTTCTACTTCGGCAGTTCTACCCATTGACTATTTGCTTTGCCTTCAGTGGACTCTTTTTACCATTTTGGGACTCAACCTTACCATTGTTAGAGTGTCCCTTTTTACCGTTACCGCTAAAATCCTTCTTCCCATTTTTTGGTTGGGCTTGGGCAGATTTACCCTTTTCAACAAATTCTAAAACGGTTTCGGTAATTCCTTCTGTGTCTAACTTTAGATTTTTACGAATGATTTTTGGAGCTCCATGCTGGACAACGATATCTGGAACGCCAATTCTCTTTACCCTAACATTTGATAAGATATCTAATTCTTCTAAAGCTTCTAATACCGCGCTGCCAAATCCTCCATCAAGGGAGTGTTCTTCTACCGTAACAATTTGACCCACGGACTGTGCGTATTTCAACACCATCTCGTTATCGATCGGTTTAGCAAAACGCGCGTTTATAACCGCAACGCTCAATCCCTCTTTCTCTAAATTGCCAGCGGCCTCTAAACTAGCTTCCACCATATGACCATAAGCAAAAATGGCAACGTCTTTTCCATCTCGCAACAATTCGGCTTTTCCTATTTCCAGGGATGTCATTTCCTTATCAATTTCTACGCCTAAACCCGATCCTCTTGGATAGCGAACAGCGGCAGGACCTTCGTGATAAACTGCCGTCTTCAACATATTCTTTAATTCATTTTCGTCTTTAGGAGCCATTACCACCATATTAGGCAATGTCCTTAAATACGCAATGTCATACAAACCTTGATGAGTGGGACCATCTTCGCCAACTATCCCCGCTCTATCCATCGCAAACGTGATTGGCAAGTTCATCAAACAAATGTCGTGGACCACTTGATCGTAAGCGCGTTGAAGGAATGTTGAGTAAATTGCCGCGACTGGACGAAATCCTTCGATTGCTAAAGCGCCCGCTAAACCGACGCCATGTTGTTCCGCCATTCCAACATCGACAGTCCTATCTGGAAACTCTTTTTCAAACTTGTTTATTCCAGTTCCATCCGGCATAGCGGCTGTAATACCAATAATTTTTTCGTCTTCTTTCGCAAGCTCTATCATGGCATCGGAAAAAATAGCGGTGTAAGCTGGGTTTGCCAGTTTTTTATGAAATTCTCCCGTTTCAATATCAAACGGTTTTGCTCCATGCCAAACATAGGCGTTTTCTTCGGCAACTTTATAGCCTTTACCTTTCTGGGTAATAACATGGACCAAAGTTGGACCTTTTAAATCTTTAATGGAATCAAACGTTTCAATTAAAGCGTCGACATTATGCCCTTCAACTGGTCCAATATAACGAAACCCAAGATCTTCGAATAAACGTCCTGGAATAAAAACTCCCTTTATCGCTTCGTCTAATCTGTGAGCGTAATGAGAGATATCTTTTCCAATCCCAGGAATTGAAAGTAGCATCTCATCCACTTGCCGTTTAATTTTGGTCATAACCTGCCCCGTCATGATCTGACTTAAATGAGCCGACATTCCTCCAACATTAGGAGCAATAGCCATTTCATTATCATTCAGAACGACAATCATGTCGTTTTGGACATGACCGGTGTGATTCAAACCTTCTAAGGCCATACCGGCAGTAAGAGAACCGTCGCCAATTACGGCTAGCACTTTATTCTTCTCTTTTTTTAAATCGCGAGCCATTGCAAACGCCAGCGCGGCCGAGATGGAAGTGCCGCCATGACCGCAGTTCCAATGATCATTTTCGCTTTCTTCTCTTCGCGTAAAACCGCTCAGCCCTTCGTATTGTCGTATAGAATCAAATCTATCTTTGCGTCCCGTCAATAATTTATGAACATAAGACTGATGCCCAACATCCCATACAAACTTATCGGTAGGATTGTCAAAAACATAGTGCATAGCCATCGTTAGCTCAACCACACCCATATTCGACGCCAAATGTCCTCCCGTTTTAGAAATCGTTTGCAACAGCAATTCACGAATTTCCTCTGCGACTGAGGGCAAATCTTCCCTTTTAATTTTTTTCAAATCGCTGGGGCTGTTGACGTTATCTAGGAAATTGGTCATGGCAATCTTAAAATTAAAAGGTTCGCTCTACAAAAAACCGGGCAATGCCTCGAAGAGGCTCAGCTCGCTCGTCAAATTGGTCTAAACTGGCAATAGCTTCATCTACTAGCCACTCCGCTTTTTTCTTTGATTCTTCCAACCCAAACAAAGCGGGATATGTAGCTTTTTCTCTTTCTAAATCGCTTCCGACATCCTTTCCCAAAACATCTTTTTCGCTGGTAATATCAAGGATATCGTCAATAATTTGAAAGGCAAGTCCTATATGAGCTCCATAACGGGATAATGCATTGAGCTGGGCGGAAGCGGCTTGGCTTAAAACGGCGCCGCATTGAATGCAAGCTCGAATTAAAAATCCTGTCTTGTATATATGAATGTATTCCAATGTCTCGGCATCGACTGGAGACCCTTCGGATTCAATATCGACTACTTGACCTCCGATAACTCCCATGGACCCCATGGCTTTTGCCATTTCGTTGGCAGCTTTTAAAACGTTTTTCTCCGGTATTGATTCCATCAAAGCCGCATTCGTCATGATCGAGAATGCATAAGTCAGAAGCGCGTCGCCAGCAAGTATCGCAATGGCTTCGCCAAAAACTTTGTGGTTCGTCGGTTTACCCCGCCGCAGGTTATCATCGTCTAACGCGGGAAGGTCGTCATGAATAAGCGTGTAGGTATGAATTAACTCCGCAGCGACGGCAAAGGGAAGAACCTCTTCTCTGCTTCCTCCAACAGCTTCTGCAGCCGCAATAACAAGCAATGGACGTAACCTTTTACCGCCAGCAAGTACGCTATAACGCATCGACTGGTGAATGCTTTCAGGATACGTTCCTTCCTTTGGCAATAATCGGTTTAAGCCTTCGTCGACAAATTGTTTGCCGCTAGAAAGAAAGTTTTCTATGGTCAAAATTTATTCGATCTAATTAAGCCGATTAAAATAAAACCTGATAAATCAATACCAAATATCAACATTCGAATGGTATCACAATTTGATGAACAGTCAACTTTATTCCGGGTACCGCTTTTGGAAGGCTAAGCCGCCTTTATTGAATGATTTTGGGATAAATAACTGGCATTCTTTGTTTATTAAAGAGTAATTTATAAAATCGCATTCATAAACAACAATAAATATCTTATGACTATAATAAGTCATTGTATTTTAGCCAATTATGGATTAGCATATGGCCTATACAACACAATGAAATCTAATTACTATTAAAGTTAATCATGTTTTATAGTTGGACCCTATTTTCAACGTTCGACTTCCCGATAATTTTTACAGTTTTGAAAGGTCCTTAATATGGCATCGCTCACCACCACTTGGGCTGGTTATATTTCTCTATTGGCATTTGTAGGCGCGTACACCCTTGTCATATTAGAAGAAAAAATTCATTTAAAAAAATCAAAGCCGGTAGTTCTAATTGGCTGTTTCATGTGGTTCATTATTGGGGTTTATGAAATGGGCCATGATAGTCACGCTCACGATTTTCTAAAGCATCTAATTGCTGAAATCGGAGAATTATTTTTCTTTCTACTAGTGGCCATGACTTATATCAATACGTTGGAAGAACGTAATGTTTTTCGTTGTCTAAGATCCTGGTTACTTAATAAAGGACTTGGGTTTCGCCAACTTTATTGGGCCACAGGAGGAATCACTTTCGTATTATCTCCATTAGCAGACAACCTAACCAGCGCCTTGCTCATGTCGACCGTCGCTCTAGCGGTTAGTTCTGGTAACGGAAAATTTATTGTGCCCGCCTTTGTCAATATTGTTGTTGCGGCAAACGCTGGCGGCGCATGGAGCCCTTTTGGCGATATCACTACCTTAATGGTGTGGACCGCTGGAAAAGTAGGGACCATGGAATTTTCTTATTTAGTAATTCCTTCGATCGTTAATTGGGTGATTCCCGCTACCATCATGTATTTTTTCGTTCCCAACGAACATCCCACTTCCGATAAAGAAGAAGTGACTATGAAACCTGGAGCCAAAGTAATAATTGCTCTAGGTATTTGTACCGTCGCAACTGCCGTGTCCTTCCATCAATTCTTACATTTACCTCCATTTTTAGGCATGATGTTTGGATTAGGGTTTTTGATGGTGAAGGGATATTATTTAGATAGATGGGGCGAAATGAAATATTTGGTTAAACTTGGACTTACCGAAGAAAGAAGAAAAGGACCGCGTTTTGATCTCTTCAAACAAATTGAAAGAGTCGAGTTTGATACTCTATTATTTTTCTTCGGCATACTGTCCGCAGTGGGCGCCTTGCAATATATAGGTTATTTAGCGTTGGTGAGCGAAGGGCTTTATGGAACCTTGGGACCAACCTATTCCAATATATTGGTAGGTGTTTTATCCGCTATTGTCGATAATATCCCTATCATGTTTGCCGTATTAAAAATGGACCCAGCAATGGCATTGGATCAATGGTTATTGATCACTTTGACTTGTGGGGTGGGGGGCAGCTTATTATCGATCGGTTCGGCTGCCGGAGTTGCCGTTATGGGTGTTGAAAGCGAAAATTACACTTTCATGAGCCATTTAAAATGGGCTCCTGTTATAGCTCTAGGTTATGCCGCTAGTATTTTAACATGGTGGCTTGTCACTGGAGGGCTTAGGTAAACTTTAATCGTTTTTAATCAAAATCAAACGGCTATCTCTTTTGGAGGTAGCCGTTTTTAATTTGCGCGCGCCAACGAAAACGCGTAAACGCGTTTAGCCTTAGCCTGCTTAAGGATTTTGGCCCCTTCGTTTAAAGTAGCCCCCGTAGTAAAAACATCGTCTACTAATAAAATATCTCTATTTTGAATTTTCTCTTCATTTAGGGAACGAAAAGCTCCGCGAATGTTTTTAAGACGATCCGTTTTCTTAAGAGACGCCTGAGATTGCGTGTCGACAACCCTCTCCAAAATCTCTGGCAAAAAAGTAAGATCAAGAATTTTCGCAATTTTTTCCCCGATTAAATACGCTTGGTCAAATTCTCTTTGCTCCAACTTCTTAAAGTGAAGGGGAATTGGAGTCACGCAAAACTCGTTTAATCTTCGATTTGAAAAATATATTTCTAATAAAGGTTCAATTTCCTTCATAACTCCTGGACGCATGCCATACTTCAATTCATGAATCAATTTCCTAAGAACTCCTTGATGGAGGCCTAACGATCGCGCTTTATCAAAGTTAAGCGGCGTCGTTCGACAGGGACCGCAAAGAAATTTTTCTTTAGAGTCTTCGTAGGAAAGATTAGCGGGAATGCCGCATAAATAACAATAGGGAGGCGAAATAAATTGGATAGCTTCTTGACACATTGCACAAAGAAATGGACCGCCCGAAACTCTTTTTGCTTCGCAATATGCGCAAGGTTGCGGGAAAAAAAAATCTAACGCTTTGGAATAAACTTTTTCTTTCAAAAACTGTAAATGAGAACTCACCTTCCAACTTATCTCCAACCTAATGGGTTTTCTAATTGAAATCATCGGCTTTCCGCGATTGCCAGCCTTTGAGTTTTATGGTAAATTTCCCATTTCCCAACCCAAAACATTTTAGCTTGAAATTATCTTTAGAACAAAATTTAAGGAAACTAACTTGTCATCGATCAAAACTAAACAAACAAACGACGAAATCATCAAACTGACTAATAAATACGTAGCTCAAACCTACGGTCGATTCCCTATCGTTTTGACCAAAGGTAAAGGAACAAAAGTTTGGGATCGTTCGGGCAATCAATACATTGATTTTGTCGCGGGTCTCGCTGTAGACAATTTAGGACATTGCCATCCCGAAATTGTAAAAGCGATCCGGGAGCAAGCGGGCAAATTACTTCATGTATCAAATCTTTACCACATAGAACCCCAATCTTTGCTCGCAGAGGAACTGTGCAGACATTCTTTTGCAGACAAATTCTTTTTCTGCAACAGCGGGGCGGAAGCAAACGAAGCTGCCATTAAATTAGCGCGACGCGTTTCTTTCGATAAAGGGCATAAAAACCGAGGGGAAATTATCGCCATGAAAAACTCCTTTCATGGGCGAACATTAGGAAGCATGGCCGCAACAGGTCAAAAGAAAATTCATCACGGTTTCAACCCTCTACCTTCAGGGTTTAAATTCGTTCCCTTCGACGACGCTGAAGCGGCTAGAAAAGCCGTAGGCCCTAAAACATGCGCAATTTTAGTCGAACCCATTCAAGGCGAAGGCGGCGTGAATATTTCGAGTAAAAACTATTTGAAAGATTTAAAAAAGATTTGCTCTGAAAAAGATCTGCTCTTAATTTTTGACGAAGTTCAAACGGGTTTTGGTAGAACCGGAAACCTCTTTGCCTATGAAACATTTGGAGTAAGGCCAGACGTTATAGTTTTAGCAAAAGCTCTGGGTGGAGGCGTTCCCATAGGAGCTATCGGAGCGAGAAACAAAGTAATAAAATCTTTCGTTCCTGGAACTCATGCGGCTACTTTTGGAGGCAATCCTTTATCCTGTGCAGCGGCTTTGGCTTCTTTAAAAGTTTTAACCTCTCAAGGCTTTCTTGAAAAAGCAAAAGAAACCGCAGCTTATTTTAAATCTCGACTTGAAGAATTGAAGGATCGGCATGAATTAATAACCAATGTTCGATCGCGCGGAATGATGATAGCCGTTACTCTGAATAAGCCGGCGGCGCCTGTTATCATGGATTGTATGAAGGAGGGATATTTAATCAATTGCGTTCAGCTGAATACCCTTAGGTTTATTCCGCCTTTAATAGTTACTAAAAAAGAAATAGACGGGCTTATTAAAGTTCTTTCACAAAGTTTAAAAAAACTTTAGAGCCAAGAGAATACCTTCGGATTGTTAAACAATGAAAAAAGATTTAATTACTCTAAGCGATATAAGCCAAGAGGAAGTTTTAGCGCTTTTTGAAAAAGCGAAACTCCTTAAGGAAAAGCGCAATCAAGGGATACCGCATAAATCTCTAGAAGGAAAATCTTTGGGAATGATTTTTTCTAAAGAATCCACACGCACTCGAATATCGTTTGAAGTGGGAATGTACGAACTTGGCGGCCAGGCGATTTTTTTAAGCTCCGATCAACTTCAAATCAAGCGCGACGAAACTGCGGCCGATTCGGCCAAAGTCCTTTCGCGATATCTTCATGGAGTTTTGATTCGAACGCATGAGCACGAGTTTTTGGAAGAGTTCGCTAAACACGCAACCATTCCAGTAATAAACGGATTAACAGATCTTAACCATCCCGTTCAAATATTGACCGATATATTCACAATTCAAGAAAAACTCAATCAGATTGAAGGCATTAAGGTCGCATACATCGGAGATGGGAACAACGTAGCTTATTCATGGGTTTTAGGAGCTCACTTAATGGGAATGCAGTTAAACGTTGCCTCGCCCGCAAGTTTAAAACTAGAGATGCCAAAAATCTTAAATAACTCTAGAAATATCGAGTTGCTCGAAGATCCTCAAAAAGCCGTTGAGGGAGCCGACGTTATATACACCGACGTTTGGGTAAGTATGGGCGACAAAGACGGAGACGAAAAAAAGAAATTACTTAAAAATTACCAGATCAATCAAGAATTACTTAAACGAGCGAAACCAAACGCTTTAGTTATGCATTGTCTCCCTGCGCATCGCGACGAAGAGATTTCTTCCGACGTTTTTGACGGGCCTCAGTCCATCGTTTTCGATCAAGCTGAAAATCGCCTTCATGTTCAAAAAGCTATTTTAGACACTCTTTTGAAATAGTAATTCCATTAGCCTTCGCTAATTAATCATCTCGTCAATAACATTTGATTCAATGTTTCAATTTGAAGTTATTCAACAGCATAGCCATTCCAAAGCCCGCTTGGGAAAAATAACGACTTCGCGAGGCATCATTGAGACCCCAGCTTTTATGCCAGTTGGCACTCAAGGTACGGTAAAGGCATTATCTCCAGAAGACGTGGAACAATGCGGAGCTCAGATAATCCTGGGGAATACCTATCACCTATTTTTGAGACCTGGTCATAAAATCGTTGAAGATCTAGGAGGTCTTCACCGTTTTATGAATTGGAAAAAACCTATTCTTACCGACAGTGGCGGTTTTCAAGTTTTTAGTCTGGCCAAGCTTGCAAAAGTTACGGAAGAAGGCGTCCACTTCCAATCCCACATTGACGGATCAAAACACTTATTAACGCCCGAAAAGGCTATAGAAATTCAAAGATCGCTAGGGTCGGATATTATGATGACGCTGGACGAACTTCTTCCTTTACCCACCGAAAGATCTCGCCTAAAGTCGTCGCTAGAACTTTCTACTCGTTGGGCAAAAAGATGTCGCGAAGCTCATACCGACGGCAAACAAACCCTTTTCGGAATTGTACAAGGCGGCATGGACAAGGAATTGAGACAAGAAAGCGCAAAACAGATTGTAGATGTCGGGTTTAAAGGCCATGCGATTGGGGGTTTGAGCGTTGGCGAAGAAAAAGAGGAACTATTAGAAATTGCCGATTTCACCGCCAATTTATTACCCAAAAAATCTCCTCGCTATTTAATGGGCGTTGGCACTCCAGAAGACCTGGAAAACTGTTCGGCAATGGGAATTGACCTTTTTGACTGTGTTATGCCTACTCGTAACGCCCGCAATGGCAGTCTTTTTACACGAAAGGGAAAACTCAATATCAAAAACGCTCAGTATCAAAAAGACGATTCGCCTATCGATCTCGGCTGCGTCTGCTATACCTGTAAAAATTATTCTCGAGCTTACCTTCGTCATTTATTTATGGCAAACGAGATCTTAGCGATGAGACTCAACTCTATCCATAATATTGCGTTCTATCAAGATTGGATGCGCTCTATTAGAAAAGCCATAAAAAACGACACGCCAATTAAACCCTTAAAATAAACGTTAATTTCTCAAGAGGCGAGACGAGCTCGAAAAGCCATAAAAAGAGGAATTTCCTTTCGCGCTCTATTCTCCGCACGCGATCTTTTTCCAGGCTCGCTAACTTTGTTGGAAGACCATTCTTCTAGACCGTCCACCCATAAATTAGCCTTTGCCAAGGCATGAACATAGGATTCAAGAGGGCGATGATAGGTAACGGTAAATCTATCGGGATTTGAAAACGGCGGAGCTATTATTGGAATTTCCATTTCTGTTCCATAATGGTCAATGCGCCGATATTGCATTCTTTTATCTTCATCCCATCCCCAATGAGTTTGTCTTGGAATTCGAAAACAAGGATGAGTCACAACCGCAACAAATTTTCCGCCAGGATTTAGTCGACGCGACACATTTAAAAAAACAGATTCCAATTTTTCTATATTTTGTAACGCTAACAGACACACAACAGCGTCGAAGGATTGCTCGTTTAGAAAATCGTCTCCCGATACATCAGCTAAAGTATATTGAATTAATCTGTCCGAGCGAGAACGGGCGCGTTCAATCAATTCGCCAGAAACGTCAACCCCATGAACTGAAAAACCTTTTTTGGACAAAAAACGGCAAAATACGCCTTGTCCGCAAGCCAGATCCAAGACCTTACTTTTTTCAGGCAACTCTAACAGTTTATAAACGCCAGGCATTATCACATCTTGGTGATAATCGCTTCCCGAATCCCCAACTAAGGCGTCGTACCATGCCGCAACTTGATCCCAAACGGCCGATTTTCCATCGTTTGTTTTTTTTCTAGAGTTCGGACGTTTTGTTTTATTAACGGAAAACTTTCTTGCCGGGTTTTTGTTTTTCAATAGATTCTCCAATTTCCAAGCTAAACATTGCCGATGCACAGGTAAATCTTATATAATCTAATAATTAAGAGCATCTTTAATAATTCGAAATTTTAACTTTCGGCAACTCGCTCGCCCTTTATTTAGAAGGGCGGCTCGCGACCAATAACAATTTTTAGAGGTCCTCTTAAAACTTTCCATAAAAAAATTATAACTTCGCCAATGAAAAATCAATTTTGGATTTTTTCTAAAACGATGCGCCGAGCTATCTGTGGACCCCTAATCGCTATCCTTTGTATTTTATCTTGTACCACAATAGATAACCTCTATTTAGCGCAAAGAAAAAAACTATGGGATAGCATTCGAGTTTTTAACTACAATTTTGAAAGCAAAAGTCGAAACGCCTGCACATCGCTCGTAATTTCTTCTTTAAGAGAAGATTGTCTTGTTAACATGGGAGAATTTAAAAAACGAGTCACCATTAGCGAATCGGCTTTAGTGGGAGCGATTTTTTTTCGCAAAGGGATTCCAGTTAAACAAGCTTTTCCAAATCCGGAAGAAGAGTTTGACGAAGCCGAAATAACGCATCAATATCAAATTGTGGTTCTACCCAGCAATCGAGTTAAATCCATTACGGTTAAGCAAAAATGGATCTTTGACGAGGGCGATTGGTTCGTTATCCCAAACTTTGAACCTTTCTTCTAATAATCCACTATAACTTCAACTCTTTTATTAAGAGAAACGGAGTTTGCGGTTACGCGACAATTATAACCAAAAAGTTCTACTCCGCTTTGTTCCGCTTCCTTTAAAATTTTTGCAAACTCAAGATCAATTTCGGCATTTGGTCTAATTTCTCGAGTGTCGGATCGTTGCGATACAAAAATTACGGCAGTGCGATACCCTTCTTTCTTTAATTCAATTAATTCTTTTAAATGTTTACGTCCTCTTTCGGTTGGCGCATCTGGAAATTTTCCCACCCCTTTTTCCACGAGGCTTACAGATTTTACCTCTACAAAACCCACAGAATCGTCTTCAAATTCTAATTTAAAATCGAAGCGACTTTTTCCCATTTTCGCTTCAGCGCGAAAGTCTTTATAAAAACCAAAGCAATCGATTCTTTTTTCACCAAACGCCTGCCCCACTATTTTATTGGCAAAAACAGGATAAACGCTAACCCAAATATTTTCATGGCGTATTAAAGCCAATGTATAAGAAGTTTTTCGTTTGGGTCCAGGATTATAAATAAGACGAACTTCCCTTCCAGGGATCATCAAACCGGGTAATCGGCCTGGATCGGGGACATGAGCTTGAAGCTCTTCGCCATTTATCTTAACTCGGGCAAGATAGCGATTGGGTCTTTCCAGAAACTCTCCGCTTTCAATACGGTCGCCCAGTTTCATGAATTAAAATTGAAGCGGTGGGAAATAATTTAGCAAGATCAATGATGCTCGCCAGAGTCGGATCCATTGGAAATTTTAACGGTTTTTTCTACAGATAAAATTTGCTTTGTCGAAGGAGAAATTTTATCTACAAAAGGCTTTGGAAATAAACCGATAAAGACAATTAAAACACAGGCAGGTAACAACATGTAGATATGATTTTTGTCGATATCTTTTAAATCAGCGGGTAGTTTTTCATTTTTTTCTTGCATGGCTCCTTGGAAGAAAAAAAGCATATAAATAGCGGCAAAGGTAATCGTCAGGCCTCCCATTAAAACATATATGGCCGCTAACCCCGACATTACGGCTGAAGTCCAAACACCCGCTAAAATTAAAAATTCGCCAACAAAACCATTCAATCCAGGAAGCCCTAGGGCCGCCATTGTAACTAACATAAAAATCCCATATAAGATCGGCATTTTTCCTTTTAGACCACGCATCTGGGTTAAATCTCGCGAACCTAATTTTTTCTCAATGATATCGACAATAAAGAATAAGGCAGCGGCAATAATCCCATGATTGAACATTTGTAAAACGCTACCTTCAAGACCTTGATCGTTTAACGCAAAAATGCCCAATACAATAAAACCCAAATGACTTACGCTGGAATAAGCAACGAGCGACTTAATATCTTTTTGGGCAAGCGCAATCCAAGCTCCATAAACCATACCTGTGGCAGCCATACCGGCAATGACAAATCCCATCATCTCTGTCGCTTCCGGGAATAATGGCAAACAGAAACGAATAAAACCATAAGCTCCTGTCTTTGACATAGCGCCTGTTAATAGGACCAATACAGGGGTGGGGCAAGCTCCATAAGCGTGAGGCAGCCAACTATGGAAAGGAAAAACCGGCACTTTTATAGCAAAAGCTAAGAAGAAACACAAAAACATCCATATTTGATCGCCTTTTGGAATATCAGTATGAATGAGAGTTTGAATATCAAAGCTTAAAATATGTGTCGCTTTGTAGTTCACAACCGTAACGCCAATAATGGCGACCAACATCAAAAGACTTCCCACCAAAGTATATATTACAAACTTGGTGGTTGCATAAACTCTATCGCCTTCTCCCCAAAGACCTATTAAGAAATAAGCCGGAATCAACATCACTTCCCAAAACACATAAAACAAAACCGTATCCAGCGCCATAAAAACGCCAAGGATTCCCGTTTCCAATACCAACATCAAGGCAAGATAATTGGTTGAAACATCTTTTTCGTTTAAATAGTAAAAAATAGAAGCGCAAGATAAAAGAGCCGTCAACAAAACCATTAATACGCTAACGCCATCTACACCAAGCTTAAACTGAATATTAAGAACGTGTACCCAATCGCATTCATGAACAAACTGCATCGCCGGGTTTGAGGAATCAAAACCTAAAAAGACGCCAAACGCTAAAAGAAAAACCAACCCGGAAGACCCAAGCGCAATATTTCGAATCCATTCTTTGCTTTCGGAAGGAATCCTAAACAACGCAATGGCGGCAATCAAAGGTATAGCGACAATTAAAGCAAGCATATAGAGGGAACGTTTAAAATTTTAGAATAAAAAGATATATTTATAAAAACACAACAAAAATGAGCACAAAAACAGCTCCGGCAACCATATTCAAAGCATAGACTCTTACTTTTCCAGATTGCCAAATACTCAAGAGGCGGCTAACTTCTTTCACTTGGCCGCCAATTTCGTCGACGACAAAATCAATTCCTTTTTTCTCGCCCGTGTTCCAAATAAAGTCGCCTGTTTTCTTGACCGGTTGAACGATCAAAACATCATACAACTCGTCGATATAATATTTTCGGAACAAAACGTCATGAACCGGAGCCAGCAAATCTTTAAGGCCACCGGGTTTTTCTTCCGTTTGACCGTCTGCATATAAAGTAGCGGCAACAATAATCCCGCTTAAGGCAACGCCAACTGCTATAACTTCTAAGAATGCATTAGAGTGATGCTCTGGAACTACATTTCCGAATACCGGCGCCAAAAACGAATGAGCTAAGGGAGCTCCAAAACCGGCAAAAATTGCAAAAAAAGCTAAAATCAATAATGGATAAGTCATTATAGTTGGCGACTCATGAGGATGCGCCTCGGCCGTTCGACAAGTTCCAAAAAAGGCATAGAAAAAAATACGAAACGCATAGAACCCTGTCATTCCAGCGCCCACTATAGCCAAGCCCCAAAATACGGGATTACTTCCATCCGCGTACCAAGAACTCATGATGATTGCTTCTTTACTGAAATACCCCGCCGTTAACGGAAACCCGCATAAAGCTAAGGTGCCAATTAAAAAGGTATAAAATGTTATGGGCATCTTTTCTTTCAAACCGCCCATCTTGCGGATATCTTGTTCGTCGTTCATAGAATGAATTACGCTTCCAGCTCCCAAAAATAATAGCGCCTTGAAAAATGCGTGAGTCATTAAATGAAACATGCCAACAGAATAAACTCCTATACCTACAGCAAGGAACATATAACCTAGCTGGCTCATAGTCGAGTAAGCAATTACGCGTTTAATATCATATTGAACCATCCCCATGGAACCGGCAAAAAGAGCGGTGATCACTCCAACAGCGGCAACCAACATCATGGTGTACGGAGCTAAGTCATATAAAACATGACAACGAGCCACCAAATAAACTCCGGCAGTTACCATGGTAGCGGCATGGATCAGCGCGCTCACTGGGGTTGGTCCTTCCATAGCGTCAGGAAGCCATGTATGTAATGGAATTTGCGCAGATTTGGCAAAAGCTCCAACCAACAAACATAAGGTGATCAACAACATAGTGTCGTCGTTTGGCAGGAACTTTTCTGGCGCTTGAGAGAAAACTTCAAGATACGCAATGGTTCCAAAATTCTCGAAAATCATAAAAGCCGCGATTACCATTCCTACATCGCCAATTACGTTCATAACAAACGCTTTACGCGCGGCAAATACGGCGCTGGTTTTCTCGGTCCAAAATCCAATCAATAAATAAGAAGCTAATCCAACGAATGCCCAGCCTACTATCAAGAAGAAAAAATCTGCGGCCAAAACCAAAAGGGACATCGAGAAAATAAAAAGATTTAAATAAGCGAAGAAAGTATCAATATGAGGATCTTTCTCCATATAGCCAATTGAATAAATATGTATTAGAAGACCCACTCCCGTAATTACGAGCAGCATGAAAATAGAAAGCGGATCAATTAAAATGGCGAGATCTAATTTAAAACTTCCCGACTGAATCCAATGATAAAGCGTTTGCACATTGCCAACCCGCTTTTCAGGCTCCATGAATAATAATTGGACTAACGCCACCAAAGTAAAAAAGAAAGAACCGCCAACTGTGGCACAACCCACCGGTCCAACCAATTTTTTAGGGATTCGATTACCGAACCAACTCAAGCCGGCAAAACCCAATAACGGAAGAATTAAAATTAACCAGGTATAAAACAAACGATCATCCTTTCAAAGCGTCGATCTGATCAACGTTAAGCTCGTTTCTAGTTCGAAAGATTGTCAAAATAATTCCCAATCCAACGACAACTTCGGCAGCCGCAACTGTCATAACCATAAGCGCAAAAATCTGGCCATCTAGGGATTTTAAAAAGTGCGAATATCCTATTAGGAGAAAGTTGACTGCGTTCAACATCAACTCCAGGGACATAAACATAACTAGAGGATTTTTTCTAATGAGAAAACCCGTTGCGCCAATACAAAAAATGGATGCGCTAACTATTAAAACAAACTGATTACCCATTCTCTTTCCTCATGATTAAGAAAAAACAATTTACGCTTAATTTAAACTTTTCTTGATTTGTTTTAATGGAAACTTAGCCAAACAAATAACCCCTATGGTTGCCACCAACAAAAGTATAGAAGCTAACTCAAAAGGAACTAAGTGTTTAGAATATAAAGTCAATCCAATGGCTTTTGCGCCGCCAATAACCTTTAAGTTAATGGGATCAAAAATTCCTTCAATCGGCTTGGTAATTCCAACCGTTGCCGCCAACAACAATTCGCCAAACAATAATCCCGCAAATCCGAATGCAATTGTCCGTTGTAATGAAGCCTCCTGCAGCTCCTTTTTGCCGCCTAATAACGCAATGATGAACAAAAATAAAATCATTACAGCGCCTGCATATACAATCATTTGAACGGCTGCAATAAACTCGGCGTGATACAAAAGATAAAGCATAGCTAAACAAACCATATGCCCAATCAAATATAATGCGCTATATATCGGAGACGAGCATAAAATAACCCCTAAACTCGCTCCAATCGCAGTTAGACCGATGATTATTATCGCCGATTGATATACAAGATCGTTTATTTCCAAGTTATCCTCATACTTACAAAAAAAAACCGAACCGATTTTCTTTGGCGAATTTTCGCTTAACAACTCTTCATTGAAAAAGCGAATCCCATCTTAAAATCCGGCTCGAAATTATATTTACTAAATCTCTAATTCGGCATTTCTACCGATTTTTCATTATCTAAATAAGCTTTTAGCGTTTTAAATTCTTTTAGACAAACTCTATTAATTTTTGACTTTAGTGGTATTGCCTAAATAACTAACTCGAAATTGGTTTGGTTCGGGATATTTAAGTAAATCGTCTTTCTGTAAGACGAAAGTGTCTCTATTGTAATCGGCTAATTCGTAATGATCCCTTAAAACCACTGCATCAACTGGACAAGCTTCCTCGCAATATCCGCAATAGATGCACCGCAAAATATTTATTTCGTAAACTGCAGCATAACGCTCGCCCGGAGAAACGCGATTTTCTTCCGTATTTTCTGCGGCCACAACATGGATACAACCCACAGGACAATTAATAGAACATAGACTGCATCCTACGCATTTTTCCAAACCATTTTCATCGCGATTCAAAAAATGCCGACCTCTATATCGAGAAGGCATGTCTCTTTTTACTTCAGGATATTGAAAGGTTGTAGGCTCTGTGGTCATATTTTTAAAAGTAACACCCAAGCCAATCAACAAGTTTTTTATTCCTTCAAACGCGGATGTAAACATAGGCCTATCCCTCGGATTACAGAGCTTTAAAAAACCCGGTAATCAGCAAATTAAATAAAGACAATGGCAATAAAACCTTCCAGCCAAACGTCATTAATCGGTCATATCTTATACGTGGAAACGTTGAACGCAACCAGATGAAAACACAGAGTAAAAAGAAGACTTTGCCGGCAAACGCTAAAATCGGAAATAAAGGTAATCCGTAAGAATTCCAGCCTCCTAAAAACAAAAGCGTCACCAAAGCGCTCATGGTAATCATGTTGATGTATTCGCCCATGAAAAACATGGCAAACTTCATTCCTGAATATTCGGTATGAAACCCAGCAACTAATTCTTGCTCGGCTTCGGGCAAGTCAAAAGGCGCACGATTGGTTTCCGCAACACCCGCTATGAAAAACAAAATAAATCCGAGCGGTTGAATAATGATATTTGGAATCGTTTCTTGCGCTTTAACCATTTCCGTTAAGTTCAAAGAACCGCTAATGATTATTACGCCCAATGCAGAAAGCCCTAAAGTCAACTCATAGCTAATCATTTGGGCTGACGACCGTAATCCTCCCATAAGCGAGTATTTGTTGTTTGAAGCTAGACCGCCGATCACCATGCCATAAACTCCCATGGAGGAAACAGCGAAAATAAACAACAAACCAATATCCAAATTCGCGACCCACAAACCAATAGTTTGGCCAAAAATGGTGATTGGCTCTCCAAAGGGAATCGCTGAAAAAGAAACAATGGCAGTAAAAACCACAATAGCGGGAGCCAAGTGGAATAAAAACTTATCGGCAGAACTTGTAATAATTGATTCTTTGAACAGGAGTTTAATAGAATCCGCTATCGGTTGGATCAAACCAAACGGTCCTACTCTATTCGGCCCTAATCTCACTTGAAAACGACCCATTAATCGTCTTTCAAGCCAAACCAAAAAAGGAACGCATTGCAAAAGAACGATGGCGACAATTACGGCCTTAACACATCCGATGATTATGCCAACATTATCTGAAATTAAATCAAAAACCCAATCGATCAAACCGTTCTCCTAACAACAAATTTAAACTCTAAAACTAATTACTACCTATTCTTTAGACAGTTGAACTGTCGCGTTATGATCTTGAATTAAAGCTAAAACTCTATATTCATCGCCAGCATTAGAGATAACAACCGCTCCCGGATTACAGTTATCCGCCACTTCCGCTTCTACAGAAAGATCGCGATCGCCTGCAGAAACTTTTACTCGATCGCCAGTTTTTATTCCTAATTTGTCGGCGTCTACAGAATTTAATACGGCCTTGGGCTCTTTAAAATGATGAGCTAACGCCGATTCGGATTCCAAAATTTTATCTTTAGCGAACAAGGCCTCTGCCACTCGCAACTTGTAACCTTTGCCAGGTTTTTCGGGAGAAGTAACTTCAGGCGTTTTACCGTTTATCGAAATTTGGGCAGGTCTGGCCTTGCCTTCTTTTTGAATCGAGCCTCTTCTAATTTCTTCATAACCTGGAACTTTTTTGGCCAATTCCGCAGTAACTGAAAAAGAATCTAAATATTTGGCTTCGATTTCAAAACCTGAAAGCAGTTTTGCCAAAATGCGCCAATCTGGAAAAGACTCCGCTTTCAAACCTTTTCTTCTATATTGTACGCGTCCGCCAATGTTTGTCGTTGTCCCTTCGTCAAAACCCGGTCCTACCGAGGGAATAACTACATGCGCTAAAGCGGTGGTTTCGGTATGAAGCATATCGTGAGCGACTAAAAATTCCACCTTCTTTAAAGCTTCTTCAATTTTATCTCCAGCAGGAAAATCAACGACAGGGTTTGACCGGAAAACCACCAAGGCTTTAATGTCTCCAGAAGCGGCCTTTTCAAACATCTCACAAGTCGTGAACCCTTTTTCAGTAGGAGCCGATTCTCCCCAAACCTCTTTTATCTTGGAATCGTCGCTCAACGAAATTCCTCCAGGATAAAAATCTGGAAGAATCCCCATATCCATTGCGCCAAGAGCGTTGGTTGCCGACGCAGCTGGAATAGCGCCACATTCCCCTTCAGATTTTTTATTCAATAAACTCAAAAGATTTTTAACGATTGCGACAGAATTTCCAGACAAAGCGGCGGGATTGTAAACCACGCAAACTTTTTTGGCCGAAATCATTTTCTCTGCAAAATCCCTCATGGAATCGACTTTAATACCACTCACTTTTTTGAGGTTATCGACTTTAGGAGCTTCATCTTCTTTCAAATTTTCCGCGATAGCTTGCGCCAACCCACCTAAGGCCACCTCGTCGGATCCCACGTCATATCTCAAAGAAAGCGAAGCGTATTTATCCATCAAAGTTTTTTGATCGTTTAAAACAATCAAATTTCTATTTAAACGAGAAACCGCTTTTTTAATTCTTAGATCTAAAATCGGAAGTTCTTCAGTAGGATCGCTACCTATTAAAACCGTTAGATCTGCCGTTTCAATATCGGTAAAATCATAATGCGCGACTGGCAAACCAGGAGTATCCGTATAGGCCTTATGATCGATATTATTAGTACCCACTCCCATCCGCATTAGCTTTTGGTATAAATACAACTCTTCGTTTGAAGCAAAAGGAGAACCTATAAAACCAACGCTCTGAGGTCCATGTTCTTCCACAATGGATTTAAGTTTAGAAACCGTCTCTTCGCACGCTTCATCTAAGGAAGCTACGTGCATATCGCCATCTTTACGAATTCCAGGTTCTAAAATTCGATTTTTACTGGCGACAAATTCATATCCAAATCGACCTTTATCGCAAATCCAACCATCGTCTACCGCGTCGTTCGGTCTGGTAACAATTCGCATCAACTCGTTTTCGCGAGCTCCAAATTCAATATTGCAATTACACCCACAATGAGCGCAAAGAGTTTTAGCGTTATCTAAATCCCAGGTTCTCGCTTGAAACCTAAAAATAGAATTGGTCAAAGCTCCAACCGGACAAATGTCGACAACATTCCCAGAAAATCGAGTGTCGTAGGGCTGATCGTTGAAGGTTCCAATATCGTTATGGAAACCTCTATTGTGCATTACTAGCGCTTGATCGTGTTCAATCACTTCGCTAAAGGTGGTACATCGCTGACATGCTATGCAGCGTTCGCGATCCAATGTAATAACAGGACTCAATTCCTTCTTCTTGACATTATTGAACCGCTGAAATTCCATTCTGGTATCGCCAGCGCCATAATTAAATGTGTTGTCTTGCAAAGGACATTCGCCGCCTTTATCGCAGACAGGACAATCAAGGGGATGGTTGAGTAATGTAAACTCTAAAACTCCCTGTCTTCCCTTAACAACTTTTGGAGTATCGTTCTTGACCACCATTCCTTCGGTAGCGTCCATGGTGCAAGCCGTCATCAATTTAGGCATTTTTTCGACTTCTACCAAACACATCCGACAACAACCTAACCGAGTCATTTTTTCATGGTAACAAAATATTGGAATTTCGATACCAATTGATTTGGCCGCATCTACAACATTGGTTCCTTTAGGAACCGTGGCGGTTTTTCCGTCTATCGTTAATGTAACCGTTTCTTTTTCCATATTGGTTAACCGGCGGTTGCGGCAGCTTCCGCGAAAAAGGATTCGTAATCTTCAGGAAACAAGTCAATACTACTAATAACAGGGGCCACGGCTGCGTCCGCTAAAGGACAAAACGTTTTCATAGCCATATTATCGCAAGCGTCTTGTAATGTTTTTACAGTTTCGGGGCTTCCTCGTCGGTTTAAAACTTCGCCCAACATCTGATAAAGCCAACGCGTTCCTTCTCTACATGGGGTGCATTTCCCGCAAGATTCATGCATATAAAAATAAGCCAACCGCATTGTCGCTTCTACAATATTAGTCGTTTCGTCCATAATGATTAAAGCGCCAGACCCTAACATCGAACCCGCTTCTTTCAACGATTCATAATCATAAGGAACATCTATATGCTCAATACCTAACATAGGAACTGAAGAACCGCCTGGAATAAAAGCTTTTAACTTATTTCCATTGCGCATACCGCCTGTCATCTCAATAATTTTACTAACGGGAGTGCCCAAATCGATTTCAACATTTGCGGGTTTATTAACATGACCAGAAACGCTAACTAATTTAGTACCGGTACTTTTTTCAGTGCCAATACTCTTATAAGCTTCGGAACCTTCATTAACAATCCAAGGAACTGCGCAAACGGTTTCGACATTGTTAATAACCGTCGGCTTATCATACAAACCTTGCACAGCAGGAAAAGGAGGTTTACTTCGAGGCTCGCCACGCATTCCTGTCAGGGAATTTAGAAGCGCCGATTCTTCCCCACAAATATAAGCGCCTGCCCCTAAATGAGTGTACAAATCGAAATTAAAACCGGAACCCTGAATATTTTTTCCTAGGTATCCTTTTTTGTAAGCTTCGGCTATGGCTTCATCCATAAGGTCGGCCACATCCTGGAATTCTCCTCGAAAATAGATATAACCCGTCTCGATCAAGCAAGCATAAGAAGAAACAATCAACCCTTCTATAAGCAGGTGAGGATTTTTCTCTAAAAGGATTCGATCTTTACAAGTTCCGGGTTCGCTTTCGTCTGCATTGCAAGCGAAATATCGGGGAAAGGAATCTTTAGCTAAAAAGCTCCATTTCAGTCCGGTAGGAAATCCCGCCCCACCGCGACCTCTTAGTCCAGAGTTTTTGACTTCATTCAATACCTCGTCAGGCTTCATTGAAAAAGCTTTTTTCAAAGACTTGTAACCGCCTAATTTTTCATAAACCTTAAGAGTGGTTAATCCTTCAACATCAATATCTTTAAAAAGAATCTGAGTCATAAGCGCGTATTATTTTAAGGAATCGATTATTTTATCAATCGATTCTTTAGTTAGATTGACATGATAGTCGTCGTTGACCCGCATCACAGGAGCGGCGCTACATTCGGCCAAACATTCTTCTTTTATTAAAGTAAATCTCTTATCTTCTGTCGTTTCGCCAATTTTAACGTTTAGCTTTTCGGATATATAATCCAGTAAGGAATCGCTTCCATTTAAGTAACAACTAATATTATGACAAAAACGTATGATGTATTTTCCAGCTGGGTATTGAAAATACATCGTATAAAAAGAACAAACCGATTGAACATATGCGGGAGAAACGTCTAAACGTTTGCCAATTTCTACCATAGCTTCTGGCGAGATCCATCCTTCTTGACGCTGAACCAAAGTCAAAAAAGGCAACAAAGCCGACATCTTTCGCTCTTCAGGATATTTCGCCAATATCGTTACTATTTTTTTCTCCGACTCCTCCGTAAACGCAAACATTAACGGTCAACCTCCCCCATCACAATATCGATACTGCCAATAATTGCTACAACGTCGGCAATATAGGAACCTTTCATCATGGCGCACATTCCTGGAATGGCCATAAAAGATGGAGCCCTTAGCTTCATCCGATAAGGTATGCTCGAACCGTCGCTGACGATATAAAACCCAACTTCGCCTCGCGGTCCTTCCGTTGGCACATAAGTCTCGCCCGCTGGAACCTTTACGCCTTCGGACACTAATTTAAAATGATGAATCAAGGCTTCCATACTCGTTTTCAACTTTTCGCGATCTGGTAATGAAATTTTGCCGTCCTCAACTTTGTACGGTCCTTTCGGCAACTTTTCAACCGCTTGTTTAATGATCTCGCGACTCTGCCGTATTTCTTCTACTCGGATTCGATAACGATCATATACATCGCCGTTTGTAAACACTGGAACGTCAAACTTAAAATTTTGATATCTACTGTAAGGACGTTTTTTGCGAAAATCAAAATCCACTCCAGAAGCTCTTAAACAAGGTCCGCTCATACTCCATTGAATAGCTTCTTCTTTAGTCATTACCCCCGCGCCAATAGTTCGATCCATCCAAATTGGGTTTTTGGTCAGTAGGGATTCATATTCGTCGACCTTTTCAGGCAAGATATCAACTACATGTTTAACCCCAGCAATCCATTCGGGAGTAGCGTCTTTCATCACGCCGCCAACACGAACATAACTGGTCATCATTCGTACGCCGGAAATCATCTCATTTAAATCGAGAATCATTTCCCTTTCGCGCCAGCAATAAAGGAAAACCGTCATGGCTCCAATATCAAGAGCATGCGTTCCCAACCAAAGCAAATGACTAGCCACTCTGGTTAATTCGCACATGATCACGCGTAAATAATCAGCCCGTTCCGGGATCTCGGTTTCCAACAGTTTTTCTACCGAAAGACAAAAAGCCAAATTATTACCGGGAGGATTCAGATAATCCAAGCGGTCCGTCATGGGAATACAATGCGAGTAAAGCTTAGCTTCGGCAGTTTTTTCGATACCCGTATGTAAATAACCAATATCAGGATCGGACGACGTAACCAATTCTCCATCCATCTCTAACACCACGCGAAAAACGCCGTGAGTACTAGGATGTTGCGGCCCCATGTTCAGGGTCATGGTATCTTTATTTCGTTCGAGGAGACCCTCTTCAGCTAGACTCATACTATTCTCTTAAACTTGATTCGGTTTATACCGGATAGGAACTTTCTCCTTAACCAGTTCTTCTTTAAAATCTATATTATGAGAAAACGCTACTTTTTCTTTTGTTAAATCGTAGTCTCTACGCAAAGGATGACCTTCCCACTCTTCCGGCATCAATAAACGTTTTTGCTCGTCGTGACCTTCAACTGTCAACCCAAACATGTCGTAAATTTCTCTTTCCGGATAAATAGCGGCGGGCCAAAGGTCTTTAACCGTGGGCACCGAAGGCTCTTCTTCAGGAACGCCTACTCGCAAACGAATCGAATGATTTTTGTCCATGGAATGGAGTTCGTAAACGCATTCGAAACGAGGCTCTATCTCCATATCCAAATAATCAACGCCAGAGATACAAGATAAATAATCGAAGTGCAAATCGGGATCGCTCTTTAAAAACTCGGCCACCTCATGGAGAGAACCGGGTTCTAAATGCACAATCGCATCGCCGAGGGTAACCGACGTATCTTTAAGCTTATCCCCTTTGGCTGATTTGAGCTTTTCTATTATTTCTTCGCTGTTCATGCCGCTCGCATTTTTGCTTTATCGCTACCCGCTTCGTTAAGAATCTTTTCTTGAAGCTTAATAACGCCGTAAATCAAAGCTTCCGGTCCTGGAGGACATCCTGGGACATAAACGTCAACAGGAACCCATCGGTCCACCCCTTGAACAATGGCGTAGTTGTTAAAAATCCCTCCACAAGAAGAACAAGCGCCCATGGCAATCACCCATTTTGGTTCTGGCATTTGCTCATAAATTCTTGTCAACACAGGAGCCATTTTTTGAGAAACTCTACCGGAAACAATCATCAAATCGGCTTGCCTTGGCGAAGCTCTAAAAACTTCTGCGCCAAACCGCGCCGCGTCCCAACGCGAATTAGCCATTGCCATCATTTCAATAGCGCAACAAGCCAACCCAAAAGTGGCTGGCCATAATGCATTTTTTTGGGCCCAACCAATTACTTTACCCAACTGCGTAGTCAGGATGGTGTCGTAAAGCGCTCCTGAAAGGTCGGCATCCATTTGACCTAATGCATCTTGGGCATTTAATTTTAAATTATTTATTTCTGTTTCTAAACCGTCGACCGCTTGATCGATTAATCCCATTCCAAACCTCCCCGTCCCCAAACGTAGACGTAAGCGATTCCTAAAATGAATATGAAGAGAAGCATTTCAAAAAAGCCGAACAATTTCAGCTCTCCTAAAGCTACTGCCCAGGGATACATAAACACAACTTCAATATCGAATATTATGAAAAGCATTGCTATGGTAGCAAACCGGACCGGATACCTTCCTTTAGCTTCTTCCGAAGGGACCATACCGCACTCATAAGGCAAAACCTTAGCTTCGGTTGGCTTTTTGGGTCCTAAAATAGTGGACAAGAGCAAAATCGCGCAAACTATCGTGATGGCGACAATACAAAAAACCGCCACGAAAACATACTCGGTCATGTTTCGCAAATCCCCCTATTTGTTTATGAAATAACGACTTGCTAATTCTAGCACAGCCTAATTAATGCTTAAACAATAATGCATGAAAGGGCGATTATAAATACCCCCCTGTAGAGTGTCAATCAAAGAATGCACCTTGACAAAACACCCGGAAGAAACTAACTCAAAACATTACTTATATAGACCCGTTTTGGTACATTCAAAAAAAAAATGAAATGATTGAAAAGAAAAGCAAAAACTAATTAGGAATGATCAAATTTGAACGTCGATGTTAAGACCTTTTTGAGAACTGCTATTTTGGCTGGACTCGGATTGCTTAAATTTTTCAGTCACTCGACTTGCGGAAGGCTCAGAGCGAAAGGGACTCAGATTCTGCTCTGGTAATGATGCGGGATTCGTCGTCGCCTGGGTTTGAGTTGTTTGCTCTAGGCGAGTTTCAGCTATTCGTTGGCTTTCGTCCTGAGAATTTTGAAGTTCTTGGGTTTTTTGTCGACCATCGCTTAGTCGGCGAGCTTCTTCGCCAATTTGCACCTGATCTTGGCGATCTTGAGTATCTAAGAGCTGACGATCAAAAGAAAGCCCTGGAGATTCTGCCCCGGCCAGGTTTTCTTGCCGCTTGAAGGCTTCAATTCCCTTAGATACTGGAATATTATTTGAAATTCCGCCAGAGACTTCTGCCATACGAATTTTCCTCGTTTTTTTGGGAACTTACGCCCTATTTCAAACGAACAATTTAGAGTAAAACTGGGCTTAACCCAGTTATCGGCAGAAAGTGGAGTAACTTTAGTCGGCGATTTAAACTTTATTAATTTTTCATTAGATAATCCTTAAAAATCTATTAAAAACGTCTTTTTTTTATAGAATAAACTTAAATCTTTCAATGTTTTGCTTGGATCTAATGAAAAAATGCTTTATCGTAGAAGCTTAAGTTCCGATAAACAGTCGAAGAGCTAATCATTCAAGGACGAATTAATGACTAATCAAACATCCTCTAGGTTTTTTAATAAATTAGCGGTTTCTATTTTTTTCGTATTTTTTAATTTTTCTATCGCTAACGCTCAGCAAAATATCTATGAAGGACATGTTTTTTCCGCAGGAATTTCTGGATGGTTTAGTTCTGGACAAACTGATTGGAACCACGACGCATCTTCCTCATCTGCTCTTTTAGGCAATCCTTCGTCAGAGTTGACCTATGAAGATGTGGACAGCAATGTCATTGAGTTAAACGCTGAATTTAATATGCCTAATGGTTACTTTATCCGAGGCGATCTTGGTTTTGGAAGTTTTGACGATGGAAGATTGATTGACGATGATTTTCTAACTACAACTACAACTGGAGATTTTTTAGCGTCGCGAACCTTCAGCGATATCGACGAAGACGGTATGTGGTACTTCAATCTGGATGCTGGCTATACGCTTTGGTCCGATCCTTATGAAGGCACCTCTATGATCCGAGTATTCATGGGTTACCAACGTTGGGAAGAAGAATATGTCGCTAAAGGCATCACTTATGATACCTGCACCGTAGGCGGCGCATTATTAGGAATTTGCTCAGCCGCTGGAACACAGTTGGCTCTTGGGCAAACCGTCATCACAAATAAAGTAGAATGGGATTCTGTCAGATTAGGATTAGAAGGAAAAGCGACTTTATGGAAACGATTGGGAATTGAAGCTTCCGCAGTTTTTATTCCATATTCCAATATGCATAACGAAGATATCCACCATTTACGGACTGATTTGTCCCAACCTGGTTTTGTGATGGATGGGACCGGCATAGGATATAACTTTGATATTGCCGCCACTTACGAAGTTTTGCCAAATATTTTTCTATCTGCTGGCTACCAATTCTGGAAAATGGAAAGCGACGGCGATATTGCAGTGCGTTCAACCACCGGGTCAAGCGTTTTCCCTCTGAACGATTTAGACAGCGAACGGGATGGCGCCACAGTCGGTCTTTCTTTCCGATATTAATTTTAGTTTGTCGCTAAACCTGAATCACTTTTATTCCTAAAAAAATAGATCTCAATTAGAGTTATAAAAAAGTCCTTCTTTTTTCTTCTCGGTTATAAAATAGTTAAACTAATCCTTTACTTTTCCGCTCTCTTCCCTACAATGGTTGGTTTTAACAAACTCCCGATAACGCTCCGCTTTAGGGTCATTTAACCTTTTTTCAAGTTCCATGGGATGCAAGGAGTTTTTTTTTAGGACGTAATATGGCAAAGAATGCCGCTGACGACATCACCTACATACGACGCTGGATTAAAAAAGGTCTGAGCAAAGACGGAAAAACACTCGACTTTTCTAATAAAAAAATTGGCGAAAAAGAAGCGATTGATTTTGCCGAAAATATCCAATTGGAAGGATTAGAAATCCTATTTCTCCATAATTGCCAGATAAAAGACATTTGTCTCGAGGAAATGGCTGATTCAGAGTTTTTTTCTTCAATTAAGGAATTATGGCTTTTTGATAACCGTATTAGGAATGCTGGCGCCGAATTTCTAGCGGAATCGTCTCAATTGACAAAATTAAAATATTTAAGCCTCTATACAAATAAAATAGGACCTGAAGGGGCAGAAGCATTGGCAGATTCAGAAAACCTTTCCAACTTGGAAGTTCTCGATTTGTCCTTTAATCAAGTTGGCGACGAGGGAGCAATTGCCCTAGCTAACTCACCCTATCTTAATAAGCTTAAGGATCTGCGGCTCGATTCTAATAAAATTGGTCTTGCGGGCATGAAAGCTTTCGCCGAAAGTTCTCAATTAAAAAGCTTAAAGAAATTACATCTCACTTATAACAAACTCGAACCTAAAGGTCTTGAATTAATGCGCGATTCAAAAAATCTCCAAAGACTCGAAGCCTTAGATATCGATTTAAAGACTCCGAACGATTAATTATATGAAAGCAAACGAACGAGACGAATACATTATTCGCATAATTCGCGAACGAGTTGAGCATGGGGATTCTTTTATCGATCTCAGCTACGAACGGTTTGGCGACGCAGGAATCGCTTTTTTATCTAAGCAAGATCTATCTCATGTTATAGGTTTAAATTTAGGTTGGAACGAAATTACTAGCGCAGGGTTATCCGCTTTTGCGAAAAATGCAAAAGCTCCCAATTTAAAGAAACTAAACCTAGACTCGAATAAAATTGGCAACTCTGGGTGCCGCGAATTAGCCAGTTCAAACAATTTCCCATCGTTAAATTTCCTAAGTTTGGTAAAAAATAAAATTAGCGATGAAGGAGCTTTAGAGCTTGTAAAATCCTCGGCGCTAAAACAATTAGAAATTTTGGAATTAGAGTTAAACCATGTCGGTATGAAGGGCATAGCCCATTATCCAGACGGTACCGCTAATTTGAATCTTAGACGTTTGAATTTGAAGCGAAATAAAATTGGCGACGACACATTAAAAAACTGGATTCAAACCGGAGCCTTTACTCCACTACACTCTTTAAATCTTGGCTGGAATAAGATAAGCGACACAGGCGCCAAGGCGCTTGCCGCCGCAGCCTCGATGAATCAATTGAAACAATTATTTCTAAATTCCAATTACATACGCGACGAAGGCTCTACCGCTTTAGCCAGTTCGATTCATTTAGAAGGTTTAGAGGACTTTTACTTTTACGACAATAAGTTTTCTATTAAAACAGAATCGACCCTATTAGATTTCCGGATAAGAACACTCCTGAAAAAGAGCTTATCAGAAGACGGAAAATCGCTTAACTTAAACGGCAAAGGATTGGGCGATAAAGGTTTGGCTTCTCTCGCTCGTTCAGACGCCTTAAACAAAATAGAAACTTTGAGTTTGAGAAATAACAGCATCAGTTGCCGAGGCATTATCGCTTTGGCAGAATCGCAAAACTCAAAAGGACTTAAGAATCTAAACCTGATGAGTAACGAAATTGGAGATTTGGGGGCCGTAGCTTTGGCAGAATCTCCTTGCCTTGGAAATTTGGAAAAATTAAACCTTGAAGGCGCAAAAATCAAGTCAACTGGGATTTTGGCGCTGGCGCAATCGAAAACTTTAACCAACCTAAAAAGCTTAAATGTTACTCGTAATGACTTAGAAGAAAAAGGAATCAAACATTTAGCAAACTCTAAGAATTTTGACGGCTTGCGAAGCCTTTGGGTGGCGGATGTTTTTATGGGCGACCCTGGAATCCAAGCTTTGGCAAAATCGGCAAACCTATCTAACCTTGAAGAACTTTTGGCAAATGGTAATTCAATCACCAACGACGGTCTCTCTTCCATTGCCGAGTCGAAAAATTTAAAATCTCTTAAACATTTAGATCTGCGCAGAAACGATTTAAAAATTGATGGGATCTTTCCCCTTACCGACTCCCCAAAAATAAAAAGTTTAGAAAAGTTTCGATTTTAAGAACAATTACAAATTACTTCTTAACAAGCGGATCGACGAAGTGGTAATTATGTCCTATCAAGTTTAACAACGTTATTTCCTGCAAATTTTCGAAATCTTCCCTATTAATTAGATAGCCTTCCCCAGAATCATTACCATAAAAAAATATGGTTTTGTCTGGCAATTTAGATATTTTAGCCGGCCTCAAAAATTTAACCCAAAGGATAAACTGCTCCGCAAGAAACTCATGATTCTTTTTCTCTAAAACTAAGCGGTCATTTTTATAAATTAAATTTATTCGATTATTTGTTTTAGCGTTTTTAAAAACTCTTTGGTTTTTGTGCGCCTTTGATAACGAAAAGATACTCTTGGATATATTACCGATCGTTAAAGGCGGTAAACTTTCAGGGCTTTCTGGTAAATTGGGTCTAAATAAAAACTTTGAATAAGGATTAATAACAAACACCGAACCGTCCTCAATTTTGGAAGAATATGCGTAAGGAGTATCAAAGTTTAGATAATAGGTCTTTTGATCGATAAAAAAAGAAATTGCGTTCTGATTAAAATGAAAAACTTTATAAAATGGATCTTTTTCAACATTCACTTTACCGGGTTGGTACATTGTAAAAAAGGGACCCAACCAGAAAATATTTCCTTCTTTTTTGGCAATATTCGAAACCGTTTTAGAAACCTTAGATTGAAAACTTCGATAATAAATATTTCCCTGAAAAGATATCGCTTCTCTACCAAAAGCTATGGCCGGTAAGGTTACAATTAAAACAATCGCTAAGGGCAATACCTTTTTACAAGAAGACCCAAACCTCTTTTCAAAGAAAAGAAAACCTTCCTGGAGTCCATACGCAAAAAAGAAATAACATGCCGGAAGAACTGGGAAAAGATATCTATACTCATAATGCTTTCCAACGAAAATATTAATCGCTAGAAAACTTGAAAACCAAGTCCACAAAACGACAACGTTGGGATCTTTTTTTTTCAAACAAACCAAAAGCCCCCAAATCATTAAATAAAATATGGGTTCGGTCATTTGTGATTTAAGGAATAAAATTAAAGTAATCGGGTTCTCTCCATAACCCTTGATCTTCCCAATATGCCAATAATAAGGCTCTATTCCCGAAAAAATATTTTGTAACGACCATCCATTGTGCGGAGACAAAAAGATAAAATGAAATAATATATATAAAGCTAATGTAAGAAATGGAAATCCTAGACAAAATAAATTCAAAAAGGAATTTCTCCAACTTTCTCCCTTTAAATATTTAGCATTCAGAATGCAAGCTGCCCAAATAGCGGCAGGTAAAATAATGAGAGGATATTTTGTCGTAATCGCTAGAGCAGAAACGACCGAAATTAAAATTAAAAACCTATTCGAATTTTGATTCCAATATTTTATGCAAATCAGTAAAGCAATATTGGAAAGTAACGCCGCTGGGATATCGGACATGGTTTCAAAAGCATAATTCAAAAACCCGGGCTGGCCGACTAATAGAATAGCCGCTAAAGCAGCAAACTCATGCCGCAAAACTTCTTTAAATAAAAGGTAACTTACACCAATAAAACAAATGGAAATTCCCAACGAAACAATATGCATGATCAAAAAAACTGTTTCGTTAGTTAGATCTAGATATCGAAGTAAAGCAATGGGAGTCAATAAAAAAGGAAGGAAAGGCGGGCGAGGCACATTGGGAAACCAATCTTGTAACCCCGCAAAGTTTTTTGCCATATTCATATAGGAATAGGCATCAAATTGACTAACTTCTAATCGAAATACAAATTGCAGCAAAAAGGAAAAAATAACTGCAGAAAAAATTTTAAACAAAGAGGGTAAGACTTGCACTCAATAAATACCGCAAAAGTTTAAATTTACCCAACCACTTCTTTGAGCTTTCTTTCAAGGTTTTCGATTCCTACAGGTTTAACCATATAATGACCAACACCGGCTTTTAAAGCTTCTAATACTTTATCTTTAGTTCCTTCGCTTGTTAACATAATGAAGGGAACATTTTTGTGGGGTTTGTGCGCTCGAACTTTTTCAAGGAATTCCAGACCATTTAAATTAGGCATATTCCAGTCTGACATTATAAGGTCAAATCGATTTTTTTTAAGTTCGTATAAGGCGGCTTCGCCATCTTCAGCCAAAACAATGTTTTTGTAGCCTAATTTTCCAAAAAGACGCTTTAAAATCATTTGAGTTGTCAAATGGTCGTCGACAATTAAAATCCTTACTCCTGCTCCCATATCGAGTATTTCCTCAGTGTTATTTCGCCGTAAAACTACTGCTATAAATAGGAAAATTAGAACTTCTAAATATTATGACTTTAATCGGGTTTGATACTTCCAAAGAGATTTAAAAAAGGCAGGCCTTAAAACATTTAGCCGACAGGGAATTTTCTAATTATTCAAAGGCAATAGTTTTCGAATTTCTTCTAAAGCCTCTTCTCTATTAAGCAGTCCTTTTTTAATTAATGCATTTAAGAGCCCTTCAACTTCTGGTGAAAGAGATATTGGCGGTCGTATTTCTTTAGTTTCTTGAGTTTGCGGAGAATCCTTTTTTTTGCTTCGAATGGTTTCCTTAAGTTTGTCCCTACATTCGGGGCAATACCCGTGAGAAATTTGAACATTTGGATCGTTTAAAACACGAGCTAAAACTCTTCGTTTAACCCATAAGTCTTCCGAAGTTCCTTCTTCTTTTATTTTTTTGCAAACCGAACATTCTGTAATTATCTTATCCAAAACAAACCTCTCAAACCTTTTCACTAATTTAAGCGAGATGCAAGCCATTGTCAATAAACGCAATAATAGCATTGAGGTTTTAAAACTTAAAACTTAAAATAAGCTATGGCAAAAAAATTTCATATTGGAGCCCTTCTTAGCGTTGCAACTGGAGCCATGCTCTGTCCTTCGGGAGATCCCAAGGAATTCTTTGATTTGCTAAATTATATGACAGCCGACAATTTAGATCCAAACGAGGTCGCTTTAGCAATGAAGGAATGCCAACCTTCTCTAATAAAACAATTCCCATTTCTCTTAAAAATTAATATTAAAGAAGTAAATCCTGAAAACTTTGAAGAATGGCTATCTAAGCAATCACAGTTGTATGGAGAAATCTTTACCGTCCAACCGCTTCCACCCGGGACTCATCAAGTTGAAAATAATATATTCAACCCTCCAAAATCATGAAGCTCTAACTTTTTATTTTTCTGGTTTTTTATCATTAGATTTATACTATTACGAGGTAGGCGTTCAGGTTTATAAAGAGTCGTCAAAGCGAACGAGGAATCTATGCTTTATCCAAAAAACCAAAATGGCCCAGGACATTTATCAAAGAAAAAATTTGTTCACGTCTTAGGCATAGACGACGATATTAACCGCTTTATGATGAAAAACACTCTTTACGGATTTGGGGTTACTAGTAAAATGTACGATCTATGGACCGCATCTTTGGATCTAGGAGAGCAAAAATATTTTTCGCCCAACTCCCATCAAATTCCCCCCTCAAAATCTTAAGTTTTAAAAATTTACGACCCTTTCCGCTAATTCAGGATAATCTATAAAGGGATTTCGATTTTTCTGTCTTTCCTCAATATAACTATTCCTATCCATCTCCGATACGCTTGGAGGATCCATAACATGCCACATTCTCATAACGTCCTCCCAATCGTCGGGCAACGAAATACGATATTGAATAGACATATAAAAACAAGCCCTTGCAAAATCTCCCTTAAGATTTACCGGAGAAGAATAATTTAGAGAGCCTTTAAATTCGGCGCATTTTTCTTTGAGAGGCTTTCCATCTTGAGCTAAAAAAGGAAACAGGTTATGCATATCGTTTTTTTCGATCTTGGAAAGCGACCGCTTGGCCTCTTTTTCAGACAATCCTCTTCGCCAAAAAATATTTCCTAATATTTCTGGATTTTTTGGAAGGTTGGGATAGAAAAATGTATCGACCAAACATTTTCCATTTTTAGGTAGATTAATTTTTGCTTTTTTATAAATCGACAGGGCTAAAGATTGTATCTTGGACGACTCTACCACTCTGGCGGGTTTAAACAATCTATTGTCTAGCAAAGGTGGGGCTTTACGGTGGTTTAAATCCGTTCCAATAAAAGAAAGAGTTAGTACGGGGATTAAAACAAAAATTTTCATTAAAACTTATTTAGGTCAAGAGACTTAAAGCAACGGTTTTTTTTAAGCGCCTTTTTCTTGCGTTAATTTTTGCTTGGCTTCTTCGTTTTCCGGGTCAATTTCCAGGATATATTTTAGTTCTTTTTTAGCGCGATCCATATCGCCTGACTCTTTATGGATTTCATAAAGCTTCCAATGTAAAGAGACAAAATCTACGCCCAAATTAGAAGCTTTTTCTAAGAAACCTCTCGCTTTTTTAAACTCTTTAACGCCAAAATATGCGTTCCCCAAATTATAATGCGCCATCCCAAACTCAGGATCTAACTGTACTGTTTTTTCAAGATAAGGAACCGCTTCTTTATATCTTTTCTTTTTATTTAGAACCGCGCCTAAATTTGAATTTGCTTGAATAAAATTTGGAAAACTTTTTACTGCGCGTTTCAGTGTATTAATAGCTTTATCAATTTTTCCAACACGAAAATATTGTCCTCCAAGATTTGATAACGCTTCTGAAAAATTTGGATTTACTTGAAGAGCTTTTTCATATTCTAATATGGCTTTGTCAATCATTCCTTGATTTCTATACGCCACAGCCAGGTCATATCGAGCCAACACAAAATCTGGTAATTGGGTGAGCGTTTTATTAAAAAGCTCAACCGCTTTATCCGCTTCCCCTTCTCCATATAAGGCAAAGTTACCGCGATAATATGAAGATTGAGGGAAAATTCCATCTCGCTTTAAAAACTCTGAAAGCGACATGGACTTTTTTTCATCTAGAGAAGCTTTTATTTCATTAATGGGCAAAGCCAAATTAAGCGCATGCCCAGCGACAGAGGAGATGCCAACAACTTTATTATTTTTATCTACCAAAGGTCCTCCGCTAAAGCCAGGTCCTAAAGAAGCGGTGGAATATATCATTTTAAAGGTAGGATTAGCTTGTGGATGAACTCCTAGAATCATCCCATGATTTTGGCGTAATTTACCTTTTGTTTTAGGAGAGTTTGAAACTTCGTCTGTCAAATAGCCTAATGCGCCGACATAATCAAAATTTTTTATTGAATCGGAATCCCCTAATTCCAAAGTGGAGAAAAAACCGGAATTTAGTTTTAAAATCGCAAAATCTTTTGTTCTATCGACATAAACCACGTCTTTCACATTAGCTATAGTACCGTCGGTAAAAATAGCGTCCAATGAAACAGCATCTATTAATACGTGGTAATTTGTCACTAAAATACCCTCTGGTTTTATGACAAACCCCGTACCAGAGGCTACGACTTCTCCTTCTTTATCTTTAACAATCAAAAGAGCGATGGCGGCTTTATTAACTTCTAAAGCAAAAGCAGCAACAGGTTGAAAAACAAAACCAACTAAAATTAATAAAATTAAACATCGAGAAAAAAGAAACGCGTTTAAAAAATATTTTTTTGCCATATTTAATATACGAATTCGCGGTGGAAAAATTAATTCACGCGAGATACGACCTTTTCTTTTCAGGTTGGGGCATCAGTCTATAAAAAAAATTTTAAACGGTTAAGCGACCAAAAACAACTTAATTAAGGAGGGGTAACGCCGCGAAAATCCGCGGCGTTTTCAATCTTTTTTGAAGAAACTTATTCCAAAATCTAGGATGGTTAAAAAGTATAAACTATTCCACCACAATAAAAATTGTCGCCGTTACGACGGGCGAAACAGGTACATGATTTCCCTGCGCAAATAAAGCTCTTATGACATGTTTTCCAGGTCCCATTTTTATACCTTCTTTACAAGTGGAACCGTCGCCCATATGGATATGAGTCAGGTCTTTACCAACAGGTTGTGTCAAATCTTCAGGTAAATCGTGATTGATTATTAAATGGTGGTGTCCTTTTCCTTCATTCACCCCATTTTTCGCCGGTTCTACTTCTATGTCATGAACTTCCATACAAACCTTTACCGGGCTGGAAACAGTCGATCCATTTGCAGGTTCAGTAATAACAACTGCGCCTCCCGCAAAAACCGAAGACGCTCCCAAAAAAATAAAATAACCCAATAAAGTCAGGACTTGGGCGGCAACTTTTTTCATTTTTCTCCTCCGAGACAAAACATTAAATCAATAATTTTTTAATAAATACTTTCAATTATATTTTCGCGGCTAATTACTATCACCTTCAGAAAAGGTAAAATTCTCCAATTATCCGGAATTTCTAAGCCGCTTAGTATAAAAAGATCGACTGGCAAAATCAAATTTTACAAAGCTTCTCTAAATCAATTTCGAAATCTATTTGAGATTTTAAACAAGATCCCATTTCCCCATCCAGAAAAATTATTATAAGTTTCCCTTCATTGAGCGTGAAGCAATAAATAAAACCGTGTTGTCCTTGACAGCTAAAACCTTTATAATGATGGTTTATGGAAAATTAAACAATCGTTTGTGGCTGTAAGGATTGGTTCGCGAATTCCCGCCCGTCCCGCCGTAAAATATATTAGGAGGCAAGATTAATGGATTTACCCGTAACAGGAGAATGTAGGTTACTCCATACCTGCGAGATGTGCGAATATAATAACGATGACGATTGTAAGGCGGATCATAACGAACACAATCGCTGGTTAGTCAATAAACGGATGGGAGACATCAAATATAAAATTATTGTTGGTAGTAACAAGGGCGGCGTGGGTAAAAGCACCGTCACCGCCAATTTGGCCTGCGCCTTAGCCCAAAAAGGTTATAAAGTTGGTTTGGCGGACGCAGACCTTCATGGTCCCAATGTACCGAAACTGATAAATGCCGAGCACGTTCGACTTAAAGCAGAAGACGACGGCATAGCTCCCTTTGAAACAGAAAACGGATTACGCGTGGCATCTTTGGGCTTTTTAATCGAAGATCCTAATATGCACATTGCCTGGAGAGACGCCGTTAAATTTGATTTCATTGTGGAACTTTTAGGCAATATTAATTGGGGAGAATTAGATTATTTATTATTTGATCTACCGCCAGGTACTGGGAACGAACAAATTACTATTATCGACTTTATAGGCGAAGTAGACGGCGCAATCATTGTAACAACTCCACAAGAATTAGCTCTATTAGACGCACGGAAAATGATTTCATTCGCTCGCGATAGTAACGTTCCAATTGTCGGCGTTATTGAAAACATGAGCTATTTTATTTTTGAAGGCGATGAAAGAACCAGGCTGGAAGAATTAGTACAAACCGAATTAAAAGGTATGAACCTTTCTTCAGAAGATCAATCTAAAGTACAAGGTTTATGCGATAAGATCCTCAACCAGGAACATCACATTTTTAAAACTGGCGGCGGCCAGCGGTTAGCTGAAGAATTGGTTTTACCCTACTTAGGAGCCATTCCTCTTGACACAAACATCACTTCCCAATCAGACGAAGGCATGCCCGTTGTTATATCCAAACCAGATAGTTCCGCGACTAAGGCCTTTTTGCAACTGGCTGAAAATTGCCATAAATTCTTAAACCCTGAAGAAACCTTAGCCGCCGGTTAAAGGCTGAAAGAAATATGAATCGTCAAAATAAAATAATTGCGCTCGCCTTTTTTTGGACTTTTAGCTTCGCTGTAGTCTTTAGCGGCTCTATTGTCTATGCCGAATCAAACTCCGAATCTACTCCCTACGACAACAATCCGATTATTGCAAAACTCGACGACCAACCTATTTTTCTTGACGATTTAAAGAACGCCAAGATTCAAGATACTTTGGTTCAGCTTTATCAAATGCAAAAAGAAGTTTTAAAAAAACAGGTTCTTAGTTCGCTTCTGCAAAATCATCCTGAAATATCAGAAATCAAACCTCCTAAACTCTCCTTAAAGGATATGAAACAGTTTTACGAAAGCACTCCGGGTATAAAGGATTTAGGAACTTTCGAAGAAATGAAAGTAAGAATAAGGGACTATTTAGGAAAAATTTATGAGGCAAATTATAACGAGAGGATTTACCAATTAGCCCTCCAAAAAGGCTGGTTGGTTGAATTTCTTAAAGAACCGAACGATTTTCGTTTAGTTGCCAGTTTAGGCACAGCCGTTCGTTATTTTGGAGATGAAAGCGCTAGCAAAAAAAAGGTGGCTATTTTAGAGTATTCGGATTTTCAATGCCCTTTTTGTAAACGCGTTCAAAAAACTCTGAAAAAGCTCAGAGGGGAATACAAAGATCAAGTTCAATTTGCTTATAGGCATTTTCCATTGCCGTTTCATAAGCAAGCTAGTTCTCTTGCCGAAGCGGTTGAATGCGCCCGAGAGCAAAACAAATTTTGGGAACTACAATCTGTGATTTACCAAAAACAAGATGCCTTAGACGCCGGGGATGTAATGGACGCCGCTGGCGAGGCAGGTATTGAAAATATGAAAGACTTCAAAAGTTGTTGGGATGGCGGCAAATATAAAGCCCGGGTATTAAACGACCTAAAAGAAGGCGCTCAAATGGGAATTCAAGGAACACCCACCTTTATTATTGGCGCATTTGATGCAGAAACGGATACAATTTCTGGAGAAATGTTTTCTGGAGCTGTTCCTGAAGAAAAGTTTGTATCGACAATTAAAAAATATCTACGCTTAGCCGAATCAAATGTTATGAATTAATATCCTTGGCTTTGAAACCAAATGGTTGTTTCAGAAATCCTTTTTAGACGGATCTGTATCATATCGCTCTTTTTATTTACGTTACTTCCAGTAACTTCAGAATCATTCTCATTTAACGATTTTAAAGAGTTTCAATCTTCCAAAACCAAGCGACCTGCTCTAAAAATATCAGCCGCTACAATTCCTGAAATTATAAAACCTGGCGAACGGTTTACTCTTCACATTCAGGTTCTTATGGAGTCAGGCTCTCACATTTATTCTCTTGAAGAGAATTTTACCGAAGAGCAATTAGCGACTCGAATAGAAATTGAAAACCTAAAATCTCATCCCGTAACCGATTGGACTGAATCGCCTCCTAAATTATCATTAGATCCAGTTCTCGAAAAGACGGTTAAAATACACGAGTCTATAGCGGAATTTAAAAGAGATTATAAATCTGTCTATTCATTACCATCAATCGATAAAGAAATATCTGGTAAGCTAATCTATCGAATTTGCGATAATCGAACCTGCTCTCTTCCTTTAAATTCCAAATTCAAAGCTAAATTAAAATTCAAGAATAAATAAACGGCAAGAATAGAATCTAAACCACTGTGCCTAATCCCAAAGATACTTCCAATCCCGCTTATTTTAAGTCTCAACTAAAAGCAAAAACTCCCGACTCCATTTGGAAGCTATTTGAAACGGCCGCAACATGCGCCGACAATTTAAAAATGGATGTATACCTCGTTGGAGGATGTATACGAGACTTCCTGCTAGATAAAGAAACGTTGGATTGGGACTTAGTCGTCCAAGGAGACGGTCCGCAATTAGGCGATAACATCGCCGCCAAGCTAAATGGTAAAACTCATAAAAAAGGTCAATTCCTTACCTGCGCCGTAGTCTTAGACGATAATATTAGAATCGATATCGCCACGACACGTTCCGAAACTTACAAACACCCGGCCGCCTTGCCGGAAGTTCAAAAAAGCTCAATAGATGAGGATTTGCTGAGAAGAGATTTTTCTATTAACGCTTTAGCTTTAAAACTAAACGGCGAAGACTCCTTTTATTTAATAGACAAATACAACGGTCTACCAGACCTTAATGAAGGACTTATACGCGTTCTACACTCTAAAAGTTTTTTAGACGACCCTACCAGGGGATTTAGAGCGATTCGCTTTGAAAAGAGATTTGGATTTTTATTAGAAACCGAAACCTATCGTCTTTTAAAAGAAGCGCTAAGTGAAAAAGTTTTTGATCGTTTAAGTGGATTTCGCATTTTTAACGAATTGAAAAAAATCCTACAAGAAAAACAACCTAAGTTGCATTTGCTGCGCTGTAAAGAAATTGGATTATTGCAAATCATACATCCCGATCTTTTTGATCGGCCCACAGGCGCCAAATTACTGGACAATATTGAAAGAACTATTCAAGAACAAGAGAAATACCCGTTTAAAATCTTTTTAGATAATTGGAAAGTTTATTTTTTGGGACTGCTTTACTACACTCCCAAAATATCTAGGCAAGCCTGCTTATCAAGATTAGATATAAAAGGAAAAGAAGCCGACTCTTTACAAAAAAACTTAGAGCTCGTTGAAAAAGCATTAATGGTTCTAGACAACCTCGAGGATTTAAAACCTATAGCAGTTTATGAAGCCTTACATGAGCTTAGCGGCGAAGCAGTCACCCTTTTGAATGCCATGGCAAATACAGAGAACGTTAAAAAATCTATTTTTTCTTATTTCAGCAATTACCGCGAAAGAGCAGTCCTTAAAGTCAATGGAGACGATTTGATCAAACTTGGATTCTCTCCCGGCCCGACCTTCCAAAAGATTTTAGAAAACTTAAAAAGAGCCCGCTTAATGGAAGACATACAAACCAAAAACGACGAAATTGATTGGATACAAAGAAACTTTAATCCTAATAAAAATTAACCCACTAGAACGCCCTACTGGAAATATTTACTCATCATCGTTAATATAATTTGAAATTTCTATAAGGTTTTGATCTGGATCGCGGATGTAAATGGAAAGAATCGGTCCCATAGCTCCGGTGCGTTTCACAGGCCCTTCGATAATGGGAATATTTTTTTCCTTCAGCTGTTTTACAATCAAATCCATCGGCGTTTCGGATATTAAACATAGATCAGCTGAGCCGGGAGTGGGTTTTTCAGCTTTAGGTTCAAATTCATTGCCTAAAGGATGCAAATTGATTTTTTGAATCCCGAATTTTAAGGCCCTCCTGTCATTCCCAAATATAACAACTTCCATTCCTAAAATTGTTTCATAAAACGAGCAAGTAACTTCTATATCGCGAACTGTCAAAACAAAATGGTCTAAATTTTTGATTTTCATCTTTACAATTTCGCATTATCCGGCATTTTTTGTTCTAATAAATTTCAAAAAAATGAAAACGACTTTTAAAAATCCTTTATTGATGGATTTGCTAGTATATAATATTATCCATTCTAAAATTTAATTGAATAGACAAACCTTTTTTGAGGAAAATTGTGGCTAGTGTAGATTATTTAATCAAACAATATTTAAGCGAAGATAAGCGAACCCTTGACCTAAGTAATTTTAACTTTGGGGACAAAGGAGCCTCGACCTTGGCAAGATCCGAAAAGCTAGTAAAATTGAGACGACTGAGCTTACCCAATAATAGTATCGGCGACGAAGGCGCTCAAGAAATAGCTAATTCTGAAACGCTAACAAATCTAAGAGAATTGGAACTTTACGGTAATGTGATTGGCGACGAAGGAGTTAAGGCCATCGCTAGTTCTCCTAATTTTATAAAATTAAAAAAGCTGGGATTGTACGGTAATTTGGTCGAAGACGAAGGAGCAAAAGCCATTGCGGAATCTCAAACTCTCAAAAAACTAACCTATCTCTTTTTAACGGCCAATCGGGTTAGAGTGGAAGGAATCGAAGCGTTACGTAACGCCAAATCTCGAACTTTTTTGTGCCATTTACACACCGACGATCCCAAAGATTTTATGTACGAAGACGATTTTGACGACGACGATGACGAAGATGATGACGATTAAAAAATTCCTGTGGCAGTTTTCTAAAGGTCGCCTGATTTTCGCCACTGTGGCGCTATCTTTGTTGATTCTTTCGGTTGCCAACGCTAATCCGCGAATCTTTGAAAAAAAATTAGATTATGAAAAAATTTTTAAAGAGGGATTATCCCGTAATGGTAAAACTCTGGATTTAGGCGGGAAAAAAATTGGCGATCTCGGCATTGAGAAACTCTTAGAAACCGATTTTCTTAAAAAGGTTAGTCGCTTAGATCTTCGCTATAATCTATTAACCGAAAAAGGAGCAAAAACGCTAGCGGGAGCGCCTATCTTATCCAAGTTAAAATCTCTTGTTTTAAGAAAAAATGATTTAAGCGACAATGGAACTATTAGTTTAGCTAACTCTCAATCATTTCCTAATTTAACAGAACTGCAATTAGGCTGGAATGAAATTCACGATCCAGGCGGGTTGGCTTTAGCCAATTCGAAAAACTTTCCAAAACTAAAAAAATTGGACTTGCGCGGTAACTTCCTGGCCTCAGAAACAAAACAGGCTTTAAAAAAGGAATTACCTCAACTAAAAAAACTACGTTTTTTTTAAATCGAAACTCCCATTAAATCTTATCAATCCCCGTTTCCGGATCAAAAAAGAACGTTTCGCCGTTGGGTCCTCTATAGCCAATTTCTAGAACTTCGTAAAGCTCTTTTTTCCTAACTTCCGCTTCCGCCGCATGAAAAACTCCGTTTTCTTCCCTTTCTAACAATAAAAATTTATTCTCCGTGTTAGAAACAATTTTCCATTCGGCTGCATTATTATGAGGATTGAATGAATCGATATCGCCTCTATAGTCAGCTACAACAATGCCTTTTTCAAAATCAATTTCAAGAATTTCCATCAAAATACTCCAAGTTAACTAATAAAAGGGAATCTCTAATAATTCGATATTTTTACTTGCGGCAACTCGCAAGCCCTTATTTCATAAGGGCTGTTCGTGGCCAAAAACAATTTTTAGAGGTCCTCATAAGTGGCTATTTAATATTTAATATTTGCCGCCGTTTCTCTCGCTTTTTCAATCGCCAGTTTTTTGTTTGCTATCCCTGGCTTTTGAAGGATAAAGTTTGAATATAAAACTATTGGGTCGTCTTCCTTTTTCAATTCAATTCCATTTTCCTTCAATAATTTTTCTACAGCAGATAATTTTATTTGCATGGCAGGAGCGGGGCCTTTAAATCTAACTCTGGCTTTTGAATCTTTATTTTCTTCTACAAATTGATCGTCCAAAATAGCGATATCGGGAACAATACCCTGCCGGTTTATATCTGTCCCAGACGGCGTAAAGTATTTAGACGTCGTCAACCTTATACCCGATTTATCGCGAATTCTAAAAATTGTTTGCACAGATCCCTTGCCATAAGATTTTTCTCCCATAATGAGAGCGGTTCCAGAATCTCTCATAGCCCCCGCAACAATTTCTGCCGCGCTAGCGCTGCGTTGATTGATCAAAATAACAGTCGGGATTTTTTTCAAATTTGTACGATATACCGAATGATATTTCTTTCGATCTCCTTTTCGTCTCCCTTGAGTATATACGATCAACTTGCCGCGCTCGACGAAATGACTGGCAACTTTAACAGACTGATCTAATAAACCACCTGGATTATCGCGCAGATCAATAATAAACGACCTTATACGATCTTTTAAACCCTCCTGGAGGGCGTCTTCTAATTGATCGTTAGTTTGTTTTGAAAAACTAGTAATTTTGATATAACCCGCATCTTTTCCAACTTTTTTGTATTCCACTGTTTCGACTGAAATTATTTCGCGAGTTAGAATATATTCTTTTTCTAATTTTATTTTGGGGCGAAATACTTTTATCGAAACTTTAGTATCTGGATGTCCTCTAAGTAGATTTGCTAATTCTTCAATTTGTAACCCTTTTGTTTTTTTTCCGTCTACAGAAACTATGATGTCTTCCGGTAAAATTCCAGCTCTTATCGCCGGAGAGTTTTTCATCGTCTTCAGGATGGTCAAACGATTATCCCGAAGCGTTATTATCATACCCAACCCTCCGTATTTGCCTTCTGTATCTCTCATTGATCGTTCGAATAATTTTTTATCTAAATACTGCGAATAAGGGTCCAAACTATTCATTCCGCCAATAATACCGGCTGTTTCAAGCTTTTTATCCGAAAGGGTATCGCTAAAATTATTAAGAAGGAAATAATATACCTTTTTTAGCTCTTGGAAATTGTGTTCCGAATTTGGAGTTAAATTATATTTAACCTTAACGTCGTCTTTTTTAATAAAATCAAAGCCTTCAGATTGCTCAAAAGAAAGAGATTCCAATCCAGAAAAGTTAGTCATCTCTTCAATTGCAGAAGAATAGAGCTTTCGGTAATCGGGAGGGTAAACATAATTATCCGAAATAAGCGAAAATACTTCTTCGAAAACTTCAAGATCGTCGTCAAAAAAACCGGCAAAAGCTAGATTAGAGTTCTGGAGTATCGAAATATATAAACAAAAAATCACGACAGCAATTGCCGTTATTCCAGCATACTCTCTTTTGCGTTTTTGAATAATTTGTCGGATCCAAGCCATAGGCGATTTGGAGAAAAAGGGTATCTACTTTACTTTAATACCGCTTAATTCTTACCCAAAATATCTCCAATAATTAAATCCAGGTTCTCAGTCATCTTAACCACATCTCCACCGGATAAGCTCGGAGTAACTTTAAGGACATTGTTAATAATAATCGTGGGCGTTTCATTAGCTTTATAATCCCTGGCCATTTTTAGTCCCTTATTGACCTTCGCTTCTATTTTCTTCGACTCCATGCCGGAACTCATTTCTTTATCAATTCCGTAATCTCTAGCCAAAAGCTTAATAACCCTCGATCTAAAAATATTAATATTTAACTTAAAGTTGGTGTCAAACAATTCCTGCGTAAACTTCTCTTCCATTCCTAAACTATCTGAAATGTAAAACGCCATTGCCGGATATGCGGTCTGTTCTCCCCAATATATTGGGTATTTTTTATGAAATAATTTTGCCCCATATTTCTTCCTAAGTTTTTTAGACGTTTCCAAAAAACGATAACAGTGACCGCAAGAATAATTAAATAACTCAAGTAGTTCGACTTGAGAAGCTCCTTTTAAACCTTCCGTAGAACCGATAACTTCATATTTCCCTTTTATTTCTGCATCGGCTCCAAAACTAGGCGTAGACAGAAAGGTCAAAATCAAAATTACGGCAAAAATCTTTTTCATACTAATATCTCCTGAAATCGTTTATTTCCCTCTATCGCAGTTTGCTGCTGGGAAGCGCTAAAATTCATTCTAAATTAAGTTTTTTCTTATCTAATTTATGAAAAAAATAAATCCGAAAATAATCTCAAAATATTAATGTTTTATTTTTGGCCAGTAAGCCGAAAAGTTGAAATTAGGGCTGTGATTTTTCACATGACATTTTTTACAAGCTTCTTTAACTTTTAAACTCCAACCCTTTTTCGGAGCTTTGATATGCCCTAAAGCCGAACCATGACATTCTTCGCATTGAACGTTTTCTAAATAGGGAGTATCAACTTCGCTAATAAACCCTCCGGACTTATTAAACCCTACGGTATGGCAAACAAGACATTCTGGATCAAATGCTTTATTGACCCTTTTAAGGGTGGCATACGCATGACCATGTCGAGATTCCGTCCAAGTTTTATGGGTCTTCGCGTGGCACTTTTTACAGGTCGTTTCGCCTGCATATACTTTATTTTTATTTTTTTTTCTTTTGGCCGCTAATGACTCTAAAAATAAATCCTCAATTTCTTCGTTATATTTTTCATATAATTTTACCATTTCAGAATCGAAATTGACATGCGAATCCAGCTTAATCATTTGATGTGAAAAGGCTATTTCTCCGTTGCTATTTAAAGTAATCTTTAAATCGCCTACTTTTTGACCTCGCGGTCCTGCCTGAACAAATATAACGCCATCTTTTTTCTGGGGGGCCATATCAATGACGTCTGTTTCGGTTTCAATATTTCCATTAACAATTAGGTCAACTCCTGGAGTTCCTATAAAAGTTAAAGCCTTCTCCTTGCTCATATGAGTTAACAAAATCGTTAAATCGGGTTTTTCTTTTTCTAATAAACTTGGAAGGATTTTATTTAGCGTTTCTTTAGGAGACATAATTGAAATAGTTTGATCGCCTCCTAAATAAAATAGTTCTGGATCGGCTAACGCTAAGATCGCGACCTTAACCCCATTTGGCAAATTCTTGATTTTAAATTCTGGGATAAAATCAACACCAGCAAGTTTCAAATTAGAAGCCACAAACGGAACGTCTTTCCATTGATTAAAAAAAGCGTTTCCATAAACTAGATCTTTATCTCCTATTGCTACCGCGTCATAATTCATCAATCCCATACTTTGCATCAAAAATTTTGCTTTTACTCTTCCTTGCCGGCTCGGTTCTTTAAAACTATCCCCGGAATCCAAAAAAATAAGATTTTTCTCTTTTTTCCGTAACTCTGAAACCAATTTGGCTCTACGTTCAATCCCTCCTTGGTCTTCTTCTCTTGCGCATCCGCAAGGCTTTAGCTCTCCTAACGTATTCCCCGTATAAAGAATTTGAACGGTCTTAGGAGCCGTATCGCTCGCCGGTAAAGTAGAAACACAGGCTAAAAATATAAACGTTAAGAAACCAAACAATGATATTTTCATAGGAAAGTTCAAAATAAATAGAATATTTGGGGAAAATTATTGGTAAAAAACCTATTTCCTGACAGAGAAATTAGGGAAAATTGGAAATTCAAGTTATTATATTTTAACCTCTTAGGTAGGTTTTTGAAAAGATATAATCTTTAAACCTCCCGCAACATTAAAAAATATATAAAGACCCCACTGTAAGGCATTTAAGTGAAACGCGTAAAATCTGAAATTCATATGCATTCTACTTTTTCTGATGGAGAGTTTACTCCAGAGGAATTGGTAGAGATTGCCATTAAAAATAAAGTATCCATACTTTCTCTAACAGACCACGATACTTTTGGGGGAATTAAGGATCTAGTTACCGCCGCTGAAAAAGCAAATATTTTCGCTTTTCCAGGAATTGAAATTACAGTCAACTATCGGGACTACAATCTTCACCTATTGGGATATTTCAAGAATCTAGAATCTATTAACGTAGAATTGAAGGACCTCGTCCTTGAAATGAAATCGCTTCGTGAAAACCGGATGAAAGAATTGATCGAACGAATTAACAAAGTCATTCCAGATAAATTTAAAAACTCTATTAAATATGAAAATGTTATAAAAGCCGCGGAAGGAGTTCTAGGTAGACCTCATTTAGCCAAAGAAATGACTCGATTAAAAATTGTTTCTACCACAACTCAAGCGTTTGACGAGTATCTAGTCGAATATAATGTCGAAAAAAAGAACCTGGATATAAAATTAGCCATCGAACTTATCAGGCAAAGTAATGGGGTGCCAGTGATCGCTCATCCCGGCGAGCGAAGCTACTCTATTTTAGCTCCCTCAAAAGGTCGAAACAAGGAAGACGTCCCCGAAATACTAAGAGAACTTATTGGATACGGGCTACTTGGTTTGGAATGCATTTATCCTTACCACGAAAGAGCTGGAATCGTAGATTATTTTAAAGACGTGGCCAATGAGTTTAATCTTATAGCAACCGGCAGTAGAGATTTTCATGGTTACCATACCCACCAAAAAACGGACCTTTTAGGCTCAACCCCCATGGACGATAGTTTTCTAGAACAATTTAAAAAAGTTTGGGGATAACCTCTTTCTATTGGTCTTCCCCTCTTTAAAATTGTTCAAATATTTATTTAATGCAATTGAACAATAACGTTCTTAACTTGCGTATAGTTCTCTAACGCATGGATTCCCATTTCTCTACCATAACCGCTCTTCTTATACCCTCCGAAGGGAGCCGCCGCGTCAAAAATATTATGGGAATTTACCCAAACAGTTCCCGCTTTTAATCCTGCCGCTACTTTATGCGCCTTGTTAATATCCTGGGTCCAAACACTAGCGGCCAACCCATATTCAGTATCGTTACCTTTGGCTATCACTTCGTCAAGATCTTCAAATGGAGCGGCAGTCACCACAGGTCCAAAAATTTCTTCTTTAATGATTTTCATTTCCGTCTGGACATTCGTAAACACGGTGGGTTCCACATAACAACCATTTTCTAAGCTACCGCCCGGTATCTTACCGCCAATTAATATATTCGCGCCATCGGTTTGCCCCGATTGAATAAAACTTAAAACTCGATCTTGCTGTTCTTTGGAAACTAAAGGTCCCATCTGAGTTCCTTCATTCATTCCGGGTCCTAATTTAATACCTTTACCATGCTCGGAAACTCGCTCTATCAATTCATCGTAAATCTTTTTGTGAACCATTATTCTAGAGCCGGCACAACAACATTGCCCTTGGTTAAAAAATATTCCATTAGCAACCCCTAATGACGCCAAATCAAGATCGGCGTCTGGAAATACAATACTTGGAGATTTGCCGCCAAGTTCAAGAGTTACCTTTTTTAGGTTGCCAGCAGACGCTCTAACAATTTCGTGTCCAACTTCTGTGCTTCCCGTAAAAGCCACTTTGTCAACATCGTCATGACTTGCCAAAGCCGCCCCAGCGTCGCCAAAACCCGTAACAATATTAACCACTCCATCAGGGAAACCAGCTTCGCAAATCAGTTGCCCTAATCTAATCGCGGACAATGGGGTTTGTTCCGCTGGTTTTAAAACAATAGTGCAACCAGCAGAGAGAGCCACTCCTAGCTTCCAAGCCGCCATCAATAGAGGAAAGTTCCAAGGTATGATCTGGCCAACTACGCCAATGGGTTCCCGTAATGTATAATCTAGAAAATTAGCTCCGGGCATATAAGGAACGCTGATATCCATAGTTTCGCCATGAACTTTGGTAGCTAAACCTGCGTAGTAACGGAAATGGTCTATAGTCAAAGGAACATCCGCCGCCCGAGATATCGTTAACGGTTTACCATTATCCAATGTTTCTAATTGGGCAAATTCTTCTAAATTAGCTTCAATAAGATCGGCCAATTTCCAAATCAATTTACCTCTTTCCGAAGGAGTGATTTTGCGCCATGGACCTCCTTCAAAAGCTTTTCGCGCCGCCTGTACCGCACGGTTGATATCTTCCAGGCCGCCCTTTTGTACCCGAGTTAAAACCGAATTATCAGATGGATCCAAAACTTCGAACGTTTCTCCACTTGCAGCGTCAACTTGTTTCCCATCTATCAAAAGCTTTTGCGGACTATTTAAAAAACTCTTTACTTCTTGAGCTGGCTCTACCAAAGTGGCTGTTGTCATTTGAAACCTCTTAGCTAAATAAATTTATTAATCGCGTTATAAATGAAAATCGGAGAAATTTATTTCTCACAACTTAAAAATTAATTGATGTTGAATTTGAGCTATTATTTTATATCATATCTTTCCTTTACTAAATCTGAATTTTGACCGCTCTTAAAACAAATTGGAGATCTTGGAATGGCCAATGAAAAAGATTGCGCTGTATTTGCAATTGGAGAAATAGTTTTCGATATTTATCCCGATGAAAAATACATAGGGGGAGCCCCCTTTAACTTTGTTTATCATTTGACTCAATTCGGTATTTCATCGAGGTTTGTGAGCAGAGTTGGCGAAGACGAATTGGGCAACGAATTTTTAGATTTTGCTAAATCTGAAAATATACCTTGGGAAGAAATACAACGCGACTCAGAAAAACAAACAGGCGAGGTTCAAGTGTTTCTTAATATGCAAGGAACTCCCCGTTTCGAGGTATTAAGGGACCAAGCTTTCGATTATATAGAAGATTGTACTAAATTAAATTTTGATGCCGATTCTTTTCCTTCTTTTGCTTATTTTGGAACCTTGGCGCAAAGGAACTCTATTTCTGCAAATACCATCCAGGAAACGATGACACGGCTAAAAAATAACTCCAAGATTTTTTTGGATATTAATTTAAGACCTCCTTTTTACAACTATGAAATCATCGACGCCTCTCTTAAAAACTGCGATATCTTGAAAGCTAATGAAGAAGAACTTGCAGAATTAAAAAGGATGCTTGGGTTGGAATATTATCCTGGAGAAACTTATTTAATAGATCACTTTCATAAAGAATATGGCATACAATCAATTTTCGTCACTAGAGGAAAAAATGGAGCCGATTTATTTAAACCGGAAGAATCTCCATTACCCATTAAATGCCCTCTTACTTTTTCTCCTACGATAGAAGATACACTAGGAGCTGGAGACGCTTTTTCAGCTAAACTTATTTTTGAATTAATTCAGGGAAAATCTGATGAGGATTCAATGAAATCGGCAGTAGAATTCGCTTCTAGGATTTGCGAAATAAAAGGGGCCTTGCCAATGGATAAAAGTTTTTATAACGATTCGTGATTATCTATTCTAACATCTCAAACTTACACGTAGCGAAGAGCATGCCCACATGCGCCTCATAACTTTGAATCGTATCGCTTAATAGGACCACTTCGGTAAATGTGGTCGATAGAGAATCCTGAGGTCCAAAAGAATCTAACGCGAAATCTTCAAAAGAAAAATTTTCGTACCAATAAGACATCCCAAAAGATAACGTGGGAGACCACTGGTACTCGCCTGTGGTTGTCCACCGATGTAACGTAGTTTTTAAATCGGGTAAATCCTCGGGGTTAGCCACTGCGGCATTTGTCCCCGCCCCAAAAGTGTAGTCAGAAATGCTTTGGGAAAAAACATAATCTGTTTTTAATGTCACTTGATCGGCAAAAAACTTCCAGTCGCCGCCAATTCCAGCGGTATATGAATTATCGTCTAAATTAGCTTGCCAGTTTCTTGTAGGATCTGAACTAGCCCCTGGAACAAAAAAATTATGGGATCGCCCTAACTGTTCACTTTGACCTTCGGCAAATGTGTAATATGAATAAAAATTTGACTGTTCGTTGGGAGAATAATTTAAATCAAGCGTTATATCCTGATTCATAGATTCTTTAAGACCTATTTGCGTATCGTCATAATCTATATCGTTAAGATTGTAACTAATCCCAAGAACTGTGGTTTCGTTTATAAAAACCGAAACGTTCGTATTCAATTGAAATTTTTCGCGATCCGCAATATCAAAACGTCTTAATTCGCGGATGGGTTCGGTCAAGGAACTTGCGGTAGGAAGAGCTAAAAATTCTGATGTATGCCGGTTAAGAGTGACTTGCGAATCATCGTAGGCATCGCCGAAACGATCTGAAAATGCAAGGTTTACGCGCGCCGTAGCTAGCGATTTAAAGTTTGTCCTTATTCCAGCTTTAAATTTATTTTCAAAAACCTCATCAACGGCTCTGAACTCTCTATTTTTAGTATCTAGCTCGTAACCTAAATTTAAGTTCGTCGCTTTAAAAATACGATACACGGCATCTAGCTTCACTTGGTTTTGAGTGTATTGAAAAGGCAAACTGAATTCAGCGCGAACGCTGCTTTGCCCTACTTGCGAACTGGTGTCGTTTACAACCGGCAAAAAGAGAGTTTTAGGCGTACTGTTTTCTGTTGCGTAAAAACGATATTTAGCCGAAATCCCTAATTTAGGAAGCGGTCTAGCCGTTGCTTTAAGAGAAATATGATAGGTTTCAATTTGAGCGTCGGCAGTTTTCCTTGGCAGCAAATCTACGCTAGACCCCAAACCAAATGCAAACAAGTCTTCGTCTTGTTTGGCAAGTCCATATTCTGCCAAAGCCGTTATTCGAGTTGTTTCAAAAAAATTCCAGCCCCCCGAAAGACTAAACCGATGATATTGGTTATCCGGTTGCCTAGAAATCAAACCGCTTTCTGGTAAAGGGCCAAAGGAGGCAAAATTAGTCCCGTCAAAAAACGGTATTACCCCAGTATAAGGATTTTGAAAAGCAAGGCTGCCTTGGCGATTGTTGAATAAAGATCCAAAATACTCGAAACGAATTTGATGAGAATCGGAATTATGCGCTAAAGATGCGGTAATTTCATTGGTCACGTTATCGATAGGCGCAGGTAACACAATTGTCCTAGGATTCCCGCCACCATTTCCAAAAACGCCGCCTAATGAATTAATTCCTTCTTTATTAATCCTTTTGTATGCTAAGTCGAATTGATTCTTTCCAAACTTTTTAGCTAATCCAAAAGTAGCCGTTTCCCGATCGTCAATTTCCAAGTCAACATCATTTCCCCCAGTGATCGGAGAAACTGAAAATGTCGATTGAGGTGTAAAACTTGTAGGAAGCGTCAATAAGGAGCTACCTACTCCTTCAAAGGGCGTTTTATTTCTGCTAAATAATTGGTGAGGCGTTTGATCGTAATCTGCGAAAAAGGAAATATTATCCAAAATTCCAGCTTCAAGATTAATATTCCGGTTTTCTAATCCTAAATTATCGGCGGTAAAATCTAAATAATGAGAACCTTTGAAATATCGAAGATCTGCATCGGCGACTGCAAACCCGCCGTCATCGTCAATTCCTGTATACTCTCCAAACTTAAAAGTATCTCTGCTTAAAGCAACGCCAGCTCCCCCTAAACGAACTTTCCCATCCAGCCCTTCTTTAACGAGCATAACGTCTTCATCGGATTCGACAACGCTTCCGTCTATAATTTCAAATATTTCTTCTTCGACATCGCTCTTTATTTCTTCCGCTATGGAATAACCAGAAAAAACCACAAAACTCAGAAGCGAAATAAAATTTAAAAGAATTTTTTTAGCCACGTTTGGCTTCCTTATATTCCAACGCATTTAAAAATTCCCAACTGATATTCTAAATTGAATATCCTATCTTTGAAATCTTGCTCCTGAAGGATGATTAGAGCCATGAATCAAGCTATGACAATTTAAACAAGATTTTCCCGCAATATGGGTATCACGGCTATTCAAAGAACCCCGATCATATAAACTACTGACATGAAATACATCCATGTGGCATTGCTGACAAAGAAATGGCGCTTTTTGTTTTAAAAGCGGTCTAAAGTTAGAACCATGAGAATCATGACAAATTGAACAATCCTCTCGAACCGGCGCATGTTCCCAAATCAAAGGACCTCGTTTATCCTGATGGCAAATATTACAAGTTTCGTTAGTGGTCGACCTTTTTAATAAACTCGGTCCTGCCCCTCCATGCGCATTGTGACAACTACCACAATCCATTTTTCCTTCTCGCATAGGCATATGAGATGTTCTTAACAGTTTTGCCCGTTTTTCCCGATGACATTGAAAACATCCTTTTTTAGGATCTTCATTAATGAGTAACTTCCGCTTGCCTTTCCTTTTAGAAACATAGTGGCAACTATCGCAACTCACATCCATCATTTCATGGGCGCTACCTTTCCATCCCATTAGAGTGGATTTTTCATGGCATTGAAGGCAAATGGCATTTTTTGCTTTAGGAGAAATTTTTTTGAACGACACTACATATTTGGCTTTGAAGACTTTACCTAATGTCTTTTGGGAATTCTTATTGATCCCAGTTTCTTCAAGATGTTTGCTCATGGGGCCATGACATTTTTCGCAAGTTTGACCTAATTTTTTGCCAAATCTAGAGACCAAAACTTTGGCGTGTTTGGTTTTTCCAAAGCTTTTAATATAATCTTTATGGCACAAAAGACATTCTGTTTCATCGTCGAGATTATCGCTCATTCCAATCGAAACTGCCCCTTTTAATAAGGGGTTAACCTTCTCCCATTTGATTTGCTTTTCCGCAAAAGCGTCCATAGCTATTCCCAATACAAAAACCGCCACACAAATAGAAATTGCGATCTTTCTATTTTTTAAAATGAATGGGTTGAGGGAATATTCCATAGCAGTTCCTAAATTTTGTCTATGTCAACTATTTTATAGTAATAAGAATCTTGTCCATAATAGGCGGATTATAAGGGACATGGTCGCCATAGGAAAATAAAGAGGTTATTACATGTTTCCCGCGTTGCATTTTTAACATCACGCAAGTTTGCCCTTTGCTCAAATGTAACGCGTCTTTTCTACGAAGCGGTTTGTTCAAATCCGCGGGTAATGAGCTGAATAATATATGATGATGCCCTTTACCTTCATTTCTTTTTTTATCCGCGGGTTCAATAATTAAACCTTCGACTTCCATACATATCTTGAATGGGTTTTTTACCTTGGCTCTATTTTTAGGTTCAGTAATCTTAACTTTATAATCTCCCCCAAAGGTTTCTTGGGAACCTATCAGGAATAAACCTGTTATTAAAAAAAACCAAAAACTTTTTTTTTGCATCGTTAGAATTCAAAAAATTTAAAATGAGCCTCAAGCTTAAACTTGTAACAAAATTGTGCCTACAATAACCGACTCTTAATTGTATTTATACTCAAAAACGGCAACAATTACCTTAAAAAATTTAAAGTAATCCAACAAGTTATTCGGTTAACCTAAAACCATTGGTTCAAAAACTTAAAAAGCTCAAAAAACGATTATTAATCTCTGGTAAAACCCAAAAAGTCAGGTCAAATATACTATAGCCTCAATCTATTTACAATAAAAGTAGTTCTATGCCAAAATCCAGTAATTCAATGATAAAATTAAAGCTTTAGTTATTTACCTTTTGGGTTTAAGTTATTAATGGTTTGAAAGGTTAAGGTTTTGGATTTCTATTTTTTTATCATTTAGATAGTAAGAGCTAAAAACATAAATTCCTTTTCCCTATAAAGATTACTTTCAGTTTTTATGATACAGAAACTTTCTCATTCTATTGTCAAACCTCTGGACTTAGGAATAGCTAAAAAAAAGTTCTCCAGATTTTCAATTCGCTTCAAAGTTCTGGCTAGCTTTGCCATGATCATGCTGGTTGTTTCTCTTTTGACTTCTTTTTTATTTTTCGAAACTAATAAAAAACTAGCCTTGGATTTCGCAAAAAGCGAAATCCAAAGCATGTCAAAAATGATTGCAGAATCTAGCGGTTATGGACTTAAAAATTTAAACTTCGAAAATATTCGTGAAACTATCAATTGGGCAAAAAAAGATCTTCAATTGGTTTACTTGGGGATTTTTAACGAAGACGATAAGGTATTTGCCGAATTAAACCGAGATCAAATAATCATTGACGCTAAAAATTATTTAAAAATTAAAGAACCTTTTTTATCTAAAAAACTTCTTTTTTCATCTTCTCCCATAGAAATATTTGACCCTGTCATAGGAAAGCAAATTTATTATGGTAAAGCCCTCGTAGGACTTTCGCTAAAAGAAACAAACCGAAAAATAGCTCAAGCTCAACTTAACTCCTTTTACCTCTCGCTTTTTATATTATTACTGGGAATCTTAATGGCAAAATACATTGCCAATAAACTCTTAAAGCCTGTAACTAACCTGGCCGCTATTGCCCATGATGTGGCGAAAGAAAAAAAATATGACTTCAGGGCCACGAAGTTATATGACGACGAGTTAGGCGTTCTGGTAGATCAATTTAACAACATGCTCGCTCAAATGCAGATACAAAGTATTTCTATGAAACGAGCAAACGAAGAATTAGAAAAACGAGTTCAAGAACGTACTGCGGATCTTCAAAAATCTACGGAACAGGCTGAAAAAGCCAATCGAGCAAAATCAGAATTTCTTTCAAGAATGAGTCATGAACTTCGAACTCCGATGAACGCCATTCTAGGCTTTACACAATTGTTAGAAAAAGATCAAAAACATCCCCTGGCCGATTATCAAAAAGAAAATGTCGATATGATTTTAACGGCGGGGAACCATCTGCTCGAACTCATAAATGAGGTATTGGACCTTTCAAGAATCGAAGCAAACAATTTCAACTTATCAATTCAACCGTTAAATATCGCCAATCTCATTAAAGAAATCCACTCTATTGTTAAACCCTTGGCAGAAGATAAACTGATTACCATTAAAATCGAAGAACTACCAGAACAATGTCTTGTCTTAGCGGACAATATGCGTCTTAAACAAGTCTTAATCAATCTATTCTCTAACGCCATTAAATTTAATAACCAAGGCGGTTTTGTCGAAGTTAAATTAATTCCGTTAGGAAAAGATAAAGCCCGAGTAGAAATTAAAGATTCTGGTTCTGGTATTTCCAAGGATCAGATTGAAAATGTATTTAAACCATTTGATAGATTAGACGCGGACAAAAGGGGGATTGAGGGAACCGGTATTGGACTTGCTTTATCAAAGCGATTGATTGAAATGATGAAGGGAACCATTGGGTTTGACAGCGTCGTAGGAGAAGGAAGCTGTTTCCATATCGAAATACCCATTGCCATTGAAAATACAAAACAATTAAAACCGTCTCCGGTTCAATTGCCAGATAAAGAAAAACATCACAAAGAAATTTTGTATTTTGATAACGATTCCGAAAATGTGGAACAATTGAAAGAGCTATTATCAGAACGCTTAGATTGGACAATTCTTTCTGCCGGCAACGTGAAAACTGGGATTAAATTTGCGAATTTATCGACGCCTAACTTGATTTTAATTGACGTTAACGTATTAGACGCCAATGGATTACCAGATTTTAAAGAATTTTGCCAAACGCCTGAAATACAAAAGGTTCCAATAATAAGCTTTACGTCGGAAGCCATGGCAACCATCATAGAGAAAGCTCTAGGAATGAGGTTCTATTCCTGCATCGTAAAACCTATCAACTTGAAACAAATTGCGAAACAAATAGAAAGCGCGTTGGAATAAGAAAGGATAAAACCAGGAAAAAGGAAAGTAACTCTAAAACTTACTGGATCCAAACAAGCGGACGATAAATCCAAGCTTTGTCTCCAACGCTATCCTCTACGCGAACCCAATTATTTTTCACTTGTAAAACCTTCATGGAAAAATATTTATCGACTGGCGCCCAGGGCACCTTCGGAAACTTAGTACCAGGCCCTTCGCGCAAATTGGTCTGATTTTTCTTAACTACTGCGCATTTCAGTTTTTTGCTGACCAATTTATTAAATATCCAATAAACATCTCCATCGATATCCTTAACCCGGTACCAAGCGCCTTTTTTATCAATTTGGTCGAATGGCATAAATTTAAAAACTTGCCATATTTTTTCAAATTTTAGGCCCGGACCTTTTCTTAAATTGGCTTTACTTTTATTCACGCATAGCGCCTCAGCTTGCGCAGTCATGCCTAATAAAAAAGTAATTATTAAATAAGAAGAAAATTGTAGGATTTTTTTAAAAAATTTTGTCATTTTCATGGCATATAAATTTTTGAAAGATTCGATAAAATGGCAAAAGATGTCGATTCGCCTCTCGCAGGATGCGTATTTTTATCTACAAGGCCGCTCAAAGTCGTTAAACCAACCAATCGACTCAGCATTTCACCTTATTTTACAGATAGTTACATTAAAATCAAGGTGAATTTAAACAAATTTTAATACTCTTCAATAATTACTAAGTCCTGGAATATTCCAAGAAAAATAAAAAAACCGAAATAAACGCATAAAATACTCCTGTCTGTAATAATACTTTAAAAAAGCCTGCAATGCTTTGTTCTTGCTCATTGACCGAAAAGTTTAAAGAAAATCTTTCCTTAAAAACCAAATCCTTGACTTCAACTTGATCGTAAATTTTTTTACCGACCCGCTTTTTCTTTTCCTCTTTTTCATTAGTTTTTAATATTAAAAAATAATCAATATCGTTAAACAACCCTGCCTCCATTTTCTTTTCTAAAACCACTCCGTCAAATCCTGAAAAAAACTTAAAAAATAATAGCGCGCCAAAAATGGAAACCAGAATTATTCTATAGTTCATCAAAATAAAACGCCAACTAGGCTGATTAGTTTGACTTGGCGGTGGGTTTCCCACAAAAAAACGGTGAATAAAAGGGGTAAAAATATCGTACTGAAAATACGGGTAACCGGAATAATGCCTTCTATAAAAACCTGAACCAGTCGATTTAGTACCTTCGCTACCAAACGACAGGTCGTATGCGCGCCTTTTTTTTAAATCCGAAAGAACACTATAAGCTTCGGCAATTTCAGAAAAATGGGCCTGAGCTTCTGGATCAGAATTTTTATCGGGATGAAACTGCTTAGCTAATAATCGGTAAGTTTGTTTTATCTCGTGATAAGAGGCATTACGCGCAACTTGTAAAATTTGATAATAATCTTTCATCTTATTTGAATTTACTAAAAAAAGACGATTAAGAGGTTTTTATTAACGCTGAGAAGAATTTGCGAGACGTTTAGTTGCCCAAACAGAAATAAAAATAAACAACGCGGTACCGCAAATGGCAACCAATTTAAACTGATCTAAAGCCCCAATGATAGTTTTGCCAAGTAAGTAACTTGCGGTCGTGTACAAACCTGAAAATAAAACGTTACCTATGAAGGAAAATGTAACGTAACGCATGGGAGGAAAATGAATCATACCCGCAAAAGGAGGAATAAATTTAGATACCGCAAAAAGAAAACGCCCCAAAATTACCATTACGCCGGGCTTTGTTTCAAAAAGCCGTCGGACCATTTCAATTTGTTTCGAAAATTTTCTAATGAAAGCAAATTGCTTCCAATAATCTAGCCCCGTTTTAAAACCTAAAAAATAGAGAAATAGATCGGCGATCCAACCGCCCGCAAATCCGCAAACAAAAACGATCCCCGGATTTAAAATATCTTGCGAGGCCGCAATACCTCCCACTACCAGAAATAATGGAATCCCGTAATGGTCAAAATAAGTTCCAGCTAAAATAATCCAATAACCATAATTTTGGACCAGGCCTTCAATGGCCTCTAACGACATTATTCGCAGGCGTCACAGAGCAAATTTGAAAGAGCGTTCATTATGCAACAACCGGCATAGGTACCGGCGCCAGAAACAGCGCTTTGCTTAAACGTTTCTTTCATGTCGGGACGATATTCCTGTTGGGGTTGTTGATACATCTGTGGTTGTCCCGGCTGTTGGTATTGTTGAACTTCAGAGTTAGGACTTAAACCTTGACCGCACTGTGTACAAAAATTAGCGTTGTCAACATTTTCAGAACCGCATTTAGGGCAAAACATGAATGGTCTCCATCGATTTAAAATTGAAAAACGAAAAACTTAACGCATTACGCTATTTAAAATAATTTAGATTGAGAAATAAAAAACTGAATTTCCATTAAAAGTCTTTACAGTTAAAGAGAAGTCGGTTCTTCTCTTTCGAATCATTCAAGACCATTGAATCAAACACTTTTTTTAATTCTCTGTCAAGACAATGAGTCAATATATTTTGAACTATTGATAGGCTTTCGCGCAAGGCTAAAGCGGGGAGCGTATTTAGAATTTTTTGGCGTTCGCTATTTATCAGTCCGGTATAATTATTGTAAGTAGATTCAAGCCATTCTTTTTTTTGCGGATCTTTAGGAGATTCGGCTTTTAAAATTGGATTAAACTGACCGCTGTCTGAGTCTATTCGAATATCTGCCAAAGCGTCTAAAAGATTAATAATTTTTCCTAATCCTGAAAACAATCCTTTAAGAGCTTCGTAACGCTCCGGTTCTATCTTGCCTGAAAAAGGTTGAGTCATAATATATGCAAACAAATCGCCCCAATGGTCTAAATAAACGTCCGCTTTTTTAATAGAGGAATCTTCTTCTAAGCTCTTCAATTCTTTTTGTTTAGCATGAACATAATTTAGATCTATTTTGAATTTTTCGTAGACTTCTTTTTGCTTCTTTGCCGATTTTTCAATATGACCTTTTAGAAACTGATTGTATTTAGTAATCCAGAAACCCGTTTCATCTAATAAGTTATCCTGAAATTTAACTTGGAAAGCTAAAAGACATAAATAGGCGCCTAATTCGATGGCTTCATGATTAGATGGTAAAACTGGGACTTTAGCAAGTGGAACCCCCGAACAATTATCCAAAACCGCAGCTCCATCTTGGACAATCAATTCGTTGTATAACATCGCTAATAGAGTCCCCTCATATCCTGTTAAAAACGAATAAATCCGTAAATTATTCCGAACTAAATGACGGCAAATACTACAATAATACATTTTGTAGTACTGGTAATCCTTCATCACCAGTTCCATTTTGTCTGGTTTTAAATATCCAATCATTTTTATTAAGGGGTACTTTTATTTAGAATGTTTTTAAACATTATAACAGAGCGAACTATTTACGGTTACAATCGCTTTTTCTGAATAGTCACCTAAATGTGGATTTAGTTTTGTGCGAGCCCCGAGATAATAGGGGTAGGGGGATAAATATCAACTCTGAAGGGAAGGAACCTTTATAAAATTACTAGAATAGATTCTCAACGCCGCCATCAACTTAATACCTCGTTAATTTTTTCATTTTACTCTCGGCATCACCCAGACATTAGAACTCATTGAAATTCTTATTGATAAAAAGAACTTCTTAAATTAAGAATATAAATAGAACCTATCACCTTTTGCCTTTGCATTCAATATTCGAGTCTTTCTACTGAAAAGTTTAAAGTAATTGGGCAAACGCTTCGAATCGTATAAAATTGGCTATGGAAATAATTACCGTTTTTCAATTTTGCCTGGTTGTCTGGATCGTTTGTTGGTTATTTATAAACTTGATTCATTTAGAAAAAGCGGAACCTGTTAACGGTCCGCTAATACACGCTCCATTTGTTTCTATTTGCGTGCCCGCAAGAAACGAAGAACGCGATCTAGAAGCATGTCTCCATTCCCTCATGGCTCAAGATTATCCCAATTTCGAAGTCATTGCCGCAGACGATCAATCGGAAGATCGCACTTTTGAGATCGTCAAATCATTCGAACAACGTTTCGGCAACTTTAAAGGTTTTCAAGGAAAACCATTGCCTGAAGATTGGTTAGGAAAACCTTATATCTTAAGTCAAGCGGTTTCCAGGGCTAAAGGAGAATATTTTCTTTTCACAGACGCCGACCCTGTTTTCGAACCGTTCGCGTTAAAATCGGCAATTTTTGAAATGCAAAAACAAAAACTGGATATGCTCACTCTAATGCCAGGAGCTTCCTTTGGATCGTTTTGGGAACGCGTTGTTCAACCTGTGATTTTTGGCCTAATCGGCGGGTTAACGCGATTTGGCGAGGTAAACGACGCCAACAACCCTAAAGCCATGGGCATTGGAGCGTTTATATTGGTAAAACGATCTGCATATGAGAAAGCAGGAGGTCATGAAGCTGTCAAAAAAAACGTCGTCGAAGATATCGCATTAAGTAAAATCATTAAAAGAAGCGGACACAAAATATGGATAGCCGACGGCAAGCAATTATTTTCCATACGGATGTATCATTCTTTTTATGAAATCTGGAATGGATGGCGGAAAAACGTATTCTCAGCTTTTAAAAGGTCTGTCCTTAGAACTATTTGGTTTGCGGTATCCCTAATTGGTTTTCAACTAACTCCTTTTCTGGTTTTATTTTTTAATTGGTATATAGATACGCCCATTTGGAGTTTCCTATTGTCGATAGGAGCGGTCTCCCTAACATTGATGACCGGAGTCGGGTTATGTAAAGAAATAAAACTCAATCCAACTGCCGCTTTTCTATTTCCCCTAGGTTCTTTAGTGGCTACAGGTATTATGTTCGCTTCAATGCAAAACGCCTTAATAAAAAACAAAACCGAGTGGAGAGGTCGAGTCTATACCGCCTCAGAAACAAATTAAGACTTACTCACAATTCTAATAATAAGGTAATAAAAAACATGGTATTTAATTTTAAATTTAAAATATTCAATATATTTCTGATTTTATTTCTTTGTTTTTCAACTAGCGTTCAAGCGGAAAGCTTCCCAAATAAAGTATCAGTTCTTTTAGGCGGTTATGTTACCCCTATTGAGGGAAAAGAGTTTTTACCTGGAGCAAAGGATGATGGAGCGCGAAAAGTAGCAAGCACTGTCGCCTTAGTGCAAGGAAAAGACGTAATCCTTATTGTCGATCCTGGAATGGTTGCCGATAGAGCTTTAATAGAGAATTCTTTAAAAAAACATAATGTCGCATCCGAAGAGGTAACGCATATATTCATCAGCCATCATCACCCCGACCACACAATTAACATAGCCATGTTCCCTAACGCGGAAGTTGTGGATTTTTGGGCAAAATATAAAAACGACTTGTGGAAAGACCACCCAGACAATTACGAAATTGCGCCTGGAATTACGGTAATGAAAACTCCCGGTCACACCAAAGAAGACGCTTCATTAATTGTAAAAACCGCTAAAGGAATTTACGCTTTTACCCACTTATGGTGGTTTCCTGACATGGGACCAAAAGTTGATCCATTAGCCTGGAACCAAAACGAAATTGAAAAACATCGAGAAAGGATTTTAAAGATAGCCGACTGGATTATTCCCGGCCATGGAGCCATGTTTAAGAATCCTAAAAAATAAGAAAACTTATATCTTATAGAGATGAGTCATTATTTTTCAGGGAAATATAAAAACAAGACTGGGCGTTTAACGACTCAATTAGACAACACCCAAAAGAACTTTGGTTACTGGAATGGCTTCCAAAATGAGGTCGGGGTTTTTTTCAATTTTAGCGCTTACCACGGAACCGTTAAAAACATACAGCATCTTTCGAGCCATTTCGTTTCTATCGCATTTTATTTTTGCCAAACCTTGTCGCTCGGCCTGAACGTAAATCTCGCCGAAATAATTGCTAATTCCTTCAAAGGCTTTATTCAAACTATTACGAACTGACTCATCTTGGTTCGCAAGCTCCATAGCCAAATTTATAAAAGGGCAGCCGCGACATCGACCTTCGTTTTCAAAAAACCCATTTTGTAAATCGTATATCCGTCTGATAATACCTTCATACTTTGCGAAAGGGTCGGTTGTTTCGGCAAAGCTCGCTTCGAAAACATCTTGAATTAACATTTCATAGTTATGGTCGATTATTTTTAGACAAAGGTCTATTTTGGATTCAAAATAGCGATAAAAAGTACCTTTATTGACTTCGGCGACCTTGCAAATATTATCGACTGAAATATCTTTAAAGCTAAATTTCCAAAACAAATCTCTTCCCGCTTTAAGGATGATCGCTTTAGTTTTTTCGCCCTTTTTCATGATATCCCGCAAAAATAAACAATTAGTTAATTATGGAAAAATAAATAGTTTTGTCCAACAAATTAGTCGCCAAAAACAACAATTTCTAACAATTAATAAAACAAAAGTAGCCAACCTTTAAAATTAAGAACATTTTAAAAAAAATCTACTAATTCTAAATAATTCAAAATCAAATCTAGAAAACATCAAAAAGTCTTTCTTTGGTAACCCCCTGCCATGTTCTTTAGGGGTTTTGCACAATCTCAAAAAACCGTTAACTAGATGAAAAATAAAGATTTACCTATGATTCACTTATTATTTAAATGTTTAATTTTCAATATCCATAGAACCAAATTCTAATTAAGAGTCCAAAAAGGAAAAAATGCTGGAAATCTCTACACAAATAGTTATAATTCAGGGTTTACATACTGTTTTTAATCCAGGTTTTGAAAAAGTCGACTTTTTAAGTAAAACGACTGGATTTTATAAAGAATACTTATAAAAAAGACGTTTTAAGGAGAGGTTTAATGGCTGCTGTCAAGGAAGCTCCCAAAGCTGCCGCAAAGGCTGATGGGAAAGAGACAATCAAAGTAACCGTTTGCCTAAGTCTAAGCGGTTTAGCCGAAGGCGGAATGGAAGTTTATAAAGAGTTTGAGAAGCAACTAGGCGAACTCAATGCCGATGCTGAATTAGGCGAAAAGAAACATTGCTCAATGGGCCAAGTAGGATGCCGAGGTTACTGCAGTAGAGACGTTTTGGTCGATCTGTATATAGGCGAAGAAAGAATTACTTACGAAAAAGTAAAACCAGCAATGGTTAAAGATATTATTAAAAGCCATATTGTGGGAGGAAAACCTTTCGCAAAAGCCGCTTCTAAGAAAGATTATTACGAACTAATCGATAAGCAACAAAGAGTCGCTTTAGAATTTGGCGGAAGAATCGACCCCGAAAACATTGAAGAATATCTTGAGGTTGGCGGCTATACATCACTCAAACATGTTTTAAAAACATACAAACCCAAAGAAGTCATTGAAGAGATTAAAAAATCTGGTTTACGGGGCAAAGGCGGTGGCGGTTTTCTAACTGCGAAAAAATGGGAGATAGCGGCAAACACCCAAAGCGATAATCGCTTTCTTGTCGTCAATGGCGACGAAGGAAACCCCGCTTCTTACATGGATCGTAGCGTGATGGAAGGAAATCCTAATCAAATGCTTGAAGGCATGATTATTGCCGCATACGCAATCCAGGCCACGGAAGGGATCATTTATACCAGAGCCGATTACTCCATTGCAGTTAACCGATTAACCATGGCGATCGAACAGGCAAAAGAACGAAATCTTCTTGGAGATAATATTTGCGGTTCAGGATTTAATTTTGATATTTCGATTCATCAAGGCATCGAGGCATTTATAGGCGGCGAATCCACAGCCTTATTATCTTCAATCGAAGGAAAGCGACCCTTTCCTAAACCACAGCCTCCACATTCGGCAAGCAATGGCCTATGGGGAAACCCCACTAGCTTAAATAATGCCGAAACCTACGCAACAGTTGCCGCAATCATGAGAGAAGATAGAGGCGCAAGTTGGTATGCCGGCATGGGTAACGAAAACGCAAAGGGTTGTAAAACTTGGGCTGTGTCTGGGAACATCAAATATAATGGCCTACTGGAATATAGTATGGCTAAAACGTTTCAAGACATTATTGAAGATGTGGGGGGAATTCAAAAGAAAAAGGACTTAAAAGTACTTCATGTTGGCGGAGTTACTGGAGGTTTTCTACCTCCTGAAAAAGCCAATACTCCTACTGATTATGAAAGCTTATTAGAATCAGGCGTAATTATGGGACAAGCTAGCTTTGCCGCTTACGATGCGTCCGCTTGCGTTATTGACCTCTCTAAGTTTTCACTCGGATTTAACGAAGCCGAAACTTGTGGTAAATGCACTCCCTGTAGAATCGGTCTTACTTTAATTAAGAACAAATTGGACGATATCTCAGAAGGCCGCGGCAAAGTTGAGGATATTGATAAGCTTTACGCTCTAGCGGAAGAGGTAAATGTATCGTCGCTTTGTGGGTTGGGAGAAACTGCAGTTAAAGCAATTCTTACTGGTATAAAGTACTTTCGCAAAGAGTACGAAAGACACATAGTGGATCAAGTGTGCGACGCTGCAAAATGTACAGGGCTGTATAAATACGTCGTAAAAGAAGACGACTGTGTAGCCTGTGGCGCCTGCGTTAAACCTTGTCCTACGGGAGCTATTACCGGAGGGACAAGGAAAGTTACCGCTCACATCGACATGGACATATGTATCAATTGTAACGCTTGCTACGAGGCTTGTAATTTTCTAGCTATTGCGTAGAACAGCTACCGTTTTGAAATAAAAAAGCCGTAAGAGGGTAAAGCCTCTTACGGCTTTTTTATTTGTCTCAAACTTTTATTAATTCTTCTTATTTTAGATCAATTTCAAGTCTAAAGCCTCTGACATTCCCAAATATTTAAAAACTTTCAAAATTTGTCCAGCCGCCAACCTGACATCTGAGATCATCAAATCCATTTTTAAAATTTTTTTCTCGTAAATAAACATAAAATAGTCGTCAATCATCTTTTCTTTTTCAACTCCCGACGGTTCTCCTGTAACTACTTTTCCCATCTCCACCCAAATACCGCCACAACGGGAGCACTGATCTACTTCTAAACCGCGTTTTCTATCAAAAAAGTGACGCAATAATAAAGTCATTTCACATTTTGGACAAACATGGTCCACGTTGCGAAACATACGAACGCCTTCAGCCTGCTCAATTTTCAAAAGTTCTCGACCGCTTCTAAAATTGTTTGAGTTTATTTTTTTTATTTCATACCGATCAAACCACATTCCAGCGCAACCGTTTTGGCAGGCCATGATCCCTAATCCACCATAAGAAAATATGGAAAGAGCGTTAGAACAAGAAGGACAATTCATGAAAGGCGCATAAACAAGGAGAAAATTAATATAAAGCCTTTTAGAAACATCTAAAAGAACTTTAGATTTTAAAAAGGATTCACCAAAATTAGAATTTAGTGAATTCTAACCTCGCAATCCAAAACCATACCTTTGATTTCAGAGGCTGGTTGTCGATTGTAAATGACACTCCCTCTTTTTTCCCAAGTATCGTAATAAAAATTATCGTTAATTACTTGCGTTTCCTTTGGTCCAAAATCTAATTGGTCCATCTCATCAGCCTTTTCGGTAACTGAATTTATATCGGAGGGCATTTTTCGAGAAAAAAAAGACCAAATTTTTTTAATAGTGGACATCGCTACCTCTTAATAACTGAAATTTAATGTTTTCTGATAATAGTTACTTATCGGAAAATCTTATAATTAGTTTAAATTTAAACTAATTATAACAAATTTACATAAAAATATTCTCTTTAAATGATTGAACTTTTATGGTTATCGAAGAAATAAGGTTATTTATCTCTCTTAAATCTTTGGCCATTGAAAAATAGGAAGAAGTACGCGTTAAGAGATAGAGTATTTGGAGATAGAACGAATCGAAAGGTACAAAGAGTTTATGAATTCTAAATAACTATCGAGAGAAATTTTCTCTCGGTCAATACAGCAAAAAGAATAATGTTCTTGGTAATTAGTAAGGATTTTTTGATAAGTTTTACTGGTAATTTTTTATCGAATTGCGGCACAGCGCTAAAGAAGCGAGCGAGGAATTGGTGGAAAAAGGATACTTCATCCTTATCAGAAACAATGGGGACTGTTAGCGTTGAGATTTATTAAAAAAACGTTCAAACGAACGATGATTAAATCTTATTTTATCAAAAAAAAAAGCGCAGGAAACTAACAAAATATTTTACTTTTTAACAAAAAATATTCAACATTTATCTTACCTAATAATGCGTTCGGTACTTTGGAATCGATTCTTCTTTAGTCACCGCCAGACGCTTAGAAATAAACTTTTTCCACTTATTTAATTGTTTCAACTTCTTGTTTTTTGGATCTAAATTAGAACAAATTGTCAAATAATGAGCGGATTTTTCTAGGATCTTGAGCTTGAGTTGAGGAAACTCTTCGAATTGAGCTAATTCATAATAAGTTATAGCCAAATTAAAATTTGTTATCGGCTTATTTTTTGAGATTTTTAACGATCGTAGAAAAGCCCATTCAGCTTTTCGAAATCTTTTAATAGTCTTATAGGCAACTCCCAGGTTATTAAAAAAAACGTCGCTTAAATTTTCAGGATCTTTTTTGTAAGGCGACAATAACTTTATAACTTCCTCAGGGTTCTTCTTGGCGCCTAACTTTACCGCTTTAGACGCTAAGGAGTCATAATTCACTTCTTTGGCAAAGCCAAAGGCAGGCAATCCAACCATCCCAAATATCAGAAAACCAAAAATAAAAGACCTCAACCGAATATTCTCCCTTTAAGTTTTTTAATATTATCACCCTTTTTTTTGGAAGAATCAAAAGAGACTTTTCGTTTTTTTCAAATTGCAAATAAAGACAATAACTTAAAAATAGTTTAAAATTATTAGGAATATTCCGATCTATCATAAGCTTTTTAATTTTTTTCAGGGGGGACCATGGCCTATTCTATCGAAACCAATAACAAATTTTTTAATATTGGTGTCGCAGGAATTACTTCTCTATTTTTCTTAATTTTTTCAGCCCCTGTTGGAGCTGTGGTTTCCATAGCCGTGAACGAAAGCGGATCCAGTTTTGGACATTGCACAAATAAAAAATCCGTAGCGGAAGCCGAAAAATGCGCTATTGAGAAATGTGGCGACTCGTGTAAAGTCGCGAAAACCTGTGAAGAAATTGGATACGGGGCAATTCATCAAAATTTTCTTCAAACCCCGGGAGATCAAAGAGGAGCCACCCTTCCTGTCATAGGTTATGCTTGCGGGCAGGAGTTCCCCGCTTCCGCTTCAAACGCGTCCCTTTCGTTTTGTAAAAAGAAAAATCGAAAATCTAATAGACAAGCAAATACAAATATTTGCTTTGAAAAAGTATTATGGCAAGATCAACCTTTTGATAATGAGGAAAAAAAGGAAAATTGGTGCGCTTACGCTACTGAAGTGACTGGTATTAAGAACTTCGAAGAATGCGTCAACAGCGCTCGATTCATGAATCCACAAAAAGACTGCGCAAAAAACGTAAAGCTCTGGTGCCGAAAATTTAAGTGAATCTCTAATAATTTAATATTTTTACTTGTGGCAACTCGCAAGCCCTAATTCCATAATGGCTGTTCATGGCCAAAAACAAAAAGCTAAGGATTTTCTTACGACTAAATTACTTTACCAAAGATCCCTTTTAAATAGGCTCCCTCTTTAAAACTAATGGGATGATCAATGGCATGTCCCGATCGTTTAAAAGGCAAAAATTCAAAACCTGCGGCTCTCACTCCTCTACTAACAGCCTCGAAAAACTCTTCAGAGGACACCGGAGCAGAGCAGGATGCCGCAAATAAAACGCCGTCTTTTTTTACAAGGTAAGCCCCCATTTCGGCTAATCTAAAATAAGCTTTTAAGGCGCTTGGTTTTTCTTTTTTTTTACGAGCAAAAGCGGGAGGGTCTAAAATCGTTAAATCGAACTCCTGCCTTTCTTTCTTTAATTTTTCTAATTCTTGAAAAGCGTCTCCTCTTTTTTGAGAAAAATTAGCCGCTATTTTTGAATCGGAGAAATTTAACTCCGCATTTTTTCTTCCCGATTCCAACGCCCACGCATTTGAATCGATTTCTAAAACACTTTTACAACCTCCAGCAAGCGCATAAACAGAAAACCCTCCTGTATAACAAAAAACATTTAATGTTGTTTTTTCCAAAGCCAATTCGCGAATAGTTTCACGATTCTCTCTCTGGTCAAAATAAAATCCAGTCTTTTGACCTTCTAATATATCGGCCTCAAAAGATAACCCATTTTCAAGAAATGGAACTGGAGCTTCAAGAGATTCTCCAAATAATAAATCTCCTTCTTGAATGGAAAATTGTTTCAAACAAACCGTCGCAATCTTTCTTGCCAATCGGATCACAGCTCGTTTTACGGGGAGTTCTTTTTGGACTATACCGCTCAATATTTTTAGGTAAGGAATCCAAGAAGTTGAATATATTTTTAAAACGGCCGCTTCTCCATACCGATCTAAAACTAACCCGGGAAAACCGTCGTTTTCACCATTTAATACTCTATATCCATCCGTTTGCAATCCCTTTAACGATTCTCGAATAACAAGAGCGGCTCTAAATCTTTCCTCCCAAAATTTCTCGTTAATCGCTATTGGATTACCTCGTTGCAAAACTCGAAAACAAATTTCATCTTTCGGGTCTACTAAACCAATAGCCAAAAAACGGTTATTTGAATCGTAAACAACGCCTAAATCTCCAGGTTTTCCTTTTAAAGGACCATTGAGAATCTGATAATTAAAAACCCAGGGATAGCCGCTTCTAATTTTTTTCTGAAGACTTTTTGATATTTGTAAGTGGATCACTTGGAAACTTCTTTAAATAATGAAGAAGGAATTTTAACAACCTTCATTCCTTTTAATATTCTCATTCTTGCCTTAAATATTTTTTTTGACGATGATTCTTTCGACCATACTCTCGGATTTGGCAAAATAGAAGCTAGCCAAGCCGAATCTTCAACAGAAAGCGTTTTTGGAGATTGAGAATAGTAAAACTGAGCCGCTCGAGAGCAACCAAAAATTCCTTCTCCCCACTCTATAATATTCAAATACACCTCCAAAATTCGAGCCTTGCTCCATAATGTCTCTATTAAAACGGTATAATAAGCTTCCAAAATTTTTCTAAACCATGTCCTACTCTGCCAGAGAAATGCATTCCGAGCCGTTTGCATGCTTATCGTACTGGCCCCCACTTTTTTGTTAGAATTTAAATTGTGCCAAAAAGCGTCTCCGACTGCGCCCCAATCAAAACCGGCGTGATTAAAAAACTTACCGTCTTCAGCGGTGACTACAGCTTTTATAAGGTTACCCGATATATCTTTTAATGGAACCCAATTCTCTATTACGAGGGGAGACGGTCGAATTTCTTCACTTTCCGCCCATCTAATCCACATCAGCGGAGTTGTTACAGGGTTTACGTATTGATAAATGATTACCGGAAGCAAACTAAGTAAAAAGAGAACGACAATCAACTTTAAAATCCAAAACAAAAAACGTCGTTTTAAAGTCGGTCGTTTATCCTTCTTTTTTTTTACTTTAGATCGCCTCATTTAATCTGATGATATGTAAAAAACGTTTCGACAAGCGACGAGGCTAATGGAAGGAAATCAAGCCCTAAAACTATTTTGGGCTTTATCATAACAAACACTATCGAGGGTTTAAGAATATTAAAGTCTAAAGGTTTTGGAGGCCAACTATTTTTTAAAAAACAGCGATTGAATTTTTTAACTCAATTTATTATTTTTTAGCTATCTTCAAAAAGAGATTCATAACCAGCTGCTGTTTTTAAAAATTCATCTTTTCGGGCAGAGGGGACGTCTTGTTTAACAAACTGATGAGTTTTAGACTTAAAAGGATGGATAAATTTCTTTTTCCCATTTCGCTGTTGAACTTCGTAATGTAAATGAGGCGCAAAGCTTCTACCGGTATTGCCAGATTCGCCTACCTTTTGACCTTGTTTGACATACTCTCCTCGCTTAACCAAAGCTCTGCTCAAATGTAGATAGCGAGTGATAACCCCTTTTTTAGGATGATCTATTTCTAAGCAATAACCGTTAACTCTCGTGTTCCAATTTCTGCGGACAACTTTACCTTCAAAGCTTGCATAAATAGGAGTGCCAACATGCGCTTTAAAATCCGTTCCTCTATGACCAGAAAAACGACCTTTACGATAATCGCCAGGAAGGGAAGTTATTTCAATATAATCTTTTATTGGAGCTTGCTTATCTAATATTCGTGGAGAAACCTCCCGCCCTTTTTTGTCAAAATACGCTCCATACTTTCTTCCTGGAATGTGATAAAAACTAAAAGAAAAAATCTTCCCATGATATGCGCTTTGATAACTTAATTTTAAAACATGGAACTTATCTTGGTTGTTTAACTCTTCATAAATGACTCTAACCAAGTCTCCCTTACGCATCTCTTTATTAATGTTTATATTCCAAGTCAACAATCTACTAATATAGGCCGCCAGCTGACGACACCCATTTTCTTTAGAAATAATCCTACATAAAGAATAGTTCAAAGAACTTTTTATCTTAAAACTTAACGCTCTGACAGCTCCTCTTTTTACCGATTCTATCGGTTCAAAAGACGCTTTCGCAACTTCAAAGTTTTTCTTAGTGTCATCGGTGGAAACGGTGGAATCTGATGCTTTATCCCGTAGCAATGAGGCATTTTCAGTCTCAATAGTTTTTACCGCAGGTTTTACGATCTGAGGCAAACTTGCTTCCGCAGTAGGAGTCGAGTTTTGGTCTTTATCAAACCAAAGAAAATAAGCGTTTAAACTTAAAGAAAGTACAAGAGCGATTGCCAAAAAGTTTTTCTTACCGCTGGAAGGGCTTTCAGTTCTGAGTTGACCTAAAATTGGAGATTTATTATCCATGCGAAGAAGAAAAGTTTAAGACAAATTTGGAAATAATTACCAGGGAAGGATGTATAATGCTAAGAAAAAATGCGTTGATTGAGATTTTTTTTGGCCAACGCTCAAATATCGGCTAGCCAATTCACTACACTACTTGTTATTATCTCAAATTATTTATAAATTGACAACTTTAGTAACGCCAAACCAAATTCAATATTTTGATTACTTTTTCTCCTGAAGCCATTTATTTAGAAGAGGGCGCCGAAAGTTACGCCCTATCCAAAAGCGTTCTTGAACGTTTCCCTATGGTTCCGATAATCAAAAATGCGTGTCGTAAATCCATTCTTGAAGAAATAAACGCAACCCAAGCGGACTCATTTGGCGCTTCTAAAAAAATTCTATTTCTTTCAAAGTTTGAAGGATCTTTTCTTAAGAAATGTCCTGGGATTAGCCCTGGAATGGTCTGTTGCAATTATTATATTGTCAATCTAACGTCAAACTGTATATACGATTGTTCGTATTGCATCCTCCAGGATTTTTTAGAAAACAACCCCATACTTCAAGCTTTTGTAAACCTAGAAGACGTATTATCGGAACTAGGCGCCGTATTCGCCGACCACCCGGAAAGAACTTTTAGAGTCGGCACCGGAGAAATAGCCGATAGTTTAGCCCTTGACGATGTCATACCGCATACCGATTTATTAGTCCCCTTTTTTAATCGACAAAATAATGCCGTATTGGAATTAAAAACGAAATCGTCATGCGTTAATAACCTTTTAAAACACGATCCAAAAAATGTTGTGATCTCATGGTCCGTGAATCCTTCCGAAATAGTGGATTCCGAAGAAAAAGGAACGGCAAGTTTAGACGCTAGAATAAAAGCGGCTAAGTTATGTCAGGATAATGGATTTAAAGTTGGCTTTCATTTCGATCCAATCATCATTTTTCCCGGTTGGGAAACCGCTTATAAAGAATTGACCGACACTTTATTTGATAATTTACGACACGAAAATATTGAATGGATTAGCCTTGGAAGTTTTCGTTACCGTCCCAATTTAAAAAAAGTCATCAAGCAAAGACACCCCGAAACCATTTTATTTAATAGCGAGCATGTCACTAGCGAAGACGGAAAGTTTCGATATTTACGCCCAATAAGAAATAAAGCCTACGATACAATCCGTAATTTTATAAAAAAACGGTCGGAAAATATGCCGGTTTATTTATGTATGGAAACAAAAGAAGTGTGGGAAACAGTAACGGGTAAAATGCCGAGGAGCGATAAAAAACTAGATCAATTTTTCGATTTGTAAATCATCTTAATAAACTTTTTAATAAGTCAAACCTCCATTGACATAGACCGTTCCAAACTCGCCATTTGAAGGTATCGGCCCACCAATTGGATAACCATAATTAAAAGCTAAGTTTAACGTTGGTAAATCTTTACCAAGCGGGACATTGAGTTGCGCGCCTCCTCCCACGCCAGTAATCGAATCGTTTCTTTCTCCAGATTCAGGATTTATCGAAAAAACTCTTCCATGTTCTATAAATCCATTAATCGAAAGAACTTTACTCACCGTTAAATCTCCAATCCCGATGGGATAATCTATAGGAACAGGAACGACATATTCGGCTGAAGCGGAGTACCCCCAATCTCCTGAAAGTTGGGCTAAGGGAAACCCTCTTACCGTTCCAAAACCCCCTACAGCGAATAAACCTGGCGATAAATTTCTATCGCTAGAAAATTGCCCACCTAAACCTAAAATTAAAAAACTATCCCAAAATCCTGGGTTTTGGAATCTAGTAATATCAAAGGTGGCGATCGTTGTGGTAGCGTCTGCATTTGTTCTCGAAGGATGAGCGGACGTTGAATCTGTACCCCCTATCCCCTGCTGAATTTTAAGATCGATCGAGTTCTGTCCATTGTAACTATCCGAAAAATTTCCCGCGACTCCAAAATAAATATCGGTCATATTGTCGGAGCTTGAAGTAGATCCGGATTGAAAGTTTCTGAATTTTTTATAATCGAAACCAGATCTTAAATCTAACCGGTAATTTCTGGTTCGCAAAATCGACTGACCAACTTCGAGATTAAGAATATTCGTTCGGCCAAACGCATTCAAAGCGATCAAACTAGCTCCCAACGCTTGGTCCGAATAAGTGTATCCAACTTTAAAAGTCGTTCTTCCAAATTTATCCAAGGGTAATTTGTAATAGCTCGAAATCAAATTCTGATTGTCGTCCGATTTAACCGCTCTTAAAAAAACTTCATCAGAAAACTTCCATAAATTATTTGCTATGACAGTGGTTCCAAATCGCGCTTGACCTGTAAACTCCGACCCAAAGTTATCGGCGTCAATACCAAAATAATAAGGGCGAGTTTCATCCACTTCCAATACAAGGTCTGAAGAGCCAGAAATCTTTCCAGGCTTCAAGGTTGAACGAGCTGTAATTCCCCTGACATCGTTGAGCTCAAGTAATACTCGTTCCAAGGTCGCCTCTTGCATAATGCTTTCCGCCTGGACATTAAAAAATCTATTTTTTACGCTCTCTTTATCGAGGAATTTCCCTCCTTTAATTTCTACATCGTCTATAAAACCTTCATTCACCGACATTTTGACAACACCGTTTTCAATCTTCTGATTTGGGATATAAGCTTCAGTAAGAATGTAACCTTTAGCGGAATAATAGGCGGTTACTTCTTGCGCGTATAAGGCCAAAATTCCTAAGGTGGCGTCTATCCCCTCCCCTACATCAACAATAGGCTCAAGGATTTCGTTAGAGAAAAGCGTGTTACCTTCAAGTTCGATTTTTTTCACAAAAAATGACGGGCCGTCTCCCGGATCGATAATATTTCGACTGTCCTCGATCACCTTAATATCTGCGCTTGAAAACGCTGGAGGAATGAGAGGTTTGGGCTGCGATTTACGAAGCGCTTTTTCGGATAATCCCGATTCTCCAATCGGTGCGGAACCTAATTGCGCAATTTGAATATTAGAATCGTTTGTAACGCTCGTTCCACTTGCCAAACCTTTGGGAATCACTTTTGGCAAGGCCGCTATTACATATCTAATCAACCCAGAACCATACCTTGAAAACCAAAACCCGTCGCTCGATTCGGCTTTATTTTCTGAAAGAGTCGATTCTTCCAAATTGGAGACGATTATTGATTTATCTTGGTTTTGCGCAATGGAGAATTTTTTTTCTGAATTCGATTTCTCACGATTTGCCAACTTAGTAAAGACAAGCCAAGTTGCGTCCTTTATTTTTTTTGTAAACTTTGTAACTGGAGCCGTTAGGTTATCAATTGTAAAAACCGATTCGGTCTTATTATTTTTTGAGTTCTCTGAGGAAATTATTGGATTAGATGTCGGAATATCCAATCGCTCTAAATTCAATTGCGCTACTTGGGCTTCCTTGAATTCAGCGAAAAATGTAAAACATTTAAAGCTTAAACCCGCAGAAACGATAAAAACCAAAGCGAAGCTCAGTAATTTTTTAAAAAGGGCCATAAACCTAACACTCTTGGATATTCTCTCCAATTCCCTTAAAAATATGGAAATCGGACCTGCAACAATTAATTTGGATGATTCATAATAACATTCCATTGAAAAATATCAACTAATTTAAACAAATTTACTGAAATTAATAGCCCTTTAGAGAAAAAAAGTTCCTCCCGCCGGCAAAAAAAGAAGAAAGAAAACCCTTTTAAAACAATAATTTGTAATCTTTTGATTGTTTCTTTCTTATATTCTAGATAATTTTATGAGTGGGTTACCGCCAATAACCTGATTCCCGAACTGGACTTTGGCTACTAATCTTTAGAGGTTCAAAAATGAGCGTCCTCGCCTAAAGCGCCTGGGATATTCTAATAAAGAAGCATTTTTAAAAGACGTGGCAAGCCACGAGGAATTAAACCCACTGGTGGGGTTAAATCAATTTTATGGTGAAACTTTTAAAAACTCGTTGGATCCTTTTCATTAACTTCTTTGGCCATAATGGAAAAACCAAACCAGAATATTGGCTAACCCGTTTTGTTTTTTTAAGAGCTTTGGGCGCTGTTTATTTTTTCGCTTTTTTAACCGCATCCTTTCAAGCGGTTCCTCTTATTGGCGAATATGGATTATTACCGGCAAACTCATTTTTAAATTCTTTAATAGAAGTTCATCAAAATAAATTACAGGCATTTATTTCTTGGCCGACTTTATTTTTATTTTATTTTTCAGATAATTTTTTACTAACAATGGCCTGGTTAGGGGTGAGTATTTCATTCTTAATACTGATAGGTTTTGCGAATGCCTTTATCCTCTTTTTTATTTGGTTTTTATATTTATCATTCGTGCATATAGGGCAACTTTGGTATGGCTACGGCTGGGAAATCCAACTTCTTGAAACAGGTTTCCTGGCAATATTTTTATGTCCACTGTTTGACCCACGACCATTTCCAAAATCATCTCCACCTATTTTAATTATTTGGCTTCTACGTTGGCTTACCTTTCGAATTTACTTAGGAGCAGGGTTAATAAAAATAAGAGGCGACTCTTGCTGGAGAAACTTATCGTGCCTTTTTTACCATTATGAAACCCAACCCATACCAAACTTTTTATCTCCACTCTTTCATTTCATGCCAAAAGTTTTCCACCGCTTGGGAACGCTTTGGAATCATTTTGTCGAGTTGATTGTTCCATTCTTTATTTTTGGTCCGCGGCGATGGACCCGAAATTTTTCTGGAGCCATTCTAGTTTCCTTTCAAGGACTGCTAATATTGAGCGGCAACCTTTCTTTTCTAAATTGGCTTACCATTACAGCGACGATCGCTTGTTTTGACGACGGTTTTTTAAAAAAAATCTTTCCAAAAAATTTGGTTCAAAGGGCGGTAGATGCGGCAGAAGAAGCTCAACCTGCAAAATGGGGAAACCCGATTATCTGGACGATCACAGCTTTGGTAGCGTTCTTGAGTGTATCCGTCATTAACAACCTATTTGCGCCCAATCAGGTAATGAACGCTTCATTTAACAAATTACATTTAGTAAATACGTACGGAGCCTTTGGTTCGATAGGTAGAGAACGCAGGGAACTAATTTTAAAAGGAACGACCGATCCCATTGTTACGCCAGAAACGATTTGGAAACCTTATGAGTTCAAAGCCAAGCCTGGAGATACAATGCAGTCTCTTCCTCTCATATCTCCTTATCATTACCGCCTTGATTGGCAATTATGGTTTGCCGCTATGTCGCGACCAGAAAGGGAACCATGGCTCTTACATTTTGTCTGGAAGCTTCTAAAAAACGATTCTAATACCCTTGGCTTGATTGAAAAAAATCCTTTCCCAAATCAACCGCCAACTCATATTAAAATCGATTTATACCAATACAGTTTCTCTCCTCTAGGATCTGAAACCGTTTGGTCGCGATCCATGCTCCAAGAATGGCTCCATCCGATATCCAAATCAAACTCAAGGTTGAAAGAATTTATAGTAGGGAATGGCTGGGACTCTTAACGAAACTAATTTTTGAGGTGAATTCTTCTTTAAAATCAATATACAATAAAGCTACTTGATTATTTTTTAATCTCAAATAAATTTCGTTAAATTTTTATGAAATCTAAATTTCTAAATCTCTTAATTGGGTTGAGTTTCATCCTTTTTTCTGCCAATCAAATACCCGCGGCAGAAACCAATAAACCCATCGTAATTTCTAATAAAAGCCCAAACTCGATTTTATTGGCCGCTAAAGAAATCGAAATCGATATTGAAAAAAAATCTTTAAAAAAACCCAAACAAAAAATAAAACCAAAAACTAAACAAAAAAAAGAGCCTAAACCCAAGCAAGAAGAAAAGTTGGATTATGATGACGCCGAAGATCCATTCGACGACGACTTTGCGCGCGCTCCAGAAGTAGACGATAGATTCGAATCTTTTAACCGATTTATGTTTGGCGTCAATTCAAACATCGAAAGTTATTTCTTTGAGCCATTAACAAAAGGTTATCGTTTTATCATGCCCGAACCCGCTCGCTTGGCTATCCGCAACGCGCTCGACAATGTGGGCATGCCAGCTCGGTTAGTCAGCAGCGCTGTACAGGGAAATTTCGAAAAATCAGGACGCACAGTTAGCCGGTTTCTAATTAATTCAACCGCTGGTATTGGAGGCTTTTTTGATGTTGCGAAAGATTATGCCGGTTTGGATTCTGTCGACGAAGATTTTGATCAAGCTCTCGCCAGCTACGGAACTCCCCATGGGCCCTATTTAGTTCTACCGGTTTTTGGACCCACATCATCGCGTCATGCCCTTGGCAGAGCCATAGATGGCCTATTGACACCGTCAAACTACTTTCTGCCATTTATGGGCAATGCAGCTTTGACCGTTGGAGAACAAGTCAATTCATTCTCATTTTACATCGAAGATAAAAAGGCTTTAGACCAGGACGCTCTTGACCCATATCAAAGTATGCAAAACTTTTATTACCAAAACAGAGAACAAAGAATTAAAAAATAATTAAAACCGAATACTCACGCCCTACACTTATCCCCATCTCTACTTCCTGTTTTTAGAGTCAAATAAAATCATGTTCCTAATACAATTAACTACGAAAAACTTCTCATTGTCGGCAATTGCTCAAGTCCATTATTTTTCCAACGCAAAAGTTAATGACCAAGTCTCTAAAGGTTTCTTAACCGTTTATTCGCATGGATTACTAGATTATAAATGGGAGAAGGTCAATCCCAACACGCCCGTCAAACAAAGTTTTGTTTTAAAATTCCACGGAATCCTAAAATAGCTACTCGCTCTACTAAAATTCCTTCTCGCCCGTCATTCCGAGCGCCCGACCCAGACCCTGGGTCTGTGTTGATTGAATAAGAAAC
>CAZMZH010000009.1:0-175512 GCA_964570665.1 uncultured Nitrospinota bacterium | reverse complement strand
AAGGATTCCCAACCTTTACAACCGGTTTTAATTGAGCCCCTACTTTCTTACTTGATAACGCCATAGCCGTAGCTACACCAGCGCTTACCTGTAAGAACTTTCTACGGTTTAATCTCATGGAACTTGCCCTCCCTTTAAAGAGATTAATCACAAGAAAACAATTAAATTTTCTAGAATTAAAAAGTGATTATCGTGCTTTCACCTCCTCCTGTCTGTTTATAATAAACAATATAAAATATTAACCGCAACCAGCTCGAAGTTCGTAAACCTCAACACACCGGTCGCAGGCTCCATCTTTACTTTCCCAATCGGGGAAATCGATTTGAATGGCTTCTATCACCATTTCGTCACAAACACTTTCTGGGTCGTCCACCCAGTTATATGTTGGAAATTTACATAACGGACAAGGCGAACCCGGAAGATGAATATAACTTTGATCTTCTTCCGTGAAATCCTCGTCGTATTCGACATATTTGGCCATCAAGGTTTCTAAATCGGTAGCCATTGAAAGCAACTCTTCATGGGAAAGTTTTTCAGTATCCCAAACACCATGGAAGATGCCTCTTCTTTGTCGCTCTGGAATTTTCCTATAATAATTATCAAACTCTCGATATCTAGCGTCCTTAGACATGACTCCAGGTAAATTACGTCGAGCAAGCCTTGAGTCTACATAGATATTCCAAAGTAACTTAAACCGAGCGGTAATTAAATTTTTAACAGATGGGTTGCCAGGAATGTATGAGTCTTCATAATCAAACTCAGGATCCACCATATCTTTTGCGTGCATAAACTCATGAATCAAAAATGCCTCAAGCTCTTTGCTTTCCTCGCTATCGGCAAACCGACTAGCAAGAACTCTTAATTCAATTATCGGCAATCCTGAAACCCGATTGAGCACATTTGAACCTTCGTCAACTTTATTGATTGCACGCTTGACGGAAACCTCTTTTATTTTCTCTTCAAATTTTCTACTCAATTCATATTCCAGATCGCCCTCGTCTTGAGATTCTTCTCCTTGGGCTTGATCAATGGCTTCATGAATTGGAGCTTCGCCGACTCCCAAGTCATCGGTTGCGGCATCGTCGGAAGGGACTGAGGCTGCAATTTTTTCCTCGGTTGGGGCAGCTTTCATACTTCTTTTTTTCTTAGGGATCAATCCACAGGCTTCAAGAGATCTAACTACATAATCGCCTAACCTCAGTTGCTCAAGAAAAAATATTCTATTTACTTTTTCAAAGGCGAGTTCACGATCGTCTTCAGGGAGTTCGTATATAGGATCGGCTAAAGAATGGAACTCGTCATACTCGGCTCTCATTCCACACCGCTCAAGATGGTTAAGATGACGGAACGTCGACTCTTCCATCAATTGTGGACTGTACGTTATTTTCATAAATTAAGAATCAATTTTTTTAAGTTACTCAGCCCCGGTAAAAAGGCATTTTTCTATTAATAGATTATACCCCTCTTATCTCCAGATAACTAGGGATTATATAAAAGTCCATCAGGTTGTCAAGACAATTTGTTAAAGCTAAAAAACACCGTTTTTAAAAGACTAAAGCTTATTTCAAACGAAGTTAAATCATTTAAATATTAACTTTTGATTATTTTTTTTAAAAAAACTCAAAAGAAACCCGTAAACCACCATTTTTTAAGACTTTATGTCATTAAAAAAATAACGAAAGACAAATTATCCCTTAATAATTCAAAGCATTTTATACAAAAATAAACCCAACAAAAGCTATATCTAGGCTTTTTTCAATATTTTTCGCAATAAATTATTTTTTTTTAAATTCTGTCGATTTTTTCGAGCATTTTTACCAACTCTTCGATCGACTCTTCTAATTGTTCCGGTTTTCCTAATTTTTCAGAAATTTCTTTAGCTTTGTCAATTTGCTCTTGGCATGGATCTTTTCGAGATTCCGCTAAATTTAGCCGAGCCACAGTCATATATAATTGAACTAATCCAACTTGGTTATTTAAATCGTTAAAACATTCCGCAGATTTATCGAAGTAATTTTGCGCCTCCTCAAACTGTTTGGCTTTGAATTTCAAATTTCCTAGAAAAGCATAATCCTTCGCAGAACCTATTTTATCGTCAGCTTCAATAGTCAACTCAAGGGCTTTATTATATATTTTTTCAGCTTCATTATGATTGCCATTTCGGAAAGATAAATTTCCTAAACCTCGATAAACTTCGGCGATTTCTGATTTATCGCCGCTCTTTTGAGCCGATTCCAAAGCCATTGAAAAATTCTTATCGGCTTTTTCTCGATATCCGCGCTCCATATTGATTTGCCCTAAGTTCCTATAATCGAGGCTAATCTCTTTAAGATCGTTCAACTTTAAAGATCGTTCTAACGCTTTTAAGAAATACTCCTCAACTTTACCGCGTTGCTTCAGTTCCGTATAAATAGTTGCTAGGGTTCGGCAATCGTTACAAGCCCCCAACAAATCATTTAGTTCGTCCGCAATTTTTAAAGCGTTTAAACCATGCTTTTCGGCCAGTTTCCAATCCGCTTTTTGAATAAACAAGTTAACTAAATTTCTATCGTCCTCAACTAATTCTCTATTGTTGCTAATTTTCTCGTTTAACTTTCGGGCATCCAAATAATTCCTTTCGGCCATCGCCCAATCTGTTCTTTGTAAACAAAGGTTCCCTAAACTTCTGTGATCTGAAATCATCCCTTGAATATTTTTTGCCTTTTGATTAAGCCCTAAGGCCTTTTTCATTAGCTTTTCGGATAATTCAAATTTATTTAACATCAAAAGAACATTCGCTCTATGTCCCAAGAGCTCAACATAACCGCTTTCATCGCCGGTTTTTTCTTTAAGTTGAATAGCCTTGTTGAAATACTCGTCTGACTCCGGAAGGTTATTTAGTTCCATGTAAATGCTTCCAAGGTTCCCGTATATAGCTCCCATTTGCGCTTCGTCGTTAAGTTCTTCCTGAATCGATAGAGAATCTTTTAAAACCTCTGACGCAGCCTCTAAGTCCTTTGATAAAAATAAGACATTGCCTAGTTCTCCTAAAATGGTCGCCTTTTTCTTTTTATCATTTTCAACCTCTGGAGCTTTCAGTTCTTCGCGAAGTTTTTTCTGGCTCTTCTCCAGGTAGTTTGGATTACTTATAATGGCCAAGAGATTCCCTTGAATTCTCTCAACGCTTTGCGGCTCCTTCATTAGTTCGAACAAACTGGAAGCTCGGTTATAAGCCTCTTCAGCTTCGTCAAACATTTCCTTCCTTCTTAAGATGTCGCCTATAGCTTCGTTTTGTTGAGCCATACCTGGACGGTTTTCCATTTTCTCCATAATGACTAGAGATTTTTGGAACATATCAAGCGCACCATCCCAATCTTTTTTTAGACTCAGCGCATTGCCTATATTTGCAAGCCCTCGTCCTTCTCCAACAGCATCTCCCAATTCACCCAATAAACGTGTCGACTTATGAAAATACTCGGAAGCTTTATCCAATTCATTTTTAGCCAAATATACATTCCCTAAACTGCCCATCAAGTAGGCTTGCCTTTTTTTATCTGGAGAGCCTTCTAAACATACCAACGCTTTTAAAAATGTATCTTCAGCTTTACCAAACATCTCGTTTTCGCCGCTAGCGCCAAGCTGCATCATCATGGAGCCAATATTCCCATAAAGAATGCCCGCCGACTGTTTATCGCCCATCTCTTCATAAACGGCAATGGACATTTCAGTCGCTTCGATGGCTTTATCCATTCGCGATCCTTCGTAATACAAATCTTCTAGCTCCTGGTATTTTTTTAATAGTTTTCCTTTATCTCCAGATTTTTTTATTTCTTCGGCTTGCTCAAGGAATACCGTTTCTTTGGTTTGGATATATTTATAATGATTTTTAACTTTTTTTAAGTTTTCATCAATTCGCTTGATGGCCTCTTCGTCTTTCCCTACTAACGATTTGGCAATAATAAAATGTTTTTCAGCCGCTTCTATATCCTCTAATTGAAAAGAAACATGCCCGAGGTTTTCGCTATACATGGCTTGGTTAACTGGATTATTAGACTTTTTCGTCGATTCAAGCGCTTTTTCGTAATGATCGCGTGCGTTTTCAAACTCTCCCTTATATAGAAAAACGTTTCCAAGATTGCCCAACGTATTTTCTATCCCTAATTCATTTTTCAGCTCTTCCATTTTATCCAGAGCCTTTTTATAATTTTCTTCCGCTTCTTCTAGCTTTTTGGTTTGAAAATAGAGATTCCCAAGATTTCCATAAATAAACGCCTTACCAGGCTCGTCGCCCGCCGCCTCTATACATTCCAATGCCTTTTTAAAATTACTTTCTGCATCGCCTAATTTTTTATTCTTCAAACTGTCATAAGCAAGCTGTTCAAAACGCCTGGCCTCTGCAATTTGGGTTGTTTGATTTTTCTTTGGAGAATTTTCTTTTTCTTCAGACACGGCTTGGGGACCTTTTTTAAGTTAATAAGCGTTTGGAAATAAGCTCGTACAAATAAGTTCTCAATGGAAATTTAAAATTGAAGTTAAAAATTATATGAAGGCTCCATCTCTGTGTCAACTTAAGATCGTCATTATCGACAATAAGTTTCAATATAAAGGCAATATCTACAAAAACTTTGCTTTGCGCTCCTCTTTAGGGTATAAAAATTTTTCCTTAAAAACTTTTAGAACTCAAACAGTGACAAACACTCAAGAACTCAAACAAATACTGGACGGTATTAAAGATCTCTATTTTGCCGCAACTTTGCTTTCCGTTGAGGAATTACAAAAGAATTTCGCCGCGCTGGAAAACCAACAAGAAAACGACACCGACATTTGGTATGCCAATGGCGAATTAACCACTTCGAATATTAGAGTTAAAAAATATAGCGCCGGTCATTGGGTTCTCTATAACGAGGAGGGTTTACGTTTTTTATTTCTCGATCCCAGTGGACGTGTTTTACATGAATGCCAGTGGGACGAAGAGTCTGAAAGCGATCCGCCAAAACTCTCAAGAGCGCGCATGCGACTGGATAGCGATCAATGGGTGGGAATAAAACCTCAATGCAAAGAATTTTCAACCGACATAGATATTAACGGCCAACCTGGATGGGAAACAATTACAAAAGACGGTCTGCGTAAACAAGCCGCCGAGGCGTGGCAAGTCCCTATGGACGAATTAAAATATTTCTATCGCGACGAAAATTTTGATTCTTTAGGGAAAGGAAAATACCATATCCATGTCAAAAAAGACGGTTTGTTTGCCTTAAGAGACGGTCGCTTTGAGCAAACAATGTTTATCAGCTTTATGTTCTCGGTTAACTGGGGAAAGGTAGATATCATTCCCGTAGTGGAGCTTTTCCAATCGACATTACCCGGTACCGGTGGAGCGGTATTTGAATTTATTTGGGGCTTGTACAACGACCAAAATCGAGAACAAAAATTATCGCCGCTAAGATATCGAGGACTACCAACCTATCCGTCAAAAGAATCTTTTAATATTTTCTCAGCTTTCTTTGAACCATCCGGACCTAAAAACGAAGACATTTTTGAGGTTTTTATGGATACCTATCGATCGCATGAAATCGAGTGGCGTCCTAGACAAGAGCCTCCATGGCGTTATTTCAACGAAGAACACCAAATTTCGGTAACCGTCCAAGAAAAATTTCTTTATAAAGCGGTTGTCAAGGACGATCCAATTACAATCCCGTTTGTTAATTACGCAAAGGGAGGTCGCCCATCCTGTCAAAGACAACTCATCGTTGAAAAAGAAAAAATTATTTTAAAAGACAGAAACGCTTCCCGGGAAATTCCTATGGATTCTAAATGGAACGCAGAACCCATTGGCGAAAATAAAGAATTTGCAGAACCTCCTTTTTCCTGGAACGACTTTTTTGAAGGCGACCTTCCAAAAGCAGATCCTATCAAAGCTCAATACACAGTGGCATTGTATCCAGAGGGAGAAGCGGAAATAGACGAAGGGTCCGTTCAGCCCATCGCGTTGGATCAGATTTTCTACTACATGGAAGAAAATCCCGATATGCCCGATAAGTTAGAAGCGGCGGAAAAAGTATTAATTCATACGATGGACATGGTCATTGCCGGCTGCGTCGATTGTGGAAAACCAAGAGATTACACTGTTTTGTACAGCGACCCGGAATTAGCGATAAGAAACGCCCAACTGCTATGGAATCACGCCGCCTCACGTAACGAACTAGAAAATTTAAAAAATACGCATTTCTTTTCTGAAATCGATAAAGTCGAAGAAGCCTATTCCTCATCGTACGACATGATTTTTAAATGGATCCCAATCGGATTTTATCATGACCGAGAAAACTGCGAGGCCATGTTAGCGGCAGTTGCAAACGCTTTACGACCGGGAGGTTTGCTTTTCCTTATTGCGCCGTTGCCGATTTCCGGTTTATTAGAACATTATGGCTTAAATCAACTCAATGGCGATCCCATCGTTGAAATGCCTTTTTTCCGCCAACATTTAAAAATGTGCCCAGAAAACCAGTTAAACCCGCAAGTGACCGTTTTCCTGCTAGAAAAACAATCTTAATCGAATTATTAGAGATTCCTTAAAATCTAATTAATTCACTTCCTGCCTTTTATGGCGATATTTTCCAACCATCTTTTTCTCTTGCCGATTTTTTAATCGGACTCATATTAATTATAGGGAATAAATTTATCGCCATTTCCCTCTAAATAAATATTGCTCCCATTTAATGGAGGGCTTAATTGATGAAAGCTCTAACCCTCAATGCTCCGCAAAAAAACTGGGATTTGACTCATGGCATGGAAATGACCGAAGTCCTTGCCCCTTCTCTAGACGAAAAAAAACATCCTGAAGACGCCAACAAAACACTTATAAAACCTCTTTACGCAGGATTTTGCGGCTCCGATAAAAGCATTTGGTTTCGCAAAGCTTTTAAAGACATGATCTTTAATTCTCTCGATTTAAAAGGGGGAAGCTATAGAGTTTGTGGCCACGAATTATTAGGAGAAATCCTCGAAACGGGTTCGGTGGCCGAAAGGCATTATGGATATAAGCCTGGAGATATCGTCACTACAGAGTCTCATATTTTTTGCGGCAAATGCCATCAGTGCCAAATCGGAGAAGCGCACGTTTGTTCAAACCATGAAATCATCGGAATCACAACCGACGGTTGCTTTGCCGACAGGGTAAAACTGCCAGCAAAGGAGCTTTGGAGGACCGACATTTCCAAAATTAGACCAGAAGTCGCCGCAATCCAAGAGCCTTTAGGAAATGCGGTGCACGCTTGCAGTCGCGTAGATTTACGGGGAAAATCTGTGGCCATTTTTGGTTGCGGCACTATCGGACTATTTTCCGTCATTGTAGCGCGAGCTTTAGGCGCCGCTTATATAATTGGTACAGACACGAACTCAAAAAATTTAGAACTCGCAGAAAGATTGGGCGTCGATTTATCTATAAAGATTCCTGAAGAAAATGGCCAAGGCGCCATACTTTCCGTTATAGAACAAATTCGCAAAGATCGTCATGGTGAAGGCGTTGACGCCTCTATTGAAATGGCTGGAAGTAACGACGCCTTGAATGCAGCCATTGCCTCTGTCCGACCCGGAGGAGATATTATTTTATTCGGTATCGCTTCCGGAGATTATACAATTTCTAATTTCCAAGAAATTGTGATGAATGGGAAATCTCTACATAGCGTGGTAGGTCGCCAAGTGTTCAAGACTTGGCATATTTTGAACAATTTACTTCTTTCAAAAGAAACGAGACTGCAAGAAAAAATATACGAAATCATTCTCAATAAAGGCGTTGGAACCATATATCCGTTCGACAAATTTAACTCTAAAAACTTTGAAGAAAGCATTCAATCTCACCCAAAAATTGTTTTTAAATTTTGAATAACTGAGCGAAATAAGGAGGCGGATCTATGTTTTCAGAATCTACATTTAAAAACATACGCGCACAACTAGATTCAATTCGTCAAAAAGGCTTATATAAAAACGAGCGTTTTTTATCGACACCCCAACAATCTCAAGTGCGAATCGAACAAGAAAATGTCATAAATCTCTGTTCAAATAATTATTTGGGTTTGGCAAATCACCCTAGTATTAAAAACACCGCTAAGAATGCTTTAAATCGTTACGGTTTTGGGATGGCATCGGTGCGTTTTATTTGCGGTTCTCATATCATACATAAAGAATTAGAAAACAAAATTTCCGATTTTTTAGGAATGGAAGACGCTATTTTATTTTCTTCCTGCTTCGACGCCAATGCCGGTTTATTTGAAACACTCTTAAGAGAGAACGACGCGGTCTTTAGCGACTCTCTTAACCATGCAAGTATCATCGACGGTATTCGTTTAAGCAAAGCCAAAAGATTTCGTTACTCACATGGCAACGTGGAAGAATTAGAAAATCTTTTAAAAACCTCAAATCATCCCATAAAACTCATTGCCACCGATGGAGTTTTCAGCATGGATGGCGATATAGCAAAATTAAATCAAATTTGCTCGCTAGCAGAACGTTATCAGGCGTTGGTCATGGTTGACGATTCCCACGCAACCGGTTTTTTCGGACCTACCGGTCGAGGAACTCCCGAATATTCCGGAGTCCAAGGAAGAGTGGATATTATAACTTCCACCTTTGGCAAGGCTCTCGGCGGAGCTTCTGGGGGGTTTGTTGCCGCAAAGCAAGAAATTGTGGAATTACTGCGGCAACGTTCTCGGCCTTACCTTTTTTCCAATTCACTAGCTCCTATGGTTGTCGCAGCAACAATAGAAGCAATCGACTTAATAGCTATCGATACTAGTAGAATTCAAAAATTAAGAATTAATACCGAATATTTCAGAGAAAGAATTGTCGAGGCGGGATTTGAAATCAAATCCGGTCATCACCCTATCGTTCCCGTAATGTTGGGAGACGAAAGATTGGCAATCGACATGGCAAACCTTTTACTAGAGGAAGGAATTTTTGTGGTGGGTTTGAGTTACCCCGTCGTTCCTAAAAACCAAGCGCGGATTCGAGTTCAGATTTCAGCCGCTCACGAAATAGAAGATCTTAATCGCGCTGTTGCGTCATTTGTAAGAGTTGCAGAAAAGATGGGTGTTTTTGCGCATTAATCTTTTAAAAATAAATCAATCCAGAATAGACACGTGGACGACCACCTCGTCATGGGTTTTATAATAGTCAAAATCGGTAGTATAAGCTCGCTTATATTCGGTACTATCCAAAAAGAAATCCCAGATCTTTCTCCAAGTATTTAAAACCGAATCGGTCTGTGCCGCTTTTGCTGCAAACGTTAAATACCTTCCCGGTTCCACAACTACTACTGGAAATGCCATGTTTTCTCTAAGATCGTTTCTAATTTCCAAACCAACCGTTACGGTGTAATCGCCTCCGGGTCCTCTATCAAACTCGGAATAAACTCCATAAACTGCAAAGTTTGGAGTTTGATTGGGGATTACCTTTGGCAATTCATCCGCATAAAACCTTCTCCACAAATCGGGTATCTGAGCTGTTTCTGGGTTCTCCTCTTTTTTGTTTGAGGTTCGTACATTCATTCCAGAAATAACAATTCGATCTATTTGTTTTTCTACAAAGTCCATCTTTAAATAACCTCGCTAGTCATTTGAATATTAGCTTTAGTCGATTTTTCCACATTCATTGGATTTCTAGGGTTTTTCCAAGTAAAATTCAATCCATGTAAATTTGGGTAGAGCAAATTCTATCAGATTTAAAGATTTATTTACTTATTTTAGGCGCTTTTTATAATGACGAAATTCATTAACGCAGTCTTAATTTCTCTATTTTTGCTCAATGGGTGCGCAACAATTGGTTCACAAGATTCCGATCCTTTTAATCAGCGAGAATTGCTGAGAAATTCAGAAGACGTTTTAGAAGGTTTATTTGCCAATAAAAAAGACCGCTTTTTTCGAACACTTTTGCCTCATGCGAAAGCGGTGGTTATTTTTCCCGATTTGGTGAAAGCCGCTTTTATTGCCGGAGGGCGTTATGGTAATGGCGTTGCAGCAGTAAGAAGCTCGAAATCGGGAAAATGGGGACCGCCCGCTTTCATTAGGTCCGTCCAGGCGAGTTGGGGAATACAAGCGGGAATTCAAAAAGCCGAAGTGGTTTTGTTGATGATGTCTAATAAAGCGGTGAAGGGTCTTTTCAAATCTAAATTTGATATAGGAACTGGGCCCGAAATTGCTCTCGGACCTGTAGGACTTGCAAAAGGCTTTAATCTGCGCGATATCCTTAATAAAAAAGATATCTACGTTTATACTTCTCTCAAAGGTTTATTTGCGGGAGTTTCCTGGAAAGGAACCATCGTAAGACCCGATGCAGACGCCAACGAAGTTTTTTATAACCGTCCCATCTCGCATGGAACAATTCTACTCAACCGAGGAATTAAACCGCCGAAGGCCGCTCTTAGCTTTTCTAAAAACCTCAATAACATCGCTTCGATACTTAGAAAATAACTTGAATGCGAATCCTATTTTTTCTCGACGGATACGCTCCAAGCCATAGACCGATTAGACCCGGCGGCGTATCCTCTTCGGCTCACTAGGATCAAACCAAAATCCACACAGTCGTCAAACCAACCCAAAACAGTTTTTAAAACAATCTCCGGTTTTGTTCCTCTTTTGAGCATTTCGTAAGATCGATAAGCGGTTAAATTCATAGCGATAGATTCCCCATGTCCCGTCGCCGCAACAGCGGCAAATGGCCCCGCATATAGCCCACATCCAATTAACGGCACGTCGCCTATCCTTCCAGGATGAGATTTCCCCGTACCGCCAGTGCTTAAAGAAGCGGCAAACTTGTCACCGTCAAAAGCAACCGCTCCCACAGTATCAGACGTTCCAGACTCTGCGGGTCGACGACCCTCCATTTGTAGCGATTCAAAACCATGTTCCTGCGCAAATTGGCTGGCGCCATCGCCAGCTAACAATTTAAATTCTTCGTCGCAAACTTTTCGCGCCGCCCAAATTGGATTTTTGAAACCTTGCATACCGGCAATCGCGCCAAACCTCTGATCGCTATCCATGCAGGAAGCGTCCATAAAAACGCCTCCATCGGCGCGACAAGCCGAGCCTACTCCCGCATTAAACCTGGAATCGTTTTCTAAAACCTCCACCGCAAAGCAAACGGAGTCCAAGACAGAATCTCCCACTCTTAACGAATCCATTCCTTTTTCTGCGGCAACCAGAGTTCCGTCGGCATATTCATGTTTGGAACCCGCTCCGCCATGTGTCACAATAATCGATCTATTTTCGTCCATATTTTCAATTTCCAACTTCTTAAAAAGTCATTAAAAAATTGTGGCAAACCGGTTCTGTTGACTCGTTGCCGCCCTTAGGATAGTATGATTTTCAATCGAATAAACAACAAAGTTTAGAGGAAAATGCAAAAATTTTGTATCAATTGTAGAAACGCTTTCTGGGGAGGTCAACACTGCCCGAATTGTTTTGGCGGGGGCAACGTCGAACTTTTGGATTTAGCGCTACCAGAAAACCAAAAATATATTAATGAAATGAAAATTGACGTTCGCCCAAAATATTTTGCGCGAACCGCCATGATGTTAGTGATATTTGGCTCTATCATGTCGCTTCCCATAGGGGCGTTTGTTTTTTTGAGAGGGATGTCGGAGTCGGGCAATGTCGCGCTTTGGGCATCAATAGGTCTTGGCATTATCGTGGGAATGACCTGGGGATCTATTAAATTAGCTAATTGGATATTCGGTAAGCAAATGGCTGAAGTCCCCAAAGAAAAAGGCGCTCAATACGATTAAGCTTTTAATGCTCTCCGCGCCTACCAATATCTTTACGGTAATGAATACCGTCCCAAGTGATTTTTTCAACGGCGCTATAAGAACAAGATAACGCATCGTCCATCGTATCGCCTAAAGCGGTCACTCCCAACACTCTGCCGCCAGAAGTTTCCACCTTATCGCTATTGGACCTTGTACCGGCATGGAAAACCACCGCGCCCGTTTCTTCAGCTTCTTTCAAACCTCTTATTTCCATCCCTTTTTCATATGAACCAGGATATCCCTTAGCGGCCATAACAACACAGACTGCCGTTTTTGAATCCCAGTCCAGGGTGTAATTGGCCAAAGTTCCATCGATACACGCTTGGAAAATAGGAACGATATCGTTCTGCATCCGCATGAGCAAGGGCTGTGTTTCCGGATCGCCAAATCGCGCGTTAAACTCCAAGGTTTTCGGTCCCGACTCGGTCAGCATCAATCCCGCATAGAGCAACCCCTTATATACGATACCGTCGGCTTCCATACCGCGAACGGCAGGAATCATAACCTCGTTCATAACCTGTTCTTTTAATTCTGGAGTAAAAATCGGAGCGGGAGAAAAAGCGCCCATACCGCCAGTATTCGGACCTTTATCGCCATCGTAGGCTTGTTTATGGTCTTGCGCCGAATCCAAAGGTAGAACAGTTTTACCGTCTGTGAACGCCAATAACGATAACTCTTCACCCACTAAAAATTCTTCGATGACGATTTTCGATCCCGCGTCGCCAAAAGCTTTTTGTTCCATGATCTCGTCCACGGCTTTTTTAGCGGATTCGCTATTCATGCAGATAGCGACGCCTTTTCCCGCCGCCAAGCCGTCGGCTTTTACGGCAACCGGTCCCACGCTATCGATATATTTTTTCGCGTCGACTGGAGATTGGAACACCTGGTAATCCGCAGTGGGAATTCCGTATTTTTTCATAAGGTCTTTAGAAAAGGCTTTGCTTCCCTCCAATTGTGCGGCCTTTGCGGATGGACCAAAAGCTCGCAATCCCTTTGCCAGAAAGGCGTCGACGATTCCTAATACCAAAGGTTGCTCCGGTCCGACAACGGTCAATTCCACGTTGTTTTCTTGCGCGAACTGGATAAGCTCACCGATTTTATCGGCTCCAATTGGAACATTTTCTGCGACGCTGGCGGTGCCAGCGTTACCTGGAGCGCAATAAACTTTTTCAACCAACGCGCTTTGACGAATTTTCCAAGCAAGGGCATGTTCTCTACCACCACCGCCTACAACCAATACATTCATTTATTTTTCGCTTATTCAAAAGTTACGATTTCCGACTGTTTTTAGTCGTCAAGTGAAGGCGGTATTTTAATCGATTTTGAATGGAATCGAAAGCAAGGGTTTATAATATAATTTGATCGATAAAGAAACTAAAGTTTGAACCCGTCAAAAAAAAATTTTAGTAAAAAAGATAGCTTCTTCTTTCAATCTTCTTCGAATGAGTTTTCAGTAGTTGGTTTCGGCAATTTTTTTAGTTACTATCGAGTGATGAATAACGAAAATAAAAAAGAATACGCAAGGGTTTTGACGATCGCAGGGTCGGATAGCGGCGGCGGCGCAGGTATTCAAGCGGATTTAAAAACTTTTTCCGCTTTGGGTTGCTATGGCATGTCGGCGATCTCAGCATTAACCGCTCAAAATACCGTCGGCGTTTCGGGGATTCACGACGTTCCCGCCGATTTTATTGTCGACCAAATCAACGCTGTTTTTGACGATATCGGAGTGGACGCCATTAAAACGGGTATGCTGCACCGCCCGGAGGTCATTCAAAAAATATCTTGTATTCTAAAAGAGCGTGACATTACTAATCTAGTGGTCGATCCGGTAATGGTCGCTAAAAGCGGCGACAAGCTATTGCTGGACGAGGCGATTGCAGCTTTAAAAGAAGAATTGATCCCTCTTGCGACAGTCCTGACTCCTAATATCCCTGAAGCTGAAATGTTGTTGGACCGTCGTTTGGATTCCTCTAAAGACTTAGCGCAAGCTGCAAAAGATTTATGCGGTTTGGGTCCGCAAGCCGCAGTAGTAAAAGGAGGCCATTTAAAAGATAATGTGTCTGACGACTGGTTGTTTATAAAAAAAACGGAACGTATTGGGTTAGCCATTCAATTACATTGCGAACGTATCGAAACAAACAACTTACATGGCGCGGGTTGTTCTTTTTCCGCCGCGATTGCCTCTTTCCTGGCTTTGGGAAACACAATTGAACATGCGACCAATTTAAGTCGCGAGTTCATTACTGGCGCCATTACCGCCGGTTCCCATTTTAAATTGGGACATGGGAACGGCCCTATTAAACACTTTTATAAATTTTGGAATTCATGAACGATAAAATGTCATTTTCTGAGGAAGCCTGGAAAACTATAGAAGATAAATATATAACCATTATTGAGCATCCCTTCAATCAAGAATTAACCAACGGGACTTTAGCGAAAGAAAAATTTCAATTTTATATGAAACAGGATTCTCTTTATTTGGTCGAGTTCGCCCGGGCTCTTGCTATTGCGGCATCAAAAGCTCCTAATCCTGACGATCTGGTTTTATTGCTTGAATTCTCGAAAGGCGCCATCCTTGCCGAACGGGGGTTGCATGAGTTTTATTTCGAGCATTTTGGTATTCAACCCGATCTTCCTGAACAACCCAGGTGCTTTGGATACACTAACTTCTTAATGAACGCCGTTAATCATAGAAGTTACCAGGAAGGGTTAGCGGCATTGCTCCCGTGTTTTTGGATTTACCGTGAAGTCGGTATTCACATTCACAAAAATTCTGTCGCCAACAATCCTTACCAAAAATGGATCGATACTTATTCTGGAGAGGAGTTTTATAAAATTGTTCAGGACATGATCGATTTAACGAACCGCTCCGCCAAATCCGTTTCTCTTGAAATTAGAAAATCAATGATCGACGCTTTTATTCATTCAACAAACTTAGAGTGGTTGTTTTGGGACGGAGCTTACGGCTTAGAAACCTGGGAATAAATTCCTATGATTTTCTTAACCTACTTGTTCTCATCTATCTTTGCAGTAGAAATTGTTTTCTTGTATCTTTCTCCAGAAAGAAACGCGGATGAATAAAAACTTGAATGACCGATCTGCCCTAAAAACAAAATGCTCATTTTAGAAAACTTATCTAAGTCCTTTGGCGAAAAGTCAGTAATTGACTGCCTTTCTCTAGAAATCTCCGATAAAGAAATTTTTACTTTATTGGGCGAAAGCGGTTGTGGGAAAACCACTCTTTTAAGAATCATTGCTGGTTTTGAAACTCCAGGCCAAGGAAAGGTCTTTATCGAAGGAAAGGATATGACTTCCACACCTGTCGAAAAACGACCCGTGGGTTTCATTTTCCAAAACTATGCTTTATTTAACCATTTAACAGTGTACGACAATATCGCGGTAGGACCACGCATTCGTAAAGTTCCGGAAGGGGAAACGGAATTTTTTGTCGACGGTCTATTAGACACCCTTAGATTGAAGGAACTAAAACATTCGCGTCCTCAAGATTTAAGCGGCGGCGAAAAACAGCGTGTGGCAATTGCGCGCGCAATAATAAACCGACCTAAAATACTGCTTTTAGACGAACCCTTTTCAGCATTGGACCCCGGTTTACGATCCAGCCTCCGCGATGAAATGGCGGAAGCGCAAAAATCATTTGGTATTACTTTTCTTTTTGTTACTCACGATCAAGAAGAGGCTTTGAGCCTTTCCCATAGAATTGGCATTTTAAAAAAAGGAAAATTGCTACAAATTGGGAATCCCACCGAATTGTATCAAGAACCTAATTCCCGCTATGTTGCCGAATTTTTAGGCGAAGTAAACCGGTTAGAAGGCATGGTGGAACAACAAAACGGAAATCGCGTTTGGATTAAAGTCGATTACATTGGAACATTAGTCTGCGAAACCCAAAAAGAATGGGAAACAAATACTCCAGTCGATTTATACATTCGACCTGAATGCATTTTACTATCAATCAAAGATGTTTCGGGCGGAGCGTCTAACGAGTTTGCAGGTATTTTGCTTAAAAAAACCTTCATGGGAAACGCAACTCGTTACGAAATCGCATTAAAAAATGGAGAGTCTTTTTCAGTTTTGATTAATAACAACCAAGCCAATGAAAGTTTTTTAAAGTCTCGCCCCGGGAATAAAATCAGCGTTTTACTCGATAGTCGTCAAATTTTAATGATGCCATCCGACCCTTTGTCAAAAGGAAAAGCTCTTGCAACATAACCATTCAATTAATTCTTTATTCGCGGGATGTTTATTTGCTCTGATACTGACTCAAACGATTTTTTTATTGGGAGGATGCAAAACCAAAACTGATTCGACCGATAGCGACAATACGATAGTTATCGCCACGGACGCTACATTACCGCCAATGTCTTTTATTGGCGACGATAAAGAAGTTGATGGATTTGAACCCGAGCTAGCCAAAGCATTAGCTAAAGAAGCTAATTTAAAGATAAAGTTGATCAATGTGGAATGGGCCGGTTTGTTCGGCGGCTTAATCACCAAAAAATTCGACGCAGTAATAAGTTCTGTCACTATCCTTGAAGAAAGAAAGGAAAAAATGGCTTTTAGTATCCCATATTTAAAAAGTGGCTTGGCTTTGGTCATTCGTAAAGATACTGAAGGAATTACTGGACTTGCCGACGTAAAGGCAAAAAATATTACCGTAGGGGCGCAGATTGGAACAACGGCTTATTTTTTATTAGAAAAAGAATCTAATTTAAAAATTAAAGGATATCAGCTTTATGGACATGCTATAGCCGACCTAATAAAAGGCGAAATCGGAGCGGTCCTCGGGGAGAGTTCTGGAACTTTATATTACAAGTCAAAAGACGAAGCCATTTTTGAGAAAATCAAAATGGCAGGCGAAATAATGACTGACGAATATTACGGGATTGTATTTCAAAAAAACGACAAGACTTTATTAGATCGTGTTAACAGTTCTTTAAAAACATTGTTATCCAATGGAACGGTCGACAAACTTCATAAAAAATGGAACCTCGGTATGGCAGCTAGCGTGCCAACATTAACCGTCAACCCAGAGAATTTATGAGCGCACAAAATAAAGCGTGGAATATATTATTTTTTGGTAGTCTGTTCTTTCTTATCGTACTGCCTCTGCGGGATTATTACTCAATCTCCGAAGGTCCCGATTATTTCTGGAAACTAGCCCAAGTTCTTCCCTCTGGCGTTGCTTATACGGCTTTAGTTACTTTTTCAGGAAGCGCTGTTGCCATTATTGTAGGATTGTTGGTTGGACTAGGGAAGCTTTCCAAAAAAACATTTCTCGTTACTAGCGCATCGCTCTATACCGAAGCTTTACGCGGCATACCGTTGTTGGTTTTGTTATTTTACGTTTATTACGCGCTCGGAGAATACGTACAAATTCCCGCATTGTCGGCGGCAATATTGAGTTTTGGTCTTTGCTATGGGGCTTATATGGCGGACGTTTTTCGAGCTGGAATTGAAGCGATTCCTCCCGAACAACTCGAAGCGGCGAGAAGTTTAGGAATGAACTACAAACAGGCTATGCGCAAAATTGTGCTGCCACAAGCTATGCGTACTATCATTCCGTCGATAGGAAATCAAACATTGGGCATGCTTAAGGATACGAGTCTGGTCTCGGTTTTAGCGATCGCGGATATTCTTAGAGTGGGCAACGAATTTGCCGCAAAAAACTTTAATTATTTTGAAACTTATACTTTTATTGCCTTAACCTATTTATTCTTAACTCTTTTAATGGCTCAAGTCGTACACTTTTTGGAAAACCGCTTTACTCTTAAAAGTCAAAATTAAAGGTAGCGAATTTATTGCATCGGCGGGATCCTTCCTTAGAGTTTATCCTAAGCCAAGTCAAAAAACCTGAATGCCTAGCATAGGCGATAGAGTCGCCTTCGGCTAAAAAGTTTATTTATAAACTAGTTTCCTAATCAATCCACGCAACGTCAACAATTTGAATTTAAATAAAGCGTAATTCCCTTTAACCTTATAAAAACTCAGGATACTTTTTTACAACCGCATTTTCGTTAAGCTTGTCATACCAATTGGAATAAAAAATCTCTCCTTTTGCCAATTGTCTGGCTTTATACAAGCGCTCTTTGTTTGCCTCGTCTGGTTCTTGGGCTTTTTTTGTTTCGGCTATTTTAATTAAGTAATGAGCGCGTCGAGCAAAAACTGCGGTTACCTCTCCGTTTGAAAGAGCAAATGCTTTTTCTTTAAGCTCTTGAAGATCGCCAATTCCTGGGATTGAATCGTCGATTCCAAAGAAAGGGGTATGTTGAATCACAAATTTTAAACTTTCTGCAACAGGTAAAATATCTTTATTCTTTTTAATTTGTTCGGCAAACACTTCGACGTTCTCTTTTGTCAGCTTTTTATTTTTTTCCTCTTTTACTTTTTCAATAATTTTTTCTTTTACATCTTCCAAACTTGGAATATAAGGCTCCTTCGTTTCCGCAATTTTAATTAGGTAAGAAGCTTCTGCCGTATGAATAGGTTCGCTCACTTTTTCTTTATCTAGAGTAAAAGCTGCGTTATAAAATTCTGGGACAATGCCAATCTTTGGAACATCGTGAATACTTCTGGTGATAAAACCTGTAGTTTCCACTTCAACGCCTTTTTCTTTTGCCCCTCTCGCAAGGTCTTGGTCTAAATCAATATTTTTATTAATATGTTTTAAAACTCTACGGGCTCTTTGTCGCGATTTTCTCGATTTTAATTCCTTTTCGATAGATTCTTTGACTTCCTCTAAAGTTTTGACGCGAGACTCTATATTTTCTTCTAGCTTAATCAAATGGTAACCGAAGGGGGATAAAACCGGTTGACTCACTTCCCCAGGCTTTAATTTAATCAAAGCGTTCTCAAATTCTTTGACCATTGTTCCTTTAGGAAAGGTTCCTAAATCTCCGCCACGACTTTTGGTTCCAGAATCGTCGGAATGCACCTTAGCCAATTCTGCAAAATCTTCGTTCGCCTGAATTTTTAATAAAATATCATTCGCTTTTTCTTTAGCTTTAACTTTATTTTCATCCTCGGCGTCGTCTTTTTCATCGCCAGAGGAGTTATTTGAAGCGGGAACTCGAAACAGTATGTGGCTCGCCTTAAACTGTTCTTCAACCCTATATTTACCTATATTGCTTTTATAATAATCGTCAATATCTTCTTCGTGTATTTGAACTTCTCCTTCAAAACTTTTGTATTCCAGCTTTACGAATTGAAAATTAGTTTGCTCTTGAATCTCGAAATTGGACTTGTTTTTATTATAGTATTCCTGAATCTCTTCCTCGTTTGGGTCTTCATTAATTTTAAAATGTGATTCGGGAATTGAAATATAGTCCAATTTAACTTTATTCTCTTCACGCTTATAAGCTTCTAATACCTCGGAAGCCGATACCTTCGCCTGTTTTTTAACTAAGTTTTCCAATTTTTCTATAGTCAAATTTCTACGTTGGGCGGTCTCAAATTCTTTTGGAGATAATCTTCTAAACTTTAAAAAGTTCATATAAACATTTCGACTAAATTTCTTATCTCTTTGGAAAGCCGGTATTTTTTGAATATGATCGATTAGTTCTTTATCGCTTACTCGTATATTTTGTTTTCTTGCTTCGGCTAATAATAATTTATTTTTTATTAATCCATCTAAAGCCACATTTTTCAGATCTAACTTAGCGATATAATCCTGAGAAAAACGAGAACCAAACTGTTGTCGATAAACATCGATCAAGTTATTAAAGGTTTTTTCATATTCCCCAAAATGGATTTCCTGGTCTTGAACTTCTGCTACGACATCGCCCTTAAAATCAGCCGAACCTCCCATACCCCAAGAATAAAAAACGGTCCCCACAAACGCAAAAGCAATCATATAAATAATGGATTTAATCATCCATGAATCGGCATGTTTCCTAACGTAGCTAAGCATTCGTACTCCTTAAAAATTCTCTGAGGTTTGGTAAATCCTGTATTTTATTAAATATTGAGTCTTTTTTAAAGCCGTTTTTTAAAAACCCAAATTTCGTGAAAAAAAAGTTCTTTTTATCAAAAAACTAAGAAATCAGAGTAATTTGGCTTTTCTATTGAAATTTATAGGTCCACTTGTTATAAAGAAGTTGATAAATTTTATTAAAAATCAAAGACTTACAAGAATATAACTAAGGAATATATAGTGCTAAAAACCTTTTGGGGATTATTTTCCAATGACTTGGCTATTGATTTAGGAACCGCTAACACACTGGTATATGTAAAAGGCCAAGGAATTGTTCTGCGCGAACCTTCGGTTGTCGCTATCCATAACCATACGAAACAGGTATTGGCTGTTGGTTCTGAAGCCAAACAAATGCTCGGAAGAGCGCCCAATAATATAGTGGCCATTCGTCCTATGAAAGATGGGGTGATTGCCAACTTTGAAGTCACAGAGGAAATGATCAGACATTTCATTCAAAAAGTACATAATCGAAAAAGTCTGATCTCTCCACGAGTTGTGATAGCTGTTCCGTCTGGGATTACTCAAGTGGAAAAGCGAGCCGTTCGGGATTCGGCAACTTCCGCTGGAGGCCGCGAGGTTTTTCTAATTGAAGAACCCATGGCAGCAGCCGTTGGCGTTGATTTGCCAGTTCGTCAACCTACCGGCAATATGATCATAGATATTGGGGGCGGTACAACCGAGGTTGCCATTATCTCCATGTCGGGAATTGTTTATAGCAAATCTATTCGAATTGCCGGCGACGAGATGGACGAAGCCATTATCAATTATATCAAGCGAAAATATAATCTTTTAATCGGCGAAAGAACGGCCGAGGATATAAAAATTAATATCGGATCGGCCTATCCCCTTGAAAAACGAATGACAATGGAAGTAAAGGGCAGGGATTTAGTGGCTGGAATTCCAAAAACTTTGGTCGTTTCAGACGATGAAATAAGAGAGTCTCTCGCTGAAACTTTTACCGCAATTGTCGAAGCTGTCAAAATTGCGTTAGAAAGAACCCCTCCAGAGTTAGCGGCCGATATAGTGGACAAAGGAGTTGTTATTGCAGGCGGCGGTTCTTTAATTAAAGGAATAGACACTTTGTTAAAAGAAACTACCGGATTACCAATCACAATAGCCGAAGACCCCCTAGTAGCTGTGGCGATGGGAACGGGTAAGGTATTAGACGACCCAGATCTTTTGCGTAAAGTAGCCATTTAGAAGTGCAAAAAAGGAATTCCAAGGGAAAGAAACTTTTTACCACTCTTTCCTTTATCCTCATTTTATCATTCGCTCTAATTTCAGTTAGTCAGAAATTTCGAGGGAACCCTACTTTTTTTCAGTCAACCATTACAACTCTGATTTATCCTTTCCAAACATTTTTTAATTCGGTTATTCAAGAAACTGAAAATCTGTTTAATCATTATTTTTTCCTGACAAATGTTTCCCGCGAGAATGAATCGCTTAAAAAGGAAATCGAAAAATTAACAAACCAACAAAATAAATTAATCGAAAATATATTTCAGCTACAAAGAAAATATAACATTCTTCAACATCCTGTAGAAACTTACCAACAATCGATCATGGCATCGGTTATAGGTAAAGACAGCGGTCCATGGTTGAAAACGGTTATAATCGACAAAGGATCTAAAGATGGTCTCGCTAAAAAATCCGCAGCCATAACCAATTTGGGAGTGGTTGGGCAAGTCATCGAAGTAAATCCCAAAAGTTCGAAAATATTATTGATTAGCGATAATAGAAGCGCAATCGATGCAATATTTCAAAAATCTCGAGAACCTGGAGTTGTTTTTGGAGCTGGTAATCAGATCTGCGAAATGCGCTATGTTTCCATGGATTTAAAGGTCAACGAAGGAGATAAAATAATTTCTTCAGGAATGGGAGGAGTTTTCCCAAAGGGTTTAACAATAGGAGTTGTGAGTAAAATCGCCAAAAAAAAACAAGGATTATTTCAAGAAATCGAAGTAGTTCCAAGTGTCGACTTATCTCGACTTGAGGAAATGCTTGTTCTATTACCGGATTAAATATCCTTCATGCTTTACTTCGTTTATTTTTTTTCCATAATTTTAGTTTTTGCGTTTCAAACGTCGGTTCTACCTAAAATATTATCCAGCAATACCCTGCCTGATTTAGCGCTTATTTGCGCATTTTATTTTGGTTTAAAAATGAAAGAACAATCTGGAGTATTTTTGGCAACCTTCATCGGTTTTGTTCAAGATTGTCTTTCCGGCGGCATCTTTGGAATTAATACCTTATCTAAAGGAATAACAGGGTTTTTAGCGGCCTTTTTGAGAGGTTTCATTCCTATGAATAATGCATTTCCTCTCGGCATATGCATAACTTTGGTTTCAATTTTAGATGGGATTCTTTTTTATTTACTTTCTGCACTATTTGCTAAACATGAAATAATTCAAGTCTCCTTATTTCATTCGCTACCCATTTTTATTTTTATGAACTTGATTTCCGCTTCGATTTTATTTCCAATTATCAGTAAACTGGAAAATCTATTCTCAAAAAAATCGCAATCAACTATTAATTTGAGTCCATGAGCTTTTTTCAATATCAACAAGAATCGTCTCAAGACGTTAGAAATAAATTAAAATATTTTTCGTTGCTGGTCATTCTCTTATTTTTGTGTCTTGGAGTGCGCATTTGGTACTTACAAATAATCAATGGGCAATACTTTCAAGAGTTATCTGAAAACAATAGGACTCGAATGGTCTCTTTGCCCGGCTTTCGCGGTTGGATAAAAGACAGGAATGGAAACGCTATTGTTAACATCCGTCCCTCATTTAACTTATATGTCACTCCAGAAGATACTCAGGATTTAGATTCAGTGCTTGATTTTCTATCTTCAAAAATTCAGCTCGATAAGAAAAAAATCAAAACGGATTTTAAAAAGGCGAGACGCTTTCATAATGTCCTCATAAAAGCCGATATTCAACGGGATGAAGTGGCATTTGTCATGGAAAACAACCTAATATTAGCTGGAGCGCATATTAAAGCCGTACCTTTAAGAAATTACGTGTTTAAGGACTTTGCTTCGCAAACTTTGGGTTATTTAGGAGAAATTTCCAAATTAAAACTAAAAAACTCCAAAGACCCTAATTATAGACAAGGGGATATGATTGGGAAAAACGGGTTGGAAAATATTTACGAAAACGAACTCCGAGGTACAAAAGGCTATAAAGAAGTTGAGGTTGACGTATCGGGCAGAGAATTGAGAGCAGTGCGGAAGCTTCCTCCAAAGAGCGGTAATAATTTAGTTCTTACCATTGATAGGCGTCTGCAAAAAACTGTCGAAGAATTAATGACCGGGACTCCAGAAACCCCCATCAATGGTTCGGTTGTTGTATTAGACCCTCGATCTGGGGAAATTTTGGCTATGGTTAGCAAGCCTTCTTTTGACCCTAACTTATTCTCCGCTGGCATTTCTAGAAAAAATTGGAAAAAATTGATCAAAGATCCAATGCATCCACTTCAAAATAAAGCCATTGACGGGCAGTACCCTCCAGGTTCCACTTATAAAATTGTCACTGCATATGCAGGTTTAAGCGAAAAATTAATTACTCCAGACTCTCTAATTCACTGCCCTGGGCATTTTAGACTGGGTAAAGGTAGATACCGGTGTTGGAAAAAAGAAGGCCATGGCCCAATGAATTTGCATAAAGCATTGGTACAATCCTGCGACGTTTTCTTTTATACTTTAGGCAATCGATTAGGGATCGACAAATTGGCGCTTTATGCAAAAAATTTAGGATTCGGTCAGTTGACAAAAATTCAACTAAATGGAGAAAAACCTGGATTGATTCCCAGTACCGATTGGAAATTATTAGCTAGAGGAAAACCCTGGCTTTTGGGAGAAACCATATCGGCTTCTATTGGTCAAGGTTATAATTTAGTCACGCCACTTCAGCAAGCAAACATGATTGCAAGCATTGCAAATGGAGGCACGCTTTATAAACCCTTTTTAATCAAAAAAATCGAAGATCCAGACAGCAAAATGATTAAGGAATTTGGCCCTCAGATATTACATAAAGCTAACTTATCTCCAAAATATCTTAATCTAATAAAAAAATCTCTATTGGGAGTCGTTCATGAACCTCACGGAACAGGCTGGAGAGCTCGACTAAAGGATGTTAAAATCTCCGGGAAAACGGGTACTGCGCAAGTAGTTGCCATGAAAAAAGGCGATGAAGAAGAGGAGGAAGTAACCCCTTACGTGTTTAGAGACCATGCCTGGTTTGTGGCATTCGCTCCCTTTGAAAAACCTAAAATTGCCATAGCAATCATAGTGGAACATGGCGGTCATGGAGGAGCGGCAGCGGCTCCAATAGCAAAAGAAATTGTTAAGTCTTATTTTAAATATTATCCACAAGAAGAGGCAATTGCCTCATAGAAAAACGAATTAGTCATGCCACCAGCCCCGGAAGAGTTACTTTTAATAAATGGACAAAAAGTTAGCGCCGTAATTCGTGGAGAAACCTATACGGTTAAAGTGCGCGGATGGTGCGAAAATCGTTACATCATTACCGATGTCCCAAAGATTCTTGGAGAAGAAGTTCGAGTAGCTCCGCAAACTGGATGCAATATTAGATTCGTAAAAGATGGAGTTGTAATGCTATTTGATACTTATGTCGAATACTACTATTCCCAAGCTTCTAGTTTTATGGCATTAGAATATCCTCGCAAATTCGAAAAAATAAAACTCCGAAAACATGACAGATACCGCGCAAATGCCCCCGCTAGTTTTTCTCAAATGTCAGCTGGAGCGACAACAACGGGAGAAGGAAACCTGAGGGATCTTAGCATGGACGGAGGACTACTATGCCATAAAGTCCCTTTAGTAAAAGGGAATAAATTTAATATCTCTTTCCAATTAGGCGAATTGAAGGTGGAAGAACAAGTAGCGCTTGTTCAAAACATTCGTAAAAACCCTAAAAGCCAAACCGAACCGTTTGTTACTGGAATTAAATTTCAAAACCCACCTGAGTCCGTTATCGACTTTCTCAGACAATTTATAGAAACTCGAGTTACCGATAGAAGGTCTAATAAGCGATCTAAGTAAATACTCCCCATTCCAATTCTTTTCTTTTGAGTATGGCGATTCTATCCCTAATTTCTGCAGCCGTTTCAAATTCCAGTTTTTTTGCGGCGGAACGCATCTCTTTCTCAAGTTTAGCTATTGCTTTCTTTAAATCGCCTTTGACTATATAGTTTTCTTCCTCTTCTGCAACTACTGGAACCAAAGAAAATTCGTCTTCTGTTGAAAACATTTCTTGAACTGATTTTTTGATCGATTTTGGAGTGATTTTATATTTTCGATTATATTCTTCTTGAATGTTTCGCCTACGCCTCGTTTCGGCTATCGCCGTTTTAATTGCATGAGTCATTTTATCGGCGTACATTATTACTTTCCCTTCAACATTCCTTGCCGCACGCCCGCTAGTTTGAATTAAAGATGTAGTCGATCTTAAAAAACCCTCTTTATCAGCGTCTAAAATAGCCACTAAAGAGACCTCTGGAATATCCAGCCCCTCGCGTAATAAATTTATCCCTATCAATGCGTCAAATTCTCCTAAGCGTAGTTCTCGAATAATTTGCATTCTTTCAAGAGTCAAAATATCAGAATGCAAATACTTAACGCGAAGTCCCATTTCCGTTAAGTGTTCCGTTAAATCTTCGGCAAACCTCTTGGTCAAGGTGGTAACTAAAGTTCGTTCATTACTCTTGGAACGTTTAAGAATCTCATTATACAAATCGTCCACTTGCCCGGTAATTGGTCGAATATCAATTTCGGGATCAATCAAACCCGTTGGACGAACGATGAGTTCGGTAATTAAATTATTAGATTTTTCGATTTCATAATTTGCAGGAGTAGCGGAAACGTAAATTACATTTTTAGTCTGTTTTTCAAATTCTTCAAATTTTAAAGGTCGATTGTCAAAAGCAGACGGAAGACGAAAACCATGGCGGATTAAAGTTTCTTTGCGAGATCTGTCTCCATTATACATACCGTTCAACTGCGGTATTGTCGCGTGACTTTCGTCGATAATAATTAAGGCATCTTTTGGCAAATAATCAAGCAATGTTGGAGGGTGATGCCCGTTAGGTCTCCCTGTCAAATGACGGCTATAATTTTCAATACCCTTGCAATATCCGATCTCCTTAATCATTTCTATATCAAACATGGTTCGTTGTTCAATTCTTTGCGCTTCAATCAATAAATTCTGACTTCTAAAATATTGAATCCGCTCACGTAATTCGTCTAAGATCGTATTTTCTGCTCTATCTAAATCGTTTTTCCGGGTCACATGATGACTGGCTGGGTAGATTGCGACTCGTTCCATTTTTTTCGAAACTTTACCTGTCAAAGGATCAAAAGCGCGAATGGACTCAATTTCGTCGCCAAAAAATTCCATACGAATCGCTTCGTCACGCTCATAGACAGGGAAAACTTCAACAACATCTCCATGCACGCGAAAGGTTCCTCTTTGGAAATCGATATCGTTTCTTTTATAGTGTATCTCTATTAGCTTTTTTAAAGCGAAATCGCGATCCATCCTCATACCTTCTTCGACAAACAATAACATCCCATGGTATGCTTCGGGCGAACCTAAACCATATATGCAAGAAACGCTGGCAATAATAATAACGTCCTTGCGTTCAAATAATGAATGCGTCGCGGCATGACGCATTTTATCGATCTCATCGTTTATAGAAGCGTCTTTTTCTATATAAGTATCCGTTGTTGGGAGGTAAGCTTCGGGTTGGTAATAATCGTAATAGCTCACAAAATAACTCACTGCGTTATCGGGGAAAAATGAGTCAAATTCGTTGAATAATTGAGCCGCCAAGGTTTTATTATGCGCAATTACCAAAGTGGGACGCTGAACCTCTTCGATTACGTTTGCGATTGTAAAAGTTTTTCCAGATCCAGTAACTCCCAATACTGTCTGATAGGGAGTTCCGTTTTGTAAATTATCCACAATTTTTTCAATGGCCTGTGGCTGATCGCCCGATGGTTTAAAATCTGATTTAATTTTAAATTTATTCATTTTCTTTAATAAAATTCGCCGAATGAATTGAGGTTCTAATAAAAAATTATGTTAAATTACATTGAACAAAATGTGTTACTTTTTTTGCTGGAAATCCTTCCCAGACTTAAATACGCCAAAACTAATTTTCAACCAGAGTGTTAATTTATCTGCATCTGACTTAATGGGCATAGCTTGCCGCCAATGTAAATTATATTTAATTTGCCGCATTAAATTTTTAGCCGTTAAATCCAATAGAGGAAACAGTGACCGAAAACGAAGATATCACGCATAAGATTCGCGTTGACAATACTGAAATTACGTTAATTGGAACAGCTCATGTATCCCAAAAAAGCGTCGAGCTTGTCGAAAAAGAAATCTCTTCCGGAGAATACGACTGTATCGCAGTTGAACTCTGCCAGGCTAGATACAATAATTTAATAGATAAAGCCTGGTGGAGAAACTTAGATATTTATCAAATTTTCCGCAAGAAAAAAGCGGGACTTTTGTTAGTCAATTTAGCGCTATCCGCTTATCAAAAACGATTGGCCGAAAAAATTGGAGTTGAAGCCGGCCAGGAAATGCAACGAGCTATCGAACTGGCAAAGGAAAAAAACCTTAGATTGGAAGTTATTGACCGCGATATTTCAACAACCCTAAATCGCATTGTAAATAAAGTTACCTTTTGGCAAAAAATTAAATTTTTTACCGGTCTCATCGCCAGTATATTTGTAGGAGAAGAAATTGACGAAAAACAAATTGAAGATTTAAAAAAGGGAGATATGTTACAAACTGTCGTGGAAGAATTCGGAGAAGAGTTACCTGCCGTTAAGGAGGTTCTTATCGACGAAAGAGACGAATATATGACTGGAAAGTTAAACGCCTTAGCTAAATCTCCAGAAGCTCCGAAAAAAGTAGTAGCAATGATTGGAGCTGGACATCTAATTGGAATGCGACCAAAATTTACTTATCCCCCTAACGAAGATCGCTTAAAAGAATTAGAAGAAAAACCAAAAGCTAGTAAGACGGGTTTTTATATCGGTTGGGGCATTGGCATTTTCATTATTTCAGCATTTTCAGTAGGCTATGCCCGTTCTCCAGAACTGGGTTTTAATATTATGATCACTTGGGTTCTATTTAACGGTGGCCTTAGCGCTTTAGGCGCAGCCATTGCGCTGGCCCACCCACTCACAATTCTTTCGGCTTTCTTCGCCGCTCCAATAACTTCGCTTAATCCAACCATTGGAGCAGGCATGGTTGTTGGAATCGTAGAATCTTATTTAAGAAAACCTAAAGTTTCAGATTTCGAATCTCTGCGCAACGATATCAGCGAACTCAAAGGATGGTTTAAAAATCGAGTCGCACGGGTTTTTGTAATATTTTTTCTAGCTAACCTTGGTTCCGCTATCGGCACCTATGTTGCCGGAGCTTCGATAGTACAACAAATCTTTTCCTGACCCCGTTCATATGAGTTTTTCCACCATTCAGATCGCCGTCACTCCTCCCGCATTTTGCAAATCAAAATTCCTAAAAGAAAAACTAAAGCAATATTTTCCTCAAACAACCTTCAATGAAAAAGGCCGTTATTTAACCTCTCCAGAATTAATAGAATTCTTAAAGAATAAAGATGCCGCAATCATTGGTAGAGATACTTTAGGAGTTGATGAACTAAAATCTCTGCCTCAACTTAGGATAATTTCCAAGTACGGCGTCGGCTTAGACAATATTGACGAAGTAGGATTAAAACAACAAAATACCTCCTTGGGTTGGACTCCTGGAGTTAATAAACGATCCGTAGCGGAGTTAACCCTCTGTTTCATGATAGGCATGATGCACAACGTTTTTTCAACTGGGAGCGATTTGTCTAAAGGAATTTGGAGAAAAGAAGGCGGCCAAGAACTTTCAGAAAAACAAATTGGAATTATTGGATGTGGCAACGTCGGTCGCGAAGTTGTTCGTATGTTAAAACCTTTCAAAACTCATATAAGAGTAAATGATATTTTGGATGTTTCGGCATTTTGTCGCGAACAAAATATCCAAACCGCAACCTTCGAAGAAATACTTGAATCCTCAGATATTATTTCTCTTCACATCCCTCTCACAGAACTTACGCGGAACCTAATCAATAAAAAAGCTTTGCAGAAAATGAAATCGTCCGCATATATAATTAACACTAGCAGAGGCGAAGCGCTTGACCACTTGGCCTTAAAAAAAGCGCTGCAAATAAACCAAATAGCGGGAGCGGCCTTGGATGTCTTTAACCAAGAGCCTCCAAATGATATCGAGCTATTGTCTCTTCCTAATTTAATAGGAACGCCTCACATTGGAGGCAACGCTCAAGAAGCCGTTGAAGCGATGGGGCTATCTGCAATCAATCATCTTGTTCATTTTTTTAAATAAAGACATTAAACTTTAAAAAATGCTAACTCAGTAAAAAAAACTGCGGTCTGTAGAAATTATTAGAATTTTATTCAAGTACTAATTATTACGTTGATTATTTTATTTATTCGACTATGTCAAAATTTAGATCAAGTCTACAATCAAAATTTTCATTTCACATAATCACTTTTGCCATCGCCATTTATTCAATAATATGTCTATTTTTCTATTACAAATTTGATTTTATTTTAAAAGATCTAGATAGCTTCAAACCCATTTCATTGAAAATGGCGTTATCCGAGCATTTTAAGAATAAAGGGAAATCCGTTGCCAAGTTTTTATCTGAGGAGTTAGTCAACCCACTTTATAACCTTGATCCAGAAAACATATTTTATATATTGAAAACGATCAAAAATGATCCCCACATAAAAAAAGTTTATGTTTTCGACAAAAAAGGTAAATTAATCCAAGATGGTTCCGACAAGTTATTAGGCTTTGATCAAACATTATCTCTCTCAACTATTAACGAAGTCTCATCCCCTAATGCTAGTAAATTTATTGAAGTTGACGGCCAAATCATAATTACTTGCCCTATTTTTTTAGAGGACAATAAATTAGGGTTTATTAAACTTATCTACTCCTTGGACTTAAAACCATCCGACACTAAAAATATTAAAAATATAATTTTAGCTTTAAAAAAACAAGCTAACGAAGAAAGTATTAAATTTCTTGGTCTTCTGACAATTGTCATATTTTTGATAAGTTTGACGTTTGCATTATTTTTCTCAAGTGGGCTAAAAAAAATAATACTCAGGCTTTCCGAAATTGCGGAAAAATTCGGAAACGGTGAAAACAGTTTTTTATTTCCCAAGTCTAGATCCGACGAATTAGGAAAACTCATTGCCGCGTTTACAAAAATGGTAGACCAAAGGAAAGCCAGGGAAGAAAAGTTAAGGGAAAGTACCGAATTATTCCACGACCTTACGCTTACATCGCCAATTGGAATATGGCGTTCCGATTTAGAGGGAAACTGTATATACATCAATAATCGTTCTTCCAATATCATTGGAGTTCCAATAAACAACTCTTTTGGAAAAGCTTGGCTGAAAAACATTCACCCAGACGACAAAGAATTATTTTCACAAAATTGGGATAACGCTGTAAAAAATTCCAACAACTTTAAATTCGAATGTCGTTTTTTAAGCCCTGACGAAAAATTAACAGAAGTATTGGGACAAACTATATTTAAAGAAAACGGCACAGGGAAAGCTGTGGGATACATCGGCACTATTGCAGATATAACAAATTTCAGAACATTGGAAGCAAACTTAAAGAAATCTCTTTTCGAAAAAGAAATCCTTCTAAAAGAGCTGCACCATAGAATAAAAAACAACTTACAAGTCGTATCTGGACTTTTGCATTTGCAGGAAGAAAATGTCAACGACCCTCAACTTTTAAACATACTAAGGGATAGTCAAAATAGAATACTCTCAATGGCTTTAGTGCATGAGCGTATTTTAGAATCTGAAAACTTTTCTCAGATCGATATTGAAAAATATATACGCACTTTAGTGAATCAATTATTTTCAATTTATGGCTCAAACAATTCGAACATTTCTTTGGACATACAAATCCAAGTAAAATCGTTTGATTTTGACAAATCAATTTATTGTGGATTAATCATAAACGAATTAGTTTCGAATTCATTAAAATACGCCTTTCATAATAACCAAAATAATCAGATACAAATTCATGTTTCAAATACGAATTCAGGTAAAACGAAACTAACCGTCGCCGACAATGGCGTTGGATTTTCTCAAGATTTTTCACTGGAAAAAAATAGTTCGATTGGATTAAAGGTAGTTTCGCTTCTTGTTAATTCACAATTAGAAGGAGTCTTAAATTTAATGAAAAATAACGGAGCAAAATTTGAAATTGTTTTTTAAAAGGAGGGGTTTTACGTCTTAATAGGAATACAAAAAAATAAATTAATTTTCGCTTAACTCAACAGTTTTATCCAAAGGCAATTCGACAGAAAAGCGACTTCCAACGTTAAGTTTACTTTTCACTGAAATCGTTCCGTTCATATGCTCAACTAAACTTTTAGTAACGGCAAGTCCTAAACCTTTGTTCTCAGGATTATATAAATCTTCGCCCACTCGAACTAATGGATCAAATATCACTTCAAGTTTGTCCTGAGGAATCCCGCAACCCGTATCAATAACGGTCACGCGAAGAGAACGTTCTCCTTCCAGTTCACAATTAATTTCAACGCTTCCTTGAGTATCGGTAAATTTAATGGCATTAGAAATTAAATTCATTAAAACTTGTTTTAAAAGTAAAGTGTCGGATAAGACAAAAAAACCTTTATTGGCTAAAATCTTATTAGTAATTGTTATCCCTTTTTTCTTAGCCTTTGCCTGATATTGATCGATTAGGTCGCCTATTAGTCTATTCAAATAAACGCTTGTAATCGAAATAGGAATATCGCCAGAATCAACCTTTGAAAAACCCAAAACTTTTTCAATGAGATTAAGTAAATTATGCCCGGCTTTTAAAATATTATTTAGATGATCTTTTTGTTCAAAGGTCCAGTTATGTAAACTATCGGCCTCCAATAATTGTCCATAACCCAATATTGCGTTTAAAGGAGTTTTAAATTCATGCGATACGTTTGATAAAACCTCTCGTTTTTCATTTAATAATTTTTCGATCTTGTCCTCTTTCAACTGCAAATCTAGGTTTTTTAAAATCAATTGGTCCCCGACAAAATCAATCTGTTTCTTAAAATTAATTTCAGTTTGTTTCCTTTGGGTAATATCAGAAGAAACGGTAATCATTATATTTCTTGACCTCGAATCGTCTTCATCGACCGGAAACGCTCGCGTAACAATCCAGCGCAGTGAACCGTCCGGCAAAAAGACGCGATATTCCACTTCTAAAGAGCAATTTCCCTTTTCATCCGAATTTTGAAATTCTTTAAACCACTCAAGATCGTCTTTATATATTATGTCTAAGAAAGACTCTGAATTTTGAATAAAACGTTCCTGTTTTCTACCAAAAACTTTTTCAAAACCTTTACTCGCAAAAAACATTTTCTCCCCGCTTTTGTCTGAAATAATAAAAGCGTCTTCAATATGGTCGGAGAACTGAAGAAAATGCTCTTCACTCATTCGAGATTTTCGCTCAGAATTAAATTTATATAATCCCATTTCTAATGCGACTTTTAATTCTTGCTCATGAAACGGTTTAACGATATACCCATAAGCCCCAACTTCTTTTACTTTTTCAATGGTCTGGGCGTCGGAATACGCGGTCAAAAAAATAATTGGAATATCTTTTTCTTTATTTATTATTTTAGCGGCCGCTAACCCAGACATCTCGCCTTTTAGCTTAATGTCCATTAAAACAACGTCTGGGTTATGGAGTTTTATCTCATCTAAAACCTTTTCGCCATACGCTACATTAGAAACGACATCGAAGCCGTTTTTTTCCAAGTTCTTTTGTATTTCAAAAGCAACTAAAGCTTCATCCTCAACAATTAAAACTTTATTTGAGTTTTCATCTTTAATAAGATTCATAGAGCATATTTCTAGAAATAAAAGAAGCAAATATGGACTTGTTAATTTTCGGCAAAAGCCCAAAACTTTTGTCGAAAATTTATCTGAAATTTTCTTAATATCTTATTCTATATAATTTAGAGCAAAAAATATGATTTGTAACCAAAGCGTAACAATATTTTTTAAAGAATAATTTCGTCAACCTTGAATTAAAAAGTTTGTAAACCTAACTCACTGATAAATCAATGGAACTGGAAAGAAAAAAAGGGGGGTTTTGGAGGAAAATTATACAAACTGGACTAAAAAAAATTTCTAAAGCTTTTTGGCTAAGAAATTGATTCTCAAAATTTTTTGGAGCAGGTCTTCGGAGTCTTTAGCAATTACGCGGATCATTTCTTCTTTCCCAAACCCGCCTATATCGAAAATAATATCAGGGACGCTTCCAAAATCTCTAATTGCTTTATCTGTTCCCCATTCTAAAGAAGACCCTTCTAAAGTTTTAACCTTTTTGGGCTCGTCTGCGCGGTCAAAGGAACCAATTTTATATTTTAATTTTTTGCAAATATTTAAAAGTTGATGGGAGTATCTTATATTCATCACAGCCCGTTTAGTTGAATCATGAGTCATAACGGTTAAAACAATATCTGCTACGTGGCGAGATCCTCCAAACATTGGAGGAGATACCGTATAAACATCGTCTCCATTTCTAACAATTCTCCCTGGAATTCCGATCACGTCGGTCAGTTCTACAGCATTTTCTATCGCCAAACCTAAATTTGATTGAACTTCCGGAATCAATCGTCCAATTTTGTTTTCTTTCAAAGTTTGAATAAACTGCAAAGCTTTTTGCATAAGTTCGTGTTTTTCAGCTTGGCCATATAAACCGTTCAAGGGCTCTAAAATTGGATCGCCTTTCCCTGGAGTTATTGCTTTACCAATGGACTGAACTATAAATTTTTTCGCGTTCTCTATTGCCGAAATTAAATTCAGGTTTTTAGAAAGACCCGCAACAATTGCCGCTGATAAAACACAACCCGTCCCATGAATATTCCCTTTTAATAGTTTTTGAGATGGGAATTCGTAAACTTTATTCTCCTCGAACAGTAAATCATCCGCATTTTTCGCTCCATGGCCGCCTTTAATCAAAACAGCTTTGACTCCAAATTTTAAAATCGCTTTAGCGGCTCTCTTTTTATCGACATTTGTTTTTATCTTAATTCCAGAGAGAATTTCCGCTTCAGGAATATTGGGCGTTACTAACAGCGCCAATGGCAACAAATCAGATTTCAGCGCCTCTATCCCCTTTGCATTCAAAAGAACTTTTCCATTTGAAGATTTTATTACCGGATCTACGACCAAGTTCTTAACTCGTTTTTTTTTAAATATGGAACTAATCGTTTTAATAGATTCTTCCGTCGCTAACATTCCCGTTTTAATCGCTAAGGGTTTGGTATCTGCAAAAACTGCGTCTACCTGAGCCTTTAAGAAATCTGGAGCGACCGTCGCCGACGCATTAACTCCTTGACTGTTCTGCGCTACTACTGCTGAAATTACTGAATATCCATAAACGCCATAAGCTGAAAAAGTTTTAAGATCAACGGGAACGCCAGCCCCTCCACAAGGGTCGGAACCGGCAACAGTCAAAACGGTATTCATTTTATCTATCTCTATATATTTTTATACGAGTTAGCCAACGGTAACCGATTTGGCTAAAGCGCGAGGTTTATCAACATTTCTCTTAAGGGAAGTTCCCGTAAAATAGGCAAGCAATTGAGCAATCACCAACTGCAAAAATGGAGCTATAATTGGGGATACTGAAGGAAGAATTAATTCCTCGCTAAACAAGTCTTTATTTTTACCTCGCGCATCAAAATGTATTCCTAAAACAAAACCTGATCGAGCTCTGATTTCTTCAACGCAGTGCAAAGTTAAATTATAAAGATCTTTATCTTCTTTTGGAGGCATAAAAACAATAGAGTTAATATTATCGTCAATCATCGCTAACGTTCCATGCTTCAGAAACCCTCCCGGCATTCCTTCCGCATGCACATATGCAACTTCTTTCATTTTTAAAGCCGATTCCAATGCAATTGGATAATAAATACCTCTACCCAAATATAACCAATGTTTTACTTGGCAATATCTGTGAGCAATCCTATGAATAAAACCAGATCTTTCGTTAAGAATTCCATGAATAATTTCGGGTAACTCTCTTAAATCCTTCATATGTTTCTTAAAAATCTGTTTCGAAATAGTCTTATTTTTTATACCTAAATGAAGTCCTATTCTAACCAGAATAGCCATTTGGGAAATTGCCGCCTTGGTACTTATTACAGAAATCTCCGGCCCCGATCCTTGCAAAATGGCCTTATCAACCAACCTTGCCATGGAAGATCCCATGACATTAACAATAGCCCCCATTGGGCATCCTCTAGACTTTGCATATCTTAAAGCCGAAAGCGTATCGTAAGTTTCTCCAGACTGGGAGACCGCTAACACAAAACTATCGGAATCAACATTGGCCAAACTTACAAACTCGTCGGAACTGATCGACGGTAAAAACTGACCCGCTAAGTTGGCTAAAATATATTTTCCAAATTTTGCAACATAAAATGTTGTGCCAACTCCAACTAAATAGGCCTGTTTGGCCTTGAAGATCCTATCGGAAAGATCGGCAATATCATCTTCGCTAATATCTAAAGCATTCTGAATTGTTTGAGGTTGCTCGTAAATTTCTTTCAGCATGTAATGGGGATAACCGCCTTTTTTCGAAGTTTCAGAATCCCATTCAATTTTCATAATGGACTTTGCAACTTCATCGCCTGTTATCAAGTTTTTTACAATATACCCATCCTTCGAGGTTACCGCGTATTCCCCATCTTCAATAATCACGGCATTCTTTGTGAAATCGATAAAAGAATTGAAATCGGAACCAATAAACTTAGTCTCGTCTGCGATTCCCAACATCAATGGAGATTCTCTTTTAGCGCAAAAAATATGATCTGGTAAATGAGCTGTAATAAACGCTAACGCATAAGTCCCTTCCAACGCATTTACAGTTTTTCGCAATGCCAACTCTATATTTTTTTCTTTAGCGTAAAACTTACTCAATAATTGAGGAATGACCTCGCTATCGGTTTCAGAATGAAATCTATAACCTTCGCGAGTCAATTGCTTGCGTAATAATCTGTAATTTGAAATTATCCCATTATGAACAACGGCAAACTTTCCACACCCGGAAAGAAAAGGATGAGTATTTTCTTTTGTAACGCTACCGTGAGTAGCCCAGCGAGTGTGAGCAATACCAATATTTGACCGATGGCGTAATACGCTTTCCTTGCGATAGAAGGATTCCACCTCCCCGATATTCTTTTTTATCAGTAATCGTTTTTTTTCAACAAGAGCGACTCCACAAGAGTCGTAACCTCTATATTCTAAATTTCGAATACTTTCAAACAAAGCATTGGAAATGTCTTTCAATCCAACCGCTCCGCTAATTCCGCACATATATTTTTTACCTTTTGCTTAAAATCTTACTTTAACTTTAATTCGGGAAGCCCATTCAACGTTTTGTCGTTTTTCCCAATTGAAATACAATGATTTTTAGCAAAGAGCCCAAGTATGTTATCGTTTCACGGTATAACAAGAAGGCAAACTCTTTCCTGGACCGACTATCGTACCAGGTTCAATAGTATTACCGGCCCCAATAACAACTCCATCGCCAACAAAAGCTCCTAATTTCGATCGGCCCGTTTTAAAAACTTTTCTTCCTAATTTTACGTCAATCGGAGACCAGTCGGACGACCGGTTAACTGTCATAGACCCGGCTCCAACATCCACTTCTTCGCCAAGTACACTATCCCCAATAAACGACAATCTACCGATTCTACTATTTTTGAAAACAACACAATTTTTCATTTCAACGCCATATCCAACCGAACAACCTTCTCCTAAGGATGTATAGCTCCTAATTAACGAATTGTTTCCAATATAACTTCCCTTGCCTATCGAACATGGTCCTTCTAATACAGCGCCAGCTTTAACTACAACATCGTCTTCGATCCTCACAGAGCCCTGCATAGTCACATTTCCTTCTAAAACGGCAGAGCTCGAAATTGAAGATGCTTCCCATGAATCCATTAAAATTCGATTGGCCGTAAGGATTTCCCAAGGATAGACGATATCTAACCATTCTTCTTCCCACATAGAAGCCATTAATCCTTCTTTTTGAGCCATCTCTCGAATAGACTTTTCCATCGAATAACGGTTTTTTTCAAGGATATTAAAAAAATTTGATGGAAGAATATAGACTCCCGCTAAAACATAGTTACCCAAATCATTGTTTTTAGGTTTTTCAATAATTTGGGTAATTTTCATTTGAGCGTTTAAAAATACATTGCCAAACATTTCATTAGAAGGCGGCAAGCAGATAGAAGCAACGGCGCTTTTAAATGAATGAAAAGATTGTTGAATTTTACTGAAAATATTAGAAGAAGCGACAATGTCGCCATATACAAGCATAAAATATTCGCCTGGAGAGATCTTGCTTTTAGCTTGAGAAACGGCAACTCCAATTTCCCCTAGCTTTTTCTGTTCCAGGTAATGAATATTTAAACCGTTATGACTAAACTCTCCTATCCTTTCAATAACCTTTTCTTTTTGATGCCCAACAACTGCAAAGATATCGTTGATACCAGAGCTCTTTAAAAGGCCAATGGTATTGTCAAAAACATCTGTTCCTGCAACGCTAACCATTGGGATGGGTCGGGTTGAGGAAAATGGGAGTAAATTACCGCCTTTTCCTGCGGCTAAAATGATTGCTTTCATGACCGGGTCTAATTGTTTGAGGGAGAGACGACCTAAATTAAATTCAGGAGTTTAACAAACGTTCGGCTTGTTTTAAATCTTCTTGCGAATTTATGCCAAAAAGTTCTTTAGCGTCATTCGTTTGAACCGCCCGAACGGGGGCTCGGCGATTATAGTAAAACTGAATTACATCCGTTAAATAATATTCGCTTTGCGCATTGTTATTTTCTAACTGTTCAACAGCTTTAAATAACCATTCTTTCTCAAAACAATAAACGCCTGCATTGTATTCGTCAATAGTTTTTTGGTCCGGAGTGGCGTCCCGGTTCTCCACAATTTTTGCGACATTTCCACTAGAGTCTCTAATAATACGACCAAAATCACGTTTTTCAGGCGTTTTTAAGGTTAGAAAAGCACAAGCCAGCTCAAACTCGACTCTCGTTTTCATAAGAGTATTAAGCGTTTCTGTCTTTATAAACGGCATATCGCCACAAAGGATAAGTACATTACCTGAAAAACTCTCTAAGGAATCGCGCGTCTGCAATACGGCATGCCCCGTACCCAACAGTTCATTTTGTTGGACAAATTCTAATTTAGGATTTGGAAAAGCTTCTGATACTTTAGCGGCTTCATAACCAACAATGGTTACAATTCTATCTGGTTCTAATGAAAATACCGTATCAAGTATATACGACATGAGGAGCTTAGAACCAAGAGGATGGACGACTTTGGGGAGCGCAGACTTCATCCGTTTACCCTTGCCAGCGGCTAAAATTACTACCGCTAAGGGGACTCTTTGCATTTGATTTGGTAGGCCTTTATTTTTTTCCGCAATGTATTTCTATTCAGGCCTAAAATATTAGCCGCCTGAGTTTGGTTTCCATTAGTCTTCTCTAGCACCATTTGAACAAGAGGCTCCTCTACTGCCCCAATTATTAAATCGTGCAACCCGCCATTTTGCTTAACATCCATTTGTGAAACGTAATGTTTTATGGATTTATCAAGCCATTTTTCTAAAAAAGATCTATTTTCGAATCCATTAAGGGACATATTCAGCGGGGCTAAGGCGGATAAACGCCAATTTCAGCAGATACAACTAACGGGAAATTAATTGACGAATACTAGCAAACTGAATTCTCGCGGTCAAGAGTCCGTCTTTCCTTGTTCTCATAACAACCATAAATTCATATTGATTCATTTCAACTTTTTGCATTAAGATGAAAGCTTAATTTGGCAACGATTTTAACCAATTTAAAAAGACCGAAAAACGCAGAATAAATTAGACAGCAAATATCGGCAAAACAACAATAATATCAATTATTAGAGGTCGGTTAGGAACAAGTTTGCCTACTAATTTTATCTGACATGAAAAAAAATTTAATTATAGGGATATTGGAAATCGAATACAGATCAATGTCATCTTTGAAAACAAAGTCTTTCAGGCTACAAGACTTGTTTTATACGCCGATAATTTGTAGTTAAACCGCTATTCTGTAACATATTTCAATCTAATTTCTAAAAATAATTCAATGAAAGTCGCATTCTCAACATTAGGCTGTAGAACAAACCAACACGATACCGCAGAAATGCAAGCAATATTGGAGAAAGACGGTTTTAGCGTGGTGGGTCATAAAGAAAAAGCCGACGTTTACGTCGTTAATTCCTGCACGGTTACCCAAAAAAGCGATTATAGTTCCCGATTAGCAGTAAGGAAGTCTTTAGGTATTAACGACAATGCTCTTGTTGTCTTAACAGGCTGTTATGCTCAAAATAGCCCTGAAGAAGCCGGGCAAATTCCCGGTCTGAGCCTGGTATTAGGAAACGCAAATAAATTAGAAATCGCCCAAGCTATTAAAGAAACTTTAACCAAGCATCAACCTTGGAACATTCCAGAAAAATCCGAGATTCACATGTCGGATATTAATGAAATACGAGAATTTAGAACCATTCCGGTTGATAATTTTCAAGGTAAAACAAAGGCATTTATTAAAGTTCAAACAGGTTGCGATGAGAAGTGCTCATTTTGCACAGTCGCTCGCGCTAGAGGCAAGTCTATTAGCGACTCCCGAGAAAATATTCTCCAAAACATACGTTTATTTATTAAATCTGGTTATAAGGAAATAACCTTAACCGGGATTAACTTAGGCACTTATGGTATGGATTCTAATCCTCCCGAAACCTTCTCTAGTTTAGTTGAAGAAATTATTCAGTTAGATGGAAATTTTAGGGTTAGATTAAGCTCAATCAATCCAATGGAAATTGACGACCACCTAATCCAACTTATGGCATCGTCAAACAAACTGTGTTCACATTTCCATATCCCATTACAAAGCGGAGATACTGCTGTTCTAAAAAATATGCGCCGAAATTACAACTCGGCTCAATATTTAGATGTCATCCACCGAATTACCGAAAAGATACCTACTGTTGGCTTAGGCGCCGACGTGATTGTCGGATTTCCTGGAGAAACTAAGGAGAAGTTTGAAAACACGCGAGATATGATTTCTCATTTACCTTTTACTTACCTACACGTTTTCTCCTATTCCGGAAGAAAAGGAACTGAAGCTTTTGATTTTACAGACTCAATTCCCAAAGATGAAAAAAAATCACGAAATAAAGAATTAACAGATCTAGCGCAAGCTAAATCGTTTGATTTCCAAAACCAGCTTTTAGGGAAAACGGTATCGGTTTTATTTGAGGATCAAAGAGACAGAAAAACAGGATTATTAAAAGGACATTCTGAACATTACTTTTCAGTTTTAGCCGAGGGCGACGATTCGCTCATTAATCAAATTGTTCCTATTAAAATTCAAGAAATTAACGGTGGGCAGGTCTTTGGATGCGTCCAATCATAACGCTTACAACCGATTTTGGAATTGACGATCCCTTTGTGGGCATTATGAAAGGGGTCATTTTAAATATTTGCCCCAATGCCGAAATTATTGACCTAACTCACTCAATTGCGCCTCAAAACTTATCTCAAGCTGTATATGCCCTACAAGCAAGCGTTTCTTACTTTCCCGAGAATACTATTCATTTAGCGGTTGTTGACCCAGGGGTTGGAAGCAACCGTAGAGGTCTGGCCATTAAAACAAATAAATATTTTTTCATTGGACCTGACAATGGTATTTTTTCGCCTTTCCTTGAAAATTTTCCAGTTGTTGAATTAACTAACCAGGAAGTTTTCTTAAAACCTATTTCAAAAACGTTTCATGGGCGCGATATTTTTGCTCCAGCAGCCGCTTGGATTGCCAATGGAGAACCTATCGAAAAATTAGGGAAAACCTTAGAAAAACCTATGCCCCTTACTTTTTCGAAACCTAAACTTATTGATCATTGCCTAAAAGGAGAACTAATTTATCGCGACCGTTTTGGTAATCTAACTTCTAATATTTCCAAAGATCTTCTAACAAAAAGTTTTGGGGATAACTTAGAAGACATAAAAATTTTTTTAAACAATCAAAAGGAAATTCCTTTAGTTTCCCATTACGAGCTCGGATTAAAACAATCTCTTACCGCTCTAATTAATAGCTGGGACCAAGTAGAAATTTTTTGTTCCGAAGGAAATGCATCTGAGTCTTTTAATATTTCGGTTGGCGACTCAATCGAAATAAAACGAAATTAGAACATATGAGCGAAATCAAGATTATTTGCCAAAACAAAAAAGCCCGTCACGACTACTTTGTTGAAGACTCCATGGAGGCGGGAATCGTTCTTTGGGGAACAGAAGTAAAAGCCCTTCGCGAGAGCAAAGCCAATTTGGTAGATAGTTACGTTCAAATTGAAGGAGGAGAAGCTTGGCTATTGGGCGCGCACATAAGCCACTACACTCCAGGCAATCAATTTAATCATGCCCCTGTTCGGAAAAGAAAGCTATTAATGCACAAAAGAGAAATCGGCCGTCTTATAGGAAAAGTTAAAGAAAAGGGCTTTAATCTCATTCCTCTAAAATTGTATTTTAAAAAGGGAAAAGTAAAAGTGGAGGTCGCTTTAGCTAAAGGTAAAAAACTCTACGATAAACGGAGAGATATTAAGCAAAAAGAAGCAAAAAGAGAGATTGAAAAAGCAATGAAGTTTGATCGAAACTAATTAAAATAAAAAAAAACCCGATCTAAAAAGACCGGGCTTTTATAATCTAAATCATGTTACTGGAACCGAATGTGGCGGATCGTCGTCGTCATCGTCCATAAAGTCGTCGTCATCGCCCATCAATTCTTCTGATTCGTAAACAATTTTATCGGGATCCTCTTCCTCATCCTCTTTGCTCACATTTGGAGAAGCTGGAAGTTCGTCCCAAACAACTACCCGAGAATTACCTCTATCGCAAATATACAGCCGTCCTATATCTTCTTCATCCTCAGGATCTTCGTCTAAAAATAATCCATAAGGATCGTTCAACGTGCAAGCTGTTATATCGCTATTTCGATTAAATTTATTTTGCACAAAATCAGCTTGTCCTATTACTAAATCTGCAGGCTGACCATTTTCTGTGGGCAATTCAGTCCAAACCAATATTCGATTATTTGAAGAATCGGAAACGAATAATCCTTTCCTTCCATAGACCACATCGGTTGGAAAATAAAATCCAAAATTAGAGGCAATCCTAGAACCCACGCCGCCATTAACCTCTCTGCTATAAAAATCTTTTTGGCCCAAAACAAGATCCGCAGGAGCTCCAACTTCTCTTGGCAATTTGTTCCAGATTAAAACCCTATTATTGCCTTGATCTACAACAAATAACTTATCTTCTTCTGCGTGGTAAAAGACACCAGTCGGAAAACTTAAAGTATCGGGCCCGCATTTCTCAAAGTCTCCTCGATTGGGTTCTCTTTCATCCATTCCACCCTGTCCCAAAGAAATATCAGAGTTCCAACCATTATTAAAAGGGATTTTGTCCCAAATTAATACTCTATGGTTATCTTTGTCTGCAACAAATACATGTTGGTCGTCGCCAGATCGAATCCCCATTGGGAAAAATAAAGAAGCAGAGCTTATGACACCACGCCTATTTGCCTCGTTACACTCTAAATTATCCTGTCCCATGACTAAACCTGGAGCCTCCCCATCTTCTGAAGGTAAAGCTTCCCATCTTAAAACTCGATGATTTCCACTATCTGAGACATAAAGTTTACCGTCAATAACATCTAAACCAGCAGGCGCAGCTATTGTATCTTCCTCACATTGACTGATTGTAAAACCATCTAAACTTTCATCGCCTAAACCAGAAGTCATTTCATCCAAGGTTGTGGTAATTCCGCGATTTTCCAAACAGTCGGCAAAGTCTTCCTGCCCTATAACAACGCTGGCAGGATCTCCATTTTCTTCGGGTATCTGGTCCCAAACCAAAACTCTGTGGTTACCACGATCCGAGATAAAAAGCATTTCGCCAAATTTAGTTATAAATTGAGGCTCATTGAGCGTATTATCTCCAGGATCATCGGCTCCGCGATTCGATTGATTCACTTCAAAGTCACCTTGCCCAATGACTAATACAGCGCCTTTTTCGGGGCCTTCTTCCTCTTCAAGAGCTTCGTCGACTTCATCTTCTTCAACGTATTCGAGATCTTCATCATCTTCGTCGATCTCATCTGAGACCTCGACGGATCGCTCTTCTTCTTGATTTTCTTCTTCTAACTTTTCTTCGTCGGACATTAAAAAACCTCCAAGTATTTTTTTCCCAACTAATACCGTATCAAAAATTTAATCTAGCTAAAAACTAATCTATAAGGAATGAAAAAGGCAATCAATCCTACCAGGTTGAATTAACTTCATTTAATCATTGTATTAGTAATTATTTAGCCAATTTACATTCATTTTGCAACATCATTTTCTGGCAAAAATAACTTTTGCCACATGGCGACAGTTTTACGGCCGTCAATATCTCTATATTCCCCATCCCAGATCGCAAATGCAACCAACAAGGGGGCATTACCATCAAACTTTATATCCCATTTATTTAATGAGTCCAACGGGCGGTAAAGCGTAACCATCCATTTCCCGTCTTCCCAAATGCCCTTACCTTCAACATTTTGTTTTGTCAACGGTTGTGGAGTTAAAGTGCCAAAACCTTCGGCGTTTAATTCTTCAACAGGTTGCTCTCGAAATGGATTGATCGAGTCAACCGGATTTACTTCGCCGCCGAAAATCATCCCATCCATGTCCATATCTTCGGTAGCATATTCCAATTCTTCCTTAGTTTCAATGTCTTGTTGCCAATCTGCCCGCCATTGCCAAATATTAACGACTTTACCTCGGTTTCCCATGCCAAAAAAAGGCTCATTATGACCGTGTTTGTGCAAAACAACATCGCCTAAGGCAAATTCTATGGCAATCGCATCTTTAAAGTCTTGGTGGCGACTTGCCGACTTATTGGGTGTTTCGTCTTCCCATTCCAAACGAAAGGCAATAGCATCGTCGTTGATTATTCCTTGAAATTTTACCCTAACAATAGGCCTCTTTCGAGAATTTAATGGAAGTAAATGAACCACTTTGGACGGTACATTTTTCCAAATGGAATTTTTAGGGTCGACAATAATCTCATCTTCAACGCGCGTAATGGCTAATGAATCCTCGTATTTAGCCTTTTTATAATTTTTCTTTTCCACTTTAGATTCTATAAAAGCAGAAATAGCCCATCTCTCAGAATCCGATAACCCCACATAATCCTTCATTGGAGTTCCATCGACACCGGAAGTAAGAGTTAAATAAATACTCTTTATGTCAAATCCTCTTTTATAGCTATTGGGATCTGTTAAATCATAAACAAAGGCCCTATGTTCCCAAATATCGAACAAATCATCGGCTAATGGGCCATCTCCCTTTAAATCTGTGCCATGGCATTGATTGCATTTGGACGAGCTAAATAAATTTTGTCCTTTTTTTAATAATTCTTTATTTACATTAGGAAGAGCTCCAATAACTATTGGCGGTTTTGGCTTACTATTTTTAAATTTATCGGAAAACGTTTTAATATATTCTATGACAGACCAAATCTCTTCTTCATCTAACGAATCTACCCAAGCAGGCATTGCTGTTCCTGGTATACCATTCGCTATTGTTCGATATATATCTTTATCTAAAGGCAACGAACCGGAAGGGGTTGACCGGTATTTAAAAATGCCGTTCCTAAAATCACGTGGCCAAGGATAAAGATATGCCGTCGCCTTGCCACCGCCGTTACCATCGACTCCATGGCAATAAACACACATATGTTTGTAAATTGCTCCGCCTTTTCCTATACGATTAGCTTTTGAAAAAACTTTGGGGGAGATTTCTTTAGGCGCGTCAAACCCTCCAAACGGCTTACTGATCTCATAACCATCTGGAACTTTTTGAGCAAAAACAGCAGTCGGTAGAACAAAAACCACCATCCATACTATTAAAAAAAGCGGGAAATTAATGTGTCTATCGAACGCTTGGAATTGGCGTCGAAAGTGTGTAATGCGCTTCATTTCCATTTAAACCATCTTCCTCTATATCTACCCACATATTGTCGCAATTTTTTCGATAATCTAAACCGATACAATAGAAAAGAGGAAATTTAGACGTAAAATAAATTATTGGTTTTGAAACATACAAAGTCAAACCATCGTATTTTGCAGACTCTACCGCTTCCTTAATAGACATTTTATCGGCAGCAGCTTTTCTCAGCATCTTCCGAATTACCATATAGTCAAGCGTTCCATCTAAATTCAAATCGTAGTAAGTAGAAATTAATCCAGGAACGCTAATTAATTCCCAGCCTCTATATGAAGGAGCCTTCCAACCAGGTTCTTTGGGAATCTGAATATTCGCAGGATGACCTTCTACCGTTTCGGCAATGCAAACTTCTTGCATCGAAAAAGCAAACATCAAACATATAATCACAACAAATACTTTATTTTTCATTTGGATTTTTGACCTTTGAAGATAAATAGCCAAATAAAGCAATAAAAGTTTTCGATTTTGAATACAAATCAAGATATCATACTTTCAATTTTTATTAAAAATCAAAGTAATGGCCTAGAATATCCGGTTTTCAAAAAATAAATTGAAAACCCGCTTAGTTTTTGAAGATTGTGGACTACGAATTTTTCAGTTATTTTCGGAAAGAATAAGTTTTCTTTTCAAAGTACCTACCGATAGGAGAACTAAATGACAACAGAAGATAATGAAGAAAGGTTGGCTAGAGCGCGGGAGGTTGTAGATCAATTTAGAAACTTTGGAAGCGCTCTATACACTTACCAAGATTATGCCGACGACTTTGATCTTCCAGAAGAAGAAGTTTTAGAAATTTTGAATAAATACAACAAGGGGTTGTCAAAAGAAGAAATGGTATTAAAACTAATCGAATTGAAGTCCAACTAAATCAATATCAATTAAAGAACTTTTAAAGCAGCTACTCCAATAGGTCGTCAAACGCTTCGTCCATATCTTCTTTTACTTCTAAAACATCGTGTAACTTAGCCATATTAAAAACTTCCAATGGGGCGCCCGTCAGACTTGTAATTAGAAAGCGCCCTTCCAACTTGTTTAATTTTTGATGGCAGGTAATAAAAGCGCTAATTGTGGAGCTATCTAAATAGGTTACTTTCTCTACATCCAATACAAACTCTTTAAACCCTCTCGCTATATAAGCATCCACAATTTTAGCCAAATCTCCAGAATTATAAACATCAAGTTGCCCCGATAATTCAATCGCGATAATTCCTTGCTCTTCCCGACAATTGATGTCAATTTTACCCATCAAGCCAAGAATTTCTTTATGAAGATTTTCCATTTTTTATCAATACCTTGCCATATTCGATCTAGTTGATTTAATCAATACTGCCTTTCATAACGCTCTAGACCGCCCTCCGAGTTGACAACATCATGATCCACCCAATACGACTCTGCTTTAGGATCAAACTTTCTTTTCATCGGATCTTTACCAATTATCTTAAAAATCAACCCTACTAAAGAAAAACAAATCATGTAAACAAAACCCAAAATGAGTTTCATATTAAAAGCGCCGATCACTTCGGCAAAACGCATCCATTTTCTATGAAATGTATTTAAGCGTAAAGGAGCAAAAAAAGCCAAAACAAAAAATATTAGAGAGACGCTCCCAAAACCACAAACCCACCACTTAGCGCCTTTAAAAAATAAGACTGTGGAGACAATTGCAAAAACACTACCCATAAGAATTCCAAAAGACTTTAATACCTTTGGAGATTCGATTTTGTTCTCTAATTCTTTTGTTTTATTTTCCATTTTTCCTCAAAAATTCCGTCTCATTCTAAGTCAATTCAAGTCATGGGTAAAGTAAGTTATTAAAAATAATAAAGATACTCTATCGCATTAATTTGATTAAAACCTTCCATCTATTTTCTAAAATTTTGTAACTCTAATTGGCAAAATCCATGGGTATAATACAATTTCATATTGCTCAAAAGACAAAATAAAAAATAAGTCCAACTCTAAAGCTAATAAAATTTACGGTTCACTTCTTAGTTAATTTTTGAGCGATGTATTTACCACCGGAAGTAACCACATAATTTCCTTCAACTAAATCTCCTTTTTTAATTTCTTTTATTGAAGAAAACCCCTCCAATTTAGACTTATCGTTAATAACCACGGTAAATCTCTTTTTTGTTTTCGGATCTTTAATTCCAACTTTATTTTTATCGACCAGTACTTTCTTAACTTTACCAGAGAAATCAACAGCGCTACCTTCTGCCGCAACAAGGTTTAATCCAATACATAACAAAAAAACAAAGACTAAACTCAAAGCTAATAAAAATCGTTTTTTAGACATATTACCCTCTTTAAATAGATAAAAAGTAAATAGACTAATTGCTTTTAACTTAGAAAATTAGCCGTTTACTTAAATATTTGTTATCTTAAAAATAGTAAAAGAGTCTTTTAAGAAAACTTTAACTCCAAAAGATTTTTAGCGTCTTCTTTACATTTTACCGCATTTTCTTAACTATACTTCTCCTAAAAGATTTCTCTACCAAAACAATCTCAATTAGCCGATTCATACAATTAAATCTTCTCTTTATCATGAGATCCTCCATAAAAAATTTCCCCATCGCGCTTAGCTGTATTTTAAGCGCTGCTTTCTGCCTTAATGCGATCTACTTGTTTCAGTTAATGCAAACTCCATATTTTGATGTTCCTTTAGTCGACGCCGCTTGGTATCACAAGGAAGCGCTCAAAATTCTGGATCAGGGCTGGGTTGGCGACTCAGTTTTTTTTATGGCCCCCCTATACCAATATTTTCTAGCGGTTCTTTATAAAATCTTTGGAGTAAATATTGGACTTGTCCTGGTCCTGCAGGGTCTATTGTCCGTCGCTTCTATTTGGTTAATTTACGTTTTCGCAACACATCTATTTAATCGGCGTATTGGCCTTTTAAGCGCGGTTCTTGCAACGTTCCATGGAGCTTTTATTTTTTATTCGGGTTTCTTGTTGAAAGCAAACCTAAGTCTTTTTTTCACGGCTCTTTTTTTAGTTGTTTTACTTAAAACCTGCGACACCCCAACTTTCAGAAACTTCTTTTGGTGCGGTTTAATACTAGGTATTTTGGTCCCAATTAGAGGAAATTTTTTAGTCGTAACTGCCATATTGTCGATTTGGTTCTTTTTTTTCCCGCTTCGGAAATCTTTAAGGTGGCAAAACACAATAGCTTTTTTCCTAGGAACAGCTTTATTTATCGTTCCTTGTACAATCCGTAATTATTATGTAGGCGGCGAATTTGTCTTAGTAAATAGCGCGGCAGGTCTTAATTTTTTTATCGGCAACAATCCGATCGCAGATGGCTACAACATCGCTCCCAGTTACATACGTCTTACTCCATTTTACGAAGAAATAGATTCCAAAAAGCGCGCCGAAATGAATTTAGGAAAAACCTTAAAAGCTTCAGAGGTTTCTGATTATTGGATGGGTCAGGGGTTGAAGTTTGTTAAAGAGCAACCTTTCGATTTTCTTGTTCTACAAATCAAAAAATTCTTTATTTTCATTAACAATAGTGAAAAAGGAGACAACTATGATTTTAATTTCATGAAACAGTTTGCTCCGATTCTGCATGTAGAATTCATTCCATATGGCGTCATTCTCATTTTAACGATAGCAGGTTTATTTTGGGGACGTTGGAGTTCTCCCCCTTTCATCGGAATTTATTTATTTATTATTTCGTACACTCTATCTGTGGTTATTTTCTTCGTTAAATCGAGATATCGCATTCCGGTTGTTCCCGCAATGATTCCCCTTGCGGCATTCGCACTTGTAGAAGGAAAGGATAAAATTCTAAGGATGACCAAAAGGGAAATGACGATGTTTGCTATCGTATTACTTGCATTGGCAACCGTAGTTTTTCGCCCCGTAGAAAACGACAACCAATCCGCTAAGTGGAACGACTATGCCGTCGCTTTAGAAACCAAAGGTTTTTTAGACGAGGCTATTAAACATTATAAAAAGGCTTTAGATATCCCACCTGTACACAGACGAGCCGCCCTTAATCTTGCCCTGGCCTATTATCAAAAAAAAGAAATCGACAAAGCCGTTTTTTTCAGTAGAAAAGCTGTTGAATTAGACGAAAAATTTGTAGAAGCGCGCTTATTCTTGGCATCTATTTTATATGAGCAAAAAAACTTTGATGCGGCTGCGGAACAATATAAAGAAGCTCTCAAAGAAGAACCCAACAACGAAAAAGCGCATAATCAACTCGGAGGGATCTATCTACTTGCGGAAAAATTTAGTCTCGCGGAAAAAGAATTTCAATTATCGCTAAAATACGGAAACAATCTTGCGAGCGGCTATAATAATTTAGGAATGGTCTATTTTGGTGAAAGGAAATTCGAAAAAGCCAAGGAAAGTTTTAAAAAAGCGATTAAACATAACCCAAATTTAGCCCAAGCTCACTTCAATTTAGGAAACCTATTAAATATTCAAGGTCATTCAGACAAAGCGCAAAAGTTTTTTCAAACAGCAAAACGCCTGAATAGAGATTTACTTCCAATTCCTTAAGGTTTACTTGTGGTAAATTGACTCATTGAAAGACTCTCCCAATTCACCGGGAACCCCGTCAAAAATCAAACCGCCTTCTTTTAGAACCAAAATCCGGTTAGCAAATGCTTTGGCCAACTCAGGCTGATGTAAATTACAAATAATGGCAGTTTTATCTTTTTCGTTAATTTTTTTTAAAATTGCCAATATGGATTTCGCTAAAGATGGGTCTAAGCTAGAAACTGGTTCGTCGGCTAAAATTAGAGAAGGTTCTTGCATCAAAGCGCGAGCAACGCCAACTCTTTGTCTCTGACCGCCGCTCAGAGTATCGACACGATCATAAGCTTTTGAGGAAATTTCGACCCGTTCAAGATTTTCAAATGCTCTGATCTTATCTTCTTCAGAAAAGTAATTTATCAAACTTGCTATAGAGTCGGTATATCCAAGCCTTCCCGAAAGAACATTAGATATAACGGAAGACCGGTTTACAAGATTGTAGTCTTGAAAAACGAAACCCATTTTCCTTCGCGCTTTACGCATTAATTTTGAAGAAAGCTTGGCAATATCTTGTTCCTGAAAAACAATATTTCCCGATGTCGATTCAACCAATCTGTTAATACATCTTAATAATGTCGATTTTCCAGAACCACTTTTCCCTAAAACCGCTATAAAATCTCCTTGCCTCACTTTAAAAGAAACTTTTTTTAAAGCGTTAACTCCATTAGGAAATGTTTTACTAAGTTCTTCAACCTTCAATAAATCGCAATTTTTTGGGGAATTTGACATTTTCTGATGTTGCCAAAATCAAACGGTTAAACAAAAGCAAGCATACTCTGAGTTTTCTATATATTACTCAAGACTTGCAGAATCGAGTTTTAATAGTTTTCGAGCCTTCCGGACAGGGTCAAATAACGCGTCAAAATCTATCAATTCACTAATCCCATAAATTCTTTTTAGAGCTTTTGAACCTTCCGGATCTTTTGATAAATTTCGAAGTCCTTTTTTTATTTTTTCTTTAATGATTGGGTCCAGATTTTTAGAAGCGCATACGGTATCGTTAGGAATATCTTTTGTATAGGCTAAAATTCTCGTCTGACTATAAACTTCTGGATATACTTTTGCTATAGCGGCGCGGGCGTCGTCGTATGTTGCTCCTGCATCCACTTCCCCTTTTAAAATTGAAAAAATAACGGCATTGTGGGATCCGGCAAACAGAGATTTAGAAAAAAAGTTTTCGGGAGAAATTCCTTTAGAAAGCAACAAGGTTTTGGGAAATATATGACCGGAAGTAGAGGCAGGATCGACAAAGGCCATTCGTTTCCCCTTCAAGTCTTTTAATGTTTTAATACCGCTTCCATCTTTAACAATAATTTGGCCTCGGTAGGTAGGACTGCCAAACCTTGAGACTATTAACAGCAAATCAACGTCGTACTTTTCTTTTGCTAAAACATAACTAAAAGTAGCTAACCATCCGATATCGACTTTATTGGCGCCAATCGCTTCAATTGCGGCAGCATAACTTGTGGCTATTTTAGCTTTTACCAATAAACCCGTTTTCTTAGAGAGTAAATCGGCTATTTCCGAGCCTTCGGCTAATATTGCCTGTGAATCTCCAGAAGGCACAAAAATCATTTTTACTGGGTTTTCTAAAGATCCTTTTTTTGAAGCTTCTACCACAATGGGATTTCCCATTAAGGACCCTATCAAAAATAACAAGCCCCAGAATCGAAATATATGTTCACAAAAACGGCACAAATTATTACTTGCTCCCCTTTTTTTGAGTTAGTATAACTTAAACATTAGTAATTGAAAAAAGTCCAACTTTCAATTTTCTAATTTAAAGTTTAGAATACTATTCGTATTAAATACTCTTAAAAATCAAGCCTCAACTTCCTCAACAAAAGAATAATTTCCCATTAATTTTTTCCCTTCCTAAAAAACTTGAAATAAATGAGCTTCAAACTTTCTACTATCTATAAAAAATTAATATTGGACCGCCCATGGGCTTCGCTAGCATTTGTTGCAATAGTTGTTGTAGGCATTGGTTTGAACGTTGGAAAAGTAAAGTTGGATGCGTCTGCCGAATCGTTAGTTTTGGAAAACGACTCATCGCTAAGTTATTACAGAAATATTTCAAAACAATATGGGGGAGACGACTTTCTCCTTATCACCTTCAAACCGAATCAAGATATGATGTCCGAAGTAACGCTTTCTACGTTAAAAGCGTTGCGGAACGATTTGGCAAAAGGCCCTAGAGTTTCAAAAGTAAATACTATTTTAGACGTTCCTCTACTTAATAGTCCCAAAGTTCGAATCTCTAAACTTTCCTCAGATATAAAAACTCTAGAAACAGACGGAATAGACAAGGAGCTTGCTCGAAAAGAATTTAATGAAAGTCCAATTTATAAAAATCTTTTAATGAACAAAGACGGTAACACGACCGTTCTTCAGATCGTTTTTAAAAGAGATCAAAAATATTACGATTTGCTTTATAAGCGCAACGATCTTCGAGAAAAAGACAACGCCAATAACTTGACCGAAGAAGAGAGAAAAGAATACAAAAAAATAATTGGCGAATTCAGCTTTTATCATAATTTCGTCAACGAACGGCAAAAAAAAGAAATCGATAATATTCGCGAAATAATGGATCGTTATCGCGATAAAGCCGAAATGTTTCTTGGTGGGGTTGGAATGATTACTTCCGACATGATTGGATTTATCCGTCATGATTTAAGCGTATTCGGAGTTGGGGTGATGATCTTTCTGATAGTCGCGCTCGCTTTTTTCTTTAAAAAGCTTCGTTGGATAGCATTACCCATGGCCTGCTGTTTTATTTCCGCTTTTGTCATGCTTGGCTACTTAGGTTTGTTCGATTGGAAAGTTACAGTCATCTCGTCAAATTTTATCTCGATCCTTTTGATCATCACCATGGCGTTGACCATTCATTTAATCGTTCGATACAGAGATTTACACGCTGAATCCCCAGAAGCAGATCACAGAACTCTTGTTTTCCAATCAGCTACCGATATGGCGCGCCCTTGTTTTTACACCGCCCTGACAACGGCAGTAGCCTTTAGTTCCTTAGTAATAAGTGAAATTCGCCCCGTCATTGATTTTGGATGGATGATGACGATTGGTGTCGCTTTCGCATTTGCTTTAAATTTCATTTTTTTCCCAGCAGCTTTAAGTCTATTTGCTCCCGACAAACCGGGTTCCAACATCGATTCAACTAGAAAAATGACGGAAGCAATTGGCGTTTTTTCCCAAAAATGGCGAAACGCCATTTTTGTCGGTTCGGGAGCCCTAGCGATAATAAGTATTATAGGCATTTCAAAATTAGAGGTAGAGAACCGTTTTATCGATTACTTTAAAAGCACCACAGAAATCTATCAAGGAATGCTTACGATAGATAAAGAGTTAGGCGGAACAACACCCTTAGATATTATTATCGATGCAGACCAAGAATTTTATGAATACTTAGATTCTTTAAAAAATCTAAAAGAAAATCCCCTGGAAGCCCCTTTTGTGGATCCATTTTCCGAAAATGCCGAAGACTCGGACCAAGATCCCTTTGAAGATCCATTCGGAGAACAAGAAAACAAATCTGATGACGCTCTAGACGAAAATTTTTGGTTTCACCCCGAACCTCTTTTAAAAGTAGAAACGATTCATGACTATCTGGAAAAAATTCCGCAAGTGGGAAAAGTCCAATCGATCGCTACTTTCATTAAAGTATTTCGTCATCTAAACGACGGGAAAATGCCGGACGATTACGATTTAGCCATCATTCGAAAAGTGATTCCACCCGACGTAAAAAACACCCTTGTGTCCCCTTATCTAACTGAAAACGCTAATCAAATCAGGATCACCATGCGCTTAATCGATTCAGATCCTAGTTTAAAAAGAAAAGAACTTTTGAATAAAATTAAGCGTTATCTAGTTGAGGAACAAAAGTTTTCCGAAAATGACGTACACTTAACTGGAATGGTCAAACTTTACAACAATATGTTACAAAGTCTCTTTAAATCACAGATTTTGACTTTAGGAGCCGTATTTTTCAGCATTTTGGCAATGTTTATCGTTTTATTTAAAAACATTTCAGTGTCTTGTTTAGCCATTGTGCCAAATATATTGGCCGCAGGCCTTGTATTAGGAATTATGGGGTGGTTAAATATTCCCTTAGACATGATGACAATTACAATTGCCGCTATCTCAGTCGGCATTGCTGTAGATAATTCCATTCACTATATTCATAGATTTCAAGAAGAATTTCCTAAGGATTGCGACTACTCCGCTACAGCAAACCGCTGCCACAGCAGCATAGGTAAAGCGATTTATTATACATCGATCACTGTTACCGTAGGGTTTTCTATACTGACTTTTTCAGACTTTATTCCAACAATTTACTTCGGGTTGCTAACAGGAGTTGCGATGGTGGTCGCTCTAATTAATAATCTAACTCTTCTACCTATACTCATTATCGCATTTAAACCATTGGGCCAAGGTAAGGGATTTAGAGATTCCACCGACAATCATGCTCTAACCTAGGTCAGTTTTACCAATAGAAACATTAAACTCTCTTATAGAGTTATTTTATAATTTGAAGACTGTCTTGAACGGTCACATTTAATTTGTTATTGTTTTTATAGGTCTTAAATAACTTTAGGAGTCCTCCCAGATGAAAAAACAAAATCCTTTTAAAGGTATCTTATTCGCAGCATTGATTTCATTTTCTTTGCTCGCCACAACAGCTGTATCCGCATCTCAAGTGACAGATACAATTAAAACAACCATAGATCAAGTGATTGAGGTATTAAAAACTGAACAATTTAAAACTGACATCGATGCAAAAAAAGCGGAACTAAGAAAAATAATCAACCCAAGGTTCAGTTACAAACAAATGAGTATGCGGTCTCTAGCTAAGCATTGGAACAAAAAATCCGACGCTGAAAAAAAAGAATTTGTAGATCTATTTAGCAAACTTCTGGAAAACTCATACGCAACAAAACTAGAATCTTATAGCAATGAAAAAATTAAATATGGCGAAGAAATCATTAAAGGTAAATACGCCATGGTTAAAACAGAAATTGTACGATCAGACGGTGTGATTAACGTAGACTATAAAATGATCCAAGAACAAGGGAACTGGAAAGTCTATGATTTCGTAATCGAAGGCGTAAGCATGATTAAAAATTACCGATCTCAGTTTAACCGAATCATTAAAAAAGACTCCTATGAAGGACTTAAGAGTAAACTTCGCGATAAAATAAAAGGTTTAGCTGACGACGATTTAAAAAGTTAAAGGTCGACTGGATTAATTTGTGAAAAAAACTATTTTTAGCCGCGCGCCAACTAGAATAGATTTGGCTGGCGGAACCTTGGATATTTGGCCCCTCTACCATTTATTTGACAATCCTCCAACCGTAAACGCAGCTATTAATTTATTCGCCACTGTTAAAATCACTCCTCTAAGCGGCAAAACGATCCGAGTAAAATCTAAAGACCTAAATCTTAATGAAAGTTTCTCATCAATAAATAAAATTCCCCTCAAACACCCATTAAAGCTGATTTTAAGGACAATTCAATTTTATAAACCAAAAACTGGTTTTATTATTGAAACTGACTGCGAAGCTCCTCCGGGATCGGGCATAGGTGGATCTTCTTCTTTAGGAATTGCTTTAAATGGGGCTTTAAACAGATTTACGGATAAAAAATTAAATCGCTCTCAAATAATGACTGTCGCTCAAAATATCGAAACTCAAGTGATTTCCGTTCCAACAGGTTGGCAAGATTATTACCCGGCGTTATATGGTGGCTTGCTCTCTCTTCGCTCAAATATGCTTCAAATTGAAGTCGAAAAAATAAAGGTCAATTTAGTGGATTTAACCCATCAATTCACCCTTTGCTACACGGGCAAACCCAGAAAATCTGGAATTAATAATTGGGAAGTATTTCGTAAAACAATAGAGGGCAACAAAAAAGTCGTTAAAAATTTAGAAAAAATCGGCGATAATTCAAAAGAAATATCCCAGACATTAATCGAAGGTAACCTTCAAAAATTGCCGTCACTATTGGAAGAAGAGTGGATCTCCCGAAAAAAATTAGCTCCCGGCATTGTCTCTCCAGAAATCAATCGGATTGCAACTGCAGCCCAAAAGGCAGGCGCTTTAGCCGCAAAGGTTTGCGGAGCGGGTGGAGGAGGATGTTTAGCTTTTATGGCTAATAAAGAAAATAAAAACTTTATTCGGAAAGCCATAGAGAAAGAAGGCGCCCGTATTCTTGATTTTAAATTTGTAAAGAACGGGTTAGAAATAAAAGAATTTAATTCAAATTAAAATAAAAAGAGTTGAAAAGAAATTTCGGTATTTAAACTTAAAAAAAGCTTTATGGGAATATTACTATCAAAAAAAAATATCCTCTTGGTCATTGGAGCTTTAGTTTTAGTTGTAGCTTCTTTTTCAATCAATTATTCCCAAATTAAGCCAGAAGAACCAAGTTTAAATTTACCAGAAGAAATTAAAGACGAAGGCTTTCGTCTAATTCAAAAAGCATCCGAAAATTATTTTTTCCATGAATACCTGAAAGCAAACGAAAACTATCACAAAGCCATTTCCATATTTAAAGCTCGAAACGACTTTCGGCAAGTAGGGATCATTCATGAATCTATAGGGGATGTTTACCTAATAACAAATAATATTCCCGCCGCGGAAACAGAGTATTTAACAGCAGTAACATCTCACGGAAAAGCCCAATTCCCTCTAGGCAAGGCACAAGCGCTTAAAAAAATTGGAGATATGTATATAGAGTTAAATCAAGGCGAAACTGGAGCAAGTTGGTATAAGAAAGCTTTGGTGGAAATTAATAAGGAACCCGCCTCCTTAATTTTGGCGCAAATTGAAGAATCCTTGGGAAGGTATTACTGGGGACTCAAAGATAAACCTAAAGCTATAGAGTTTATAACGGCAGCCAAAAAAACTTTTAGAAGTTTAGGTCATCAAATGGGTTTTGAACACATGTCGCATATTCTGGATATTTTACTCGAAAAAAGCTCCGAACTACATCCTCACGCAATGAGATCTAGAAGCCCTTCAGATAATAAACTCTGACAACACACTATGAGATTTGAACCATCCCTTCAGGCTTCTGCAAAGCATTCTCGACCAACTAGCGCTCTGCTTCGTATAATAAAAAAGTTTGAACTTCTTTGTTTTTTTTTATTTAACGTATTAATAATTTACGCAATAACTTTCCCGAATCAAATAAGCTTTGCCGAATATTTAAAAGCGCCTACATCAACTTCAGTTCCCGCCTATTCGGCTTTTTTAACAGACAATCTCGATGACAAAAAACCTAAGAAAAATTTTAACTGTATGAATCGAGTATACCTTTATTTTTCTTGGATGAATATAACAGGCACTCATGAAATAACAGCTTTTTGGATCAACCCAAAAGGTAAACAACAAAATCAGATTAATTTAAAATTTATTGCAAATAAACCTAAAGTAGAAAACTGGGTAGCTTTAGAATTTAACAATCTTTTTAACGAAAGATACCCGCTTGTTCCAGATATTAGCGCGGCAAAATTTGTAGGAAAATGGCAAGTAAAAATTCTTTTGGATGGGAACTTATTAGAAACAAAAAACTTTCAGGTCAATTGCGGATAGTTTGTTTTAAATCATAAATATTATTGTTACTAGAATAACTTTGAATAAACTAAAAGTCTGGAAAGTTTATTAGAAAAAAATAGCCATTGTTTTCGACATTAGCTTTCCTGTTCAGTAGACTTAGTCTCTTCCTCAAATCTTTGCTTAATTGATTCTATATCTTTTTTATTTTTTGAAACTTTCTTAAGTAATTCTCTAGTTTCAACATCTGGGAATAGAACATTCAAATCGTTAGTTTCATTTGGGAACAGGGCATTTAAATCAATTACTTTTTCTGGAACTTTTTCCTGCCCCTGCCCTTCTTGAGAAATTTTTGATTCTAATGGATCTTGTTTTTCATCATTCATATCATTATTCCTTTTAAGACTCCCTAATAATTTCTGCTCCAAACAAAGATTTTCCACGAGACTTAGTCAATCGATCTATCGCATCCATCACATCTTTCACGCTAATATCTTCAATACAATAAGGTTTATTATGAGCGGAAGGTCTACATTCCTTAAAAAAGTTTTGTCTGCAAGGCGAACAAGGAAAAGATTTTGTTACAATTTCATAGTTTCCCGTTTCCATAAATGGCCCCGTGGTCTCAGGGCTTCCTGGTCCAAAAATTCCAATTACGGGAGTATCGACCATAGCCGCAATGTGCATCATTCCGCTATCGTTTCCAATAAAAATATTGCATTTTGAAATAACGGCGGAAATCTCCGGTAAAGCGAGCGTCGTAAGACAAAATAATCTGTCCTGCGGACAACAACCGGCAATGGGGTCCAAAATATCACGCTCCGACTTATCGGCTATGAGAATAACCTTAGCGTCATATTCTTTTATAAGTTTCTGACACAATATACCAAAGCGTTCAGCATGCCATCTTCTTGGGAATTTAGATCCTCCTGGATGCAAAGCTACCAATAATTCCCCATGACGCACATTCAAGTCGGCTAATATTTCTTTAGCTCGCAATCTTGATTCAATTTTAATCGCCGACATAAACCGCGATTCCATTTTTTTTATTTCTAGCGGTCTTAAAATATCCAAATAATAATCAACACGGTATAATTTTTTTGCTTGCTCGTCTTTTTCGACTGAATTGGTTAGCAAACCGCTACGCAAGTCTGTGTTATAACCTAACCGATACTTCACGCCAGTTAATCGCAAAAACAAAGCGCTTTTAAAAGAATTAGGGAAAACCACTCCTAAATCAAAGTTATTTTTAGATAAGCTCCGGGCAAATTGAGTTTGTTCCCAAAAACCGACATCCTCGCCCGATGGAATCTCAAAAACCTTATCGATAGCGGGATGACCTTCTAGTAGTTGATGGGAAGGGGAGCGAACTGCAACTGAAATTTTCGCTTCTTGAAAACGACTATATAAGGCCTGAACCGCAGGCAAAGCCAAAACAACATCCCCAATCCAATTAGGCATCCACAATAAAATATTGGAGAATTTTATTTGACTTAAGTCTTTTTCCATATAAAAGCTTTCCTAAAACCTCAAACTCTTTAAGTTTAATGCCTAACATTCTATTTGACTCTACGGATATTAGCCCCTAGCTCAGACAATTTTTTTTCCATTTCGACATAACCGCGGTCAATATGATAAACCCTTGAAATGACAGTTTCACCTTTTGCCGCTAATCCGGCTAAGATTAACGAGGCGCTTGCGCGTAAATCGGTAGCCATTACAGGCGCTCCACAAAGGTCTTGTACTCCTTTGACTATTGCCGTATGACCTTCTATTGTAATATTCGCTCCCATTCTACCCAATTCTGCGGCATGCATAAATCTATTTTCAAATACAGTTTCCATTATGGCGCTTTGGCCGGAAGCCAAGGTCATCATCGCCATAAATTGAGCTTGAAAATCCGTAGGAAAACCGGGATAAGGATGAGTTTTTATATCAACCGATATAAGCGGATTTGAACCTTTCGTTTTTATTGAGGACGTTCCACAAACAATTTCAACTCCCGCTTCTTTCATTTTTTGAACAAGGGGTTCCACGTGTTCAGGAACACAATTTACAACTTCAACTTCGCCTTCCGTCACTGCGGCGGCAATCATATAAGTTCCAGTTTCAATGCGATCGGGTAAAATTCTACACGAAATCGGTTTTAATGAAGAAACGCCTTGAATTATTATTGTATCGCTTCCCGCTCCTTCTATTTTTGCTCCAGCGCGATTTAGAATGTCTGCTAAAAAAACTACTTCCGGCTCTTTTGCTGAGTTTTCTAAGACCGTTTCCCCCTCAGCCAGGGAGGCTGCCATCATCAGATTAGCGGTACCGGTTACCGTAACTGTATCGAAAAATATTCGAGCGCCCTTTAGCTTCTTTACCGTTCCTTCTATGTATCCGTTATTTAAATCGATTTCCGCCCCTAATTCCTGAAATCCTTTTAAGTGAAGATTGATAGGACGAGCTCCAATTGCGCAACCGCCTGGCAAACTCACTCGCGCTTTCCCAAATCTGGCTAAAAGCGGTCCTAATACCAGACAAGAAGCTCTCATAGTTGAAACCAAATCATAAGGAGCTTCTGTTTTATAAATGGACGACGAATCTAAGACAACCTTATCTTTTTCAAAGAAATCTAATTTTGCTCCTAAATCTTGAAGTAATTGGACCATGGTAGTAACGTCTCTAACTCTTGGGACGTTTTGGAGTTCATTTTTACCAGAAGTCAAAATCGTAGCGGCAAGAATGGGTAAGACAGCATTCTTTGATCCACTAATCGTCACAGTTCCGTGTAAAGGAACTCCGCCTTCTACAATAATTTTATCCATTTATTTTTCTTCTTGCTGAGATTGTTCGGGGCTTTCCTGCATAATCAAAAACCGTAAATACTTTATCGAACGCCCCAGATTGATCGATTAAATATGTTATTTGTTCCAACTGCTTATCTCCTATCTCTAATATCAAATAGCCGCCAAACTTCAGTCTTAAAAGCGCTCCCAAAATCAACCTTTTGTACACTTCCAAACCAGTTTCTCCTGATACTAAGGCAATTTTTGGCTCAAAACATGTAATTTCCGGTTCCAAAAAATCAAATTGGCTAGAAGCAATATAAGGAGGGTTTGATAAAATAAAATCAAATTGATTTGGAAATGTATCTCCTTCAGGAAATAAATCTCCAAGACAAAACTGTATTCGATCTAAAACTTCATGATGCTTTGCATTTCGTTTAGCAACTTCTAACGCGCCCAAAGAAATATCAATAGCTGTCGCTTTAGCTAATGGGAGTTCCTTTAAAATCGTTATCGAGATATTCCCAGAACCAACGCCAATGTCTAGTATTTTTAGAGAATTTTGCTCATTTCTCTGATCGCGCGCAAGCTCTAAAAAATGTTCGATCAAATGTTCCGTTTCGGGGCGAGGAATCAAAACGAACTGGTTCACAAAAAAATCAAAAGACCAAAATTCACGGTTATTAAGAATATAGTGAATAGGTTCGCGCTTGGCTCTTCTTAAAATCGACTTTTGAAAAACCCTCATGATTTTTAGAGGAATTTGATAATCTGGATAAGTAAGAACAAAACGCCGCGGTTGGTTAATTGCATGAGCTAATAAAACATCAACATCTAAATCAAAGGTTTTTATATCAGCTTTTCGAAGTTTATCCCTGGCCCAAACGGACGCTTTTTCTAAATTCCAAGCCACTTTCAATTTTTTATAATTAAGTTGGTTTTTTAAATCGTTTTATAAAGGTAAAATCAAGAGACGTACCTATGAAAAAGGCTCATTAGGTTTGTTTTCAGCCTTCCTAAGTTCTTCCACTAATCGAGTCAACTCTTTCGCTAAATTAGAAAGGCCAGCCACAATTTCATTAGTCTTTGTTGCGGTATCCGAGTTCTTTAAAATCCCTGTTTCTATTTCTTTAATTGCGGAAACAACTTGAGCGGTAGATTCTTCTTGCTTTTGGATGGACTCTGAAATTTTCTCCGCTGCATCGTTTGCTAACCGGGCCCCCCAAACAAGCGTTTCTAACTGAGTGAAGGTACTTTCCGCGAGATGAGCAACTTCTTCAACACGTTTACCGCCATTTTCAGATGCAATTACCAACCTTTGAACTGTCTCTTGGATTTCCTGGATTGTGCTCCGTATCTCATCCGTAGATTTGGTTACATTTTCCGCTAGTTTTCTAATTTCTACAGCAACTACGCCAAAACGCGTTCCCGCATAACCAGCTCCTGAAGCTTCAATCGAAGCGTTAAATGCGATAAGTTTTGTTTGGTTGGCAACGTTATCTATTATTCCCATAACTTTGCCAATTTCTTTAGATTTTATTCCTAAATCTAGAACCACATTTATACTATTCGTATTGTCGGAAGTAATTACTTCCATTTGATCTTTTAAAGCGCGCAATGCCTCCATACCTTTTTCAGATTCTAATAACGACTTTTCGGATGCGTCTACTACAGCGTGTGAATTCCTTGCGATTTGGCCAGAGTTTCTAGCCAGCTCTTCTAAAGTTACCGTAATCTCAGATACCGACGAAGATTGCTGCGCAGAGACCAAAGCTTGCTGATTTACGGCAGAAGAAATATCGCCAGTGGAGTTTTTTAATGTTGCTGCGGTACTAGCAATAGCGTCGACCTGATGCTCTATCGCTTTTTTAATATTTCCCACCATCTCATTAAAACATCTTGCTAAATTACCGATTTCATCTCTAGATTTCGACCGAACACTCACTTTGGTATTGCCTTTAGAAACCTCTTTTGCCGCTTCGGCTAAATCCACAATAGGCCTTGAGAAGATTTTACTCAAAACTCCTGTTACAACCGCAAGAGCTACAATCAATACAGCTAAAAAGTTTAAAGCCCACCACCGGATTTTGTTTCTAGCTTCTAAAGCTTCCTCTAAATCAATCTCTGCTAATATTGCCCAATTCAATTCCATAATAGCAACGGGTCCATAAGCGCTTAAAACTGGAATATTTCTATAATCCCCAAAAATATCAAACCCCGTCTCTCCTTTTAAAGCGGCGGAGGTTCCCTTAGTATTTATGAGGTTCAAACCAATAGAGGTATTTAATTTTCTAGATTTTTCCAAAATATCGCGATCTACGTTTAAACTTTTTAAAGCTTCAAAATATTGAGAAGGATCCTGTATTAAAAACCTAGAGTCGTTTCGCATTTTATAATCGGGACCTACCAAATATACTTCACCCGAATTGCCCAGCCCTACTCTTTGCCAAGCTTTCCCGCTAGTCATCACCGAATTGATCCGATCAATAGGGGCTTGAAAAATTAAAACTCCTATCTGAACTCCATTTTCAAATATCGGCGAAGAAATGAATGCGGCAGGAGCATTATAAGAAGGTTCGTAAGGTTCAAAATCTTCAAAAAAAACAGCGTCCGGCTTAGAAGAATTTAAAGCGGCTTGAAATACACGTCCTATAGCTGTTTCGGCATAGGGGCCATTTAGTAAACTAGTGGAAAAATCAACTTCTTTAAACACTGAATAAACAATATGTCCCGTTTTAGGTTCTGCAAGAAAAATATCGTAATAACCAAACCTTTCTAAAAAATCGCGAATCGTAGGATGGTATTTCTTGTGAATTGTCGTATAGGAACTAGAGTCAGAAGCAAAATCTAACTTATGTTTTTTCCCTATTGGGTTTGGATTATTTGAAATATAAAGGGATTGTAAGATTTTAGAACTATTTTTTTTTGGTAACCAGCGGTTAATGGAATCTTCATCAGATCCCAAAGTATTTTTTAACTGGTACTCATAACGCTGTAGAAGTTTTTTCTCTTTTTTAGAATCTAAGTATTCATCCGCTTCTGACTCAACTTTTAAAAATGCTTCGCTAAACTCTTTCATCGCGAAAGCAATCATATGATTTTGTGAAAAAGTTGCTATTTGATTATTTATTTGATGGAAATATCCTTCAATCTGAAGCTTTTTCTCCTCTCGAAGAGAAATCAACCTACTCTTATTAATTTCCATCAACTTATCTTCAATTTTTTCGTCAAGAAAATAAAACAATGCACATAAGGGAACCAAACTAGTTATCAATATAGCAATAATCAATTTTATTCTTATAGTAAAACTAATTAACGAGGAGCCAGAATTAACATTTTTTCCGATATCTTCTTTCGTAAATTTTCTTGGATTTATTTTTGGGGGTTTCATAAAAAACCACAAACCAATATAAGATTAAAATTCGCCAAAACACGACATGTGCCGTCTAATTATCCATTATCACCTACACACATGCTGTTCACAATAATGTCTAACTTTTGAGAAACTATTGAAAATTGGTAACCTTTAGAAATTCGAAAAAATTTAACGATTCGCTATTTAAAAGTAATTTTACAATTTACATGTTTTGAATTTATTTAACAAACTCATTAACCAAAACAAAACCAATAAATAATAAAAAGAACTCTCCTTTTCTTATTTATTGCCAGTTCACCCTTAAAGCGCAATAGAAATAAGGCGCTATTTAGTCTTCAAGGTGGGTTTGTGAATTTTATCAATTTGGTTTTCCAGGCACAACGACAAACGACATACCTAATTGGATTGGAGGGCTTTTTTTAGGTTATCTATTTTCCCATTTCGACGAAACCTGTTTTGCCATTTTTGGTGAAAATCGCCCTATTTAGTTGAATAGATTGGAGCGTTGCGCCCATTATCGATTCGCCTACTTTTAATTTCACATTGCTTTCTCCTTGCGAGGAAACAAAAATGTAATTGGCAGGGTTTCCATCGCTAAAGAAAATTATTCCTTTTAACTTCAGCTCTGGGATATTCAATGAACTATACCTTTGAGGCTTCGGAGAAGCGTTTTCTTCTACGTTAGAAGTTTGAGTTTTTTTAATTAAACTCAAAATTTCTTCACTTGTTTTTTCAATGTCTTCTTCGTTATTGATGAGTTCGTTTTTGATAGGTAGTTCTGGGTTAGATTTTATGAATTCTTCCTGAATACTTTTAATTGGCTCTAAAATCTGTGTTTTAGATTCCAAAGTTTCGAAAGAGGATTTCGAAGGCGGAGTTAAAGAGTTTTTCGTTCTTTGACCAGAACTAATAAGTTTAAAAACTTCAACAACTTTAGCTTGGTTGGATACTTCATCAACTTTTGAGTTTTCCAATGGAGCAGAATTATTTTGAATCGATTCTGAAGAAATCAAGTTGCCTTCAATATCTTCAGTTCTATTTCCAGGTATTTGGTCCATAGAAATCCCTGAAACCAAGGCTCCCTGTGGCAAATCAACCTCATTAACGTCCAAACTTTTAGCAGTCTCAAAAAAATTGCTTGGTGTAAAGTCTTTGTCAATCGATTGATTCGATTTAAAATAAAAAAATAAAACAAGAGAACTGATTAAAAAAATAATGGACGAAATCGTTACAAATAAATTATTTCTCTTTTGGCTAATACGAAAAAATGATGCGGTAGAACCAAATTCCTTATGCAAAGCCAGATCTCGTACATCCAGACTTTGTTCAAAAACACTTTTTTCTTCTTCAAGTTTTTTAAGAGTATTTAAAATCGCGCTCATAACTTAACGAACTACTAATCTAGGAGTATTATAAATTTCCAGCAAATTATACATCGCCAATCTACTTTCGATATCAAACAAACCTTCATCCCTAATTCCATATTTTCTTTGGAATTTTTTAACTGCCCGAATAGTTTTAGGCCCGTAGTTAGAAGCTTCTCGCCCTTTGAAAAAACCAAGTAACCTCAGGTTTTTTTGGAGCCAAATTGACTCTTTACCTTTAAATCCTTTTCCAAAGTCCTTTGGCAAAGACTCAAAATCTTTCCAAAAAATTATGGCTTTATTATTCCAAAGCGATTCTATTGCAGAAAAAGGCATTTCAATTTTATCGACTGAACCAAAAGTTCCAAAATTATCCTTGGCAGAAACCAAAGCCAAATACTTAGTTCCCTGAGCATTCGGCAAATTCATTTCCAAAATCACCGGATAATTCAAAGTCTCAAGTCGAGAAAAATTCCCGCTGAATTCATAAAAAGATAAACCAAAGTCCAGCTCTAAGTTTTCAATGACTTCCCCATCTATCCCAATTAAATTACCGGGATCAACTCCCCAAGTTTCTAATACCCATTTCGCGGCTTCTTCTTTGCTTTCCTCTAATGTTAAGCTAGACAAATAGGTTACTAATTTCTCAGTTTGTGAAATCTCCAAAGATTTCACAGATCCAATTTCTGAAATAACCGGCTTAGGGGTCGCTAATGCCTTTTTTGGAACTTGTAGATTGGGTTTATTTCCAAAGTTTGTTTTTTCTGGGGATTTCTTTTCGGTTGCTTCTGGAAGGTTCAAGGTCGGTCTGATATCCCGAGGAATTATATTCACCGCAGTATCTAATGGGTTTTTGCGAATATAATCGCTAAAGTCATTATTTATGACTTTATTTTTGATAGAAGTTGCAAATTGGGGAATTTCCACGCGACTTGCCGCAAAAACCATTAATCCAGCCAAAATAGCAGCTGGAAAAATTGTTTTAGTAATCTTTTCAAAATTCGTGGGTTTCAAAAGCAGGCCACCAACATCTTTGGCCGCTATTTTAATTGTTTTAGCAGTAATCTTTTTTGTATTTAAAGTATAACCAATCAATAGCGACCGATCAGCTAATACGTTAATCATTCGTGGGATCCCTTGTGCATAACGAAAGATTAAATCCATAGCCGATTTTGTAAAACGAACTTTTCCTTTGCCTAATGCAACATTTAATCGATGTTGAATGTACCCTCTGGTTTCTTTTTGATTTAAAGGAAGCAATTCCCATTGAATCGTAATGCGTTGCTTAAGTTGTCGTAACTCTTCTTTTTGTAGAATTTTATCTAACTCAGGTTGACCTATTAAAATTATCTGAATTAGTTTTTGCGTATTGGTTTCTAAATTGGAAAGCAAACGTAATTGCTCAAGAACTGGAGTTTCCAAATCTTGCGCTTCATCAACAATTAAAACAACTCGCTTACCTTTTTTTCTTTCTTCGAGTAAAAACTCATTCAAAATATCAGTTAACTCTTTACGACTATTAGTTTCAGCTGGTATTCCTAATTCAGAGTTTATCGATTGAAGCAACTCTAAGGAGTTGAGACATGGGTTAAAAATATAAGCAAAATTAAACCCTGAATCTAATTGACTTAAAAAACTGCGGCTAATAGTCGTCTTACCTGTCCCAACTTCTCCAACAATTTTAAGGAAACCGTTATTTTCCTGAAGACCAAAAACCAAATGGGCTAGAACCTCTTTGTGTTTGGGACTGAGATAAAGATATTTTGGATCGGGAGTAAGATCAAATGGCTTTTCCGAAAAACCAAAATAATCTTCGTATACACTATGGCGGCTTTTATTTCCACGACTCATTCCGCCCATTCGAGAAACGGGAGATTTTGGTCCAGCATAGGGATGGTTACTTGCTAAAGTCGCCTTAAAACCAAATACACTTTGGTCATACGCATCCCTTTTCCCGGTATCCGACAATATGGAATACGCTTCTTCTGCAAGCGAAAGTCTTTCTTTCGAGTTGTCTTGGAGGAAAGTTTGCTCGGGTTGGCTAATAGTCCAACGACCGGTTAAAGTACGGAATGCTCTTTCAATATCTGCGTTAGTAGCATTTCGCGGAATTCCCAAAATCTGATAATAATCTTGATATTGAACTGGATTCATAATAGGGAAATTACTAGTTTTCAAAAATATTGAAATTCATATTGAGACCCTAGGTAGAGTATCAAATAATCCCTTAATTTTCAAAGAGTTTTAAAAAACCAGAATTCTAAACTAATTTACGTAGTTATTTTTCTGCAACCTAATTAGGTAAAAATTCAATCGGCTCATATTGAATAAGCTTTTTTTTAAAAATATTCACTTTTTTTGGGAAAAATGTAGTCAAAAAAACCTATCTCAGAAATAAATCTAAAAAAATATTTTAGCAACAAAAACCATAAAGAAGCAGAGATATATACTTACCTAAAAAGTATAAACTTTGTTAAAAATATTTGCGATTTAGTCGAGCAAAGAAAATAAAACAAATCATGAATTAAGCTTGAACCGTTTCAAAATAATGTGCTAAAGTCCCTAACGGTCAATAAGTATTTATCGATAGATAGCTTAATTATTTTGTTTTTTGTTCTTAAAAATAAAAAACAAATTTGTAAAAAGTTAAAAAGTCTCAACGGTTTGATGTCCGGGATAAACCTTTGAGATGAATGCCAAGATTTTCAAGGAAAAGGAGAAACTTTTAAAGTTTGGCATTTCGCTGGGGGAAGTCTTTTTTGGCCACCCGGTTCCCTCATAGGAAACTGTTATATAGCTGTCCATCCCTAGAAACTTAGGTTGGTCGCATAGCAATCTTCCCGGGCTCTCGCCTATTAGCTTACCTGTGGATATTTGATAGTCCGGATTTTATTTAAAAGAAAAAAGTACCTTGTATTTTCGTATAAGGATTTTCAGTATTTTAAGATTTGGGAGATTTGATATTATGTCTGTCGGGAAAGTTAAATGGTTTAGCGATAAAAAAGGTTATGGATTCATTGAAGTGGAAGGTGGAGAGGATGTTTTCGTTCATTTTTCCTCTATACAATCAGATGGTTATAAATCGCTCAAAGAAGGACAGTCTGTTGAGTTTGATATCACTACAGGACAAAAAGGCCCTCAAGCGTCAAACGTAATTCCAAAATAAATATTTTTCTTTCCTCGGCAGGATTTAAATCCTGCCGAGGAAAAATATCGGGGATTTTTCACAGTAAAATCATCCTTTGTGATTTTTTAAAGTTGGACCAATAAAGATATAATTTTCTAAGCTTCCATAAGTATAAAAACAAGCTGAGTTTATTTTCAAATAAGAACTATTCCTTTCCATTCTATCTTTAACAAGTTTTTTAAACTTGAGTATTAAAATCCCAACTATCACTATTTTTTCCGCTTCGATTACTTGATAAACCAATAAAAGAGAAACCTATTGATGCCCACAAATACTTTCAGAACAACTTTTAAAGGAGTAAGAGGTTCTATTCCAACGCCAATTTTACCTCATCAAATTGAAGAAAAACTTTTGAAAGCCATGGAATTAATGAAACCAAAAGATCTGGATAACTCCGAATCGCGTAAAAACTTCATTCAAAGCCTACCTCTAAATATTAAAGGATGCTATGGAGGCAATTCATCTTGTGTTCTAGTTGAAGTTGGAGGTCACAATTTAGTTTTCGACGCGGGTACAGGGTTACGGGTATTAGGTCTAGATTGGTTAGAAAAAGAGTTTGGCAAAGGAGAAGGAGAAGCTCATATTTTTATCTCCCACACTCATTGGGATCATATAATGGGCATACCATTTTTTAATCCGTTTTTTATTCCGGGCAATAAATTCACTATATATGGAGCTCATGACGATCTTGCCGGAAGACTTGAATACCAACAAGAAGCCGACCATTTCCCGGTCTCCTTTGATATTTTCGAAGCGGACATCAATATAGTGCAATTAGAAAAGTCACAATCACTAGAATTAGACGACGTAAAAATCACATGGAAATTAAATTATCACCCCGGAGACTCGTTTTCTTTTAGGGTTGACTATAAAGGTAAGTCGATAATTTACGCAACGGACGCTGAGTATAAAGACTTTGGACGAGGCCAATTTAAAGAAGAAGTTAAGTTCTTTAAAGATGCGGATATGTTAATTTTTGACTCCCAATATTCTTTTGTCGAAGGATTTGAAGAAAAGAAAGATTGGGGGCATAGCTCCACAATAATCGGCGCCGATATCGCCTTAGAAGCCAATGTAAAAAAGTTGGCTTTTTATCACCATGAACCCACTTATGACGACTTTAAGTTGTCGAAAATTTTAAAGGAAACTCAAGAATACGTAAACGAAGTTGAACCTGATAATAACCTTGAAATGTTTTTTGCTAACGAAGGATTGGTTTTAGATTTCTTAGATCCTCAGAACTCTATAGTAAGCGAGTAGACTAAAAGCTTTATTAAACATTAAAAAGAAATTCTATTATATCGCCATCCTTAACTTTATATTCTTTCCCTTCAGAACGACGCAACCCTGCCTCCTTAACTGCATTTTCAGACTTAAGCTTTATTAAGTCGGCATAATGGTAAACTTGAGCTCGAATAAATCCTTTTTCAAAATCAGTATGAATCGCTCCTGCGGCTTGCGGAGCTTTAGCTTCTTTTCTAATTGTCCATGCCCTATTTTCTTTACCGCCCCCTGCCGTAAAAAAAGTCGCCAACCCCAATAAACCGTATCCCGCTTTAATTACTCTATTTAACCCAGGTTCTTCGAGTCCCATTTCCTCTAAAAAAACACTTCGCTCTTCTGGGTCGTCGATTTCCATAATTTCCCCTTCAAGCTTTCCAGAAATTGTCACAACTTGATTTCCCTCAACCTCTGCCCGTTCTTGAACCTTTTTAACATGTTCATTTTCAGACTCCGATGGATCGGCTGTATTACAAACATACAAAACGGGTTTTGAGGTAATCAGATTTAACGATTGAACAAAATTAATTTCAGCTTCGCTTTCTAAGGGTAACGATCGAATAGGCCTGTTCAAATTTACCGCTTCAATAAGCTGCGCTAAACAATCCATCTCAAATCGGGCTTCTTTATTTCCAGATTTGGCAAGTTTTTCAATCTTTTGCTTTCTCTTTTGTAAAGATTCTAAGTCAGCTATCGCTAATTCCGTTTCAATCGTTTCAATATCTGATATCGGATCAATTTCCCCATGCACATGCGTTATATTTCCATCTTCAAAACAGCGAACTACATGGACAATCGCCCTCACCTCTCGTATATGTCCCAAAAACTTATTCCCTAAACCTTCTCCTTTAGAAGCGCCTTTAACTAAACCAGCTATATCGACAAACTCCATACTGGTAAAAACAACCTTTTTTGCGGGCATCAATTCCGAAATCTTATCCAGTCTAGAGTCGGGAACGGTAACGACCCCTACATTGGGCTCTATCGTTGTAAAAGGATAATTTGAAGATTCCGCGCCAGCTCGCGTCAAAGCATTAAAAATAGTCGATTTACCAACATTCGGCAGCCCAACTATCCCACAATTAAATCCCATAATGATTTTCCTAAAAAATTTCTAGTAAAAATTTACTTATACTTTTTGAAAAAATAATGACTTATTTTCATCAAAAGAATTTAAAAAATATAAAGAGAACAAAACAAAAATAGCAAAGACACTAAGCATGTAAAAAAAAGAACTTGCGTCAATAAAACTAAAAGCGATCAAAAACCCGACCGCGCCAATGTTTCCATAAGCCCCTATAATACCAGCCGTTTGCCCAGCCGCATTTTTATTAATCATTGGAGCAATGGCAAAACAAGCCCCATTTCCAGCTTGTAAAAAAATAGAACATAGAACCGAAACGATTATCGCAGCCTGTAGCGACCAATCAGAGTCAATATCGCCCATAAGCTTATAACATATTACCGATCCAAAAATCAGAAAAGCAAGCGTTCTCTTTCTACCCCAAATATCCGACAACCAACCGCCCGACGGGCGGGTAATAAGATTCATAAAAGCAAAACTTGCTCCCCACATTCCCGCTTGCACCACGGATAGGCCAAATGTATTTTGTAAAAAATGAGGAAAAAATGAAATTACAGCTAGTTCAGAACCAAAAGTAAGGGCATAAACCAGGCTTAAAACAGCTAAATCACGAAACGAATCGTTTCTTATAGCTGTAGGTTTTAAGTTTACTTTTAAGTTATTTTTCCAAATTTTTAAAATATGGTAAAAGTAGCCAAGAGTAATGAATCCCAAACTTACCGGAAACACTAAATACCCAAAACTAAAAACCGTGGGCATTGAAAGCTTCCAAACAGCCGCCGTCATGGCAATGTAAGCGGGAGCCATTAAAATTGTAAAAAGCCATTTATCTGGATTCGAAGTAGGACGAAGTAACTCATTCCTTGAATCTATGAGATTTTCTTTATGTTTATCGTCTGCGCGCAAAAAGTAAACCACAGCCCAACAAAGACAAAGAACTCCAGAGCAAGAAGAAGCAATCCTCCATCCCTCTTCTTGATCAAAAAACGAAGCTACCCACGGTAATAGAAATATTGAAACCGCCGCCCCAAAATTCCCCCAACCACCATAAATACCCTGAGCAATCCCCATGGACCGGTCGGGAAACCACTCAGATATCATCTTAATTCCCACTACAAAACCAGCTCCAGAAATTCCCATGAGTAATCTGGATACAAAAACCTCAAAAAATGAATTTGATTGAGCGAAGATGAAGCAAGAGCAGGAAGAAAATATCAGCAATATTGCGAAAACAATCCGTGGCCCAAAACGATCTACCAAAGGACCAATAAATATTCTGGCAGGGATAGTTAGCGCAACGTTTGCAACCATTAAAATTTTTATTTGCGCTTCCGAAAAACCTAAAACTAAAATCAACGTAGAATTAAATGGCGCGAAATTAAACCATGCAAAAAAAGTCAAAAAAAAAGCAAACCATGTCAGATGAAGCGTTTTTTGCTGATTTTGGTCAAACCCAAACATCACAGCCACTTAAAGAAAAGAAGCGTTTATCAAAGCCAATATAGAAAACAAATTTTTAGAGCTCCACTTTGAAAATGATTTGGGCGTTAAAGATAAGAAATTCGAATCAATTAATTTAAAAACCATCGAAGGCAGGCATCAAGAATTATTACGACAAAATTTTATTATTCAAAGTTTACCGTGTAATTTTCTTGATGTAATTTGGGATTAATTTCAATAGCTATCTGGATATTAAATCGGGCGCCCATTTCATCTAAAAAACCGTTTTCCTCTTCCAATATTAAATCATACACAGTTGAATGAACTTGGACAGTCACCATTTTTTTATCTAGGTTTTCTCCAGCAATCCTCTGAATATTTCTAAAAATTTCATAACATGTTGTCGTTGGAGATTTTATATATCCTTTTCCTTCACAATAAGAACAAGGATCGCATAATGTTTGACTTATGCTTTCACGAACCCGTTTGCGAGTCATCTCAACTAAACCAATTTCAGAAATTTTTAAAATTCTAGTTCTATACCTGTCAGATTTCAAAGCCTGATTTAGAGCCGACCAAACGTTTTCTTTGCTGATCTCTTTTGCCATATCAATAAAATCAACAATTATGATGCCGCCAATATTCCTTAATCTAAGTTGGTAAACAATCTCCTTAACAGCTTCTAAATTAGTTTTCAATATAGTTTCTTCCGGATCGCTATGCCCTACAAATTTACCCGTATTTACGTCTATCGCTACTAAGGCTTCGGTTTGATCAATTGAAATATAGCCGCCCGACTTTAACCAAATTTTCCTTCCAATTGCGCGACTGATTTCCATTTCTATTCCATAATGGTCAAAAATGGGAATTCTATCGTCATAAAGCTCAATTTTTTCAATCAAATGAGGCATATAAGCGGAACAAAACTCTAAACACTTTTGGTAATCCGGTTTCGAGTCTATAACTAACCCTCTAACATCTTGATTAAATAAATCTCTTATGGAGCGGACAATTAAATTCAAATCTTCATATAGCAAATATGGAGATGCAACCCTCTCGGACTTGTCTTTTATATTTTCCCAAAGACGGCGAAGAAACTCTACGTCCGATACAAAATCTTCTTTAGTCCGCCCTTCTCCTGCAGTTCTTACGATATAACCTTCATTCGGTCTTCCAACTTCGGCAATTAAGTTTTTTAATCTTTCTTTTTCATCTTCGTCTTCAATTCTTCTAGAAACGCTAATTTGTCGCATAGTTGGCATATATACTATATGCCTTCCCGGAAGTGTAATATAAGAGGTTAATCGAGGACCTTTTGTACCCATGGGGTTTTTTGCAACCTGCACCATGAGGTCCTGACCTTCTCTTAAAATATCTTGGATTGGAATACCAATGTTGGCGCGACGAAAGGGTTTTTCTTGATCGTCTTCCAATTCGTCGTCATTTAAACTCTGCGGGGGTTCTTCGGTAGCCTCGGGTTCTGATTCGTGAAGGTCAATAGTATCAATATCGCCAACATACAAAAAGCCTGCTTTTTCAAGGCCAATGTTAACAAATGCTACCTGCATTCCGGGAAGCACTCGTATAACCTTCCCCAAATAAACATTACCCACAATTCCGCGGTTAGCTTTATGCTCAATAAACAACTCAGCTAATTGGTTGTTTTCCAATAAAGCTACGCGAATCTCACGAATATTCGAATTTATGACAATTTCTGAAGCCATAATTCGATGCGCTCATAAAAAATTTTAAAGTTTAATTTATTTTCTGTTTCTACAACACACACGTTAATGCAATTTTTTCCAATTTGACAAGTTTGCTCATAGCCACAATCTAAAATCAAAATATAACAAGAGAAGGTATGTATCTGAACATCAATCTCTGGACAACACGTATTCTTTAAAAAGTTAGATTTTGAGAATTATAACATTAATTCAAAATACCTTCACGGGAATCTAAGTGAAATAGGCGAATAAGTCACCTAATATCTCTCCTCATTTCAATGTTCAATAGCAAACCAAAAGCAAAATAAGTCGAAATAAGAGAGGAACCTCCATAGCTTAGCAGAGGTAAAGGAATCCCCGTAATGGGAAACAACCCTATTGTCATACCAATATTAACAATTATATAAAATGCTATGGAACCTATAATTCCTATCGCAAGAAATAACCCAAATCGATCTGCTGCTTTATAGGCAATATTTAAACCCTTCAAGATAATATAAATGTATAAGATCATAAGAACTGTAACTCCAATAAATCCCATTTCTTCTGCAAATACGCTAAAAATGAAATCTGTGTGTTTTTCGGGAAGGAAATTTAAACGACTTTGCGATCCAGCAAACAAACCCTGCCCGCTAAATCCCCCCGATCCTATAGCAATTTTAGATTGTATCGCGTGATAACCCGCCCCTAATGGATCCAATTCAGGGTTAAATAGCGTTAATACGCGAGTCTTTTGATAATCTTTAAGAATAAACCAAAGCATAGGGATTGATATCAGCCCCGCGCAACATAACTTAACAAGAGTAGATGTATACATTTCTGAAGCCAAAACAAAAATACCAAAGACAAAAAGAATGATCATGGCAGTTCCCAAATCAGGCTGTAACGAAATAAGGAAACAAATAATCCCGGTATAAATTGCAGGAATAATTAAATTCACCAATTTATATTTCCCATCATGTTTTTTCTTAGCGTAATATTTTGCCAATATTATAATTAACGCAAACTTGGCAAATTCCGATACTTGCAAGATAAGTGGACCAACCCGAATCCAACGGCGAGCGCCCGATGCAATATTCCCAAAAAATAATGTCCAAATAAGAAAAACGATAGTAATAGCGTAAATTAAATAAGCATTCCTACCCCAGAAACGGTAGTCGACAAAAATCGCGAATAACATAACCACTAAACCTAAACAAACTCTAAAAATCTGCTTGATATAAAGACTTCTAAAAAACTCCTCCGGTCTCCCATGATTCGCGCTATAGATAATCACCACACCCAATATCGAAATCAAGAGGATAATAGAAAAATAAACCCAATTAAAATTTGAAAACATTTTTCGATTCATCTTGTCTTCTTGTTCCTTAATTCATTAGAGAAGCTATATCTTCGGGTAAAGGAGACTCAAACTGAATTGAGTCCCCAGAGTGTGGATGTTTTAGCTCCAATTTATAAGCGTGCAGAGCCTGACGAGTTAAAGACTTTAACAATGGATGCGAACTGGTTCCATTATAAAGCTTGTCGCCTAAAATTGGATTTCCAATATATGACAAATGCACTCTAATTTGATGAGTTCTTCCCGTTTTTGGAAACAATTTTAAAAAGGCGAAACTATCAAATTGTTCGATAATTTCGTATCGAGTAACAGCCTCTCTCCCTGATCCAATATCCACGGCCATCTTTTTTCGATTGACCTTATGTCTCCCAATAGACGCATCAATAACTCCCGAACGATTTCTGAGAACACCTTTGGCTAAAGCAAAGTACTGTTTTTTCACAATTCTATCTTTAAACTGCTTAGCCAGTGACTGGAGAGCCTCGTCATTTTTTGCCACGACTATGATACCCGAAGTATCTTTATCTAATCGATGAACAATTCCAGGACGTTCAACCCCGCCAATTCCAGAAAGATCCGAACAATGATTTAAAACTGCATTCACCAAGGTTCCCGTGTAATTGCCGGGAGCGGGATGAACCACCATACCGGCAGGTTTATCGATAACTAAAATCCATTCGTCTTCATAAACTATGTCTAGGTCAATCGGCTCAGGTTTAACATCTAAGGGGATTGGATCAGGCGCTGTCATTTCAATGGCATCGCCCAACTTAAGTTTGTAGTTGGGTTTTGTCCGTTGACCATTGACTGTGACTAAACTATCTTCAATCAGCTTTTTAAGATAAGAACGACTAAAGTCAGGTAGAGAGTCGGTCAGAAAAACGTCCAGCCGACTATTTAAGCGGTTATCGTCAATTACAAATTCATACTCTTGCATTTCGTTGCAAAAGTATAAGTTTTAAAGATTTAAAAAACATTTTATTTTTCAAGCATTCGAGGCATTAGTTCCACTAAGTTGCAGGGTTTATGCTCGCTATTAAGTTGGTGAACAATAATTTGATCCCAGCCATCTTTACAACCTCCAGTGGAGCCTGGCAGAGCGAACATCATAGTCCCATTAGCAACTCCACCTGTTGCCCGAGATTGAATAGTAGAGGTTTTAATATTTTGGTAACTAAGCCATCGAAACAATTCTCCAAACCCCGGAATGGGTTTATCATACAACCCCTCAAATGCCTCTGGAGTCACATCTCGTCCCGTTACGCCAGTTCCTCCAGTAGAAATAATAGCGTCTATTTCTGGGTTATTTATCCATTCTTTCAAGACTTCTTGAATTTTATCCACATCATCCGTAACGATTCGTTTGTCAGCTAAATTATGATCTGCGTCTCTGACGCGATCCGCCAATATATTTCCAGATTTATCATCGGCTTCTGTCCTTGTATCGGACACGGTTAAAATAGCAATATTGACAACCTTTTTGGACTCATTTTGCATTTTAATTTTCTCCCGTTACTCAAGTTTTAGTCATATTATCAATCTCATAGAAGGAGTTCAAGCTACAACACAAATCATATTGGCTTCTACTTCTTATTAAATTTATCTAAACTCTGATTACTTAGCGAAAAAGAGGTTTCTCCAAATTTGGGTGGATTTTAAACTCTTTTTCACGTTAAATTAATCCTAGTTCGTTGTTTCAATATTATAAAAATCAAATCAATACCAATGCCTACAGCAATTATTACCGGAGGCGCGGTTCGGTTAGGAAAATCGTTTGCCATTTATTTAGCAAATAAGGGATACGATATCGCATTGCATTTTAGTAGGATGCGTCCCGAGGCTCAATCCGTTTTAGACCAATTAAATAGTTTTGGCATAAAATCCAAAGGCTATGCTTGCGACTTTTCTAAAATGGAAAACGCCGAAGATTTCCTGGATAAAGTATTAAACGACTTTACCGATATAACTTTGTTAATTAATTCCGCCGCCAACTTCATACAAGAAAATATTGAAGAAACTCAATCACAACATTTATTAGAAACGTTTCATATTAATTTAATCTCTCCCTTTATACTAATGAGAGAATATAAGAAAAAAATTAATCAAGGAATGATCGTTAACATACTTGACGAAAGAATCCTTAGAAACGTACCTACTTTTGCCGCTTATTCGGTTTCCAAAGTAGGCTTAGGACATTTAACCCGTATTGCAGCAATTGAATGGGGAACACATGTACGTGTAAATGGAATTGCCCCAGGGTTAATTCTTCCTCCGGCCGGTCAAGATGAAAGTTATTTAAAAAGAGAATCAAAACACGTTCCTATGGGAAATCATGGCTCGCCCGAAAATCTAAATAAAGGGCTAAACTATCTAATCGAAAATTCTTTTGTAAATGGAGAGATTTTATTCATAGACGGAGGCGAATCCCTCAGTCCTGGCTACACTTTTCCTAAAAAGACATAATGCGCCCCTTTTTATCGATTATTATCCCCGCTTATAATGAAGCGTCGCGTCTACCTCAAACCCTTCCTACCTTGAGAAAGTTTTTAGAAAAACAAAACTTTGCTTGGGAAGTCATTTTATCAGACGATGGGAGTAAAGACCGAACATTGGAAATCGCTTCTGATTTTTTTGGAGATGAAGGGTTGGTCAAAATTAGTTCTCCAAAAAATCGCGGGAAAGGGTTTGCTGTCCGCCAAGGGGTCTTAGCTGCAAAAGGCGAAATCTGCTTATTATCAGACGCTGATTTTTCAACACCTATTCAAGATTTTTTTAAACTATATCCTTTAATAAAAAATGGAAATGACATTGCAATAGGTTCTCGCTCCTTGCCAGATTCCAATATAACTATAAGACAAGCATGGTATAGGGAAGGTATGGGCAGAACATTCAATAAGCTAGTAAAACTCATTGTTTTAGATGGTTTTATAGACACTCAATGCGGATTCAAATGCTTTCGAAGAGAAAAAGTAATTAAAATATTCGAAAAAATGAGAATTGATCGTTTTAGTTTTGACGTAGAATTTCTCTATTTAGCCCAAAAATCAAACCTCAAAATTTCTGAAATACCAGTAGAATGGCATAATGTCCTTGAGTCGCGAGTTCGAATCGTTCAAGATTCTCTAGGCATGTTAAAAGATCTTTTTCAAATAAAAATCAACGATTTTTTAGGGAAATATAATTGAAGAAGATTGCCAAACCTTGTATTGTAAATTTTATCGTTTAAACCTTTTTAAGTTACATTTATAATTTTGGTGGAATTCCAACTTTAGAAGGAGGAACAATGAAATACCTCGTCAAATCCCTATTAATAATTTTTATTGCGGTAAGTATTTTTCTAATTCCTTCTTTTAGCGATGCTGAGCCTGCAAAGCAATCAGAATGCATGAAAATGAAAAATTCTGACGATAAGAACCTTTGCCTATCAAAATCCAAAGACGAAGATAAAGCTTATGGATATACCAATAAAGATCACAGCCACTACTACTGCACATTGATAAAAAATCGAGATAAACAAAACTTTTGCTACGCTTTAGCTAATACAAACCCAAATATGTGCGGTCTTATTGTCGACAAAAAGTTAGAAGACGAATGTAACGCTCATTTTAAAAGTTAATTTATTACTTAAATTTATTAATTCCAGGAAAACTAATTATTGGCGTAAATTATTATGGAAAAAATTGGAAATGAAGCATTAATAAAAGAGGTGATGAATAGCTTCGATTTCTTTCAAGAATTTACTGAGGAAGAAAAAGGTGAAATGATTAGCCTCAAGAATAATATTTCATCGTTTGACGATGGCGAAAAAGTCATTTGCCAGGGAGATATAGATTTTGCCATTTTTTTAGTTTTAGAAGGCGAAGCTGTGGTATCAAAAGAAGAAGCTCCTTCTATTCATTTTTTAGAATTGAAAAAAGGCGACGTTTTTGGAGAATTGTCCTTACTGGGAAAACGTTTGAGAAGCGCAAACGTTATTTCAAAAGGTGGCACTAAAGCGTTAAAAATGGAGGGTTTGTTTCTAGACTCTATGCCTGCTTCCATCCAAAATAAGTTTAAAGATAATTTCATTAAAGGATTCATAAAGCGCATTGATTGGATGAATCAAAGAATACTTTCCATTAAAGAAGAACTAAATGACGTTTATACCTTAGTAAACGAACCCATTAATTGGCTTGACGAAAAAAATGAAACCCGCCATAAACAACTGAGCTCCCAACTTCAAGATCTCATTTCTACAGCTCAAACTCTTCTTTCGAAACAAGAATAGCAAATTCCTCTTTTTTGGTGAGTTTGATTACATGAAATATACCCTTCATCAAGATTTAGGTAAACAATGGAGCGCCATTACCATGGGGTGTTGGCAAATTGCTCCTAGCGCTGGATGGGGTAATGTATGTTCGCCTGAGGATGCCGACCGAGTCGTTAAAACGGCTTTAGAAATGAATATATCCGCTTTCGATACAGCAGAAGGTTATGGCGATGGAGAGTCTGAGCGACGACTCAGTAAAGCCCTTGGCAATAAAAAAGACGACGTTATAATTATTTCAAAAATTTGGCCAGACGCTGAGCTCACTGTTGAAGGTTATAAGGAGAGGCTTGAAGGTTCTCTCAGAGCCCTGAAAAGAGACTATATTGACGTATACCTTGTTCACTGGCCAGGCGATTATTTTGACACTCCTGAAAAAAGCGAAAAACTTTGCCAAATCATGTTTCGCATTAAGGCAGAAGGGAAAGCAAAAATAGTCGGTTTGTCTAATTTTAGAGCCCAAAACATAAAAAGTTTAGGAGAAAGAGCTTCATATTTCGCAATTAACCAAGTACCTTACAGCATTATTAAAAGAGAATACGAGGGCGAAACATTAGAAGCTTGCGAAAAAAACGATATCCAATATATGTCATACTCTCCAACAGGTCAGGGTCTGCTAGGGGGCCGTTTTGATAAAGAAGCTCTAAAAAGTCCTACTAGACAAAACAACAGGCTTTTTCACCCTCCATACTTTGAACATTCTTTAAAAGTTTATGACACTGTACAAAAAGTTGCCGAGGAAAAAAACTGTAAACCCATCGAAGTTGCTTTAGCATGGGTAATCCGACAAAAAAATATCTTAACCGCTATCGTTGGTTCAAAAAAGCCTGAACAAGTGCGCGAATTTGCGCAAGCAGCCGCAATCGAAATTTCTGAAGAACATATGTGTAAACTAAACTCAGCAAGCAATTCATTCATTGAAGCTACAAAATATTTCCAATAATAAATAAAAAAAGCTATGGCAGAAGTTAGCGAATGGAGTGAAATCCCAGAAAATGGAATTACTTTAGGCCCTGAAGAAGCTCTTTCCAAAGAAATTGAAAAAAATAAAACCTTAAAAGTAGAAAAACTAGGCCTTCAAAACGAAATTGAAAAACTACGTTCGGAAAACTCACATTTAGCCAACGAAAATGAAGAATTAAATTATAGACTTAAACAAATTACTCCCTTATCGCCTCAGCAAGTTGACCACCCTCTTGATTCCAAAGAAAGTTCCAGGCGATTCTCCCTTCTGCTTATTTGGATTTCCTCTCTTGCAACTTTTGTTTTATTTATTTTTTTCTTATTTTTTTAAATATATCCTTAATTTATTGGTAAAAGTTTGGAATTAATTGAATCTTATTTGGATTTTTTCCATCTAAATATGTCAGTTATCCGGTATTATACGCCGAAGTTAACGAATTATATGGCTTCTTGTATTCGCAAGGGCGGCAGATAGAAACAAAACCAATTTAAATTAGTTTTATTTTTGAGCGAGGTTAGAAAATGTGGGTTATTGAATTTTTTCATGTATTGATGGGAATTCTTTGGATCGGATTGTTATATTTTTTCAATTTAATCCAAGTTCAGTCCATGCCGAAAATGGTAGAAGAGGGAGCAGCCAAACCATATACACAAATCATTCTTCCTAAAGCATTATGGTTTTTCCGTTGGTCAGCTCTTTTGACGGTAATCACTGGAATTATGTACTATGTAGTTGGAAGGCAAAATGGTCTTCAAGGTATTCCTAGCTCGTCAATCATGATCGGTATGACACTCGGAATAATTATGGCTTTTAACGTGTGGGCTATTATTTGGCCTAACCAAAAGAAGATCATTGCAGGCGAATTAGAAGGCGACGCTTTAGCAAAGGCTAAAAGAACAGCTTTCTTAGCAAGCCGGACAAATGCATGGCTTTCTTTGCCAATGTTGGCTTGTATGATTGCCGCAAATCACGGCATATTTTAAGAAAGAACATTATCGGGAAGCTCAAGCTTGTGCTAATGGCTTGGGTTTCTCCCTACCCTCAATTTTAAAGTCCCCTATTTACCAAATCGCTAAATTGTTCCAGTAAAACGGGATCCAAGTGCCCCTCCCAAGACTTCATAATTTTTAACGATTGATCTCCTGGAATCGGGTTTTTATAAGGCCGTTTTGCCGTTAACGCTTCAAAAGCATCGGCAATAGCCGCCATAGCCCCTAATGTTCCAATATCTTCGCCTTTCAATCCCCTAGGATACCCCGTTCCATCCATTCTCTCATGATGTCTACCGCCAATCTCAACCATATTAGGCGTAATGCCTGGAGATTGCCTTAGAATTTCCATTGTATAATCGGCATGCTTTCTCATAATTTTTAATTCATCTTCATTTAAGCGTCCTGGTTTATTTAAAACAGTTAAAGGTATTTTTGATTTACCCATGTCATGTAACATACCTCCTGTTACTACTTCTAATGTATCCTGTTTATCTAATCCTTTAAAGTTTGCAAACGAACCTAAAATAGCGGCTACACGCAAAGAATGGACAAAAGTTCCATTATCATGACCATGCACGGCGTCTAATAAACTTTGAACGTCTCCATCGACAACACTCTCTACCAAATAGGAACAAGTTTCTTTGATTTCTTCATAGGGTAAAGGTTTACCGTCCTCTACACACTTTAAAGAGTTTTGCATAGACGCAACGCTAAGACGTAGCATCTTTTGCTGAATCGGTTTTAGGTTTTCCCAAGATTTCTCAATTTTAGAGTTCCCAAACTTTTCAATTTTCTTTAACAAAATTTTGGTATCAAACGGTTTAACCAAAAAATCCAATGCCCCAAGCTCGATAGCCTTGGCGACTGTTTTTTTATCGCTTTTAGCCGTCAACATTACGACGGGGATATCGGCAAAAGTTTCTGATTTTCTTATATCGGTTAAAGTCATAAGACCATCTTTCATGGGCATACTAATATCCATGAAGATTAAATCAGGATTAGCGCTTTGGATCTTTTCTAATGCTTGCACTCCGTTGTTTGCCTCTATCGTTTGGTGACCGTATTTGATTAATACCTTAGATAAGAGAGTGCGAGAAGTTCTGTCATCTTCAACAATTAAGATTTTTTTTGGCATAACGTTTATTTTAAAAATAAATAATTATCACAAAGAGATCTTGCGAAAATAATCGCCAGACCAAAATCGTAATACATTTTCTCAATGCAATATACTCTTGTAACAAAATTAAGAACATATTGTTTTTTTAATTTAAAGAAATATTTTTTACACTTACCTTAAGTATAAATTAAAAAGAGAGACTTATAAATCCGTCTGTTCAATTTAATCGCCAAATTCTCGGAAATATATGACAGAAGTCACAAATTAAACAAAAAGTGGATAATATTCCAAACACGGTCAATCTCAGGCTCAATTGGAATAAATAAGCTTCTTAAATCCTCTAAGTAGGAAAAATGAGGAAAATATTGTGAAAAATAACGATTGGCAAGCCTGGTTAGACTTAAATATTCCTTCTATTGATAAAGAACATAGAAATTTATTCGATTTAATGGGGCAATTGAGCGAAGAAATTAGTTTAAATAAGGGAAAAGAAGCTCTAGGGCCAATATTAAAAACCATGCGCGAGTATTCTCAATATCATTTCAACCATGAAGAAAAGCTATTCGCCACTCACAAATACCCAGATCAACAAGAGCACTTATTGGCTCATCAAAATTATGTTGCCAAAGTCAAAGAGTTTGAATTTCTTTATGACTCTGGAGAATTTGTAGATCCAACATTGGTATTACTTTTTCTAAAAAATTGGTGGATGAATCACATTCTAAAAGAAGATCAGGCCTACAGCTCTTTTATGCTCGAAAGAGGGGTGAAATAGTATTTTTCAAGGTAGGTTGTGGATTTTCATTAATTAACATCTTTTCCACTTTTTTTCGTTTCAAAATATACAATCTAATTCCCATTTCAGATATAATTAGGTGATATGATTGAATTCGATTCCTACCGGCATAGGAATCATACCCAATAATTTAATCCGCTTGCAACCCTACCATATTTCTTATCTTAAAAAATCAAATGATAAAATCCCTTTGCATTGTTGACGATAATGAGATCGATGTTTATCAAGTTGAACGTATTTCTAAAAAATATAATTTAGCTAAGTTTCTATACTCTTTCAGCGATGGTCAAGAAGCTATTGATCACTTTTTTTCTTTTGAAAACAGCAAAAAGAAATTTAATAGCAACTTTCCCCCTGTAGTCATATTGTTGGATATAAATATGCCTCGCATGAATGGATTTGAGTTTTTAGAGGAGTATTCAAATCTACCGCAAGAAAAAAAAAGCCGTATGATTATAATTATGTACACGTCCTCTGAACAAGCAAAAGATAAAAAAAGGATAGCAAGCTTTCCAGAAGTAAAAGATTATATTGTTAAGCCTTTTGGGCCAGAACACGTTGAAAAAATTTTAAATCTCGCTAATAAAAATTAAAACTCTACTCACCTGGCAAAAAAACGGTAAACTCCGTCCCTTCACTATCGCTATTCACAGATATTTCACCGCCTATTTTTTTTATATTTTTTTTTACCATATACAGCCCTAATCCACTTCCAAAGGAGGCTGTTTTGTGAAACCTCTTAAACATTCCGAATACTTCACCCATGTACTTCTTTGGTATACCTAGACCATTATCCCAGATTCGAATATAATGGCCGTTTTTCACTTTTGAAATTTCTATTCTCACAAACCGATTATTCCGATTTGGATCAGAATACTTAATAGAGTTGGATATAAGATTTTCCAAAATTCTGTTGATTAGATGCCTGGAAGTAAATAAGGTATTAATTTTTTCAGAATCAAAGTGAACTTTAACCTGTTTTTCTTCAATAAGCGCCGCCAAACTTTCTTCTATTGAATTTATCTCATTTTGGATATCAACTTTTTCTAACTTATCCTCTATATTGTCAATTTTGGTTAATTCCAAAATATCGTCCACTAAATTTTCAAGTTTTTGAGTTAAACCTCCTACCTTTTCTAAGTTAACCAACACTTCTTCATAATCATTATCTTTCATATCCATTTTCATAATAGAACTGAGACCTCGGATATTGACTAGCGGAGCTTTTAAATCATGCGAAGTTCTATAAGAAAACTCTTCTAATTCTTTATTTGCAACTTGTAAGTTTTGAATCAAAATCACTCGTTCCTTTTCCAATTCTTTTCGTTCTGTAATATCTTTAAAAATAACAACAGCGCCCATTATTTTGCCTTCTTCACTTAAAATAGGTGCGCTAACATACTCAACGGGAAAACTCGCACCGTCCTTTTTCCAAAAAACGTCAATATCATTATTAATTATCTTTCCAGATTTAAGCGTTGCGTAAATATCGCTGGCCTCAAACTGAATAGGGGTCCCATCTAATCTGCTGTGATGAGTCAATTCATGTTGAGATTTCCCCTCCATCTCTTCAAAAGAATAACCAAGCATTTTCTCGGCAGCTCGATTAACAAAAGTAGTTTGGCCATTTAAATCCAAACCATAAACACCTTCTCCAGCCGACTCCAAAATTGATTGCAATTGCTCTTTAGTATCGCTTAATTTCTTTTCCGCTAATTTTTTTTCAAAAAACTGCCCAATCTGATTACCTATACCTTCAAAAAAAACTCTCAAGTCTTTATCAAAATCCGCCGTCCCTATAGTAAAAACCTCGAACACTCCTAAAAACAAACCTTCAGCATAAACCGGAAAACCATATGACGTTTTGACATTAATTTTTTCCGCCTCTTTTGCCCTTGGGAAATTTGGATCAATAACAACATTATCCACCCAACTCGGTTTCCCAGACTCCCAAATTCTCCCTGGGATTCCCACGCCTTTATCGAATAAAATACTAAAACTTTTATCTTTAAAAACCTTAAAAGCATCTTGATTTAATTTTGAAGAACAAGCTCCGTTATTGCATCGCAATACATTAGATTTTAAATCTAGGAACCAATAAAAAGACAAATCCCATTTGGGATGACAAATCAGAGTCTGTAATATTTTTGGGATAGCTTCTTCAATATTTTTTGACTCTGTAAGCATTTTTGCCAAACTATATTGTACGTTTTTTCTATCTTCCTCTCCTAATTTTCTAACCTGCTGCCTAAGAAACTCAAAATAAGCAACTAGCAACAAAGAAAATAGCGCAGCAAAAAGCCAAAGCAAATACCTCAGTGGAGAATAAGCTTCATCAACATCCATTTCGGTGGCCACTCCAAACCCATATTCCGCCAACCATGTCCAAACGCCAACAACAGGAACGCCTCTATAATCGCTATAACCTTCGACATTTAAACCTGATTCTCCAGCAATTGCGCTAGCCGCCATAGTAGTTAACGGTTTTCTTTCCCTTAAGGAACTTGGTTTTAAACCCAGCCTAAAATCAGCTCCGGAGTTTCTAATCTCCACATTTAAGATAGACCGACTTTCTGGATTATCGGATATAAGGCCCAATTTTTTTAGCTGTGAGTTAAATCGACTATCCGAAATCATTAATCCGGAGGAGTTAAAAGCGTAAGTTTCGCCCGTTTCTCCAAAACGACCAACCTCTAAAATACGCGTAAAATCAAGCTCGGGTCGAATGCGAAATGAAAGAACTGCGATGACTTCTCCCTTTTCGTCAAGAACGGGAGATGCGCTAAACATGGTAGGCCAGTTTTTATGCCAAACGCCATTTATATCGGGAAGACCGGCTTCGGCTATAAAAGGAAGGGACACTATTGATTTTCTTTTAAGAGCTTTTTGGATAAATCCCGAACGATTTAAAAGCGTTTTCTTTCCAATAGGTTCGTCTAATAAAGCTCCTATCTGTAAACCTTCCGTATCAGTAATTACAAAACCAATCAAATTAAGCCGTTCCGTGACTGGACCTAAGATTTTTCTAAGCTCTTGCAACGGTTTTGATCTAATAATTTCTTCGGATTTCCAATTATTCTTTAACCTTGTCAATCGAACTAAGTCATTTATATTATTACGCACCACTTGATGGTTAGACCAAATATCGGCAAAAGCTCGTTCATCTTCATTCCACATTTTAAGAGCTTCTAACGAGTTTTGGTGAATAGCCTGAAGCTGATCGGCAAGATTAAGCTTAAACCTCCAATTTATGGCCTCATAGCCAAACCATCCCACCAAAAAAAGACCTATGAGGATATACAAGGGTAGTTTCCATTTAACGGATTCTTGCTCTTTAATAAAAAACCGATTCATAATTAATCATTAAAGTTGTTCTCATTAGTTAAATAAAGGAAAAAATAACAAAAGAGATTTTTTGTTAATATAATATAGGAAACCCTGGGGTGAAGGAGGAATTTAACTAGAAACTAATTTCTTTTCCCATTTGGTTCTGGAGAATGAGCTCGGCGGGAGTCAAATACTTCTTATCGCTATTACATGTTTTACAAGAAACCACTAAATTTCCTTTGGTACTTTTACCTCCACGCGCCAGTGGAACTTTGTGGTCCATAGTTAATTCTTCTTTTGGAAACGTTTTCCCACAGTAATGACAAACCCCTTTACTTAACTTTGCTTGCCACCACTGACTTTTACGTAATTGCCTTGCTTTGTCTTTTTCTTTGCTGGACATAGGTTATATTAAAACCTTGGATTGCATAGATTGCCGCACAGCGCGGACGGAACCGCACTCACCCGCTTGCGGGTACCAGCATAATTCCCCTAAATCGAATTCAAAACCAAGCGCTGCAGAAAGACGAGTATGTGTCGTCCAATAGCAACTACCATAACTAAATTCAAATAAGGGATCTATGTGCAATTTATAAATACGCCCTCGAGACTCAAACGTTTTTTCTACTTCATAAATACTCTGGATTTCCAACCGAGTTGGCAAACGCCAATCGTCGTGCCCACCCAGTTTCCTATCGTTTAAAGCAGCTATATAATCCCAAGAAGCAAACCAGTTCAGGTAAACGCCGTTTTCTGGATAGGAATAGCTTTCCTGCCACATCAAACCTGTCTTTGCGTCAGAAATGGTTCCATTTTTATTAAAAATATATCTAGAATTATTTTTTTCCATAACTTATTTTTTTATTTCAACTAAATCGATACCCACAATCCTTTAGCCCTTCTAAATCATCTCTGTCTTTTGGAAAACGGTTACAAATTAAAGGTTTTTTAGGGGAGTTATGGACTTTACATTTAAAATCAACACCTAACTCACTACAAGGAATCTCCATAGAATAAAACAGAAGATTTTTTTCAATATTTTCACCAACAACATCAATTTTTCGATAAGAAAGGTACAGCTTCAGTTCTTCTAAACTTCCATGCTGTTGAATGGAAATATCTCGAACGGCAGTGATATTGACTGTTTGACAACATTCACCACAAAACGTGCACTCCCCTTTTCTTTTCATAACACTTTCAAGGAAATAATGACAAAAATTAGTCTGATTTTTTCTTTCTTTTTTGACTTTTTCCGGAATATTCCGCAGTCACTGAAGTATGTATGCCCCCACGTACCCAAAAATCACCCAAAACCTTTATATATCTAGGTTTACAAGCATTAACAATATCATCCAAAATCTGATTAATGACCGCTTCATGAAACGCTCCTTCATTCCTATAGGACCATAAATAAAGCTTAAGAGATTTCAATTCAATGCATAGTTTATTCGGAATGTATTCAATGATAACTGTAGCAAAATCAGGTTGCCCCGTTTTGGGACATAAACAAGTGAATTCAGGACATTCCATCTGAATTTCATAATCTCTTTCAGGTTTTGGGTTTGGAAATGTATCTAATTCTTTAGATGGATTTTTTTTCATAAAAATCAATAAGTTAAAAAATAAACAAAAAAAAATGACTCGTGAACTTGCTTTTTAAAATAACGATATTATAACTATTAGCACTCATTGTATTCGAGCGCTAATAGTTATTCATTTAATTTCACGACTAGATTAAAGCCTGAAATTATCTATCCCTTACTCAAAATGTCGTCCAAATAATAACGACTTGAGAAATATTCTTAATAATACCGTCTTATTTTTGTAAAAGAAAGGAGAACACATGAATATTCGTCCGTTGCAAGACCGGATTTTAATTCAACCAATTAGAGAAAAAGAAGTTCGTAAAGGAGGCATCATCATTCCCGATTCCGCTAAGGAAAAACCCATTGAGGGACGCGTAAAAGCGGTTGGAGAAGGAAAATTGAATGAAAGTGGAAGCCGAGTTAAACCAGATTTAAAAGTTGGCGATAAAGTTCTTTACGGAAAATATGCTGGAACTGAAATTAAAATCGATGGCGAAGATTACCTCCTCATGAGAGAAGACGACATATTAGGCGTCGTTACCAAGTAATTTCTTTAAAAAACCACTAACACATTACTGTTTTTAAATAGAAGGAGATTAAGATAGATGGCGAAACAAATGGTTTTCAATGAAGAAGCCAGACACAAAATTATGTCGGGTGTAAACCAATTGGCCGATACGGTTAAATTGACCTTAGGACCTAAAGGCCGAAATGTCGTAATCGACAAAAAGTTCGGTTCTCCACTCATCACTAAAGATGGTGTTACTGTTGCAAAAGAAATTGAGTTAGCCGATTCTTTTGAAAACATGGGCGCTCAAATGGTGAACGAAGTTGCCAGCAAAACCAGCGACAACGCCGGTGACGGAACCACAACGGCAACGGTGTTGGCACAAGCTATTTTCCGGGAAGGAATGAAAAACGTTACCGCTGGCGCTAATCCAATGGATATCAAACGCGGAATTGACGACGCAGTATCTGCAATCATCCCTGAAATTCAAAAACAAGCTAAACCAACCAAGAATAAAACCGAGATTTCACAAGTCGGTACTATTTCCGCCAACCATGACAGCACCATTGGCGATTTAATTGCCGAAGCAATGGATAAAGTTGGTAAAGACGGCGTTATCACGGTAGAAGAAGCAAAAAGCATGGAAACCGCTTTGGACATCGTTGAAGGTATGCAATTTGACCGAGGCTACTTATCTCCTTACTTCGTAACAGATTCTGAAAGAATGGAAGCCGTTCTAGAAGATTGTTACATTCTCCTTCATGAGAAAAAAATCACCAGCATGAAGGACCTTCTTCCTGTATTAGAAAAAATTGCTAAAGGCGGTAAACCTTTATTGATCATTGCGGAAGAAGTTGAAGGCGAAGCTTTAGCAACTTTAGTTGTTAATAAACTCCGCGGAACTTTAAACGTTTGCGCTGTGAAAGCCCCAGGTTTTGGCGATCGACGAAAAGATATGTTGAACGACATCGCTATCTTAACTGGCGGTAATGTTATTACCGAAGATATCGGCGTCACCTTAGAAAACGTTTCTTTAGATGATTTGGGCCGAGCAAAACGGATTACGATTGATAAAGAAAATTCCGTTATTATTGATGGCAGAGGTAAACCAGCCAATATCCAAGCTCGCGTTAAACAAATTCGAAATCAGATTGAAGACACGACTTCGGATTATGACCGCGAAAAATTGCAAGAACGTTTGGCAAAATTGGTTGGCGGCGTAGCTATTATTAAAGTTGGAGCCGCAACGGAAACAGAAATGAAAGAGAAAAAAGCTCGCGTAGAAGACGCTCTACACGCTACTCGCGCTGCTGTTGAAGAAGGCATTATTCCTGGAGGCGGAACCGCATTTATCCGAGCCATACCAGCTTTGGATAAACTAAAAGGCGATCACGACTATTTGCTCGGCGTAAAAATTGTGCGACGCGCTTTGGAAGAACCTACTCGACAAATTTCTACCAATGCGGGTATGGAAGGCACCGTTATTGCCGAGAAAGTAAAAAGCTTAAAGGGTTCTAACGGTTACGATGCTAAAAACGACGACTTCACGGATATGATCAAAGCTGGAATTATTGACCCAGCTAAAGTAGCTAGAACCGCGTTGCAAAATGCAGCTAGTATTTCCGGTTTGTTGTTAACTACTGAAGCTTTAATTACCGATATCCCAGACGATAAAGCCGATGCTGGCGCGCCTCCTGGCGGCATGGGCGGAATGGGCGGTATGGGTGGAATGGGTGGTATGGGCGGAATGATGTAAATCGCTTCACCCTCAGTTTTTGATTCATTTAGTTTAATTAGATTTTGTAGTTCAAACCCCGGTCAAGTTTTTGGCCGGGGTTTTCTTTTTTTCAAACGGACCTTTGATATAATAACGAGATAAAAAGTCATTCCAGAATTTTCCAACAAGCTAATTAAAGTTTGTTATTAATTCTTCCAATATTTCTTAAATAATAAATTGAGTCGAGGTCATCATGTCTGAACGTTTTATTGATAATGGAAACGAAACCATAACAGATAGTCAAACAGAATTAACTTGGTTTAAAAAAGATTCGCGTCAAATTTTAACTAAATGGCTTCACTTGGAAAAGTCCATAGCATTTGCCAATCAAATGAATCAAGAAAAGTTTGGAGGCTTTGACGATTGGAGAGTGCCTCAATTAAAAGACGTTAAAACTATTTTTGACAAAAGTTTCTCAAACCGTGCGGTTGGGAACGACGAGATCCATATTCCTTCAATTTTCGAAAAAGGAGGGGCCGATGGCACTTGGACAGATTCTATTAATGGAGATCGCGCAATGTTTTTTAGCTTAATAAAAGGACGATCTAGCTGGATCAACAAACTTGGAGAAGGCCCTTTCGCAGTCCGTTTGGTACGCGGAGAGATTAAAGAATAATTTATTAAAGTTTCGCCAAGCTTAAGAATTCTTTAAAATTATGATTATAAAACCACGACGTATCGCCTAAAAATGAAAACTAGAGAAGGTCTGACCCTTTATAAATTTTGGAGATTCATCAGCCTTCCTTTTTCTCCTAATAAAGTTAAAACTTGGTTTGCAGTCAAAAATTTCGAAGATATTTCCCCAACCCGCCTAACGAGCGCAGGGATTCAAGGTATTCTTTTAGACGCCGATGGCGTTTTGGGTCCAAACGGAACTCAAGAATTTGAGGAACCCATAAAACATCATGTTCAGTCTTTTTTAAACCAAGGAATAAAAGTCGCTATTTACACAAACGCTCGAGAAGATAGGTTCGACCAATTTAAAGACGTGGCAATTGTAACTAACGTTCAGGCAAAACCAAATCCTCAAGGTTTTAAGAAAGCCATAATTGACTTTCTAAAACTAGAAGACCATAAAAAGGTTTGCATGATAGGAGATAATTATATTACCGATGGAGGAGCTATAGAATTGGGAATGCCTTTTATTTATGTCTCTCCTTTAAAGGGAAACGAAAAGCTATATCATCGACTCACTAGGTATTACGGCTATTTTTGGGCCCGCCTTTACTCAAAAAAAACCTTAGAACTATAAACAAATAACTAAAAAGCTTTCCCTCCAGCAAAAAAATCATAGAAAAAACCAACGTACTTTGATAGAACCAGAAAGTAATGATTAAAGGATTAACAAATTTAATATAGAATTAGAAATCCCGTTGCCAGAAAAAAAACTACCTATACAATAAGCATTCGTATAAAGGAACATATGCAAGCGATAGATTTTGGTAAATATGCTTTTAATTCCTTAGTTTTTTATCTAAATTTTAATAGGTATAAATGAAAGAAAAATTACGCATATTATTAATTGACGACGATGAAGTGGATCGAAAAAGCGTTCAGAAAATCTTGAGCGACTTTGATACCACATTAGAACTTATCGACGCTAAAAATATAAAAGAAGGGATCGAAAAATCTAAAGAAGGAAATTTTGATTGTGTTTTGCTAGATTATGAGCTTCCTGATGGCGATGCTTTTATTTTTCTTGAGAAATACTTCGGAGAAGAAGAACATTCCGCTCCCGTAATTTTTCTTACTGGAGTCGGAGACGAAGAATTGGCGGTCAAAGCCTTAAAAAACGGAGCGGCAGATTATCTTTCTAAAAACAATCTAAATCATGAAAATCTATCTCGAAGCATCCTAACCGCCATTGAAGTTAGGGAGTTATCGCTAAGGTCCAAAAAAGCTGAACAAGACCTCACTCAAAGGGAAGATGAATATAAGACTATAATTGAGTCCGTTTCCGATATTATCTTTAAATTGGATTCCGGAGGAAATATTACTTATATAAATCCCGCCATCAAACATCTTGGATATGATCCTTCACAATTATTAAATCAACCCATTAAATCGTTAGTCAAATCCGAATTAAAAAACGAAATCAATTTGCAGGAAATAGCTACTAAAAGAGTGGGACCAAGAGCGACAACTGATTACCAAGCCCAATTCAAAGTAAATGAAGGTTCAAACTTATTTCAATTTGTAGATTCGGTATCTGTGCTAATAGAAGCAAAAGGCCTTTGGGATGTATCGGAAGATCAAGTAATGGATCGATCCGCAAAAAAAACATTTTTAAACTCATTATGTGTCGCTCGAAATATAACTGAGTTGAAACGAGTCGAAAACGAACTACGCCAAAACCATAAAAAGTTGATGAAAGCTAATCTAAAGTTGAAAAAAATCTCCACTCAAGATTCATTGACGGGTATAGCCAATAGATATAGCTTTGACGAATATTTTTCTCATGAAATAAGGCGAGCGGGAAGAACCAGAGCGGCTTTATCTTTAATAATGATTGACATAGACTTTTTTAAGAATTTTAACGACACTTACGGCCACCAAGCTGGCGATAAATGCTTAACTGAAGTGGCAAAAGTTCTTAATAAATCCCTTGGAAGATCGGGAGACCTAGTGGCTCGTTATGGTGGCGAAGAATTTATTTTAGCTCTACCAGGCACAGACGAAAAAGGCGCCATTTCATTTGCCGAAACTTTAAGAGCAAGGGTGGAGGATTTAAATATTGAACATAGCGATAGCGCTGTAAATAAGTTTGTTACGATTAGTTTAGGCGTTTATACTTGCTACCCCGACCAAATAACAACAGCAGAAAATATAATCGAAATAGCAGATAAAGCTCTATACAAAGCTAAAAAACAAGGTCGCAATCAATTGGCGAACGGAAACGCCATGTTATCTTAGTAATCCCTAATTTAAGACTATATACCCTAAACTGCGCTTTCTGAAAACTGGTCTTTTATCTTTAAAACTTCAGGTAAAATATCAATAAATAACGGTATTAATTCGGGGTCAAAATGTTTTCCGCTTTCTTTTTTCATATGCTCAATTGTTTCTTCAATAGTCCATGCTTTTTTGTAAGGTCTTTCAGAAGTTAGAGCGTCAAACACATCGCAAATGGCGGTTATACGTCCCACAAGAGGGATATCTTTCCCTTTTAGCCCGTTTGGATAACCACTCCCATCCCATTTCTCTTGATGCGTCAAAGCAATAACTTCAGCCATCGTAATCAAATCTTCAGTACCACCCGATAGAATCTCGCCTCCAATAGCGGCATGCGTTTCCATAATCACCCTTTCTTCATCTGTCAATCGGGCAGGTTTCAATAAAATACTATCGGGAATACCAATTTTACCCAAATCATGCATGGGGCTCGCTAATAAAAGAGTGCGGCAATCTTCTTCGCTCATCCCTATTGCCTCTCCAAGCTTCATGGAAAAATGACTCATTCTCAATACATGAAAACCAGTTTCGTTATCCCTATACTCAGCGGCGCGACCTAAACGTTTTATAACTTCCTCGTTACCTCTTTTTAACTTTTCGTTTGCTGAGACTAATTCAGTAGTTCTCTTTTTCACTTCCAATTCTAAAGTTTTATTGTGATCTTTAACTTTATTATGTAATAAACGCACTTCCAACATATTTCGTATACGACAAACGACTTCAGTCAAATTAAACGGTTTGCCTAAAAAATCTTTTGCGCCAGCATTTAAGGCCTTCATCTGAGTCTCATCGTCAGATTGGGCCGTTAATACTAGAACGGGGATATAAGACCCCTTTTCAAATTCTTTTATCTTTTCCATTACCTGGAAACCGTCTAAATGAGGCATCCTTAAGTCTAATAGAACCAAGTCAGGTATAAATTGCTGATACATTTCAATCGCTTCGCGCGGGTCAGTGGTACTCTTTACCGAGTTAAACCCTTCGTTCTCCAAAGCCCGCAACAAAAGCTGAACATTTGCAGGCTCGTCGTCAACTACCATTATATTTGAATTCAATAATTCAGCTTCTTGAATCATTAAAATGCTCCGAGAGACAACTAAATTTCAATTTTTAGATTTTTATAAACCGATTCTACAAAATTTTCAATATCTAAGATTAAAAAAATATTTAAATTTTGGAAATAAAATTACTACATTCCAATAAAGCAGAAGCGATTTGAATAATCAAATTTTAACAATTAACTAGATTGTATATTGGTTTCCATCAAAAACAAACAAGTTTTATTAATTTTTTATTGATCGTCACAAAAGTTTCACATAAAAACAAATAAAAATCTGCGAATTAATTTTTCGGTATCTATTTTTACTTGGTATGATGCAAAATAAATTTCGGCTATTTTTTGCGAATACTACCTCTTTCAACATTTGTCAGGGTTATATCCCAAATGATAATTGGCATACCAAAGGAAATTAAAGTTCATGAATATAGAGTGTCTCTTACCCCGGCTGGCGTTCATGATTTAGTAGAAGCTGGCCATCAAGTTTTAGTAGAAGAAAATGCAGGTTTGGGTAGCGGTATAGCCAATCAAAGCTTTATAAAAGAAGGAGCGGAAATCCTTTCAAGAAATGATATTTTTGAAAAAGCCGATTTAATCATTAAAGTAAAAGAACCTCAGCCAGAAGAATACGAACTTCTTCAAGAAAATCAAATCCTATACACATATCTTCACTTAGCTCCCGCTCCCCAATTAACAGAAGCCTTACTGCGGCGAAAAATCATAGGAATTGCTTATGAAACGGTGCAAAAGGCAGATAATTCATTACCATTGCTTGTTCCCATGAGCGAAGTGGCGGGTAGAATGTCTATTCACGAGGGAGCCAAATATCTTGAGCGTGAAAATGGAGGTAGAGGAATTTTACTGGGCGGTGTACCAGGGGTAGACCCCGGTCAGGTGGTAATTTTAGGAGGCGGGGTGGTAGGCCATAATGCCGCAAAAATGGCTATCGGTACCGGAGCGTCTGTAACCTTACTTGACGTTAATTTGCCACGATTGCGTTACCTGGATGACCTTTATGGGGGCCGTCTCAAAACTCTTATGTCAAACAAACTAAATTTACGCGAGTCTTTAGAAAACGCAGACTTAGTAATTTGCGCAGTTTTGATCGCCGGAGCAAAAGCGCCGAAAATTATTACACGGAAGATGCTTTCTTACATGAAGCCAGGAGCGGTTATCGTCGATGTCAGTATTGATCAAGGAGGTTCTTTAGAAACTTCACGTCCAACATCCCACGACAATCCAATCTTTGAAGTAGACGGTATTGTCCATTATTGCGTGGCCAATATGCCGGGAGCCTTGGCGCGAACCTCAACATTTGCCCTTACGAACGCAACATTTCCATATGCATTTCAAATCGCCCAAAAAGGCCTTAACAAAGCAATCCGAGACAATACGGAATTAAAAAAAGGCGTAAATCTTTATAAAGGAAACATAACCCATCCCGCAGTCGCAGAAGCGCTGGAAAAACCGTATGTTTCCCTTGAAGAATTAATAAATTAAAGTTTATCGACCCAATGGCTAACTCCGATTTTGTCCACTTACATCTTCATACTTTATATAGTTTATTAGATTCTTCAATACGACACGATCCTCTATTCCAAAAAACCCAGAAATTCGGCATGTCTGCGGTAGCTATGACCGATCATGGTAATCTTTTTGGGGCCATCGATTTTTATTCTAAGGCAAAAAATTACGGCATTAAACCTATCATAGGATGCGAGGTTTATATCGCCCCAGAAGGTAGATTAGACAAAAGCGACAAATACGGATTACGCGACGCCTCCCATCACCTCATTTTACTAGCCAAAAATGATACTGGGTATAAAAATCTTCTCACTCTTACGACAAGTGGTTTTCTAGAAGGCTTTTATTACAAACCTAGAATCGACAAAGAAATACTTTCTCAGCATTCAGAAGGGCTTATTGCTCTTAGTTCCTGCAATAGGGGAGAAATTGCCCACAATATTTATAAGGAAAATCTCCCAAGAGCCAAAAAAATGGCCGCTCAGTATGAAGAAATTATGGGCAAAGGAAATTTTTATCTCGAAATTCAAAATCATCTTGAAGATTGGGAACAAAAAATTATCAAAGAAACCATAAGCTTGGGAAATGATTTATCGATTCCGGTAGTCGCCACCAACAATTGCCATTATTTAGAGAAATCAGACTCCAGAGCTCACGAGATTTTACTATGCCTTCAGACAGGAAAAACGATTAGCGACAAATTCCGGTTGAAGTATGAAAACCAGGAATATTATGTAAAATCTCCTCAAGAAATGGCCGAATTATTTAAAGATGTCCCGGAAGCGCTAAAAAACACGCTTAGAATCGCAGAAGAATGCAACATAGAATTCGATTTTACGCAAACAAACTTGCCTGAATATCCAGTTCCTTCAGGTATGACTTTAGAATCCTATCTAAAAAAACTAGCTGTAGAAGGTCTGGAAAAACGCCTGGAAAATGTTTCATCTCAAAAACACCCAGCTTATAAAGAGCGCTTAGAAGAAGAGTTGGGAATTATAAACCGGATGGGATATCCGGGTTATTTCTTAATTGTTTGGGACTTTTTGCATTATGCTCGTAACAATGAGGTTCCCGTTGGTCCTGGCCGAGGTTCTGCTGCTGGAAGCCTTGTCGCATATTCGCTCAACATCACAGACATTGACCCTCTACAATACGACCTTTTATTTGAACGTTTTCTAAATCCAGAACGAGTTAGTCTTCCCGATATTGATATCGACCTATGTATGGATCGAAGAGCGGAAGTTATCCAATACGTGACGGAAAAATACGGCGGAAACCGAAATGTCGCGCAAATTATAACCTTTGGAAGCATGAACGCAAAAGGCGTAATCCGCGATGTGGGACGCGTTCTCGACATGCCCTATGGAGAAGTTGATAAAATCGCAAAACTAATTCCAAATAAATTGGGAATAAATTTAAAAACCGCTTTCGAAGAAGTAAAAGATTTTGAAAAATTAAAAAAAGAAAACGACACAGTTAAAGAATTATTAGATATCGCAGTAGCCTTAGAAGGCCTACCAAGACATTGCTCCACTCATGCCGCTGGCGTAGTAATTTCTTCAAAGCAACTAACTGAATTCCTGCCGCTTTACAAAGGAAGCGCCGACGAAGTTGTAACTCAATTTCCAATGAATACCGTTGAAAAATTGGGCTTACTCAAAATGGATTTTCTAGGATTAAAAACTCTGACGGTTATTGATAATGCCGTTAAAAAAATAAAAGAAACTCGTAAATTAGATTTAAATATTGGAGAAATTCCGCTCGACGATGAAAAAACATATCAACTTCTCTCCGATGCTCGGTCCATAGGTATATTTCAATTAGAAAGCTCTGGCATGAGAGATTTACTCAAAAAAATGAAACCCGACCGGTTCGAGGATATAGTTGCATTACTGGCGTTATACCGCCCAGGACCTTTGGAAAGTGGAATGGTAGACGACTATGTAAAGTGTAAACACGGCACTCAAAAAGTAAAATATGAATTGCCGCAATTACAAGAAATTCTCTCAGAAACTCATGGCGTTATTCTTTATCAAGAGCAAGTTATGAAAATCGCCAGCATGCTTGCAAAATTTACTTTAGGGGACGCAGACTTATTAAGACGCGCAATGGGAAAGAAAAAACCCGAAGAAATGGCCAAACAGCGCGAAAAATTTAATAAAGGTTGCAAAGAAAATAATATTCCAGAAAAAAAAGCTCAAATAATATTTGATCTAATGGAAAAATTTGCCGGATACGGTTTTAATAAGTCTCATAGCGCCGCGTACGCGATGGTTTCTTTTCAAACCGCATATCTTAAAGCTCATTATCCTCTTGAATTTTTTGGAGCGCTTATTACTGCGGATATGGATAACACGGATAAGGTGACTCGTTATATCAACGACTGCAGAGAAATGGAAATATCCATATTGCCTCCTGATGTTAATAAAAGTTATTGGGATTTTACCGTAACCGATGGGAAGTTACTTTTTGGGCTTGGCGCTATAAAAAATGTCGGCTCTGCCGCTATCGATTCTATTATTGAAACAAGAGAAAAAACTGGCACATTCAAAAATTTTGCAAAATTTTGTGAAGAAACAGACCTTAGAGTCGCCAACCGCCGAGTTATGGAAAGTCTTATTAAAAGTGGCGCGCTTGATTCTCTAGAGTCAACTCGCGCTCATATGTTTGATAATCTTCAAACAACGATGGAATTGGCCCAAGCCAATCAAAAAGATCGAGCTTTAGGCCAATCTAGTATGTTTGACATGTTAGAAACAAACGAAGACTCAACTCCCGACTTTGGTTCCAGTTCGGATAAAACTTCCGATTGGGACGATCATCAACGATTAAAATTTGAAAAAGAAACGCTCGGTTTCTTTATTACAGGACACCCTTTAACCAAATACAAACGCGAACTTTCATGGTTCACAGATGTTGGATCGGCCAACTTATCGGAATGTCAATCAGGCCAGACGATCAGTATTGGCGGGATACCATCTAAAATCGTTCCTAAAGTTACTAAAAAGGGCGAGAAAATGGCTTTCGTCACTCTGGAAGATCTTGAAGGAACCAGTGAGATTACTCTTTGGCCAGAAACTTTTGCGGCAGCAGAAAACTTACTCGCTTCCGAGGAACCTGTACTAGTTACAGGCAAATTGGAAGGGGATGAAAGATTCACTAAAATTATAGCATCCGCTATCTACCCCCTTGCCGAAGCTAAAAATTATTGGAGAGGTAAACTAAGAATATCTTTGCGAGCCGCAGGACTCGAAAAACAAACATTACTCGAAATAAAAAAAATACTGCTTGAACACCCAGGAAAAAGCGATGTTCAATTACATTTTACATTTCCAAATAATTCTACAAAATTACTGAGCGCCGGTTCAGAGCTAACTGTAACTCCTTCGGAAGAAATGGTAAATGAAATAGAAAAAATACTTGGCGAGCATTCTGTTAGGTTTGAATAAGGATCTTAAATACATAAGCGCTTTTTTACCGGTTTTATTTTTTTGAATATCGGTTAGAACTCCACCAACGAAACAATCACTTACGGCGCATGGAACCGCGAATAAAAATTTACAGCATTTTTTAAAATGAACTTGAATCGAAGAAAAACTTGCCTTTTCAAATTCATCTAAAATATTAAAATAAGATGGCGCAAGGAATTAGCTTTCGTTTCGTGTAAATTCATTTTACAATCTTCTATAATCGTTTTTAAATTTTACGAAACATAAAGACCGCTTCTCTTAACAATGGTTTTTAATTTAGCAATGCCTTACTTCAATTTAAGCCAAATATTTTCACTAACAATTCATTAAGAGGTTACTTGTTTAATCCTCTCAATAACTTTTGAATAATTCTCCCTATACGTCCCAGCTATTTTAATTTATATGCATCTAACGGAAACAGAAATAAAAAATCACACAGCAGTTTTGCCGAATGGTTTAACCGTTATCACAATTGAAATGCCACATATTCATACCCTAGAAGTGGCAATGTTTGTCCGTGCGGGACTCCGCTTTGAAAACGAAAAAAACAACGGGATATCCCACTTCTTAGAACATATGATGTTTAGAGGCAATAAAGTTTACCCTGATTCAATTTCTCTGAACAAAGAATTCGAGAAAATTGGTAGAGACCTTAGAGCCTCAACATTAAGCGAATACACTTTTTATGGTTTTAGTCCTCATGTTTCGCAATTGCCAAAAGGAATGGAACTCTTCGCAGATTTCTTTTCATCCCCAAACTTTAAAGATCTCGAATTAGAGCGACAGATAATTTTAGAAGAGTACTTAGAAGAAATTAACGAAAACGGCGACAATATTGATATCAACAATCATGCTTGCAAGTTATTATACAAAGACACTCCATTAGAAATGCCAACTATTGGAGTTGAAAACACTATAAAATCAATTAATGAAAAAGACTTACGTGAATATTATGAAACTTTCTATATACCGGAAAATATGATCTTAGTGGGAGCGGGTTCTCTGTCCCACTCATCTTTTCTAGAATTGGCAGAGGAGAACTTCAATAAAATTCAGAGAGTCGGGCGACCAATTAACCGCGATCACTTTACAAACAGCGTCGTGGAAAACCAAAATGTACCTGCCTTTGCCTACCAACACGATTCAGATAGTCAAATCCAACTTCAAATTTGCTTTCGTTCAGTTTCATACAATCATCCAGATTATTACAAGGTTTACTTAATCAATCGAATTTTAGACGACGGTGTCGCTTCCCGCTTACAAAGGGGACTTAGGGAAAAGCTAGGATTAGCGTATTCCATCGACTGCAGAGCGACTAGTTTATCCGATGTTGGAACTTTTGATTTTGACGTAACCGTAAGCAAAGAAAAAATCCCTCAAATCGCTAAGGCTATTTTAGAAGAAATAAAAATTTTTGTAGAACATGGCCCTACCGAAGAAGAAGTAGACCATGTCAAAACTCGCTATTTATACGATCTGGATTTTGACTTAGACGATCCTTATAAACAAATTTTAAGATACGGATTTGTTCAACTTTTTTCGGAAGAAATATCGGACGAAGAAGAAAAACAAATAATTCAATCTATCACTCCTAGCGAAATTCACGAAACTGCCAAAAGAATTTTTGTTCGCGAACGGCTAAATTTAATCATGGTTGGCCCAATAACAGACGATCTAAAAATGGAATTAGAAGATTTAGCGAACCGCTACTAGCCTTAAAACTAAAAAAGAACGACCTCCTTCAGAGGTCGTTCTTTTTTTTAGAACCTACATTTAAACCAATGAATCTAAAAATCATTTTTTTTCGCTCGCTCATAATTATCATGTCCACGATTTTTATAATTGGCTGTGGGGATTTTGATATTAATAAATGCCAATCTGATGAAGAATGCGGTCCCATAATCGAAATTAAAAAAATAAGCGATAAGTTACCAGATTCTCCTAACGATCCAATTTGGAGTTCTGGAAAAGTAGCTAAACCGGCAAAAGCCACATTGGGACCACAATTAATTACGAATCCACAATGGCCAAATCCAGCCACAAAAGAAGTCCGAATACAAGCGGCGACAAATGGAGACGAAATCGCCATTTTGCTTGAATGGGACGACTCCTCACATTCGAAAAAAGTATCGCATTCAGATATGTATACAGATCAAGCCGCCGTTATGTTTCCGGTAAGACTAGACAAAGAAGCTCCGCCTATAACTATGGGAGCTGAAGGCTATTCAATGAACATATGGCAATGGAAGGAAATTTTAGAAAAACCGGAAAAGAAAAACTTGTTTTCTGGTCCTGGTCCATTATCCAGACCCAATCAAGTAAATCAAAAATTAGACCAAGACCAAACAAAATCTCCAATAGAAGACTTAAATGCCGAAGGCTTTAGCACCCTCACTTATCAAGACCATCAAGATATTAAAGGCAAGGGAGTTTGGGCTAATGATAAATGGCGGGTTCTGTTTCGTCGAAAATTAAAAACAAGCGACAATAATGACGCCCAAATAACGAAAAACTATTTAATGGCAGTCGCGATATGGAATGGAGCAAATCGAGAGCGCAATGGCCAAAAAGGACTTTCTCAATGGGTTTACTTAAAGTTCGTTTAAAAAACTTTTAATCAATCTGTAACAGCTCCTTTAGATGCGGTCGATACCAACTTAGCATACTTGGCTAAAACGCCGCGTTCATACTTAATCTTTGGAGCTTTCCATTCTGCTTTTCTTTTCGTAATTTCGTCTTCTTTTAAATTAGCCGATAGTTTTCGGTTTTCTATATCGATGGTTACGCGATCTCCTTCATTTAGTAAACCAATCAGCCCTCCTACTTGCGCCTCGGGAGCGACATGCCCCACAACCAAACCGTGAGTGCCCCCAGAAAATCTTCCGTCGGTAATTAAGCCAACCTTCTCTCCCATTCCCTTACCGGAAATGGCAGAAGTTGGCGCTAACATCTCTCGCATTCCAGGTCCGCCTTTTGGACCTTCGTATCGAATTACTATAATGTCGCCTTCTTGAATTTTGTCAGTAAGAATCGCATCCAAGCATTCCTCTTCAGAATCAAAAACCCTAGCCGGTCCTTCCAGTTTCTTAACTGCCACTCCAGAAACCTTTGCTACACACCCTTCGGGAGATAAGTTACCTTTTAATATTACTAAATGACCTTCATGAGATAATGGTTTATCAATTGGCAAAATAACATCTTGATCGCCTGTAGGTTGAGATGGAATATCCGCTAAATTTTCTGCAACGGTTTTTCCAGTAACCGTCATACAATCTCCATGGAGCAATCCTTTTTCTAAAAGTTGCTTCATAACTTGTGGAATCCCGCCGGCTCTATGTAAATCAGTTGCAACATATCGACCCGAAGGTCGCATATCGCAGAAATGTGGAGACCGCTTTCGGATGGTCTCAAAATCGTCTATTGTTAAATCGACATCTAGGCAATGCGCGATGGCTAAAAAATGAAGTACAGCATTAGTGGAACCGCCAACTGCCATAATTACTGTGATAGCATTTTCAAAAGCTTTTCGAGTCATAATATCTTTGGGTAAAATATTTTTCTCCAGCAATCTTATAAGAGCCGACGCGCTTTGACCTGCGCTAAGTTCTTTTTCTTTATCTTCGTTCGCCATAGTCGAGCTAAAAGGCAAGCTCATACCTAAAGCTTCAAAAGCCGACGACATTGTGTTAGCCGTATACATTCCTCCGCAAGAGCCAAAACCGGGGCAAGCATTTTCTTCAACAGCTAATAACTCGTCTTTATCAATCTTGTTAGAGCTATATTGTCCCACCGCTTCAAAAGCGCTGACAACGGTTAAATCTCTTTCACCTAAATGACCAGGTTTAATGGTGCCCCCATAAACAAAAATACCAGGAATATCTAGTCTTGCCATAGCCATCATCGCGCCAGGCATATTCTTATCGCATCCGCCAACACAGACAACCGCATCTAGATTTTGCCCGCGACACACAGTTTCAATAGAATCGGCAATAACTTCTCGACTCACCAAAGAACATTTCATTCCTTCGGTTCCCATGGAAATACCATCGCTAATGGTTATAGTTCCAAAAGTTTGCGGCATACCTCCACTCTCGCGGATGGCCGCGCTAGCCGCGTCGGCTAACCGCCCTAAACCCGCATTACAAGGAGTAATATTGCTTTGACCGTTAGCCACCCCAATAATCGGTTTATTAAAATCTTCAGTCGTAAAACCAACAGCTCGCAACATAGCGCGATTTGGCGAACGTTTTGCTCCTTGTGTTACTACTTGACTACGATGGTTTAAACCCTTTTTAGGTTCTGACATAGTAATAAGACTCCTTGCTTATTTAAATCTTAAAGCCAAAAAAATGACTGCTTATAGTTTATGAAATTTCTTGGATCAAAGCCGGATCGGAAATATATCTATTTTTATCTTCCGGGTGAAGAAAAGCATAGTACAACGTTTCGTCTGAAGGTTTCAAGACCGCAAAATCAGCTTTTAAATCAATGCTATGAGAAAAAGGAAACAAAGGACTTTTTTTATCTCCACTCCAAACTTTATATTTTTTATCCAAACCGTCGGTCCTACGTAAAAACTCCGGAAACCGAAACGCTCTTTGACTATAAGCAAAATCTAATCGCAACAAATCCAAAGCGATAGGATTATCATTTAAGAAAAAAGCTTCAGAAAATATTTTGTACTGGTTATCAAGAGAGTGATTGCGATTTATTAGATCGCGCTCTTCCATGTAGCTTAATAAACTACGAAATAAAGTCGAAGGCTCCTCAGTCTTTAACAAACGGGAAATTGAAAATCGGAAGCGCTTCGAATTGTTAAAAAGTTCAAACACATCCGCAAATTTTTTTAAAAAAATAATTTCGCTCGCTGAGAGATCTTTATGTGAAATCGTCTCGTAAGGCGGAAAAGATTGAAACTCATATTCATGTGTATCAATCAACTCACGAATAGGAGATCCAGGTAAAAACTTTAAAAATCCGAGTTGTAACTCATGCGCGTTTAACTTAAATACCGAATCAAAGGAGCTTAAAATCATTTTCAACGTTTCGCCGGGCAATCCAAATATTAAATCGCAGTGTAAATGAATTTTCCCGATCGTTAGTATTCGGCGAATATTTTCAAATAATTTTTCGTTACGTTGTTTACGATGTACCGCTTTTTGAACTCTTTCATCTGCAGTTTGAATCCCAATTTCAAATTGAAACATTCCATTAGGAACTGTTTCTAAAAATTTCAAAATTTCCTCGGTTAAAATATCTCCTACAACTTCAAAATGAAATGACGTTCCTTTGAATTGAATCAACCAGGATATCAATTCCATAACCCGTTTAGGTTTTAAGTTAAAAGTTCTGTCTATGAACTTTATAGTTTTAATTCCATTACTAACTAAAAATCCAATTTGCTCCTTTATTAAAGTATCGTCAAAGTAGCGAACCTTTTCATCCAAAGCCGATAGGCAAAACGAGCACAGATACGGGCAACCTCTAGAGGCTTCAATATACGCAATTCGGTTTTTTAGTAGATCTTTATCTTCGGAAATATATGGAGGCGCCAGTTCAGGCAAGTCATTACCGTAAGTTTTCCATCTATTTAACGTTTTAGCGTCTGGCGTCTCTCCTTTTTCAATAAATTCTAAAGCGTCGACCCATTTACTTTCTCCTTCTCCTCCAATGACAAAATAATCGTCGGTTATTTTGTCTTCAAAAGAAACCTCAGGCCCCCCAACCACTACGGTCAAATTTGGATTTTGTTTTTTTAATATTTCTATTAATTGAAAGCTTTGAATTCGGTTCCAAATATAAACGCTAACGCCAATTACATCCGGTTGTTTGATTTGGATATCGGCCGCAATTTTCCATACAGGCTTATCAATCTCATATTCTGCTATCCATACATCTTTAAACCCAGCATTCCGAGCTGCATTTCGCAAATAACGAAGACTGAGGGAAGTATGAATAAATTTTGCGTTTAAAGTAACTATGCCAACTTTTAAATTCATAGCGTTTTAAGCCCAAATAATTATGACGTTCACTTTGCTCTATATCTTCTGACATTGTTTACAAAAAAACGTTGAACGACCAGAATGAATTATTCTTTTTACAAGAGACCCACATTCCGAACACGGTTCGCATTCCTTACCATATACCGACAGCTGTAAAACGTAATACCCAACTGATCCAGATGGATCAAAAAAGTCTTTCAACGTTGTACCCCCAGCGGCGATACTACAATCTAAAGTTGCGCGTACCTCAGATAAAAGTCTATCCCAACTTTTAAGAGATAATCGACTGGCAGGTCGATTTGGGTGTATTCGAGCCTTAAATAACGATTCACAGGCGTAAATATTCCCTATACCGGCAATTCGCCGTCCGTTCATTAAAAAAGTTTTTATAGGCCCCTTACATCCCTTTGCGGCTTGTTTCATTGCCTTTGCATTTGCTTCTGAAGAATAAGGATCGGGTCCTTGAAAACGCAATAGCTTATGTTCTTCCTCATTATTTTGCCACACTAAACAACCAAACCTGCGAGGGTCGACAAAGTGCAACCAAATATTCTCTTCAATCCCAAAGATAACGTGGGTGTGTTTTTGTTCAGGTTCCTCAGACACACACTGAACAACTCTTCCACTCATACCTAAATGCAAAATCATCGTTCCAGAAGATGTCTCGAACAACAAATACTTTCCTTTACGATGGATCGCGTTTATTGTTTGATCGATAATTTTTTTTTCTAAAACTTCAACAGGAATAGGGAATCGAAGATCTTTCCGGAAAAACCGAATCTTTTTTAGTACCTTACCTTCGACAAGAGGAACTAAAGCTCGCCGTAGAGTTTCTACTTCCGGCAATTCGGGCATTTTTTTAGATTGGGTTTATTTAAATGCGTATGGCCAAAATATCTTAAAAAGCGATTTTTAAAAAAATTCAAAAAAATCTACTTCCGTTTATTCAGACGAGGTTTCTTCTTCCTTAGAATCCGCAGGTTTTTTACTAATCACAACTTTTGCGGGCATAAGAACCCTATCGTTTAGAAAAAAACCTTTAGAAAACTCTTGGAGGATTGTATTTTCTTCTTTGTCAGCGGATTCAATTTGACTTAACGCCTCATGAATTTTTGGATCAAATTTTTCGCCTACAGATGGAATAGGTTTGATTTTTTCTTTTTCCAAAAATGAAGTGAACGACTTAAAAATCATATCAACGCCTGCTTTTAAATTCTCCGCAGTCGTCTCGTTAGCATTTAACGCTCGGTCCAAGTTTTCGTAAATTGGGATCAACTCTTTAAGTAATTTTTCGTTGGCAAATTGGGCAAATTCATTCTTTTCTTTAAGCATTCTTTTCTTATAGTTTTCAGTTTCGGCTTGTATTTTTGCAAACTCCAGACGCACATTAGCAACTTCTTCATCTTTCTTTTTCAAATCATTGTTAAGTTTCTTAAGAAGTTCCGTTCTAGGGTCTTTATCAACTTTTTCTTCCGAAGATTCTTCCATATCAATTTCTTCATCGGCGTCTAAAACCTCTGGTTCAATTACCTCAACTTCATCTTCCTCAACAACTTCCTCATCTACCTCATTTGAAGCCTTTGTAGCGGCATCTGAAAACTTTACTTTATCTTCTCCATCCAAAGGCTCGGGTTTTTCTTGACTCATATCGACTTACTCAAACTCCTTTCGTTTTTTCTCGGATAATAATTTTGAAACGGTTTGCGCCGTATTATTAACAAGAGCGATTACTTTTTGATAATCCATTCGTTTATGTCCTAATATTGCCATAGCGCCAACGTTAGATTCTCCCATTCTATAGTTTTGAGCGATAAGACTACACTCTCCAAGCTCTTCTTCGTCGTTCTCGTTTCCAATTATCACTGTCATACCATCGCGTTCTAAACACGAATCAAGAAGTTTAATCAATTTGGTTTTTTCCTCGACAGTTTTGATAACCTTTTTAATCCGGTTTAAATCTGCGGCTAATTCTGGGCAATCTAGAAAATTAAGAGCTCCATCTACAAGCAGAGTTGCGTCTTGCTCTTCGAGAAAACTTGTTAACAAAAGTTCAACAGACCTCCTCATTAATTGGTCGCAATGCTCTCTCTCATTTTTAATTCGTTGAACTAAGTTCTGACGAATGGTTTTAATAGATTTCCCGCTAAACTCCTTATTCAAAAATCGCGAAATTGAAGCTAATCTATCCGCAGTCATTTCTTCTTCAATTGGAACAAGTCTGTTTTGCAAAATCCCCATATCGGAAACAAAAGCCGCTAAAGCCTCTCTTGGGCCTACTTTAATAAACTCAATGCGTTGAAATAACATTTGTGAAAAACTTGGTAACATCACCAATCCAGTTTGATTGGATAAAGACGAAAGCGTACCGCAAGCGCTTGATAAAACATCTTCATAGGATGACTTTTGAATATTGCAACTTTCTAGGATTTCTTTTTTATCAAAATTAAAGGAGGGTTCTATAATTTGATCGACGAAAAAACGATACCCCTTATCGGTCGGAATACGGCCAGCAGAAGTGTGAGGTTGCTCTAAATACCCCATTTCAGCTAAGTCTGCCATAATATTGCGAATTGTAGCGGCGCTTATCTTATCATGTAACTTTTTAGCGACACATCGAGAACCAATCGGCTCGCCATTAGCAATATAAGCGCGGATTATTTCTTTAAGTATGCTTTTACTTCTGTCATTTAACAGTTGAGTCATCTGACTAGAATAGAAAAAAAATGTAATTTCCTACAAATTATAAAGGGTTGTCGGCAGTGTTTTCAACAATTTGCAATCCTAGTTTTCTCCGCGACAACGTTAAAATTGATAACCAGTGTCCTTAATGATTTGGGTGCCAATGCCTTCTTCTGTAAACATTTCTAAAAGGACGGCATGCTTAATTCTACCGTCGATGATGTGAGTCTTATGAGTTCCTTCGGCTAACGCATCAAGACAACACTTAACCTTAGGAGTCATTCCTCCAGAAATAATCCCCTCATCAATTAATTTTTTTGTTTTTTTTATATCCATTTCGGGTATTAGCTTCTCGTATTGATCTTTAACTCCCTCCACATCAGTCATTAGAACCAATTTTTCGGCTTTAAGAGCCGAGGCAATTTTCCCCGCAACAAAATCTGCGTTTATGTTTAACGTTTCGCCATCTTCACCTCGCCCTATAGGCGCAATTACTGGGATAAATTCGTCGCGATCTAACGTTCGCAATATCTGCGGATCAACTCGAGTAATTTCTCCCACAAGACCCAGATCTATAATCTCAGGACGATTCGTCTCTGGGCACTTTTTCATCTTTTGGTATCGTTTGGCATGAATGAGTCCGCCATCTTTACCCGTAACTCCAACGGCTTTCCCTCCATGACGGTTAATCAAAGAAACAATTTCTTTATTTATTTTTCCACCTAGGACCATCTCCACGACATCTATCATGTTTTGACTGGTAACGCGTTGTCCATCCACAAAGGTGGACTCAATGCCCAACGCTTCTAAAGTTTTACCAATTTGGGGTCCCCCGCCATGAACGACAACTGGATCGATCCCAACATATTTCATCATGACAATATCAAGAGCAAAACTTTCTTTTAGTTCTTCGGAAACCATGGCGTTTCCGCCATACTTAATCACAATATTTTTACCGAAAAACTTTTTAATGTAGGGGAGAGATTCTAAGAGAACTTCGGCTTTTTCTATCAGCTTTTCCATAGGGAGTTTTGCTATAAAATATAACGACTTAAATCTTCGTCTTGAATAATATCTTTTAATCTTGACCTGACATATTCAGAATCAATTGGGATTTGTTTTACGGCTAAATCTGGAGCGTCAAAAGAAATATCTTCTAACAATTTTTCCATAATTGTCTGAAGCCTTCTAGCGCCAATATTCTCGGTTTTTTCGTTAACGGCGGCCGACATTTCGGCAATCTCTCGGATCGAATTTTCTTTAAAATCAAGTTCAATTCCTTCCGTTTTCATGAGCGCTACATATTGCTTGATTAAAGCGTTATTGGGCTCCGTCAATATTTGTATAAAATCCTCTGTTGTAAGAGAATCCAATTCAACCCGAATGGGAAAACGTCCTTGAAACTCTGGAATGAGGTCGGCTGGTTTGGCCGAATGAAAAGCGCCTGCGCAAACAAAAAGGATATGATCTGTTTTTACAATCCCATGTTTCGTATTAATTGCAGATCCCTCTACAATTGGCAATAGGTCTCTTTGAACTCCTTCGCGCGAAACATCGGGACCCTGCATTCCCTGTCTACCAATTATCTTATCAATTTCATCAATAAAAATAATCCCTTGCTGCTCAACCTTTTGAATAGTTTCTTGAATGAGTTGGTCCTGATCGATAAGTTTTTGAGCTTCCTCCTGTGTCAAAACTTTAAGAGCTTCGGGAACTTTTAATTTCCGACTTTTGCTCTTTGACGGCATGAAGGTTCCTAACATATCTTTTAAGTTGTTATCCATATCGTCCATACCCGGGCCGCCAATGATCTCAATCATTGAACCAGGCTTTTCTTGAACTTCTATTTCAACAACCCTTTCATTAAACTTTCCTTCTTTAAGATAATTTCGAAATTTTTCACGGGTTTGCTCAAACTGTTTTTTACCCAAGGAGTCGAGTTCAACCGTTCCCATTTCCTCTTCGCTATCAGAATTATCCCCCGCAGCCATGGATGGATGAGGAGGCAATAAAATATCCAAAAGTCGTTCTTCGGCAAACATCCTCGCTTTTTCTTGAACTTCAGCTTCTTTTTCTGCACGAACCATATTTTTAGACAGTTCTACAAGATCGCGAATCATAGATTCTACATCTCGCCCAACATATCCCACTTCAGTATATTTCGAAGCTTCCACTTTAATAAAAGGAGAATTAGTTAATTTAGCCAATCGACGCGCTATTTCGGTTTTACCGACACCCGTAGGACCAATCATTAAAATATTTTTTGGCGCAACTTCGTCTCTTAAGTTTTCAGGTAGCTGGCGCCGTCTCCAACGGTTACGTAACGCAATGGCTACAGCCCTTTTAGCCTTATTTTGTCCCACTATATATTTATTTAGCTCCGCCACAATCTCCTTAGGAGTCATAGATCCTGGAGAGTTTTGATCAATATCCTCTGACAAAAAGGCGGCAAGCGAATTTTCCATAAGTTTTATAGCTCCTCAATAATGAGGTTCGAATTAGTATAAATACAGACTGAGCAAGCGATTTTCATCGACTCTTCAACAATTTCTCTAGCGTCTTTTTCCGAATGCAAGGTCATCGCTTTTGCGGCAGAATAAGCATACATACCGCCTGAACCAATACCTATAATGCCATCGTCAGGTTCAATAACGTCGCCAGTTCCAGATAAAAGTAAAGATTGATCTTTATCCATAACAACTAGCATAGCCTCTAAACGACGCAACATTTTGTCAGTACGCCAATCTTTAGCCAATTCAACAGCTGACCGAGTTAAATTCCCCTGAAACTTTTCAAGCTTTTCTTCAAACTTTGAAAATAAAGAAAAAGCGTCTGCAGTAGACCCTGCAAACCCTCCCACAATCTTGTCATTATGCATTCGCCGAAGCTTACGAGCAGTGCTTTTAACAACCGTATGCCCCAAAGTAACCTGGCCATCTCCTGCCATGGCAACCTTACCTTTGTGTCTTACGGATAATATAGTAGTTCCACGCATCATATAATTTATTCCAATTTGGCAATTATAAATTATTAATATCGGCCATCAATTTATCAGCGCCCGCAAAAGTACTAATCTTTGCGTGCGGTAGTCTCGGCGTTGAATTTTTGAGCTCTTGGGTGGGCTTGGTCGTAAGTCTTCATCAATTGATCAACGGTTAAATGAGTGTATTTTTGCGTAGTCGATAAATGAGCGTGCCCCAGAAGTTCTTGAATAGATCTTAAATCAGCGCCCCCCTCTAACATATGAGTAGCAAAAGTATGACGAAAGGTATGTGGAGACACCCGACTTGAAATTAAAGCGGGATTCAAATATCGAGCTAAAGCTTTTCTAACTCCGCGACTTGAAATTCCTAAACCTCGAAAATTCAAAAACAATCCATCAGGGATAGGGTCCAGTTTCCGTTTTTCGATTCTCTGCGTCCTAAAAGGTAAGTAGGATTTAATAGCGTCTGCGGCTTTATTTCCAAATGGAACAAATCGTTCCTTTTTCCCTTTTCCCAAAATACGAACGTTTCTCTGAATCGCATCAATATGCTCTAATGATATTGTGACAAGTTCACCTACACGAATGCCAGAGCTGTAAAAAAGCTCCAGTATAGCTTTATCTCTAGTCCCAATAAAGGTATTTTTTTCCGGCAATTCCATTATTGAAAACATTTCATCGGTGGTCAAAAAACTAGGAAGTTTTGCGCTCTTTTTAGGGATAGGGACCGATTTTGCCGGGTTACCTTCAAGGTACCCTTCGCGACAAAGGAATTTAAAGAAAGAACTTAAAGAAGCGAGCTTTCTACCCATAGAAGCTCCAGAATAAGACTTCTTGGATAAATATCCCATAAACGACCGCACTGAAATTCGGTCTATCTTGGAAACTTCCGTTTCCTCTTCTAATGAGACATGACCTGACTCTTTTAAAAATAAATAAAATTGATTGAGATCGCCCAAATAGTTTGTAATAGTATGGTTCGATACATTTTTTTCAACAATAATATACTTTTTAAATAACTGGACATACTCGGGAAAGGTTAATTTCATAACTCTTAAGTTACCTGACTGGTTTAGGTTAGTCAAGTTCACCGCAAACAAATCTCTCCCTACATCCTATTGAAAAATTATGAATTAATATTCTTTTTGATAATCGCTAATTAAAATTTGTAAAAAGCCGACTTATTTAGATCAAGCTTTATTAGAAAACATAACCACATTTTTAATATTTTGGAAAATTGAGATGGAACTACCGGACGAATCAGAAAATCAAGTAAATGATGAAATCAAAAAATTAAGAGACTATATCGAAAATAAAAAAGAATCGCTTGAAGAAGAAATTGAAGAAAATCTGCATTTGGCTGTAGCAAACGCTAAAGATAGTCTAGAATTGATACAAGAAAACCTTGAACCAAAGGTTGAGAAATTTATTCAGAAAAAATTAGAACAAATTGACAACAAAATGAATAATTGGCAAAAGGAAAGTAAACTTATCGTGCAAGAAGAAATCGAAAAAAAATTCGATCCGCTCACTAAAAAAACCTTAGAGGGCTTGGAAGATATAATAGAAGAAAAAACAACCTTAATTAAAACAAATGCAACAAAAGAGATTCAAGAGGAAATGAAAAGCTTTACTCAAGAAAAATTAGCGGAAGCTTCCAAACAAACAACTCAAGTCAAAATTTTTGCAATTGCAGCGTTGGGAATGTCAATAATAGCCATAATTATTTCATTTTTTTAAAACTCAAGTAACCAGCCAAAATAAAATAAATAACAAAAAAGAAGAAAAAACAACCTGCCACACAAAACCAAATTCCGGCCCCGTGTATAGGATAGAGAATGTAGCGAGACATAAAATAAAAAAGCCCAGTATTAGCCGGGCTTTCTGTTTTACAGGTTTGGTCATAACGCTTTATCTTTTTCAAACCCTAAAAACATTTTCTTCATTTCTTCAATATAAAAAATATCTCTAATTTCGTTTAAAGTCGCGTTGATTGACATGAAGTTTGAATCTTCATCGGCGTTGACAACAAGCGTCGATGCCTCCTCTCCGCCTAATATAGGATAAGAAGCTAAATATTCCTCGATATCGTTAGCGTCGAAAGTTTCTTTAACCTCGTATACAAATAACTTGCTTATTCTCTTTAAGCTTTCAATTTTTTCTGAGAACTCCCCAAAATTTTGACTTTGCAGTTTAGTCAATTCAAAGTTTCGACGGTTACGCTTTTCAAAACCTAAACCGAGGTCAGAAGTTGGATCAATTGGAAATAAAAGCTTGGATTTATTTTCAACTTCTTTTAAATCTTGCAAAACTTCAAAAAGTTTTTTCCCTATTAAAAAGGATAAACCTTCTTCTGCGCCATATTGATCGGCTATTTCCAATGCTTCTTCACAATAATCTTTTATTAATTCTGGATCTAATTGACTCATCATTCCTCTTGTTTAACAGAAGTGTTTTAAAAAGAAGATCGACTAACAATACCACTATAAGTTATCAGTATAAATTATCATTACCTGCTTTTAAGGATCAATAGAAATAATTAAAAAAACCTTAAAACTTATCTGATATAGATTAGATTTACAGTTAAAAATTAGTTTTTCTAACTCTATATTAATTATTTACGGTGGAAATAGGGGAAGGTAAATCTGGAATCATTTCAGAAATTATGCTTTTTAAATTTTCTTTATCTGAACCTGACGCCTGCCGACATAATGAATCTACCCATTCGTCATAATGCGGATTATGAGGTTTGGAAGATTTCAACATTTTGATCTTATTGTGAAATGTAGGGGTTATTTCTTCTTCGTCTAGAACAAGCTCCTCAGTGAGCTTTTCTCCGGGGCGGATACCAACGTATTTTATTTCAATATCATTTTGATTATATCCAGAAATTCGAATCATCTTTTTTGCTAAATCAACAATTTTTACGGGATTGCCCATTTCTAATACAAAAACTCTACCACTAACTTCTCTCATAGCAGCCGCTTGCAAAATCAATCCAACGGCTTCAGGAATTAACATAAGAAAACGTTCCATATCTGGATGAGTAATGGTAATAGGACCGCCACGAGCTATCTGTTGCTTAAATAAAGGGACAACACTTCCCTTACTTCCCAAAACGTTTCCAAATCTAACAGATAAAAAGCGAGTGTTGCTGGTTTCTGCGCAAAACTGAATATACTGTTCCGCTATTCTTTTGGTCATACCCATAATACTTGAGGGTTTCACAACTTTATCAGTGGATATGAGCACAAAATCGCTAACTTTGTATTTGTCTGAAAGATCGGCAACTACTTTTGTTCCATAAACATTATTATTAATTGCATCGTCTACGTTCAATTCCATTATTGGAACATGCTTATTAGCTGCAGCGTGGAAAACAACGTCGGGACGGAAACGTTCAAAAACATTTTCCATCTTTTCCTTGTTAGTAACCGAACAAAAAATAAAATGCTTTTGAACGGAAGTATCATAGCCATCCAGCGTAACTTTTAATTCGTGAAGATAATTCTCTCCACGTTCAACCAAAACCAAAGAAGCGGGCTCAAATTTTAATAATTGTTCGCACAATTCTGTTCCAATCGAGCCACCTGCGCCAGTAACCATAACCACTCGCCCTTGGATCGAATTCCGAATTGAGCCTTCATCTAATCGAACAGGCTCTCTTCCAAGCAGATCTTTTATTTCAATATCTCGATTCTTTGTAATTTGGACTATATCGTCGGCTCTATCTACATAGGAAGGAATGATTTTAAAATTCACGTTATTATCTTGGCATATTTGAAAAATCTCATTTAAATTCTCAGTCGTTATATTTTCGAAAGCGATCAAAATTTCATCGACTTGGTGCTTTTTCACTAAATGAGGAATATTATTACGACTGCCTAAAACATTTATCCCACCCAACTTATTGCCAATTTTAAGCTCATCGTCGTCAATTAACCCAACGACCAAACAATTCGAATGCTGTTGTCGAAGTCGTTCTAACAATAAAGCTCCTTTATTTCCAGCTCCCCAAACTAGGGCTCTATTTACTTTGTTATTAAACTTGTGTTGTCGTTTCTTTAAATAATTTCTCCATTCTTTCCAAGCTAATTGGAAACCCACTTGCAACCCAAGTAAAATTACTGCATCGATAATTAAAATTGCGAAAGGAACTTGAATATTTCCGCCAGTTCCAATACTACCGAAGGCATAAAACAAAATTAAAACGGAACCGACAACAATTGAATTTATTTTTTGACCAATATCTTCCAAACATGCGTCTTCGCAAATTTGAGATTTAAACCTAAAAAATAAAAAGGCAAAAGCTCTAAAAGCAAATACAAAAGGAAGAATGCGAAAGTAAAAATTGAGTTCTTCTGGAGGGATTACCCAATCGTATTTCAACAAAAAAGCTAAAAATAGAGAGGCAAAACCGAAAAAAACATCTATAAAAAATAAAACGCTATTTTTTGAGGTCATTAAATAATTAGAGTTTGCCATTGGATTCCCAGATTTAACCTAAAAGTTTGGCAAAAAACCGAAGGCTAATTGATACGACACATCGTAAATAAGCAATCGGTTTTTTATTAAAATGCCAATTTAAGAAACAACAAATGTAAAAACATTCTAATCCATTTAAGTTAGTTATCGTCTTCGATTTGTTACAGTTTAGTCAAACCTTTGCAACTATTACGTCTCAAAAGCTAGTAAATGTAAATTCTAAGGCGAAAATCCTATTTTCACCCTAAAATTTGTCAAATAAAAAGACGATTCCATAAAAAAGCGTTAACTAGGATGGGTGCAATTAAAGCAAAACTTTCAATTAGTTGCCGAAAAGGTAGGATAAAAAAAATGTTAAAAACTCGATTAAAAATGATACTCTATGCCCTCATATTAAATTTTGAAATTTTTGGTTCACAAGGAAATGTCAATTAATTTTGCCAATAAAAAAGTACTAATTACTGAGAATTCAAACGTTATTTATAGAATAATTTTTAACATCTTAGTAAAGATGGGATTTAACCCAGACAATATAAAGTTTGCCCAAGATGGTCATCAAGCTTACGCTTTGATGACTCTTGTTGAGTTTGATTTAATCACATCGTCAGTCCATCTTCGCATTAAGGATGGATGCAGTCTTCTGCAAACAATTAGAAATAGCGACAATGAATCCATCCGACGTATTCCTTTTATCTACATTAGCGCGGAAGATGAAGACGACGTCAAAAAATGGCTTGATGGAACGCCATATGATTTATACGTTAAAAAACCCTTCAAAAACGACGATATCCGTCAAGCCATTCAAGGCTTTTTTCCAAGTAACGGCGAAGTTAAAGATTTATTAGGATTATCGGGACCCATTTCAGAAAGTGTAGTTGAAGGTTTTGGTCAATATATGGTTTCGGCGGTAGCCGACGATCCTATTGAAAATGATTGTCTTTATGGAGATATGAATGCCTCTATTGACTTAATCGACCATAACGAAAAAATTAAAGTTTCGCTTATTTTATTTTTCCCTGAGATTGTCGCGTGCGACATTTATGAAACTATTTTCGGAGAGAGAAATGAAGACGACGCCGGAGAAGTTGTATTAGAGCTAGGTAATATAATAGGGGGCAATATTAAACCTACTCTAACGGAGCACTCTAAGACCATTTTAGAGTTAGTATTTCCCAACCGACCGGAAAACTCAGACCCAGATCGGCTGCTTAAATTAGATTTAGGGTTTCCCGCCTTAATGAGAGGTGAATATAAGGTGAATTCCAACGATGATGGTATATTTAAATTAGTGCTGCCATTTAAAATAGATAATGAGGAAATTAACGCTTTAGTTTCAATTCAAAAAATTTAGTAAGACGCTCTAAACTGGGTCTTACCTAGATCGAACCACCCACGCCCATAAAACTTAATAATACCTAATACATAACTTAATCTTCAAAGGCATATATGGAAGAAAATAGAGGCGCACGCACAATATTTCTATTATTTTGGGTAGTGGGTTCTATATTTTGGTTTATGATCGCCATAATATCGGGCGATATCAAACGGAGCCTCATCCATATCGCTATTGGCTGGGCGATACTATATGCATTTATTTTAATTTCCGATCTTATAAAAAATAGGAAATCGCCAGATTAACCAATTTTCTTTTTTTTCTTTTTCTTTTTCTTAAAAATTTTTGGGACCAGCCAAACAGGTCGAGCGCTTTTGTCGTAAAACTCTAAAATCACGTTTTCTTCTTCTCCCATACCTAAAATAGCTCGCGGACTACCATTCTTATCGTTTAGCTGAACAAATGGAGCTCCATCAAAAGCGGTATAAAAAGCCATCCTTTCGCTTTTATTAAAAGGATCGAAAAATGAAAAATAAGTTATTCCGCCCTTATCCATCCCCATATTGATTCGTTTTTTTCCTTTATCATCATTTATAAAAAAGGTAGGAAACCCTTCATCGTCAAATCCTAATTCAGCCCCATATTGCCCATTTCCCTGTTGAGACAATATAAAACGATCCGCAATAACAGTATTGGACATTTGAGCCTCGGCTTTTTCCCCGAAAAAATAGTTTGATACTCCCCCTCCCAATAACCCAAAAAAACTAGTTAATAGAGCAAGCGTCAAAAATTGTCTATGACTCATAAAATAATCTCCCTAAAGCTTTAGGTTAAGTCGATTTAGTTTTTAAAATAAATAAGTCGCCATTAATCCACTTTCCTTTATCCTTTCGAATATTTGCGGATTTTACTTCTTCTATTATAAACCTCGTAAGTTGAGCAATCTTCTTTATATACTGTCGTGAATGAGCAAACCTACCGGTTATTCTCAAATTAAAGTCTTCATCTCCAGAATGGGATTCAGTAGAAAAAACAAAAAACGCTTCTCCTCTTGCCTGTTTCCGAACAGCATTAAAAATCGGTTCCAAATTCCCCAAGTACACAAAAACATCAGCCGCAAAAAAAAGATCGTATGTTTCTTGGGAAATAGATAACGCTTCGACAATCTCTCCTTGCCAAAGCTGATCGTAAATATTTTTTTCCTCGGCGACCTTTAACATTTTTTTCGATGCGTCGATTCCAGTCAAGCAATCGGAAAGACTTCTTATCGCTTCCCCTGATAACCCAGTCCCGCATCCTAAATCAACAACGTTTTGAAAATTAACATCGCGTTGAATTTCTGTCGTAATTAATTCTTTTAACAGGTTGGGAGTACTATAACCAAGTTTACTAATTAATTCTTCGTCAAAAGTTGGAGCAAATCGATCAAACAACCCTTCGACATATTCTAATGAAGCCGCTTCGATGGATTCTCCCGAAAGAGCGGACAACATATGTTTTGCGGAATAATTAGAAGGGTCGAAATCGATGGCTAAACGATATTCTTTTTCAGCCGCCGCCAAATGACCAATTTCTTTAAATAGGATCCCCAGGTTAAAATGCGCTTCGGAAAACTCCGGCCAAATTTCTATAGCTTTATCGTACGCTTCTTTTGCTTCCTCCAATTGATTCAAAAGTTTTAAAACATTGCCCAAATTATTAAACGCTTCCGCATAATTGGGATTAAGAGATACTGCATTTTGATAACTAAAGACCGCCTCGTCTAACTGGCCCAACTCTTTTAAAACATTGCCCAAATTATTGAACGCTTCGGGAAAAGGCTGAACTTCTAAGGCTTTCTTATAAGCTTCCTGAGCCTTTCCCCATTCCATTTGTTCGCAAAACAAATTTCCCAAAGTGTTATACGGCTGAGGAATTTTTGGATTCAGCTCAATCGCTTTTAGGCAAAATACAATGGCTTCATCCGATTGCCCCAAGTCTCTTAAAACAATCGCTAAATTAGCATGAGCCTCAATATTTTGAGGATCTAACTCCAAAGCTCTACGGTAACTTAACTCTGCCAAAGTCACCTTTCCAGAACTACGCAAGGTATTCCCCAAGTTATTATGGAAGTTAGGGTTCGAAGGCTTTTCTTCGATGGCTTTATTGATGAACTCTTGAGAGGACTCCAGGTCGCCTTTTTGAAAATGCACAACGCCCAATAAATGCAAAGCGTCGGGGTGATTCGGTTGAAAGCTTAGTATATTTTTATACAAGACCTCGGCTTCGTCTAACTGTCCTTTGCCATGGAACTGAACCGCTTTATTTATCTCTTCAGATATGTTCAAACCAACCTTCATTAAGTATTCTTAATTCTTTTTTTAGCTTAACATAATTTTTCGACCCAAAAAAAAACGGCAACCCTCGCAATAAAGCGAAAGTTGCCGCAATTTTATCTTAAGCTAGTTAAAGGAGGTAGCAATCTCCATAGCTATGTCTAAGATATAATTCTATTTTTAGAAATGAAATTCCATTCCGCCGAACATTTGGAATGGAGCCCCGGCTCGAATACCATGAGGCAATCGGCTAGCGATATAAGTCTCGTCAGTTATGTTTCGAAAGTTAGTAAACGCTTTCACATTCGAATTAAACTGATAAGCCATACTGGCGTCTAATAAGAATACATCATCCACTAATCCAAAGCGAGGATCGGCAGCTCCGCCCAAATTAACTTCCGTGGTAGCGTTGTCCCCCGTTCCAAAAGTTTCGGAGATGTACTGCCCATCAAAGTTAATGCTGAATTTCTCAAACTCAAATCCAGTGCCAATTGCAAACTGAACATCGGGGACATAAGGCACTTCATTTCCATCCTTCGCGCCGGTAAATATATTCTCTTCGTCAATAGCTGCAGATGCCGCATCTGAAGTAAACTCGGCGTTAGTATAGGTAAAAGTGAAATACCAGGGATTATTAAAACTCCACCCTCGTGAAACTGCGGGATCGTATTGAACCTGAAACTCTATACCCCTACTTCTAACTTCACCTAAGTTGGAAGTCTCTCCTTCCAAAGCGCCGCTTGCCCCGGTAATCGCGGAAACTACAAGATCGTCAAAATCCGTCCAGAATCCAATCAATTCGGTTGAGAACCCATGTTCGGGACGGGTATAGCGCGTTCCGAACTCGTAACCGATACTAGTTTCTTCTTCAACTCGTTCCGTACCCGTTTTGGTAGCTCCACTAGGATCGGGCGTAGAAACACCCCGGAATACTCCACCAAAAATGTCTTGCCTGTCATTCAACTTATAATTTGCATTACCGCCGCCAGTTACGACGCCGTAATTTCTTTCCCGATCCTGCTCTGACTCTGGGGCAAATCTTTGAAACCGCTGCCACAAATGCTCATAACGAACGCCCGGTTTAACCGTCCATTTGCCATATTTAATTTCATCTTCAAGATTGATAGCAAGAGCCGTAGTTTTTTGTCTTCGGTTACCGGCAGAACCAGGAGCTCCATCAGACCGACTCGTAATAGCTCCGCTAGAATCTTGGGTGTAATCTTCGTTAAATTGGAATCTGCGGATTTGGTCGTAATGGTATCTAACTCCGGCCGAAAATTTATGATCGGTAGCTCCAATCGTGGTTGTGTGAGTTGCTCGCGTTTGTAACCCATAAAGATAATAATTCCGATTGTTGTTGCGAAGTCTCCAAGTGCCCGCTCCCGTGCCATTCAGCAAAGCTAAACCAGCGTCGCTGGTAATACAAGTACTCAAACTGGAAGCGGTGCTTCGACAATCATGACTCTTCTGCCAATTTCGAAAAAAATGGTTGCCGTAAGCAGTGGTTACGATATTTGTCTGATCGCTCATTTCAATAAAATGTCGCAAGTACGTACGAAAATGTTCCGAATCCAATTTATCAAATCGGCTAGCGGCTAATCTTTGAAAAGGGTCTTGGTTGAACAAACTTTCATTCAGTCCCAAGTAAGTTTCGTTGACTTCTCTCTTGGTGTAACCAAATTTAAATTCAAATCGTTGGTATTTGTCGGTATTAGGCTCGAAGGACATCTTTACCATAGGTTCGGTATTTTTTAATCCGTTATTATCATTGCCATTTCGAAAGTCAGCCGTTTCGTTAATATGCCGAAATCCTTCGTTTCTTCGATCATAATTTTCAATTAAATATCCAAAGTTACCGCTATCGGTGTGAATCGTATTACCAAAGTAAAGATGGTTACGAATTTCACCAAAAGTCCCAAATGACGCTTTCAAATAGTATTCTTCTTGAGTGGGAATGTTAGTGGATAAATAATTGATAACGCCGCCAGTAGTTCGAGGGCCATAACGAACTTGACTTGACCCCTTCAAAACTTCCAATCCCGACATTCTTCCAACTGTAGGAGAATAATAGGCCGCTGGAGCGGAATAAGGAGCGGGAGCGGTCAATATACCGTCTTCCATGATGGTAACTTTAGTGCTACGACCAGGGTCAACACCGCGAATACTAATATTAGGGAATATACCTTGTCCCGTTTCTTCTCGTGTATAAACGCCAGGAACTTTTCGTAAAACGCGGTCGACATTGTCATAATTTTGCTTTTGAATGTCGGTGGCGTCGATATAAGCTGCAGAACCCGCAATTTGCTTAACATTAGATTTTGATCCAACAACCTTTACCTCGTCTAAAATAACTCTATTCGCATCTTCAGCCCAAACTGCTGGAACCATCGATGTAAATAAAAATGACAAGGCGGTAAAAAACACGATGGGTATCTGGATGTCCCTTCTCCTAGTCAAACTAATCATCCCAATCTCCTCCTTAATAAATAAATGGCAACTTTCCAACTTGGGAATGGAAAATCTGAAACTTGATAATTCTTTATTGTTAAGATTAATTAAAAATCAATAGATTACGTATGAAATTGAAAATGGTTTTCATTTATAACAAAATTGAGAACGATTTTCAAGATTAAAATCAAATTTTTTTAAACTTTTTTAATGATTAAAAATAAACGAGCTAATTATGGGGAAATTAATAAAACTTTTGAATGGTTAAACGGAGGCAAAAAATATTATTTGCCTCCATAAAACTAAGGTAAGCGTCTAAATAATAAAGTCTCTAACCCATTAAATCAATTACTTTTTTTGAGTCATATCGACTTTGCCGTCAAAATTTCTATCTAACTCAATTTTTGCTAATTTACCGCCATTAAAATATTCCCAACGATCCGCTTTACCATCGTTGTTGGTATCGTATTCAGCTTTCGCAAGATTTTGACCGCTATCATAATGTTGCCATTGATCGGGTTTTCCACTACCTGTAGTATCGAAGGCCGTATATTGCAATTGGTCGCTTTGAAATTTACTCCAGCGGTCCACTTTGCCATCGCCATTACCGTCCCCTTCTATCTCTACCAATTGCTCGCTCGAATTGTAAATTTGGGAGGTCTCAAACTTTCCATCGCCATCGTCGTCCAATTGAATCCGTTGCAGTTTTTTGTCGTCGGAGTAAAACTCTTTCCAATCAATTTTCCCATTTTGCTTAGAAGATTTCTCCACTCGGGTCATCTTTCCAGCGTCGTTGTAAATTTGGAAATGATCCATATTGCCGTCGTTGTTACGATCAAATTCGACGCGTTTTAATTTTTTGTTTCCGGTGAAGTGCTCAACTTGATCGACTTTGCCGTCAAAGTTACCGTCATGTTCAATTTTCGTAACCTTCCCATCAGCGCCTAAATGTTGCCATTGGTCGATTTTACCGTCAAAATTTGAGTCCACTTCATTAATCTCCGCGAAGCTTATCGACGTCCAAAAGAATAAGAAACAAAGTATTATTACAAGCGTTGCTTTTTTCGGATTCATTTTATAACTCCATCATCAAAAATACAGATTCGTTCATAAACGAACTTTTTTAATAAGTTTTTTAGTTCAATTTAAAACTAAATGGCAACTCAACCGGTAAATAAGCGCCAGGAATTTCGCTGGGTAGTTCGGCAAACGGAGCCGATCTCTTTACCGCTTTCAAAGCTTCTTGATTAAGTCTTTCGTATGGAGACTTGGATACCCATTGTAAGGCCTCAATTTCCCCACTTCTTAATATATTAAATTTAACGACAACCCTGCCTTCTTCGCGTTTTCTACGCGATAAATTCGGGTATTTTTTATTTCGAGCAATAACTCGTCCCAACCTGTTTTTGTATCCTCGTAAAGCCCCCTCGTCAGTGAAGTTAGGAATGGCTCTTGGATCTAATGCGGCAACCACAATTCTTTGGCCAACGCCTTCATAAAAAGCCGTTCTGGTTCCCTTAGAACTGGGAGCGTTAAAGCTTTGAGGTTTCATGGGCGCTCCCTTTGGCAGCGAAAATGCCCGGATACGTTTTGTATCGACTAATGCAATTTTACCGGGCCCTTTGTCTTCCTCTTCTAAACTTCCCATCTTTTGAGGAGTCGCTTGCGGCAATGCCACTCGCTTAACCTTCTTTGAAACCCAAGCCGACCGTGTAGAACCGCTTTTGGAAACAATAGGACTTGATATGGCTCGCGGAGCCGCAACAGAAGCCAACTTAATTCTTTTTGTGGATTTAGATACAATAGAAGAAGCTCTTGCTGCCGGCGCGTTGTTTGTTGTAACAGCCGAACGAATCGCTTGAGGAGCAGTAAAAGCAACCGCTTTAACCGTAGGTGTTGATTCAAAACTTGAAACAGGAGAAGAAACCGCCACAGTTTGAGTTACAGGTTGCACCCTTCTAGGTTCTGCCGTTGCAACTTTAGCGACCATCGGCGTCGATGAAATAGTTGTAACCGGAGTAGCTGTGGGTAACGGCATCTGCTTCATCGGCCGTATCTGAGGAACCGGCATCGGCATAACTTTAGCCATTAATAACGGTTCTTGCTTTGTCATCACTTTGGGTTGTTTGATCGGCTTAATCGGTTTTGGAATTATTCTTTTGATTTTTTTCCGTTCTTTGATCTTTTTCTTTTCTACAGGAGGTTTTTTCTTAATAACTTCCAGGCGATATACTTTCTTAGGCGGCGGAGGCGGCGGATCGGTAAACATAAAGTTGCCCGCAACGGCAACGAACGCTAAATGGAATACAAACGATCCCGAGAATGAAAATAAGGTGGATTTTTCGAACATTATCTCTTCAATAAAACGCTTTAGATTTTACGATTTAACTTGTTCGGCAGCTAGAAAAAAATCAACAGCCCCCGCTTGTTTTGCAACGTCAATAATTTTTCCAAAAGTATCAAATTCGATGTTTTGATCCCCTTGAATTTCCACTGCCTTCTTTTTTTTATTTTTTAATTTTTCTGTCAATTCTGGCAGCAACGACTCCAAGGCGATAGCATTGCCATCCAATTCCAAGGAACCGTTAGGTTCAATCACTATCGTAATATTACGCTCGTTTAATAAGTCTGCAGAATGCGCTTTCGGAAGTTGAATTTTTTGATTGGCCTGAATCGCGGACGAAGTGAGCATGAAAAAAATTAGCAATAAAAAAACGATATTGATCATCGGAATCAGATCAATCTTGAACTCTTTTTTTTTCTCTTTTTGAAACTTGATCGCCATAAATTTATTTTATCTAACGATTGAAAAGTCTTCGGCTCCCGCTATCCGAGCGTAATCTAAAACAGTTGCAAATTGTCGATACTTGGCTTTTTTATCCGGTTCAATCTTGACCAATTTATCGCTTCTTGCAACCAATTTAACTTTGAGTTTATCGATTAAATTGTCCAGGGTAACCGGCGAATTATCCAAAAGCAGATCTCCATCCATAGATATTCGAATGGTAATATCTTTTTGTTGAACGGGATTAGAAGTCGACTGACCTTGAGGCAATTTAATATCCATCGCCTGCCCTTGAATGGCAAAGGTCAGCATAAAAAAGATAAGAAGAAGGAAAACAACATCAATCAATGGAGCCATATCCAACTTGTACTGGTTTTTTCGATATCTAACAATTTTCATATTTCGTCAATATCAAAATTATCCTTGAACCTTAACTAGTTCAGGTCGGTTGTCTTTCCAGTCTTTTTTCTGGTTTTCTTCTTCACGCTCTTCGTCAAAGTGGTGGATTAACAATTGGCCAAATTTTTCCAACAGGAAGGATATTTTTTCTATTTTTCTATCAAAAAAATGCAACATCACCACCACCGGAATCGCCACAGCCAAACCAGCCGCCGTTGTAAGCAAAGCTTCCCAAATTCCGCCCGCCAGAATGCTAGGATCGACCTGTCCTTTGTATTGCGCAACTTTATTAAACGCCTGCACCATCCCCATAACGGTACCAAGCAAACCCATCAATGGAGAAATAGTGGCTATCACTTCCAAACCGCGAATATTTTTTCCCAATTTATTGAGTTCTTCCTGTCCTACTACCGAAAGTTTTTCTTCCAACTTCCATCTTGGTACGTCTTTATGATTCAGTCCCGCTTGCATTAAACGACCAACAGGCCCAGGAGAGGCGGCAAAAAGTTTGACCGCTTCCGGATGTTCGCCTTCCTTATCATGGAATCCGCCTTCGTCTTTTAACAACTTCGTCAAGGACTCAAATATTTTTTCAGGATCTTCGGATGATTTACGAAAATAAATAAACCTTTCAATGATTATGGTCAATCCAACAACGGAACAAATAAAGATGGGAATCATGATGACTCCACCTTTGGTCAACATACTTAAGGATTCAAACATTATTACCTCGTCCCTACTAAATAATTACCAAAAAGTTATCCATCAACCCGTATTTTCAAGTTTTTATAAAAAATAAAAAACCCGATTGAGACTTAAAACGGATACGATTTAAACGTAAATTTAATTTAAATTTGAAAACGATTATCAATGATATTATTAATAAGCTTTTTTGTCAACCGGTTAAACCCTAATATTTCAATCTATTATTTTTTAAATGAGCCCATCTAGACAATCGGTTGGATCAAAAACTCTTCAATAAATCCTATTATTAATTAGATCTCTTTCCAGGCAAGAAATTTTAAAATTCTTAGCTCTTTGGATATTCAACCAAAAATTAACTGCTTTTAACGCCATTTTCTGATTATTGAAGCGATACCTAAAAATGTAAGGACTTACTGATTAAAGAAAAGGTCGACAAGTTGAAAACGAAGGGGAGTAGGGGCAAATCAGGTAATTTCCAACTTACCGACCTTCTGGGATCTATAAATAAAGAAAATGTATTATTTAACGTGCAAATGACCCTTTAAATCAAAAACGACTTTAAAAACCATTATCAACTAACAAATTAAGCAATTTGCAAAAATAAACATGTCATTCTCTTTAATCGCTTAAAAAACAATTATTATTGATAATGAATATCAATAATAATACAAGCCATGTCTTCTGTCAATCACTTTTAAGTTACAAAAAAAATTTTTTAGTTTTTGTTGATTTTGTTAAAAAAATGAGCTAGTTTTTCATAATGAATTTCAAAATCATTAACAAATTACAAGCCAGCGACCCTCTATTTTTCTTAAGTAGCGACAATCGCCCTACCATTTCTATTTAATTACAACCAAAATCGATGGACCAAGAACTCATTATCCTCAAAGATTATTTGAAACAAAAAGATCTAAGATTAACTCCTCAGCGGGAAGCCATCCTAAAAGCTTTTTTAGATAATAAAGGACATTTAGAAGTGGAAGAACTCTTCGACCGCGCTAAAGAAATCGATTCCTCTATTGGAATCGCCACGGTTTATAGAACCATCAATCTTTTAACGGAATGCGGATTGGCGCGGGAAAACACACTACCCAACGGCAAGAGGTTTTACGAACGATTATTCAGGCAAGGGCATCACGATCATCTGGTGTGTAATCATTGCGGGAAAATTGTGGAGTTTGAACATCCCCTCATCGAACAATTCCAAAAAGAAGTCGCCTTAAAACATAACTTCATATTACAAAACCACAAAATGGCTCTTTACGGAACCTGTTCCGATTGCAAATAGTAGGGGTCGAAGATTATTACCCGCAAGGCAAGCAGTGGTTTTTAAAACTCGCCGAAAAAGGCGGCAAAGCGTTAAGGTATCCGGTCAATCGGACCTTGGAAAATTATTTGGACGAATACATACAAGCGGCAGGAATCGGGGAATATAAGAAAAGGTTTCTTTTTCGTTCGACGATTGAAAAAAGTAAAACGCTTACCGAGCGCGGCATGCACCGAACCGATATTTACAGAATGGTGAATCAACGCGCTAAAAACGCAGACGTACAAACGGCCACTGCAATCATAGTTTTCGAGCGCGCGGCATTACTTCTTATCTACAAAATGGTGGGATGCTTGAAATGGCTCAAAAGATAGCCGGACATGCCACTCCAAAAACCACTAAGCTCTACGACCGCAGAAATAAAGAAATCGACGTAGCCGAAGTCGAACGGACTAGAAATTGAATTATTGTCTAACTTTTTTGCAAAGTTGGAGAATTCTTTTTTTAAAAATTTTGATCCATGACTAGCTAGAGGATGTTTTATGATCAATCTTTAGCAAATAAGTCCTCTACGGTTCTTTAAGAAGCCTTATTTTCCTGGTGCAAAGTGATTACAAAATCGGACTCGTCTAAATCATATGCAGAAAAAAGCTTTTTTAATATTCGAATAATTCCGCGAGCGCTTAGATTTGTATTTACGTATATGTTATTGGTAATTTTATCTTGATGTTTATGCACACCCTTTGTATGAGCTAAATAACTTTGATGGTCTGGTTCACCTATAAGAGAATTAAAGCTCACTGGATCAAGATCATGAAATAACTTCAATGTGGTTAGATAAACATCTTTCCAATTTTTAACAGGATAATTCTGGTCTAAAAATGTGAAGCTTTTAGGCTTTGTATTTGTAAAAGTATAATTCTCATCAAGCCCAATTTCTGTATCTTGCTTTTTAAGTCCGGCATATGTCGTTTCTGGAAACTTCCAAATAGAAAGCGCTCGTTTCCCTAAAACCTCAGCGCGAGCACAAATTTCTTTTTCTCCCCATTTTTCAAGGCCAATAAGATATTGATTTAGCCATAATCGGCTATCTTTAAATCCATTTTCTTTGCTAACTTTTTCCTTAAACGGTTTATTAGATAAACTGCTATTGTAGGCTGTAAGGGTAATGTTCCCAAGGGTGTTAATATATTTTTCATGGGTTTGGTCAAAGTTCTCCCCCAAATCTTTTTCCCATGAGGAACTAAGTTTTTGCGGCATAATATGTTCAAAGGTTAGACCTTCTTTTTTTGCTTCTGTCAAATTCTCAACATCAACTTTTTCTCTATTATTAAAATTTTCTAACCTTTCAAAAAGATGAATTTTGTTTTTTCCTTTAAGGTTATAAACATCACGTTTTACAAGTTCATTTGTAAATTCCTCGTTACTAGGAAAACGATTAGATGAATAGCCAGCCGTAATAAGAAATTTAAAAATATCAATATAGTTTTTAGAAAAATGTTTAGGCTTTCGAATATTCTTTCCAAGCGAAGCAAAAATTTTGTTTAATGCATTTGCAGGAACATTACATATCATCCGTCTAATAACAAAAGCCTCAATTACTTCTAAAATTTCCGCTACTCCATTTAAATCTATAAATTTATTTTCGTATGCATTGAACACATCTAGTAGAAATGGATATGATACAGTTACCTGTAACCTATCAATTCTTTTCAAAGCCTCATTTACACTGTTATCTTCGGTATTATAGGAAAGAAAAGCTTTGTAGAAAATTGAGAATTTAAGAAGCTCTTCCAGCAACCCTTTCAACTCTTCCATTCCATTATATTTTTCTTGAACGTACTTTTTAAACTCGATATAAACTCTATCTTTCCGTGGTGTTTTGGCACGAGCGAAAGTTAAGTAGTCTCTGATAAACCGCCCAACATCATAGTGAGTATTTTTTTCGATAGGGTTCCAATATTTATCGTAAAACTTTTCTTGGATATCTGGTGTTTTATCCATCAATATAAAGTTTCGGATAAGATCGGCTTCTTCTAATTTTTTTCCCGTTGAGTTTAGACTCTCAAAAATCAATTGAGGATTGTCTTCACCTCGTTTCAATTTGATATCTACAATCGATAATTTTTTAATGGCCTCATATACTTCTTCAACTTTTATGTTTCTCTCTTTTAAACCTAAAATTTGTTCGACAAAATAATTATAATTTAATGTGATATTAGAATCTTGGACATATTGATTAGGACTATCGGAAAACAGCTTTAGGAATGCTTGGTTATCATCTTTAATTGGCTTCAGACGAATCCGTTTCTCATCTTCTGAATATTTGTTTAACAAATACTGCTCTTTTATTTGATCTTTGAGATTTGGAGTTGTCGTATCTATTTTCCCAGCTTCAAGTAAGTTATGAATAGCAAGAAGTATAAGAGTAATAGTTGTTATACGTTGCTGTCCATCAATGACAACATATTCACGATCAACAGAATTATCATTATGGATAGAGACAATTGAACCTATAAAATAGCTTTCTTGCCTTTGATTTATAATACCTAAAATATCATTAAAAATCTGATTGCATTGCTCGCGTTTCCAATCGTAATTTCTTTGATAAACAGGTATCACAAAACGTTTATCATGCCCTTCTAAAAATCTTAATAAATATTCTTCTCCAGCTTTCATCTCATTTCCTAAATATGTTATTTGTTTTATATTGTGCAACCGCTAATATTAAAGAATTGGAGCACATTGTATAAAAGCAACAAAAATTGGATCACTAATCCTAAAAAGTTAGCCAGCTTTTTTAAGTATCGGCTTCCTTTTCGGGCCTCTCCTTCCAGGTCGCTTATTCTCCCATTATTTTTTATAGCGCCCAATTAAAAATTCTATACTTGAGATAAAAAGGATTATCTCGTAAGCGGGTCTCTGACCAGAAAATAAAAATTGACTAGTTTCCTGAATCAATCGTTCTTTATTTTTGGAAGCTCTTGATAAACCTTGTCTCTCTTTTCAATCAACAAAATTTTTAAAGTCTTGCCATCGTGCTTATAAACAATTCGGTATTTATCGACGCGAATGCGACGTAAAGGCGCGTAACCAACAAGGCCGCTTGATGAGGCAGGTTCCGGGGTCTCCTGTAACTCTGAAATTTTCTGCGCTATCTGCGCGGCTGTTTTCGGAGCTTTTTTAATTAGACTTTTTAAAGATTTGGCCGCATGGTCAAGGATTCTAACTTCCAGCATTTTTAGCCGCTTTCAGTAAGTTCTCGGATTCTTTTTTACCAAGATACTTGCCTTTGCGTTCGACCTTTTGTGCCTTCTCTCCAAGATATTTGTCCTCGACTATATTTTTATAGTCTCGGATAGACAAAACAACCGCTTTATCACGTCCCGAACGTTGAATAACAACAGGCTCTTGTTGCACCGTATCCAGCATTTCCCCGAAGCGCTGTTTGGCTTCGCTTGCGTTTAGTTTTTTCATCTCATTCGCTCAATTTGATTAATTTGATTAATTTGATTAATTTGATTAATTTAACCCTATTAATTATATAGCGGCGATTTCATCAAATTACAAGTGTTTATCTTCTAAAACATTCTCTTGAGATAAAAAAATTATCTTAAGTAAGTAATAATTCTTAATTACCAACTGTTATCACTCCAATATATTCTTCAGAATATTATTGTACGTGCGTCTCAAATTGTTAAAGATGCCGGTATTACTTTCACTTTTTTCGTAAATAGTAAAATCGGCCTCGTGCCGAAACTAGCCATTAAATTCCTCGTGCCACTGGGAATCCGATTGAACAAAAACAGGTTCCTTAAAATCTTCAAATTGATCGGCGGTAATATCAATAACTAAACTTTCCCGCTGAAGCCATGCGTGTGATCTAAAGCCATCATTTGTTTCGGTCTCACGCTCACCGAGCATATAGTCAATCTTTCCAAAATCATTATTCTTTAAATAGTGTCCAAGCAGTAAAACAGCGTCTCCGCAGCTTCCATGAGGGAAATTCTGCAATGTGAGAAACAACTTCCTCTTGTCTGTTCTTTCAATGGCATTTCTAAAAATCACACAATGCTTAAACAGTTCTTTTTCCATGCTCCTCCAACTATTTATTTTATCGGGCCTCTTTTTTAACACCTGGGCGAAAAACTCCAAAACCAAAACCCAGATTCCTCGACAAGCTCCTAAGTAACTAGAGTGAAAATATTTATTAAATCGAGGCGAGATCTTTCGGCTTCGCTCAAGATGACATGCGGTGGGGACTTTGCAACTCCAGTTCCTATTTCAATTATTACGGATCAAGGGCTATATCCTCCAAACCACTTTGGTCGAAATGACGGTTTGAGACTAAGAATAATTGCTCAAACCGCCTATCATATTAAAACTTTAATCTAGTAATATTCAACCGTGCATATGTTCGGCAAGGTAGTTTTGGATACCGACGTCTTTGATGCGTTGGAATTGCGTTTCCAACCAATCGCAGGCTTCTTCGGTGTCTTCTAAAATACCGTCCAATATTTCCTTAGAACCAAAATCCTTTTTTTCAATACAGAGCGCGATGATTCTTTGTAATCTTTCAACATGATCGCATTCGGCTTTGTATTGATTGTTTAAATGCTCTTCCACCGTATTGCCAACCATTACCGTATCGTACTTTTGCATGTCCGGCGCGCCGTCTAAATATAAAATCCGGCAAATCATTTTATCCGCATGACGCATTTCGTCCATCGACTCGCTTTTGTCATGCTCGGCTAATTTGTTATATCCCCAATCTTCCTTCATCCTATAATGAATATAATACATGTTGATTGCCGTCAATTCGGCCATCAAAACTTCATTCAAACCTTCGATAACTTGAGTATCGCCCTTCATGATGTACCTCCAAACACTATAGATATAATATTGTAAAATTCCATATTCTTAGAGACAGTTTATCAATTTTCAAAAACACCGTAAATCTTTATTTTATAACTATTTATAATTGATAAGAGGAATGAATACTAGTATCAATAAGACACTAAAAAAGATAATTTAGAAAAATCAAAAGGTGTCGCTATCGTTAATAAAACAAGGGTATGGAAAAAAAGGAAAAGTACTGAGTAAAGTTGAAATTGAAAAAAGCTATCAAGTTACAATAGTAGTTTTTTTATTGAATCGAGGCGACTCTTCGACCTTGCTCAGCAACCGTGATTAAAGTCAAGGTTCTAAATGAGATTCTTCCTCGCCAGAAAACGGCTCGTCTGAATGACTGGTCGTGGGGTTGGCGATTTATAACGTCTACTTTTAGTTAGCGATTACTTTTCTAACTTATTAACAAAATAGCGGTCGCGATTCGAAAGCGTTTCTAAACGAACTCTTCTTTACTCAGAAAACTGAATTTTCTTAAATTGCCAAGGTTCTAAATGAGATTCTTCCTCGCCAGAAAACGGCTCGTCTGAATGACTGGTCGTGGGGTTGGCGATTTATAACGTCTACTTTTAGTTAGCGATTACTTTTCTAACTTATTAACAAAATAGCGGTCGCGATTCGAAAGCGTTTCTAAACGAACTCTTCTTTACTCAGAAAACTGAATTTTCTTAAATTGCCAAGGTTCTAAATGAGATCTATCAGGAAAGACTTTTGGAAGATATCTCGGCAGCTAAGGCTTAGTGCCTTCCAGTGGAAGTCGCTAGATATAACGGTTTCACTTCATGCTAGAATCGTTATCCTCGCCAGAAAACGGCTCGTCTGAATGACAGGCCGTGGGGTTGGCGATTTATAACGTCTACTTTTAGTTAGCGATTACTTTATTAACTTAAAAACAAAATAGCGGTCGCGATTGGAAAGCGTTTCTAAACGAACTCTTCTTTACTCAGAAAAAGGAGGCGAAAGATAAGCTAGAGCTTTTCTGGGAACGAGTTTTCCCAACTTTGGTTTCGCCGTTTTATCTGGCGAAAGAAAAACTGTCATCGGCGAATTCAAAACTGGCCATTTTCCTTTGATAATATTAGTCGGTCTGTCTCCCCCAAATGCCAGGTAGCTGTATTTATGATAATGCGGTAATTTTCTGGCAAATCCTGGAACGGCTTTTGGATTCCCAATACCAACCCAGGCCCAACCCAACTCCGGGTTAGCGGGATGCCTGGTCGCTAGCGCTAAGGAATGTTCTTTGCGGTTCAAATCTTTGCCGCCAATAATTATTTCTTTGCCATCCAACGTTATCCCATAGTCTTTTAACGTTGAAGAAAATCCTGGAAGAAAACTATTTCCCCAACCTAGAATCCATACGGATCTATCGGCAGGCAGTTCCTCTATCTGATCGTCCATTTTAATTTCCACTTCGTCATAAGACATACTTAAAGAATCGGCAAATTCCTTATAATCATCGAGTAGTAGTTTTTCATGAGAAGGCAACACTACTAAAACTTTATTGGCCCCATAAACCTGACTCAGCGCTGGAGGGATCTCGTTTCTATCTAAACGTCGGAAAACGTCAAATTCTGGATCGATATCCAAACGTAATGGTTTAGCTGGCAATTTAAGTTCAATTTTATGAGACTTGTCTTTAATCTCTAAATGAGTTTGATAAACTTTCGACTCTCCCTCCATCGTAACCGCAAGGGGAACGCGCAAAGAATAGTTCCTATTTTTCTGAACTTGTTCCAAGGTAGCTTTAAGTTGATAACCGTTATCCACTTTAACAACTTTTGCTTGGTTGATTTTTAATTCTGGCGCTCCAGAAAAAGAAACCCATTGATCGAAAAAACCTTTCAAATCGTTTCTACTCGTTCCTTCAAAAGCTTTCCGTAATTCCTCAAATCCCGCATTACTGAATTTATGTTTCTCATAAAATGTGTTGAGTCCCTGAACAAAAAACTTATCTCCTAACGCCTGGCGAAGCATATGAAAAAACATGAGAGCTTTTCCATAACCAACGGCTTCTGTAGAAGAACTGTGGCGAGAACGAAAATCCATTAACGGAAAATCATTCTGATTGGACACATAGTCCGTATATTTCTGTAAAGTTCCGCGTCGATAATCTGCCGCGTTATTATGTTGTTCCTTAATAAGATGGTCGGCCATGTAGGCCGTTAAACCCTCCGCCCAGTTTCCCGTTTCATAATCCACGTAAATCCCATTACCAAACCAGTTATGAAGAATTTCGTGAGGATAGGAAGAATGTAAAATAAACGGCAGACGAATGACTCTGGAACCCAAAAGCGTAAACGACGGCATGCCGTAACCGGTTTCCCAGAAGTTTTCCACGAGGGCAAACTTTTTATAGGGATAAGGACCTAGAAGATCGCTATACATTTCTATGTATTGCGAGGTCGCCTCCAAATACATGTTAGCTAGATCTCTATCGGATTGGCGCAAAAATACCATAGACTCGGTCGAACCCTTTTTCCGAGAGTAATGGGTAAACCGATCGCCGATCAGGTAAATTTCATTTTGTGGATTTTGAGATTCCCATGTTACTGCCGTTTCCTTTTCGTTTTGATCGTACCTAATTCTAGTTCCCTGACTGACGGCATCCCACCTTGGGGGCAGATGAAGGTTCATCTGGAATGTCATCAAACGATCTTCAAACTCGGGAATCCAATTGGAAGTTCCCGAAAGAAAAACGCCTTTAGATGAAATTATTCCCGGCGTTCCGCCGAACCCACGAGCATAGCCTTCCCTCGCCTGATTTAAAGGATGATAAATCTTTCCCTGATACTTTATTGAAAACGTTTTTTGATCCAGAGGTAGAGAGACGCTGAAATATTCCGGAGAAATAGCGCTATGAGGAGAAATTAATTTTGATAGCTTTATAAATTCCTGGGCTTGCGATTTTTCATTAACAGATTCCAGTTTGGTTCCCGGAGTCAGAGAAGTAGGATTTAAATCGCCGTGTAGGACAAAATAAAATTTATTCTTTGGATTGGAAGAAAACGACTCGGAAACCGTAATCTTATCTTTTACTGTAATTTGATTCTTATCTGGATCGAGCCAAACTTCTAAAACATGGTGTAAGGGAGGGATTTCTTGAGAACTTACCGGAAAGGTTAAAAACGTAATAAAAAATAAGACTATAAAAGGGAACGTTTTTAACATCTTTGAAGTTTTGAGGGCCATGTCGTCGCCTCTCTATGAACCAAAACCTTTTAGCCGAAATTTCGCATTTAAAAACAAAAATTTTAAAACGAAGTTCCGTCAATCTCGGTCATGACTTCATAGCCATCTTCGGTCACTAGAATGGTGTGCTCAAATTGAGCGGATAGCGATCCATCCATCGTAACCGCTGTCCAGTTATCGGAAAGAATGCGTAATTCGGGTTTACCTTCATTGATCATGGGCTCTATGGTAAACGTCATATTCTTTTTTAATTCCACGCCTTGACCATAAGTTCCATAATGCAATACTTGCGGTTCTTCATGAAAATTTCTACCTATACCATGACCGCAAAACTCCCGCACAATAGTGTATCCTTGCGCTTCAACATATTCTTGAATACTCGCGCCAATATCGCCCAAATGAGCTCCGGCTTTAACAACCGATATCCCCTTACGAATGGCCTGCCGACAAGCTTCCACTAATCTGCTCGGCTTTTTTCTGGGAGAACCGACAAAAAACGTCTTATTGGTATCTCCATGAAATCCGTTGAGATAACAGGTAATATCCAGGTTCACAATATCCCCATTACGGATCTTCCTATCGGATGGAATGCCATGGCAAATTTCATCGTTAACCGACGAGCAAATACTCTTCGGAAATCCTTTATAATTTAAAGGCGAAGGAATAGCGCCTTTAGAAATAATGTATTCATGGCAAATATCGTTCAAATAATTTGTGGTGACGCCCGCTTTGATATGAGGCTCGATCATCAATAAAACGCTCGCCGCCAATTGACAGCTTTTGCGCATGATTTCGACTTCTTCGTCGGTTTTAATATTAATCATTTCCGTAACCATACTCCTTTAAACAGTAATCGCTTTCGCGCCAGTTGGCTTTTACTTTTACAAACAAACTTAAAAAAACTTTGCAACCAAATCGTCTTTCCAACTCATGACGAGCCGCCGATCCGATATCCTTAAGCATAACGCCATTTCGGCCAATAACAATTTTCTTTTGAGAATCCTTTTCTACAATAATCGTTGCCCTTACAACCGTCAACCCATTGTCCTTCTCCTCTAATTGTTCTACAACTACCGTCAACGCATATGGAACTTCGAAACGGGTTAAACGAAAAGCTTTTTCGCGAACAATTTCCGCAATTAGAAACGTTTCCGGGCAATCCGTATAAGCGCCTTCTGGAAAGTATTGAGGGCCTTCGGGCATTCTTTTTAGCAAAGATTTTTCTAAAATATCCAGCCCGTCGCTTTTCAAAGCGGAAATGGGAAGAATATCTGTAAACGCGTTTAATTGACTCATTTCTTCAATTAAAGGGAGTAGCTCTTCTTTGGCGACTAAATCGATTTTATTGAGCGCTAATATTTTATCGACCTTTGATCTTTGCAATGTTTCTAAAACATAGCGATCGTCGTCGCCAAACTTTTTCTTTGCGTCCACAACAAATACAATGACATCGACATCGTCGTAAGTATTGAAAGAGGCTTTGACCATGAGTTTGTTGAACTTGGATGTCGCTTTATGCACGCCCGGCGTATCCAACAAAATCACCTGTCCTTCGTCGAAATGACAAACTCCGGTAATTTTATTGCGAGTGGTTTGCGGACTTCTGGAAGTGGCCGCAATTTTCACAGATACCAGGTGATTGAGAAGTGTGGATTTTCCCACATTGGGTTTCCCAATAATAGCGGCGTACCCCGATTTATAGGCGTTCGGTTCGGTCATATTTTTTTTATCGTCATCGGCATGAAACCTCTTAAATAAGTAATGTTTATAGCAAAATAATAAACAAATTTTTCTTATTTTAATGTGTTGTATTATAGGGCAAAACCATTTTTTCGAAAGCGAATTCTCCTTGCACACTTTCAGCCTTTATTTACATATTCCATATTGCGAACGCAAATGCGGTTACTGCGATTTTAATTCGCATGCGATTAAGGGAGAACAACCGGAGGATTATCCAGCCGCAATCCTAAAAGAAATGGAATGGGCTGGCAAAAGCGTTCCGGCAAATCAAAAAGCGACGACTATTTTTTTTGGCGGAGGAACGCCAACATCTCTTCCACCCGAAGATTTGGCAAATATTTTGGACGGGTGTCGCCGTTTTTTTAACGTTACCGATAACGCCGAAATCACCTTAGAAGCCAACCCGGGAACCATAACTCCCGGTTATTTCGTGCATGTTAAAAAAGCGGGGTTTAATCGAGTCAGTATTGGGGCTCAATCTTTTTTGCCACACGAATTGGAATTATTGGAAAGAATCCACGGCCCGGAAGCTATTGGCCAAACTGTCGAACAAGCTAAGGAAGAAGGGTTTGATAACGTTTCAGTAGATTTAATGTTTGCCCTACCCGACCAATCCCTTGACGATTGGGATTATTCTTTAAAACAAGCCATTCAATTACATCCAAATCATATCTCCGCTTACAATTTGACGTTCGAGCCCAAAACAGCTTTTTACTCGTATTTAGAATCGGGAAAATTAACGCCTCCCGACGACGAACAGCAACTTACTTTGTTCAAACACACTTTAAAAACGATGGCCGAAGCGAGTTACATCCAATACGAAATATCGAATTATTCGAAACCCGGGAAAGAATGCCGACACAATATCAATTACTGGCAAAACGGTAATTATATCGGGTTGGGCGCGGGAGCCTCTGGCTATTGGAATGGGAAAAGAAAAAAAAATATCAATAGTCCCGCCAAATACATAGAACAAACTCTAAAAACGGGACAGGCGGTTGATTTTGAAGAAAATCCAGACCAAGCAACATCCATAGGCGAAACAATGATGCTAGGCCTAAGACTATCGGATGGAATCCATTTGGGGAATTTCGAAAATCGTTATGAAGTTTCTTTGTGGGATCGGTTTCCCAATCAAATAAAACATTTAAAATCGGAAAATCTGATCGAAATTGACGATACCCATATTCGATTATCTAAAAAAGGCTTTTTCCTAGCCGACTCGGTAATTTTGGAATTTATGCCCTGATCTCTCTCATTAGAAGAGGTATAAGAGCCAAAAGTCTCAAACAGTTTTTTCTTCTTATTTCCCTAATGGCAAACGACGCACCCGGTGGCGAGAGTCTTCAACAGTAATGATAACGCTCTCCGTCAAAGTTTTTTCAGATTCATCTATAAGCGGTCAATCACAAAGGGAGTCCGAGTATTACGCAACCGGAAGAGGATGACGCTTATTAGTCGCTCGTTAGAAAGCGCTATAATCTCTCCAAAATCAAGGTCAAAAGCAAGAAGGGTTCGACTTTCTTTTCCAGCTTTCTCAAAAATAGCTTGATCGGGTAGAGTTTGAAGACCTACTTCTCTGAGATGAACGGCTTCATGGCCCTCGGAGCGAAGCCATTCCACAACTCTAATAGAAACACCCATGTCCGCAAGGAATCGCATATTGATTTTTATGCGAGGTGAACTTCTTCTTTAGCTAGCCAAGCAGCATATTCTAATACTTGCTTGAAGTCTTCCGCTTCAAGGTCTGGATAATCCTCTAAAACGTCTTCGACCATTGCACCATTGGCAATATGACCAAGGATCACCGCTACCGAGATCCGCATCCCTCGAATACAAGCTCTTCCTCCCAGAATTTGCGGATCAAAGGTTATGCGATTAAATTTCTTTTGCTCGTCCATAATAACCTGATTATTTTAAATACAAACGCATTGGAATTGGTTTATTAGCCCAAATATCGGACCCATTGAGAATTACTTCCGTTCAATAATTATACTGTGTTTTCAACCGTTCAAAAGAGAAAATCGTATTTACATGCAAGAACAAGGCAAACTCAAAAACTGGGACAAGGGATTGACTTTGAAGAAAGCCCAGATCAAGCAACATCCATAGGCGAAACCATGACGCTCGGCCTTAGGTTGTCGGATGGAATCAATTTAGGAAATTTCGAAAATCGTTATGAGGTTTCTTTATGGGATCGGTTTCCAAAATAATTAAAACATTTAAAATACGAAAATTTATTAAATCGAAGCAACCATTTGAGAGCCTCCTAAGAAAATAGAGGAAATAACCGGTATAAAAAACGAGATTCCTCCACGCTAGTCGGAATGACGTTCGATGGGAACTGTGTTCACAAGGTTCTTTTTCAACAAATATGGAACGAATATTTTTCCTTCAAACCACTTCAGTCGAGATGACGGGCGGAAGAGATTTTAAGGTTCTGGTTTCTTATTAAATAAACACAATCCCTCGGTCTGACTCTCAGCATGACGATTTTTTGGATTGAAGCGACCCTTCGACAGGCTCAGGGTGACAAAATTATTACTCTGAATAGCTAGTTTATTTTTTAATCAACCGGCGAAGTTGGCCATAAACTAAGCAGGAAATAGTTTCACAAAAAGGCAAAGTCTTTTTATAATAAATTATGCCAAAAAAATGAATTGTAAAACAACTCGGAAAATAACCGGTAATCAAGATTGTGAAAATAAAATCAACAAAAATTCTTTTTCTGATCGCCATCTTTATTATTTATTGGCAACCTGAAAACTCCTTCGCAGATATTAGCGAACTGATCCAACAGGGGGACGCCGCCTTTAAAGTTAACGATTTTAAATCTGCCGAAACCGCCTACTCTAAAGTTTTGGAACTGGACCCCGAAAATTACAAAGTGTTGAAGTCTCTGGCGGAAATCAAATTCAAGACAAAGAAATTTGTAGACGCCGAAAAACTTGTCGCGCAAATTTTGGCCGCGCCTATCAGTATTGGAAGAAGCGTGTTGGTCCACCTAACAGGTGAAACGGAACCTTTAGAAGCCGAAATAGTAGACGAAACAGTAATGGCGACCCCAGCGATTTCTAAAGACGAACTAAATGGCGTCAAAGAAAAATTTCTAAAGTTTCCAGTAGGAGAAAAAATTCCTCATTATCGACTGTATTTAAAAAAATCAGGGAAAATGAAACTGGTTCCTAAAGTGGCCGCTCGGATCCAGTATGTGGGCGTTCCGCCCCGAGTTCATGAAAAGATGACGCTTTTTCTGGCAGAAATAAAAAAAGAAATTATCGCTTCCAATAGCTCCGCCACCAAGAAAGAAGACGAAATGGTAAACATCAGAGGAGGATGTTTCCTGATGGGCAATAAGACGGGACATGCCGACCAATTACCGGTGCACGAAGTCTGCCTTTCTCCCTTCCAGATGGACAAATACGAGGTTACGCAATCGGCGTTTCAGAAAAGTATGGACAGGAATCCCTCCCGTTTCGTTGGCGGCAATTTGCCCGTAGAACGGGTTAACTGGGTAGGCGCCGATAACTATTGCAGGAAACAGGGCAAACGACTCCCTACCGAAGCGCAATGGGAATATGCCGCGCGCGGAGGAACTCAAACCCACTTTTATTTCGGCGATAAGTATGTCGAAACAGGAGGGAATTTTTGCGATAGTTTGTGCTCCAACGAAGAGAGCAGAAATCCTGATTTCAACGACGGATTCCCATCTACCTCGCCGGTAGGTTCGTTTCCCCCTAACTCCTTCGGTTTGTATGACATGGCAGGTAATGTCTCGGAATGGGTGGAGGATTGGTTTGCGGCAAATTATTACCTCATAAGCCCCAAGAAAGACCCGCCCGGCCCACTCCCCAGTATGTATAAAGTATCCCGTGGCGGAAGCTGGTTAAATAGCATGGAGTATTTGCATTCTTCCAGAAGAGCCTATCTCTGGCCCGAATTCCGGTTAGAATCGCAAGGTTTTCGGTGTGTCTCAAATATCGGTAAAAAATAAACCTAAACCAAGATTCCTATTTAAAAATTAAGGTAATTAAACCATCCAGTTCCGAATAAATTTTTCTTACAATAACTCCATCATATTAAGATAATCTTTATTTTCAGGCTCTAAGTTTAAGGCTTCTTTAATTACTATTTTCGCTTCTCCGTATTTATTTTGCCCAAAAAATAGTAAAGCCAATATGTAGTAACCTTTGGCATTTTGAGGATCTAATCGAATTGCGTCTTTATATTCTAATTCTGCTTTTTCATAATTCTTTTGTTCATTGTATAAATTTCCCAAATGATTATGAGCGCTAGAATCTTTGGGACTCAGGCGAATCACTTCTTTATATTCAGCCTCTGCTTTAACGTATTTTTTTTGTTTAAAATAAAGGTTTCCTAAGTTGTGATGGGTATTCGCAATATTAGGATTCAAACGAATCGATTCTTTATAGGCTGCCTCCGATTCCACATATTTCCCATGATCAGAATAAATTATTCCCAACTTGTAATGAACGTCAACACCGTTGGGATTTAAACGGGCAACTTCTTTATATTCAACCTCAGCTTTGGCATATTCATTCAGTCTAAAATAAAGATTTCCTAGGCTATAATGGAGATTAGCGTCTTTAGGATCTAAACGAATCGCCTCTTTATATGATGCTTCTGCCTCCTCATTTTTTTCCAGGTCGCTATATAAAATTGCCAAGAGATGGTGAGAGTTGGCATAGTTTGGGACTAAGCGAATCGCTTCCTTATATGACATTTCCGCTTCAACGTATTTCTTTTGGTTAAAATAAAATAGCCCTATGTTGATGTAGGGTCCCACATAATCTGGCGCTGCACGAATGGCTTCTTTATATTCAGCTTCCGCTTCCACATATTTATTTTGTGCGTAATAAAGGTTTCCTAAATTGGTATGGCCGTCAGAATCTTTGGGAAACAAACGAAGGATTTCTTTGTATTTAGTCTCCGCTTTGGCGAATTTCTTTTGGGAGAAATACAAAAGCCCCAGATTGTTATGAGCTAGAGCATTATTAGGATCTAGACGGATAGCTTCTTTATATTCGGCTTCCGCTTTTGCAACTTTCCCTTGATTGCGATAAACAATTCCCAGGTTGTTATGTGGCATCGAAAATTTAGGATCTAACTGCATTGCTTCTTTATAAAATTTAATACCCAGGTCGTTTTTCCCAAAGTCGGCAAAAATACTACCTTTCCTATGAATGAGAGTCGCGTGAGTCCGGATATCAACAGGATTCAGGCTCAAGCCTGTATTAACAAGAAGCAAGGCTTCGTCAAACTTTTTCTGCTTCCATTTCTTCGTAGCCAGAGTTAATAAATCTTCTGGCGATCTAGTTTTATCGGAGCGCTGTTTTGTCGTTTCAATGATTTTATTCTTTTTCTCTATTTTTTTTTGAGGAGATCGTTCTTGCGCAATAACCTTTGTGGGATCTTTAACGGTTGCAGAAGATCTAGCTTCTACAACAGCTTTTTTCTCCCTTTTACTACTATTTGGAGAAAACTGTTTTTGGACACTATTACCGGTAGGATTTTTAGCGTCCGCGCTTGGTTTACGACTTTCTAATGAAACTGAATTTGATTCAAAAGTTTTAATGAATCGAAATCCTAACGCTACAAAAATTAGGACACCCATACCAACGGCAACTTTTCTGTTAATAGGGTGAAGACCAGTGGCAAGTTTCCCCAGCAGGAAAAAAATAACGCCGACAGCGGCTCCAATCCAAAGAGTATTACTCACTACCTTCTCCTCTTACAAATCAATTTAGAGGATTCGATGGTTTCGACAAAAAAGCTTTTAGAATAGGTCATATCAAAAAATATCGCTTGTAATTGCCCAGTAAATAAATCGCTTTAGTTTGTATCGAATCACATTTTTATAAAAACTTTAATTCTTTAATTTTTGACCGATTCACTATTATACATTCTTAAATCCCTCCATTTTAAGCCTTCTTAAAGCCACAATTAGGAAAATCTTCTCTTTACTTTATTCACTGGAAGGCATCATAATAATTCTCTTTTAACTATTGGTAGCATCATTTATGAAAGATCCTGGAAACGCGTTTAAAAAATTAACCGATATCATGGATTCCCTTATGAGCGAAGACGGTTGTCCATGGGACAAAGCGCAATCAAGAGAATCGCTAAAACCTTATCTTTTGGAAGAAACTTACGAAACTTTGGAAGCGTTAGATAGCAACGAATCTCATGCAATAAAGGACGAATTGGGGGATTTATTGTTTCAAATTATCTTTCATGCAAAAATTTCTTCGTTAAATAAAGAGTTCGACATCCACGATGTGGTGGAAAATATCGCCGAAAAGATGGTGCGGAGGCATCCACACGTTTTTGATCAGGGTAATTTAACAACCCCAGACCAAGTAGCCGCGCAATGGGATGAAATTAAAAAATTAGAAAAAGGCCAAGATAAAAGAAAATCCGTTCTTGATGGAATCCCAAAATCTTCGCCTGCCCTTAAACGAGCTCAGCAACTCCAAAAGAAAGCGGCAAAAAACGGTTTCGACTGGGAACGTATGGAAGATATTTTTGAAAAATTAGAGGAAGAAATGGGAGAATTAAAATCGGCGGTTCTTAGCGGCAACACTGCATCCATGGAAGACGAATTCGGAGATTTGTTATTTGTTATGGTTAACATCGCCCAACGTCTTAAAATAGATTCCGAAGAAGCTTTACGATCTTCAAACAACAAATTTGTTCGTCGATTCCAATACATCGAGAAAAAGATTTCCGAATCGGGCGAAAAATTAAACGAAACTCCTCTCGAACGTATGGATTACTTTTGGGACGAAGCCAAAAGAGTTTTGGAAAAAAAAGAACCGTCCGCTTAACGCTAGATCGCGTAAATTTTTAATAATTTTACCAAACACCGCTCCACTTAATTTTCCCTCATGACTCGCTTTAAAATAGATTTATTTGGCGCAGTAATAATTATCGTAGCGTCTTTTTTAATTTTAGAATTCGCCGATCGTGCTCTTACAAAACTGTGGCCGGAAGATATTTTGAAAAAGCCAGGCGCAGAAAACCTAGCGTTTGACCTCAACTATCTATCCCCCTACTCTTTTTTCGGCGAGTTGCCCAGCTTAGAACTTCGACCTAACGATAATTTTTTCTATGAGTTTGACGGTAAAAAAGTATCCGCTCAAAAAGGCCAAAACGAATTTCGGATTTTTATTTTGGGGGGTTCTGTCGCCCAAGGTTATGGCGCTTCAACGCCAGACAAAAAGCTTTACAAAATTCTAGAAAAAACACTAAATGAAAGAAAACCAAGTCATATCAAGAAAAAATTTAACGTACTGAGCGCAGGTAGGCTTGGATATGTTTCGGGACAAGAACTGGCGTTACTAATAAATGGAATTTTAGATTTTAAACCCGATATGACAATTCACTTAAATGGAGCTAACGACGTAATTACAGTTTCCCAATACCATGAAAGCCCAGGCTTTCCATTTTATTTCCAAAGTTTGAAAAATGCTTTGGAAGCAACCAAATTAGAGAAAAAACTGGATCAGGCGTTAGGCGAAAGCGTTTTTTTAACGGATTTAAAAAATATGCTCAAAAAATATAAAACCTCGTCAATCGATTTAACGGCGAAAAATATAGCCCGGCATTATAAACGTAATATGCAAACATCCGCCCAAATTCTAAGGGCCAATGGAATCGACGCTTATTTCTTTCTACAACCTCTTTTGCCCTTCAAATCCACAAAAAGCGCCGAAGAGAATAAATTCATTAAAACGTATCAAAGGCAAGCAATCGACATGTGGAAATCGATTTATCCCCAATTTGGAAAAAGCCTAAAAGAAATTTCTAAATCTACAGGAATAAAATGGAAAAACTTGCAAAGTATTTTTAATGATGAAGAGCAAACCGTTTTTACAGATTCTGTTCATTTAACAGACTTAGGTCAAACTCTTCTTGCCGATATTATCTTTCAGGAAATAAAAGAAACATTATTTATGGAAGAACGCTAGACGATCAACCTACGAAACAAATTCTCAGGAAATTCCTTTTATTCTCCTCTCCTATAAACTATTCTTGCAAAAGAAAACTAGAACGCTTATTTCAATTGCGGGATAATTTCGCGATGGCATTTTTATCGTTTCGTTAATTTTTTAATTAAAATCAATAATGAGTTTAAAACAGACTTTTGTATTTTTTACTTCTTCAAGAGTTAAATTTATAACAGCGCTAATTTTAGGACTTTATTGCCTTTTTGGCTTTTTCTTACGTTGGCAAACTTTAGACTTTTTCTTCTTTAATGAATGGGTTGCCAGAGACTTTGATAGGGCTTTTAACCTTTTTGAAGGAATCTACATTCCTCTAGCGGGACCGGAACTTAATAATGGAGGGAGACTTCCCGGACCTTTTCTCTATTTTTTAATGGCAATTCCATTATTCATTAATAAGTCTTTTGAATCGATCGCCCAATTTAATTTTTTATTAAATTTATTAGCCGTGGTCGTCATGTTTGCGGCCATAAAAAAGCACTTTGGTTTTTTTGTCGCGTCTTTATTTACCGTTCTCATTTCAATTTACTTGCCGCATATAAACGTTTTCGGCTATCCCATCAACCCTTCGTTTATATTCCCTTTTGTCGCTTTATACATATGGTGTTTACTCGATCTCATAGCAAACAAAAACGAAAAATGTTTTCCTCTCATCATTCTTATTGTTTCCTTAGGGATTCAAATGCATTATTCAATGTCTACCTTTTATGCAACCCCGTTCTTTCTACTCATTTTGTATAAAATTAAAATATCTCGAAGATATATTTTATTAACGCTTTTGGTTTTGTTATTCGTTTTTTCCCCCTATTTGGTTTATAAATCGCAGACGTTTATTCCGGGGGATCCTCTCAAAGACCAATTTAATCCGTTAAAAATTGTAAATTTTTTATCTCTAGACGAAGCGCTAAGCGTTATTTTTATTAAAAAAACGATGTTCCGAATTACTTACAACAATGGTTTGGAAGCGAGGCATCTATTTAAAAATTCTATGGTCCTTATATATTATTTTTTGATTTATTCCTCTTTAATATATTGGGCAATAAGAATTTATAAAAAAGGCATTGAGTTTTATAAAAAGGAACTCGTTATATTTGCGACATTCTATGTCCCCGCTGTCATTTACGAAGTTACTAGACCTTTTATGTCTCATTTATGGTATTGCTATATTTTTATTTTTCCTTCTTTTCTCATAGTGGCTTTATTTGCTTGCGAGGTATTTGGAAACCTAAAAAATGTAGCGCTAAAAAGCGCGTTTTTTATATTTGCAACCATTTTAATTTTATTCTCCACCCACAATACCTATAAAGAATTTAACGATTATAAAACTGAAGGTATCAAGAAAGATTTTCAACATACTTATCAAAATACCAACTTTTTTCTTCAATCAATTTTGAATCATTTAGATATTTCTAACGAAAATTTTTATAAAAGAGTATTTATTGATTTTGACAATTTCGCCTTATTTTCTAAAAGACGATTAGGATTTATTAACCGTACTGATAAAGCAATTTTAAATGACAAAAAAGCGGAAAATAATAAAAGTTGTTTTTATGTCCATAACTTATCATTCAAAAAGGAAAGGTTCAGGTATGAAGTAGACACTAACAATCCGCGGTGGAAGACGTTAATCGCCGACAAATCGATAAAAATAACATCGACTAAAAAAGATAACCTAAAAATTGTTTATAAAGGACATGTAATCGTTTTAGGAATTATTACTTATATTCCTAAAAATAAGGGTCAACCTTGTTATACGAATAATCAAAGTCCATTTGCGGTCGATAATGAAACAAAAAATCTATTAATTGAAACAAAACCACTTAGCGATAAACAAAAGCATATTGTCGTTAAAGTTCTAACTAGCGAGAGAAATTTTGATAAGAATTCTGAATTGGTTAGTTTAAACGAGGAATACCTCATCTATAAACAAACCATCCAGGCTCCGATTAAATTTAAGGTCAATATTCGAAAGACCGGCAATAGTTACGAAATTAATACAAAAATAAATTTGTTCAGTTATTTTTTAGGAAAAAAGCTAACTCTAAAGGATTTAACTCTTAACATTACCGACTCTAGCGTCCCTACTAATGAAAATTATCGCTTTAATATCGTTAACGACAGATCATTTGTTCAAGAACTAATGGGTTACAATCCCTATTCCATTCGATTGGATTGGCAAAAGAGCTTTCAGTCTTCCGGCTCCCTAAAATTTAAGGAAAAACTCTTTACAATGAATTTAGGTCTAAGGTTTGGGTCTAAAGATAAGTACGAAAATGAAGCGGTTGAGGAAAATATCCAAAGTTTAAACATTCCTTTATCAGGAAAACTGGAGCGCGACACTATTGCAGACGGGGATAACCTTAAAGATTGGAGAAAACTTCCTCCATTTTTTAATTTTTTATGGCAGATCTAATTATTTTTTTTATTTTCAGTTCGAATTTGACAACACAAATCTTGTTAAGAGTTTTAGGCGCGCCGCCGTTCCGCATCCTGCCAAATATCTTTAATAGATCGGTCGCTAAGGTCGCCAGCTTCCGCTTTATCTAAAGCCATCCTCAAGTCAGATATTTTCTCCTCGCGCTCCTGGTCTTGACGAACAAGATGTCTAAAATATTCGCTCGTATTCTCAAACTGGCGCGACTTCATTGCTTCTAGGATATAATCTTTCATCTTATCGGGCATTGTAATTGAAAATTTAGCCATATTATCCACTCCAATTATATTCTTTAGCGCTAATAACTACTATTTAATCCTATTTAATAGGATAATATTAGTATAATAAAGACTCAAGCTTATTTTTAAGTTCTCATCAAAACTTATTAAAGACGTGGGAAAGGGCGGAAAAATACTTTTGCTGTTTCTAGGCAACCGACTTCATCCAGGTCACAGCCTCGCCAACGATTTCAGAAAAGTTATTGCCAGTTACTTTTTTTCGATGACCATGGCCTGGGAAAACCCATTGCACATCGGATAAAGATCTAAGCTTTTCGACCGATCCGATTTGTTCCTCCCAAGAATGCCAGCATGCGTCGCGAAAAGAACCAAAGCGATTGAGGCGGTTGAGCCATGCAAAATGGTCTCCTGAAAAGAGATATTTCTCATCCCATAATAAAACTTGATGGCCTGGAGTATGACCTGGAGTGAAAATAATTTTACCTTTATTAATTATTTTATCTTCGCTTCCAGTCAAAATCACCTCGGCATCTTTGGGAGAGCCTGGATCCGACTTATGCACAATTCGCTGCGAATTGAAATGCTTTGCGTATAAATCTGAGTCGGCTATGTCGTCCTGATGAGTTAAGAAAATATATTTAATACCTCCCAGTTCTTCAAAATTACGAACCAGTTTTTTCGTAAAGCGAGGACTATCTACCATCCAATTACCGGAACTTGATCGTATGAAATAGCTGTCTGCCCCGTAAGAATCTCTAGCGTTATAACCATTTATAAAAATTCCCGGAATCATCTCCAATGGAAAGGAATCTTGGGCTATTTTTAAATCTGTTTTTTCAACGACGCCAATAGATCCGGTCGGACAAGCCACTAAAGCTATTTTTGCTTCTAACTCTTCATCTAGGTTCTGAGGTTGTTTTTTAACAAACGCAAACTTTCCCGTAGCGCCAAAATTTAAAGGCGCAAATTTTCTGCAGGCGCCACAATCTATACAAGTCGAATCGACAAAAAACTGCCCTTCGAGATTCTCTTCTAATTTAAGTTTGAGTTTTGCCATCAATCCACCCAATTATTAAAGAGCTTTCGTTATTTCATTTAAACGATAAAATCAAGTTAAAGGATTTATTTATAATAGGTTCAAATTATGAATAACGGTAAAATAAATTTGAGCTTATTTTAAAAACCAGTCAATGACATTGTCCATTCAATTGGTCATTCTTTTGAATCTTAAGAAATTCCTATGAAAGAAATTTATAGCTTTTTGACGCAAAATAACTCCTATATTTTACAGGCCTTCATCGTTATCTTGACTGCCCTCATTGCCGACTACATCCAAAGAAAAACTTTAAAGCGATTACTCCCACGTCTTGAAATGACAAAAAACAAATGGGACGACTCAATAGTCGAGGCGATGCGTAAACCGCTCAGTCTCATCATTTGGGTGACGGGAATATCCTTTGCCGCAGAAATCGTTCAAGGTTCTACCAAGGCGATAATTTTCGAAGCCGTTGGTCCAATACGCAATACTTCTATCATCGCAGCTTTCGCCTGGTTCCTGATTAGACTCATCAACCGTGTCGAACAATCTATCCTGAAACAAAATGATAAAGTCGACCAAACATCTGTCGACGCCTTATCCAAGTTGGTCAGGGTTTCCATAATCATCACCGCTATCCTGGTAGTTATGCAAACTTTGGGTTTCAGTATTTCAGGAGTTTTAGCTTTTGGAGGTATCGGTGGAATCGCTATCGGTTTCGCCGCCAAGGATCTCCTGGCAAATTTTTTTGGCGGTTTAATGATTTATCTAGATAGACCTTTTATCGTAGGGGATTGGATTCGGTCGCCCGACAAAAAAATAGAGGGAACCGTTGAACACATAGGTTGGCGCCTGACCCGGATTAGAACTTTTGATAAAAGACCGCTCTATGTGCCTAATGGGGTGTTTGCCAACATCGCTTTAGAAAACCCGCAAAGAATGTTGAACCGGCGAATTTATGAAACTATTGGTCTCCGTTATGAAGACGCTCACAAAGTAGAAAAAATTATTAAAAGAGTAAAAGAAATGCTCATGAATCACCCGGAAATCGATACTCAGAAAACTTTGATTGTGAACCTGGTCGCCTTTGCTCCATCTTCTCTTGACTTTTTTATCTACACATTTACGAAGACAACTAATTGGGTATACTTTCATGAAGTCAAACAGGATGTCCTTCTCAAAATATTAAAAATAATATCGGACGAAGGCGCTGAAACGGCCTATCCAACTTCGACAATTCACCTTTCACACCCTCTCAACCCACCTGAGTGAATCAAACGTCTCATTTTTTAGATGGCAAAATCCCAGATTAATTTTTTGGGATACGACGTAGGAAAGAGGAAATAATAGATAAAGCGTATTGGAGGGGTTTTCAAAATTAATTTTAATCGGGCATATTTAAAAGCTTTTGAATTTTTTTTTGCATTAACAACAAATCGATGGGTTTAACAATATAATCGCGAATTCCTTCTTTACCCGCTTCAATAACTTTTATTTTTTCATTTTCAGCGGAAACCATCAAAAAAGGGGTGTTTTCTATTAGTCCTTCTTCTTTGGCTTTTTTATAAAACTCAAGCCCATTCATTTCTGGCATCCGCCAATCGGAAATGACCAAATCCACCTCGTTCCAATAAAGTTTGAGAAGCGCGTCTTTGCCATCGCCAGATTCGACAACATCGTCAATACCCATCGCTTGCAATAATTCAACAATGAGAATCCTTGACGCTGGATCGTCTTCAATTACCAATACGGAGTACTTTTTCGTTGCGTTCCCTTCCATCGTCAAATTTCAGTTAACTTTAAAAATCGTAGATAATTCAAATTGGCTGCCTGAACTCATTTAACCAGTTTTAAAATTCAAAATAAAATATATGAAACCGTCATTTTTGTCTATAGCGGTTTTCACTACAGACCATAAAACTGCCAACTATCAGTTAATTTTTAGCCTTAAGCTTTCTAATTTTATTTTGACATTCTTGGTTTTTCTGTGTTCAGCCCCCAATGCCCCCTCCAAAATACCTAACGAGGTTTCAATCAGAGGAATCGCTTTCTTAATTAACCCGCGTTTAACATAAAGAACGGCGAGGTTATTGAGCGTGGCGGCAATAGCGGGGTGATTATTCCCAAAAAAATGTTTTTTAATTTCTAGGGCTTCTTGATGTAAAGGTTCGGCCTCTTCAAAACGCCTTTGTTTGATAAATAAAACCGCCAAATTATTCAAGCTTTGCGCTACATCTGGATGGTTTCTCCCGTAAACCAATATCCTGATATTTAAAGCCTGCTGAAAACATTTTTCAGCTTTATCGTATTCTTTATGACGACGATGAAGAATGGCCAAATTATTTAGACTAAAAGCTACATCTGGATGCTCTTCTCCAAAAACTTTTGTCCTTATTTCTAACGCCTTATTGTATAAAGGTCTTGCTTCTTCCAACCTATCTTGAACCATAAAAGAAACTGCTAAATTATTTAAAGCCGTTGCCACTTCTGGGTGCTCTGGACCTAAGTTTCTTTTGTGCCTTTCAAGCGCAAGATAATATAAAGGTTCCGACTGATCAAACGCTTCCAATTTGTCGTAAACCAAGGCCAAATTATTCATTACCGACGAAATCAATACATGATTTAAATTTGCTCCTTGTTCCAGATCCGCTAAAACTTGTTCGAAAACAACCTGAGATTCTCTCAATCTTCCCAATTCCAGTAATGCCTGCCCCTTTAAACCAAGCGTTTCTTGGCGCAATAGAAAATCGCTTTGGGTCCATTGCCGATCTAACGCTTTATCCAAAATCTCAAGTCCTTCATCAAACCTACCAGCGTTATGAAGGTCTTGCGCTAATGGAAACAACAAAAATCGCACAAAGGAACTAGTAAGAAATTGTCTCTCTTCATTCAAATCCCTTTGAACCGTAAGAAGACGCTCGTCTGTATCTGAAGCTGTATATTTCAATTTAATAACCTATAAAAATCTTCAACAATTTCAAAAATATAAATTTGAAAAATGAAAATTATCGCGCATTATGATTCTCATATCACAATTGCACGCTAATTAAGAAGAAAAATCTACCGGTGAAGAGTAAAAAAGATCTACAAAATCCAAATTCCAATAACTGCCCACTATGCTTTTCTCCTGCAAACTTTTTTCAAGAGGGAGAAAACCGAGAGTATTATTTGTGCCCATGTTGCGGAATGATTTTTGTGCCCTCTAACTTCTTCATTTCCAATCAAGAAGAAAAGGATCGATATCTTGAGCATGAAAATAGTATAGAAAACGAGGGATACGTCGCTATGTTTGAAAACGCCATTCGGCAAATTAACGACTGCTGCAAAAACGTTCGCTTGATTCTAGATTACGGTTGCGGTTATGAACCTGTTTTGAAAACGCTTTTGGAAAGACATGGATATGAGGCGGACATCTATGATGAAAACTTTTTTCATGAGGTCGATCTTCGACAAAGTTATGATTTAATCATTTCAACCGAAACATTTGAACATTTCAAAAATCCGGCTAAAGAACTTGATCGTTTAACTTCTTTAATATCGCCATCGGGCTATCTAGCCATTATGACCCAATTCTATTCATTTAAAAATCAATCTATTTCTAAAGATAAATTTAAGACTTGGTACTACCAAAGAGATCCGACTCACATCGTTTTTTATTCAGACCAAACCTTTGAGTGGATAGCGGACCATTACCAATTAAGAATCGTTTGGAATAATAATAAAAACTTTTTAATTCTCCAAAAAGCTCCTTATGACAACGCTTTTTAAATAAAGCTAGATGCAAACGAACAGAGACGTTTATTCAGCGGAGCATTAGTTATGAAACCGTTTCTTCAAAATTATTGCCAACCTGATAAAAGCTTTTAAGCCTGGAAAAATAATACCCTATTACAAAGATAAAATTAAACCCTACTAAACCCGAAATGGCTTTGAACGACATCTTCATCAAGTTTCAACAAAGTTATCTGCCATCATTGCCACGGCCGGTTGTTCTTATAAGCAATTGAAAAAACAGGCCAAGTAAAATGCATATATAGATGTTTGGTTTTATTTTTTGCCGCAGAGAGTTAAAACCTATAAAATCATAAAAATTAAACAATCTAGGGTTCCATATTATGTCCTGCTCAGACGACATCTCAAGCATCGATTTATCGAATTCAAAAATCCTGGTCGTTGACGACGTTCGGGTAAATTTAGACGCTTTAAAAGAAAATTTAGAAACACAGGGCTATAAAATTGGGGTATCGCTTGGAGGGGAGTCTGCAAAAGAAATTGCTAAGGCTTTTGTTCCCGACTTGATTCTTCTAGACATCATGATGCCAGTGGTAAATGGCTTCGAAGTTTGTAAACAGTTGAAATTAGAAAAAATGACAAAAGACATCCCAGTTCTTTTTTTGACAGCATTGGACGAACAAGACGATATCCTTAAAGGCTTTAGGGTGGGAGGAGTAGACTACATTGTCAAACCTTTTAATGATGAGGAATTATTTGCTCGGGTAAAAACTCACCTCGAACTGTCAGCCCTTAGAAAAAGAGACAAAAAACTCATTTTCGACCTTAAAGAAGCCAATATAAAACGCGAAGAAGCTCAAAAAAGTAATCAAAATAAATCAGATTTTTTATCTCGAATGAGTCATGAGTTTCGCACTCCAATGAATGCCGTAATCGGCTTTTCCGATTTACTAAATCGCACTCCAGAATTGACGAAAACCCAAAAATCATATGTAGAGTTTATTCGAAAATCGGGCGATCATCTACTTTCCTTCCTAAATAACGTATTAGGCTTATCCGAGGTTGAGTCGAATCAGTTAAATTTTGCATTAAATAACTGCGATCTAATTTCACCGCTAGAGGAAACGATTAATCTGCTGCTCCCATTGGCCGCTGAAAAAGAGATCCAAATGATAAAATCAGGTTTTGAGGATAAAACTATTTTAGTATATGGAAATTCCGAACGTCTCAAACAAACATTTTTCAATTTAATTTTAAACGCCATTAAATTCAATAAACCCGGCGGAAAAGTGACAATAAATCATGAAATAAAAGAAAACAACGTTGTAAGAGTTAATATTATCGATACAGGAATTGGCATTTCCATAGACGATTTTGAAACCATTTTTAAACCCTTTAATCAGTATGACGACGGTTTTCCGCAAGAAAGCGGATTAGGAATTGGTTTATCCGTAGCGAGAAGTTTCATTGAACGGATGAAGGGTTCTATCAAAATAGAAAGCGACCTAGGCAAGGGAAGTTGTTTTTCGGTGGATCTATTAATGGCCAAAAATGAAAAATAATCTTCCTCTTTAGCTGTTTTATTGTCGGTACAACTAAAAAATCATCGCTTAAATGATTTCGGCATATTCCAGGTTATCGTTTAAACAAGCCTTAATTTGAATCGCTTTCTTTTTAAATTTTAACTGCAAATCGCCGATGACATTAACTGGGAAAGCCTCAAGCTCTTTATTGAGTTTTACCGACACATCTAATAGCTCGTCGAAATTCTCTATGCTTTTGATTCTTTCCGACCAATCTTTGAGAATATAATCTGGGCAATCGCTGGGAAACTGACGATAATACATCATTCGAATTCTCCTTTAAAATTCTTTTGATGTAGTATCGGTTACAATTAATAGAAAACGCTTAGCGAAAGGTTAGAATTCCGTTTTCTTTCTATCTCAATAGAGATTTAAAAAATCTAAAATAATTAAAAATAAAAACGACCGCCAAAACTTTCAACTCTTTCACAAGGAATCTTTAGCATGAAGACATTCTTCTCTGTTATTTTTATGCTTAGCCTTACGGCAATCGCTCAAGCTGAAATCAAAACTCAAGAGATCAAATACGCCGTTGGCAACGCCAATTTAAAAGGCTATTTAGCTTATGACGACGCAATTTCAAAAAAACGACCGGGAATTCTTGTGGTCCATGAGTGGTGGGGGCATAACGAATACGCTCGAAGTCGGGCGAGAAAACTAGCGGAGCTTGGCTATACCGCTTTTGCTATCGATATGTATGGAGACGGAAAACTGGCGGAACATCCTTCTGACGCTTCTAAGTTTATGCAAGCCGCTTTCAAGGATTTTGATTCGGCTAGCGCTCGATTTGAAAAAGCAAAGGAGATTTTACAATCTCATAAAACGGTGGATTCAAGCCGGATGGCTTCCATCGGTTATTGTTTTGGCGGGGCAGTGTCTTTACGGATGGCTCAAAGAGGTTCCGATTTGGATGGCGTTGTGGCTTTCCATGGCGCGTTAGCCTTGGAACCAGCCGCTTCTAAGAAAAAAATAACCGCTTCTATATTGGTTGCAAATGGTTCCAGCGATGCATTTATCAAACCGGAAGCGGTGGCGTCTTTCACAAAAGAAATGTATCAAGCAAACGCAGATTTTACTTACATAAGTTTTTCCGAAGTTGCGCATAGCTATACAAATCCTAAAGCGGACGAAATAGGGAAAAAGTTTAACATCCCAAATTTAAAATATAACAAAGAAGCCGACGATCGTTCCTGGAAGGCTATGCAAAGGTTTTTTGATAGAATTTTTAAAAATTAAAATCAATCATTAAAGTTTTCTCCAAATTGCTATTGCCTAGTTCTCCACCTTCTAGAAGTAGGTTCTTAACAACTTTGAATTACCTGAGGTCTTTCTAAAAAAAACCTTATTTTTTTTAATAACTATCGGTTTCTTTTTTAAAAGGGTCAGGCGGTTTATAATTTTAATTAGGAAAATAACTAAACGACTTTTCAGTAATTTCAGGAGATAAATATGTATTTACAAATAGGCCACAATGTAACCATCGATTTTGATAAAGTCACGCACTTTTCCTTAGTAAATAACAGCCGAATTGATTTTTATTTTGGAGAATACAGCGAACCGGGGCATTTCGATAAAAAGGACGCGGAAACAATATACAAAAAATTATTGTCCCTGAAAGATGCGAAAAGCATTACCGATTTATTGCTGTGAAAGGTTTTTTATAAAAGTTTTGAGGTATGGAGCTCCATCCGAAAATACTTTATAAAGAAGAACTCCTATAATTATTTTCAAAATAGGATGGATCCAACGACCACGATTAAAGCGATATCCTTCCTCTGGCTTATCTGACAGCCCATATTTAATAACGTTAGATTCTTTATTTTTGCTATTACCCATAAATTAAACCAACATATGGTTTTTTAGCCTTCTATTAATTTCATTTCGAAATTAAATTGTAACTCCTTCAAAAAATAGATCAACTATCTCTGAATTTTTCCGTAAAGTTGTTAAGAACTATTTTCTAGAAAATAACGAGTTAAAGAAATTGTCAAAAGCCAGAATTTTCTTGGTTTGTTTTTGAGCCGCCATTTATTTTAAAAGCGTTGAGTTTACTAAAATTATCGTTTTTCATTAAATCGATAAAACAAAAGCCGCTTAATTAATTTAAAATCAATGAGTTCCATTGGCGAAACGAAACGCTAGAAAAGTTTAAAAAATTTTGATAGAACTATAAAAAATCAAAGTAAATAGGTTACAATTTAAACATCAAAACATGTTGAAATTCGGGGAGTTTATTTCCCGATGAATGGAGAAATTGATGGAAAAAGTAAATGATTTTATGGTGAAATCTTTTGTGACAGTTGACCCTGAAACAACTGTATTGGCCGCCTGCGAATTGATGGTTGAAAAAAAGGCGAGTTCGATCTTAGTTAAGGAAGGAATTGACTATGTCGGCGTTTTCACCGCGACCGATCTACTAAAGAAAGTGGTCGCTCAAAAATTTCATCCACATGAATTTACAGTTGGCGCCGCGATGTCCAGTCCCGTTTATACTATAGACGCAAACAAATCGATGATATTTGCATTCTTAGAAATGCATAGAAAAAATACCCGCCATATAGCTGTGACTGAGAAAAAAAGAATTGTTGGTATCGTCTCTTTTAAGGACGTCGCCAAATATTACGTCGACAAGTTTTCTCCTAAGAAAAAAGCATAAAGAGCTAATAAACTTAGGTCTTCAATTTTTATTTTGATTAATAAACTTTTCGAAGACGTAATTAGCTATCGCCAAGTCCTGAACGCCTAATCCAGTCGAATCAAAAACTGTGATCTCATCTGGGTACTCTCTTCCCTTTTTACTTTTAGCGACGATTTCTCCTAGTTCCGCATGAACGTCTTTTAAAATAAGATCGCCGGATCTTAAAGCATGCTGCAATTCCCCGCTTTTTTCGCATTGCGATGTTGAGTCCGTAACTATTTTAGCTTCGGCTAAAAGTTTTGGGCTCAATTCTTGTTTACCCGGCATGTCCGCCCCGATCGCGTTTACATGAACGCCTTTTTCTACCTTAGAAAGTAACGGAGATCTTGAAGGCGTCGCGGTTACGACAATGTCAATTTCCTGACATTCTTCGATCGCTGATATTGGTTTCACGTTTAAAAAATCAAGCTTTGAAAAATATTTGCGATAGATTTCAACATTCTCTTCACTTCTTCCCCAAACGAATACTTGACGAATTTGAAAGATTTGCCTTAGAAATTCAACCTGCAATCGCGCCTGTATTCCCGAGCCAACAACCAGAACGTTTTTGCTATTGGCGTTCGCTAAATATTTAGCGGCTACCGCTCCCGCCGCAGCCGTTCTGTAATCGGTCAACATGCCCTCTTCTAAAAGAATACACTTTGGCATTCCTGTTTCTGAATTAAGCAATATCATCATCCCTTGAGACGAATTTAAACCTAATTTTGGATTATCGTAAAATCCTGAGGCAATTTTGACGCAATAAGATGCGCTGCCTTTTACATAAGCGCTTTTGATGTGAGTCTCGCCTCGAAATTCTTCCAGTACAATATCTTGAGGTTGAGGCATTATTGACTTCCCCAAAGAAAAGTCAGCGAAACTTTTTTCAATAACGGTAATAATTTCTTTAAAATCTAACAACTTTAAGATTTCTTCTTTCTCAATTATTACCGGTTTCATTTCTTCATAATTTCCTGAATAGTTTCAATACCTACCCCTGCTCCCGACAAAACCACAACTACATTTTTATTTTTAAACATTTTTTTATTTCTTAAAAACGCGGCAAGCGGAACCCCTGCGGCCCCCTCAATAATTTTTTTATGTTTATCTATCATTAAAAGCATACTTTTCTTTATTTCTAATTCTGAAACCTGTAAATAATGGTCGACATATTTTCGACAAAAATCGAACGTTATTGAACCTGGCTCAACGCCACCAGCGGAACCATCGGACAATGTTGGCTTATGTTTCACGAAAACTTGTTTACCCTCTTTTACAGAGGCGGACATTTCGCATGAATTTCTGGGTTCACAACCGATTATTTTTATTTTATTGTTTTTGTTTTTTAAATAACCCGCTATTCCTGAAATCAACCCACCACCGCCAATACATGTAAAAACCACATCCACATCAGGTAAATCATTGAAAATTTCACATCCAATTGTTCCTTGGCCAGCTGCGATATGTAAATCATTGTAAGGAGAAATAAACGGAAGATCTTTTTTATCGGCAATACTTCGAGCGTGTATTTCAACTTCGCCACTGTCTCCGTCATATTTTTCTATACACATCCCATAATATTGTATGGATTTCAGTTTTGTTTTTGAAACGGACTTGGGAACAAAAACAACGCCTTTTATGTCTAATAATTTTGAGACATAACCCACCGCTTTTCCATGATTGCCAGTTGAAGCGGTGACAAATCCTCTGCTAAGTTTTTTTTTGCACGCCAAGAACTTATTAAAAGCGCCTCTGATTTTAAAAGAGCCGGTTAATTGTTCCGATTCCAACTTCAAATAAACTTTAGCTCCGCAAAGGTCGCTTAAATATGGGGAAAATTCCAGAGGGGTATTACGGATATATTTCTTTATCCGCTTTTCGGCTTTTAAGATTTCGCGAAATATTTCCATAATCTAATTCTCGAATATTGAAATGAAACGAGCTTAATAATCCGAGCCGATGGACACAGATAATTTGTTTTTATTGATTATTTTATGAGATCGTTTTGAAGCGCGTATCGAATTATTTCAGAATTACTTTTTGAGTTTAACTTTTTCAGAATATTAGCGCGATGAACGTTTACGGTATTAATACTTATCGATAGTTCGGAAGCTATATCTTTTTGTTTTTTACCGGACGCAATCCTAAAAAAGATTTGATACTCGCGATTGGAAAGGGATTCATGAACTGGTTTATCCGTTTCATTCTCCATATTTTTGACTAGCAGTTCTCCTAAGGAGGAAGTGATATATTTTCCGCCTTTAGCGACTTTATGAATGGCTTCTAGAAGCTGGTTGGGGGGGCATGTTTTTGAAAGATAACTAGAGGCGCCAGATTGAATCAGTCTTAAACCATACTGTTCTTCGGCAAATATACTTAAAATAATAACCGGCAAACTTGGGTTAGAACTTTTAAGATGACTTAAAGTTTCCATCCCATTTTTTTTTGGCATTTCAATATCCATCAATATCACGTCAATATCTAGCGTATTAACTTTTTCTAAAACCTCAATTCCATTTTCAGCTTCGCCAACCACCTCAATTCCGGAGTCACGCTCAATAATATGCTTTAATCCCTGACGCACAACGGCATGATCATCCACTATTAATACTTTTATATTAGACATTTTCTAAGGAGCAATTGCCGTTTAAAGGTAAATTGATTGTAAATAGGGCGCCCTCTCCTGGAATGTTGTCAATCGTGACATGTCCACCCCAATAGTTTGCCCTCTCCTGGATTCCTAATAACCCTAAAGAATTGGAATTATAAATTTGATCAAGTTCAATCCCCTTACCGTTATCTTTAACGGCCAAACAAAGATCTTTCTCGTTAAATCTTAAAGATACAGATACTTTACTGGCGTTTGCATGTCTTGCTACGTTGGTTAGCGTTTCTTGACAAATCCTAAATATAGTTGTCGATAGTTGAGAATCTAACTTCACAGAATCTTTCGGTAATTCCAGTTCGCATTCTATCCCAGTCCTGGCTTGATAATCCATACCTTGCCACTCCAGGGCATCCAAAAGACCGCATGTATCTAAAATTTGCGGGCGCAATTCTGTCGCTATCCGTCTGACAGAATTAATCGTGGAATCAATCATCCCGCCCATTGCTTGCAATTTTTCAACTATTGCTGGAGATTCTAGCTCAACTTCCAAACAAGATAGTTCCATTTTCAAACCGGTTAGAATTTGTCCTAATTCGTCATGTATTTCGCGGGAAATTCTTGTTTTTTCGTTCTCTCGGATTACCTGTAACTGATTGCTTAATTTTCGCAATTGTTCTCGCGAATCTCTTAATTGGTTTTCCGCTCGACGACGGTCTTCAATCTCGCTCTCAAGCTCGTCGTTAGCCTCTTGTAGTTTACTAAAATCTTTGACTCGTAACCTTTCTAGTCTATAAAAATTAAAAATAACTACTATCCCCAATATAAATACAACGATTAACAGCGTTATAAAAATTTTGCGAAAGTCTTTCACGTCTTCCACCATCACGAATTGGAGTTGATTCTTAACAGATTCCGCTTCGTCTAAAAAAATTCTAAAAATTCTGTTATATCTTTGATCAATTTCAGTTCCAGCCCCAGAAACAGACTGTTTCTCCAGTCTTTCCCCAGAAATATTTTTAAATTGCGAAAGACGTTTCTCCAAATCTTGAACAATTAATCGAAGTTTTTTATCTTTCAAAGGCAAGATTTTTTCTTGGCCTTGTTCTCCACCGTTTAGAATTGCCTGAATATACCATTCGGCAAGGGCATATTTCTTCCAAACATCTTCCTCCTCGAAGTGATCTCCATTTAAAATTTCTTCAACAAGTAAATGCGCTGTCGTTACATTCAGTTCAACTTCTACGCTAGCGTAAATTAAGGGCGCATAAAGGCTGTTCATTCGCATTGAATATTGATAACTAATAATTAGGGCTTTAATTACCATTAAACCGATAATGCCAATCAACAAATAAATCCACCAAGGAATAGTCAAAACTCTAAATTTACTTTTAAACATTTAGTTCTCGAAACTTTAAAAAGGGATTTTATAAAAAATTGAAATTTTGTTCATTATTAACTCACAATTCGATCCAAAATATCAAGGTAAGGCGTAACGAACGAAGCTAAAAAAACACCAAGAGGTAAAGGCCTAGTTTGTTCTTAGCCTCTTATGAATTGGAACCGAAGGAAGGGTAGATGGCACAAAGAAATAGCGTCAAAAGTTAATACATAAAAGCTTTTTTTTCGGTTTTAATGAGTCGCGACATTTGAGTCAGACATCGATTGGTTCCGATCTAAGCCACGCACTGTTAGCTTATTATTATTTTCCTCAAATTCTTTTGTCCATTCATCGATTTTAGACCGAACCGTATAGTCCATATGCCTCGCTTCGGTAAGATCCAGAGTTACCCGTTTCCCCTCTTTAAAGAAACGATGAAGATGCTTTCGCAGAGCGATCCACGTACTAAAAATAGCCGCTTCACGTATAAAAATTGTAACGGACTGATCGCTTTCATTTACGACCTGTGCATTCAGCTTAAAAAATGAGTTAATGGGCACGCCATTGACAAGATGGATAATAATCCTAACTCCAATTCCTATAGCAATCCCTTTCAAAAGATCGGTAGCGAGTACACCAATGACTGTAGACAGAAAAATAATAAACTGGTCTTTTCCCAAGTGATACATGTGCACAAACTCTTTAGGAGACGCCAGACGAAATCCCGTAACGACCAATAGCGCCGCCAAGGCGGCTAGGGGAATTTGATTAATTATCCCAGGGATCAAGGCAACACAAAATAGTAAAAGTAGACCATGAAAAAAATTGGCAAACCGAGTTCTTGCTCCGTTGTCAATATTCGCTTTACTGCGAACAATTTCTGAAATCATCGGCAACCCGCCAATGAAAGCCGATAAAGTATTACCTAAACCCACAGCTAACATATCGCGATCCATATTAGTTTTTCGCTTCCAGGGGTCGATCGCATCAACGGCTTTGGCGCTTAGCAAACTTTCTAAACTTCCAATCAGCGCAAACAAAACGACATACCTTATTCCAACCTCAGTGGCCAATCCTGAAAAATCCGGAAAAGCCAAAGCATTGAACAAATTACTGGGAACATTGACTAAAAACTTTTCGCCTAACTGATAGATTTGGTTATTAAACGTGTAAGACCTTTCTTCGCCAATACCTACATATAATCCCATTGGAACAGTCAACAACAACATCATCATGGGCGCAGGAATTACTTTTAACTTTGGGTTTTTTATCAAAGGGTAACCAGCAACAATGATAAGACTGATCATTCCAATGGAACCAATTCCAGGGTTCATATTGAGAATAAAGGAAGGAATACTAGCGAGTAATTCTAAGGGAGCTCCCTCTGGTTGCAACCCCAGCAGTACAGGAAACTGTTTCGCGATAATAATAATTCCAATGGAAGCGAGTAAACCATGGATCGCCGCGAGCGGGAAAAACTCTCCAAGGATTCCTAATCGAAACACTCCGAACAAAATTTGGATAACGCCAGCGGCAACCCCAACACCAAGCGCTAAACGGTAGGCTTGAAAGTCCTTTGCAGGATCAACCCCTCCAGTAAAACCAAATTCCGTAACGCAACCAAGGGCAATGACAATTAAACCAGCGGCAGGTCCCTTAATTGTAAGTTCCGAATCGCTAAAGAAGGTGGCGACTATTCCCCCAACAATTGCGGTTAAAATACCGGCAATTGCAGGATACCCAGAAGCCAGGGCAATCCCCAAACACAGGGGTAAGGCAATAAGAAAAACTAAAAAACCAGAGAGGAAATCCTGTTTGGCATTAGCCTTAAACCCTTCAAGGTTTCCTCTAGGAATTTCAGTGGAAACAGGTTTTTGAGCAGGAGCTTTAGGCCCAATAAAGTTCTCTGAAGAATTTTCAACAGTTTCGGTTGGCATACTAATAAGTAAGGGGGGTTTTCAAGTAATTAAATCTAATAATTATCTTTTTCACAGGGAGAATCTCTTTTCGCAAAACTTCACTTAAAGTTCGCTCTTTTTGCCAGAAAAGAAAGAAACTATATGTAATAATTAAAACTACTAGACCAGACTAACCGATTCTACTAAAATTTGACCTAAAAATTAAGAACTTTCTGATTTTTTTATTAAATTTTTTATTTAAAACAATTCACGAACATGGAAAAAATTGCGGAAAAATTCTCCTAATAATCAATAATTTCAAGTATCTACATATTGAAACGATCTTTTCCCGCTAATTTTCACCTTTAAGATTCTTTAATTTCAACTCCCATTAAGAGAACACATATATCATAATCAAAACTACTAAAAAAGACTAAGAATTTTCCTATGCCTTATTGATAGTATTTGAGACCGTTCTCAAGTCTGAATACAATTAAAAGTTTAAAAAAGAAAGGCTCAAAGTTTGGTAGGGTGTCAAACCGTAACTTGCAAATTACAAACGATACTTGATTCCAACCTTTTCATTCTCAAATTTATGTAAATCCTCAAAAAACTCCTCGAAATGGTCAAAACCTTTGATCTCTTGTCCTAGCCAATTAATAAAATCTTCAAAAGATGGAAAAAGATTTCGTTCAGACAATAATCCCGGAACGATATTAATTCTATGAAGCATTCTATAAGGCTGTTTTTTCAATCCTGTGATTACTACTTGAATATCTCTTTTTTCCAACGTACTAATAACTTCCTCAAGAGCATAAAGCCCTGATTGATCAATATGGGGAACGTCGTTCATTCTTAAAACCACCAATTTAATATCCGGTAATTTATCCGCTGCTTCTTGAAACGCACGCGCAAAACCAAAAAATAGAGGGCCGTCAAAATGATTTATATAAATTTTTTCTGAAATACCTTTGGGGAAAATTTCGGTTCCCATTTCCTCTCGTAACGGATGAACTTTAAGTTCATTTCCAATTTGATCTCCCATTTTCTTCATAAACAAAACGGAAGAAAGAATCATACCAGCGGTTACAGCCTGAATTAAATCCACAAATACCGTCAACCCCAATACGATAACCATAACCCAAGCGTCGGCTTTTGGAATGGATCTAATATGCCCAATTCCTTTATAGTCAATGATACCAATTCCAACAGTCACTAAAATTCCTGAAAGTACCGCCAAGGGAATCTGTTCGGCAAAAGTTCCTAATCCCACCAATATTAATAAGAGCAAGAGACCATGAATCATTCCTGACAACCTAGTTTTACCGCCGGCATTAACATTAACCAGCGTTCTCATCGTTGCCCCCGCTCCTGGTAATCCGCCAAAACAACCAGCAACCATATTGCCAATTCCTTGCCCCACAAGTTCTCGATTACTATTGTGTTTGGTTTTAGTCACATTGTCGGCGATTACCGATGTCAACAAAGAATCAATTGCGCCTAAAACAGCAAGAGTCAAAGCCAACTCAATCAATATCGTGACATGAGACATATCATAATTAAAAACCTCTCCAATTTTTAATTCAGGCAACCCCTTTGGAATAGACCCAATTAAAGGGACTTCGAATCCTATGGCAACCGACATAAAAGAAATGAATAACAAAGCCACTAAAGACCCTGGAATTGTTTTTGAAATTTTTGGGAAAATGTAAATTATGGCAACCGTCAAGCTTGCAAGAATAACCGCATCAAAATTAGCATTAGCGAAGCCCTGAGGTAAATTCAATACAACATCAATAACTGTTTTTGGAGAAGCTTGTCCCATAAATGGGAATATGGAAAGTATTATTATAATTATTCCGATTCCACTCATAAATCCAGATACAACGGGATACGGAATATACCTTATATAATCCCCCAACTTAAAAATACCAAACGCAACTTGAATAAACCCGGAAAGCACAAAAATAGCGATAATGAATCCGATACCTTGCTCAATACTTCCATAACTTTCAATCGCGGTAAGAATAACCAGACTAGTAACAACAGTCATCGGACCTGTTGGACCGCTTATTTGGCTGGCCGTTCCGCCTAGGATAGAGGCTATAAAGCCTAGAAGAATGGCTCCATATATTCCTGCAGCAGCGCCCAAGCCCGACTGAACGCCAAAAGCTAAAGCCAAAGGCAACGCCACAATACCGGCGGTTATGCCCCCAAAAAGATCCCCTCGCAAATTATCGAATCTAATAATCTTTTCATTCATATGAAAATAGTCTCTCTTCGCTAACTTTCAATTTAAAAAGCTTAACTTCCTCACTCAACAGATAAGAACATGTTGTAATAAATTAAATCGCTAAGTAAGACTAAAGGATTCTACTAAATAATTAACTCGACTGATAAAAACTTTGCCAAGTTTTATTTACCAGTATTAAAAATGGTTTCTTGCGCCTAATTATTTTCATATCTAGTCCAAATTTCAGGAATGAAAACTATATTCATAAAAAATTTTAAGTTATAATAGATCACTCAAAAAATTATTCGTTCAAGTTTTTTAGTAAAAAAACTTAAGGTTATACCTGCGACAAGGCTTTTCCGCCTGGACAACTATTTTAAAACTCCTTGATTGAACTAAAAAAATCGATCGATTTTTCTCAATAAAATTTAATACATTGACTAAGAAATATTAATTCATTTTTCGGAAAACTTTGTAATGTTCAAGAAACTTAGAAACTTAAGCGTAGGCGGTAAGATAAATTTAGGGTTTAGCATAAACACCATTATCTTAGCGGGAGCTATTATTGCGGTTATTATCCTACTCAAAAAATTCAATATAATTTTGGATACAGTTATCCATCACAGAATGGTCACGGTCCAAAAGACCCACAAGTTATTAAACGGCGTCAATCAATCTCTAGCGTCTTTAAGAGGTTGGATGCTATTAGGGGAAGAAAAATTTAAAAAGGAACGGCACGATGTCTGGGAGAAAGTAATTATTCCTTCCGAAGATAATCTCGAAAAGCTATCCAAAGATTGGCCAGACCAAAATAATATTAAATTGTTCCACGCTGTAAAAGACGATCTTCTAGCTTTTAATAAATACCAGCAAGAAATTGAAGATATTGTCAATACTTCCGAAAACCTGCCCGCTCATAAAATTTTATTTGAAAAAGCGACGCCGCTCTCCAAAGAAGCGATAGAAAATATTGCACAAATCACAAACTTAGAGCTATCCCTCAAAGCGACACCCGAAAGAAAAGCTCTCATGGTAAAGTTGGGAAATTTAGAAGTTACCTTTAGTCAAATTTTATCTACCGTTGAATCTTATCTTCTTTCTGGCGAAATCAAATATAAAAATCGTTACGATAAATTAATTGCAATTAACGACGAACGTCTCGCAGACTTGGGTTCTAAAATTTCTTTGTTTAACAAAGAGCAGTTAACTCACTTTCAAATATTTGAAATTCAAAGAACGCGTTTTAAAGCATTAACGACTAGAACGATTAACCTCCGCGAAAGCCCTGAATGGAATAAAGCAAACTTCTATTTAGGTTCTAAAGCGGCTCCACTTGCCAAAAAAATTATCAACAAATTAGAACAAATGCTAATCAGCGAAAAAAAGATTCTACTTGACGACGAGCTAAACGCGGAATTTCAAATCTGGATTTTAAAAATATTATTGGCGGCCTTTTTAATAATCGGAAGCTTTATTGCCGCCGTTATTGGCACCTCTATTTCTAAAGGCATAAGCGAACCTATAAAAAATCTAAACCATGGCCTCAAAGAGCTAACCTTGGGCAACAGAAAACTAGAAAAATTAGAAATTACAAGCCATAACGAAATCGGAGAATTAAACGAAAGCTTTAACAAGCTATTGGAACGGGTAAAACTATGGCAAAAATAATTTTAAATCATTTTATTAAACTGCTCGCTAATGAAATATTATTATAATTTTATTTAACGACCCTTCAGGCATAAAAGAAATTAAAGGAGGACTCATGCTTACTCGCAAACTCAAAACTACATTTTATTTACTTTTTTCGTTAGTTTTGATCTTAGCTTTTTCTAACATCGCTGGCGCCAATATCATGGATTCTATTGGAACCGGAAGTACTGGCAGTTACGATCATTCCACCTCAAAACACAAAAGCCCTTCTATGAAAAAAGAAGGAAGCGGAAGCAAAGCATATTCCAAACATAAAAGTTATAGTCACAAAAGAGAAGGTAGCGGCGGAAAAAAGTCTCACCACATGTCAAAGAGTTATTCTCATAAAAGAGAGGGAAGCGGTTCTAAATATGGCCACAAAAAAGGCCACGGAAAAGGTTCGCACGCTAAATGTCCGTTCACTCACCTTTTACGTTTCAAACATGAATTGGGTCTAACCGAAGCTCAGGTTTCCACCATCAAAGATATGCGTTTTGAGTTTCAAAAGAAAAGTATTCACTTTAAAGCCGAAAAACAAATCGCAAAAATGGAAATAGACCGATTGCTTCACGGCGTACCCATGAATGAATCCTTAATCCGGGCGGCGGGAGAAAAACTGATTGCCTTAAAAGCTCAAATGATTCGCGGAAAGATTGAAGCAAAGATTTCTTTGCTAAAGGTTTTGACGGAAGACCAAAGAAGGCAATCCAGTCGATTGTACTCGGCCCATTAATTTGCTAGGCATTATAAGTTTCTCCACCATTCAATTGTCGGCGTAACAGTCCGTTACGCCGACCTTGTTAAACCTCAGCCTTCCGGAAAACTGGCTTCCTTGACCTCAAATTTTTTTCTAGATCTAGATAATCCCAAATACAACTATTTCCGGCAAATTAGAAAAGAATTAGAAATTATTCTTGAATTTCGGCGGAACTTATCCTATTTTTTAACTTGTTCAATGCAGCCAAAGACAGATATGTTCTTTTTCCTCTGATGGGAGATTCAATTATGAAAAAAATTGGCGATATTATGAGTACCACCCTTTTTTCCGCAACTCCGGATACGTCCGCTTTTAACGCCGTTGAGGAAATGTATAAGAACAAAATTGGCGCTCTACTTATTAAAGAAAACGAAGAATATATCGGAATTTTCACAAAAACAGATTGGATGAACCTATTTTTAGGCGGAGACTGCGACCCGCATAAAGTCAAAGTTAGAGACGTTATGAGCTCGCCGATTGTCACTATCGATAGGAACGAATCAATATCTAAAGCAACAGGGGTGATTGAAGAAAAAAAATTCCGCCACATAGCGGTGACAGAAGAAGGTAAGGTCGTTGGAATGTTATCGGTAAAAGATTTACAAACCTATTTCATGAACCTCCATGAAAAAACCAATTTCTAGCGATAAGAATAAAACCGTCAAAACTTTGCGTTAATCTCTCCAATTGTTATTTATTCGTAAATATCTTGCCTTATCCCTCGATTTGATTCTTAATAAACCGATTTTCCTAGTCTTATGACTTTTTCACTGTCCTGTCGAACCTTTAAAACAATTGCATCGCGTTTAAGAATCGCAATCCGTTTTTTACTGGAACGCGTGTTAAGATAAAATTTCTTGATTGAAAACTATTCGTCCCCTTTACAGAAAAGAGTAAATTTCATGCCACGTTTTTATTTTATTTTATTGGTTTTTTTCGTATTTCCTTATTCATTAAACGCTGAAGAAATTGGGTCAGTCGATACAGCCTTTAAGATGTTAGGTCCCAATCATAAAATAGTTATAGAAGCTTTCGACGACCCAGATATCCCAGGAGTTGCTTGCCATTTGAGTCGATCAAAAACGGGAGGGTTGAAGGGAGGATTAGGAATCGCGGAAGATAAATCCAACGCCTCGATCGCTTGTCGACAAATAGGCCCCATTAAACTTCCGGCAAAACTGGAAAACGGTCAGAAAGTTTTTAACAAAAAAACGTCGCTTTTGTTTAAAACCATGCAGGTTGTTCGGTTTTTAGATAAAAAAAGGAACGTAATAATCTATTTAGTTTATAGCGATAAATTGATCGACGGCTCTCCTAAAAATTCAATTTCTACCGTCCCCATACTCAATTGGAAATAATCCGGATCTCGTAAAAAGGACCTTTAAAAAGATGCCGCCAAAACAATATTTTTTTAAGGTTAAAGGTTTTTTAAAATATAAAAAAGATAATACGAAAGACGATTTTTGTATTTTTATAAAAGCCCTTGACGACAATCATGCCGTGACCTTAGTGCGCGAACACCTGGAGAAAAACGCCCCGGAAGGAAAATCTATAATTAGCGGAATAGAAAAAAAAGAAGAATAAATCGATGAACAATTTATCGTTTGCGGTATTAGTTTAATCTAAAAACTCCAATAAAACGTTTGACCGTTTTAAACTCTCCTCCCTACTCGCAATTATTAGCGTGTGTTTTTTTAGGTCAATCGGTCTTTTTTAAGATTCTCAATCAACACCTGTAAGTTCCCAGCCATTTTCGAAAGATTAGAAGCGGCAATCTGCGTATCGCCCGCTCCGGCTTTTGTCGAATTAACCGAATCGGCTAGACTATTTAAATTTTCTGCGATACTACTAGTCCCTCCAGCGGCGTCTTGAATATTGCGATTCATTTCCGTCGTGGTGGCGGTTTGCTCCTCGACAGCGCTGGCGATGGTGGTTGAAATACCGTTAATGTCATCGACAATCTTTCCGATGTCTCCAATCGAAGAAACAGCGCCTTTCACGTCATCCTGAATAGATTTTATTTTATTGGCGATTTCTTCGGTAGCCTTACTAGTTTCTTTGGCCAATTCTTTAACTTCATTAGCAACCACAGCAAATCCTTTTCCAGCTTCCCCAGCCCTGGCCGCCTCAATCGTCGCGTTTAGGGCCAACAAATTAGTTTGTTCGGCAATGCTATTGATGACTTTAATGACTTCTCCAATCTCATTACTGCTGGTTCCTAATCGGGTAACAATCGAATCCGCATCCGTCGCGGCTTGCACGGCAGAAGTAGTCGTTGATGCCGCATTAGAAGCATTGACGGCAATTTCCTTAATACTTAAATCCATTTCACCCGCCCCAGCGGCGGCGGAATTGACATTAGAGCTGACTTCATCGGCTGCCGAAGTCACGGTATTGGCTTCGTTGGACGCTTTTTCCGCATTTTGTTCCATCTGTAGGCTGATGGCCGCAAGTTCTTCCGAGGCTTCGCTTAACTTATCGACCACTTCTGAAATCTGATCTAAAACATTAACAATGACTTGTTTAGAATTTTTATCTTTTTCTTGGAGTTCTATTTTTTCTGTTGCCACTTCCCAGGTCAGCATAGGACCAATATAGTTTTGTTCTTGATCGTAAATAGCGCTCACCAAAAGATCTAATTTTTCCGGACCGATTTCAATGACTGCATGATGTGGAAGGTTTTTAGGATTGGAGACAATCTGACTGATTTGGTTGGAATTTTTATGAAAAATATCTATAGATTGGCCCACAATTTCTTCCGCTTTTACGGGAATGTACTGCCCAAGCCTTCCCAACAATTTTATCGCAGTCGGATTTACATATTTAATGGTCAAATCTTTCGCATCGGCAAAGAGAACGTTAATGGGTACAGAACCGACGACCGAGTCGATTTTTTGTTTTTCCATCAATTGAGCGGACATTTTTCCAAAAGCAATTTCAAGATCGCCTTTCAATTGGTAATGGGTGCCCAATCGACCCACGGCAATATCTTCGGCCTGTCGTTCAAGCTGACCTAGAAAATCCAACATTTCATTACACGTCGAAGATAAAACCCCAATTTCGTCGGAGGATCTGCTCTTTAGCTTTTCCTGTTTTAAATTTCCATCGGCGATCCCGCGTAAAGATTTTACGAGCGCATTAAGCGGCTTTGATAGAGAACGCGCGAAAATAAGGGAAATTATTAAGCCTAAGGCTAAAGCGCCGCCGCATAATAAAAAAGCCATCTCGCCAATTTTGTGATTTCCTTGAATCACCTTCATACCGGCTTTATCCGCGTCCGTTTCAGCTTTAATTTTTATTTTCTTAATCATGGAATCTATCTTCTCGGATATTTGTCTGCCTTCGACAACCATCGAATTTCCCAAAACTCGATTTTCGTCTACATACGCATCGACGGATTCCATCAGTTTATTAAAAAGCCCATCAACTTCAGCGCGCAGCGCTTGAATCAATTTAGGATTTATTTTTTCCAAATCCTTTAATTGTTTTTCAATTTTTTCTTTATTTGCCAAGGCATTTTCTTCCGACTCATTTTGCCAGCTCAATGACAAGTCGGTTAACCAATACCTCAAAGCGTCAAAGGTCTGTTTTGCTTCGGTGGCCTGTTCCAATAAATGTAAAACTTTTTTCTGTTCTTCGATAACCAAAGTTTGTTTTTCAAGTTCCAGAAAAATGTAATAAATAGATCCGATTAAAAGGGCTAAGAAAAAACCGCTAAACATCAAAATCTTAATACCAATATTCAATCCAAATCTTTTCATGGAAAACCTCCACAAAATTCAAAAAGAACGCAAAAAACTTCAATTAATTACATTGAATGTATATTATAAATTTAAAAGCAAACGAACTTAAAAAGGAACAACCAATATTTACATCATTTTTCTTTATAGTCTTAGATTAACGGATTTATTAATTTTTACAAGAAATAAATAAGATTATTCCTATCAATTATCAGAATTAATCTTAAGAAAATTTAGAGAGGGCAGTCCGAAAATTTATTACGGATTAAGGTCCGATGCGAGAGCTAAGATTTGAGATTCAATTTTCGAATTCATTTCCACGAGTCCAACAACTTGTTTAGTTAAACCCGATAAAAGAACACTATTTGGCATCGTTGGAGCAATTGCCGATTTTGGATCTTGAGCCAACACCACTCCTCCAACAGCTCTAATATGAGCCGCTCCATGAGTACCGTCAACTCCCAATCCCGTTAAAACAATTCCTAAAGTGTATTTTCCGAATGCCAGGGCAGCCGAACGAAATAGCGGGTCTGCGGAAGGCCTCACATAATTTTCCTTCGGTTCCTGGTTTAGTCGAATGGAGAATGTCTCTGAGTCGATGCATAAATGTTTATCGGCGGGAGCAAAATAAACCCGTCCTGGACTAACCTTTTGAGAATCTTTCGCCAATTCTGCCTTGAGGTTGGTTTGGGCTCCAATTTTCCGAACCAAGTTTTTGAGGGTATGAGCTGGAGAATGGTGAACAACAAAAAAAGCCGCCTTATCGGATAAGCGCCCACAAAACACGTGGGACAACGCATCAACCCCTCCAGTGCTTGCCGCGATCACAACAGCCACAAATGGAGGGGTAACAACTTTACTTGAAATTTTAATTTTATTAATTTTAGGTAAAACCTGTGATTTTCGAGCAAGTCCTTCTTTTAAAGACAGTAAAAGCCGGTCAGGTTTGATGGGTTTAGAAATAAATTCATCCGCTCCAATTTCTAGAATTTTATCTCTACTTTGCGCCGATTGAATAGCCGTAATCATTACTATATAAGGAGGCGATGTTAATTCAATCCGGGTTCGTTTAATTAATTCCGCTCCATTCATTTTTGGCATAAGCCAATCGGTTAATAAGACATCATAGTTTTTACTTTTAAGTTTTTTTAACGCCTGTTCTCCATCAATCGCCTCATCAACAATAAAACCATCTTCCATCGAAAGGATACGTTTTATTAGCGCCACATTTGGAGGTTGATCGTCTACAACCAATACGCTTATTTTTTTCATTGGTCTTTCCACTATTTCGGACAACTAAAAACACATGATAACATTTTGCACCGAAAGCAGGCTCATATCCAAGTCTAAAAATTAAGAGACAAACGCTTGGAAAATATTTCAAAAAAAAAGACCTACGATAAAACTCGCAGGTCTTTTTTAAATGGTTTGAGCGGCAAAATTTGAACCTATGCCTCCCCTGTTCTCAAGGCACAAACAGGGCATTTTTTTAACTTGTTTATTTTAAGCCGACTTCCCGATTCTTTTGATTTTATCGATTGTTGCGGACATTCCAAGAATTCTATCGAAGGCGTTTTTTTCTGTTATGCTGAAAATTATAAACGCTCTTTTATGCGGCTATATACAGCCTTAGCAAGATGCTGATTACCCAATGGAGAATAATGATAATTATCAACAAATAGTTCTTTAGAATTAAAATTCTTCTGCATCATCACGTCAAAAAAATCCAGGTGTTCCAGCTTTAACTCTTTCATATAAGTCCTCCACATTAATGGTTCAGGTTTTCGTTTGAAATTCTTAGGAATAATGCTTGCTGGTAAACCTTCAAAAAACGAATCCATTAGCGATTTGTCTATTTCGACATTATCTAATTCGAAAAAATCCGGAGACAGAATAAAAAATAATTGAGTCCCATATTCTTCGGCTAACTCTTTAAACTTTAATAAAATCGCCCGGAGAACATAATGAATTTCTACTGGGTTTACGCCTCTTGAAGGACAAAAATATTCCTCTAACCGATCAAGACCTGAAAACTTTACCAAAGAGCTGAATTTCGAAAACAAGTTTTCACACGAAAACCTTGAAACATGGTCATTTATTAAAATTACATTCGAAGAATCTAATTCTGCATCTCCTATTTTCGACCACTCAACTTTTGATTGATCCACTTTGAAATATGGCTTAGCGAAATTAGTCTTCGCTTGGGAGGTATCATACAAATCTTGTCCCGTTCCTATAACAACAATTACTAATTTAGGTTTTAAACTAGCAATATGTTTTTTTATTCTAAAATAATATTGATCAACGCCATATCCTGGAACGCTCAAATTCAAAACTTGATGCCCATCCAATTTTTTTTCCAGATAATGGGCCATGGTTTCATCCTGCTCAACAAAACCGCCATAAGCCACGGAATCTCCAACTAGCAAAATCTTTTTCTTAGAAGGGTCTAGTTCTGGAGATCGAAATCCTAACGAATTAGTCGAATATCGAATTCCACCTTGAACAAATGTATGATTGGGAATGTGTGTCCACCCCAATTCTTTATCGAATTTAGTTTGGTGAGTTCCCCAGTTCTTTTTTTTATTGTCAGGCTCCACCAATTCTTTATTGTCAGACTCTAACAACAAACCTGCGCAAATAAGGATTAAAACACCCCCTACCAAGAGCAAACCAAAACCTTTTTTTCGTTTTTTAAAAAATTCAACAATTTTCAATGTTTCGACCTTATTTTTAGAATAAAAAGATTAAAAAAACGTCAATGCCAAAAACCATATTATACGACTTTTCTATTAGTCCAAAATTTGATAATACAAACCTATATTTGTAATTCCCTTTTTAATTTTTTGTTTTTTCAAAGTTATCAAACCAAATCAAATCTACCGGGCTTTATCTAAAAGCTAATAATTGAATTTTTAGATAAGAATTATCACATTTTCATCCCATAAAACCAAAAAGGACCTAGCCAAAAATTGACTAAGTCCTTTAAATAGTGGTCGGGGAAGCAGGGTTTGAACCTGCGACCCCCTGCTCCCAAAGATGGTTCTGTACAAATTTCTTAAAATTTATAACTTATTGGTTTTACTACATTCATTGCTAAATGTATTTTCTCAATCTTTTTACGAACTTAAAATTTTTTCCGGTAAATCTGCTTTTTCCGGCTAGGCGGATTGTTTTGACTACAAATTGACTACACAGCACCTTGATACTCTCTTTTTCATAACAACCTCCTTCTTTGAAAATTTGACAGAAAGTATCTCTTAACTTTTTGTACAGAACGGTCCACTTTTAGAAGACGAGATACAATTCTTTTATTTTGAATTAACGATAAAACGAAAACTATCTAAGCTTTCTGAAGAAATGTATTCTAAAAGAGCCTTTATAAAGAGAATAACTCCTATCATCTCCAAAGATTCTTCAAAACTTGTTAATAATTGATAACCAAAATTGTCCATCTCATAAAGATCAACATAATAGTCGGCCAAATGCTCCACTAGCAAACCGCCGCTAAGGAATATCCCTCCCGCAGTCAAAAATCTTCTCTTATACTTGCTCGGAAGATAAACTAAAAATTTCCAGTAAATAGCGAAAATAATTGCCGCTAAATAAGTAAACGGAACCGTCCACGCTACTTCCGTTATCGTATTAAATGTTTCATGCAAACCGACAACCTCGTCCATTGATAAAAAACCAAAACCGATAGCCAAACCATACCAATGTTTAGAAAATTTTTCTTTTTTAAACGTCGAAGCGCGAGCAATCAAAAATAATAAAAACGAAGCGCCAAATAGAATCATTGCGGAAAACCAAGTGGAAAAACTCTCTTCTTCGTCGACGTCAAAGAGTTCTCGCAACAACCAGGGAAGCTCGGAGACAAAATAGTGAAAAGCTTGAAGGAAAATATGAAGAAATATTAAATAGAATACAATCCACAAAAGAAAACGGCTAACTTTTTGCGGCGATATTGAAATTTCATTTTGTAGATCATCTTTATCAGAAAACATTATCGCTCCGAATGACTAAACTAAAGATAATAAAAACTCTTAGCAAAGGTCAAGGTTGGCATTAGATTTACATTAGAACCAAATAAACTGTAACAATAATGTTAAAATGTAGTATATTTCAAACTACAGTTCATTCTCTTAAAAAATTCATTCTAACATCCCCAAATTACCAGTAATGGCTATTTAGGAAAGGACATAATATGCGCTTAAAAAAATTAATGGGAATTTTAGTTACCGTTTCAATCTTAGCTTTCTTTGGAAACGCTAATGCTACTTCCTCTATTAGTTTGCCCATGGATGACATGGGCCAGGGTAAATATATAAATTCTTTAATAAACGTTAACTTTCCTGTTTTTGAAGAGAAAATCTTTGGCGATAACATCGTAGTTGCTAAAAAAGGCAAAAAGGAAAAAAGCAAGAAGAGTGAAAAAAGTAAAAAAAGCTTAAAAAGCGAAAAGAGTAAGAAAAGCATGAAAAGCAAGAAAAGCGAAAAGAGCGAGAAAAGTATGAAGAGCAAGAAGAGCGAAAAGAGCGAAAAAAGTATGAAAAGTAAGAAAAGCGAAAAGAGCGAGAAAAGTATGAAGAGCAAGAAGAGCAATAAAGGAAAAATGAAAGGCAAAAACAAAGGGAAAGGCAAAAAAAAGGGAATGGATCGTTAAGGAGAGTTCAATTTTTCAAGAAAATTGAAAATATCCTAGAGGGCAAACACTTTAATAAAACCCTCTAGGTACTTTTTCAATTTTTGCCCGTCTCCGCACATACTTTCAATTTCGGCAAGTACTTTTGCTAGACGGTTTTCTATAAATTTTTTTGTTCATATAGGTAATCTCGGTAAAAATCTTTTCAGCTTTTTATAAACGAAACCCCTTTTTTAGCCATAAAAAAAATGTTTATAAAAACAAATCCAATCGGGTCAGAAAACGGGTTCACTTTTGTTGAACTATTGATCACTCTGGTTTTGATTAGCGTCGGTATTTTTTCATTCATATCGGTTTTGAACTCCACGTTGGAAAATAACAACAATAACGACAAAAAAACAAAAGCCGTAAACCTAGCCACTGAAGGATTAGAAGATTTAAAAAATCAGGCCATATCAAACGCCTTAGTCAATGGAACGACAACGGAAAACAATGTTGACGAACAAGGGGTTTCCGGAA